>CAWHVJ010000005.1:0-158713 GCA_963832795.1 uncultured bacterium
GGTTGCCGGGCAACGTCTGGCCGGCGCGAGCCAGTATATCGTGCCGGCTGGTGCCGCCAGTCTCGCAGCGCTTTCCGATTCCAGACCGAGTAACCGCCACGGTCCTGTGGTCTGGTATGGTTCCGCCGCACCGGAGGGAGCCTTGGCCGCGAACGATTTCGGCGTGTTGCGTGACGGACTGTTCGAGGGCCGCACCGTTCTTGTCACAGGGGGCGGCCGCGGCATGGGGCGCAGCATCGCGCTGCGCTTCGCCGAACTGGGCGCGAATGTGGTGGTCGCCGGCCGGCACATCGAAACGCTGACCGCCGTCGCCGAAGAGGTGACAAGTCTGGGCGTGACCGGCCTGGCGCAGACCGCTGACATCCGCGACCTCGAGCAGGTGGATCGTCTCTTTGACGCGACGAGGGCCAGGTTCGGAGGGCTCGATTTCGTGGTGAACAACGCCGGCGGCCAGTTCCCGGCCCGGCCGTCCGAGATCACCGACCGGGGCTGGCGCTCGGTGGTCGACCTCAACCTGAACGGCACCTGGAACGTGCTCAGCCGCGCAGGTCCGCTGCTCATGGACGCGAGGTCCGGCGCCGTGGTCAACATCGTCCACGTCTATTCGTTCGAGCGTGGTGCGCCGGCGTTCGCTCATTCCGGCGCCGCCCGGGCCGGAGTGGTGAGCCTGACCCGCACGCTGGCGAACTACTGGGGACGCCACAACGTTACGGTGAACGCGTTGGCCCCTGGCTCGATCGCGACCGAAGCGCTTCGCGAGAAGGAATACGCGCTATTGGGCACTGAGGACTACGAGTCGCACCAACTCCGCGACATCCCTGCGCACCGCCTGGGTGAGCGCGAGGAGATGGCGGAGATCTGTGCGTTCCTCTGCTCGCCGGCGGCGCGCTATATCAACGGCGCCGTCATCGTTGCCGACGGTGGCCAGTCGCTCGCGAACTGGACCGACGTCTGGGACATGGAACAGCCGTAGCGCCCGTCATCGGGCTGCAGCAGCGGCCTGCAGGCGGTTTTGGAGCGTCTGCGCGGTGACCACGCCATGCTGCATGAAGTCAGCGACGACCTCGGCGAACTCATCCGGGACGTCGCTGGGAACGCCATGGCCCACGCGGCTGAACACGTGCAGGGTAGCATTGGGCAGTCGCTGGAAGTCGGCGAGGTTGGCTGTAAGGAGGCTGTCGGCGGCTCCCGCGATCACAAGCGTCGGGACTGACACCCTGCTGAGCTGCTCGCCGCGCCGGGAATCAACCAGCTCCTGCCACGACTGTTCGAAGTGCCCGTCCGACACCGACAGTGCGCGGTCTACCGAGAGCGGGATGCGGTCGACGGCACTTTCGCGCGCGGCCATGAGGGTGCGTTCGCGGATCATCGTTTCGCGGGCCTGCTCCTGGCGCAGCCGGCGCGAACGTTCGTGCATCTCCGCTGGGGCCTGAACGCCGTCGGACGGCGCCGGAGCGACCAGGATGAGCTTGTTGAGGCGGTTGGCATAGTTGATGCCGAGTTCCATGCCGATAACGCCGCCCATGCTGTGGCCGCAATACGTGAATTTGTCGAGCCCGAGGTGGTCGGCCATGCCGATTACATCGGCCGCGTACTGGGCGATCGTGTACTGGTCGGGCGCGTGCTCGCTATCGCCCGCTCCACGAGCATCCATGACGATGCAGCGGAACCGGTCCTTGAGGCGCGGCGTGATCAGGTCCAACCATGCGTCGTGGGCGCCGGTGTAGCCGTGATGGAAGAGGATCGGCTCGCCGGCGCCATCCTCGGCGTAGAAAAGCGACACTCCATTGACGTTTGCGTGCGGCACGGTGTTTCTCCCCGACAGATTAGCCGCGATTCTACGCCGGGCGCGGGGGATGTGGCGCAATCAGTCGGTGGCGGACGCGATCGCTTCGAACGCTCTGCACGCGGCCTCGACTTCGACGCCGGCGATGCGCTGTTCGGCCACCCAGGCACGGAAGGCGCGTTCGTCCCAGGAACCCTCGGCGGTGTAGGGACCGAGGTCCGGGTAGCCAGCGGCCGCCTTGCGAAGGTCCATCATCTCGCGGTTCCGCTCGACGACGACACGTGCGTCGCCGCTGCGAAAGGCGCCCTCGATCTTGACGTTGCGTCGTTCCAAAGCGGTGTTCACGAGGGCCGGGCGCTCGAAGTATTCGTCGAGTGCGGCATGGGCGAGGAGCTTCGCCGCCGTGAGCGCTCCGACGCCGGGGATGCCGGGGAGGTTGTCGCTGGCATCCCCGCTGGCGGCCCGGTAGTCGAGGAAGCGTTCCCGCGGAAAGTAGGCCGGCCGGTCGCTGCTGTCACGCGGTGAGGTCGCCTCAGCGAAGTTCGCGTCGTCGACGATGACCCGCTTCACCGGTGCGTAGATGGAAACGCGTTCGTCCACGAGTTGGAGGAAGTCGCGGTCCATTGAAGCGATGCGGATCCGCGCGGCCGGCGACTGGAGGATGAGTGCCGAGACGAGGTCGTCGGCCTCGGTGTTCGTACCGCGGAGCACCTGGATCGGAAGTGCGCCGGCCATCTCGCTGAACTGTTCGATAGCCGTGACCACGAACGGCTCGTTGTCGATGAAAGCGGGATTGGATTCGCGGCCCATCTGGTAGCCGGCGTAGATCGAGCGTCGCCGGAGCGGCCGTCCTTCATCGAAGCAGACTGCCGCTCGGCTGATGGCGGGGCCTGCTATCGCGGCGTTGCGGACTGTCGGCCGCGGAGGCTCCCCACCGCGGACGACGATGCCGATGACCTGCTGCGCGAGCCCAAGGAGGGCAGCGCGGGTCTTCTGTTCAGGCGTCTCCGCGCCCATCGGTCGCCGGAGAGCGTGGAAACCGGCCCACGCCAGGTTGTTGCCGTCAGCAATAAGGAGCACCGACGCAGTATTGCCTCCGCGAGCGCCGGTTGGAAGCGTTCTCCTGTCTCGCGGACTCACGACCGGTTAGCATGCAAGTCATGGAACGCCCACCGGCGCGGGTTGCGGTTCTCGGCTCGACCGGCTCGATCGGGCGGCAAGCCCTCGATGTCATCCGCCAATTCCCCGACCGTTTCCAGGCGGTAGCGCTCGCCGGCGGGCACAACACGGCCGAACTGGCGCGGCAGGTTGCTCAGGTGAAGCCGCGCTATGTCGCTGCTGCTGCGCGTTCAGGCGAGCTGGACGATGCGGTAGCCCATGCCGGCGCTCGCGTCGCGACGATGGACGAAATTGCGGTCGCCGACGACGTGGATATCCTCCTGGTCGGAACGGCGGGCGCGGCCGGCCTCACTCCGACACTGCGGGCGCTCGAGCGCGGCCGACCCGTGGCGATCGCGAACAAGGAAGTGCTCGTCATGGCCGGGCATCTCGTACGCGCGGCCATGCTCACCGGCGGAGGCCAGTTACGCCCCGTGGACAGCGAACACTCGGCCATCTGGCAATGTTTGTGGGGGGAAGAGAAGCACGACATTCGCCGGATACTGCTCACCGCCAGCGGCGGCAGCTTCCGCGACCTCGATACGTCGCAGCTGGCTCGGGTCACCGCTGAACAGGCACTTAACCACCCCACGTGGAACATGGGAGCCAAGATCACCGTCGATAGCGCGACCCTGATGAACAAAGGCATGGAGACGATCGAGGCCATGTGGCTGTTTGGCGTGCCCATGGAAAGGGTCGAGGTTCTGTTGCATCGCGAATCCATCGTCCATTCGCTCGTGGAGTTCAGCGACGGAAGCGTGAAAGCGCAATTAGGAGTGCCGGACATGCGGCTGCCAATCCAGTGCGCTCTGGCCTATCCCGAACGGATGCCGGCGCCGCCAATGCCGACGCTGGACCTGGCGACGGTAGGCACGCTCAACTTTGGCCGACCCGACGTTTCACGGTTTCCCTGCTTACGGCTGGCGATGGACGCAGGCCGGCGCGGTGGAACGTATCCGGCGGCCATGGCGGCTGCCGACGAGATCGCCGTTGGCCGATTCCTCGCGCACGAGGTCGGCTTCCTCGATATCCCGGCGATCGTGGAGTCAGTGCTTGAAGCGCATGAATCGGTCGACGATCCAGATCTAGAGCAGGTGCTGCGAGCAGACGCGTGGGCGCGAGAAGCTGCACAGGCCGTGAAACCGCTGGTGACGTCCTGATGTTCCTCGCCATCGATCCCGTAGCCATCGTCCGCGCCGCAGGCCCGTTCCTCGGGATTCTTGTGACGCTCGTGGTGATCCACGAGTTTGGTCACTTCCTCGCCGCGAAGGCGTTCGGTATCAAGGTGCTCGAGTTCGGGATCGGATTTCCGCCGCGCGCGTGGACATACATGCGCAAGGGCGAGACCGAGTACACGCTGAACTGGCTGCCCATCGGCGGCTTCGTCCGCTTGCTTGGGGAGGAAGATCCGACCGACCCGCGGTCGCTGGCGGCGGCGCCCCGCTGGAAGCGGTTGACCGTCATGTTCGCCGGCGTGTTCATGAACTTCATCCTCGCCATCGTGCTTCTAACGGTCGGGTACATGGTGCCGCGCGAACGCTCGCTGAGCCTGGCACAGGTCGCTGCAGTCTCGCCAGACTCGCCGGCTGCCCAGGCGACGATCACGGGCGAGATGCGCGACGGGAGTCAACCTCAGCAAGGACTCCAACCGGGTGACCTCGTGCTGGACGTTGAGGGTCGCGAGATAAAGAACACAAGCGAGCTGATCTACGCGAACCGACTCAACCTCGGAAAGACGCAAACCTGGGTGATCTCGCGGGCCGGTTCGATCCTGACGGCGCAGGTCTACGCCCGTTGGCATCCGCCGGACAACGAGGGCCCGACCGGTATCCGCGTTTCTCCGCCATCAACGTGCGTGGCCTTCGATGCCCAGGACAACTGCACCGAGAGCCAATTGCTGTACCCGTTCACCGAGAGCGTCTCGTATCCGCCATGGGAAGCGCTGCCCAAGGGCCTGCAGTCGCTCTGGGACACGATGATCATCAGCAAGAATGAATTGCAGGTGCGCTTCGGTGGTGGCGGCGGCGGCGCTGCAGCCCAGGATGGCCCGGCTGTGCAGGGGCCGGTGGGTATCGCTAGCCAGACGGGCGATATCATCCAGCAGGAAGGCTGGCGGCCACTGATCGAGCTGGCAGCACTCCTGAGCCTGAACCTCGCCATCTTCAACGTGCTGCCCTTGCCGATGCTGGATGGAGGCCGGATCTTCTTCGTCCTCGTCGAGATCGTGCGCGGCGGGCGCAGGATTGCTCCTGAAAAAGAGGCGCTGGTTCATCTCACGGGCTTCGCGTTGCTGATGGGAGCAGTCCTGCTCGTGACGGTGTTCGACATCCAGCGAATCGTGACATAAGGCGCGGGCGTGCTCTTCGACGCGATCTTCCTCTCCCTCTTCGTGTTGGGCTGGCTGATCTGCGGATTCCTCCCGTGGCTGGTGCTTTCGGTCGGCACCCGCGGCGACGCGGGTCTTGGCTACCTGCCGTTGTGTTTGTTGACATCGGTGGTGGCCGGCGTCGCTATTCCCGTGTTGGGGCTGAATGATGGGCGCGGTCTGTTGGTGAGCTTCGCGGTCGCGTTTGCAGCGCCGTCGCTCCTGCTCGCAGTCGCGCGCTATAGTCGAGCTACTCGACGAGAGGTTGCTGCCCAACGACGAGCGGCAGCGTCGTCGATGGAGGACCGGACCGCGAAATGAAGCCGCTGGCGCTTTCAACGATGTACGCCCAACAAGAACGCTTCGCCGACGGCGCCGACTTTGCCCGCTTCGCCGCCGACGCGGGTTACGACGCGATCGAGATCAGCCACTCCACGTCCGAGGCGAAGCTGCGCCAGATCCTCGAAGCGAACGTGCTCCCGGTGACGTCGGTACACCAGCCGGCGCCGTGGCTGGCTCACTCGGATGGACGTGGCAATTCGCACCTCAACCTGGCGTCTGTCGACCCCGTCGAACGAGAAGGGGCGGTCGCCTACGCGCTCAAGAGCATCGAGTGGGCCGGCGCCATCGGCGTTGATCGGCTCGTGGTGCACCTCGGACAGGTGAGTGACGTGCCGGAGATGTTCGAAGAAGAGCTCGAGATGCGGCGCATGTTCGACTCAGGCCGCGCGGACGAACCCAGGTTCGCGGAGTGCCTTGCTGGGGCGATCGCCCGCCGCAAGTTGGGCGCTGAAGCCAACGTTGCGATGGCGCGACAGTCCCTCGGAGAGCTGGTGAGCGAGGCGCGCCGACACGGGATCGCGATCGGCTTGGAGAACCGATACCACTTTCACGAGATCCCCCAGCCGGACGAGTACGAAGTGCTACTGGAGGGGTTCAGCCTGGACGAGGCGGGCTACTGGCATGACGTAGGCCATGCCGAGGTCTTGCACCGCCTGGGCTTCAATGACCGGAACACCTGGCTCGACACCCTGAGCGACCGGTGCATCGGCGCCCATCTCCACGACGTCTCGGGCATCGGCGACCACAGGGCGCCGGGCGACGGAGACGTCGACTGGCGCTACCTTACGGCGGGACTCCGGCACCTCCCGAAGTACACGCTTGAGATAAACCAGCACCAGCCAGATGAGCAGGTGCGCGGCGCCATCGGCTTCCTTGAGAGCGTCGAACTCCGCTAGCGCGGCTAAAACGCCAGGTCGAGGCCGATGTCGAGCGCGCGAGCGCTGTGCGTCAACGCCCCAACTGAAATTGCGTCAACGCCGCTTTCTGCGACGGCCCGCACGGTCTCCAGCGTGATTCCCCCGCTGGCTTCGAGCTTCGCCTTTCCGTCCACGAGAACGACGGCCCTCGCCATGTCGGCGGGGGACATGTTGTCGAGGAGGATCCACTCGGGTCCAGCTGCCAGTGCGGCGTCGAGCTCGTCGAGCGAGTCGACCTCGACCTCCACCTGAATGTGCGGGGAGCGGCGGCGAATCGCCGCCACTCCCTGCGCGAGCGTCTTGCCGGCGCGGGCGAGCGCTTCACGATGGTTGTCTTTGATCATCGCCATCGACTCGAGGTCGAAGCGATGATTCGTTCCGCCGCCACAGCGGACGGCGTACTTTTCGAGGGCACGCAGGCCCGGTGTGGTTTTTCGCGTGTCGAGAATCACCGCCCCGGTGCCTGCGACGGCATCGACAAAGGCGCGCGTCAGCGTCGCCGTGCCGGTCATCCGCTGCAGGAAGTTGAGCGCGACGCGTTCTCCCTGGAGGAGCGCCCGAACCGGCCCCTCCGCCACGGCGAGGGTGTCGCCGGGAGCGAACCTGTCACCATCTTCCACGACGCGGCGGAGCACAACGCCCTCGTCGAGGCACCAGAACACGTCCTCGGCGACGGCGAGCCCGGACAGGACCCCCGGCTCCTTCGCGACAAACGCGGCCGAGCCCGTGAGGTGCAGCGGTACCGTCGACAGCGTCGTGACGTCCGCGGTGGCACGGTCTTCGGCGAGGGCGGCGTCAACCGCGGGCCTGATGGCATCCTCGGAGAGCGGTTCAGGGGGCACGGCGGAAGACCTGGTGCCGTTGCCATCGCGCATCGTCGCGCTCCGGGAAATCGCTGCGGAAGTGTGCGCCACGACTCTCCTCGCGTCGTGCTGCGGCGGTAAGCATCAGGCGTGCAACGAGCGCCATCTGGCGCCGTTCGTAGTGCGCCCGCCGTGGATGGTCGGCGTTGCCGTGCCATCCCTCGGCGGTTGTGAGTGCATGGCGCAGGCCATTGGCGTCCCGTTCGATGCCCGCGCACTCCCACATGAGCCTCTGTATCTCTTCGTGTGAGCCCGGGGCTTCGACGACTGGGGATCCGGGCAACGAGTCGGCTTCACCACTCGAGACCGCTGCCCCGCCTTCGCCGCCGGCGATGTGTTCGACCACTCGTTTGCCGAAGACGACGGTCTCCATGAGCGAATTGCTCGCCAGACGATTCGCGCCGTGGACCCCCGTGCTCGCGACCTCCCCGCAGGCGTAGAGTCCGGGCACGGTCGTGCGCCCCCACTCGTCGGTGCGGATACCGCCCATCAGGTAGTGGGCCGCCGGAGCCACCGGAATCGGCTGCGCGCGCATGTCGATGCCGGCGTTCATACAGAAGGCGAAGATCGCCGGAAACCGTGCGGCGAGGTCGATGGAGCGGAGGCCCGTGCAGTCGAGTTGCACCGAATCACGCCCCCCGCGCCGCATTTCCAGGACTATGGCGCGCGCGACCACGTCGCGCGGTGCCAGATCGCCAAGCGGATGGTAGCGGGTCATGAAGGCCTCGCCCTCGCGGTTGCGGAGCGTCGCGCCCTCCCCGCGGACGGCCTCCGAGATGAGGAAGGGCGGCGAATCCGCGACGCGGAGCGCGGTCGGGTGAAACTGGTAGAACTCGAGGTCCGTGACCTCGGCGCCGGCTTCGAACCCAAGGGCTATGCCATCGCCAGTGGCGACATCGGGATTGGTCGTGTGTGAGAAGAGACGCCCGGCGCCACCCGTGGCCAGCACGACGCTGTTCGCTGTGTACTGGATCGTCTCGCCGGTCTCCAAATCGACGGCTTCGATCCCACGAATGCGGCCGCCGTCGACGATCAACGAGGTCGCCAACGTGTAATCGAGCACAGTGATGGTCGGATCGTGCGCGGCGGTGGTGAGGGCGGTCTCAATCTGTTCGCCCGTACGGTCGCCGCCGGCATGGAGGATCCGTGACTGGCTGTGTGCCGCTTCCCGCCCCAGGGCAACCTCTCCGCCCAACGAGTCGAACGATACGCCATAGCGAACGAGGTCATTGATGCGTGCCGGGGCTTCGGAACAGAGGATGCGAGCGATGCGCGGATCGACCAGTCCGGCGCCGGCTGTGAGAGTGTCAGCCAGGTGCTGCTCGGGCGAATCGAGTGGCCCGATAGCGGCGGCGATGCCGCCCTGTGCCCAGCGGGTGTTGCAGTCGTCGATGCTGCCTTTGGTGAGCACAAGGACTGGTCCCAGGCGGCGAGCCTCCAGTGCAACGAAGAGGCCGGAGATGCCGCTTCCGACCACGATCAGGGCATAATCGCGACGCTCTGAGCCCTCGCGGCGGGGTGCCGGCTGAATGTCGATCGTATCGGAGGGCTCGACCGCGGTAGCCTCGGCCATCGACTTAGTGTAGTTAAGACACTAAGTCGCGGTCAACGAAGAGAAGCGCCTCGCGGGGCGGGAGGCTACACTTCGTGGCGTGGCCGTTCCCGGCGCACCATTCGATGTTTTCGGAGCGCATCATTGGCGATCCTGCCCATACGACGAGCCGGCGATCCGGTCCTTCGCGAAAAAGCGAAGCGGGTTCGCTCGGTGGATAGCTCCATCCGCAAGCTGATCGACGACATGTGGGAGACGATGTACGACGCTCCCGGTGTCGGTCTCGCGGCGCCACAGATTGGCGTCTCGTTGAAGATCGTCGTGATCGATGCGGATGGCCAGAAGGTAGCGCTGGTCAACCCCGAAATCGTGAAACGCTCAGGCGAGCGCAATCTCGACGAGGGCTGCCTGTCCGTGCCGGGCTTTCGCGGAAACATCGTGCGGTCTGTGAAAGTCGTCGCCCAGGGCATCGACCCCACAACGGGGAAGCTGGTTCGGGTCAAGGCCGAGAACGACCTGATGGCGGAGGCGCTGGAGCACGAGATCGATCACGTCAACGGCATTCTCTACATCGACTACCTCCCGGGGCCGGAGGCGTTGGTGCCGTTGAGCGACGCACCAGAAGTCCCGCGCTAGACCCGCAAGAACAGATTCGAGGGGAGTACGGAATGCTTATCGAAGAGGTCGCCGCGCGCGAAATCCTCGACTCACGAGGCAACCCCACGGTCCAGGTCACCGTCCTGCTGGACGAAGGTTTCGTTGGTTCGGCGTGCGTGCCCTCAGGCGCTTCTACGGGCGCCCATGAGGCCGTTGAACTGCGTGATGGCGACCCCCGCCGTTACGGCGGCAAGGGAGTGCTCAAGGCCGTTCGAAATGCGAACACCGAGATCGCCAAGGCCGTCCGCGGCGTGCCGGCCACAGAGCAACGCACGATCGACCGAATCATGTGTGAGCTCGACGGCACGCCCAATAAGGCTCGCCTCGGCGCGAATGCCATCCTCGGCGTGTCGATGGCTGCCGCCCGTGCGGCAGCGGAAGCGCTCGACCTTCCGCTGTACCGGTATCTCGGCGGCCCCGCTGCCTACCGATTGCCGGTGCCGATGTTCAACATCCTCAACGGCGGAAAGCACGCCGAGGATTCGACGGACTTCCAGGAATTCATGGTGATGCCGGTGGGAGCGGAGACCTTCGCGGAGGGTCTTCGGATGGGTGCTGAGGTCTACCAGGCGTTGAAAGCAGTACTCCACGATCGCGGCGCCGCGACATCGGTGGGAGACGAAGGCGGCTTCGCCCCCTCCCTCGATGGCAACGAGGCTGCCGTTCAAGTCGTTTTGGAGGCGATCGAGCGTGCGGGATACCGCCCAGGCGAAGACGCGGTCATCGCCCTCGATCCGGCGTCCAGCGAGTTCTTCCGAAACGGACAGTACACCCTCGCCAAGGAGGGTCGTGTACTCAGCAGTGAGCAGATGGTCGATCACTGGGCTTCGTGGGTGGAGAAGTACCCGATTAGTTCGCTCGAAGACGGCCTCGCTGAGGACGACTGGGATGGATGGGCCGCGCTGACGGCGCGTCTCGGAGAGCGGTGCCAGATCGTAGGTGACGACCTCCTTGTGACGAATCCGGAGCGCATCCGGCGCGGCATCCAGGCACGTGCCGCCAATAGCGTGCTCGTGAAACTGAACCAGATTGGCACGCTCTCGGAGACACTAGAAGCGGTGGAGCTGGCGCATCGCGCCGGGTGGTCCGCCGTGATCAGCCATCGGTCGGGCGAGACAGAGGACACCTTCATCGCCGATCTCGTCGTGGCGACCGGCGACGGTCAGATCAAGACTGGTGCACCGGCGCGCTCGGAACGAACCGCGAAGTACAACAGGCTCCTGGAGATCGAAACAGAGCTCGGCGATTCCGCAGAGTACGCTGGCTGGGACAGCATCCGACAGTTGGGACCGCGACCCGGCCGCGACGAGGCTCCCCGCGCGCGGCCTTCGACGCGTTCGGAGCGGCGGCACCCTCGCGGGCGGCATTGAATTCGACGGCGCCGCCTGTGCGGCCCGAACTGCGGGCCATCATCGACCGGTTCATCCTGGACACGGCCAACACGAAGTACGTCGCACTGAATCTTCCGCCTGGGGCTGAAGAACGCCTCGTGCCCGGGCTCACGTGGACCGTCCGTGGGCTCTACGGACATCTCGCGAGTTCGGTCGAACGGTATGCAGAAACTCTCGCGCGCCACGGAGGCGGAGACGCCCGGGCTCCGCAGCCGGACGTCGACGAACGTAACGCCACTGCGGTGGTAGCCGACGGCTCGGAAACGATCGAGTCCATAACGGACCGCCTGGACGCCGGGCTCCGGCTGCTAGTTGCCGCGGCTGAACGACTGGACGACGTTCAGCTTGGCGCGACGCTCGTGGACGATACTGTCGCTTTCGATGCCCTGGCCGGCTGGTCGCAGCACTTCGCTATCCATGGCCTGGATTTCCTCGATGCACTCCCAGAACTGCGCTTCGACCCGATGATGCTTAACTGGCTGCTCTACGTGGACTACTCGGGCGACCGAGAGCATGAGGCGCGCCAGCTCCAACTGCTCGCTGACCTTCGAGCCAGGTACGCCGATGAGGACGACGACGATAGTGACTAGAGTTCCCGGGAGGTTCTGATGCGTGTGGGCCCGCCACGCGTGTTCGGGGTCGCTGCACCAGCGTCCAGACCGCCGGCGGACTCGGCCGGTGGCGTTGACGCGTTCCGGCAAACCGGGTTCGTGCTGGGCGCCGATGTCGACCTTGTGGTCGAAGGGATGAGCCTCGAGGGGGGCATTGCGGAGGCGTCGAGCGGAGCGAAGTTCCGGAAGCAGATCACAGCGGCCACGATGGGGCTTTGGTCACGTGCATGGCTGGTGCGCCTACAGGCGCTGCATGCGGCCCAGTGGGGCAACTATGTTGCAGCACTCACGCTGGTGCGGGCGGCCGCGGACGCCCAGGCAGGCGTCGTCTACCTCCTGCGGACCGGTGCGGTCGAATGGGAGGAGTGGCTGGCCGAGGGCGGTGTCGGCCTGGCGCCGGATGCGCACGCTACAGAGTTCCGACTGCATGCGTTTCGAGCGGCGGAAGTGCTGGCGCCGCACCCTGTGCTCGGCCCGATTTACCGGGCCGCCACCGACCTCTCGCTACCGCACTTCGGTGCCACGCTGGTCACGGCAGCGAGCGATTCCGATGACGATAGGATCGCCGTTACCTTCGGCGACCGCGACTTCCATGTCGGGCTCGCGGAACTCGTCCTGGGATGGCTCTTGCAGCTCTCGGCGGCGCAGATAGAGGATGTTCGGTCGTTCCCGGAGGCGTTCGCCGTTCCCGACGCCTCCAGCCTGGATGCGTTCGTTGGGCGAGCGCGGGCGGCGGCGGAAGCACCCGGCCGCTGCTGCATCAGCACGCTCGAACGCCAGGGCGAACAGCGCTATCTCATCGAGAACTGGCGGCGTTCACCCGGCTCTGCCGGGAAAAGGCTGCTTCTCTGAACATGTAGACCGCTGGGACACCGCATGTAGCATGGCACTACATGTGGCTGCGTTTGTTGCCCGTCGTGTTGTTACTCCTGGTCGCGGCGGCCACGATGGCGAGTTGCGGTGGCGGTGGAAGCGGCTCGAAGAACACACCGACGGCGAACGGTCCGCTGTTGACCGACGAGCAGTATCTCAAGGAAATCTGTACCGGGACGCAGAACTTCTCGGACGCGCTCATCAGCAAGACGACGAAAGAGGGCATTGCCTCCGTCGTGCAGTCATTCCGTGACGATATGCAGAGCCTCAACCCCCCGGCCGACCTGCAGGCCTTTAACGCCCAGTTCGTCCAGTACCTGGATGACGCCCTGAAGGAGCCGACGTCTCTGCTGACCCGCCAGCCGCCTGTGCCGCCCTCCAGCGTGCGCGACCGGCTGGTCTCGAAGGAACCGAATGTGCCCGAATGCAGCGGGCAGCAAACCTTCTTCGATGCTCAGGCCAAGGCGGAATCGAGCGCCAGCGCCACTCCGTGATGGCTGCCTCTAGTCGATGCGGCGGTATACTTGGCCCGATCCCGGCGCCCGTGTGGTAAGGAGCTAGAACAGATGCCGACTCCGTATGCGTATTTCCAGGGGGGAATCGTCCCGCTCAGCGAAGCGAAGATCGGCGTCATGACGCATGCCTTCAACTATGGGACCGCCGTCTTCGAAGGGATCCGCGGCAACTGGAACGAGGAGTCCCAGACAACCTATCTGTTCCGATTGCGCGAGCACTTCGAGCGTTTGGCGCAGAGCGCGAAGATCCTCACCTTGACCCTGCATGAAAGCGTCGACCAGCTCTGTGAACTCGCCCTCGAAGTGACGGAACGAAGCGGGTTCAGCGAGGACGTCTACCTGCGGCCGATGGTGTACCTGTCGACAGAGCAGCTCGGCGTCCGTCTCCACAACCTCGAGAGCAGCACTCTGATCTTCCTGACCCCATTCCCGGCGTACCTGCCGGAGACGGCCCGCTGCCACACCAGCAGCTGGCGCCGCGTAGACGATACGGGGATTCCGCCTCGCGCGAAGGTCACCGGGATCTACGTCAACAGCGCCCTCGCCAAGACCGAGGCCAACCTGAACGGGTTCGATGAGGCCATCATGCTGAACGCCGATGGCCACGTTTCCGAGGGGTCGGGGGAGAACATCTTCATGATCCGCGGCGGCAAGCTCATCGCCCCGACGCCCGCGGACAACGTTCTCGAGGGCATCACCGCGAAGAGCGTCGTTCAGCTCGCTCGCGACGAACTCGGCGTGGAACTGGTCGAGCGGCAAATTGACCGGTCCGAGCTCTACATCGCGGACGAGATCTTCATGACCGGGACGGCCGCTCATCTCACTCCGATCGTCGAGGTCGACCGCCGCTCGGTTGGCGACGGACAGATCGGGCCTATCACGCGGAAGCTCAGTTCACTGTTCTACGACTGCATCCGCGGAAAGAACGAGAAGTACCAGAATTGGTGCACGCCGGCACGCGCACGCGTCGCTCGCTAGAGACGGTCGCGGTTGCGCCGCCGCGCGCGCTGGGCGTGATTGTCGGCGGCGGGCTCACCGCCTGGGCAGCGATCTTCTCCGGGATTGCAGCCAGGACTGCCGCCAACGGCGCGCCTGAGTTCAAGACGTTTCTGGCGATCCTGGTGGCCGGCATTCTGGCGCTCATAACCGCGATCTTCGCCAACTGGACGTTCAGCCTCTGGCGGCTGGTCTATACCGTCGACCGCGACACGCTCACGATCCGTTGGGGACTGCGCGAGGTGGTCATACCGATCGATACAATCCAGCGCATGGTGCCCGGCCGGACACTCGACGAAGCTCGCGTGAAGGGCGTCAACTGGTGGGGCTGCCACGTCGGCGCCGCCGAGGTGAAGCGCATCGGCTACACGCTCTTCTACTCGACGCACAGCTCCCCGGACGAATTGCTCTTCATCGTCACCAACGACGAGTCGTATGCACTCACCGTGCTGGACCAGGCAGCATTCGCCGAGGAGATCCAGGCTCGCGCGGCGCTTGGACCGGTAGAGGAACACGTACAACGGTCGACGGCGTTTGGCCTTGCCGCTCTGCCCTTTTGGCGCGACCGCATCGCGCTCTCGGCCACGGCCGCCGGAGTCCTGTGCTGCGCATTACTTTGCGGCTACGTTTTCGCGCGCTACCCCGACCTCCCCAGCGTCGTTCAACTGAGCTTCCCCGCGCTCGGCGGCGTCGTGCGGGTGGGTGACAAGAGCGAACTGCTCCGCATCGCTTACCTTGGCGCAGGCATTCTCGGCGTCAACGTTCTGCTGGGAGTCGTGGTTCACACCAGGGAGCGAGCCGCCGGGCTATGGCTGCTCACGTCGAGCGGGATGCTTCAGCTCGTCTTGCTCGGGGCCGCTGTTCTCGCCTTTCATCGCGCCTGACGCAGCCGCGAGGGCTTCGCGCATCGCCGCCACCGACGTGAACTTGCAGCGGGGCTGGCCAAGTTTGACGCCGCGCTCAATCTCCATGCGATCCAGCCGCAGCCATTCGTCAAACGTGAAGCATCCCGGCTGGCGGGTCCGCACGAGCTCGTGTTCGACGTCGGTGTCGCCGCGCTCCGGCTGCCACGTACGACCTGCGAGCGCGTCCTCAAGCATCGAAGCGACGGTCTCCGCGGAGTCCGGTTTGTTCGTGCCGATCACCCCGGACGGCCCGCGCTTAATCCAGCCAGTCACGTATTCGCCAACGATCGGCTGATTTGTCTCCGGATCAACGACTCGCCCCTTCTCGTTGAGGATCACTCCCCAACGATCGTGGAACGGTATCTCCGGGAGCGCCAGGCCGCGGTAGCCGACTGAGCGGAAGACGAGCCGCGCATCAAGCGTTTCAAAGACGTCGGTCGGTTCCGAGACGATTGTGCCGGTGGGGGTCGCCTCCAGCCTGTTGTGAACGAGGCGAACGCCACCCACGGCTCCGGTGCCGTCGTCCAGCAGTTCCACGGGGGACACCAGGAACCGCAGATGGAGCGAGCGCTTGCGGCCACTCGGAGCGCGCTGGGCGTAGGACTGCAGGAGATCGATTTTTTTCTGCAGGGTGCGGTCGGAGCTGGCTTCCAGCGCCGCTCGGCTGGCCGGATCGAGCTCGACTTCGTCGGGCCGGACGATCACGTCCGCGTCGGCGAGATCGCCCAGTTCCTTGATTTCGGGATTCGTGAACGCAGCCTGCGCCGGCCCGCGGCGTCCGAGCAGGTGTACTTCGCGCACGCTGCTGCTCGAGAGCGCCTCGATGGCGTAGTCCGCCATGTCCGTCGTGCGCAGCTCGTCCGGCGAAAGGCAGAGGATACGGGCCACGTCGATCGCGACGTTGCCCACGCCGACGATGACCACCCGCTCCTGCGTCAGGTCAAACGTGGCGCCGGCGAGGTCGGGATGGCCGTTGTACCAGGCCACGAAGGCCGTGGCCGGATGGCTGTTGCGGAGGTCTTCGCCCGGGATGCCCATGCGGCGGTCCGACTGCGCGCCCGTGGCGAAGAGCACCTGGTGGTAGTAGCGGCGGAGGTCCGCGAGATGGATGTCCCGGCCGAATTCGACGTACCCGAAGAACCGGAAGCGTGGATCGACCGCGGTCTGCTCGAATGCACGCGTGACGGTCTTGATCTTCTGGTGGTCCGGCGCCACACCGGCCCGAACGAGGCCGTAGGGCGTCGGCAAGCGATCGTACATGTCGACGCGCACATCGATATCGGACTGCTTCATGAGTTGCTCGGCCGCGTAGAACGCGGACGGGCCAGCTCCGATGATGGCAACGCGGAGCGGTGAGGGCGGCGCGGTCAAGAGCTCATCAGTTGCGTTTGCAGCGTCTCGATGTGTCCCGCGTAGGTATGCAACTGAGCTTTGACGACATCGCCGATGGAGATGACGCCCACGAGAAGGCCGTTCTCCTTGATGGGCAGGTGGCGGAAGTGGCGCGCGGTCATGGTCTCGAGAACGGCTTCGACGTCGTCGTCCGGACTACCGAAGATGACGTCCCGGGTCATTACTCCAGTTACCGGCAGCGCCCCGATGTCGTCGCCGTCGTTGAGCCGCCGCACGATATCGCGCTCGGAAACTATGCCCTCGGGGGCGCCCCCCGAACCCACGACGATCAATGCGCCGATGTTGTGCTCGACGAGCAAGGACACGGCGTCTGCGATGGATGCGTCGTCGCGAATGGTCACAACGCGCGGGCCCTTGGACGCCAGAACTGATGCGAGTTTCACCTGCACCTCCGAATGCGGTCTGCGTGGACTGTAGCTTCCCACGAACTGAACCCCGCTGTAACCCGCGCTAACTAGTTTTCGATTTGCGATAGCAAGCGGATGCCCTCGCGGATGCCGTCCTCGGTGACGCTCGAATAGCCCATGAGGAAGTGTGCGCCCCGCGGAGGCTCCAGGGTGTGATAGGGGCGAGCCGAGTAAATGCCCACGCCGCGGAGACCCGCCTCCCGGATGAAGCGGTCGGAGTCGACTACGTCATCGATCCGGACGAGCACATGCATTCCGCTTTCGGTGCCGGTGACGCGTGCGCGCTCGCCGAAGAAGGCGGAGAAGCTCTCGAGCAGGGCCGAGCGGCGCCGCTCGTACACCTTCCGCATGCGCCGGAGGTGGCGCTCGAAGTAGCCTTCATCGATGAAGAGCGCAAGAACGGCCTGGTAGAGCAGCGCCACGTGCCGATCGGTGAGCCACTTTGCCCCGGAAATCGCCGGCTGGAGTCCGGGAGGCGCCACCATGTACCCGAGCCGCAGCGCGGGCAAGAGCACTTTCGAGAGCGTGCCCGTGTAAACGACGCGCCCCGCCTCGTCGAGACCCTGGAGCGCCGCGAGCGGCCGTCCTTCGTAGCGGAACTCGCTGTCGTAGTCGTCCTCGATGACGATGGCGTTGGTCCGCTGCGCCCATGCGAGGAGTTCGAGCCGCCGCGCCGCCGACATGACTGCGCCGGACGGAAACTGGTGCGACGGCGTGACGTACGCCAGGCGCGGTCCGTCCGGCATTTGATCGACGCAGATGCCCTCGTCGTCGCAGCGCACCGGGATGACGACGCCGCCGTTGGAGGCGAAGACGGCCCGGGCGCCGGGGTAGCACGGCTCCTCGATCACGACTCCGTCGCCCGGATCGATGAGGACGCGCGCGGCGAGGTCGAGCGCCTGCTGCGAACCGTTGACGATCAGTACCTGGTCGGCGGAGCAGCGGACGCCTCGCGAGCGTTGGAGGTATCGCGCGAGCGCCTCGCGTAACTGGGGCAGGCCTTCCGTTGGGCCGTAGCCGAGCAGTTCGCGCGGCGGGTAGTCCAGGACCCGCTTCGTGAGAGTCCGCCATGCGTCGATCGGGAACTCCTCTAACGACGGCGTGCCGTACCGAAACTCGTATGCGCTTCGGCCCTCGTCGCGACGAATGTGCATCCAGACTTCGCCGTTGACCACGCGCTCGCCGAACTTCGAGAGTGCCCCCTCGACGGAGGGCGGCGGGGCTTCTCGCGACTGCGCCACGGGGGCGCGGAAGTTCCGGTCGGGGAGGTCGCTCGCGACGAATGTTCCGGAACCGTGGCGCGCCGTGAGGTACCCCTCTGCCACGAGCTGCTCATAGGCCTCCAGGATGGTGTTGCGCGCGAGCGACAGGTTCGTAGCCAGGGCACGGGTAGGTGGCAGCTTCTCGCCCGGGCGGAACCGGCCCGTGAGTATGCCGCCGCGGATCGCCTCGGCGAGGCGGCGGTACGCCGGCTGCCCGCGATCGTCACTCAGTTCAAGGACGATATCCAAGATGGATCTAGGCTAGCAGGCTTGATCTGCGGCCGGAAAGCACGGGTTCCCTGTAGCGCAACGCATCGACGCCACAACATTCCGCACCGTCGTCGTGGCAGATTCGCAACACCTGTGCGATAAATCGGCTTTCAATTCGCCCCGCCGGGTGTAAGCTAGCCGACAAGTTGCCGCAGGCAAAACGGAGGTTCGCGCCGTGGATCGAGAGAACAAGCAGTTCGAGATTAGAGGCGTCAATCACCTCGCGCTGGTATGCAAGGACATGCAGAGGACGGTCGATTTCTACTCCGGCGTGCTCGGCATGCCCCTGATCAAGACGATTGAGTTGCCGAACAATCTTGGGCAGCACTTCTTCTTCGACATGGGCAATGGGGACTCGCTGGCTTTCTTCTGGTTCCCGGGGGCGCCTGAAGCAGCGCCGGGCATTGCCTCACCGGTTGGAGTGCCAGGGGAGGGGGAGCTGACGACTGCGCACGGCTCGATGAACCACGTCGCCTTTGATGTGCCGCAGGAGCGGTTCGACGAATACCACGCCAAGCTGCAGGCAAAGGGCGTCCACTGCACGCCAATCATCAACCACGACGACAGCGCGAGGGGGATGAGCCGTGAGGTGCACGAGGGGACGTTTGTCCGCTCGTTCTACTTCATGGACCCGGACGGGATCCTGCTGGAGTTCGCGACATGGATGCGCGTGCTCGGGCAGCCTGGCGACGTGCGCCACACGCCGGCCAAGGCGTCTGATGCCATCAAGTATGGAAAGGCCGTACTCGTCTAACGCACGCAACCCGCCCACGTCACCAGCAGCGTAGAATCCGCAGGCGCGGCTCACTTCGAGGCGTGGGGAGGCGAAATGAAGTTTGGAGTCTTTTACGAACTACAGCTTCCGCGGCCATGGGCCGAGGATAGCGAGTATCGGCTCGTTCAAAATGCGCTGGACCAGGTAGAGCTGGCCGATCGGCTCGGCTACGACTACGCGTGGGAAGTGGAGCATCACTTCCTTGAGGAGTATTCCCACTCTTCGGCGCCCGAGGTGTTTCTCGCCGCCGCCAGTCAACGAACGAAGAACATTCGCCTCGGGCATGGCATCGTCCAGCTGCCGACCAACCACCCGGCGCGTGTTGCCGAGCGCGTTTCCATGCTCGACCTGGTCAGCAACGGGCGCGTTGAGTTTGGCATGGGCGAGGGGTCGAGCGTCACGGAACTCCACCCCTTCGAGCGACGGTTCCGAGACAAGCGGCCCGTGTGGGAGGACGCGGTGCGGGCGATCGTGCCCATGTTTTCCCAGGAGGGTTCGGAGTACCACGGGGAATACTTCGACTTCCCCCTTCGCAACGTGGTGCCGAAGCCGCTCCAGAAACCGCACCCGCCGCTGTGGGTCGCCTGCTCGCAACTGGACACGATCGAGATGGCGGGCCGGCGGGGCATCGGTGCGCTCGGGTTCCAGTTCGTTAGCGCCGAAGCCGCGCACGCGTGGGTCAACGCCTACTACAACAGCTACACGAAGCGACTGGAAAAGCTCGCCGACTACGTGACGAACCCTGCGATCGCCGTGGTCAGCGGCTTCATGTGCGCCGAAACCGATGAACAGGCTCGCAAGATGGCCGAGGGCTGGACCTTCTTCCAGTTCTCGCTGATGTTCTACAACACCCACGGGCCAGTGGTGCCCGGGACCGTCAACATCTGGGACGAGTACATGGCCTGGCGGGACACGGACAAGGGCCGCGCCGCGTCGTCCAACATGACCGGACTCATCGGCTCGCCCGAGACGATTCGGCAACGGCTGCGGAAGTTCGAGGAGTCAAACGTCGACCAGGTCATCCTGCTGAACCAGGCCGGCAAGAACACGCACGAGGACATCTGCTCGAGCCTGGAGCTGTTCGCGCGCGAGGTGATGCCCGAATTCCATGACCGCGAACCGGAGCATCAGCTGTGGAAGCAAGCGGTGCTCAACCGGGAAATCGAACTTCCCGAGTTCGATACCGCTCAGTTCAACCGGCCGTCGAACCAGACGCCCACCAAAGCGGCTACCGCCGGGAGCGCCACCTAGTTAAACGAGGGCCTCCTGGGGCTCGGGAGCTGTCAGTGTCAGGCTCCCCTCGGCGTAGCATGCCGAGATCGTGTTCAGGTTGCGCAGTCGCCGCCATACGTTGTCGTGGGAAAGCGCGGAGGGGGTGTCGAGCGTCGCCCCTTTGCTCAGGAACGCAGCTGTCAGCTGCGGCCGCGGGCAGTACTCGACGAGGTCGATGTTGTCTCCCGGCCCGGCATAACCGAGCCACGGATCCCAGCGCAGCATGGCGGGATCGACCGCTCGAAGATCGGGGATTACGGCCGTGGCGACCAATTCCTGGCCTTCGTGCACCTCGGCCCTCAACGTGGAGCCCGCGCGCTCGACGGAGATGCGACCGGAAGCGAACGGCGCGCCGAACGCGGCTGCCACGGCGTTCATCGGACCATCGACGACCCCGGCGGCCAGCACGTTTCGCGGCAGCATCCTGTAGCGGCCGCCGACCATCAGCGTCGCCAGCTTGAAGGGGCCGGCGGGACCGTCGTCAGCATCAAGAACGAAGAGCCGCGCGTAGCACGGCACCGGCCGGCTGACCTCGCCTGGAAGGAAACTCAGTGCCGCCTCCCGCTCTACCTCGAACGTGATTTGGCAGATGCTTGCGTGTGCCACGTCCCACGGGGCCGGGTGAGTCCCTCGCAGGATGCCGGCGGTTACGGTACTTGGATCAAGCAGGCCTTTGTCGGGCACAGCTACCTCCTACTCTGCGTCAACGGGCGCGACGCCGATGCCGATGGCTCCCGGCCCGAGCTGCGCCCCGAGCGTGGAACTCAGCTCGGTTGTGATGAACTGGTCGATCGGCCAGCGCTGCCGCAGACGCGCGCCGACATCGGACGCCAACTCGGACGCGTTGGCGTGGGTGATCGTGGCGATGAGTCGCTGGCCCGGATCGGCACGCGTTCCGGCAACCTGGATCGCACGCGCTATGGCGGCCTCGTGGGAGGGCTCCAAAGCTACCCCGGTGATGCGCGTACCGACACGGACGACCGGGGTGCCGTCACCGATCTCGCCGAGGCGGTCCTGGATCAGCGGGAGACGCCCGGCCTGCTCAAGCCAGCGACTCTGAGCGGGCACGAAGATGGTGTCGCACTGTGGCTCGATGGTGTCCAGCGCCGCGATGACTTCGTCACGGCGCCGGCCGGCGCCTGCCAGCGGCGCGAGAGCGGCGAGGAGCGAACAGAGCCCGGCGGATGCGACCCCGGGGTTCAGGATCTTGATGTCGACATGGTCCATGGATAGCATCGCGGCCGAGGCTGTCGTGAACGTGGGGCTCACGTCGAACGGGGTGACGAGGCAAAGGATGGTTTCCGCCTGCGCCAGCGTCTCCTCGAACGCCGCTCGGAAAGCGGCTTCGCTGACGCCGAACGTGCGCGGCGGATGTGGCGCCGATCCCAACCGCCCGAAAAACTCGGCTGACGACAGCTCGCCATCCAGAAACGATTCTTCGTCGAAGGCAAACCGGACCGGGACGACTCGCACACCGAGCGAGTCCGCCAGCGCTGGCGGAAGGTCGGCCGTCGAGTCGGTGATGAGGGCGGTTGGCTGCTTCATGTGGTCTTGCGGCGATCTGCCGGGGCGTCATACTAGCACAGGTGTTTAGCGTGAGGCTTACGATTTTGGCCGAGCGTCCGACTGGCGGAGGTAAAGCATGAAGTTCGGGATCTTCTACGAGCATTCGGTTCTCAAGCCGTGGGACGAGTTCTCCGAGCATCGTGTCTACCGCCAGGCTGTTGACCAGGTTGTCACCGCCGATGAAGTGGGCTTCGACCAGGTCTGGGAAGTGGAGCACCACTTCCTCGAGGAGTATTCGCATTCGTCGGCGCCGGAGGTGTTCCTCTCGTACTGCGCGGCGAAGACGAGCAGGATTCGCTTCGGGCATGGGATCGCGCTGATGCTGCCGCCAATCAACCATCCTGCTCGGGTGGCGGAGCGCGCGGCCGCTCTCGATCTCCTCAGCGACGGACGACTCGAGTTCGGAACGGGGCGGTCCGCGACGTGGACTGAACTCGGCGGCTTCCGCTGTGAGCCGGACAACACCAAGGAGATGTGGGACGAGTGCACACGCGCCGTTGTGAAGATGTGGACGCGCGACAACTTCTCGTGGGAGGGCAAGTACTTCTCGATGCCGCCACGGAACGTGCTGCCGAAGCCGCTGCAGAAGCCGCACCCTCCTCTGTGGGTCGCCGTACAGTCGCCGGAAACGGCCGTCCAGGCCGGTGAACGCGGAATGGGAATGCTGGGAGTCACGCTCGGGGCGCCGCTCGACTACCAGCAGATGGTGAAGGACTACCGGAGGGCGATTCGTCACTGCGAGCCCGTCGGCGAGTTCGTCAACGAGCAGGTGAACGGCGTGGCGTTCATGTATTGCGGTGAGGACGATGAGGAGGCGAAGGCGATCGGCGGGATGGCGGCCGTCCAGTTCGGCGTCCGTGCAGCACATCTCGTCGGCGTCGGCGGCATCTACCCGTCACCGGCATATCACGCGCACGCGAGTGCGGCGCCGCTCCGGAATCGGCCCGGCGATGTCGTCGGCCCGGTGCGTGAAGGCACACCCATCGGGGACCCGGAAGCCTGCATCAAGGCGCTCAAGTGGTGGGAAGAGGTGGGTGTCGACCGCATGGTGTTCCTCATCAACACCGGCGAGACGATACCCAACGAGAAGGTCCTCGCTTCGCTACGACTCTTCGCGAAGGAAGTAATGCCCGCGATGACTCGCCGGGAGAGAGCAGAGTCGGCGAAGGGGGCCGAACGGGCAGCCGCCGATGCGGCAGCGCGTCAACGGGCGGGCATCGCGCGCGGCTAAGATGCCTTGACGTCTCGGAGCGCAACTGGGCGGTACACTGCGCTCAGATGAAGGCACTCGTGCTGGCGGCTGGCGTTGTGGCCTCGCTAGCGTTCGTATCGCTTGCGCTCGCTCACGCCGAACCTGCCTCAGTTACTCCCGGCAACGGAGCGGTTCTCGCTGCGCCGCCCACAGCCGTCGTTATTGAGATGAGCCAGGATATGGCTCGCCAGGCTGGCGCCAACGACATTGAGGTATTGGACGCTTCCGGGAAAAAGATCACGACGGAAGCGGCGACCATCGATGACGCCGACCGTAAGAAGCTGTCGGTTCCGCTGCAGACGAACCTCGCGGTCGGCGTCTACACGGTGAACTGGAAGACCCTGAGCGCAGACGATGGCGATGCCGCCAACGGCACGCTGAGCTTCACCTTCGACCCCGGCAAGCCGCCGTCGGCGGGCACGGTCACGCTGCGAGACACAGGGATTGGCACGCCCGCCACGGCTGCGGCTGAGCCGGCGGCGCTGCAAACCGGCGACGGTGCGGACAGCGGAACGTCGTGGGTACTCGTCGCGGCGGTCGGCATTGGGATGCTCGCGATCGGCGCCGGCGGCACGTTCCTGCTCGTGACGAAGCGCCCGTGAAGCGGCCGGCCGCGGTCTTGGTGCTCATCCTGGCGGTGAGCTTTGTCGCACTTCGACCCGATCGTGCGCTCGGGCATGCCTCGCTTGTGAGCGCCGATCCGGCCCCCAACTCGTTCCTGCAGCGGCCGCCCGCGCAGATCAGCCTGAGCTTTGCCGAGACACTCGACCAGAGCAACAGCGGGATTCGCCTGCTGGATGGCACCGGGACCGAGATCAAGCTTCCGAAGGTACAGTTTTCGAGCGACTCGCTCGGAATGACGGTGCAGCTGTCGTCGCTTGATCCCGGCATCTACAACGTCCTCTGGGTGAATATCTCACGCATCGACGGGCACCAGCTTCGCGGCTCATACCCGTTCACGGTGCTCAACCCCGACGGGAGCGTTCCGCAGGGGACGAACCAGGTCGCGGGGATCGGCACCGATAACGATCCACCACCACTTGCCGACGGCACCGCCGTTCGGGCGCTCAGCCTCTTGGGCCTCGCGGTAGTGGTGGCCGGGGCTCTGCTCGTGCTCCTCTGGGATGACGCGGGGATCGCGGCAAGGAAAGGCCTCGAAGCGACGACGTACTTCGGCAGCGCGCTGCTGGGCATGGCCACGCTTCTCAACCTGCAGACGATCCGCGACACGTATTCGCAGGACTCCTTGAGCCAACTGCTCTTTCACACGCCTTCGGGCGGTTACTGGCTGACCCGGCTGGGCGTGGTGATGCTGGTCGCGGTGGCGGCGACCTTCTTCCGCGACGCCCCACGGCGAACGGCTGCGGCGATCCTCGCGGTCTGTGGCATCTACCTGTGGGCATACACGGCAACGAGCCACGCGGCAGCGGGCAGTGGCAGCGGCTGGGCACGCGGGCTGGACTTCGTCCATGGCGCGTCGGCGCTCCTCTGGATCGGTGCCGTCCTCGGGGTCGCCATCAGTGCACGTCTACTGCGCCGCGACGGGAAGTACGGTGTCGTCCTTCCCCGCTTCTCGCTGCTGGCCTCCATCCTCGTGTTCGCCCTGCTGACCAGTGGCAGCTTCAGTGCGTTCGTCGAAATCGACACGCCATCCAAGCTCTGGGAGACGAGATACGGGATCACGCTGCTTGTGAAGCTCGGGATCATGGTCCCGCTGTTGTTGGTCGGGCTGTACAACATGCGTGTCGGGCGGCACCGTCTTGCCCGCCTCGCACCCGGCGAGCCCGGGCGATTCATCCGTACGGCGGGCTTCGAGGCGCTCCTCGGCATCGCCGTATTCGGCGCCGCGGCTGTGCTGACACAGACGACCGTAGCGAAGAACGTGCTGGAAACGGCCTCGGCCAAGGCCTTTGACCAGTCGTTTGTCGCGAACGACCTGTCCATCCAACTCCAGGTCGATCCCAACCGCACCGGCGTCAACACGTACACGGTCCACCTCACGGCTGCGGGACAGCCCGTGGGCGCCGAGCGGGTGCGCCTCACCTTCCGCTACAAGGACGACCAGACGGTGGGGCCATCCACCTTGACGCTGTCGCCCACGGACACGGGCACGTTCATCGGCCAGGGCCCTTACCTCACCCTGGAGGGCAACTGGCGGATCGAGGCGGAGGTGCGCCGGGCGAACGTGGACGATGCTGTCGGCTTCTTCGATGTGCGCCCCGCAGGCGCGCCGGTGGCCAACCTGAGCCATGGTGGCGCGTGGGACAACCCGGCGCCGGGCCTGAGTTGGAACGAGCTTGGCGGGCTTGTCCTGCTAGTGTTGGGATTCGGCTTCGCGCTGTACCGCGGTGCAATCGGGCGCGTGAACAGACGGTTCGGGTGGGCTGCCAACGTCCTTACGATGGGAGGCTTCTCTTTCGGGATACTGCTGCTGTTCGGCGTTCACACGCACACACTGCCGGGCACACTGCCGACGAATCCCATCGCGCCCGACCAGAATTCCATCTCCCAGGGCAAGGCGATCTTCCAGCAGAACTGTGTGGCGTGTCACGGGCAGAAGGGCGTGCCGCCTTCAGGACTGAAGCTCGATCCATACCCGTTCGACCTGACTGTGCACGTCCCTCAGCACCCGGACGGCCAGCTCTACAACTTCATCGCGCACGGCATTCCGGGGTCGGCAATGCCGGCCTGGGGAGACAGCGGGACGCTGACAAGCGACCAGATCTGGCACGTCGTGAACTACCTGCGGACACTCGGATCGAGCGACCGATAGGCGACCCTGGGCTCAGGCAGGCACAGGGCCGGTGAGCGATGCCCGCTGAGAGATCTCAATCCAGTTGCCGTCAGGATCGCGGATGAAGGAGATACGCGCGGTCGTGCCGAGTGTGGACGGTGGTCTGCCCTCTCTAGCGCCACGCGCCAACAGCTCACGGTGCTCCGCGTCGCAGTCCCAGACCTGAACGGTGAGGTAGCGGTAGCCGACGCCCCGCATCTCAGCATCCGTCGGTGCGTCGGCCGCTTCTTCGAATGAGATGACACTGTCGCCGCAGCGGTAGCGATGCGCTCCCACGGCATCGAAGCCGCAGACACGGCCATAGAAGTCCGAGTGGGCCGCCGCGTCCCGCACGTGGAGCCGGACCTCGATGCCCACGATGCCGTCCGTTCCAGGCGGCGTCAGAATCACCCGGTTGCCGTCGGGATCGGTCAACGTCGTTGGTTCGGCAACGCCTTCACGAGCGATGATGAGCTCGCGGTAGCCGGCGAGCGGCGCCTGCGGCATGGGATCGCGCACGTCGTTCAGCTTGAAGACCGAGCCGTTCATCGCGTGGCGATGCTGCCGCACGCCGCCTCCCGTGGGGAGGATCTCCTCGAAGCGGAGGCCCGCGTCGTTCTGCCAGAAGGGGAGTAACGCTGCGGCGTTGTTCGTGAACAGCCCGACATCGATGCGGTCCTTCGCGAGCTTCAACGTTCTTCCTTCACGATCCTTCGCTTCAAGCGAAATGTCTGGTCGCGGCGTAGAATCCGGGGGATTCGCTCCGTCTGCAAACTCTACGCCGGGAGGCTCGGGAATGGTCACCATCATCGGGAACGTCAAGCCGGAAGACGATTACACCCATCCTCTCGGCCCGGAAGAGAACTTCAACGAGTCTGTGTACTTCAACTTCTTCGACCGCACGAAGAAGATGGGCGGTTTCCTTCGCATCGGGAATCGGGCGAACGAGGGCCATGCCGAAATGACCGTCATCGTGTACCAGCCCGATGGGTCGGCGTTATTCAACTACAAGCGGCCGCAGATATCGACCAACGACGGTTGGGATGCCGGTGGGCTCAAGGTCGAGGTGCTGGTGCCGGGAGAGAAGATTCGCACCGTCTACGACGGATCGGCCGTCTACCTGGAAGACCCACGCGAGATGCGGGACCCGGGCACGGCCTTCAAGGAGAATCCGCACAAGCGCGTGAAGCTGGACCTCATCCATGAGGGTGTCGGGCCGATCTACGGCCACGTTGCCGAGCCGAACGGCGGCGGCTCGCAGAACGACTTCGCGCGGGCGCACTACGAACAGCACATGAAGGTCCACGGGACGCTGCAGGTGGACGACGGCCCGGCCGTCGAGATCACCGGGCACGGCCTGCGCGATCACTCGTGGGGCCCTCGCTACTGGCAGTCAACGCCGTCCTACCGCTGGATCACCGGCAACTACGGCGACGACCTTGGCATGGTGATCTCCATCGTTGGCGACCGTGTTGGTGGCGTCTTCCACAAGGGCCAGGAACTGCTGCAGATCGCCAGCGTCGACCTCGACACGAAGTACGAGGGGGACACGAACTACCACCAGAGCTTCACCGCGAAGGTGAAGCTGTCCAACGGCGAGGAACACACCGTTGAGGGAGCGGTGAAGGGATTCATCCCGCTTCGCAACCGACGAGCAGGCATGTTCACGCACATCGGCGAAGGAATGACGGAGTACCGCCTCGACGGCGAGCGTGTTGGCTATGGTCTGAGCGAGTACCTCGACCAGACTGAGTAAGACGGGTGGATAGTGCCACGGTCCAGGCCGGCCTCGCCGACTTCGTCGCGGAAAAGAGCGGCCGGGCGAACGTCTCCATCGAGAACCTCGCGAGGCTCTCGGGCGGCGCCTCCCGGGAGACGTGGACGTTCGATGCTCCGGAGCTCGAGATCGAGGGGATCTTCCGCTGCGACCCGATTCCGGGCGTGCCGTCGATGCCCGGTCGCGTGCTCGAGTACCACCTCATCAAGGCGGCGTGGGAGAGCGGTGTTGTGGTGCCGGAGCCGTTGTGGGACGGGGACGACCGCTTCGGCGTGAAGTTCTTCACAATGCGTCGGCTCGCCGGTGAAACGCTTGGCGCGCGGATGATCCGCGGCGAGCAATACGCAACGGCGCGCGAACTGATGCCACAACAGCTCGCGCAGAGCCTCGCGCGGATTCACCACATCCGGTTGGTCGACCATCCAGAGTTGGCAGAACTCCCCGGCCCGCTTCCCGGGGAATCCCCGGTGCTCGCGGAGCTTCGCAACTACGAGGCCAGCTACCGGCTTGCCACGCCAAATCCCCACCCCGTGTTCGAGCTGGCGTTTCGCTGGCTGCACCACCACCTCCCGGAAGTGCCGGACATGACGCTCGTGCACGGAGACTACCGCCTGGGCAACTTCATCTTCGACGAGGACGGACTACGCGGCGTGATCGACTGGGAACTGGCCCACTGGGGGGACCCGATGGAGGACCTGGGATGGCTGGCCGTCCGGTCGTGGCGGTTCGGTGGGAAGAAGCCTGTGGCCGGTATCGGCGACCGGGAGGCGTTCTTCGAGGCGTACGAGGCGGCAGGCGGCTACCCCGTCGACCGTGACCGCGTGCGGTTCTGGGAGCTCTACGGCAACCTCCGCTGGGGCGTGATCACGATCACGCAGGCTGCGAACTACCTCACCGGCCGCAGCAAGAGTGTCGAGCTCGCGAGCATCGGCCGTCGCACAGCGGAAACCGAATGGGAGCTGCTCAATCTCTTGGAGGAGGCATAGACCCATGCAGGATCGCCCGAACATCGACGAACTGCTCGAAGCAGTCGCCGGGTTTCTCCAGGACGACGTCATGGCCAGCACGAGCGGGCGTTTGAACTTCCACGCCCGCGTGGCGGGGAACGTGCTGCAGATGCTGCGACGGGAGCTGGCACTGGAGGAGCCGGCGCTCCGCCGGGAATGGGATGGGTTGAACGAGCTCCTCGGCGCCGCCGCAGAGCCTCCGACCCTGGTCGAGTGGCGCGCGGCAACGGTGGTTCGGAACGAAGAATTGGCGATGCGCATCCGCGAAGGGGAGATGGATGGTGTGGACCGCCGGCGTGCCGTCATGGCGCATCTCCGGGCGGTGATGCGCGACAAGCTCGCCGTTTCGAATCCGGGCCTCGCGGCTGAGGGGTAGACGGAGCGCCTTGAGCGGGGCGCATACGCTACAGTGCGCCAAAGCCGAGGTCGGAGACTGAGTGTGGCAAGCGACGAGCGAGATGACTTCGAGGGTGAAGGCCCCCTCGAGCGGCGGCTGAAGCTTCAGCAACTGCTCTACGAGAACGCGTCGGGGCTGACCGCCGAAGAGTTGGCGGAGCGGCTGGGCTGTTCGGTTCGGACGGTGCAGCGCGACCTTCTGCTCTTCCGCAGCATCCTCAATAAGTCGGGTGGGCAGATCGAGCCACCGCTGGAGCCCACCCACGGGCGATACCGCCTCCGGCCCGGCGAGTACCCGATCCCTATCCTTCGACTGGATTCCGACGAAGCACGCGCCCTCCTCTTCTCACTGCGGTTGCTGTCCCGCACGACCAGCGAGCAGGACGCGGACGCGCTGGCGCTGATGAACAAGGTCGCAGCCGTTTTCCCGGGTGCGCTCGCCGACCAGGTTGCGTTCACTCGCGATGCACTCCACGGCAGGCCTCACGACAAGGAGCAGACCCGTCAGCTGCGATTGCTCACCGACGCGTGGCTGCGGCAGCGCGTCGTGGTTCTGCGGTACCAGGCGGTAGGCCGCGATCGGCCCCAGGCCGTCTGCTTCGAGCCCTACCTGATGGAGCCGAGCGCGAGCACCGGCGCCACGTACCTCGTCGGATACAACTACACGCGGGGACGGATGGGGACGTTCAAGCTCGACCGCGTGCGCCGCGTGGAAGCGCACCATCGGCTGCTGTGCCCCGACGGCCTCGACGCGCACCCTCGTGTTCCGCGGGACGCCAGCGCCGAGATCATGGAAGCGATGTCGCAGAGTTGGAGCGGAGTCGTGCTCGCCGACGGTCACTACGAAGTGGTGGTGGACTTCTCCGGAGACAGCGCCACACGCGTGCGCGAATCCCCGTGGCACCCCACGCAGCGATTTGAGGAACTCCCGGACGGGCGCGTCCGGCTTTCGCTCGAGCTTCCAGAGCTGTTCGACTTCGTCCCCTGGGTGCTCTCATGGGGCAAGGATGCCGAAGTCATCGGCCCACCCGAACTGATCGCGGCCGTGAAGGAGCGGCGAGGCTAATCGGGCGGCAGGTGCGGCCCTGCCGCGCCCGCTGACCTCAGCGCCGCAATCTCCTCAGCGGTGCAGCCAGCCTCGACTAGCACGGCGTCGGTGTGTTCGCCGAGCAGTGGCGCAGAGGAACGGATCCGCGTCGGCGTGCGGTCCATCTTCAGTGCCGGACCGAACGTCCGGTAGGGGCCGAACAGCGGGTGTTCCAGCTCGACGACGAATTCGTTTTCGAGGAGCTGCGGATGGCGCATTGCTTCCGGGGGGAAGTTCAGCGGACCGCACGGCACGCCGCCGTCCCGCAGCGCTTTGAGCCATTCGTCACTGGGCAGAGCACGGAAGCGGGCCTCAGTCTCCTGCACCAGCGCTGCGAGCTGCTCCTGCCCTTCGGCGGTGCCGGGATCGAATCCCGGTTCAGTTCGAGGGTCGTGTACGCCGGTGACTGCACGGAAACGCGCGTTGAGCTGCGGACTGAGACAACCAACCGAGATGAAACCGTCGCCCGTGCGGTAGTGGCGGAAGTAGATGTTGGCGAAGCCACCGCTGACGTAGTGGCGTTCCCAGATAGCGCGCTGCTCGGCGAACTCTGCGCCAGATTCGCGAGCTGAGCTGAGTGCCGCGTCGAACGACTCATCAACGGCAGCGTCGGTTACGCCGAACCAGCTCAAGAGCTGGTGGCCGAGGGCCATCGCGGTCCCGAGGAGCGAGGTTTCGACGCGCTGCCCTTCGCCCGTCAGGTCGCGATGGCGCAACGCGGCGACAATCGCCAGCGCGGAGAATGCGCCGGTTCCGGTGTCATTGAAGGCGGGCCTGATGTTGATCGGCACCCCGCCACGCTCTCGCGCCGTCACGACGGCCGTGCCGGACATGCCCTGGACGATCACGTCGTAGCCTGGGTCCCCGCCAAACGGCCCGGCGCTCCCCAGTGGGCTGTGCTCCAGGAAGATGACCTTTGGGTTGACCCGGCGAGCGTCTTCGTAGCTCAGACCGTAGCGCGGAAGATCGGCTGGCTTGAGGGAGACCATCACGACGTCGGCCCAGCGGATCAGCCGCTCGAGCGCCGGGCGCGCGGCGGCGGCTCCGATGTCGAGGCAGACAGAGCGTTTCCCGCGGTTGACGAGCGTGAACCCTTTGCTTTCCCCCGGGACAATCGGGACCATCGTGTGACGGATGCCGTCCCCGACGGGAGGCTCGATCTTCACGACATCGGCGCCCATGTCGGCAAGGAGCACACCGGCGAACGGGATGGCGAGGGCCTGGGCGATTTCGAGGATGCGCACGCCTTCGAGGGCGCCGGGCAACGGTGATTCCATTCGCGAGAGCATACAGACGCCTGCTCAGGCCCGCGAACGCTGCTCCTGGTAGTAGCTGTAGCCGCCATCGTAGATGTGGAGTCCCCCGTCTCGGACCTCGATGACGCGGTCAACCAGGCGGTCCAGCAGGTAGCGATCGTGCGAGACGACCACGACGGTGCCCGGGAAGGCGTCCAGCGCCTCCTCCAGGACCTCCGCCGCAGGGATGTCGAGGTTGTTCGTCGGCTCGTCGAGCAGGAGACAGTTGGCGTCGAGCTGCATGAGGCGGGCGAGTTGCACGCGGCTTTTCTCTCCGCCGCTCAGCGTCGAGATCGGCTGGCTTGTCGCTTCGTAGGGGATGAGAAACCGGCCCAGCGCCGAAACGGCCTCAGCTTCGTACATCGGTTTGACTTCGCGGATTGCCTCGACCGGCGTCGACGCGAAATTGAGCGTCTCGTGCTCCTGCGAGTAATACCCCGGCTTCACGCTCGGCCCGACCCATACGTCGCCCGCGTCGGGTTCCAGTTGTCCGAGGGCTAACTTCAGGAGAACGGACTTGCCAGCGCCGTTGGCGCCCACGATCCCCACACGTTCGCCGTTCATGATCGTCGCGTCGCCGTCGAGCAGAACGATGTGGTCCCCGAACGCCCGTGAGACGCGTCGGAATTCGATCGTCTTTGCGCCGGCGCGCTTCCCCTGGCGAAAGTGGAGAGACATCTTGCGCCGCTCGAGTACCGGACGCTCGACCTTGTCCATGGTGTCGATCTGGCGTTGCTTGTTGCGAGCCTGCTTGATGTGGCGCTCGTCGATGACGATGCTCGCCCAGAGCTTGAACCGCGCGATCGCGGCCTCCAGCCGCTGGATCTCCTTCTGCTGCGAGGCGTACGTTTGCTGCTGCCGAAGGAGCGCCAACTCCCGCTGCGTGACGTACGAGGTGTAGTTGCCCTCCCACCGTTTGAGACGGAATCCGAGGTCGCGATGCGGCTCCAGTTCAACGATCACGTTCACGGTTTCGTCGAGCAGGTAGCGGTCATGTGAGACGACGACCACGGCCCCGTCGAAGTCGCGAATGACGCGCTCGAGCATCGCTTTGCGCTCGAGGTCCAGGTGGTTGTCCGGTTCGTCGAGGAGGAGAAGGTCCGGGTCGACGAGCAGACAGCGCGCGATACCGATCAGCTTTCGCTGTCCGCCGCTGAGCTGGTCCATCGGGCGTTCCCAGCTTTCCTCGTCGAATCCGAGCGAACGCAGCAAGCCCTCCGCGCGGTTGCGGAGCATCGTTCCACCGGCCTCGGCAAACTCCTTGAGCAGACGTTCGTGCTTAAGAAGGACTGCATCGAACTCCGACGGATTGTCCAGCACCGCCGGGTCCCCCATGCGGCGTTCGGCGTCGGCGATTTTGACTTCTAGTGCCGCGAGGTCGGCGCGACTTGCGAGCAGCTCGTTTAGGGCGCCGCGACCGGTGGTGCCTGCAAATTCCTGCTCCAGGTAGGCGACGCGGACCTCGCGCCTGAAGGTCACGGCGCCGCTATCAGGTGGTTCAACGCCGGCAAGGATACGCAAGAGCGTCGATTTGCCCGTGCCGCTGGGGCCGATCAGTCCGATCTTCTCGCCATCCTGCAGCGACCATGAAACCTCGCGGAAAATCGTCCGGCCGCCGAAGATGCGGGACACGTTGTTGAGATCCGCGACTATCATTCCGTCGATTGTGCCGGACGTCCGAAGCGCGTGCATGGTACCTTCGGCCGATGAATGGCCGGACTTCGGCACGGCCCTGACTGAGGAGGCTCACCAATGTTCATCGCGATGAACCAGTTCAAGGTCAATCCCGAACGCGGAGAGGACTTCGAGGCGGCGTGGCGGTCGCGGGAGAGCTATCTGCAGGGGTTCGACGGTTTCCTGCAATTCGCCCTCTTGCGCGGCGACGAGCCGGGCGACTACATCTCCCACACGATCTGGGCCTCGCGTGAGGCGTTCATCAGTTGGACCCAGTCTGATGCCTTCCGGAAGGCACACGGCGGGGGAATGGCCGAAGGCGTGCTCGACGGGCACCCGCGGGCGCGGTTCTACGACGCAGTCATTGTCGAGTCCGGGTCTGCGTCGGCGGTTCGCTAGGCGTTGGCGACGCCCGATTCGCCGCTTCGGCCCGAACATTTCGAACGCGAGGACGAAAGCCCGGACGCCGAGTTCTACCTTCAGCCGCGACTCGTAACGCACATCGACGACGCGGCCATCGGTGCCCTGACCGCGTTCTACCGGGAACTCATCCCCGCTGGCGGTCGCGTGCTCGACCTGATGTCGAGCTGGATCTCGCACCTCCCGGAGGATCGCGAATACGCGGAAGTAACGGGGCTGGGCCTGAATGGTCCGGAGCTCGAGGCGAACGCCCGGCTCACTCAGCGAGTGGTGCACGACTTGAACCGCGAGCCGCGTCTGCCGTTCGGCGACGCATCCTTCGATGCGGCCGTCGTTTCGGTGTCGGTGCAGTACCTGACGAGACCGGCGGAGGTCTTTGCCGAGGTCGGTCGAACGTTGGTGCCCGGGGCGCCGTTTGCGGTGGCGTACTCGAATCGCTGCTTCCCCACGAAGGCCGTCGCCGTTTGGCGGGTACTGGACGACAAGGACCATGCCGAGCTCATAGGCCTCTACTTCAGGCTCGCCGGCGTATTCGGGCCGCCGCAAGCGTTCGACATCAGCCCGGGACCGGGCTCGGATCCGATGTACGTGGTCGTGGCGCGGAAGGTCGAACTCCCTTAGCCGTCGGTCTCGTTGCCAACGGGGATGACGTGCAGATCCTCTGGTGCGAGTTCGAGCAAGAAGTGGCGCCGCGACCCCACTCCCATGACTTCGTAGGGCCGAGCACCGATTTCGACTTCGATCGCCGGGCCAGGCCCATCAGGGTCGAAGCGCAGGACGTGTACGTTCCCGTAGGCGGCCTCCTCCACGAGTGTTGCGGTGACGAGGTTGCGGTCTGAGCCATGCAGGTTCACGTCTCGGCGCAGGCTGACGCGCTCTGCCCGAACCACCACTTCGACCGGCTGGCCGATGGGAGCCTCTTCCAAACCAGTGTCGAGGCACTGGATCTCGAGTCCGCTGATCTCGATTCGGGCAACTCCGGGTTCGCGGCCGACCACTCGTCCCGGCCAGATGTTCGAGACTCCGGTGAGCTCGGCGACGCGGCGCGAAGCCGGCCGCCGGAAGATCTCGTCCCGCGGGCCGAATTGCAGCAGCCGGCCCTCGTCGAAGACGGCCAGCTTGTCAGCGAGCAGATGAGCTTCTCGCAGATCGTGGGTGACGAAGAGGATGGTTAGCCCTAGCTCCGAGCGGAGCCGAAGCAGCTCGCGGCGCAGTGCCGAGCGTAGCGAGTCATCCAGCGCGCTGAAGGGCTCGTCGAGAAGGAGCACATTCGCGTTTCGGCCCAGGGCGCGCGCAAGGGCAACGCGCTGACGCTGTCCTCCGCTCAGCGTACGTGGCCGACGGGCGCCCATCCCCGTCAGCCCCAGCAATGCCAGCAGTTCGCTCACGCGAGCACCTCGGTCGGTCCCTCCCGGCACGCCGAACGCGATGTTCTCGGCCACTGTCATGTTGTCGAACAGCGCCAACTCCTGCACGACATAACCAACACCGCGGTCCTGCGGCCGACGGTCGATGCGATTGTCGGAGTCGAAGACGGTGAGGCCGCCGATTCGGATACAACCCTCGTCGGGCCGCATGAGCCCCGCCGCCAGCTGCAGCGTGACACTCTTGCCGGCGCCGGAGTGGCCGAAGAGGACGACGATCTCGTTCACGGCCGCAAATGCGGCGGAATAGTGGAAGTTTCCGAGCCGGAGAGATGCCCGGAAGTCGACGCTCACGGATACCTCGTGGCGCGCGTTGTCACGACGCGGAACACGGTGAGGACGACGAGTGCGACGGCAAGAAGGATGAGGGACAGCGCCACGGCGCCGTTCAGGCCGAGAGCGCTGCCCTCGAACGCCTCGATGATGGCGAGGGGCATGGTCTGCGTTTTTCCCTGCAGGTTCCCCGCGAAGATGAGTGTCGCACCGAGCTCCCCCATGGAGCGCGCCCAGCACAGCACGACCCCGGCGAGAAGGGCGGGCCACGTTTGCGGCAGCACGATTCGCCAGAATGCCCGCGTCCGCGACGCGCCCAACGTGTACGCGACGCGTTCGATCTGCGGGATCGACGGTGTCGAACCCGCTGCGGGCAGCCCGAACATAGAACGGCGCCGCCACGAGCAGCTGTGCCATCACGACGGCGGTTGTGGTGAAGCCGAAGGTGAACCCGAAGGCGTTGTCGATCGGCTCGCCGAGAAGGCCACGTCGGCCAAAGGCCGTCAACAGCGCCACGCCGGCCACGGTCGGCGGCAGAACGATCGGCAGGTCGATGAGTGCGTCGACGAACGCTTTGCCCGGGAACTTCGCCCGGGCGAGCCCGTACGCGACGGGAGTGCCGATCACAATTGCGATGACGGACGTCACGGTCGACGTCCAGAGCGATAGCCAGAGCGCGTCGCGGGCTTGCTGGGTCCGCATCAGTTCCCAAAGGCCGCCCTCTTCGGCGCTCCGTTCGATGAGCCCGATGAACGGCAGCGTGAAGAAGGCCGCGAACACCACCGCCAGGAGCGCGACGGTGATGCCGGCCGATCGATCGAGCGATGCACCTCGCATTCCGCGCAGCCTACCCGGTGGTCTCGTTCAGTTCGACGACGGCTTCCCGAACCCGTACTTGCGGAGGATGGCCCGGCCGGCGTCTGACGTGATGAAGCCGACGAACGCCGATGCCACATCGGCGTGGCCGCTCTCTTTGAGCGCGGCAATGGGGTACTGAGCGACCACGTTGAACTGTTCAGGGATCGCGACTGTCTTGACGTCGTTCCCTGCCACAGCCGCGTCGGTGCTGTACACGATGCCGGCATCAGCTTCGCCGGTCTGGACTTTCGCCAGCACGGCCTTCACATCCGCTTCGTTGCTCTTCAGGTTCGCCAGGACCTTGTCGGAGAAATCTGGCGAGATGCCGCCGGTGGCCGAGGCATTCGCCAGGATCTGACGAGAGTAGTTGCCGATTGGCACTGCTGCCGCGGCGAGCACGAGCTTGATGTTCGGCTTCGCAAGATCCTCAAACGTCTGGACGGGTGACCCGGAGGTGGGCACCACGACCACCGGAACGTTACTGGCGAAGTTTACCGGTGCTGACGATGCGCCACCCCGGTCGGTCACCTTCTTCATGTTGGCGCCGTCAGCCGACGCGAAGACGTCGCCCGGCTGGCCCTCGTTTATCTGAGTGGCCAGGGTCGAGGAACCGGCGAACGTGAACGCGACGTGCACGCCCGGATGGGCGGCTTCAAAAACCTTGCCTGCTTCCTTGAACGCGTCGGTGAGGGACGCCGCCCCGAACACAGTGATGTCACCGCTGAGCGGCCTGGTCGTCGGGGCCGCTGTGGCGGTGGTGCCGGGCGTCTGAGCCGCGGTTGCGGTAGACGAGGAATCGTCGTCTCCGCAGGCGGCTGCGAAGCTGGTGACAGCCAGCAGAATGGCGGCAAGCACAGCGAGTGATTTGGACGGCATCACTGGTGGGTCGCTGCCTTTCGTGGTGAATGCTCGAGCTGCCAGGCGTAGTCGCGCAGCCAGCTCGCGGTGGCTTCGGCGGCCGATAGCTTCGACTGCGCGACGAGCCGCTGGAATCCGTCCGACTCGGCAACGCGCGTGGCAAGGCGGCTGCGATAGGCATCGCAGACGTCGATCTGTCGTCGCAGCAAGTCGACCTCCGCGGCCGGGTCGAGCCGGTGGAGGAAATAGAGCTTGAGGAGGAACTCGAGGCGCACTTCGCGCATCCGCTCGGCGGGTTGGCGCAGCCACGTTTCCACGATCTCGCGGCCTGTCCCGGAGAGCTCATAGATCTTACGAGGCGGCCGGGCGCCGACGCGGACTTCGCTCCAGTGGACGAGACCGCGGTCTTCGACGTTGCGGATGTAGCTGTAGAGCATGCTCTGCTCGATGGGGCAGACCTCGGTAAGGTCGTCGCGATCGAAGTAGCGTGCCATCTCGTAGCCGTGCATGGGCCGCAGCGCGAGCAGGCCCAGGACCGCGAACTCACCAGGGAGCAGTGGCCGTTCGTTCATTGGCGGGATAGTATGTGCCGCACAATTACTTGGCAAGTGAGTAATCGATGGAACTGTCCAGCCGAAACCAACTCCCCGCAGTGGTCAGCGCAGTGAAACTGGGCGGCATCATGGCCGAAGTCACCATGCGGCTCGAAGGTGGGACTGAACTTGTTGCCGCAATCACACGGTCCAGCGCCGAACGGTTGGGCCTGAGAGAGGGTGATGCTGTCACGGCCGTCATCAAGGCAACAGAGGTGATGGTCGGGAAGGGCTGAGGGGAACGCTGATTGGCGTCCCGGTGTTATGGCGTCCGGCGGGGTGTTGAGGTGGTGGCTCCGATCGGGGTGGCACATTGCTGCGCATGACGCTCGAACAGGAATTGACCGAACTCGAACGCGGCTTCTGGAACGCGACCCGCGAGCCGGGCTACTACGAAGCACACATGGCGGATTCCGGTCTGGCGGTGTTCTCGGATATGGTGCTGGGCAAGGCGGAGGCGGCAGCGTCCACGTCAGCCGCTCAAACTACGTCGTGGAGCGCAGTACAGCTCGATGACGTGCGGTTGATCCGCCTTTCCGATGACGTTGCGGCGCTGGTCTACACGGGCCGCGCGCGCCGCGACGGGACGCCCTACGCCGCCAACACCACCTCCACGTACGTTCGACGCGATGGGCAGTGGCAGTTGATGCTGCACCAGCAGAGCGCGAACTCCGATGTGACCGGGTGACGTCCTAGAAGGTCATCGGCTCCCGGCTCGTGAACTCGTAGAGCATCGCGGGACGGTGTGCGCCCTGCTTCGCCGTCTGACCGGTGGGCCGCACGATCTCCAGGCTCACGACGCGACGCCGAAAGTTCCGCTTGTCGAGCGACTCGCCGAGGATGGCCTCGTACACGCGTTGCATCTGGGTGAGCGTGAACCTCGGCGGCAGCAGGCTGTAGGCGACGTTGGTGTACTCAAGCTTGTTGCGAAGCCGCTTTTCGGCGTATTCGAGGATGCGTTCGTTCCCGAACGCGAGCCCACGAAGACCGCGTACCTTGTGCCAGGCCGGCCGCCATTCGAGCTCGCCCCGGAGCCGCGTTCGCGACACATCCACGAGCGCGAAATAGGCAACGACGATGTCCGCGCGGCCCTCACCCGGATAGTCGAACGTATACAGCTGCTCGAGGAAGACATCTGAGACGCCCGTTTCGCCGGCGAGTTTTCTCACCGCCGCCCCGTCGAGCGTTTCGCCTTCGAGCAGGAAGCCGCCAGGCAGAGCCCACTGTTCGCGACATGGTTCGGCCGCACGCTCGATGAGCAACACCGACAGACCGGTCGGAGTAACCGTGAAGATGACGACAACGACGGCCGTGGACACACCAGCAGTGTATCCCTCGCTCGAATAACGCTCAGACGCGCGGTGCCACTTCTCTCATGAAGCTGCGGAGCATCGTGAAGAGTTCATCCATGTTCCGGGCGGGCAGCGACAGCATGAGCTCGTCGAGGCCCGCGGCCGCGTATGCGCGCACGTCGGCTGCCTGTTCGTCGGCGGATCCGCTCAAGGGGAGCCGGTCCCCGCCGGGTCGCGTACGGCCGCCCGGCATGTGGCGCAGGCAGATGGGTCCAGGCTGCTTCCCGAAGCGCTGACACTCGCTGCGGTAGGAGTCGACGAGCTTCGCGAATTCCGAGGGCGCAAGATTGATGGGATGCCACCCATCGCCGAGCTCGGCCGCTCGGCGAACGCTGGCCCGCCCATTCCCGCCGACCCAAATGGGGATGGTGCCCCGGCGGTGGGTTGCTCCCTTCGGGAACATCCGCATGTTTGTGTACTGCTTCCAGTGGCCCTCGAAACTCGAAGTCTCCGTCTCCCAGAGGTTTCGGAAGACGCGCAAGTATTCGTCCGTTCGCGGGCCTCGTTCGGCGAACGGCACGCCCAGGGCGGCGAATTCCTGCTCCAACCAGCCGGCGCCTACACCGACAACGAGGCGGCCGTTGCTGAGGTAGTCCACGGTGCTCAGGAACTTTGCCGTGAAGACAGGATCGCGGTAGGGCACGATGAGCACGCTCGTACCAAGGGTCACATGCCGGGTCTCGGCCGCCAGGAACGCGAGTGTCGCGAGCGGTTCGTCCATGAACTCGGGGATGTAGCTCGAACCCTCGGGGACAATTACGTGATCGCTCACCCAGATAGAGTCGAAGCCGAGGTCCTCGACGGCTCTCGCCATGCTGCGGATGGCGTCCGGTGAAGCAAACGCGTTCGCGTGGGGAATGGCAACGCCGTAGCGCATGAGTAGTGCTCCTGGGCGTGTTTCGGGCAGTCTACAGTCGACGCCGCGGACGCGTGACCCAACTTCGGAGGACCACCTACAATGACAGTTCGCGCGGAGGGGTCGCATAGTGGTCTAGTGCGCCCGCCTGCTAAGCGGGTTCCGGGGTAACTCGGTCGAGGGTTCAAATCCCTCCCCCTCCGCCACACCGCACACGAAGCAGCCTGTGACATCGAAGTACTACCTCTGGACCGTCGGTTGTCAGATGAACAAGGCGGATAGCGAGAAGCTCGCCGCCGGGTTCGACCGCATGGGCCTGAAAGCCACCGACCGCATGGAGCGGGCGGACATCGTCGTGGTGAACACCTGCAGCGTGCGCCAGCACGCAGAAGACCGGGCGTATTCCAAGCTCGGCCGAATCCGCGATCTGAAGCGCGAACGCCCTGCGCTCAAAGTCGCCCTGATGGGCTGCATGGTCGGGCTGAAGACCGACGACCTGGCGAAGCGGTTTCCGCACGTGGATGTGTTTGCGCGGCCTCAGCAGTTCGGGCCGATCATCGAACTGGTCGACGGTCCAGCGGAAGACCTCGGCGGGGAGTTCTGGCCAACCACGTACGCAATTCCCGAGGGACCCACGGCGTTCGTGCCGGTCGTCCACGGCTGCAACAAGTTCTGCACTTACTGCATCGTTCCCTACCGGCGGGGTCGCGAAAAGAGTCGGCCCGTGAACGAGATCGTACGCGAGGCCGCCTACCTCGCACTCCACGGTGTGCGCGAAGTGACGTTGCTGGGCCAAACAGTCGAGGCTTATGGGCACGACCTCCCTGATCAGCCTGACCTCGGCGACCTCATGCGGGAGCTCTCGGGGATCGATCGACTTGAGCGCATCCGATTTCTCACGTCATACCCCAAGGACATGACGCACCGGATCCTGGTGGCCGTGGCAGAGCTGCCGAAGGTGATGGAATCGTTTTCGCTCCCGGTCCAGGCGGGGAGCGACGCGGTGCTGGACTCGATGCGCCGCGGCTACACGCGCGCAGAGTTCGTGGAGAAGATCGCGGAGGTACGGGAGCTCATGCCCGACGCCGGTATCACCACGGACATCATCGTGGGCTACCCGGGAGAGACCGAAGCCGACTTCGCAGCGACCTGCGACCTGCTACAGGAGCTGCGCTTCGACAAGGTGCATGTCGCCGCCTACTCTCCCCGGCCCGGCACAATAGCGTTCCGGAAGATGGAGGACGATGTCACGGCCGAGGTTAAGGGAGCTCGCCTGCACATGGTGGAGGAGATCGAGGAGCGCATTTCGCTCGAGATCAACGAGCGGTACCTCGGGACGCGGCAGCCGGTGCTCATCGAAGGCACGCGAAACGCCCAACCCTTCGGGCGCACGAGAACGGGCAAGCTTGTCCACCTGGATGCGCCGGCACGGGCGGGAGAGGTAGTCGAGGTGCGCATCGACCATGCAGGCCCGTTTGCTTTGCGCGGGACCGCCGTCGATTCGCTTGTTCTTGTCTGATCTGCCCGCCGAACGGCGTCAGGAAACCCCTGGTGGCCGCGAACCGATCATGGAGACCGCCGGCTGCCCTTCAGGAGGCACAACGGCCAGGGACGTCCGCGCGCCGCATTGGAGGCAGGCGAACTCGCCGTCTTCTGCGACAAGCGTGCCGCGGCAGCGGGTACAGGCGTGGTGGATCATCATGGCCGATAGCTCCAGTTCGTTGTCCCGCATCCGATCGGGCGTGCGGGTGCCACAATCGTCGATCTCAGCTATGGGAACAGCATGAGAGTCCGATGAGAACTCGTTTACGATCGGTCGCCCTGGTAATTTCCGGGAAAGCCGCCTGGGTCAGGCGGCCACAAGCCGCCGGACGACTTCGTAAAGCACCTGCAGGCCCAGCCGAAGATTATCCACGCTGATCCGCTCGTTGTTGCCGTGGATGCCGGCCAGTTCGTCCGGTGGTATGAGACACGGTACGAAGCCGTACGCGGGGATTCCCTTGACCCGGTAGATGCGTGAGTCCGTGAATCCGCTTGTCATTTCCGGAACGACGTGAGCGCCTTCAGCAAGTTCGGCGACGACGTCTTGGACCACCCGGACGAACTCGGTGTCCATGCCGGATTCGGCCCCTGCGAAGCTGTTCAGCACTTCGATGGAAACGCGGTCGTCGGCGATGACGTGTCGCAGCTCCGCCAAGAACGAATCCGGGTCGACGTCCGGAAGGAGTCGGCAGTCCAATGTGGCGGTCGCCTCGGCGGGAATCACATTGACCTTGATGCCGGTCGAGATGGTTGTCAGCGAAACGGTGTTCGCGAGCCGGGCACGCAGCGCCGGGCTCCGACGTGCCGCCATGAGCACTGCAGCGTCGTTGCCTTTCTGCAGGAGACCCGCGGACCGCATCCCCTCGATGTTCGCGCGCATCACCGGGAAAATTCGCGGCTGTTGCTGCCATTCCGCCACTCGAGCGAGCGCAGCCACAAGATGCTCGGCGCAGTTGTCGCCATGGGGAACCGAACCGTGGCCAGGACGGCCGCGGACCGTGAGCTTGAGCCAGAAGGGAACTTTCTCCGTCGGTGCGACCTGGAACACCTGCGTATTGCGCGGGCTCTCGATGGCAAGGCCGTAGGCGCCTTCGTTGATGACGAGTTCGGTATCCAACCAGTCGGGCCGATTTTCGGCGAGCCAGCTGACGCCGAACTCGCTGCCAGCCTCCTCGTCGGCGGCGGCGAGAAACGTCACCGAGCGCCGAAGGGGTACGCCCTGTCGCTTGAGCAGGAAGAGCGTTACGAGCTCCAGAACACCCATGCCCTTCATGTCCAGCGCACCGCGGCCCCAGATAGCGCCGTCGAGCAGTTCTCCGCCGAACGGGTCGACGTCCCAGAAGGCGCGTTCAACGGGAACGACATCCGTGTGGTTCAGGAGGCAGATTCCTCCGTGGCTCGGGCCAAGGCGTGCGAACAGGTTCCCACGTCCCGGTGCCGATTCGACGGTCTCGCAGGCGATGTCCTCAGCCGCGAAAAGCGCCGACAGGAAATCGACAGCCCTGGATTCGTTGCCCGGAGGGTTCGACGTATCGATGCGGAGGTATTCGCGCAAGATGGCGATGGCCTCCGCGGTCGCCGCATCCCAGTCGATCGAGTTCGACAGGTTCGTTCCTCCCCCAATGTCCAGCGCAGTGTAGGGGTATGGCCGTGGCCCGAACAGGCTTCCACCGCATTGAAGCTACGGGGTCTCGGCTGCATCTTCGCGGCATGGATTTTGCCCTGTGCGCCGCTGGTGGAGGACTCGGGCTGGCGTTCGGATCGCTCGCCGCCGGCGCTCAACACCTGTTGTATCTCAACCCGGAGCACCGCGCTCACCCTGCGTCAGGACGGCGGCTTGTGGTGATGCGGCTGTTGCTTGGCCTGGCGTCGGCCCTCGTCGTTGGCCTTGCGCTGCGTCCCGGCCACTACGACGCCGGACCTGCCATCCTGACGGCGATGTTCGGGGTGGTCCTGCTCGTCATCGCCAGCACTGACTTCGAACGTCGCATCATTCCCAATCGCCTGAGCTACCCGGCGTTCGTGGCAGCCATAGCATTCTGCTGGGCCTGGCCGGATCGTTCGGTGCTGCAGGTACTTGAGGGCACCGGTGTCGCGCTCGGGATTGCGGCGCTCCTGTTCGGGCTCGGACTGTTCTTTGGTGCTAACGCCCTGGGAATGGGCGATGCAAAACTACTGGTGCTGCTCGGGGCACTAATCGGTTGGCCGGGCGTGATGACCGCCGTGTTCTTCGGCGTAATCGCCGCGGGACTGCCCGCGATAGCCATGCTGGTCGCGGGCAGGCGCAGGAGCTATTACAGCTACGGACCCTACCTCGTGCTGGGCGGGCTGATCGTCATGCTCTGGCCGGAGCGCTTCTTCTGACGTGGCATGCAGGCGGCGATGCGCCGCCTGCGCCCGTTTCGCGACTAGAAGGCTGACTTGAGCTGGATGACCGCTGGCCCTCCGATGACGGTCAGGATGCAAGGGAAGATGAAGAAGACGAGCGGAAAGACCATCTTGATCGGAGCTTTGAACGCTTGCTCTTCGGCCTTTTGGCGCCGCTTCGTTCTAATGACGCCGGTTTGAACCCGGATCACGGAGCCGATAGAGATACCCATTGCCTCTGCCTGGACGATGGCATTGACGAGCGACCTCAGTTCGTCCACACCCGTTCTTTCCGCCATATCGACGAACGCGTCGCGACGCCCGCGGCCCATGGTGATTTCGCGCATTGTCCTCGAGAGTTCGGCCGCAAAGGGACCTTTGACTTTCTCGATGATCCGATTGAACGCGGCGTCGATGCCAAGTCCGGCCTCCACCGACGCCGTGATGAGGTCGAAGGCGTCCGGGAGTGCGCGCCATATCTCCTTCTGGCGGCGCTTGATGCGCCCCATCAGCCAGATGCGAGGACCATAGATGCCGAAGCCCACCGCCACCGCATAGCCGAGCAGCAGCATCTTGGCGGAGCTGCCGCTGCTGGCAAGGAATCCGAGGACCAGGAGTGGCACGATCCCCGCCAGCACGCCGACCATCAAGATGAAGTGCCCTGGCTTCATCTTGAGACCAGCCTGCGTTATCGAAACCTCCAAGCGGCCCGAGATTGATGACGGCAGCATTCTTGTCGTCCGTCGACTGACAGTGCGCACCAGGGGCCGTAACACGCGCGATGTGAACGCCGCCTCGGGGTCCGGCAAGGCTTCTTTCGCAGGTCCGCTGTAACGAAGCCCCCCGAGTCGAACATCCATCGAGTCGTCCGAAACGGTCCGATAGCCCAGGCCGTAGACGACGAGGAAGACGCTGAAGAAGGTGCCGAAAACGATGATGGCTTCCACGGGCTACACCTCGATGTTGACGATCTTGCTGATGACGAAGAATCCCATGATCTCCAGTACGACCGCGCCCCCGAGCATCATTCGGCCCAGGGGGTCTGTGAACAGGAGGCTGATAAAGTCGGGACTGATGAGGAAGAAGATCAATCCAAGACCAATTGGAATACCGCCGATGACGAACCCGGTCATGCGCTGCTGGGACGTCAGCGTACGAATCTCCCCGCGGATGCGCTCGCGTTCGCGCATAGTGTGAGCGACGTTATCCAGAATTTCGGCGAGATTCCCGCCAACGGTCCGCTGAATCAGAATTGCCGTGATCACGATATCGAAATCAGAGCTGCCGACGCGGTCGTTGAGCGACGTGAGGGCCTGGTCGATGCTAGCACCCATGGCTGTGTCGCGGAGCGTTCTGCGAATCTCAACCGACAGCGGGGCGGGGAGTTGCTCGGCGCCGGCTTCCAATGCTTGCACGAGGCCGAAGCCTGCGCGCAGCCCACTGGAGACCATCTGGAGAAGCTCCACGACCTGCGCCTCGAGCTTGTGGAGACGGGAATTGATTCGGCGCTTGAGCCATACACCGACCGCGAAGAACCCGAGAGGCAGTCCGAGCAATGCGAGGACCGGGACGGGTGAAAACATGTAGCCGGCGAGGACCAACGTCACGCCGACAACCGAGCGGAGCACGAAGTACTCCCGCGTGTTCAACGTCAGCCCTGCGCGCTCGAGGTCCTTCGCCCACTTTGCGGCCATGTTTCCAGAAACGAGGTTGATCCCGCCCAGGCTCACAGATGCCCGACGGCGAAGGCCGGGACCTCTGGTTTCTGGCCCGGTGGGCGCGATGGTGCCCCCATCCTTAAGCCGCCCCAGGCGGGCAATGGCCGCTTCCGAGACAGTACCGAAGCCGGTCACCCACAGGGTGATGGTGAACGCGAACGCGCCGACGCAGAGCGCTGCAAGTAGAAGCATGGCCTAGTAGCCCTCCGGCGAGCCGAACAAGTGGTTGGGCAACTCGATGCCCGCCATCTTGAAGCGACTGGCGAAACCGGGCCGGATACCCGTCGGTTGCATCGATCCCTTGACGTGCCCGTCTTCGTCCACGTGGTCGAGCTTGAAGAGGAAGATGTCCTGGAGGGTTATGGTCTCGCCTTCCATGCCGCTCACCTCGGTCACATGGGTGACTTTGCGGGATCCGTCCTGGAGGCGCTGCACCTGGATGAAGATGTCGATTGCTGATGCGATTTGCTCGCGAATCGCCCGCGCGGGCAACTCCATTCCAGCCATCATCACCATGTTCTCCAGGCGCGCGATGGCATCGCGCGGCGTGTTGGCGTGCACGGTTGAGATGGACCCCTCATGGCCCGTGTTCATGGCCTGGAGCATGTCGAAACACTCCGAGCCGCGAACCTCGCCGACGATGATTCGGTCGGGACGCATGCGAAGGCTGTTACGAACGAGGTCGCGCTGAAGGACCGCGTTCTTGCCTTCGATGCTGGGCGGCCGCGCCTCCATCGTGATCACGTGTTCTTGCTGGAGCTTCAGTTCCGCGGGGTCCTCGATGGTAACGATGCGCTCGGTGTTGGGAATGAACGCCGAAAGCGCGTTGAGGAGGGTGGTCTTACCGGTGCCGGTACCCCCGCTGATGATGATGTTCAGCTTGGCCCGCACACACATCGCGAGGAACTCGGCGGTCGCCTCACTCATCGCGCCCACCGCAATCAGATCGGCTATGCGCATCTTGTCCGAGCGGAACTTTCGGATGGTGATCGTCGGCGCCTTCGGGGAAACCGGAGGAATCGTGATGTTGACGCGGGAGCCGTCGGGAAGCCGCGCGTCGACCATCGGGCTTGATTCGTCGATGCGGCGCCCCAGAGGAGCTACGATCCGCTCGATGATGCGCATCACGTGGTTCTTGTCGCGGAAGCGCAGCGGGCTGCGGAAGATGCGGCCCTCTTGCTCGTAAAAGATGCGGTCGAGGTCGACGACCATCACTTCCGTGATCGCCGGGTTGCGGAGGAGCGGCTCCAGCGGTCCCAGGCCGAGAACCTCGTCCGCCACCGCGTCGAGGAGCTCTTCGCGGGTGCTGCCGCCAAGCTGAAGGCCCTCCTGGGCGATGAGCTCGCGGCCGGCGCGCATGACCGCATCGCGCTGGGCGTCGGGTTCGAGGCCCTCGAGACTCCCATGCTCCAGCTCCTCGATGAGGAGTTCATGCAACCGAATCTTCGTCTCCTCCGCCTGGGGATTGGCCCGCGCGGAGGCATCGCCTGCACGGCCTTCGATGGGGCGCCGGCGTGGAATCGCTGGCCCGTCGTCAGTCGGCGCCGATGCGGGATCGGCGGTCGGAATGCCGGGCCGAAGGGGCGTCGGGCCCATCCGAACTGGTGGCGGAGCTGTCGACGCCTGCGGCCGTGCGGCGGCGGCTTCTGCGGCCTCGCCCCAGGAGCGACGTGACGTGCCTCCGAACTGGCCCGAGGGGCGCAGACGTGGCGGCTCGGCGCCGTTCGGCGGGCCGTCCGGGTGGCCGGCGGCGCTATCGGGAGGCGTCCCCATTCGCCTGCGGGCGCCTGACCAGCCAAAGGGCTGGCCGTTGTCGGTCGGATGCCGTCGATCGTTTGGTTCTTCTGCCACGGTTCTTCCCACCCTCCCGACGAGTTATGCGCTCTTCTTGAACAGCGGTCGCATGAGCCTGCTGAGCCCACCGCCTCCGCTCTTCTTGTGCTTCGTCTTGTTGCGAATCCCCGCGAGCGCACGTGCCATGTCGCGGATCTCGTAGGAGACTTTGCTGTTAGGGCGGCTCATGACGATCGGCCGACCGAGTTGAGCCGCCTTCATGACCTCGTTGTCCTGCGGAATTCGCCACCAGAGGTCGCAGTCGAGGGTTCGTTCGACGTCCTTCTCTCGAACGCCTGTGTCCATGCCGGCGCGGTTGAGCACCACCTTGATGCGCTCCTCATCATTCCCGAACCGCTCGTGCAGCATCTCCAGTGCAAGCACGGTGTCCTTGATGCTCGCCATGTCGAGGGTGGTGATCAGCAAGATCATCGTGCCCACTTCGATAGCGGCCGCCACGATTTCGTTGAAGGTACCGGGGGTATCGAGGATGACGAAGTCGTGCGTCTGAGCGAGGACGTCCACGACGTCACGGATGTGTTGCGCGGTCAGGTTACGCCAATCGCTGGGACGGGTCGGCGCGGGAAGGATGCGTACGCCGGACTCGTGCTCAACCAGATAGTCGCGAAGCGTGTTCCGATCTACGTTATCGAGGTTGCGCGCGAGGTCGGCAATCGAACGCTCGACTGGTATGTCCATGGTGATGGCGACGTCACCGAAGCGCGTGTCCATGTCAACGAGCGCGACCGTCTGATGCGCTTCGCTCGCGAGGGCGACGGCCAGGTTGGAGGAGATGGTCGTCTTGCCGATGCCGCCCTTCGCCCCAAAGACCGTGATGATGGTGCCCTGCGCGACCGGCTCGGCCAGCTCTCCGCGCCGGCGCATGCCTTCACGTTCTTTTCGCTCGAGAACGCGCATGATGCTGCTCTCGAGTTCCTCAGGAACGAGCGGCTCGGTGAGGTAGTCCGAGGCGCCGGAGACCATCGACTGCCGCATGAGGCGAATGTTCGCCTCGGTGGAGAAGACGATGATCGGGAGATCCGGCATGCCGTCGTTCATTCGCGAGAGCGTCTGCACGGGCCGGACGAGCGGCTCCTCGATTCGCATCAAGACCAGGTCCGGCCGCATCTGGTGTGCGAGCGTGAATGCCTCCACGCCGTAGCCAGCGCTGGCGACGACCGAGAAGCCCTGCATCTGCAGCATCTTCTGGATCTCGGCCGAGCTTTCGCGGTCCGGATCGACCACAATTAGTTGCGGTACCCTCGCCATCGTCGTGTTCCTCCACCGTCTTGCATCCCGGGACCACCGGGCGCCTTGTTCTGATTATCGGCAGGCGACGGGATTTCCCGCCGCCGCCGTTTGTGGGTGGACGACCTTACTTCTTCGTGAAGATGTCGTCGTAGTTCCAGCTCTGCGTGCCCTGGATGTCAGCGGACTCGCCCGTCCGCCGGAGAAGCAGGCGATATTGCCCGACGTCGTCTTTCATAGCGTCCACAAGCGCGACTTTCGCGGCGTCTTCCGGCGTGAGCGCCAGGGTTACCGAGATGGCCTTCTCGTAGGTTTCGCCGTTGTCCAACGGATGAGCGCTGGAATCCGAGCTGGACGCGACGGGAGTCGTCGCCGCCCCGGGCGTGGCTGATGCCGACGCAGCGGGGGTGTCATTGACCTTGGGGATGACCTTGACGACGGTCTGCGCGACAGCAAGGACCTCGACATTTTGGGTGACGATGGTCGCGACCACGTCGGGCCGTTCCTGGCCAGTCAGGGGGTCGGTCTTCGTCAGTGTTGCGAGGGCGAGGAAATCGACGTGATCGCCGGGCTGCGGGAGGCCGCCCACGATCCAGGCTTCGTGAGGCACCTGGAGCGACACTGCGCGCATCCCTTCCGGTACCTTGTATGCGAGCGTGTTCTGACCCTCGAACGTTGTGAACTGCTGCTCAACGAGCTGCTGCCCTTTGTACAACGGTGCCGTGGCGACTTTGCCAATCGCCGCTTTGGCGTCCGTGATGCCCCCCTGGAGCACGGCCGACGCCGGGAGCGACTGCACGGTGACCATGGAATTGGTGATCGTGGTGCCCATCGGGATGTCCTGGCTGACCACCACCACGCTGACCGCGCCCTGGGACCCGTTCAACGCATCGTTGACCGTGCTATCGCCGCTGCCGCCGCGACTGCTGAGGAAGGCAAACATGAGCATCGCGCTCAGGATGCCGAAGATGGCGGCGAGCATGAGCACGCCGCGATTCCGCCCGGAACCCGAAGTAACTGCCGCAATTGAACGTGCCACTGCTATTCCTCCCCTTGCAATATCGGCCGCTTCATGAGCGCGCCACAGATGTCATGACCATCGACGGAAAAAGAATCCGGGCCACCGCGCGGCCTTTACCACGCGGGGCCCGGACGGACTTTCGGCATTCCGCCGTTACTTGATGAGCGCGATGTGCGACCGGGACGCGATGTCAGTGAACGCTGCCTGGAGCTCGTCGGTGGTGGGCGCGTCGTAGTAGCGGCATCCGGGCTGGTTGTTCTGGCACGGCCCGACACCGGCGACGCCGCCGTCAGCGAGCCGCTTCAGCCAGTTGCTGTCGGCACCGGCACCCAGGCCGATGACGAAGAGGATCACGTTTGCCGTGTTCGCCTGGTACTGTGCCTCCGCTTCAGCGGCGCCGTTGGCGATGCTGTTCCCTTCGATACCGCCTCCGGAGCCAGGGCAGGAGGTGTTCTCGTAATTGGATCGCACGTACGTGGTGCCGCAATACTCCTTGGCGCGCCCGTCAGTGATAAGCACTTCGACCCTGACGGCGTTGGCTCGCTTGTTCGGCCCATCGAGCACCGACGACCTGCCGAGCGTGAGCCCGTGGGCCGTGTTCGTTCCGCCCGAGGGTGGCCCGCTAGAGCCGATCTTCGTGCGCACTGACGAGAAGTTGCTGGTGAGCGTCTGCGAAACGTGCCCGGTGCTCGAGAAATAGACGAACCCGAACTCGTCGTAGGTGGGGTTGAAGAGCGTTGTGAAGTACTGCGCATCGACGACGGTCTGATCGAAGGGCTGGTACGGACCACTTGATGATGGCGCCGCACCCGTGCAGCCGCCGCCGTTGCGGTTCATCCAAATCTCTTGGTTGGCGGGATGCGACGTCTTGGTCGTCGGAACCCCGGCGTACGTGGGGTTGGTCTGGCTGCCGCGCTTGTCGTTTACGCCGCGGATGACCGTGATCGTTTTGGCGGCGGCGTTGACGCCAACGATTTGCATGACTTCGCCTACCGCCTGCGTGCCGGGACCGGCAGGCGTTCCGAGCATGATGAGGCCGGCGCGGCCGGTGAAGGTTTGGCCGCCGTAGCTGTACTTTGGCACGGCCAACCAGTACGGAGTCGCCGGTCCCGTAGTTGACCCGCTGGGCTGATAGGTATTGGTTGCCGGATACGAACCGCCCGTCAGCTTTGCCCCCCACCCCGATGTTCCCGTGATGTAGTTGCTAACGGGGTCGGTGAAGGGAGTTGTGTCCTTCACAGAGATGACCGTCTGCGTCGAGTTGATGCTCGCCGAGAGCTGTGGCACGGTCCCCTGGCCGGGACTCATGTTGGGCCGTTGATCGACGCGAGGGTACGAGTCGTCGCACATCGACTGAGAGATGTCGAGCACGAGCGAGATATCGAGCACCTGCGAGGCGGCGTCGCCGTCTGCCCAAACGTGCCAATGGTCAAAGCCGAAGATCCGCAAGAACCACGTACTGAGATCGGCTTCCGCATGGACGTGGAGCGCCTTGTTTCCCGGTGGGAATGTGACGTCGTAGAGCACGTTCGTGCCTTGAGCCTGGATGAAGCCGCTGTCTTTTATCCAGTATTCGTTCGCCTTCGTCGTGGCGGCCGAGGTGTCGGGCATGCTTTGTGCAGCCGCCAACGCCGAGGCATCGACGCCGGCCTGGATCGAAGTGCGCGCCCACACGAAGCGCCCGACATCGATGCTCATGCCGACTAGGCCCAAGAACGCGACAAGCCCGGCTGCGAACAGCACGAGCGCCTGGCCGTCTTCGGGCCGAATTTTGTTGAAGAGCGTTCGCAGCATCGCTCATCTCCTTCTGACAGAGACGTGGTCTGGGCTCGTCACTCGAGCCTCATTGACGAGTGGGCGGTGATGGTCGGGGCGCTGATGCTGCCGCCGCTGATCAACGAAAGGATTGGTCCGATCGGCGTTACGAACTCGAAGGCATAGCTGATATCTACCGAGGTCTCGCTTCCGCGAGCGCCTTGGACATTCGTCTTCACCACGGTGATCTTTGAGTTGTCCAGCGAGCAACTACTCGGATAGTTATTGCAGTAGGATGCGTGAATCTTTGTGTCGATAGTCGCCGCGTCCGATTGCACTGCAGCTGCGCGCGCTCCCTCTCGGGCGGCGTTGGTTACTACGAGCCACGTGTAGAAGCCCCGGCCAAAGTCGACCAGGCCGAACAGCAGAACGAGGAATATAGGAAGGACGAGTGAGAACTCCACGAGGCTCTGTCCCGTGTCGCTGTCCCGCCAACGCGCAAGCGAGATGAAATTCTTCCAACTGGTCGGCGCTGATTTGTGGAAGTGCTCCGAAGCATTCATCCTCTGGTTCCTGTCCTGCCTGGCGTGCAAATGACGACGGGGTGGGGCGATAGTAATTCGCCCCGCCCCGTCGCCGTTGGGTGATGCCTAGAGAGCGCTGGTAACCTGACCGAGCTTGCCGGCGATGCCGGTGCCGAGGGCGCCAAGCGCGACGATGCATGCGACGGCGATGAGCGCGAGGATCAGGCCGTACTCGGCCAAGCCCTGACCTTCTTCCCCGCCGTGGCGGGCTGCGACGTACTTCTCGAGCATCCAATTCTTGAACTTCGACATGGTTTCTCCTACCTCTTTCTGATTGGGGCAGTGCCCCAGGTTTCTCCCCAACTGGAGCCGATACGAGTCCCAAGTGCCTGCGGTCCCGTTCCGCCGGAGCGGTGGCCGACAGGACCGAGTACCCGGGGTACCGACTCCCTCGGTGGGAGCTACTAACACATTCGTCGGCCCACGCGCGGGATAAAGAGCTGTCACCAGTAGTCCACCAGGCCTCTACCAACGCGCGGATGGGGCGTCGACTGCAGGGAGCCGGTGGGGGCGTCGATAAAGAAGAGAAAGGAGGTAAGACCGTGTGACCGTGCCATCCCTACCGTCTGTATCGGGCGACCGACGGCAGCTGCGACCACGGGTCGCCGTCGCGCTGGGGGTCGTCCAGGACACGGCGCTCATCCTGATTGCCGCTGTATTCGTCGCAATCCACCTACGGCTGGTCCTCGCGGGACACTTCGGCAGCATCCTCTTCGCGACCGAACAGGGCGTTCTGGTTGTGCTTTTTCTGGCGCGGCGAAAGAGCCTGACCACATCGTCCCACGTTTCAGACTGGCTGGTTGCGGCAGTCGGAGGCTGGCTACCTCTGGCATTCCAGCCGCAATCAAATGCCTGGGTCGGCGCGGCGGCCGTGGGCATGTCTCTGCAATTTGTAGGGTTGACCGCGACGGTCATCTGCCTCACGGCGCTAGGCAGAAGCTTCGGCGTCGTGGCGGCGAACCGCGGTCTCAAGGCGAACGGGCCGTATAGGTGGGTCCGTCATCCCATCTATGCTTCGCACCTGGTGACGAACGCCGGTTTCCTTATCGCGAACTGGTGGTGGGGCAACGGACTCCTGTTCGGCGTATGGGCCGTTGCCCAAATCGCGAGAATCGTCGCCGAAGAGCGCGTCCTGCACCTTGCGGCCGACTACACGTCCTACCGGCGGCGCGTGCGCTGGCGGCTCGTGCCCGGGCTCTATTGATGAGGCACCTCCTCCCGTCTCTGACTACAACAAAAGGAACGGGTTCGTGGCGCCGTGTGCTCGCCCGAATCGCGTATATAAGTGTGCCGGCCCTTCTGTGGTCGATCTATGCGATCTTCGCGACCGCGTACATCGCGATACGCGGCGTTGCGGATGGCGCCTTCGCTGCAAGGACCCCCCTCGGAGTGGAAAACTGGGTCTTTCACTCGACGCCCACCGTCGTTCTCCAGAGCAATGTCTACGACCGCGGACTGGTCTGGTTCGACTTCCTCGCGTTTCTTTTGCACGCCGCGTGGTTCTGTCTTCCAATAGCGTTCGGGATCATCGTCACCCTGGTTGAGCGGCGCCGGCTCGCTGAATTCTTAGCGTGGATGTTGACGGCAGCGTACCTGAGCGACGCAGTGTTCGTACTTGCACCCACGACTCCGCCGTGGATGGTGCCGGGGGTCCATCGGGTGCTCCTCGAACGGGCATTCGTTAAGTACACGGAACTGGACAACAATCCCGTCGCCGCATTTCCGAGCCTTCACGCCGGCCTTCCCCTCGTGATCGGCTTGTTCTTCCTGCTGCGCTGCGAGCGCACGCATCGTCTGGGCTGGGTAGCCGTCGCGCTCTCGCTCGCGATCGGCTTCGACGTCGTTTATCTCGGCGAACACTGGGTGATCGATGTGCTAGGAGGCTACGCGCTGGCTGGTATCGTTGCCTGGCTGTTTACGTCGTCGGCGATCAGGGCGCTTTTGGGCCGAGTCCCCGGCGACCCCATATCGGTTCTCGCCAGGTGGAACGATGCGATGAGTACCTACTCGGAGACTGCTCCTGAGCATCCCAGCGAGTTGTCCGAAGGCATCCCCCGCGCGGCTTAGCCGAGCAGGTGCACCAGGCGGGGTAGCGCCGCGCCGGCTGGTGCGCGGATGCTGATATCCGCGATCGGCGTGAGCGTGGTCTCTTCCGGGTTGACCTCGACGAGAGGAGCTCCGCGGCGCTTGGCCATCACTGGGAAGTCGGCGGCCGGGTACACGACCGCCGAAGTTCCGATCACGATGAAGAGGTCGGCGAGGGCGGCCTGCCGGTAGCACTCGCGGAGGGCGTCGTCAGGGATGGGCTCGCCGAACATCACCGTGTCGTTCTTGAGGATGCCGCCGCATTCCGGGCACAGTGGCGGCAAGCGGTGGAGAGACACTGTCTCGAGCCGGTCGCGTGCACCGCAGTTCATGCAGCGCACGCGGGCGCGGTTTCCATGAATCTCGGTGACCGCTTTCGCCCCTGCTGCCTGGTGCAGGTTGTCGATGTTCTGCGTAATGACATGAGCGAGATGTCCGCCAGCCTCGAGGTCGGCCATGGCATGGTGGCCCGCGTTGGGGAGTGCTGCGTCGATGGCACGGCCGAACTCGCTGCCCTCGCTGCGATGGTTGATGGCCTCGTTCCACCACGCCGCCGGGTCTGCGCAGAACAGCTCCCAGCCGTCGATCGTGGGCTCGCCGAACTTCGTCCAGAGGCCCTCGTTGCCCCGATAGGTCGGGATTCCGCTCTCCGCCGAAAGCCCGGCGCCGGTGAGGGCTACGACATGCTGGCTCCGCCGGATGAGGTCCGCTGCGCGAACAAGGTCGTTTTCAAACTCAGGATTCAGGGTTGTCTCCGGCGGCGGCGATCTCTCGCCCCAGGGGTAAATGATACCGCACATCAGATTCGAAAGCGGTCTCCTGGCGTCGACGCTCCGCGTCATCCCAGCCGAGCAGTCCTGCGGCCACGCCTGCCACGTCGCGGTAGCAGTCCAGCCCACGGGCGGAGCTCCACGAAATGCCTGTGCGCCGCAGCATGAGGTCCGACAGCGTTTCGACGTGTTCGCGCCGGCACGCGTAAACGATCTCGCCGCAAATGGCATGCGCCACGTCCGAAACTGGCTCGGTGCCCGCGGCTATCACCTCAGAGATGGCTCCGCCGTAGATCCTCAAGTGCCGCCGCTGGGGGAGCGGCAAACCGGAGGCGCGGAGCGTCTCCCGCCAGCCTGCCGCGGGTGCGTCGGGGGCGCTTTGACGTTTTTTGGGCGGATGCAGCGCTGTCACGGCTTCGCGGGCGAGCGGCCGGAATGTGCTCAGCTTTCCACCAACGATGCTGAACATCCCGGCCGGGCCACCGTCGCGGCTATGGTCGATGAGCGCGTGTCTGCGGGAGATCGCCGCCTCGGGCCCGCCCGTAACGCGCTGTAGCGGCCGCAGGCCGGCATAGGCGTACCGGACGGCTTCGGGGCCGATGTGGAGGCCCGGCAGGAGGGTGCGTGCCTCTCCCAACAGGTAGGCAACGTCGTCGGCCGTTGGCCGGACATCCGACGGGGCCCCGTCGTATCGGTCGTCCGTGGTGCCGATGAGCAGGAGGTCGCCCTGCGGCACGGTGAAGAACACGCGGCCGTCCGACTTTGCGGTCGAGAAGACGGCGTCGCGCCCGGGTCGCTCGTTCAGCTCAACGACGATGTGCGAGCCGCGGGTGACGCCGAGCACTTCGGCAGTCGGCGCGGGCGATAGGGCGTTTACCGAGTCAACCCAGGGTCCCGCGGCGTTGATGACCGTTTTCGTCGGCACCTCAAACTCGGAACCGCGGTGCTCGACTCTCACTGACGCCACGCTGCCGGCGTGTGCCGTGATTCCGGTCACCGGCGCGTGGTTGGCAACGAACGCGCCGTTCGCCTCGGCCTGCAACGCCAACTCCAGGCAAAGGCGTTCCGGCGCGATGACGCGTGCGTCATAGAACGTGAAGCCCCCGTCGGTCGACTCCGGGAGGGCCGGGGCCAGTTCGTGGAGATCCTGGTCAGAGAGCCGGCGGTGCGCCGGGACCCCGCGGTAGAGGGCAAGGAGGTCGTACGCGGACAGTCCCAAGCCGAGCTGCCACGCGGGACGCCGCGTCCAGGGGAGCATGGGTAGGACGAATCGCTGGGGGACTACCAGGTGGTCGCGAGTCTTGAGTAGCCAGGCGCGCTCGCGAAGCGATTCGAACACGAGCCGGACGTCGCCATGTTCGAGATAGCGGAGGCCGCCGTGGATAAGCTTCGTGGAGCGCCACGTCGTGCCGAAGCCGAAGTCCTGCGCTTCAAACAGCGCGACGCGCAAGCCGCGTGCCGCTGCTTCGTCTGCAACGGCGCAGCCGTTAATGCCGCCACCCACGACAACCACGTCGAGTGGCGGACCCGAGGCCAGGGCGGCAAGGCTCATACGGGAGCGGCCCACCCGAGCGTGCGGTCCACGGCGCGGCGCCAGGCGTCTATCCGTTCGTCGCGTGCCGTCCAGATGAGCTTCGGCTCGAAAGTGCGCTCCGCCCGCCACAAGCTCGCTACCTCTTCGTTAGTGGACCAGATGCCCGACTCAAGACCGGCCAGGTAGGCTGCCCCGAGGGCGGTTGTTTCGGTGTTGGTCGGCCGCACGACGGGGATCCCGCTGAAATCCGCCTGCATCTGCATCAGAAGGTCATCGCGGGCGGCACCGCCGTCGACGCGCAGTTCGGCGATCGGAGCGGCGAGGTCGCCGTTCATGGCCGTTATGAGCTCCGCGCTGGAGAGTGCGATCGCCTCGAGAGCGGCACGGGCGAGATGCGCCGCCGTCGTGCCACGCGTCAGGCCCAAAATCGCGCCGCGAGCGTGCGGGTCCCAGTACGGCGCGCCGAGGCCTGTAAACGCCGGGACGATGGTGACGCCGGCCGTGTCCGATACCGTGGCGGCCAGTGACTCGATGTCCTCGGCGCGGTCGAACAGGCGCAATTCGTCGCGGAGCCACTGCACCAGCGCACCGGCGACGAACACCGAGCCCTCGATCACGTATTCAGGGCCCTCGGTTCCAGCGTTGGCCCCGATGGACGTCAGCATTCCATGCGCCGAGTCGACGGCCTTCCGTCCGGCGCTTGCCAGCAGGAAGCAGCCGGTGCCATAGGTGTTCTTTGCCACACCCTCGACGAAGCCGCCCTGACCGAAAAGCGCTGACTGCTGGTCGCCGGCGATTCCACAGATCGGAAGCGCGGCGCCGAGCACGTCCGCACTGGTGGTTCCGAACTGCGACCTGGACGGCTGCGCCACGGGCAAGAGTGCTCGTGGGATGTTCAAAATTTCGCAAAGCTCGTCGTCCCACCGGCCCCGCCGGATGTTGAACAGGAGTGTGCGACTGGCATTGGTGTAGTCGGTGACGTGGCGGGCCCCCGCCGTGAGCTTCCAGACGAGCCACGAATCCACGGTACCGGCAGCGAGCTCGCCGGCCTCGGCGCGCGGTCGAAGGTCGTCGCGCGTGGCCAATAGCCAGCTGAGCTTCGTGCCCGAGAAGTAGGGGTCTATGGTCAGCCCGGTGGCTTTGCGAAAGGTCGGCTCGTGGCCTTCGCTGCGCAGCCAGTCGCAAAGGTCCGCCGTCCGGCGGTCCTGCCACACGATCGCCGGTCCGACGGGTTCGCCGGTGCTCCGGTCCCACACAACAAGGGTCTCGCGCTGATTGGCGATCCCCACGGCCGTGAGATCGCGGGCGAGCACGCCGGCCGCAGCGAGCGCCGTGCCGATCGCCGTCTCGGTCGACGACCAGATCTCTTCGGCGTCGTGCTCGACCCGTCCTGGCTCGGGGAAGTGCTGCGTGAACGGCTGCTGGCCACTGCCAACGACCTCGCCCTGCGCGTCGACGACGAGTGCCCTGGAACTGGTCGTTCCCTGGTCGATCGCGAGGACAAAAGGCGCCGTCATCGTGTCGAAGTATATCGAGGCGCTGTAGGCGTAGCGCTAACGGGCACTGGTCCGCGCTTCCAGCCGGTCGAGCCGGTCCTTCAGCTTCGCGTTCTCGTCGTGGAGGCGCTCGAATTCCTCCCGGAGCGCCCGTACTTCGGAGGCTGTATCGGCGCCCTTCCGCAGAATGCCGGCGTTTTCGCGGGCGATCCGCACGGCCCGGCCGTCAAGCTCACGTGCGGCCATTTCTTCCAGCGCGCCTGCCTGCGACGGGTCCTTGAGCGTTTTGAGGGCATTCGCCGCAGCGATGCGTACGCGGAAGTCCGGGTCGCGAAGGAACTCCGCGATCTGCTCGCCGAGCGGCCGTTTTCGGTCAGGAAAGAACTCGCCCAACCGGCCAAGCGCGCCCACGGCCGCTGCGCGAGACTGCGCGAATGCGCCGTAGCAGGCGCATTCGGTAATGAGGTCGAAGCCTCGCTCGTCTCGCAGTTCCACGAGCCCGTCCAGGCAGCCGACGCGTACCACCTGCCGGAACGAAGGCCGGTTGATGTTCGCTGAAATGGCGTCGAATGAACCGGCCGCCCGCAGCTTGCCGAGGCTCCGGTTGGCCTCTGATTCAACGAACCACGACTGGTCGCGCCTCGAGAGCGGCAGCAGGGCATCGAACACAGATTCGTCACGGCGGAATTCGCCGAGCGCCGCCACCACGCCGCGGCGGGCCTTCGGGTGCCGCACAGCAAGACATCGCAGCAGCGCATCGCGCGCTGAGACTGGTGCGTATTGCCCCCAGCGCCTTTGCAGCTGCTGCCTGCACCCCCCAGAAGCGGTCCGACATCACCGCACGTTCGAGAGCCACGACGGCCTCAGGCCCGCCCTTCTTCCCGAGAGCCTTCGCCGCCGCTTCGCGGCCGGCAATATCGTCGTCGTCAGTCAGCTGAAGGCGAAGTTCGCCAATCGATTTCTCGAAATCCAGCACCTTGAGCACGCGATTGTAGGGGTCGAAACGGCAAAGATCCGGCTTCGCGGCGAGCGGAAAAATGAAGTTGTGCTCGCGCTCGTCGATCTCGACGGTAAACGCCTGGGGCCTCGCCCGGCCCTTCCGGAAGTCAATCGTGACCGGGATGCGAAAGAGCGGGGTCCCGTCGTCGGTCTTCTGCGTTTGCTTCACGTTGACCGTGGCGAGGCGCGTTGCGTCGTCCCAGCTCCAGCTGACCTTCAGCTCCGGGTGCCCGGGCTTGAACACCCACTGGTCGAAAAACCATTCGAGGTTTCGGCCGGTTTCGTCTTCGAACGCCTGGATCAGATCCTGCGTGATGACGCTCCGCTCCTGGTTCGACGTGCAGTAACGCCGGATCGACCGGAAAAACTGGTCGTCGCCCAGCAGCCCTCGCAGCATGTTGAGGACCAGCGACCCCTTTTCGTACAGGTGCCGGTCGAAGATGTCGATGGGCTCGTGGTAGACGTTCGTGACGATCGGGCGCCGATAGCGCTCGCCCAGGTAGAGGTCGGTGTTGACGATCACGCCCTGCCGGTATTCGTCGACGCCCCGGTGCTGCTCGTCCCAGAGGAATTCGGCGAAGGTGGCGAAGCTCTCGTTGAGCCACCCGTGCGACCAGTCGCGACAGGTCAGCAGGTCGCCCCACCACATGTGCGCCAGTTCGTGGGAAACCAGGTCGTCGGCCGTGAAGTCCCGCGCCGCCTTCCGATCGACCAGTATGTTCTCGGTCATCGTCGTCGCGCTGGTGTTCTCCATCCCGCCGAAAACGAAGTCGCGCACGACCACCTGGCTGTACTTCGCCCACGGAAAGGCGACGCCCGTCACTTCCTCAAACAGGGCGATCATCGCGGGGGTGTTCTGGAACGAGCGCCGCGCGTCCTCAAGGTCCTTCTCTTCGACAAAGTAGTCGATCGTTAGCCCCGGGCGGCTGGCGTCGATGCGCGCGAACTCACCCGCCGCGAGCGTGATGAGGTATGTCGCGTGGGGCCGGTCCTGGTGCCAGTGGAGCGTCCGTGTGCCGTCGCGGTTCTTCTTGTCCTGAAGGAGGCGGCCATTCGAGAGCGCGTACCAGTCGCCCGGTACGGTGGCGATCATCTCAGTTGTCTGCTTCTCGTTCGGGTAGTCGTAGCACGGGATCCAGTAGCGCGTGTCCTCGTCCTGGCACTGCGACCAGACCTGGAGCGGCTTGTCGGGGTACGCCTCGTCCGGGGCGATGAAGTAGAGGCCGAGCCGTGGAGTCGCTCGATAGGCGATGGCGATCGAGACGTCCTGGCCGCGCTTCCGCGCGCCGCCCAGGTCAACGCGCAGCCTGGCGCCGTCATATTCGAACGCGGCCGCCGCCCGGGCGACAGTGACGGACTCGATGGCCATTTCCACCGCGTCGAACTCGACCCAGCGCAGGCCGTCGTTCAGCGGGGCGACCGTGTGCGTGGCTACGCCCGCGATGCTCTTGCCCGGTACGTCGACTTTGATATGCACCTTGATGTGCTTCACGTCGACGACGCGGTCCCTGGGCCACATGGCGCGGTCGCCGGGCAGGGCGTGTGGTGGCGTGGCTCCGGGCTCCCCTGCCCAGGCTGCGAAGTTCATCGGCATTTCGGCGCTCCCTCCCGCTCGCAGGGCGATCGTACGGGTGAATATGTCTAAACGCGATGCCGCGACCCTAGTCTGCGGCGTTCTCCTTGAGCCACGCGAGGACTTCCTCTCCGTGGCGGTCCGGCTTCACTCGCGGCCACACCTTCGCGATGCGCCCGGCGGAGTCGATGATAAACGTCGAGCGGATCATGCCTTCGTACGTCTTGCCGTAGTTGGTCTTGAGGCCCCACGCCCCGTACGCACGCGAGACGGCGTGGTCTTCGTCGACGAGCAACCGGAAGGGAAGGCTGTACTTCTCGGCGAATTTCGCGTGGGCCGCCTCGCTGTCGCCGCTGATGCCGAAAAGGGCGGCCCCCGTCGCCTGGATGGCCCCGTAGTTGTCGCGGAAGTTACAGGCCTCCTTCGTACATCCCGGCGTGTCGTCCTTGGGGTAGAAGTAGAGCACAACCCACTGACCCTCGAAGTCCCGCAGACGAACTATCTCGCCTGCCTGGTCGTGCAGTTCGAAGAACGGCGCGCGCGTGCCGGGTGCGAGCGAAACGGTCGCCATAAATGAGTCCTCCTGTCTAGCCTGAGATGAGCTGTGCGAGGCGCAGAAGATCTCCCGTACCGTGCGGCCGGGTGCTTTTGACCGCTTCCGCGAGTGGTACCTCGATGGCGCGCCCTGCATGTCTGCCGATCATGACGCCCGATCGGCCCTCCGTCAGCGCCGAGACGGCGAGCGCGCCCGCCTGTGAGGCGATGATCCGGTCACGCGCGGTGGGACGTCCACCACGCTGCACGTGACCGAGCACCACAACCCGGTAGCCACGGTTGAGCTGTTCGCCCACCTGGCTCGCCACGGCGAATGCCCCGCCGGCACTCTCGCCCTCCGCCACGACGATGATGTGGCTACGCTTGCCCCGGGCGATTGAGGTGCGAAGCCGTTCGATGAGTGAGCTGATTTCTTCCTCTTCCTCTGGCACCAGGACACCGGCAGCACCCGCCGCCAGCGCCGTGTGGAGGGCGATGGCTCCGCTTCGCCGGCCCATGACTTCCACGAAGAACATCATCCCGGTCGATTCGCTCGTGTCGCGCACCTGGTCGATCGCCAGCACCGCGGTGTTCACGGCCGTATCGAAGCCGATCGTCTCATCCGTGCCAGCGATGTCGTTGTCGATCGTACCCGGCACCCCGGCCACCGCCACGTCGTGTTCGTCCTGGAGGGCGAGCGCTCCGCGAAAACTGCCATCTCCGCCGATAACGACGAGGCCCTCGATGCCGGAATCTCGCATCTGCTGCACGGCTTTTGCGCGCACGGCCGCATCCATGAATTCCGGGCAGCGTGAGGTGCCGATGAACGTGCCACCGCGCTGGATGATATTCCCCACGGATCGGTCGCTGAGTTCCTGGAACTCGCCGGCCACGAGGCCTGTGTAGCCGTCGGCGTAGCCCACCGTCGAGATTCCGTAGACTGTCGCGGTGCGGACTGCCGCGCGGATGGCGGCGTTCATGCCGGGTGCATCTCCCCCGCTGGTGAGAATCCCGATTCGGTTCACATCCCTACTGTCGCTGTCGGCGGGCCAAGGGCGCAAGCCCGTACGCATGAATCTCGTATCGGAAAGATCGTTCCGCGGGCGCATTGCTCGTCCGCCAAGGCGTTCGTAGCATCCATCGGATGAGAGCATGGCTGGTGGCGAATGGTCGCAACCGCGCCATAGCGGCTGCGGCGCTCGCCATTGTCCTCATGGCCGGCGGCGCTGCCGCGGTCGTTGCTCTGACGAGCGGGGGAAGCCAGCCCGCGTCTGGGGCGGCGCGGCCGACGGCGCCGGCCGATACCGCAACGCAAGCTGCCACGGCTACCGCCACCGTTCCTGCGTCGCCCACTCCCATCAAGTTCGCCGGCATCCTCGACGGCGTGCCGATGAGCGAATCGGAGTGGACTGCGCGGAAGGACCTTTTGCCAATCGCGGTCATGATCGACAACAGCCCGGACGCGTTTCCGCACGCAGGTTTGGACAAGGCCGATGTCGTATACGAGGCGTTCGTCGAGGGTGGCATAACGCGCTTTATGGCCGTCTACTGGCGGCAGGAGGCGTCGTACATCGAGCCGATCCGGTCGGCCCGCACCCCCTTCGTGGTATGGGCGGACGAACTGGGCGCGCTGTACGCCCACGCAGGCGAGGCGGAGACAGACAACGCCGCCAACGCGGCGGGACAGCTCTACGAGTGGAAGATCTTCGACATGAACGCCTTCTTTGGCGCATCGAGCAACGCCTTCTATCGCGACAACGACCGCTACGCGCCGCACAACCTGGTGACGAGCACGACCGCATTGCGCGAGGCCGCCGGCGTCATGGGTTACGCCGGACCGCCTACAGTCCAACCGTGGCTGTTCAAGGCTGACGACGCGGGGACGACGTCCGCTCCGGCGGCCCAGGGTATCGAGATCAACTTCCAGGGCAGTCGCTACCCCTGGCAACTCGTCCAGTGGCACTGGGATCCGGCCACCAGGACGTACCTCCGCTTCCAGTTCGGCGGCCCCCACATCGATGCGAAGACGAAAGAGCAGCTGCGCTTCAAGAACATTGTGGTGATGCAGGTACCGTCGCAGGTCGTGGACGAGAACGGCCACGTGCTTTTGGACCAGTTCGGCAGCGGTCCGGCGACCGTCTTCCTCGACGGCAAGCAGGTCAAGGGGACCTGGAAGAAAGCCGACCGTAAGAGCAGGACGCGGTTCTACGACGAGAACGGCAAGGAAATCGCCTTCGACCGCGGCTCGACGTTCATCGAAGTGATAGGACTGGCGAGCTCGGTCACCGTGACGGCGACCGTCGCCGAACTCCCGGCCATCCCGGCCTACGTCCCGCCACCGCCAGCGCCTCCCGCCACCCCCGACGAGGAAACCCCAACCGATACGCCGACCTCATCCCCGACGACCGCCGGCCGAACGCCTGGAGCATCGAGCACTCCGAGCAGCTCTGCAACGCCGGCCGGCACCGGAACGGTTGGCGGCACGACGCCCACGGTCAGCGGGACCACGTCCCCTGTCCCTGGCGGCACCGAATCGGCGACAGCGGCGCCGTCACCGCAGACATCGGCAGAGCCCTCGACGTCCGCGACGCCCTAGCGACGCGGCGTTCATCGTCTCAGTGGGGATTGTGGCCGTTCTTGCGGACGCAAACGTGGCCTGCCGGGTCCATCGGAGCGGTGCAGAGCGGACAGGGAGGGCGCCCGGCCGCCACAACGCTGCGAGCCTGTTCGCGAAACTCGTTCGCGCGCCGGTAGTCGAATTCGAACGTTACGCTCGTGCCGTCGGGCTCGCCCGCGTCAGCCCGGTCGCTCGCGATTAGCACGACGTGTCGTGTATCGCGGTTGACGCCCATCGACAGCTGGCCGATCTGCATGTCGACGGTGGCGTTGAGCGGGAACACGGGGTCGGGTTCCACGTCGTCGAGTGGCCGGATGCGGGATTCGAAGCCCTCGTCGGTGAGCACTGTCTCGATGGCGTCGGCGAGGGAGTTGAGCTGTTCCTTCTCAAGCCAGAGGGACGCGGACTGGCCGTCGCCGGCGATCGCGCGAAGCCTGAAGCGTCGCTGTCCGGGCTGGCCGATAGCCTCCGCGGAGATGTGGATGAGGGGCCCGAGTTCCATGGATTGCGCCATTACCTCCCGATCCTACCCGGCGTCACGTCAGTGAGCACCGGGCGCCGCGTCACGACGAAAGATTAACGTTCCAGGGGCAATTTCGACAGGAACTGTCGCGTACGAGCCGAAAGTAGCTGGCAGCATATCGCCGGCAAGCGTGGACCGCGAAAAAAGGAGCGGAAATGACGGAACAGACACGAAGGGCCACCCGGTTGCTGGAAATACATCGGCTGCTCGTGAAGCGCGGCAGTATGAGTGCATCGGAGCTCGCCCACGCCCTGGACTACAGCCCCCGTACCATCCAGCGCGACCTGCTTGTCCTCGAGAGCGAGCTCCGTGTACCCCTCATCTATGAAGGCCGGCGCTACCGCATCATGCCCGGGGGTCAGCATCCGCTCGGCCCAATCCGCTTCACCACCCAGGAAGCGAGGGTCGTCCATATGGCCACGCGGCTGCTGGTGCGCCACGCGGACGAGTTCGACCCCGATTGCATGACGGCGCTCGAAAAAATCGCGGACACTTTGCCGCCAACGATGGCTCGCCAGGTGGAGTACACCTCCGCCCAGTTGCAGGGCCGCCCCGAGAATGGCACCCAGACTGATGTCCTGCGAAAGCTAACCGAGGCATGGGCGGGGTCGCAGACGGTGCGGATCGAGTACCGGTCGTCGCATGCGGACGAGCCATATTCGTCCGACCTTGATCCCTACTTGCTCGAGCCGAGCGCGACCGGTGCCGCAACCTACGTGGTCGGCTTCAGCTCGCGCCACGGCGCCGTCCGCATCTTCAAGATTGATCGCATCCAGTCTGTGGAACTGCTCGCCCGGCATTTCCCGGCGAGAGACGTCCACGAGATCATGGAGCAGCTCTCGCGAAGCTGGGGTGGAGTCGTGATTGCTGACGACAAGTTCGACGTCACCGTCGAGTTCACTGCGGCGGTGGCGCGCCGAATTGCCGAGACGCACTGGCACCCGTCACAGAAGTTGGAACATCTCGCCGGCGGGGCTGTGCGGCTCCAGGTCGTTCTGCCGAGCCTCCTGGAGTTTGTGCCGTGGGTGCTGAGCTGGGGCTCTGACGCTCGCGTCGTCGGCCCGCCCGAACTCGTCGAGCGCGTGCGAGAGGCTGCGCTCTCGATGGCAGCAATGTACGCCGAATGACTGCAGGGTCACCACGGGAGCGCGATGGAGCGTTCCGTCTGTAGACTAATCGCCACATGAATTCGGCTGACGCGGCTCGTTCCCGGCGTGACCAACTGGCGGCGGATTGGGACCTGAGGGGCGAGGCAGTGCTTGTCGCCTCGGGCTTGCATGTCCCGGTGGCAGGTACGGACCAATTCCATGAATACCACGCTCACCCGGAGTTCCGATACCTTGCTGGCGTGGCTGTGGCCGGCGCCGCTCTCGCATATCATCCGGCCGAAGGCTGGACACTCTTCGCCCCGGTGGCATCGCAAGACGAGCGAATCTGGACGGGCGATGGCGAGCCCCTCGACCTCATCGAAGGGGATTCGGGAGTCGCCGCCCGGCCATCGAGCGCCCTCGACAGCTGGTTGGAGGGTCACCGCTCGGAACCGCTTGCCATCCTCGGAAACCGGGATGTTGTGCGGCGCCCAGAAGGCTACGGCATCGAACGGTGGGCGAGCCTGGAGCTCGATCTCGACGAACGCACCGGAGAGCGGCTCAGCGAGCAGGTCGCGGCCAGGCGGAGGGCGAAAGATGCATCCGAACTTGCGGCCATGCGCGCCGCCGCAGACGCGTCTGTGGCTGGACACCTCCTCGCGTTGCGCACGGCCCGCCCCGGGATGAGCGAGCGTGCCCTCCAGGTCGAGCTCGAAGCGGAGTTCTTTCGGAACGGGGGCGACCGAACAGCGTATGGCTCGATCGTCGGGAGCGGCGGCAACTCTGCCATCCTCCACATCGCCCCGTCACGCCGCGCACTCGCCGATGGAGACCTCGTGTTGATCGATGCGGCGGCAGAGAGCCACGGCTACGCCGCCGACGTCACGCGGACGTTCCCTGCGTCCTCCACCTTCGGCGGCCCCCAGCGCGACCTCTACCAACTCGTCCTGACCGTCCAGGAGCGTGCCATCGCAGGGGTCCGGCCCGGCGTTGAGTACAGGGAGCTCCACCTGGCGGCCGCAGCTCAGATAGCCGAGGGGCTCGTCGATCTCGGCATACTCCGGGGCGAGCCCGCGTCGCTCGTCGAGCAGGATGTGCACGCGCTGTTCTTTCCGCACGGACTTGGTCACATGATCGGACTGTCAACGCACGACGCCGGCGGTTGCCTTGCCGGCCGAAGCCCGTCCGACAGATTCGGTCTGAAATGGCTCCGCGCCGACCTGCCGCTCCAGGAGAACTATGTCGTCACGATAGAGCCAGGCATCTACTTCATCCCCGCAATTCTCGACGATCAGCCGAACGGCGTGAACGGTTCCGGGACTCCGTGAACTGGAGCCTGGTCGACTCACTCCGCCCCTTCGGCGGCATCCGCATCGAAGATGACGTGGCCGTGACCTCGAACGGCGCCGAGGTGCTGAGCGCTGGCGCACCGAAGTCCATCGAGGCGATCGAGTCGCTGCGCCGCGAGGCATTCGCGGGGTGACGAAACCGCTCGAACGTCTGACACTCACCGATGTCGCACGCGTCCCGAGGCCCGGCACCGTTGTGCCGGCGGCGCTCGCGTTCACGCCCGACGGCGAAGCTGTGACGTACCTTTTCAGCGAAGACGGCAGCCTCGTCCGCAGCCTCTGGCGCTATGACATTGCGACCGGCGAGCGCCGCGTCCTCGCCGGCCCTCCGCCATCCTCGCTTAGCGAATCTCAGCTATCGCACGAAGAGGAGATGCGGCGGGAACGCGCCCGGCTCAGGGAACTGGGAGTCACCTCCTACCAGTGGGCTCGAAGGGCATCGCCACCGGTGCTGCTCGTGCCCGCCGGAGGGAAGCTGCTGGTGGGCGCGGGCGACAATCAGCTTCGTGAGATGCGAGGGGTCGCTGGGGCGATCGACCCGCAATTGAGCGCCGATGGCCAGCGCGTCGCCTACGTGTGCGACGGCGAACTGTTCGTCGCGGCGGTCGGAGGCGGAGCGCCCCGCCAGCTCACCTCCGGGGCTGAAGACGGTCTGACACATGGTCTCGCGGAGTTCATCGCCCAGGAAGAACTCGACCGGGACCACGGGTTCTGGTGGAACGACGCCGGCACCCACATTGCGTACATCCGCGCCGATAGCCGTCACATCCCCGACTACCCGATCGTCCACCAGGGCAAAGACGAGGTAGAAATCGAGCACCATCGCTACCCGTTCGCGGGGCAGGCGAACGCCATCCTTGACCTCGGAGTCGTGGACATCGAATCCGGGATCGACCACCTGGATGGACCTCGGGGACGAGCGCGACATCTACATCGGGAGGGTGCAATGGCGACCAAATGGCCGCCTCACCGCGCAGGTGCTCTCGCGTGACCAGAAACGCCTCCAATTGTTCGAGTTCGACTCAGACTCGGGGACGAGGCGGACGCTCATCGATGAGCGCCAGGAGCCGTGGATAAACCTCCACGACGATGCACGCTTCCTCGACACCGGCGAGTTCCTCTGGTCGAGTGAACGGACCGGCTACCGGCACCTTTACTTGCATGATGAGGGTGGTCGGGAGACCCGTGCCGTGACATCGGGCGAGTTCGTGGTGACCCGGCTTGTGGCGGTGGAGCAGGAGCGTCGACTCGCGTACTTCAGCGCGACGAAGGACTCGGTGTTAGAGCGCCATTTGTACGTCGCGTCGCTGGACGGCGGCGAAGTCAGACGCATCACTGAAGGACGCGGATGGCATGGCGCAATCGTCGCGAAGGACGGCCGGCGCTTCATCGATGTCTGGAGCAGCGTCTCGCACGCGCCGCGAGTCACACTGCGGACCATCGACGGCGCGGTTGCGGCCGAACTCTTCGGGAATGAAGGTGCGACGGCCGACGACCTCGGGCTACGGCCGCCGGAGTTCGTGCAGATCGCAGCGCCCGACGGCTCGACGCTCCATGGTGCTCTGTACGGGCCGCCGGCGACTGCCGACGGCGCCCGCTATCCGCTCATCGTGTCCGTGTACGGCGGCCCTCACGTGCAGCGGGTGATGGACGAGTGGTCGCTGACGGTCGACCTTCGGGCGCAATACCTGGCGCAGGAAGGGTATGTCGTGTTCAAGCTCGACAACCGCGGGAGCTTCAACCGGGGACTCGCCTTCGAGGGGGCGCTTGCCGACCGGATGGGTACCGTCGAGGTCGATGACCAGGTCGCCGGCGTTCGGCACCTCTCGCAGCTTCCATACGTGGACGCGAGCCGCGTCGGCATCTATGGCTGGAGCTACGGTGGGTACATGACGTGCATGGCGATGCTGAAGGCTGCGGACGTCTTCAAGGTTGGGGTTGCGGGCGCGCCGGTGACCGATTGGGACGGGTACGACACGGGATATACCGAACGCTACATGGGGACCCCGGCGACGAACGCGGAAGGCTACCACGACAGCTCGGTGCTCACGCACGTGGAGAAGCTTCGCGGCCGGTTGCTCATCGTCCACGGCATGACCGATGAGAACGTGCAGTTCCGCCACACGGCGCGGCTGATCGCAGCCCTAACAGGCGCGCAGAAGGACTACGACCTACTGCTCTTTCCCGAGGAGCGCCATATGCCCCGTGATCTGAAGGGCCTCGAATACCAGGAACGACGAGTTACCGACTACTTCAAGCACAATCTCTGACGGCGTGACACGCGCGGTGCGGCTCCGTATTCTTCGGGGACCCTTTCCGGAGGACATTTCATGCCATACGCCCGCCCCGAACTTCTCGCCGAGCCGGATTGGGTTGCCGCGCACGCAGATGACCCAAATGTGCGGCTAATCGACTGTGCCGCGCTCGAGGCCTATCGCCGCGCGCACATCCCGGGCGCCGTACAACTGCCGACGCACTTCTACATCAAGGAGGACGACCCGGCCGGGAGCGACCATGGGGTGCTCGTCATGCCTCCGAAGCAGTTCGAGCAACTCATGACGAAGCTCGGCGTGGGACCGGAGACGACGGTCGTTACATACGACGACAACAACGCCCTCGTGGCGGCCCGCTTGTGGTGGGTGCTGCAGTACTACGGCCACACGAACGCGAAGGTGCTCAACGGGGGCTGGCACCGGTGGCTCTCTGAAGGCCGCCCGGTGACGTTCCATGCTACGAAGCCTGCCCCGGCGTCGGCGCCATTCGTTGCGGCTCCACAGCCTGCTCTCTATGCCACGGTAGACGCAGTGAAGCAGCGCCACACCGATCCGGGCTGCCAGGTCATGGACGTCCGCACCGACGGCGAGTGGGAGGGCACGAACGACCGGGGGAACCGACGCGCCGGCCGCGTTCCCAATGCCCGGCACCTGGAGTGGTTGCGATTCGTCGACTCCGACGACTTCAGGCGATTTCTCTCCGCTGAAGACATGCAGCGGTTGCTCGACGACGCGGGAATTTCGCGAGACCGGCCGACGATTACCTACTGCCAGGGCGGCATTCGCGCGGCGCACGCTGCGTTCGTGCTCGCCCTCTTGGGCTACAGCGATGTCAGCGTCTACGACGGATCGATGCGCGAGTGGGCGAACCGCGAGGACACGCCACTCGTGAAGTGATGCTGCCCCCGGGCGAACGGGTCACCGGCATGGAAACAACGAAGCCGCCTCACTGGGGCGGCTTCGCGAAACGTTCTCTACTCGGGTTCTTCGCTATGCCACCGGTGCTGTGGGTTCTTTCTCCGGACGCTCCGCTTTCAGCAGTGCTTCGACCGTGAAGCCGAGATCCGCACGCTCACAAAGCGAGCCGCAATAGGTCATCTTGAGCGTCGAGCTTGGCGACTTGCGCCAGTCATACCGCAGGCCACAGCGGGCGCAGACCTTGATGTTGTTCAGGTTCATCCCGGTGGGACCGGGTCCAATTGGCGTTTCCAAGAAGCCTCCCAGACTGCCGTGAGCCTTGGCCCACGGTGCGCTCTACTTAGTACAACGCTTAATCAGCCTAGAAGGTTCCCATCCGAAGCGCGAGTGGCGCACTTCACACCGGGTAAATGTTATGCGGCCCTGGGGAGCCCCGGTTCCGCCACGCGCCGCTCGAAGTGCAGCAGCGCTTCGACAGTGAACCCCAGGTCGGCACGTTCGCAGAGCGAGCCGCAGTAGGTCATCTTCAGGGAGCTGCTCGGCGAACGGCGCCAGTCGTAGCGGATTCCGCAGCGAGCGCACACCTTGATGTTGGCCGGGTCTACCGAGAATTCGTCGCGAGCTTCCATGGTTGTCCTCCGGGAGCGGTTCGTGGACCTGTCTTCGATGTCTCCACTGTAGGAACGTGACCGGACCGCCGCCTCTGGCAACCGGCCGCCGGTGCTCAGTCTTTTGGCGGACGGTTGGCGCGGCACTTCCGGCCGCTTAAGCCACCATGAGCTGCCGCCAGGCCGATCGAACGGAATGGAAGTCGTGGAGAAGCGCCTCGATTGTGAATCCGAGGTCGGCGCGCTCGCAGAGCGAGCCGCAGTACGTCATCTTCAGAGAGCTGCTGGGTGAACGCCGCCAATCGTAGGCGACGCCGCAATGCTGGCACGCTCGGATGTGGGGTTCCATACGGCTCTCCTTTAGGACCATCCCCGAATGACATGATCTTCGGTCCTTCGCATGAATCGATGAACTAGGGAGTTTCCCGCGGAGCCTGCGTGGAGGTGTGTAGGGACTGAGAGTGGACCACGGAGAGAGGCTTAAACGCAGCGGCGGGCAGCGTGTTCCACTGCCCGCCGTTGTTGTATGGCCCGAAATCGCCCGGCTACACCCTCGCGATCACCTCGCGCATCTTCTGCCACTGGAGGGCGCGCTTTTTGGCGGTTTCATCGAGCGTGGCGGGATCGATCTGCGCCACCATCGCCCCATACGCCTGGTAGCTCGGGATGCTTTCGTCGTCGAGCTCCTTCATGAAAGTCTTGCGGGCGAACGCCTTCTCAACGTATGGCGCCAGCTCCTCCTGCTTGCGCTTCAGCCGCGCTTCCTCTTCCGCCTTGAACTCTGGCATGACCTTGTCGGCGAAGAGGTTCAGCGAGTCGCAGATGTCTTCGTGCTTGTTCTTGCCGCCCTGCTGGATGAAGACGGTCTGATCGACGCCGGAATCGGCGAATCGCCGAAGGTGAGCGCGAAGCTGGTCGGGAGTGCCGATGCCGTCGGTCCCGCCGCCGAAGATGTCCATCTCGTCGACGCCCAGCGCCTCCTTGACGGCGACGTACTGCTTCCAGATCTCGGTGCGCCCCGGCTTGTGGGTGCCGAACGCATAATGGTGTCCGAGCGCGAACTGGAAGAACTTGAAGCCGTCGTAACCGCGACGGAAGGCTTCAGCGGCGTCGTTGTTGCACGAAAAGCTCGTGACCATGGCCACGTTGGGGTTGACGCTGTGTCCGATCGGGACGCACTCGTTCTTGAACGTCTCGTAGTAGTCGTCCACCCACTTTTTCGCTTCCGTCGGATCGACGAAGGCGAAGGTCAGCGCCCCGATGCCGAGCTGCGCCGCCAGGTGAATGGTGTCGCGGTTCGAGCAGGCGACCCAGAGCGGGGGGTGGGGCTTCTGCACCGGCTTCGGGACGACGTTACGAACAGGCATCGAAAAGTACTTGCCCTGGAAGCCCGGGTACGGGTCCATCGCGAGCATGTTCGCGACCTGCTCGACCGTCTCGCGCCACATTTCGCGGCGCTGCATCGGATTGATGTTGAAACCTTCGAGTTCGGCCCTCGACGCGGATTCCCCGGTGCCGAACTCGACGCGGCCGTTCGAAACGAGGTCGAGCGTTGCCACTTCCTCGGCGATGCGGGCGGGCGCGTTGTAACCGGGCGGCATGAGCTTGATGCCGTGGCCAAGGCGGATGTTCTTCGTGCGCTGGCTCGCTGCCGCCAGGAACACCTCGGGCGCGGAGGAGTGGGAATACTCCTCCAGGAAGTGGTGTTCGACTTCCCACGCAAAGTCGATCCCGAGCGTATCCGCGAGTTCGACCTGCGAAAGGGCGTCCTGGAAAAGCTTCAGCTCGGCGCCGTTATCCCACGGGCGCGGGAGCTGGTGTTCGTAGAAAATACCGAACTTCATTCGGATTCCTCCTTGCGGCGGTAATGTACCAGAAACCTTAGTGGCTCGCTAAGCATCCCGCAGCGCCAGTGGTTAGTTAGCGTGACACTACATATTGCGGCTGGCCACCGACGCTGACAGAATCGGGCACCACCCGCCGGTGCGGCCGGCGGGCGAGGTTGGAGGCACTGCGCTCATGAAAGACGCAAAGGTCGATCCCGCGGTCGAGGCAGCGAGCCAGGCGTTCTTCGCGGCGAGCGCACTGCTCGATGCAATGCGACTGAGCATCTGGGACCGGCAGGGCCTGACCGTCACGCAGCTTCGGGTGCTTGAACAACCTGAACGAGCAGGAAGGGTTGAGCAACGCAGAACTCGCGGACCGGCTCTACGTCACCCGGCCGTCGGTATCGGCGCTCCTGGAGCGATTGGAGCGCGGCGGGTTCGTCCGGCGAGAAGTCGCCCCGAATGACCGCCGCGGAATCTGCATCTGGCTGGAGGATGCCGGACGGGCGGCCATCTCGAGCCTGCGTGCCGAGGTGTACGAGTACATGGGCGGGCTGATGGAATCGATGTCGCGCGACGAACTCGACCAGCTGGCGCGCAGCCTGGAGTTGTTCGTGGAATCCGGTCGAGCGCGTCGCCGCAAGGACCTGGACGCCTCCGGAGGTTAGGCGGTGGCGGCGGCCGGGGTGCCCACCGCAGTCCCTTCCTCACCGGATCTTTGTGGACGGCTTCGCGAACAGAAACATCGCGGTGGCAACGCAGCGTCCGAGCCCGGAGACGAAGAACACCGGCTTATAGCCGATGTGGTCGATGATCTGGCCGCCAAGAAATGGCGCCGCAAACAGCGCCAGGAAGATGGTCATGTGAAAGAACGCGACGTACGACTCGCGTTCTTCTTCCTTCGTCACATCGAGCAGCATCTGAAAGTTCGCGAGATTGAAGGCTGCCCACATCGCGCCGCCAAGGAGGTTCGGCGCCATCGCCATCCATGGATTGCCCACGAACAGCCACAACCACGGCAGGAGAGGAAGAAAGAACAGGGAGATCCTCGTCACGCGCAGCGGACCCTTGCGGGAGAGTATGTCGCCGAACAGTAGCTGGCCGCCAAGCGCCGAGACCGCCGATGCAGTCGAGAGGATGCCGATGGTGAAGTTCGAGGTGCTGAAGTGGTCCTTCAAGTAGACGTTGAAGAATGGCCCGGCCAGCATCGTCGAGAACTGAAGCGCGAACGTTGCGAGGAGGAACGTGCGGAAGGGCGCGTTGGCGACGATCGTTCGGAACGGGACCGAAGGCGCCCTTCGCGCGGCCACCTCGGCGTGGGGCGGCTCCGGAATACGGGAGTAGGCGATCGTGGACAGCATCCCTAAACCACATGAGACACTGAGCGCCGAGACGTATCCGCCCGGGAATCCCCACCAGTCGAGTACGAGACCGCCGAGCGGAGTGATCGCCAGCGTCGCGCTCTGGACGGCGAAGCTGCGGGAGGCGAAGTAACGGGCGCGGAGCTGGGGTGGTATCACGTCGGCGGCAAGGGAGGTCCACGCGGGCAGGATGAAACTCCCGAGAAACGCCCGCATCCCGAAGATGACGGTGACCAGCACGAGCGCGGTCTGGCCCTGCGCGACGGCGATCAGAAGGGCGGCCGCGAGGAGCAGTAGCCTGCTTCCCACGCCGGCCGTTGCGACGACGAGCAGCTTCCGGCTACGCACCCTCCTCGCTGCCCATGCGCCTGGATAGAGCGAAAGCATGCTGCCGAGACTTTGACTGGCGGCGAGAAGACCGATCTGCGTTGCGCTGGCGCCGAGCGCATTGGCGAGGAGCGGAAGGTAGGAGAGGATAAAGGCGTCGCTGGCGGCGGCGAAGAGACCGTCCAGCCAGAACGCGCGCAGCGCCGTGGGGACCTGGGCCGGCTCCAGCCGGCTGCCTTCGTGGTCACCGCGGTCGGCGCGGGACGACAGGCCCGCCGCAGCGACGCCCGCCATGTTCTTCGCAAAGGATCGCAAAAGGAGGAACCCCCGGGGACGGCTGGGTTCGCAGTATGGTTCGATATGCGCCGGTTACGGTCAGCGGCAGTTTGGCAAGATTCCGGCAACACGGGGAAAGATCAGGGATGCCCCGAAGACTCGCTACAGCGGCTCACGCGTGGGGCGGAACAAGTGCTTTCCGGCATGCCGCCCGAGCAAACCGGCGCCCGCCGCGGAGAGCGGGAGCACCATCTCTCCACCGTCGGCAGCTTCCGAACCGTCAGGGTTCTCGTGGGATGCCGTTCCCTCCCAGCGTCGCCACGCAATGCGGCCGTAGAACTCCGGTATCGAAGTCCCGAGGCCCAGGAGCTCCATGCCGGAGGCGCGAGCGTGCTTCACTACTTCGGTCAGCAGTCCCGTCGCAATGCCTGCGCCCCGGCGTGCCGGTTCGGTGGCAACGTCTTCGATGTAGCCACCGCTGATGCGCTCCGTACCGCCGAACACGAATTGCTGCTCGAACAGCGCCACGTGCCCTGCGAGCACTCCACCTTCACGATGCAGGAAATGCACCGAATCGAGTCGCTGGTCGGCGTTCCGCCTGACGTTGCGAATCGTGGGGAAGCGCCGAAGCCATTCGCGAGGCATCGTCGCCGGCCCGTTCTGGACCGCTGCGATGGCGCTCGCGAGCTGTTGAAGCAGTTCCGGCGGGTAGGTCGCGAGATGCGGCTCATCCGTGTAGGCGCGGCTTAAGAGGCGGCACAACTCATCGGTCAGTTGGTCGCCAATCGCGGCTGCACGCACAACGAATACCGCCACACGAGCATAGTACCGGCCGTCGCGCGCCGGGGGGCGCCCAGAACTGAGATTCTCCCTACTTTCCGACACTCTGCGCGCCGACATTCACACTATGAGCGTTCGACTGCGCTATCTCAGCGTCGCCCTGTTCTGCCTCGCGGTTGCCGTGTTGGCGGTGCCCGGCGCGTCGCCGGCGACTGCGGCCGGGCTCCCGTATTACATCCTTTCGGACTCGTACTACCACCTGGACGTCCCCAACGGGACGATGGACGTCACCGTCAAAGCGACGTTCCAGAACGCCCAATCCGGCGACCTCGCCGCTCTTCCGCTGTTCGCGATGCCGACGGCGGCGAACGTGGCGGTGACGCAGGATGGCGCGTCGCTGCAGACCAAGATAACCCCCGGCTCGGAAGCAAACTCGACGGTGACGGTCGTGCTCGCCACGCTTCCGGCGCCGTTGAAGACGAATCGCAAGACCGACCTTGTCATGACGTACTCGGTGGCGGCGCACAACGGCACCCTTTCGACCCTCCAGCCCGGATCGGTGGAAACGCTCTTCCTGGGGCAGGGCGAGGGCTCGTTCGTCTTCGTCGACGTCCCGACGAACGGGGAGAACTATTTCGACCCCGGGTGCGTAAAGCTTAGCCACCAACCAGGTGAGGTTGTCGACGCGGGCGACGAGCGCTGGGTTTGCGGCGACGTCACGCTCATCGCCCTGAGCACCGACCAACCGGACGTGCTGAAGCGCTGTGCCGCTCTCGACGATGCGTGCCGCCAGCGTGCCGTGCCAACGCTGTTTTCCGCGTACGTTCAGTCGATCACCGACACCTCGCAGCGCGGCTCTTTGGAAGCGTCAGTCCAGATGCAGGAAGGCGCCAAGACGCTCACGTTCAAGTACTTCCGGCGTGACGAGCAGTGGGCACAGCGTGAGTTCGCGCTGGCGCAGCAGGCATTGCCCAAGCTCGAAGAAACGTTCGGATTCCCGCTGCCCCACGACCACGTCCTCATGCTGCAGTCGCATCACATCGAGTTTGCCGGCGCCGCTGGCGTGGCGTTCCCGGAACAGGGTGAGGTGTTGATCGCCCCGAATACTGGCTTCGACGATGAAGTGACGGTGCACGAACTGGCGCACCAATGGGCAGGCACCAACCTCGAGGCGCCGTGGCTGTGGGAAGGCCTCGCCGAATACGGGATGCGCTCCGTCGCGCCCTCACTCGGCATAACCCCCATCGACCGCAAGTGGCAGTCGCTCGGTTACACCGACAACCTGATGTTGTGGGGAGATGGTTCTGCAGTCAGCAACCCGAACTATTGGTACGGCCGTGCGGGGGCCTTCTGGTTCGCTTACCAGGATGCGATTGGAGGCCCCACGAACATGAAGGTGGTGCTCTCGAAGACCGCGCCCGATTCACCGCGCGCGCCGTTCGACGGCAAGTGGTTCATGGACGCCGGAGAGGCGGTGAGCGGCGCGAATCTCGACAAGCTCTTCCTTGGCTGGGTGTTCAATCCTGACACCGCTTCAGCCACGCTCGCCGACAGGCGTGCGGCACATGATCTGGTGGCTGCACTCGGCATCCGAGCCGCCTCCGTCGGGCTGTCCGGACGACCGTCGGACATCTCCGGCAACCTCGACGCCTGGGCGTTTTCGCCAGTCGCCGCCCAGGTCACGGAGGCGAACGCGGTTCTCGACGCCTATGCCGCGGTATCCAAAATGGCGACAGACGCGGGCTTACCGCCCTCGTTGGGCGTCGCGCAATCGTGGGGAACCGATACGATGGCGCACACGCAGGGAATCGTTGACGACCAACGCCAGGCAGTCCAGGCGCTGGTCGATGCCGCGGACCAGCTCCAATCCGAGCCAGCCGATTCTCCGGCGCTCAAGGACCTCGCCGATGCCCGGGATAAGTACAGCCAGGGCGATTTCGGAGCGGCCAAGAAGCTCACAGCGTCCGCCGTCACGATGGCCTACAACGAAGTCGCCGCCGGGAAGATGATCGAGCTGGCGAAAGCCAAGCAGGCAGCCTATAAGCCGTCGTTTCTTGGCCGCATCGGTTTGATGTTTTCAGACCCATCTGGCGACCTCACGAAGGCGCAGGCGAGCTACGCGTCCGGTGACCCCGCTTCCGCGCTTAAGCTCTCCCGCTCGGCCTACGACAGCTGGAACGATGCCTCGTCCCGAGGGCTTCAGCGGCTCGCCATGCTCGCCGGCGCGATGTGCGCTCTCAGCTTCGGCGTCTGGTTCGCGCTAAAGCGGCTGGACAGGGATCCTCGCGAGGCGGCGAAAAAACGGTCAAAAGGAGCGAGCGGGCATGTCCTCGAAACGCCGGAGCATCGACAGGGCGGCTGGAAGGACTGGGAAAACACCCGCTGACCTCTAGCCCGCCGCTTTGAGTGCCAGACGCACGCCAACGAGGATGAGCGCGCCGGCCAGCGCGCGAATAATGATGCCGCTGTGCAACCGGTGAGAAAGCACCGCGCCCACCTGCGCTCCCGGGATTGCGCCGAGGCCGAGCAAGACTGCCTGCGCCAGGTCACGGTTCCAGGTAAGGCTTCCGGTTGCCAGGTGGACTGCCGTGCCCTCGGCGGACACGAACGCCAGCACGAAGTGCGACGTCGCGGCTGCCACGTGTACCGGAAAGTGCAGCACCGTGGCCATCACCGGAACGTGGATAATCCCACCCCCGATGCCCAAAAGGCTGCTGACGAAGCCGACGCCCGAGCTGATCAGGATGCCTTTCCACAGCTGGAACGAGTAGCTGAAGGTGTTGCCGTGCGTGTCGGTGATGACCCTGTGGACCACGCCACGGCCCGTTACCGGCTCGACGAGATGCGTCACGCGGGATCGGAACATCAGGTACAGGCCCATGACGATCAGCAACGCGGAGAAGATTGCGTCGAAGGCTTGTCTCGGAATCAGGCCAACCACGAGTGCGCCGCCGATCGCGCCGGGCAGCGTTGCCAGGGCGAACCAGCCGCCGCTGCGGTAGTCGATCCGGCCCTGGCGAGCATAGGCAATGGACCCCGATGTCGCGTTGGCGCACACGACCAGGAGAGACATGGAGGTGATCGTCTCCGGGTCCTTGTCTGGATACAGGAGCAGAAGCACCGGCACCAGCACGAAACCGCCGCCCGCGCCGACGAGCGTTCCGAATGCGCCGACTGCCACGCCGAGTGGTAAGAGCCACAGGTCTTGTAGATCCAGCGCCAGGTCCCTCGTCCGGCGGAAGCTTACACCGGGATGTCGGGATGGTCGCCGAATTCAACCCGCCGCCTGAGATTCGACGAGCGCGAGCGAAGGCGATCCCGCATGCCGCCCATGCGGTCGAAGAGGTGGGCCAGCCGCCGTTCGACCGTGCCCCGCAAGCGAGAACGGGTTGAGCCGATCTCGCGGTACCGCTGGTAGCGTTGTTCCAGGCGTCGCTTGGTGCGCGTGCGTTGCACTCGGGTGAGCTCACGGAGGATGGCGCGTCGTAGCAGCAGCGCAGCCTCCGTATGGTCGACGTGGGCCCCTTCGCCGGGCTCCGGCACGGTGACATCCGCTATGTGCAGCTTCAGGCAGTCATGCGACGTCAGGCGTAGGCGTTCGGCGGCTTCGCCGGCCCGACCGGCCTCCTGGTACAGGATCTTGGCGGCGTCCTCGGGGCGGATGACTTCGTACACCGCGTTGTCCAGCATCAGTACACGGTCGGCCGCTCCGAGGGCCACCGCCGCTTCGCTGTTCCCCTCACCGATGATGGCTGCGATCGTTGGCACCGGGACGGCGGCCATCGTCGCGATGCACTCGGCGATGGCGTGGCCGAGGCCGGACTGTTCGCTCTCCAAAGAAGGGTGCGCTCCGGCTGTATCGATGAGCGTGACCAGAGGCAGTTCGAATTTCGCCGCGAGATTTATCGCCCGCGTCGCCTTGCGGAATCCCGCCGGCCGAACCCAGCCATCGCCCCCGGCCGGGGCGCCGTGGGCCCGGTTTTCGCCGACGATCATCACCGCTTCGCCGCCGAGTGAGGCGAACCCGGCTACCACCGACGGATCGTCTACGCCGCTCCGGTCGCCGTGCAGTGCGACGAACGACGTCGTCATGTTGGCGATGAAGTCCGTGGCTGTGGGGCGCTGCTCGTGGCGCGAGATTTGGACTTGTTGCCAGGCGGCGTGAACGGAGTGAGCGGTCTTGCCCTCCCGAAGCTGATGGGGGGCGCTGAGCTGAAAGTCCTTGAGGATGAGATCAAGCAGGAGGGCGAGGCTCTCGCGCAGCTGCGCCCGCGAAAGTATCGCGTCGATGAGGCCGTGTTCGAGGTGCGATTCCGACGTGTGGGCACCGGCCGGGAGGTCCTGCTCTTCCGTCTCCTGCAACGCGCGAAGGGCCGCATATCCGACAAGGGCGTTCGGTTCCGCGATGAGGAAGTCCGCGAGGCTCAGGAAGCCGGCATACGCCGATCCCGTTGTGGGGTCCGTGAGCACGGCGATATGGGGCAGGCCAGTCTTCGCGTGCAGCCCCGCGGCGGCAATGACGCGCGGAACCTGCATGAGGGCGAGCAGCCCCTCCTGCATGCGTGTGCCTGACGTGGAGCAGACCGTGACCACCGGAACGCGTCGCGCGGCCGCCTTTTCGAAAGCCCTCGCGAGGCGCTCGCCCGCCACGACTCCGATCGATCCGCCCAGGAACGAAAAATCGAGCACAGCGATGACGATGTCCCGGCCAAAGATCGCGCCCGTACCCGTGAGCGCCGATTCGGCCAAACCGGTGCGGCGCTGCGCGTTGATCACGCGGGACCGATACGACTGGCGTCCCTGGAACGAAAGAGGATCGATGGCGGTCACGCCGCGGTCATCTTCGGAGAAGCTGCCCGCATCCAGCAGCGTGACGATGCGTTCGCGCGCCGTGAGGTGGAAATGGAAGCCACACGAATGGCAGACGCGATACCGCTCATAGGCCTTCGAGCCTTCGAGATCGGCGCCGCATGAGAGGCACTGCTCGTGCCGGACGGGCATCTCTTCTTCGTCGGCAGGCTCGGGCCGCCGGAGAATCGAACGGAGGTTTTTCACGACTGACAGTGTATCAAGCGAGTCCGCCTTCAGCGGCCGGCTCGATCACCTTTCGCGATTCGCCTTCTTCGCGCGGGCCGACGACGCCCTGTTCTTCGAGAACATCCATCAGGCGCACGGCTTTCACGTAGCCGATCTTGAGCCGGCGTTGCAACAGCGAAGGCGACACCCGCTGATGTTGCCGCGCAAGCGCAGTGGCCCGCTCGACGATTGGGTCGTCCTCTTCGATCTCGATGGCGCTGTCGCCGCCGTTCTGTTCGATGAGCGCCTGCTCGAGCAGGTCGTCGGCATTCTCGGGCACGAGATCGCGGAAGCGTTCATCCTTCCAGAACTCGACGAGCCGTTCGACCTCGGCGTCGGATACGTAGACGCCCTGGATGCGGATAGGCTTGGCGGCGTCGGTCGGCATGTAGAGCATGTCGCCGCGGCCGAGCAGCTTCTCTGCGCCGCCCATGTCGAGGATCGTTCGTGAATCCGTCATGGAGGTGACGGCGAACGCGATGCGTGTGGGGAAGTTCGCCTTGATCAGGCCCGTGACGACATCGACCGATGGCCGCTGGGTCGCGACCACGAGGTGGATGCCGGTGGCCCGCGCAAGTTGTGCCAATCGGCAGATCAGCTTCTCGACCTCGAACGGGGCCGCCATCATCAGGTCTGCCAGTTCGTCGATGATCACCACCCAGTAGGGCAGTTTCTTGAGTACCCGCGGATGCCGGTTGTACGACTCGATATTGCGCACGGCGACACTGGCGAACTTCTTGTACCGCGCCTCCATTTCGCCCACGACCGCCTGCAGCGTGCCGACGACCTTGTCCATGTCGACGATCACTTCGCTGAAAGCCATGTGTGGGATGCCGGCGTAGGCGGTGAGTTCGACGCGCTTGGGGTCGACCATAACGAACCGGACCTGCTCCGGCGTCGCATTCATCATGATGCCGGCGATGATGGCGTTCATGCAGACGCTCTTGCCGCTTCCGGTGGCCCCGGCGATGAGCAGGTGCGGCATCTTTCCCAGGTCCGCCACGACGGGGACTCCCGAGACGCCCTTGCCCAGGGCGAGCGCCAATTTCGTCTTGACCGCCAGATCGCTGAATTCCTTCGTTTCCATGACGTGGCGCATCGTCACCACGGTCGCGCTGTCGTTGGGCACCTCGATTCCGACAATGGCGCGGCCTGGTACGGGCGCCTCGATACGCAGGCTTGGCGCCGCCAGCGCCAGAGCCAGGTCGTTTTGGAGCGCGGTGATCTTGTTCACTCGGACGCGCGTCCGCGACACCTCCACGCGCTCGGTGCGCGTGCGGCCGTCGGCCGCCACGAGTGTGCGACCGCTTTCGTCCTTCAGCTGGAGCTCTTTGTAGCGCACTTCCCAGCCAGGCTCGACGCCGAACTGCGTCACAGTAGGGCCTTCGTTGATCTCCACGACGGTGGCGTCGACTCCGAAGCTCGCGAGGGTGTCCACGATGAGCTGCGCCCGGGCGGCGTTGTCGTGTTTGCGGGAGGCGCTGACTTGCGGAGCGTTCAACATCTCGATCGCGGGGAGCTGCCAGCCGCTGTGCTCGTTCATCGTGAACACCAGTTGCTGCGGCTCGCCATCGTCGACTGAGGGCTGCGGTTCCGGCTCGGGGTCCGGAGCGGCTGGAGTCGGCGGCGCTGCCTCAGGCTCCTCCGCTGGCGGCGAAGTGAAGTGCGCCGCCGCGCCCGCGCCCAGCGTCGAAGTGGGCGATGCGGGATCGATGGTCGGCCGGAACACGATAGGGCGGTCTTCGAGTGCCGGCGCCGCGGTGCCGCTGCTCCCGATGACGAACTCCGCCTGATCTCGTGACGGGCGCGAGCAGATGAACGCGACGAACCGGCCGGTGGCGGACGCTGCGCGGTGGGGCCATCGTCGGTCCCATGCCTCTTGCAACCACAGGGGCGCGTTCCGGGCGAATGCGAGCGTCAGGCCGGGCGCGGTGAGAGCCATGCCGACGATGAAGAGACTGATCCATGCGAGTTTGCCGAGGAACCCGGAGGTTAGCGCCTGGCCGAATTGGCCGCCGAGGCTTACCTGGTGAAAATCGACCGAGCCGATGGACCAGTCGGCCTCGTTCAGCGCGAGCGCACCCCATGCGAAGAGCCCGAGCGCGGCCATGCCGGCAGCCTGGCGGAAGAACGGCAGGCCGTCGGCGTAGCTTTCCCGCCGCCACGCAATCGCGATTGCCGCTGCCCAGAGCACGATGATGAAGATGCCCAGCCCGACGCGGTCAAGCGCCGCGTCACGCGCATTGCTGGCCATGCTGCCTGCATCGACCACAACAAGGACGACTGCGATGAGCAGCGCGCCGACCACCACCGCCGCAACGGTCGCGCGGTTCAGGGACAGACCGTGGAACAAGCTCTTTCGGCGCCGCGCGTGGGACGCGCGCCCAGAGCGGGGACGAGTTCGTGTGCGTGCCGTCATGGCGAGCACTCCTTACTACCCGTCCCGCGCACCCCGCATGCTCTCGGGCCGGCCCAGGCGATGGCTGCTGACTAGACCTCGACCGTCACTGTCAGAACCATCGGCCGCCTGCGTGTCTCATCATAAAGGAACTTGCTCAATGCGTCCTTTATGCGGCTGTTGACATCGGCGAACTCGGCATAATGCGAGCTGCCCTCGAGCGATTTCGCGACCAGTTGTTTGCTTCGCTCGAGCAGCTCTTCGCGTTCATCGAAGTCGAGGAACCCGCGCGCGAGTACCTCAGCCGGCCGCTCCAGCTTCCCGGTTTGCTTGTCGACCGCCACCATCACGACCACGACGCCGTCGGTTGAGAGGTGAGCCCGGTCGCGGAGGATGTGCTGGTCGACGTCGCCGATGCCAAGGCCGTCGACATAGACATAACTTGCCGGTACACGTTCCTTGTGGAACGCCGTTTCCTCATCTATCTCGAGCACATCGCCATCGGTCAGTACGAACGCCTGGCCCTTCGGAACGCCGACAGCCTCGGCAAGCTTGGAGTGGACAACGAGATGGCGATACTCGCCGTGGATTGGCAGGAAGTATTCGGGCTGGAGCACGCTCTGCAGGATCTTGAGCTCTTCGCGGCTCGCGTGGCCGCGCACGTGGATGTTCGAAATCCGGTTGTAGAGCACATCAGCGCCCAGCCGAAACAGGTTATCGACGTTGCGGTACACCGCTTGCTCGTTCCCCGGCACCGGACTCGAGGACAGCACGACGGTGTCGCCCTCTTCGATCGTGATGTGGCGATGGTCGCCATTAGCCATGCGCGTCAGTGCGCTGGTAGGTTCGCCCTGGCTTCCCGTGGTCACGATCACGAGGCGGGACGACGGCGTGCGGCGCATCTCTTCCACCCCGACGATGACACCGTCAGGGGCGTTGATGTAGCCCAGCTGCCGCGCCATCGCTACGTTGTCGATCATCGACCGGCCCGTGACGAACACCTTGCGTCCGGTGAACACCGCAGCATCGACGACGAGTTGGACGCGCGAAATCAGCGAGGCGAACGTCGCAACGATCACGCGTCCCCGCGCGTTCACGAGGATCGTGCGCAACGCCTCGCCAACGAGCTGCTCGCTTGGCGTATAGCCATCGATTTCCGCATACGTCGAATCGGCCATCAGCAGCAGGCACCCCTCGGCTCCCACCTGCGCGAGGCGGATGAGGTCGGTGTGCTGGTCCATTACCGGCGTGTGGTCGAGCTTGAAATCTCCCGTGTGAACGAGCAGCCCGAGCGGCGTGCGAATGATCAGACCGCAGGCATCGGGGATGCTGTGCGCCACGGTGAAGAACTCGACTTCGAAGACGCCGGCATCGATCAGGTCACCCGGTTGAACGACGTGCGTTTCAGCGTTTTGTAGTAGCCGATGTTCGTTCAGCTTGACCCGGATGAGGCCGTCCGTGAGCCGTGTGCTGTAGACAGGAGCGCTGAACTCGCGGAGGAAGTACGGCAGCGCGCCGACGTGATCTTCGTGCCCGTGCGTGAGGAAGACCGCGCGGAGCTTATGGGCGTTGTCGCGAAGGTACGAAAAGTCCGGGATGACGAGGTCGACGCCGAGCATCTCCTCTTCGGGAAACATGAGCCCGACATCGATGACGATGATGTCGTCGCCGTACTCGATAAGCATCATGTTTCGGCCGATTTCGCCGAGCCCGCCGAGGGGGATGACGCGCAGGTTGGAACTGGTCATGAAACCTTCAATCGAAAAGCCGCGCCTGGGCCGCCGCGGGTGATTGGGGCGCGGGCTCCCTGGTGGGTGGTGGCGAATGGAACTCCCGTGCTCGGTCAATGATGGCCGGGAGCGCCCGAAAGTCCTCGAGCATCACCTCTCGCAGGCTCTGCTGGTGTAGGGCGGCTGCTGGATGGTACATCGGCACGTAGAACCGGTCTTCGATGCGTTTGAACTTCCCGTGGATCCGAGAGATCGTCACCTGTGGAAAGTAACGGGACATCGAGTAGCGACCAAGTGTGACCACCACCAGCGGGTCGATCAGCTCGATTTGTTCATCGAGGTATGGCTTGCACGACTCCATTTCGGCAGGAAGAGGGTCCCGGTTCGAAGGCGGTCTGCATTTCAGTACGTTACAGATGTAGACATCCGATCGCTGGAGCCCCCCTGCCGCCAGCAGCTCTTCGAGGAACTGACCGGCCTGGCCAACGAACGGTCGGCCCTGCCGGTCCTCGTTCGCGCCCGGCGCCTCTCCGATAAACATCACTTCTGAGTCGAGCGGACCCTCGCCCGGAACCGCGCACGTCCGCGTCCGCGAAAGCCCGCACAGCGTGCACGCCCGCACCCGGGCGTAGAGTGCATCCGCGCGTTGTCCGCGTTCTTCGAGTCCGGTTTGCGCCACTACGTGATGGGCTCCGGACGCGGGCGTGGCTTCTGGACGATCCGGGCAAGGAGGATGCCCAGGAAGTACAGCCCGAGGAGCGGCCCCCCGACGAGCGACTGGTTGAAGGGGTCGGGAGTCGGCGTGATGATCGCCGCGATAATGAACACGAGCACGATGGCGTAGCGCCAGAAGTGGAGCAGTTGGCCCGCCCGGACAAGGCCCAGCCTCGCCGCAAGCGCGAGCACCATCGGTAGTTCGAAGGCAACACCCACCCAGAAGATGATGCGCGTCGCAAAATCCATGTACTGCTGCGCCCCGATCACGGGGTTCAAGTTTTCGCTCCCAATATCGAGCAGGAACCCGAGCGAGGCTGGGAGGATGATCCAGTAGGCAAAGGCCATCCCGCCCAGCAGGAAGAGGACGGTGCCGAAAAGTCCAGGGAAGATCATCCGTCGTTCACGAGGGGTGAGGCCAGGAACAACGAAGGCGAAGGCCTCATAGATCCAGACAGGCGAGGCGATGATGAGGCCCCCGTACAGGCCGATTTTGAAAATCAGACCGATGCTCTCAGTGGGCGAGAAGATAGACAGGGCGAAGTCAGGATGGTCAGCGCGTGCTGGCGCAAGGAGCCAGCCCAGGATGGTCTGCCAGAAGAGGAACGAGACGAGGCATCCGATCACCAGCGCGAGCGCGCAAACTATGACCCGGTTACGGAGCTCCTTCAGGTGCTCCAGCAGCGTCATTTCGGCGCCGCCGGAGTGAGCAACCGGGCGAAGATCGGGGTCGTGTTGCGGCTGAGCGCTCATAGGCGAATCAGAAGACCAGCGGCGCTGGCTTTGGTTCCTCGATGGGTTCGGCGACGGCGGCCTCACCCTCAGGTACGACCGGCTGCCCGTTCGAGATGCTTACGACGTTGTTCTGGGGAACGTCGCCCACCCACGCGGAGGTTGCCGGCCCGGCCATCGGATCGTTGCGGAGAACGCTCGTAGCGTCCTGCAGTTCCGTGTTAAGGCGTGCTGTCTCGGTCCGCATTGATTCGCGCGCCGTGTCGACTTCGCCCTTGACCGTGCGGTACTGCTCTTCGATGTAATCGATCTCGTCTTTGAATTCGTCGCGAACCTGGCGAGCGTAGCCTTGCAGTGTGCGCACGGCCTTGCCGATCTGGTACGCCATACCGGGCAGGCGTTCCGGTCCCACCACGACGAGCATGAGCACGAGTACGAGCAGGAGTTCCTGGTAGCCAACGCCCAGGAATGACACGTCAACCTCCCCGGGCCGCGCAGAGCGGCGGCACCACGGGGGACAAACTACTTGTCTTCGACGCCGTGGTCCTTGAGGTAGTCTACCGCGTCCTGCACGGTCGCGATCTTTTCCGCATCTTCATCGGAGATTTCCAGCTCGCCGGCGTCGCTGGCGAATTCCTCTTCCAGCGACATGATCAGCTCCACCAGGTCCAGGGAGTCGGCGTTCAGGTCGTCGACGAAGGATGCGTTTGGCACCACCTCGTCTTCCTCGACCCCAAGTTGCTCAACCACGATCGATCGGACGCGTTCGAAAACAGTGGACACGTGTAGGGCTACTCCTGCGGGGATGTGGAAGATTCCGCCTCGCGGGGCGGCGCCTTGCTCTGTGTTATTCGCTCGCTGACGGTGCGCAGCACTCCATTCACAAAGGCCGGTGAGGATTCTCCGCCATACCGGTGAGCCAACTCGACGGCTTCGTTAACCACAGCCGCGACCGGCGCCGAATTATCGGAAAGCAGTTCCCATATTGCAAGCCTCAGAATGTTCCGGTCAACGACCGCCAGCGTGTCCACGGGATACTGCGTCGCAGCATCCTGGATATAGCCGTCGAGCTCTGCCTCGCGCTTGAGGATGCCCCGAAGAACGCCCCGTCCGAATCCGCTCGGTCCTGGCTCGGCGACGTCGGGATCCTCCGCGGCAACGTCGCGTACGCGGCGGTTGAACGCGTCTTCCGCCGGGTGGTCGGAGGTCTCGGATTCGTAGAGTGCTTCGATGACGAGGAACCGTGCGCGGCGCATGACGCTGTCCGTCATGCCATTACCATACCGCCGTCTACGTGGATGCACTGGCCCGTGATGTATGCAGCTCCGTCACCAGCGAGGAAGGCGACCAGCGGCGCAACCTCTTCGGGGTTCGCCATGCGGCCAAGCGGCACCTGCCCCATGACCGCGTTTACCTGCGCTTCGGTGAGCCCGGCGGTGATATCCGTCTGGATGAAGCCTGGTGCCACGGCGTTCACGGTGATGCCCCGCGAGGCCACTTCCCGCGCCACAGCGCGCGTGAAGCCGATGAGGCCCGCTTTCGCTGCCGCGTAGTTTGCCTGCCCGGCGTTGCCCATCACGCCCACGACGCTGCTGATGTTGATGATTCGGCCGGCTTTTGCCCGGAGCATGGGCCGCATCGCCGCCTTCGTCACGAGGAATGCGCCGCGAAGGTTCGTATTGTGCACGGCGTCCCAATCGGCCTCGGACATGCGCATGAGCAGGCCATCGCGGGTAATACCGGCGTTGTTTACGAGGATGTCGAGTCCACCGAGCTGATCAACTGTTGACTTCACGAGTGTCGCCGCGTCGCCAGCCAATGAGACATCGCCGGCGAGTGGGATGGCCTTCCCGCCCGCAGCCTCGATCTCGCGTACCACCTCGGCCGCGAGGCCCGCCTTCGCCTGGTAGTTGACGGCAACGGCCGCCCCCTGGCGGGCGAGCTCGAGGCAGATTGACCTGCCGATACCGCGCGATCCGCCGGTGACGAGGGCAACGCGCCCGTCGAGGGCCGCCACTTAGAGCGTCACGCGGACCGACTCCGCGTCATTCACGTTGATGCAGTTGGACTTCCGCAGCATCCGCTTGATGATCGCGCTGAGCACGCGGCCTGGGCCGAACTCGATGAACGTCTCGACACCCTGTCGGCCGAGGAAGTCGACCGATTGGCTCCACTGCACCGGCCGGCAGACCTGGTCCACGAGCTCATGCCGGATGGCTGTCTCGTTGGTGACGGGCGTTGCCGTGCAGTTCGCGATCACTGGAAGCGCTGCATCGTTGATGGACGCGGTAGCCACGGGCTGGACCAGCCCGTCGGCGGCGCTACGCATGAGTGAACTGTGGAAGGCGCCGCTCACGCTTAGCGGGATCACCTTTGCCGCGCCGCGAGCCTTCGCATAGTCGAGCGCGCGTACGACGGCTTCGCGGCGCCCGCCGATGACGATTTGGCCCGGCGCGTTGACGTTGCAGACCTCGGCGCCCGCCTCGCGGCAGACATCCTCGCAGTCGCCAATATCGAGGCCGAGTACCGCCGCCATCGTCCCTGGATTCTTCTCGCCCGCCGCCTGCATGAGCTCGCCACGTGTGCGCAGGAGGCGTATGGCCTCATCGAACGGCAGCGCTCCGGCCGCTACCAGTGCCGGGTATTCTCCGAGCGAATGGCCCGCCACGTACGCGGGCCGTTCGCGGAGTGTTGGCGACTCTTCGGTCGCCACTCGCAACAAGGCAAGGCTTGTGACTGCGATCGCCGGCTGGGCGTTGCGTGTCTGCTGCAACTCCGCTTCCGGTCCCTCGAAGCAGAGCCGGCTCAGCCGGAAACCAAGGATCTCGTCGGCGCGGTCGAACAATTCGCGCGCCGCCGGAAACTGTTCGTAGAGCTCTTTGCCCATGCCGACGGCCTGGGCGCCCTGACCGGGAAACACGAAAGCCCGATCGTTGTGGACCGGATCGGAAAAGGCGATGAACGGCGTCACCGCCAGCGTGGCCGTTGTTAGCTGTCCAGCTCGGGAGCCGGCATCGTGATCACTTCGCGGCCCCGGTACGTCCCGCAAATCGGGCAGGCGTGATGCGCCAGCCGTGGGCTCTTGCACCGCGGACAATCGATGACGTGCGGCATCTTGATGGCGAGGTGGCTGCGCCGCTTCCCCTGCCGCGACTTGGGATACTTCCGCTTTGGTAGCGGTGGCATTCGTGGACTCCTTCAGTTCTCTATCCATTCGAGCGCTTAAGTGCGGCGAGGGCGGCCCAGCGAATGTCCACTGGTTGCCGTTCGCAGCGGCAGGTCGCGATGGTGAGGTCCTGGCCGCATTCCGGGCAGATACCCGGGCAGTCCGGACGACAAAGCGGCTGCATTGCTGCAGCCATCTCGGTATATTGCCGCACTGCCTCCGTAATGTCGATCGTGTGATGGCCGCTGATCCAGAACGCCTCCTCGTCATCGTCGGCGGTCGAGAGCGTAGCGCCAGTCGTGACGTCATAGCGTTGCACGAAGATTTCTTCGAAATCGATGTGCTCCGGGTATCCGAACGGCGCAAGGCAGCGACTGCAGTTCGCTTCGATGACGACGTCAGCCTCACATCGCACGAGCACGCCGTTCGGCGTGCGGATGAGTTCCGCGCTGCCGCGGTGAACAGGGGGCTGAGTCTCGAGGGAGTACGACCGGGTCGACCCGATGGGCTCGCGGAGGAGTTGCGAAACGTTGAAGAGCATGAGTGACACCTCACGTTGGAGGTACTTCCAGTATACCGGCAGCGGTCATCCGCGGCAGTTCCCGCCCCGGCTACCCTTTGTCGCCCGGCGTGTGCCATAACGGTTGGCGTTGCGTAACTCTTCGGGAATTGATGCCGCGAACGGCCCCGGCGGCGTTTACGAGCGTAGCGGTCCTGCGTAGCCTTAGTGCTACGGTTAGCCCGTGAAAGAGAGCCGCCAATGCATTTCGGACGCCGCTGGTGAGTCAGGTCACCGAACTCGTTGCGCTCCAGGCGATCGATGACGAGGCAGCCGCGCTTGACGCGGCGCGCTTTGATGTCGAACGCCGGCTTCGCGGAAACGAAGAACTCGATGCGGCCCGCCGGGAACTCGCCACGGCCGACACAACGCTGGCGGCGCTGCAAAAAGAGCAGCGCCGGTTGGATGGCGAGGTGGACGGGTTAACTGCGCGAATCGAGCCCGAAGAGAAGCGGCTCTACGACGGGTCCGTGAAGAACCCAAAGGAACTGGGAAGCATCCAGCACGAGCTGGAACTCCTGAAACAGCGTCGTTCGGAATTCGAAGATGAGCTGCTCACGCTCCTTTCCCGCCTCGAGGACGCCGAGCGAGAGCGGGCGTCGGCTGCGCGGACCGTCGCCCGGCTCGAGGCCGCCTGGGAGCACACGCAGCAGGACCTCAAGCACGAGGCAAAGCGCCTTGGCGACGCGATAGATCGCGCTGCGCGGAAGCGTGACGTCCAGAAAGGCAAAGTCAACCCGCGGTCGCTCCACATTTACGAGACGGTTCGGCAGAAGCGCGGCGGCGGTGCGGTCGCGCGTATCCAGGGCGGCGCCTGCGGCGGATGCCGCATCGCACTCCCGGACGCGCTCCGAAGGCGAGCATTCTCGACGGAGTTGCTGGCGCAATGCCCCAACTGTGAGCGGATTCTCTACATCGGGTAAGGCATGAAGGCGGTTGGGTACTTCTTCGAGGGAGCACGGCGAAACGGCGCAAAACGCACCGTTGGGGACCAAAACCGTGCCTTCCTCGACTTCTGTGCGAAGCACGGTTACGAAGTCGCCGCTACCTTCTTGGACGTCGCGGGGGAGGGACCGGCCGAGGCCGGATACGAGCAGCTTCTCAGCTTCCTGCAGCGCCCAGACCGTGGCTTTATGGTCTGCGTCGTGGATGGCTTGACCGCGCTCGGCAAGGACCTCGGCCACGCTGCAATGAAGATTCTCACCATCGAGAACGCCGGCGTACAGGTCCTCTCGATCCAGGGTGGCGGCGAGGCCGCGAAGGAACTCGTGTCTACGTGGGCTGACCGTGGCGACGGCACGCCCGTTTCAGAGAAGGTGCGAAGCGCGATGCGCCGCAAGGCGGTGAAAGGCGAGGTGCTGGGCCGGCCGCCGTACGGTTACCGCGTTGGTCCCCGTCACCGTCTGGAGCTCATTCCGGAGGAGGCGGTCGTCGTCCGCTATATCTTCCGGCTCTATCTCCAGGAGGGGATGGGTATCCGCAAGATCGCGGGCCAACTCAACGAAGAGAAGATCCCCACCCGCCGGGGCGGCCGCTGGAGCATGGTGACGGTCCGCGACCTCCTCCGGAACCGAAGTTACCTGGGGACGTACACCCGCTTCGGTGTGAAGGTGCCGGGCAGCCATCCCCCGCTGGTGTCGGCTGACGACTTCCGCCGCGTGCAGGAACGCCTGCAGACGCGCCACGGCGCCGTTCGCGAACGGACGGTCGTCCCGTTCCTGCTTTCCGGGATGGCGTTCTGCGGCCGCTGCGGAAACAAGATGATCGGCGTCAGCCGAAGGCAACGCTGGACCACCAAGGCCGGCGAGGCCCATGTCGCGGCGTACCGCTACTACCAGTGCGAGAGCCGGACGAACCAGAGTGCCTGCGGCTACAACACGCAGCGCGCAGGCGAACTGGAGGCGCGCGTACGCGACGCCCTCCAGGAGGGTGCCAGCGGTATCACGCGGATGCCCCGCGCCGGGAACGTGGATGGCTACGTGCTCGACATGATGGGGCAGGTCGACAAGATCGAAGGGCGAATGCGACGGAACCGTCGGCAGCTGGAAGAGCTCGTGGCAGACGCCGCGCACGGCCACATCACCGTCGAACGTATGCGTGCGTTAGGCGGCGGCGTCGCGGACGACCAGAGAGCCCTCGATCGCGAACTTGCCGCAGCCCGCGCGAGGCTCCTCGCGCAACAGTCCGAGGCAGAACAACGGGCCTATCTCAAGGCACTTCGCGACCGAATTGCGGCCGAGTGGGACGCGCTTGAGTTCGGCCAGCTCCAGACCGGCCTCCGAGAACTCGTCGACCGCGTCGAAGTGGATGGCCCGGACGTCAGGGTGTTTCTGCGGCTCTGATCAGAGCGTGTCGCGCAGATGCGCCGTGGAGAGCGCGTCGGCGTACTCGTTCCAGCGCGAGCCATCGTGCGCGCGAATCCACTGGATGCGGGCCAGCGGCCGTTCCTTCACGAGCGCATATGCTGCCTGCACAAGGTCGAGGTTCTCGACGGTCCCGGTTTTGCGCTTCCAGTTCCTGGCCTCCCAGCTCTTCGCCCACTCTGTGAGCGTCTTCACCACGAGTTGGCTGTCTGAGTACACGTCGACCGCATCGCCCGGGCCGAGCATCGACAGGCCCGCAATCATCGCGCGCAACTCCATGCGATTGTTCGTGGTCATCGGCTCAAAGCCGTACTGGTGCTCGACGACGTGGTTATCGCGTACATAGACGGCGCCCCACCCGCCAGGCCCTGGGTTCGGTTGGCACGAGCCGTCGGTGAAGACTCCCGTCGTTGGCCCGGCCGCGAAGCGCTCCAACACGTCGGCCAGGGGAAGGTTCGTGGTACGGGTGATAGTCCCCGGCCGCCGGCGCGATTTCGTACCGCCCCCCTTTGGCGCTCGGCAATCCATGCACGCGGCTGGGGTCCAGTTGGGGTACTTCGACCGAACCGCCGGCGGAAGCGTGAACGCTCCGCCGCACTCTGTGCAGGTGAACGAATCTGTCGCGATCTTGGGGCCTCCTCTTTGAACGATCCTACACACCTGCCTCCAATCGTTCCCGACGCGTGGCCGCGACGAAATCCCTACCGGGCTCCGCAGGGTCGATCGGACGTCCTCTGCTACGATGGGCAGGTTCAGCGGGCCGGGTAGCCGCTGTGGGCTCGTCTCATAGAGGAAAGTCCGGACTCCATCGGGCAAGGTGCCAGGTAACGCCTGGGCGGCGCGAGCCGACGGAAAGTGCAACAGAAACATACCGCCCGCTTCGGCGGGTAAGGGTGAAATGGTGCGGTAAGAGCGCACCGGCGTCCCGGCAACGGGCCGGCCGTGAAAACCCCACCTGGAGCAAGGCCAAATAGGGGAGGAGGGTTGCCCGGCCCGCCATAACTCCCGGGTTGGCTGCTAGAGCGCCGCGGTGACGCGGCGTCGAGAGAGATGGCTACCGGTCCCTCCGGGGACTACAGAATCCGGCTTACAGGCCCGCTGAACCAATCCACGATTCGCGACTTTCAATTCACGGCGCTGCTCGGTTCCGCTACGATCGAAGGACATACTCGTTTGGAGTTCCCCATGCCCGCCGCACCCGCCGTTCTTGACGTCACGGATTCTTCTTTTGCCGCCGATGTCGTGGGGCGCTCGAAATCCCAGCCAGTGGTTGTTGATTTCTGGGCCCCATGGTGCGGGCCCTGCCGGGTACTCGGGCCGATCATCGAGCGGGTCGCTGCCGAATCCAAAGGCGAGGTCCTCCTCGCCAAGCTCAACACCGACGAGAATCCACAGACCGCGTCCACCTACCGCATCCAGGGCATCCCTGCCGTAAAGGCGTTCCGAGACGGCCGCGTCGTAGCGGAGTTCACCGGGGCGGTCCCGGAAGCGCAGGTGCGAGCGTTTTTCGCGAAGCTGGTACCCACCGCGGCCGAGCGCGCCGCACAGCAGGCAGCGGCCGCGGCTTCATCCGGGGACACGGCAGCCGCAGAGTCGGCGTACCGTTCCGCGCTGGCGTCCTCGCCGTCGAACGCCGATGCGATCGTCGGACTGGCGACGTTGCTCCTGGATAGAGGCGAACGGGAAGAAGCCGAGAAGCTCCTTGGACGTGCCCCGACCGATCGGCGCGCGAAGGTTCTCAAGCACCGGCTGTTTCTCGCAGACTTCGCGGCGAAGCACGCCACCGAAGACCTCGCCGGCGAAGTGCGCGCCAACCCGGCAGATCCTCGTGCACGCTACCGGCTGGGGGTGATGCTCGCGGCGCGGGGGCAGTACGACCAGGCGGTTGAGCAACTGCTCCAATCGTTGAAGATCGACCGCAATTTCGCCGAGGGCGCAGCCCGCAAGGCGGTGCTGGCTATCTTCGACATCCTCGGGCTGGACTCGCCGCAAACGCGTGAGTATCAGCGGCAACTCTCCAACGTCCTCTTTTAGCGGCGCGCCCCCCGTCGCCCGTAGCGCGGCTCCGTAGGACAATCCGCCCAACATAACGGAGTCAACCAGATGATCATCCACATGGCCCAGGGGGCCACTTCTGAGCAGACGAACCGCGTCATCGAGCGGATTCAGCGCGACTATGGACTGCGCTGCGAGACCATCGTCAGCGACACGACCGTAATCGGCGTGAAGGGCATCGCCGCCGTCATCGATGAGGGGCGAATCACCGAATTGCCCGGCGTTGAGCGGGTCATCCGCATCACGGAGAAGTTCAAGGACGCGAGCCGGAGCTTCCAGCGGGAGGATACCGTCGTCGCCGTGGGCTCCGTCATGGTGGGCGGCGACCATCTCACGTTCTTCGGGGGACCGTGCGCCATTGAGTCGGAGCAGCAGGCGCTGGACTCCGCGCGCATGGCGAAGGCGGCCGGCGTCAATGTGCTCCGCGCGTTCGTCGACAAGTCGCGCACGAGCCCGTACGACTACCGGGGACTCGAACTCAATCGCGGCCTGGAAATCGCCCGCGCGATGAAGCAGGAGACCGGCCTGCCGATCGTCAGCGAGCTGATCGACCTCCGCCATCTCGACGCGTTCCTGAGCGCCGGTATCGACGTCATCCAGGTCGGCGCTCGCAGCGCGCAGTATTCGCCCCTCCTGGAAGAGCTATCGCGCATCGATGTTCCGATCGTGCTGAAGCACGGCTTTGGGAACGACATGAATGAGTGGCTGTCCGGCGCGGCCTACATCATGTCCGGCATCGATCGCGAAGGGCGCTCGACGCCGCACGGCAATCGCAACGTTATCCTTTGCTACCGCGGGATAAAGAGCTTCGAGAGCGAGACGCGTTTCGGTGCGGATATCTCGATGATCCCGCAGGTGCGGAGCAGGTCACACCTGCCGTTGATCGCCGACCCCAGCCACAGTTCGGGCGACGGGAAGCTGGTGGAGCGAGTCGCCTATGGCTTCATCGCGGCCGGCGCGCACGGCATCGAGTTCGACATCCATTCGAACCCGGCTGAGGCGCTGTGCGATGGCAAACAGGCCGTCGGCGAAGCCGGCGCCGCCCGCATCATCCAGAAGGCGCGCGCCATACACGCGCTGCTGCTCGGCATTGGCATCGAAACCGGCACTTCGCGGGCCGTGGCGGCCAAATAAGGCGCGGCACGTCGAGCGTTGACGATCAGAAGCGCCGCCAGGCTGACCGAACGCTAGTCGACCAGGCGGCCGCGAAGGTCGTTGACCTGGCCGGTGCTCAGGCCGAGGTCACGCAGGTAGCCTTCGGCCCCGCCGAAGCGCATCCGGACGTGCTCCACGGTGACTGCCATGTCGCTTGCGTTGGCCGCCATCAACGCTCGACCCTGCGATTCCGTCATTCCGCGCTCCGCCATCTTCGGTAGCCACTCGTCCATCAGGGGCGCCAGCAGTTGTTCGGTGACCGCGTAGTCCTCGACGATTGTCTCGTCATCTACACCCGCGAGTCCAAGCAAAATTGCGGCTGCGACTCCCGTGCGATCCTTGCCAGCGGCACAGTGGAATAGCACTCCGCCGTCGCTCCCAGCGATGGTCTCGAAGAGCAGTCGGTACGCCTCGCGTCCGTTTTCCAACATGCGCTGGTAGACGACGGCGTAGCCGGGAAATTCGCCCGCGAGACCAACCGGCGAGGCGTCCTGTTCGAACACAGGCGCTTCAACCTTGCGGATTCCCCACGGTGCGAGGTCGGGGGTAACATCTCGCTCTTTCTCCATTTGTGAGCGGAGGTCGACAACGGTGCGCACCCCGGCGTCAGCCAGGGCAGCGATGCCGGCTGGTGTCAGCCGGTGGAGACTCGCACTGCGCACGACCGTCTCGCTCGTAACCGCGCCGCTTTCCGTGCGGTAGCCGCCGATGTGACGCACGTTGTAGGCGACCTCGATGGATAGCTCGCGCGTAGAACTGGTTAGTGTCATGTGAACATTCTGCCAGAACAGGATGAATGCGGCGTTAACGCCACGCCGTCAGCGGATATGCTGTGCCCGCACACCACCCAGGGGGCGCCTTCAGTTGATCAATCGCGACCGTCTCGTCCGTACATTCCTCGAGTTGGTGGCGATTGAGTCGCCCTCGGGCGACGAGGACGCCATCGCCGCCGAGCTCGAACGGCGCCTGCAGGCGCTTGGTGTCGACGCATCGCAGGACCCCCACGGCAATGTTCTCGGGCGGCTCGCTGGACACGGCGAGGCTGTTCTGCTGTCGGCCCACATGGACACGGTGGAGCCCGGTCGCGGCATAAAGCCCACCTTCGATGGCGACGACATCATTCGCAGCGACGGGACCACGATTCTCGGCGCCGACAACAAGGCGGGATGCGCCGTGATCCTCGAGGTCATCCAGTCCGCCCTCGAAGACTGAGGCGACAACCAAAACCATCGAGGTGGCGATCAGCCGGGGCGAAGAGATAGGACTCGTGGGCGCGGCCAACATGGACTACAGCCGCATCAGCGCGAAGGTTGCGATCGTTATCGACAGTGGCGGCCCGCCGTCGAGCGTGCAAGGCGCGGCGCCGTACTCCTACGGTTACACCGTCGAGGTGCATGGCCGTTCGGCGCACGCGGGATTGGAACCCGAAAAGGGAGTGCCCGCGATCTCCATCGCGGCCGAGGCCGTGCTGGGATTGCCCCAGGGCCGTATCGACTTCGAGACGACCGGGAACGTTGGCAAGATTCGCGGCGGTCTCGTCACAAACGCCGTCCCCGACTACTGCCGCATCGACGGTGAAATGCGCAGCATGGAGTTCGAAAAAGTCGAGTCGCTGGTGACGCGGGCCAAGGACCACATCGCCGAGGTGCGGGAGCGGCACCCGGATGCCCGCATCGACGAGCGATTCGCGATGGGCTACCCGGGTTATCGTCTGGAGCCGGACGATCCCGCGGCGCGGCTGCTCTTCCCGGTTTTGGAGAGCCTCGGAATGAAGCCGGACCCGCACCCGGTCGGCGGCGGGACCGACGGCAACGTGTTCCGGGGCCATGGCATAGCCAGCGTCGTCATCGGCCGCGGCGGTTATAACCAGCACACGAAAGACGAGTACCTCGTCATCCCGGAGATGCTGCAGTGCGCGCGCGTCGTGGAAGCCGCCGTAAGACTACTCCCGACGAACTAAGGGACCGGCAACCGGCTGTCCAGCGAAAGCCCGCGCGGCGGGAGCGGCTCCTCGGCGCCCGCGGGCACCGTGCCTCGCGGGGCCGGGTCGCCGTGCGCTGCAAGGATGCCGCCGACGGCATCGGCGTACACCGACAGCCGTTCGAGTTCGCCCGTGTAGAACGCGATGTTCAGGCGCCGGGCCACGAGCAGCACGTCGAATGGGCTGCATGGGGCGATTGCCACCCATGATCCGCCGAGGCCCTGCTGGAACTGCGCCGGCGCCCATCGGTCGCTGACCGGAAAGGCGATTGCAGTGTCCCGCTGGAGTGCTCGACGACCGGCGAACGGGCCGTCGGACGCGAGGTTCGGCAATCCAGGAGGCCCTGCCAGGACCACGAATCCTCCGTCATCAGTGGCCCGCAGGATGGCCCCCACGTCTGCCCGCGCAAGGCGGACGGCGCCTTCCATCGCCGCTGTCCGCGCCTTTTCCAGGGAGCTTGCCCGGGCCGTCGCCGCGAGGGCGGTTCCCATTTCGATCGAAGGGTCACCCGAGGTGTGGTCGAAGGTGCGAACCAGCACATCCGCCTGGAAGTTCGCCACGGCGGCGCCGATGTCGTCGTAGGTCGGGGCCGCGAGGAACAGGTCGTCCACGACGATGCTTCCATCGTGCGATACGACGTCGAGCCGAACGATGTCTACCCCGTGTGCGGCCAGCGCGGTGCTAATCGTGGAGAGCGCACCGGGCCGGTCGGGAAGTTGCAGTCTGATTGAACGGTAAGCGGTCATTGAGCCACCTCCATCTGGCCAAGCTTCCGGCCTCGTGGTTACGGGCAGATTTCGGGGACCTTGCGTTGTGGTGAAACGTTGATCGCGTCGAGACGTTGCGCGCCGCTCTTGCGGGGTCGAGCATGCCTCCGTGGAAGGCACTACGGGCATCGTCCTCGCCGGTGGAAAAAGCGAGCGCTTCGGCTCCGATAAGGCAATGGCCCTGCTGGACGGCCGTCCGCTTTTGGACCATGTGCTCGAAGCGCTGGACGCGGTGTGCGCCGAGATCGTCGTTGCCGGCGGGTCCGCTGCTGTACGAAGGAACGTCGACGGCCGTTCTCGTGTCCGCTTCGTTCCCGACGAGACGAGAGGACGTGGGCCGCTGGCCGGCTTGATCGCCGGTCTCGGCGCCTCCCGCACGGAACTGTGCTTCGCCAGCTCGTGCGACGCCCCGCTTCTCAACGGGGCTCTCGTGGAATTCCTTTCTCATCGCGCGTCGAACGCCGACGTCGTTTGCGCGGAAATCGGCGGTCGCCTCGAACCGCTCTCAGCGGTCTTTCGTGCGCCGGCGTGCCTTCCTCACTTCCGTGCGTGTCTCGAGCACGGCACGCTGAAGCTCTCCCTGGCGTATGCCGGCCTTCGCCTGGTCACCGTCCCCGAAGTTGATATCCGGGCGGTCGACCCTGAACTCGCGAGCTTCCTCAACGTCAATCGCCCGGAGGCGCTGCGCGAAGTGGAGGCCATGGGCACTGCCAGGGCCGGGCGCAAGACTCAAGACGCCGGCCGTTAGCGTGCCCGACGGTCGGTTGACACGCCTACCCGGCTCCCTATGATCGAGACGCGTGCACTCGAAACCCAGGGTGCAGGCGCCGTCGATGAGACGATGGCCGTGCAGGGTGGTGGACGTCGTTTCGGCTGAAGCCCTCCCACTGGCTGGCCCAGCGCCCCTCGATGGGCGTCTGGGAGGAGGAATGGGCTGGCGTGACAACACTTGAACGGCCGCGGACGCTCGGCGAACTCAAAGCATCCGGATATGAAGTGCTCCCCGTGCGCGAGGAGATGCGGAAGAATCTCATCTCGAAGATCCGCGCGGGCGATGATCTCTTCCCCGGCGTCTTCGGCTACGACGAGACCGTGATACCGCACATCGTCAACGCGATCCTCGCCGGCCAGGACATCATCTTCCTCGGCGAACGCGGGCAGGCGAAGTCGCGCATCATTCGCTCGCTGACGTCGTTGCTCGACGACGCCACGCCGATCCTCGCAGGCTGCGAGATCCCCGAGAACCCATTTGCGCCGATTACGCGCGCGGGGCGGGACATCATCGAGGAGAGCGGTGATGCCGCGGCCATCGAGTGGCTCCCGCGAGATTCCCGCTACGGCGAGAAGTTGGCGACGCCGGACATTACCATTGCGGACCTCATTGGCGAGGTCGACCCGATCAAGGTTGCCGAGGGCAAGTACCTCTCGGACGAACTCACGATTCACTACGGCCTCATCCCCAGGACGAACCGCGGCATCTTCTGCATTAACGAGTTGCCGGACCTCGCCGAGCGCATCCAGGTCGGACTGCTCAACATCATGGAAGAGCGCGACGTCCAGATTCGCGGTTACCGGATTCGCCTCCCGTTGGACGTGTTCGTCGTTGCGAGCGCCAACCCCGAGGACTACACCAACCGCGGCCGCATCATCACCCCGCTCAAGGACCGCTACGGTGCCCAGGTGCGCACGCACTATCCGACGAAGATCGAGCATGAGATGGACATCATGGAGGCGGAGCACCATCCGGTGCCTGCCGACTTCACGGTCGTCGTGCCCGGCTACATGAAGGAAGTGATCGCGGAAATCACCCGCCTCGCGCGTCGCAGCCCGGACGTGAACCAGCGTTCCGGCGTGAGCGTGCGAGCCAGCATCGCCAACTACGAATCCATGCTCGCGAACGCTTTGCGCCGTTCGATCATCACCGGAGAGGACGTCGTGGTGCCGCGCGTGAGCGACCTGCCCTACGTCGTTCCCACGCTCACCGGCAAGGTTGAGTTCGAAACGGTCGAGGACGGACGCGAGGAACAGATCATCGACAAGCTGATCCAGGGCGCCGTTGTCGCTGTGTTCAATCGCATCTACAACCTCGGCGAGCTGGAGCTCGTCGTGAACCGCTTCAAGGCCGGCGTGGCCGCCGAAGTCGGCGACATGACTCCCAGCGATGCCTACGTCGCCATGGTTCAGCAAATCGAGGGCCTCGGCCCCGCGCTCGACAAGGTTGGTGCGAAAGCGTCGCCCGGCGAAACGGCCGCCGCGGTGGAGTTCATCCTCGAAGGTCTCCACCTCAACAAGCGGCTCAACAAGGACAAGGTCGGTGGTAAAGTCCAGTATCGGGGATGAACTGGACGATTGAGCCGTTACCAACGCATGGCCCCCTGTTCGAGGGGGCCATTGCCGTGTACGGCGACGCCTTCGCGGAGCCACCCTACAGCGACCCGGACCGTGGGGCGGAGATCAGGAACCGCATGCAGGACTTCCACGGGCGCCGCGGCGGATTTCGCGCCTTCGTCGCGGTCGATGATCATCGCCATGTCCTGGGGATGACGTACGGCTACCATGGCGCCGCCGGCCAGTGGTGGCACGACACGGTGGCCAAGCAGATCCCGGCGGATGCAGCCGAGCGTTGGCTCTCCGACTCCTACGAAGTGGTGGAAGTAGCCGTCTCGCCGTCATGCCAGGGGCAGGGCATCGGGACGGCGCTCATCGATCGGCTTCTCGATGGACGCCCCGAAGCCACGTGCGTGCTCAGCACACGCGTAGACAGCCGGGCGCATGTGCTCTACCGCCGCATCGGATTTGAGCAGATCGTGGAAATGGCGTTCGCCGTTCGTGGCGCCCGCTTCTACATCATGGGCAAGCGGCTCCGCGACTGAAGTTGACCAAACTCGTGGTGAATGCTCTACTCGACGCCGGAATACACACGCGCCCCGGACATGAGGGCGCGGGGAAGGAATGCCGTTTGTTGGCACCCACGGTGCTTTTGCTGGCCATTCGATTCCCCAGGGTTGCGGCCCGCTAGGTTCGTGCGCCTCGCACGCTCCCATGCGCCGCCCCGGGGGCGGCCTTTTGTTGCCCGCCTGCTGGAGACAATCGCGGCGCGGGCTTCGGGAGCAACGTATTCCAGTGAACAATCCGTCCTTCCGGTGCGTCCGGTGTAAACAGCAGATCGCCACGAGCAGTTTCGGCACGGCTCACCGCAATCATTGCCCCAATTGTCTCTGGTCACGCCACGTCGATCAGTTCCCCGGCGACCGCAAGGCGTCGTGCCAGGCCGCGATGGAGCCGGTGGCCGTCGCACTTCGGGCCGATGGCGAGTGGGCACTTATCCATCGCTGCACTGCCTGCGCAACCCTGCACGAAAATCGCATCGCCGGCGATGACAACGTGATGGTGCTCATGTCGGTGGCCGCTCGCCCGCTTGCTCAGCCGCCTGTGCCGATGGAGTACCTGCGATGAAAGCGCGCCGAGCCGGTGCCGCTGGTGAATTTCAGAGCGCCAGTGCCACCGGGTTCTCGAGAAGGCCCTGGATCTCCTTGATGAAACGCGCGCCCTCAGCGCCGTCGGTCACGCGATGGTCGGCGCTGAGCGCTACCTTCATCACCTTGCGAACAACGATCTCGTCGCCCTTCACCATCGGCTGGGGCATCACCGAACCGACGCCGAGGATGGCCGCCTGGGGCGGATTGATGATGCCGATGAGCGTCTCAACGCCGTAGGCACCGAGATTCGTGATGGTGAATGTGCCCGCGCTGTACTCGTCGGCGCGGAGATGGCCCGACTTCGCCCGGTCGATGAGGTCCTTGGACTCCTCGGCAATGCGGCCGAGTGTCTTCTCGCCGCAGTCCAACAGCGCCGGCGCGATGAGTCCCTCGTCCAGGGCGATGCCGATATCGATGTTGATCGCCGGGTGCATCTTCAGGCCACCGTCGCTGAATTCGGCGTTGAACTTCGGGTGCCGTTCGATGGCCAGCGCGCAGGCTTTCACGATCAGGTCGTTCACACTCACGCGCTGCCGCTCCGTCGCCGCAGCGTTTATCTGCTCCCGGAACGCCATCGCGTCCGTCATGTCGATGTCCAGGGTGAGGTAGTAGTGCGGCTGCGTCTGTTTCGATTGCGTCATGCGGCGCGCAATCGCCTGTCGCATGCGGCTCAGGCTTTCCGCCACGGCGGCTGGTTGGCCGGCCTGCGCCGGACGTGGCGCGGCTGGTGGCTGAGCCGCCGTGGGCTGTGGGGCGACAGTGGGCCGCGGCGCCGCGGTAGATGGTGCCTGCGAATCGCCGGCGGCCGCCGCCTCGACATCCCGCCGCAGAATGCGGCCGTCCGGCCCGCTCCCGGTTATGAGCGAGATGTCCAGCCCGTGCTGCGTCGCGATCCTCCGCGCCACCGGGGAGATGCGGACACGCCCGTCACCTCCAGCGGCGGCTGCCTGCGTACGCTGCACACCCGCCCCGACCTCCGCTGGCACCCGGCCGGGCGCCGGCGCCGGCCCCATCTCGGCTTCCTTCAGCGGCGACTCCTGCGCCACGGGCACCGATGCGGTGACTGGCTCCTCGTCGATGACGCGCCGTGCCGGCGTCTCCGCCGGTGGCATCCGTTGGACGTCGGGCACGACCTCGGAGGGCTCGCCAAGGAGGGCGATGACCTCCCCGACCGGGACCTCCTCGCCTTCGCCCACGAGCAACTTCAGAACATCGCCGCTTTCGAACGCTTCCAGTTCGACCGTCGCCTTGTCCGTCTCGATCTCGGCAAGCATTTCCCCACGCTCGACGTGTTCGCCAACCTGCTTGAGCCATCGCACGAGCGTGCCTTCGGTCATGTCGGCGCCCATCTGGGGCATGGTCACTTCGAACGTCACGGCGCGCTCTCCTAGAGCATGGCGAGGACGGCTTCGACGACGTCCTCTTCGGAAGGCAGGGCGGCAAACTCCAGGTTGCGATTGTAGGGCAACGGCACGTCCTTGCTCGCCACCCGCGCCACCGGTGCGTCGAGGTAGTCGAACGCTCGCTCCATGATCTGCGCCGACAGCTCCCCGGCGAAGCCGCCGAAACGCCAGTCATCCTCCACGACTACCGCGCGATTCGTCTTCCGAACCGACGCAACCACCGTTTCGATGTCGAGCGGACGCAGCGTGCGCAGGTCGATCACCTCGGCGCTGATCTGCTCCTGGTCGCGAAGCATGTCGGCCGCACGGATGGCCTGGTGGACGCTTCCGGAATAGCCAATGAGCGTCACGTCCGTCCCCTCGCGCAGCACGTTCGCCTTGCCAAACTCGATCAGGAAATCGGGATCGTCGGGGACCTCGCCTTTTATCGCGTAGTTCGCCGTGTGCTCGATGAAGATGACCGTGTTCTGATCGCGGAAGGCGCGCTTGAGCAGGCCCTTCGCGTCGGCCGGAGTGGACGGGCAAACGACCTTGAGCCCGGGAAAGTGGGCGTACAAGCCCTCGAGGCTGTGGCTGTGGGTGGCGGCGAGCTGACTGCCCCCTCCACTTGCCATGCGAATGACCAGCGGCACCGTGATCTGGCCGTTGGACATGTAGTGCAGCTTGGCGGCGCTGTTCACGATCTGGTCCAACGCCAGGAAGCTGAAGTTGATCGTCATCATCTCCACCATCGGATGGAGGCCGCCCATCGCAGCGCCGATCCCGGCGCCCACGATCCCCGACTCCGCGATAGGGGTGTCGCGCACTCGTTCCTCGCCGAACTCTTCGAGCAGGCCCTTGGTCACGGCGTACGAGCCACCGTACGCGCCGATGTCCTCGCCCATCAGGAAGACGCGATCGTCGCGGATCATCTCCTCGCGGAGCGCCTCGCGAAGCGCGTCACGCAGCCGCATCTCGGTCATTTCAGGCATCACCCGCTTCGACGTCGTCGTAGATCGTAGAGATGGGCGGCTGCGGGCTACGCTCGGCGAACTCCACGGCTTCGTCCACCGTGCGTTCGACACGGTCGGCGATTTCTTGCATCCGCTGGTCGTCGAGCATGCCCGCCTGGACCATGTGTGCCTTGAGCGCTTCGATGGCGTCGCGCTTGCGGTATTCCTCGATCTCGTCCTTGAGGCGATAGAGCTCCGGATCGGCCATCGAGTGGCCGCGGTAGCGGTAGGTCATGGCTTCGACGAAGTAGGGGCCGTGGCCCGAGCGACAATGCTCCACGGCCTTGCGCGTTTCACGGTTCACTTCGATGACGTCCATGCCGTTGATGCTCACGGCGGGCATGTTGTAGGCGGCGGCGAGTTTCGGGATGTCCGTCGAAAGCGACTGTTTGAACGGCACGCCCATGCCATAGAGGTTGTTCTCGCAGAAGAACACGACCGGTGTTTGCCAGAGCACCGAGAGGTTCAGGGCCTCGTGGAACTCGCCTTCGCCGACACTCCCGTCGCCGAAGATGCACATCGTCACGAAGTTTTCGTGCTTCATATTCGACGCAAGACCGAGACCGACGGCGAGCGGCAGGTGTGCGGCTACGATGGCATAGCCGCCGAGGAACCCCTTGCTCACGTCATACAGGTGCATCGAGCCCCCGCGGCCGCCGCTAACCCCGTCCTGCCGCCCGTAGAGCTCGGCCATCACCCGATTCGGATCGAGACCGCGGGCGAGCGCGTGCCCGTGGTCGCGGTAGTGCGTGACGATCTTGTCCTGTTCCGAGAGGGCGTTCATCGCGCCGACGGCGCACGCCTCCTGGCCCGTGTAGAGGTGAAGGAACCCCCGAACCTTGCCCTTGGTGTACATCTCGCCCGTCTTCTCTTCGAAGCGGCGAATGAGCATCATCTGGTACAGGAACAGTCCGAGTTGTTCTTCTCCGGGTTCGATGGCAGCCGTCGGGGCTGCCGTGCCTTGCTTCACCGTGTCGGTACTCCTTGCGCGCTCGCCCGGGCCAGTTTGCGCCGGGCGATGTGGATCGCTTCGCCGTTGACGGCGAGCGCGGCTTCTTTCATGGCTTCCGCGAGCGTGGGGTGCGCGTGGACCGCGAATCCCACTTCGATAGTCGTGGCTTCCAGGAGCGCGATCATCGTCGCCTCCCCCAGGAGGTCGTTGGCGTCGTGGCCGACGATGTGGATGCCGATGACCTGGCCGGTGGGCTCATCTGCTACCACCTTCACGAACCCCTCAGTCTCGCCGACGGCGATGGCTTTGCCGAGCGCGGTGAAGGGGAAGCGGCCCGTTTTCACTGAGTAGCCCGCCGCCTTCGCCTGCTGCTCGGTGTAGCCGATCGAACCGATCTGCGGCTGGCAGAACGTCGCCCGTGGCATCTGGACGTAGTCGAGTGCCGCAACGCGCTGACCGGCGATGTGCTCGGCGGCGATGACTCCCTGCTCCATCGCTACGTGCGCGAGCATCAACTTCCCCGTCACGTCGCCAATTGCGTAGATGCCGGGCACGTTTGTCTGCATCTGATCGTCGATCGTGATGAAGCCGCGTTCCGTAGCCACGCCCACGGCCTCGAGGTTGAGCCCCTGGGTGTGCGGCACAAAACCGACGGCGACCAGCACCATCTCCGCCTCGAGAGTCTCTTCTCCGGTTTCGCCGCTTACCTTGACGGCTGCAACGGCTCCCTTGCGTTCCGCGCCTTCGACCCTCGTCTTCGTGAGGCAGCGGATGCCTCGCGCTTCAAACGAGCGCCGGAGAAGCCGTCCCGACTCCGGCTCTTCGAGCGGCACGAGCGTGTCGAGCAGTTCAACGACCGTGACCTGCGAACCATAGCTCGCCCAAATGTGCGCGAATTCCACGCCCACCGGCCCTGCGCCGATCACCACGGCCCGAGGCGGCACGGTTCGCACTTCTAGCGCCTCGCGGCTGGTGAGGATGACCTTGCCATCGAGCGGAACGCTGGGAAGGGTCCGCGTCGAGGCCCCCGTCGCCAGGATGATGCTGTTCGCCTCGTATGACTTGCCGTCGCAGACGAGCGTGTGTGCATCTTTTAGAGAGGCCGAGCCGTTGATGACCTCGACGCCGCCATCGCGCAGTAGCGTCTCGACGCCGCTCACCAGTTGCTCCGCCACCTTGCGACTGCGATCGATCGCGCTGCCCAGGTCGAACGACGGCCTGGAGACCTTGATTCCCCAACGGTCTGCGTCGCGGACCAGGTTCACAACATCGGCGTTGCGCAGGATGGCTTTGCTCGGGATGCATCCCCAGTTCAGGCAGAGACCGCCCACGCGATCCCGTTCGAACAGCCCGACTTTGAGTCCGAGTTGGGCCGCGCGGATTGCCGCGACATAGCCTCCCGGACCCCCACCAACGATCGCGACATCGTAACGTGCCATAGCCTGCTCCTAGACTACCATAGCCTGCGCAAGTACGTCCGGCCGCTCGCCGTCCGTCCGCCGCCCTTCGGTTCGGATCAATGCTGCGCCCGCATGCCGTCGCTGTCTATTCAGATTCGGGTCAATTCGCGATCAGGCGGCGATATTCCGCGAGCGTCCGGTCCACGAACGCCTGAGCCGACCCGAGGTATCCGCGCGGGTCGAGCAGCGTCGCGATATCGCCGTCTGAGAGCGCTGCGCTCACCTCCGGAATGGCCGCAAGCGTTGCCGCAAACGTCACTCCCCGCGCCTCGGCATCCGCGGCAGCGTGAGCCGCCAGGCGAGCGGCTGCGTCGCGCCCCAGGGTCGGCGTGAGGCGGATGGCGATGCGCTCGGTCATGACACCCCCGCCGTTCGCCTCGAGGTTCGCGCGCATACGGTCCGCGTCGACTTCCAGTGCTGTCACGAAATCGCCTGCCCGAGTAGCGAGGCTCAAAGTCAGGCCGAGCAGGTCGCTGAGCGGGATCCACTCCGCCTGCCACGCCCCGGCCGCACGCTGGTACTCGTGAGGCCCGAGCGACAGGAGGGTGGCGGCCGCGCCCCTGGCCTCTGCGGCCGCCGCTCGCAGCGCGACCGCGCCAACCGGGTTGCGCTTCTGCGGCATCGTCGACGAACGGCCTCGCCCTTCAGCGCTGCCTTCGCGGAGTTCGCCAATCTCCGTTTGCGACAGCAGGATCACATCGAGCGCTATCTTGTCGATTGCCTCCACCGCGCGCCCAAGCGCCGCGATGAGATCCGCGATTCGGCCGCGTTGTGTGTGCCACGGAAGAACTGGGGCGCTCAGTCCAAGCTCAGCGGCGAACGCGTCGGCGATGCTCGTCCCCAGTTCGCCGAACGCTGCGAGGGTTCCGCCGGCGCCGCCCAGCTGTGCCGCCAGCCGTTCCGCGCGCGCACGCCTAACTGCCTCGATCGTTTCGACGACGGAGCTAAGCCACCCGGCGGCAACCAGCCCGAAGCTCGTGGGCACCGCCTGTTGCATGAGCGTCCGCGCCACCATGACCGTCTCGCGGTGCCGCTCGGCGAGTTCGGCCAGGAGCTTTGCGAGCGACCTCAGCGCCGGCAGGAGGGCATCCAGGGCTCGCGCCGCGACCAGCATGGCCCCCGTGTCCAGGATGTCCTGGCTCGTCGCCGCGAAGTGGACCCAATCCGCGTGCGGCGGCCCGACTGCTTTTCGCAGGGCATCGACTAACGGCACCACCGGATTCGCCGCGGCCGCCGCGGCGCTTCCGATGGCGGCAGCGTCGAAAAGCTCCGCGCGAGATGCCTGGCGGATGCTGGCGGCAGCCTCGTTTGGCACAACGCCCAGTCGCGCTGACACCGAGGAAAGCGCCGGCTTCCGCATCCAGCATTGCCCGCATCCAGGCTCGGTCACCGGTGAGTGCCAACGCCTCCTCCGTCCAGAGCATTGGCTCGAAGAGTGCCCTAGATGGCAAAGAACGCGGTCTCTTTCTCGCCCTGCAGGTGGATGTCGAAGACGTATTCGCCGGGGCCGGCACGCCGCGCGATCAACGTGTCCCGGATGGCCGCACTGCTGATCGAGTTGAGAACCGGGTCGACGGCGTTAGCGTCGCCCTCATCCTCGAAGTAGATCCTGGTCCACAGGTGGCGCAGCAAACCGCGGGCGAAGATCGTCAGGTTGATGTGCGGCGCCTGCAGGCGATCATCGGTGTAGGGCACACGCCCCGGCTTCTCCGTGCGGAACGCGAAGACGCCTGCGTCCGAGGTCGGGCAGCGGCCGTAGCCGGTGAAGCCGGGACGTCAGCGGCAGTTCGCGGGTGTCGTCCGGGTGTGCGTACCGTCCCGCCGCGTTCGCCTGCCAGGCTTCGATGAGGCCGTCGGAAACGGGCGTGCCCGCGCCGTCGTAGAGCACTCCCCGTATCGTGACTGCCCCGGGGTGGCCCGCCTCGACCAGGCCGGCGCTGCCGAGCGGACGGAGCACCGCGAAGAACGGCCCGATCGTCTGCGAAGGGGTCGCCTCGGCGCGCACGCTAATCCTCGAAGGGGGTCGCTTCGCGGCCCCGCAACACGATGTCGAACGCATATCCGAGCGACTCGCCCGGAATGGTGAGCTCCATGTCGAACCGCGCCACAAGCCGCTTACGCGCCGCTTCATCCGGGATCGAGTGAAAGATCGGATCGTGCTCCAGCAGCGGATCGCCCGGGAAGTACATCTGGGTAATCAATCGGGTCGCGAGTGCAGGTCCGAACACGGAGAAATGGATGTGCCCCGGTCGCCATGCGTTGGGATGGTTCAGCCACGGGTAGGCGCCGGGGTGGATCGTCACGAAGTGATAGCGGCCGTTCTCGTCGGTGAGACAGCGTCCGCCGCCGGTGAAATTCGGATCGATCGGCGCATGGTGCTGGTCTTCGCGGTGGGCGTAGCGGCCGGCCGCGTTCGCCTGCCAGACTTCCACGAGCGTCCGGGCCAGCGGTGCGCCGTCTCCATCCAGCACCCGGCCGCTCACCGTGATCCGCTGCCCCATGGGTTCGCCGTCGTGCTGCCGCGTCAGGTCGTCGTCATTCGGTCCGATCGCATCCTCGCCGAAGATCGGTCCCGTGATTTCGGAGAGCGTCTGTGCGATCGGGATCAATGGTCGGAGCGGCGAACGCAGTCGGGTCGACCCGTAGTCCGGATACAGGAGCGGCGGGTGGACATCGCGGTCGTCGCGGCGGTAGGACATCATTGCGCTGCCGCTCACTATACTTCCGGGGCGCACCGCAAGGCAGGAGGCACGCGTGCCGCGACTGAACCCGGTCGACCTCGATGAAAGCGGCGATGCGCGTGCGACGCTCGAGCGCATCCAGGCTGAGCGCGGCTGGCTCCCCAACCTCTATCGCACGCTCGCGCTCAGCCCCGACCTGCTGGCGCGCTTCGTGGAGATGACCGCCGCGCTACGCTCTTCAACCAAACTCCAGCCGTCGCTCCGAGAACTGGCGATATTGGTCGTCGCCCGAGCGCTGAACGCGGAGATTCAGTGGCGCGCCCATGTGCCGCTGGCGCGCGAAGCGGGGCTGGATGAATCCACGATCGCCGCCATCGAGTCCGGGACACCCGACCTTGGCGCGGCCGAGATCGAGCGCGCCGTGGCCGCGTTCGCTCGCGAAGTGACGCGAGATGCCGAGCCAAATGAAGGCACGTGGTCCGCGCTTCGCAACGCCCTCGACGAACGAGAACTGGCCGAACTCACGCTCACTGTCGGCTTCTACAACATGGTCGCGCGGTTCCTGCGGACCGCTGGTGTCAACGTCGACCCGGAGTATTCCCGGCAGCAAGACGAGTCTCAGACGTCCTCGAGTCCGGAATAGTTCTCCGCGAAGCTGGTCATCGCTGCCGGCGACGAACAGACGTAGCGCAGCTGTGCCAGTTGAAGGCGCCCACGAAACGCTGCGTCCGGGGCATCCTCCGGGACACTGTGGATCATCCACGACATCCAGGTGGAGAACTCCTGGACGCGCCACACTCGCCGCAGGCAGACGGACGAGTACGCCTCGAGCTCCGAGCCATCTCCAGATGAAAAGTACGTGGTGAGCGCCCCCGCGAGGACCCGAGCATCCGAAATGGCGAGGTTCATACCTTTGGCGCCTGTCGGTGGCACGATGTGGGCCGCGTCTCCGGTGAGGAAGAGCCGGCCATACTGCATCGGTTCGACGACGAAGCTGCGCATCTCGGTGATGCCCTTTTCGAGGATGGGGCCTTCTCGCAGGGTCCAACCGTCGTCCGTCGCGAGGCGTGACTGGAGCTCGGACCAGATTCGGTCGTCGGGCCAGTTGGCGATGTCGTCGTCGGGGTCGCACTGGAGGTAAAACCGGCTGATTTCGGATGTCCGGAGCATGTGACCGGCGAAGCCGCGTTCGCTCAGCGCGTAGATAATCTCCTCCGTCGACGGTGCGACGGCGGCGAGAATGCCAAGCCAGCCGAACGGCAGGCGGTTGTCGTAGATTCGGAGCGCCCCCGGCGGGATGCTGGGGCGGCTGACGCCATGAAAGCCATCGCAGCCCGCCACGAAATCGCACTCGAGCCGTTCGCGTTCGCCGTTGAACGTGAAGGAGACGGCCGGAGATTCGGAGTCCACCCCTTCGAGCACGACGTCCTCCACCTCGAACAGGATCGGACCGCCGGATGCCAGTCTGAGCCGTACAAGGTCGGCCACGAGGTCCTGTTGCGGGTAGACGAGCATCGTCCGCCCGCAGAGGTCGGCATAGGAGATCCGGTGGCGCTCGCGTTCGAAGCGCAGTTCGGTGCCGCGATGCACCATGCCCTCTCGTCGCATCCGGTCTCCTAGCCCGTGCGATTCCAGGAACTCAACGGTGCGATGCTCCAATAGCCCCGCTCGCGTCCGATGCTCGATGTATTCGCGCGAGCGGTCCTCGAGGACGACGCATTCGATTCCCGCCGCCCCTAGCAGATGCGCAAGCGACAGGCCGGCAGGACCGGCGCCGATGATCGCGACTGGCACGCGTTGCATGCGACCTCCCCTACCGGTCTACGTCCGTAGCGTAGCGAGACGGACGACTCTCGGCATGCGAACACCCGTACACGTATCACGCACAGACTTTTTACGCGGTCGCTACATTCCGGTGACGCACCGAGGGTCTTGCGGTGTCAGGATGCCATCGTCGATGCCGGGACAGACGCCGGCTCGTCAGGGAGTGCGAAGAAATGTCGCTGCCGACGATGAATGTCGAAAGCACGGATGAGCTGGCCGATGTGAACCGCTCGTTCTGGTCGACGCGTGCGCATCGGTTCGGAACCTACGAATTCCGGCCCGAAACAGGCGAGGTGCTCGTGGACGGCGTCGCCCACGCACAACTCACCGAAACCGAGGCTGAGACGTTCAACGTGCTCATCCGCGTCTACCCCCTCCCGGTGCCGCGCCGGCGACTCGTCGAGGAGATGCGCCGACTCGGCTGCTACTGGCACATCGACACCGCCAAAGTCGTTGTCGCGCGTATTCGACACAAGCTGGGCGCCGGGATCATCGAGACGCATCCGCGTGGATACCTCTTCAATCCCACTTACTGGGTGTGCGGCGATGCAACTCAGTGCCTGGAAAGCACCGGCTGAGCTCCGCGTTCGGGGCGTCTACCGAGAATTGAAAGAAAGCTGAGATGTTTCGCGAGAACTTCGCGAGAGAACGTCAACTACCTTCCCCGCGGGACTCGGAGCCCACTTTCGGAGGAAGCAGTTACACCATGGCACGTCTCTTCTCGGTTCTCGTCGCTGTCGCCGCCCTCGCCACCGTCGCCCTCGCCGGCGCTGCGCCCATCCAGTCCTGGTAGCCCCCGGGCCGCGCGCATCAGGGACACAGGTCCTTGAATCAGATTGACTCAACCGTAAGCCGGGCGCGTAAACGCCCGGCTTACCTGATCTCTTTCGCCCTCGCCGTCGCACTCTTGCTGGTGCAGCAGATCGCCATCCGGCGCATCGGCGTTGACGGCGCCGCTGGCGGCGTCCGTCGCACCCTCTTCCTCATCACCACCTTTGTGCTCATGGGCCTCGCCCTGCACTACCGGCGCTACGTCGGTGCCTGGCTCATCGCGGCCGGAATTGGGATGAACCTCATCCCTGTCACTGCGCATGGCGGGTTGATGCCCGTTTCCTATGCAATCGTGCGCGATTCGGGGTACTTCCCCGAGATCACGCAGGCGGACATTGGACACCAGCTCGGGAACGGGAAGGACATCCTGCTGCGTGAGGGCGACATCCACTTCTTTCTGCTCTCCGACCGCTACGCGGTGAGCATCCCCCTCTACGGTGGGAACATCTACAGCCTCGGCGACTTCGTGTTGTTCGCCGGCGTTGGCCTTGTCGTCGTCCAGGCGGCGGCCGAGTACACCGCTGGAACATTGTCGAGTCGCCGGCAGGCGACTGCCCCCGACCCCGGTTCCTGATTCCTCTCACGAGCGGTGGTACGCTGCCCAACTGACGACGACCAGGAGGCAGGTGTGCGCTTCATCATCTACGGTGCGGGCGGGGTTGGCGGAACGATTGGCGCGAGGCTTTTCGACGCCGGCCACGACGTGGTCCTCATTGCGCGCGGCGCCCACCTCGACGCGATCCAGAATCATGGGCTCAAGCTCCGGACGCCCGAGGGCGACTCGCAATTGCGCATCCCGGCCGTCGGGCATCCTCGAGAGATCAGTTTCGGCGGGGACGACGTCGTCATCCTGACGATGAAGACCCAGGACACTGAGTCCGCGCTTCGCGACCTGGAGTTGGCCGGCGGGGTGGAGGTGCCGGTCGTCTGCGCCCAAAACGGCGTGGAGAACGAACGCCTGGCGAGCCGCCGATTCCCGCACGTGTACTGCATGCTCGTCGCCCTGCCGGCGACCTTCCTCACGCCGGGAGAGGTCACCGCCTCCGCCTCGCCGCTATCGGGGTGCTTGCATGCCGGCCGCTATCCGTCGGGCGGTGATTCGACAATCACGGCGGTCTGCGGCGCATTAGACACCTCCCACTTTCGAAGCGTCCCGGACGCACATGCCATGTGCCTGAAGTACCGGAAGCTGCTCGCCAACCTGGGCAACGGCGTCGAGGTCATCACGCACGAGCGCGCATGGGGCGCGGGCGGGGAACTGGGAGCGTTCACGGAGCAGGTGCGCGCCGAAGCGACGCGGTGTTACGAAGCTGCCGGCATCCAGGCGACTTCGCCCGAGGAATACGCAGACCGCGTCACGCGCTTCTACAAGGCGATGCCCGTGGCAGGGGAGGCGCGCGGGGGGAGCTCCACCCTGCAGAGCGTCCTACGCGGCAGCCCGCTCGTGGAAGTGGACTACCTCAACGGCGAGATTGTTCTGCTCGGGGCGCTGCACGGCGTGCCGACACCCTACAACGGCCTCGTGCGCCGCCTGGCCACGGAGGCAGCCGCGATGGGTTCAGCGTGGAAGCCGATACCCGTCGCGGAACTGGCGGCGATGGCGGAGCGGGAAGCAGGAGTGGTTTCGGTTCCCTGAATTCGCGGGTCAGGAGCGAGCGCAGGCAGCGCAGCGGCCGTACAGCTCCAGGCTGTGGCCTTCGAGCTGAAATCCGGACCGCCGCGCCGTGCGCTCGATCAGCGCGTCGAGGTCTGGTTCTGAAAACTCCTGCACGCTCCCGCAGTTGTTGCAGACGAGGTGGTGGTGATGCTCGCTGCGCGCGAGCTGATACCGGATGCCTCCATCCTCGAGGACAACGCGGCAGAGGACATCGGATTCCTGGAGGAGCTTCACGGTGCGGAAGACGGTGGCGCGGCCGACTCCGGGTGCAGCGTCGCAAATCTCTTCAATGGTGAACGGGCGGGGAGACGCCGACATGGCTTCCAGCACCGCCCTCCGCGTTGAAGTCACTCGCTGACCGATGCCCGCCAGTGCGTTTGCCGTGTCTCGACCGGTGCTCACACGTTGATCGTATGGAGCTGTGAAAAGGGGGTCAAACACATTCAGAACGGAAGCCCAGGAGAGCCCCAACCAATGTCCGTGCGAGGGAGACGCGCCCAAGATGGCCGTTCCCGTGCCCGATAAGGCCGTGCCCGATCGCTTCCATCCGCGGAACGTCGCCCCACGGCCGGATGTACTGCACGGTCGAAAGGTATTCCTGCGACATGGCCGCGATGCGCGGAACGACGGCAGCGCTCACTGCCTCGACGTAGGTCCGGAACTCCTCAGGACCGGGAAACGCCAGCGAGTACGCGTCGTTCGGGTCCTGCCCCGTACCCTGGTCCACCCGCGGAAGGCCCCAGCGAACATCAAAGCCTTCGGCCAGCCAGACGGGCTGATCCCGTTCGAAGACGAAGTGAATGATGTTGTCGACCGTTCGGACGACGTGCCAGACGTCCCATCCGATGGAATTTGTCGTGCCGCTGTGGGTATCGCAGAGCTGGGCAGTCGACAGGCCGGCGACGCCTGTATCGCAGTACTGGAGAAGTCTCGCGATCAGTGTCGCGAACTGCGCAGGCATCGTCGGCGGGTTCCCGAATCCGGGAAGATTTGCCATAGCCACCCCCTCGCGCCGGAGTCTAGCGGGCGGGCGAAGGAACCGATACGGGCGTCAGTCTTCGATGTCGGACGTTGACGTCGGCAGCTGAAGGTCCGACCTGTGTGGCTGGTGCCCGGCAGGGAACTGATCGTCTGGTGCGAGCGGCGGGACCGAGATGTTGACCAGCACGGCGCGACTATCGAGCGCCTTGGCGCTGTGCACAGTCTGCGGCGTCACGGCCAGGCACTGAAACGGCTCAAGCACGGTTTCCTTGCCGTCTTCCGTAACGATCGCTCTTCCCGAAACGGCGAGGTAGATCTGCGTCGACCAGGCGTGGGCGTGCGGCTCCACTTCGGCGGCCGTGTTCGCGAGTTCCAGCACGCGGACGCTCGCGGCACGGGTCTCAAAGTCGGTGAGCACTTCGTAGTGGCCTACTGGCGCTGGACGTGCGGACATGGCTCCTCCTTCGGCCGGGGGCATATCCCCCGCGGCTCAGACTATCCCCATGGGATGCAGTCCGCATGGGCTATTCGACGCGCGAAGGGCGTCCGAACGGTCCGTCCGGGACATTGAGCGATCGTTCGCCCGCCCGCCTGTATGCTCCGCCCAATCCGGCTGGAGTGTGAAGAATGAAGGATTTCGCAAACCGCGTAGCAGTCGTAACGGGTGCCGCCAGCGGGATGGGCCTGGCGTTCGCCCATCGTTTCGCGGAGGAGGGCATGAACGTCGTCCTTGCGGACATCGAAAGCGAACCGCTCGCTATGGCTGAAGCGGCAATCAAGGCGAAGGGCGGCGACGTGCTCGCTGTGCGCACAGATGTCATGTCGGAAGACGCGGTGAACCGCCTCGCCGATGCCGCCTTCTCCCGATTCGGAAACGTCCACATCGTCTGCAACAACGCCGGGGTCGCGGCCACCGCCGCTACTCTCCGCTCGCGCCCCTGGGAAACGTCCCTCGCCGACTGGGAATGGACGTTCGGCGTGAACTTCATGGGCGTTCTCTACGGCGTCCGCGCCTTCATTCCGCGCATGCTCGAAAACGACGACGAAGGCCACATCGTCAACACCGCGTCGATGGCGGGGCTACTGACCGGCGCCAACCCCTACAACGTCTCGAAGCATGCGGTGGTCTGCCTGACTGAAGGCATCTACAAGGAGTTCAGGACCATGGGCGCGAAGCTGTCCGCTTCGGTGCTCTGTCCGGGCCTGATTCGCACCGCCATTCTCGAAGCCGAACGAAACCGGCCGCCGGAGTTCGGCCCGCCCACCACGATGGCCAGCCAGCGCCCCGAAGTGCAGGCGTTCTCGGCCGGATTTGAGGCAGCACTGAAAGTTGGCATCGAACCAGAAGAGGTAGCGACGCAGGTATTCGAAGCCATCCGCGATGACCGCTTCTACATCTTCCCTGCCCAGCCGAATGTTCTCGAGATCGTCAAGGCCAGGATGGAGGACATAACGCTCCAGCGGAATCCCACGCTGGGCGGGTAGTCACGAAGAGAGTTAACCGGCCGTTTGCCGAGGATTTACGCGGACGGTGTGAACGGCCATTCCGGGAAGCCTGCCGTCGGTCGAGAATGCGCAGGCGAGAGGTTCGCATGCGTGTCGTTTGCGCCTGGTGCCATTCCCAACTCGAGCAGGGCAGCGAGCCGGCTTCCCACGGGATTTGCCCGTCCTGCTTCGATCGACTCAAAGCCGCGGTTGCGGCGAAGTCGGTCACCACGGACGGCACCGTAGACGAGATTCCCATGGCCACCAGTCAGGAGGAGGTTCGCCCGAATGCATGAGCCCTACGAACAGGGAGACGAACTCGTCAGGAGCCTCCTTTCCGACGTCGCCGCCGCGTTCGAAGCCATCGTGGTGAGCCTGCAGATCGAACGGGCGCATGGCCAGCCGGACTTTGCGCTCGACGAGGCACGGCGGCGTGTCGCCCGGCTTCGCGCGCACCTGGCAAAGACCGAGCCCCCGGCCACCGGGACGGACGGGCCGTAGCGTTCGACGGCCTCCGCTGCTTGCCCGGGGAGGGCGTCAGCCCTACGCTTGAACACTGTCGCCGCGCGGCCCCGTGGTGTAGCGGCCTAACATGCCACCCTGTCAAGGTGGAGATCGGCGGTTCGAATCCGCTCGGGGTCGCCATAACCCGCTACTTTACGTAACCCGCCGCGAGGCGGGTTTCGTGTGTCGGCACCTGCCTGCGATCACTTTCCTGTCGCTTTCGCCAGTGCATCGGCGAGGGCCTGGAGCTGCTTGGACTGCCAGTCCTGGAACCTCGCATCCGCCGGAACCAGCGTCTCGGTTACCGCGACCACGGGAATGCCGTTCGCGTTCGCTGCATCGACCAGTCGCTGAACGTCTGGTGTCGCGTTCTGCGTATTGAAGACCAGCACCGAGATCTGCTTGCTGGCAATCTGCTGATCGAACGTCGCCTTGTCCTGTGCCGTCGGGTCGCCGCCCTCGCTGATGGCGTTGAGGAACGCCGTCGGCGTCAGCACCTTGAGTCCAAGCGAGTCAGCGAGTGGCGACACAATGCTTTCTGTCGCGCCGATCGGCGTCCCCGCATACGACTGGCGGATCGTGGCTACCAGTTCGTTGTACTGCTTGAACCCGCTGGTTTGGAGGTCGCTCTTCTGCTGGTCGAAGTACGCGCTGTCCGGGGGATCGATGGCCTTGTAGTCGGCGGTAATCTGGTCGACCACCCTGGCGACGTCGTCCGGAGAGAACCAGCGATGCGGGTTGTCGTCGTCCTGAAGGCCGAGGAGTTTCTGGACACTGAGCGTTGTTTGGCCGGACGAGCCGTTGGCGTCGAGGAGGCGTTGCACCCAAGGGTCGTAGCCGAACCCGTTGAAGACGACGTAGCGAGCGTCAGCCATGGCGCGGGCGTCGCCGGGTGTCGCCTCGTAGTCGTGCGGGTCCGTGTTCGGGTTGGAGATGATCGCCGATACGCTGACCTTGTCGCCGCCCAACTGGGCCGCGACGCTTCCCCAGAAGTTCTCCGCAGCGACCACGTGAATTGTTGCGGTGTCGGTCCCCGGGGACCCGTTCCCGCACCCGCTCAGGAGTGCCATCAGCGCGGCCACCGCGAGGGAAGCAATCAGCAACCTGGGGCTCGGCCTCGTCAAACTGGCAATCCCGAGCATGTCGCGTTCTCCACCCATGAGATGAAGTCTCTTTAGAGCAAAACGATACAAAGTCTCATCAACGCTCGTCAACCTCAAACGCCAGATGCCGGGCAACTGCGTGCGGATACCACGCCGGCTGGTTCGTCGACCGTGTCGAGCGACGGTCTGCCTGCAGGTCACCGTTCCAGCGGGTAAAAGACCAATCCAGTGCCGAGCTTTGGGTGGAAGAACGTCGACTTCTGCGGCATGCGTTCACCCTGGTCTGCCAGTGACATGACCGAATCGATGCCCACGGGCTCAAGCAGGAAGCAGACGGTGTCAGCGCTCGCCTCCGCGCGGGCGAGCACCTCCGCGGCGTCATGGTCGTACTCGACGGCGCCTGCCCGGAGATCCTCGTCCGTGATGCCCCACAGCGGTTCGAGCACCCCGAAGCGCAACACGTTCGGCGGTATTGCCGCCCATGCGGCGCTCCGACCCACCGGAACGCTGGCCGCGAGGGCGTCCGCGTCCCGCAAGCGAAGCGCGTGCACCGACGCGCCGTCGAGGCCGAGTGCAACGATAGTCCCGGGCTGTCCCGCCATCAGGAGTTCGAGTTCGTGGGCGCGATCCGCGGCGTCCCCGATCGGCTTCACGTGCTCGACGTCGAACATCCTGCCAAGCCGCTCCGCCCAGTCTTCCGGCGCAGGTTGCGGCACGATGCGATGGATCGGGCGGATGACAAGCCCCGGATCGGATGCCGCAACCACCGCGGTCATCGCGAATCGCGCCGGGTGGTCGCGTTCGAGCACCCGGCCCGCGGCGATGGCGTTTCGGTAGTTCACGGCCGTCTCGTAGCGATGATGGCCATCGGCGATGTAGAAGCTTTCGGACAACAGCGGCGCCAGCTGCCGCATCTCATAGCGGCCTGCCTCGACAGCCCACATCCGGTGCTCGTCGCCGTCGGCCGTTCGGGCTTCCGCGTCGGGTTCGCGGCTGGTGATGGTCGAATCCAGGAACTGGGCGAGCTGGCCTGCGCGGTCGCGGGCGATCATGAATACGGGGCTGAACTGCGTGTGCGTTGCCAGCAGCAGCTTGAGCCGGTCTTCCTTCGGACCCGGACATCGTGAACTCGTGGGGCTTTACGGCCCCCTCCTCCCAGGGCTGCGCCTCGACCGTGGTCAGCAGCGCGCGACGGGTGAAGTCGCGGCCAGCTTCGTGGAAGCGCTGCTCGTACACGTACAGCATCGGCTCCGCATCACGAGCGAGGCTGCCGTCGTCGATCCATGACCCCAGGAGGCTGGCTACTCGCTCATACCGCTCGTCCCCACCCTCAGCGAGCTCGAGCCGGACGGCGTTGTGCTCGCTCCGCCGTTCCAGCGCCTGCTGCTGGGCCGGCGTGATGACGTCGTACGGTGGGGCCAGCAGATCGCTCAGATCACCTGCGGCGGCGCTATAGCGGAGCCCGCGGAAGGGCAGCAATTGGGGCATTCAGATTCACCTCCGGATGTGGTTTGAACCAGCAGGGAGGCGAACCTAGAATCGCTAGACCCGCATGCGTCCCTATTGTGTCTTTTGCAACATTGTAGCCGGGGGCGAGCCGGCCAACGTCCTGTACGAAGATGACGATGTCATCGTCATCCAGAACGTGCTTCGCTGGGTTCCCGTCATGCTGCTCGCGATGACAAAGGAACACAAAACGCAGAGCGAACTCTGGGATGACATCGGCAAAGTGGGGAAGGTCGCGGCGGAACTCGGGCGGCAGTACTGCCCCGGCGGTTTCCGGCTCCTCTCCAATTTCGGCTATGACGCCATGCAGAGCCAGGAGCACGGGCACCTGCACATCATCGGCGGCACCTTCCTCGGCCACTACGTCGGCTAGCCGGCCGCCTCGATCGCTTCCCGCTGAGCAGCGAACAATCGAACGATCCCCGCGCGGGCGAGGTCGATTAGCTCGTCCATCCCGCCGCGCGTGAACGGCTTGCCCTCAGCCGTACCTTGTACCTCCACGAACGCGTCTTCGCCTGTCATCACAACGTTGAAGTCGACCTCCGCCGTCGAGTCCTCCTCGTAGCAGAGGTCCAACATCGGCACGCCCTTGATGATGCCGACCGACACCGCGGCCACGTGCGAGGTGATGACCGACGACGACACGGTCTGCGCCTTCACGAGCTTCCCAACCGCCAGTTGAAGCGCGACGAAGCCGCCGGTAATCGACGCCGTTCTCGTCCCGCCATCGGCCTGGAGCACATCGCAGTCCACGGTGATCGTGCGCGGCCCGAGCAGTTCGAGGTTCGCCACGCCTCGCAAGGACCGTCCGATCAGTCGCTGGATCTCCTGTGTCCGGCCTCCGGGACGGCCCCGTTCGACTTCGCGTTGACTGCGCGTGTGGGTCGCCCGAGGGAGCATCGAATACTCACCCGTCACCCAGCCGCTCTGCGTGTTGCGAAGGAACGGTGGCTGGCGATCCTCGATGCTCGCCGCACAGAGCACGCGCGTCCGGCCGAATTCGACCATGCAGCTCCCTTCGGCGAAGTCGAGGACGTTCGAAGTTATCCGGATCGGCCGGAGGTCTTCCGGCCTCCTACCGTCGATGCGAGATGTCACGAGATTGCTCCGTTGTGTGGGGACCGCGTGGCTGTGACGCGGCTGGCTAACCGTACGTCGTGCCAGCGTCGCGAGCAAAGCTAGCGCTCCGTGTCGAACTGCAGGCGCGTCCCGTTGAACCGCAACTGGATTCGGCCGTCGCGGTCCGTTCGCAACACGGGCCGGCCGGCCGCGGCCTCGATAACCGCCGGGGCCGGTGCCGCTGCGTAGGGTCCTGTCTCCATTGGGACGGCGATGATGGCCGCCCCCGAGGCCGTCACGAAGTCAGCATCGGCCGCACGTGATGCATGATCCGTCAGCACGACAGCCGCCGCTCCGGCGTTCCCGGTCGCGACGAGCTCCTTCAGCGCCTGGGCACTCACATCGCCAACCGCGAGCACCGACATTCCGCCGTACGACACCCGCAGAGCCGAGCCGCTCCCGTCGGTTGCTTCCCAGACGCACTCGAACGCCACGCCATCGATGGCGAAACGGTCGCCGATGTGCAGCTGCGTGCCGGCGCTGGCGTCGAAGCGCGACACCACCGCGGGCCATGCTCCCGCCTGGCCGTCGCCAATCGCCCAGCCCGACGATGCGGGCGATCTTCCGGTCCCAGTGCGGGAGAACCGCTCCCAGCTCTTGCACCAGTCCGAGGCCGCTCAATCCGCCGTCCACCAGGACGTGCCGCCCCGAAGGCGTGGTCACCAGCAGCGCGTCGCCAGACGAGACGTTCAACACGTCGACGCTAAGCTCGCCCGGACCGCGAAGCGGCCAGAGGCTCACCGGGATGACCGCGCACCCCAAAACGCCCGCCGCGGCGACGGCCACGTACGTTCGGGCAACCGTGGGGCCGGGCCGGCTGTCGAAGTGATCGACACGGTGGGCGCGTAACGGCGGTACGCGAGCCAGCCGACCGCGCATAGGCCGCCGTACGCCACGAGCGCGACGCTCCCATTCCCCGCCGGAACGTCGACCGCCGCGAACGGAATGTTCGCGGCATCGCGGGCGAACCATGTGATGAAGCTCAGCGGATAGTACGCAGCAAGCCCGAGCGCCCAGCCTGCCGGACCCCAGACCAGCCCCGCGATGGCCGTTGCCATGCTCAACCAGAACACCACGACGAATAGCGGCTCGATCAGGATGTTCGCCAACGGACCGATGACCGACACGCGTCCGAAGTTGATCCAGACAAGCGGAAGCGTGGCGAACGTCGCCGAAGCGGAAAGCGCTGCCACTTCGATCACGGGCTGAGGGAGCCAATGCGCCCTGAGGCGATTCGTCCCCACCGCTAGCCACGCTCGAATCCATGGCCCGAAGACGATCAGGCCCGCCGTTGCGGCCAGGCTCAGCTGGAAGCCCACGTCCCGCGCTGCGCCCGGCTGGTACAGGGTCATGACAATGACCGCCGCTCCGAGGGCGGCGAGCGCGCTCCTCTGACGTCCGAGGAACGCGCCGAGCAGGTACACCATCGCCATGATGCCCGCCCTCGTAACACTCCCTGAGAGTCCCGCCACCGCAAGGTAACCGAGCACCGACACCGCGGCCGGGATCATGGCAAAGCGCCGCCCGACCAGCCACGTGAACAAGGCGAACGTCAATGCCGCCACCAGCGACACGTTCGACCCTGAGACCGCCACGATGTGGGCGAGCCCCACGTCGCGAAAGTCCCCGTAGAGGTCGTCGGGCATGGCGCCGTCGCGTCCGAACGCGATCCCTCCGGCGAGCGCCGCCTCGGGTTCTGGGAGGGCCCGCTGAAGCGCGCGGTCCAGCGCGAGACGCGCCTCCATGATGTTCCGCGTGGCGCTCCATCGTGACGGGCCGGCGACGACGTCGACCGTCGGCAGATACATCGTTGCGACGATTCCCTGGCGCGCGAGGTAGCTCCGATAGTCGAAGTCCGCGAACACCGGCGGGTCATCGAGGACGCCGCTCAGGCGAAGCCGCGTACCGGGCAGGTAGTCCGTGTACTGCGCGAGAGATGCTCGCAGCTTCCCCTCCGCCGTCACGCTACGCCCGTCGGTTTCGATTTGCTCGACCCGCACCACGAACGCCGTCGTTGTCGCCGCCGGAACAGGCTCCGATTCGACGACCCCGTCGAGCACCACCTCCTGGCCGACGAAGCCGGCGAGGCTCGGTGGTTCGCGATGGTCCCACGACGCGAAGCGCGCCCCGCCCACCAGGGAGACCAATGCGAGGATCGCGACAAGGCCTGCCCATCGGCGCCCACGCAAGAGCCAGGTGAGTGGGACGAAGCATGCGACCAGCGCGCCCACCAACCAGGAGGGCATGCCCCAGAGCGCGACCGCTGCGATCGAAGCCAGCCACGCAAGTGCCGCAATCACCAGCGTCATGGAGCGGGACGGTAGCAGAAAGGTGGTAGACCGGCGATAGCCCGCTAACCGACGGTGGTGCTGGCAAATACCACCACAGGCCGGCAACTTGCCGGCCCGTGCTGTTTTCGTATGGGCTCGCGAAGACGGTTAGGCGCGGATCTCGCGCAGCCTGCCTTGCAGGTCAATGAACTCGTCGGCGGCATGCTTCAGGTTCGAAGCCGTGCTGGAGCCGACCGCGATCACTTCAACGCGAACGCCCTTGCTCTGCACAACCTCGACGAGCCGTACGAAGTCGCCGTCGCCAGAGGCGAGCACGACGATGTCCAGTCGGTCGAGCATCTCCACAACGTCGAGTGCGAGTTCGATGTCGACGTTGGCTTTGATCGATCCGTCCGCGAATCGCTTCAACGGCTTGGTCACGACTTTGTAGCCGCGATCGAGGAACGGCTCAACGAACCGCTGCGTCTCGATGCTCACTCCCGGGTCATCGTGCACCGGCGAATAGGCGATGGCCCGCACAAGCTGCCGGTCCTTCGTGAGGAGGTCGAGAATTTTCCGCCAGTCGAACCGGGCACGCAGGCGATCGCAGGCCAGTTCGATGTTTGCGGCGTCCACGAAAATTCCTACGCGCGCTGGCGGGGCCGCCGCCACGCCGCTTCCGTTTCCTCCGTGCCGTCGCGCCAACTCCTCCTGGAGTCTCGTGAGCTGTTCGATCTGGCGGCCCTGCGCCTCAATTGCCCGCAGGATCGCGGCTGTGCTGCCGTCGCTCTGTTGGCGCGCAGCCGGCTCACGGCCGTCGCCGCGCTGCCGCGTTGCGGGCTCGTGCCCGTCGCTGGCGGCCTGCGCCTTCGCGCCGCGCCGCGAACGACCGGTGCGCGTGGCTGGTTCGGGGGCCGGTTCTGGCGCGGTCTCCGGTTCGGGAGTCGCCGCGGCGGCGGCAGCTTCGGCCTCGCGCGCCGCGATCGCAGCCTTCGAACGACTTGGACGCTTGGGTCGTTCCGCGGCCGCGACCGGCTCCTCCGCGACGGGCTCAAGCGCTTCGGCTTCGGCAGCCTGTGTCTCTGCGCCGCTCCGGGTTCGGCCGCGGCCGCCGCGCGAGCCTCGGCGAGTGGGGCGCTTCCGCGCCTCTGCGTCGTCAACTACCTGCGCGTCGGGTTCCGGCGGCGCAGCTTCGGGTTCGGTGGCGGGCGCCGCTTTGGGCTCCCGCCGGGGAAAAATATTGAGGGCCATGTTGGGTCTTAGACACCCATCCTTTGCAAAACACTGAGTCTGGCGGCGACGTTTCCCGCGATCTTCTCGATCGCTGCCGCCGATTTCGTATCGGGCGCTCCGTACACGATGGGCACGCCCTCGTCCGCTCCCTGGCGGACTGCTGGTTCGATCGGGATCTCGCCGAGAAAGTCGATTCCAAGAGAATCCGCTGCTCGCTCCGCCCCGCCGTGGCCGAAGATGTCGTATTGCTTCCCCGTGTCCGGCGCCACGAAGTAGCTCATGTTTTCGATCATCCCGAACACCGGGATGTCGAGCTTCTCGAACATCGATACCGCTTTCATCGCGTCCTCCACGGACACGTCCTGCGGTGTCGAAACGATTACTGCGCCCGCAATCGGCGCTTCCTGGGCCATGCTCATCGACGCGTCGCTCGTCCCGGGAGGCAGGTCGATGATGAGGTAGTCCAACTCACCCCACGGCACATCGTGCAGGAGCTGACGGACCGCGCTGCCGATCATCGGCCCGCGCCACACGACCGGCGTCCCCTTCGGCAGGAGAAAGCCGATCGACACGACCTTCACGCCGTACCGGTCGACCGGTCGCAAGCCGTCAGTCGCGCCGGCCTGCAGGCCCTGGGCAAGCCCGAACATCGTCGGAATGTTCGGGCCGGTGATGTCTGCATCGAGCAGGCCAACGCTCGCGCCGCTCTTCGCCAGGGCAACCGCGAGGTTGCTCGCTACCGTCGACTTGCCGACTCCACCCTTGTTGCTCGCGATCGCGATGATGTTGCGCACGCCCTCGATCGCCTTCTGCCCCTCACGCGGTGATGACGACCGCACGTTCGCAGCCCACGTAATCGACACCGAGTCGATCCCGAGCGGTTCGAGTGCTGCCCGGATGTCCGTCTCAATCGTCTCCTTGAGAGGGCATGCGGGCGTCGTTAGTTCGACGGTGACCGTCACTGCGCTGCCATCGACGGCGAGTTCCTTCACCATGCCGAGACGCACGATGCTCGCGTGAAGTTCGGGGTCCTGGACCGTTTCGAGGGCGGCCAGCACGTCGTCCCGGCTGGCGGTTGCAGTCGTCATAGTGGGGAGGAACCTTTCCGATGCGCTCTTGCGCGGTGGGGAAGTCTGTTTGGCAACGAAGCGAGTACTTTCGGGACCTGCCTGCGGGCGGCGCTCAGAGCGGCCGGCTCGCGGGTTGCCCTTTCAGGATGCTTGATGGTGCCACGGCGCTCTTTGAACTCATCGTGCGAACGGGCAGAGTCCACGCATCAGCTTTACCGATCGTAGCCCGCCGCCGGTGCGCTGGCAAACCGATTTACTACGCCTTTCACCGAAGGTGCCTAGGTTGATGGCTGTGTTACGTCGATGTGGTACGGTGATCCTACCGACCGGTAACCGCAAACGAGGAGAAGGAATGACTGAAGCGAATGCTACCACCGTGGCCGAAACTGCGGCCTCCTGTCGCCACCATTGGGTTATCGAAACGCCCAACGGCGCGGTCAGCGGCGGCCGCTGCAAGCGCTGCGGCGTCAACCGCGACTTCCGCAACTCGACCGAGGACCTTATGTGGGACAGCGACAGCTTCAGCCTCAATGGCTCTCGTTATCGCGGACGCCGCAGCGACTCCAAGAACAGCAGTTCGCTCTCCTAATCGAGAGTCTCTTTCGAACGACTCCAACGGCCGGGTTGACCCGGCCGTTTCCATTCCCGCGAAGTTCGTCTCACCCGTACATCGTCTCACCCGTACACTGGAGGCATGCCTCCCGTCCTTGAGGTCGACCTGGCGCCCGGTCACAAGCACAGCCTTGTGCTGCGTAACCCGGTGATGCCGGCCTCCGGCTGCTTCAGCTGGGGGACGGAATTCGCCCGGCACTTCGACATCAACGCCCTCGGTGCCGTCGTCTCTAAGGGAGTGACTATGGAGTCCCGCGCGGGCAATCCGCAGCCGCGCGTCGCCGAAACGCCCGCGGGCATGCTGAACTCGATCGGCCTCCAGAACATCGGCATCGACTCCTGCATAAACGACATGGCGCCGCTCTGGGCGAAGTGGGATGTGCCGGTCATCGTCAACATTGCGGGCGACACACCCGACGAGTTCGGCGAGATGGCCGCGATGCTTGATGGCGTCCCCGGTGTGGCAGCCATCGAGCTCAACATCAGTTGCCCGAACGTCGATATTGGCGGCATCGAGATTGGACAGAACGTTGAGGCTTCGGCTCGTGCCACGCGCGCAGCCGTGCGCCGGACCGACCTCCCCGTCATCGTGAAGCTCACCCCGAACGTCACCGATCCCGTCGCGCTCGCCGTCGCCTGTGAAGCGGAGGGCGCCGCCGCGATCTGCGCCATCAACACCGTCCTCGGCCTCGCCATCGACACGAAGCGGCGCCGAGCTGTGCTCCCGCGCGCCCGGGGCGGCCTCTCAGGGCCGGCGATTAAGCCCGTGGCGCTGCGGATCGTCTACGACGTTGCGAAGGCGGTGCGCATCCCGGTGATCGGCTGTGGCGGCATTGCCTCCGGCGAGGATGCCGTCGAGTTCCTGATGGCCGGTGCCTCCGCTGTGCAGGTCGGCACGGCGTCGTTCGCGAATCCGAGGGCGCTCCTCGACGTGATTGAGGGCCTGGATGCGTGGCTGGCGGCGAACGGCGTTGCCGACGTACAAGAGATCGTCGGTGCTGCCCAGCCGGAGCGCCTGGCTGCGGTGTAGGCTCTTCGCCATTCGTGCGTCACTCTGTACGCTGGATCGCGGCGGGGTGTAGCTCAGCCTGGTTAGAGCGCTGCGTTTGGGACGCAGAGGCCACAAGTTCGAATCTTGTCACCCCGACCACCGCTTTTGCGCCCCAACTTCTGCTGTCCTACCATCGCCGTGGCCCCCGATGATGACTGCTTCGTTTGCCTGCCATGAGTGAGGAGTTTGGCGTCGACCTCGACAAGGTGTTTCAGGCAATCGATACGTCCGAGGTGCTCGTCGTCCGCTTCCATTTCATCGAAAAGCGTCTCCTCATCGACTTCCGCACACGGCAGGGCACACCGCCGCTCATCCAGGTCGTGAACAAAGCAGAATCCGTAGAGGACCGCTTCCGCTCGATCAAGAAGCTACGGCCGTCTCTTCCGTTCCCCGACAAGGTCAACGCCCTCCCGTGGCCGCGCCAGATTGGGACGTTCGTTGCCAGTGGGGTCTGGCCGCACATCGTGGAACGCATGGCGGCCCTTGGCGGCGGCGACGCCCAGTCACAATGCGAGCGAGCCCTCCGCGACCTGATGTCCGAAGAACAGCGCGAGATCGCGGGCGCCATCCGCGGCGCGCAGCACTACCAGACCCTGTGGGAGCGCCAGAAATAATGACCAGCGTGATCGACCTTCGCAGCGATACCGTGACGAAACCGAGCCCGGCCATGCGCCAGGCCATGGCAAGTGCTGAGGTTGGTGATGACGTCTTCGGCGACGATCCCACCGTCAATCGCCTCGAGGCCCTGGCTGCCGAACGCGTTGGCAAGGAGGCGGCCGTCTTCGTGCCCAGCGGCACCATGGCAAATCTCCTCGCCGTCATGACGCACACGCGCCCCGGCGATGAGATCCTGCTCGGCGACGAGTGTCACATCTTCAACTACGAGGTGGCCGGGAGCGCCCGTATCGCCGGGGTCCAGGCGCATGCGTTGCGCAACCTCCCCGATGGGTCGATGGATGCGGCCGAACTTGCTGCGGCAATCCGCGGGCCGAACATTCATACTCCGCGCAACTCTCTCCTGTGCCTTGAGAACACGCACAATCGCTGTGGTGGCGCGGCCCTCTCCGTTGCAACGATGGATACCCTCACCGGCATCGCGCGCCAGCACGGCGTTGCAGTGCACCTGGACGGGGCGCGCATCTTCAATGCCCAGGCGGCACTCGGCGTTCCTGCAGCGCGAATCGCGCGAGACTGCGACAGCGTCTCGTTCTGCTTTTCCAAGGGCCTCGGGTGCCCGGTGGGCTCCGTGCTCACGGGCTCCACGGCCTTCATCACCGAGGCGCGCCGCAACCGCAAGATGCTCGGCGGGGGCATGCGGCAGGTGGGAATCCTCGCGGCAGCCGGTCTGTACGCTCTCGAACACAACGTTGATCGCCTTGCCGAGGACCATGCGAACGCCAAACGGCTCGCCGCGGGATTGTCCCGCATCGGCCCCTTCGTACCGAACGACCCTCAAAGCAACATCGTCGTCGCCGACGTCGCCTCCGGTGACCTGGAGTCATGGCTCCGGGCTTTCCGGGAAGCGGGAGTCCTCGCGGTCGCGTTCGGGCCACAACGTATGCGCATGGTCACGCATCTTGATGTGTCCACTGCGGACATCGACGAAGCGCTTCGCCGGATCGAGCGCGTGGTGGGAGCCGTTCCCGCTTGATACGCGCCATCCGGGTTCTGGTCATCGCGATCGCGGTCGTCGTCGCTGCTGGGATGCTGGTCCAGCTGCGACTCTGGCTCCCCGCCGCCGCTCTCAAAGGTGTTCAAGGCACCGCCGTGGACGGGCGCCGAACACTACACCTACGACCTTCGCGACCAGGGCGACCAGCTAACGGGGTCCTGCGAGCTAAAGACCACCCCGGAGAGCCAGCCCGGGCAAACGCTTCTTGAACAGCTTTGCGGAAACGGCAAAGGGGACCGCGACGACCGCAATGCGCTCGTCGCCGCGGACACCCTCATTCCCCAGAGTTCTGGCCGCACCATCTACGGCATCGACAAGAATCGCACCACGACATTCACGACCACCTACGACTTCCCGAAGGTCACGTTCCACGCCGACGAAGACGGCAAAACGCACGACACCACCCGCGACCTTCCCCAGCCCACGACCGAGAGCCCCGATCCCGGGTACTACGACGACGAATCGCTGTTCTGGGTCGTCCGCGGTGTTCCGCTCGAAAAGAACTGGCAGGGTAGCTACGACGACGTCAACGCGAGCCTGGGCAGCATCTTTGCCACGACCGTGAAGGTGGAGAGTACGGAAGACATCAAGGTGCCTGCGGGCGATTTCACGGCGTGGCGTGTCCGTGTGGAAACCAACGACAACACGAACTACTTTTGGGTAGACCAGGCGGCTCCGCACGCGGTCATCCAGGCGAACATCGACAACGTCACGTACAAGCTGACAGCCGCGAACTGACAGCCGCCACGCCCGTCCGGATAGCGTCGACCGGCTCGATCCACGCCAGGAGTTGACGACTTCGGAGGGGCACAAGAACTTCACGCGCTTATGTTTGAGGAGGCAGCGATTTTGCTTGACACGGCCCGGTCGCGTCATGAAGATGCCACAACGCCCCTCCAACGTGTGAGACTTCCGAACGACGCATGACTTCCGTTTTCGTGATCAGCAGAGAACCCCGCATGCGGACGACCGTGACCGAATATCTGCGCGACCGCGGATACGACACGGCGACAGCGGGAAACTACGACGTCGCAATCGATACGCTGACGGGCGCCCGGCCGGATGCAATCGTCACTGACGTACAGGGCCTGCCACGCGGCGAAGAGGGCGCGAACTTCGCCCAGTTCAACCAGTGGCTCTCCCTCACCTACCAGCTCACCCCGCCCACGATGGTCTACCTCCTCCACAAGGGCGCGCGCCGGCCGCATTTCCGGCTCGAGGGCGCGGTCATCAAGAAGCCCTTCCCCATCGAGGCTCTTGGCGAGGCGTTACGGGAACGGCTCGGCTACCCGCGCAAGGAAGGTCACTCGCCCGGTATCGACCTCGACCTCGCCACGAATACCCTCCGCAGCACCGACCGCGAAGCACACCTCACGCACATCGAGGCCACGCTCCTTGCTTACCTCATGGAGCACGAAGGGGAGATCCTCCATCCCCGCGAACTGCTCGTCGACGTCTGGCAGTACCACGACTCCGCTGGCGCCAGCACGCTGGTTCGAGCCCACGTCAGCAATCTCCGCCGCAAGCTGCGCGACGTTCTTGGGACGTCGGATCAGATTCAGACGATCCGCGGCAAAGGCTATCGCTTCAGCGCCTGAGCGACACGCTCAATACCTCGTGGCGACCGACTGCCCAAACGGCGGCTACGGCTGGAGCTGGTGTCCCGGCGCGCTCTCCCACATTGGGGCGAGCTGGTGGTAGCCTCCGCCCGCCGTCCAACCGCCGTCGACGTAGAGAATGTGCCCGTGATGAACCGTGCTGCGTCCGACGCCAGGAACACCACGGCGCCCTTCAAGGTCTTCGGGCTTTCCTAAACGCCCCATCGGCGTCCGGCTCATGCTGTGCTCCCGCGTTTGCGGATTCGCTTCGAAGACCTTGTCCATCAGTTCCGTGCCATCGAAATACGAGGGCGCGATTGCGTTGATGCGGATGCCTTCGCGGGCGTACTCCAGCGCCAGTACGCGCGTCAGCGCATCGACGCCGCCCTTTGCGGCATGGTATGACGCCGCGCGGAACTCGCTGCCCACGCGGCCGAGAATCGAACTGACGTTGACGATCGTGCCCTTCGATTCCTGGCCCAGCATGACCTGCCCCGCCATTCGGCAGCCGTTGATCGTCGCCACGAGATCGAGCTCAACGATCGACCGCACGCGCTTCATGCTGCTTTGGTCGTGCCGGAGCCCCGAGCGATCTGTATAGCCGGCGTTGTTCACCAGGATGTCGAGCTGCCCGAAGTCGGCGACGACGGCATCGAATACCGCCTGGAACTGCTCATCGTTGGTGATGTCCGCCGGGTACACCTCGGCCCGAACACCGAAGGCTCGGAGGTCCTCCGCCGTTTGCTCCAACAGTTCCTTTCGGCGCGCCGTGAGAGCAACGTTGGCTCCGGCACGAGCGAGCCCGCGCGCGAACGCCACGCCCAAACCGCTTGAGGCGCCTGTGATGAGCGCTACCTTTCCGTCGAGCTTGAACATGTCGCAGAACGACGGATCCATGGCGCCTCCCCAGGTCTGGTGCCCGCGATCCTACGCGTCTGCGCCCGGCCCGGAAATCAGAGGTTCAACGAAGGGACGGGCCGTTTGGGGTTGGTTCGCTCAGTGGTCATGATCCTCTCAACCTCCGCGACAGCCGCATCCAGCCCACCGTGGTTGTTGTAGACGACATAATCGTTGTTCGGCATGTCGGCGATCTCTTCGTCGATCTCCGCCAGGCGACGGTCCAGCGAATCGACCGTCTCGCTGCCCCGTCCCTCCAGGCGCGCCCTCAACGCTTCCCGGTCCTCGGCCATGAGGAAGATGAACACGGCGCCGCGAAGCTTCTTCCGCCATGTGCGCGCCCCCTGCACGTCCGTCCGGATGACAAGGTCTTCTCCTGCCTCGATGGGGCGCGTCACCTCAGACGTGTGGACACCCTTGAGATCGTCGTAGACGCGCGCCCACTCCACGAACTCGCCGGCCTCAATGCCGCGCTCGAACTCGTTCCACGAAAGGAAGTGATAGTCCACGCCATCACGCTCGCCCATGCGCGGAGCCCGGGTCGTCGAACTCGTGGCGCGGTGTATTCCGGTCCGCTGCCGCAGCTTCTCGATCACGCTGTCCTTACCGACTCCCGCCGGCCCGTGGATGACGAGGACAAGCGGCTTCCTGTTCACGGTACCGCGGCACCGCTACGCGAGGCGCTCGCGAGGTCCTCCCAGAAAGCGGGATAGGAGACGCCGACCGCATCGTTCTCGATACGGGTCTCCCCGTCTGCGAGGGCGCCCGCAATCGCCGCGAGCATGCCGATGCGGTGGTCCCCCGCCGCGTCAACGCGGCCGCCGCGGAGCGACTGACGCCCTTCCACAACGAACCCGTCATCCCGTGGCGTGACCCGAACACCCAGCCGTCCCAGCGCCCGCACGACTGTCTCGACGCGGTCCGACTCCTTCACGCGTAGCTCGGAGGCGTCTTTGACGACGGTCTCGCCTTCTGCAACGCTCGCCAGAACCGCCACGAGCGGCAGCTCATCGATGGCACGCGGCACGAGCGCGCCGGAAACCGTCGTGGCCGAAAGGTTCGAGCTGCGCACGACGATGTCCGCTACCGGCTCGCCGCCGGTAGCGCGTTCCTCGACGAGTTCAATGTCCGCGCCCATCGCCCGCATGATGTCGAGCAGCCCGGTGCGCGTCGGGATTGGTGTTGACGCCGCGCACGATGATCTCTGCGTCGGGGTGGCATGCTCCGAGCACCAGCCATGGCGCGGCGCTCGAGATATCACCCGGAACACGCACGGCGAGCGGCTCAAGCCGTTGCGTCGGCCGCACCGTGCTCACGCGCCCGTCGCTCGTTATCGCCGCACCCATCGCGGCGAGCATTCGTTCCGTGTGGTCGCGCGAGCGCTCCGGCTCGGTGACGCGCGTTTCGCCGTCGGCGTACAGGCCAGCCAGCAGCAGCGCCGATTTCACCTGTGCGCTGGCCACCGGCGTGGAGTACTCGATGCCGTGAAGGTTGCCGCCCTTGATCACGACGGGCGCGAGCGTGTCGCCTTTGCGGGCGTGAATCTGTGCCCCCATCCGGCGTAGCGGTTCGATCACACGCGCCATGGGTCGCTTCCGAAGCATTTCGTCGCCAGTGAGGATGCTGAGGATCGGGTGTGCGGCGAGCAGTCCTGTCAGCAGCCGCATGGTCGTGCCGCTGTTCCTGCAGTCGAGGATGTCCGGGCTCTCGAAGAGCCCATGAACGCCGTGGCCCAGCACCCGCGCCGTCGACGTCCCCTCCGCCCACTCAATCTCGGCGCCGAGCGCGCGCAGGCATGCCGCGGTCGAACGCACGTCCTCCGAATCAAGTAGCCGCTCGACAATCGCGGCGCCGTCAGCGATGGCATTGAAGATCAGCGCCCGGTGGGAGACGGATTTATCGCCCGGGACCTGCACCGTTGTGCGGATGCGCGTTGGCCGGCTAACGATCACTGGTTTCGTCACGGACGCCAAGCTTACGCTTGAGTCCTTCATCGTCCATCTTCACGGAGATGCGGTTTGGGGCCTCTTTGAGCTTGTCGTAGAGCGCCCCCACGAACATCCGCCCGATGGCGTCCTGAGTCGAAGGCGCCTGCGGGCCCTCCGGCCGGCGGCGGACCGGCGGGTTCGTGATGAACATGTCCCGGTCCATCTGCGTGCTCGTGAACAGATCGAGCACGGCCTCGCTGTTGGACTCGAGCGCAGTCCGGATGTTGTTGAGCTCGTCTTGCAGCCGGCTCAGCCAGTGCAGCACCGCATCGCGGTTGGTCGCCATGATGTCGCGCGCCATGACGGGATCCCCGCTGGCGAGCCGGGTGGTGTCCCGGAAGCCCGGGGCCCTGCGAGGAGCGACGCGTCCTCCCACCCGTGGCTATCGCGCACCATGCGGAATAACGCGACCGAAGTCAGCAGGGGAAGATGGCTCACCGCGGCGGCGTATTGGTCATGCTCCATCGGGTCGATGTAGAGAGGAATGGCGCCCATCGCCTCCACCACCCCGAGGACGGCGCTTACGGCGCCTTCGTCGGCGCGGGGCGAGGGCGTAATCGCCCAAGTCGCGTCCTGGAACAAATCGATGCTGGCTGCTTCCGGCCCGCTTCGTTCGCGCCCCGCCATAGGATGGCCACCGACAAAGTGCACGCTCTCCGGGAGGTATTCAGCCGCCCAGCGCAGGATATCGGCCTTGGTGCTGCAGGTATCGGTCACGATCGTTCCCGGCTCGATCACCTTCCCCAGCTCCTGGAATAGCTGGCGCGCCGACATGGCGGGGACGGCAATGATGACCAACCCGGCGCCTTCAGTGACCTCTTCCAGCGACTGCACATCTCGGTCGATGGCGCCCATCTTCTTCGCCGTGCGCAGGTTGCCGCGGTCTTTGTCCGCGCCCACGACTTCGTAGCTGCGGCCCTTTCGGGCGGTGAGATTCAGCCCTATCGACGTGCCAATGAGGCCGGTGCCAATGATTGCGATGCGGGGCTGTGCCATGGGTTCTCCGGGAGCGGCGCGACGGGACTCAGTTCGCTTCGTCGGCCTGTTGGAGTAAGGCTATCACAGGATCTTGAGAGCGCGGTGCGTGGTGGAATCGGGTCAGGTAAACCACGCGATCCGATCCTCCGGCTGCCGCGATCATCTCGGCGCCGATGTCGCTGTGGGCACGGCTCCGGGCGATGGCCTGGCGTAGCTCGAACCGGGACCGCGCTGAGCCGACGACACGGTCGACCCGTGTGGCGGACGAAAGCACGTATGCCACACGATCGCGCCGCCGCTGGGCGCCCTTGCCCACGTCGTGGAGCAGAGCGGCTGCGATGAGATCGGTCCCCTCGTGCCCCCGTTCGAGCAGCCAGCGCGCCGTCGCGGCAGCGTGCACCACATCGCGCGGGTGCTGTGCGGCGAACAGCTCGTAGAGGGGCGGCGAAAGAGCCTTGCGGCCCAGGGCGTAGTCGGCAGCGCCCGGCAGCCGGTTCGCGTCACGGAATTGGCGCAGCCGGTCGCGCATCAGACACCGATGATGTTGAAGACCTGGTTGCTCAGCCCGCCGATGATCCAGCCGAGGACGTTGTACTGGGGGGCCAGGAACCCGATCACGAACAGCGTCATCAGGATCCCCATCCCGTAGGGCTCAAGGCGTGCCAGGCTCCGTGCCGCCTCATCGGGCAGCACGCCAAGCGCCACTTTGAAGCCGTCGAGCGGGGGGATCGGAATCAGGTTGAAGCAGCCAAGCAGTACGTTATAGAAGACGATGAACACCAGGAAGAGCCCGATGATCTGGGACCCGCTGGCGTCTCGAATCGTATCGAAGCTGCTGATCGTCGACACCCAGCCGGCCCGCAAGGGAATCGCCGCAAGCACAGCGAACACGAAGTTGGAGATGGGGCCCGCGAGTGCCACGAGCGCATTTCCGCGCTTCACCCCGTTGCGCAACCGATAGGGGTTGACCGGGGTCGGTTTGCCCCACCCGAATCCGACGAAAAACATCATCAGAAGTCCGGCCGGGTCCATATGGACGATGGGGTTGAGGGTCAGGCGGCCCTGGCGCGCGGCCGTGTCGTCGCCGAGCTCGTTGGCCGCCCACGCATGGCTGAACTCGTGGAAGGCGATGCCGGTGACGAGGGCTACAAAGAACGCTGCAAGGTAGGCGAAGAGCGCGGGCGGGTTGTCGAAAAAGTCCCGCAGATTGTAAAGCAGCATGCTTGGTAAAAATGCTAGCACACGTGCGCGATATGCTCTGGAAAGGACTCTTCTCGAATCTGGACGACCCCCTGTCGAAGCGGAAAGAACGTTGACGGGAGACGCGTCCGTTGGTAGCTTGCGGCTGGCAGACCAATCGCAGTCTCCGCTCGCGGAGTTGCAAAAAGGTCAATGCTCTGTCGCGGGTTCGGCCCGCACACCGGCGGTACTACGGGGGTACCGGGGCTCATTCGATGCAGCCGTGTGAAGGCGCCAGGAGCCTTCGCCCGGCCCCGGAGCAACGACGCAGAACCTGCGTCCACGCGACGAAAGCGCGAGGTAGCCACGTTGTTCGTTCCCGGCGTGCGTCAGGGTTTCCACGTCCCGCAGCACCTTCCGCCCTTCGTTCTCGGCATAACCGCGATCACCGCGACCATCATCGCGTGGGCCATGATCGCCCCCGGCCACATCTCCAACGAGTCCCAGTACGCCCCCTCTCGCTCGATCCCAGCGGCTTCGATCCACTCGGTTGCGTACATGGTCAGCGAAGGCAACCTCGACAAGCTCAAGGTGCGACGGGCAGACGCCGACACCACCACCAACGAGAAGCAGATCGCCGCGTTTAGCGTCTTCGCTCAGCTCCACGCCCAGGGCTCTGCTTCTCCCATCGGCGATCGAATAGCGGTGCTCTGGGGTGCCGGCCAAACGAGTGCCTACGCCAGGCTCAGCCTCGTCAACGTCCACGACGATGACCCGCAGGGGAGGCAGTTGACCGTTTCTGGCGAGTTCGACTACCTCTCCACCCTGGCGTGGTCGGCCGACGGCGCCCGCCTCGCCGCCACGCGCTCAACCGCCGGAACGGACGCCAACCACGGCCACGCCGATGTTGTCGAGGTCGACGTGGCGAACGGGCAGACGACCGTCGTTGCGTCGTTCGATAGCGTGTTCGCCGTGAAGCCCGTCGGGTACAGCCTCGACGGCGACCGCCTGTTCGTCGTCGTCATTGACCAGACCGGCTCCACCCTCTGGATTGAACATGCCGGCAAGGCCCAGAAGGGGCCGGTCCTCAGCCCCGGAAACACGACCGACTGGAGCCTCAGTCCGGACGGGTCTCGCCTCGCCTTTGTCGACATCCTGAGCGGCGGCACGGGCGCCAAGAATCAGCGATACGCCGGAAAGACGCTGGTGATCGCAACCGGCGCCATCTCCGAAGCCAACGAGGGCGGAAATCAACGAGGGCCAGCGTGGCAGCCGGGAGCGCAAATCCCGGTCTTTGGTGGCCCCAACGGGTCCGTGAAGTTAGAGGCCGGGGCGCCTGACGGTGCGTTCGTTGTCCCGGCGAGTTGGTCCCCTGACGGTTCCACCCTGGTCGCCAAAATCTATACCGCCGCGAGCGACCCTTCGGAACCGCCGCTTGAGTCGACATGGCTCATCACGGGGGAGCACCGCGTAGCCCTTCAGGGTTCCCTCGAAGCCAAGGATGGTGCACGATTCCTTGGCTGGGTGATGGATTAGCGTTCTGGCGGGCGCAGGAGTCCAGTTTGGCAATTAGCCTCCGTGCCACCCCTCGCAGGGGGCATGTGCAGTATCTGTTTATTGCTGCGGCGATCGCCGCAGCGGCGGTCGCTGTGCTCCCGATCGCATTCGCAGTCATCGGCGGCGGTGAGACACTCGCCACTCCACGGTCTGCTTTCGCGTCCGCTCCCTCTGGCGAATATGCCGTCGTCGCCCGCACGCAGGGCGACACCGACGTGATCAGCGTCGTACGGCCCGACGATCCGGCGCACGCGATGGAAATCGCGCGGGTCAAGCATCTCGATGGCTACTCTGCTGTAGGCGCCGTCGCTCCGGGTGGAACGTCGCTCGCGCTCGCTGTCCCGGATTCCGGCACGGCTACGCAGCCGCTCGCTTCCCTCGTCATCGTTGACCTTGATGCAGGAACGCAGCAGACGCTCTCGCAGGGACTCGACCCACTCGCGCGGCCGGTATGGGCGCCCGACGGCTCCGCCGTTGTTGTGACGCGCACGGTCGCTGCGGGCAACGGATTGGCGAACGTTGAATTTGTCCGCGTGCCAGCGCACGGAGGTGACGAGACCACCCTCTTCACGGCAGACAAGGTCCTCGGCGCGTACGGGGTTGGATTCGATGCGCACGGCCGCTTCATTTCCGTCAACATCGACGGTAGCGGCTCGAGCGTCGAGCGAGACGGCACGACGCTGGAGTCGCTCAGCACCCAGATTACGCGGGACTGGCAACTCAGCCCGGACGGCACCCAGCTTGCATTCATCGAATCGAATCTCACGGGCGGCCTTCACTACGACGCGAAGACCGTTTCGCTCGACGGATCACCAGCCTCGGTGACGGCCGAGGGCCAGGGGGATGGCAGCCAACAGCTGGGCGTCGCCTGGAAGCCTGGCGCCGCGGCGGCGACATTCGGCGGTGAGCAGCCGGTGACCCTTGCCGGCGGTGTACAGGCGCAGACCGCCGACGATGGTGTGACCGGTGGCGCCGGATTCGACGTGCCTATCGCCTACTCCGGGGACGGGTCCGCACTGGCTGTCGACCATTGGACGGGTTCCGGATTCGCGAACGCCGGGACTTCCACGTTGCAACTCGTCAGCGAGAGCGGCGCCCGGGCATCTCTCAACGGCTACGCGAGGTTCTTCGGGTGGTCGGCTCGCTAGCGCGAGTCGGCTTCGTGGCGGCGCTCGCACTGGTCGCCGTCGGGTACGCGATGCTCCATCCCGGCACGTCGCGAGCGGATCAGTATGCCTGCGAGACGCCCTTCCGGGGGTTCGACTTCGATACCTTTGAGCTGGAGAACTACCAGGCCGAGTACGCGACGGCCATCCAGCTTGCCGCGGCAGGGCTCGCCGTCCCGGCGCCCTATACGCTCTCCACCGGCGAGACCGTCGACATGCACTACATCGGCCTGCAGAGCGGCCCCCGCACCGCGCGCCGGCCGGAGAACCCCGCGCTTCGCATCCCAGCCTCGGTCTACGAGTCCATCGTGTGGATCGAGTCGGGCTGGGCGGACGCCGGGAGCAAAGTGCCGTACGGCGGCGTTGGCCCGCTGCTCGTTTCCTTCGATTGCGGCTATGGACTCGCCCAGGTCACGAGCGGTATGGGCCATCTCGGCGGCGACGCTTTCGCGCCGGGCGTCCCCTCCGCCCGCCAGGCCCTCATCGGAACCGATTTCCTGTACAACCTGGCCGAGGGTGCCCGCATCCTCGCGGGCAAATGGAATAGCGCGCCAAAGTTCCGTCCAATCGCCGGCAATGGGGACCCCGCCATGCTGGAGGACTGGTACTACGCGATCTGGAGCTATAACGGCTTCGCCTTCAGCAACCACCCGCTCAACCCGAACCTCGATCCGCTTCGCGGCGGGGGCACCTCGTCGCCGGTGTACCACTGCAACGATCCTGCGGCGCCTGGCTACGTACCCGTCGATGGCGGCGTCAAGTACGGCGCCGGCTCATATACCTACCCGGAACGGGTGTACGGCTGCATGCGCTACCCCCCAAAGACCACGCCCGTGGCCCATGGCCCAACAGCCGCATCCGTCGACCCGAAGTTCGCGCCCGGTGACAAAGCCGTCGTGTTCGGCACCGGCGACTGCCTGACCGTCCGGCAGACCCCGGGCGTGACCGCGGACCGCATCGTCCCGGCGCCGGGTGGCTGCATCCCGGATGGCTCACCGGTGACGATCGTCGACGGCCCGGTGACGACGTCGGGCGCTGACGGCGACTTCACATGGTGGAAGGGGCAGACGGCGATCGGGGTGGGTTGGATGGCTGAGCCGTTCCTCGCGAAGCAGGACGCCTTGCCGACCGTCGATCCTGCGAACCGACTGTGGCCGCCGCAGGTGTTCAACATGCCTGATCTCTCGAACGAGACCATCGCTGCGGCATTCCAGGTCGCGAATTTCACTGCCTGCGACGCCGCGGACGACTTTCTCGCCGGCTGCCCCGCGATGGATTTCCCGACGAGCTTCCCGGATGCGACGCCGCCGGTCCCTGCGCATGCGGACTCCACCCCGGCCGTAGACCCCTCGCTCGCCGCCGCCTTCATCGGCAGTCCGAAACTGGTCGTTAGCGGCCCGACGTCCGGAACGCTCGATCCTGCGTCGCCCGCAGGTATCCAGCTCATCGTGAAGAACGCCGGCACCTGGATCGCACCGTTCCGCATCCGCACGTCCGCGAGCTGGATCGTGGTCAGGCATCCCGGCGACCCGCCCGCCCGCACCCTCGACGGCGGCGTTGCTATCGGCGCCGAGACCGACGTCGTGCTCGCGCAGCAGAGTGGCTCCGCTCCGCGCTCCGCGCAGAAGGGCTACCAGAGCATCCTTTCGGTCACGGTCGATCCGTCGCTCCTGCCAGAAGGACTTCAGACAGGGACGGTCATCATCGAGCCGCTCCTGGGCGGCGGAAGCCCATTCCAGCTGACGGTCTCCGCCACCGGCGCCACGGGAGCAGCCAACGCTCCGCCCGGTTACAAGTACCGGTCTCTCGTGCCCGGCATCGCTGTCGACGGCGATTAGCTGGCGCTGCCAGGACGCCGCTCCTCCCGACCTTCGGGAGGCGGCTTAGTGAGCGGCATGGGCTTCTTCGAGCGCCTTCTTGTGGTCGTTGATCACCTTCTGTGCGATGTTGCCGGGCACTTCGCCGTAGTGGTCGAATTCGAGCTCGAACCCTCCACGCCCTTGCGTGATCGAGCGCAGGTCTGACGCGTAGCGCTGCACTTCCGCCAGGGGAACCTCAGCTTCGACCACACTCATTCCGCCGTCGGGGCTGATGCTGTGGATCTTGGCCCGTTTGGTGTTGAGGTCACTGACTACGTCGCCGGCGTGAGATTCGGGCGCACGCACACGGATCGTCATGATCGGCTCCAGCAGTCCACCCGAAGCCGACTGCACAGCTTCTTTGAGCGCCTGCGAAGCGGCGAGCTTGAACGCCATTTCGCTCGAATCGACGGGATGGTGCTTGCCGTCGAGCAGCGTCACCTCACAGTCCGTCAGTTCGTAGCCCGCGATCACCCCGGCGCTGGCCGCTTCCGTGACGCCCTTCTCAACAGCCGGGATAAATTCCTTCGGCACCGACCCGCCGACGACCTTCTGGCTGAACTGGAGCCCGGTGCCGGGCGGGAGCGGCTGCACTTCGAGCACCACGCGAGCGTATTGTCCGTGGCCCCCGGTCTGCTTTTTGTGCGTGTAATCCGCCGTTCCGCGCTTTGCGACTGTCTCGCGGTACGCCACGGTGGGGAGGCTGAGCTCGACTTCGACGTTGAACTTCCTCCGCAGGCGCTCGATCGTCACATCGAGGTGGGCGTCGCCCAGCCCGGCGAGGATCGTTTCGGCCGAGGCTGCGTCGCGGGTGAGCTGGAGACCCGGGTCCTCCTCGAGCAGCCGTTGCAGGCTCGGTCCGAGCTTGTCGACCGCCGCTTTGGATGTCGGCCGCACCGCCATGCTGTAGACGGGGTTGGGGAACACGATCGGCGGGAGTTCTACCGGGTGCTCCTTCGTGCACAGCGTGTCGCCGGTCGAAGTGTGGGCGAGCTTCGCCACCACCCCGATGTCGCCGGCAGCGAGCTCCGAGACCGCTTCCTGGTCCTTCCCTTTCTGCACGTAAACCGTTCCAAGCCGTTCGTCCGCAGCTTTATTGGTGTTCCAGAGGTGGCTGTCCGATTTCACCGTTCCGCTAATGACGCGGAGGTAGGTAAGCCGGCCAACGTACGGATCGGCTGCTGTCTTGAACACGAGCGCGACCGGCGGAGCCGCTGGATCGGCCGTCAGTTCGGCGTCGCCGGCCTTGATGGCGTCTCGATCGGCGGGCGACGGGCCGCTGAATGCGACGTTGTGCAAGAGCTGGCGGACGCCGATGTGCCGCGTGGCGGCTGAGCAGACGACCGGAATGATGAGTCCGTGGTCCAGCCCGCCGTGGAGTACCTGCCGCAACTCGTCTTCGGTCAGTTCCTCGTCGGCGAAATACTTCGTCATCAGGTCCTCGTCCGTTTCGACGATCGCTTCGATGAGCTGCGAACGGAGCGAGTCGGCCTGCGCCTGCAGGTCGGCCGGCACGGGCGCTTCCTCCCCCTTGTCGCCGATATATGCGCGCATGTGGAGCAGGTCGACCACGCCTTCGAAGCTCTCCGCCGCGCCGATCGGGAGCTGCAGCGGTGTGACCTTCGGGCCCCACCGAAGCTGCATCGCGGCGAGCACCGTCCCAAAGTTCGCATTGTCGCGGTCCATCCGATTGACGACGATCATCCGCGGAAGGCCCAGCCGATCCGCGATGGACCATGCCCGGTCTGTGCCCACTTCCGGTCCAGACACAGCATCGACCACAACGAGAGCCATGTCCGCCGCCTGCGCCCCGCAGATCACTTCCGACACGAAGTCAGCGTAGCCCGGCGTGTCCACGATGTTGATCTTCCGCTCCTCCCATTCGACGGGGAGTATCGAGAGGTTGAGGCTGAACTTCCGCTTGTGCTCGTCCTCGTCATAGTCGCTGACGGTGTTCTGGTCCTCGATAGACCCGAACCGCGTTGTGCCACCGCTGACAAAAAGGGCCGCTTCTCCGATCGTCGTTTTGCCGACGCTTCCGTGGCCCATCAGTACAACGTTGCGGATGTCTTTGGTCGCATAGGCTTTCATAGGCGAAACCCTCCACTGGCATAAGAGCGACGTAAGGCCCGATTCTACGCGCGGCCGCGAACGCCTCTCAACCGGCGTCAGTCCTTGGCGCGCGCGCCTGCAACAATACCCGCCGAGCGCCCGTTATGTGCGGGGATTCGCGCGCCGGACCTGCAAAAACGTACACTCTGAACCATCGCACGGATGTTCGGATGATCCCAACCACTTTTGTTGCGCTCGACGTCGAAACGACAGGCCTCGATCCCGAACGAGACCGCATCACGGAAGTGGGCGCGGTCCGCTTCACCGCCGATGGCGACGTTCTCGAGACCTTGGAGCGGCTGGTCAACCCCGGACGCGAGATCCCGCTCTTCATCGAGCAGCTCACCGGTGTCACCAACACCGCTGTCCTCGACGCGCCGCCGCTTTCTTCGATCTCAGCAGAGCTGCGCGCTTTCGCGAACGGCACACCCATCGTTGGACATAACGTGGGCTTCGACCTCGGCTGTCTGCGCCGCGAAGGCGTGCCGTTCGCGTCCGTTGCCATCGACACCGCCGAGCTATCTCGATACCTCCTGCCCGAGCGACAGCCGCGCGGGCTCGTTGACCTCGCGACGGCGCTTGGCGTCGAGGCAGCCGTTCACCACCGCGCCTTGCCCGACGCGCGCACCGCCGCCGCCGTCTTCGTCGCCCTCATGCGGCGCGCCGAGGCGCTCGCTCCGGCCGAGCGCTCCCAACTTGCGCGGCTGGTGTCGCTCACAGACGTCGCCCTGGCCGAGATCATCGGTGGCGAGGAGTGGAGTACAGGCCCGGCGAGCGATCACGGCCTCCCGATCGTTCGCCCGGCACCGGAACAGCCGCTGCTCGTGCGGCGAGAGCCGCGGCTTCCGGTTCACGCTGGCGAGGTCGCCCGCGCCTTCGATTCGGCCGCCGTGGTGATGGAGCGTTTCGAAGAACGCCCGGAACAGCGCGAGATGGCCGAGGCGGTCCGCACCGCGCTCACCGATGGCGGGCACTGGCTTGTCGAGGCCGGCACTGGCGTCGGCAAGTCGATGGCCTACCTCATTCCGGCCGCCATCCACGCGATTCGAAACGGCGAGCGCGTGGTCGTCTCCACCAACACCATCAACCTGCAAGAACAGCTTCTTGGCAAGGACATTCCCACGCTGCGCCGCATCCTCAAGGAAGCAGGCATCATCGGCGATGAATCCGAACTCCGCGCCACGCTCCTCAAGGGCCGCGCCAACTACCTCTGCCTTCGCCGCTGGATCGCAAGCTACGGAGCAAACATGGCCGATCCGGACTTTGGTCGTCTCGCGGCTTCCATGCTGCTCTGGCTGCCGCAGACCGAGACAGGTGACCGCTCGGAGCTGAACCTCGACCACGACGAATGGCTCACCTGGCAGCGCTTCTCCGCCCAGGACACTGACTGCCTCGCGCGCCAGAACAGCTTCGTTCGCGAAGGCAACTGCTTCCTTCAGCGCGCCCGCAAGGCGGCTGAATCGGCGCACATCCTCATCGTGAACCACGCTCTGCTGCTCGCGGACATTGCGTCCGGCGGCAGCGCCATCCCTCCCTACGACCACCTCATCGTCGACGAGGCCCACAATCTCGAGGACCAGGCCACGCAGCAATTCGGTGGCAGCGTCAGCCGCCGTACGCTCGCCGATGCGCTCGACGGCCTCCACCGGCGCGGCGGACGCGACCAACGCGAAGGCGGCGTCGTTGCCCTGCTGAAGAACTTCCCTGAGGGTGCCGCAAGCATCATCGGCAAGGCGCTCGAGGACTCCGTCGCCCGCGGGTCCGCGGCGCTTGCACCGTTCTTCGACTCGCTCGCGACGCACCTCCCGCGCGCCGGCGAAGACGACCGCGTCCTCGTGACGCGCGCAGTTCGGGCGCGCGAGACATGGACGCTCGTCGAGCAGGAGTGGGCGAAGGTCGACCGCGCTCTTCGGGACGCCGCGGGGCATGCGAACCGGGCAGCGCGGGCGATCGTCGACGCCCACCTCGTCGAAGAGTCCGATACCATCGCGGGCGAGATAGAGTCCGCCACCCGAAAGGTCGATGACGCGCGCACGTTGCTGGAGCGCCTCATGTCCACCACGGCAGACGACACGATCGTCTGGATCGGACGAGAGCGCGATGGCAGCGGCTCGATCAATTCCGCACCACTGGATGTTGGCCCCACACTCTGGGAGGAACTGTTCTCGGGGCGCCGCACCGTTGTTGCGACCAGTGCCACGCTCAGCGCGGCGGGCAGCATGGACTACGCCGTCCGCCGACTCGGCTTCGAGTCGCCAGAGACCTTGCAGCTCGGTTCGCCGTACGACTACAAGCGCTCGACACTCCTCGCCGCGTTCACGGACATTCCTGAGCCGAACGACCGCGAATATGGCGCGGCCGTGGCCCGCGCGGTCGTCCAGTTGGCGCGGGCGTCCGACGGGAGAGCGCTTGCGCTGTTCACCTCACATGCGGCGCTCCGCGGCGCAGCCGACGTCGTGAGGCGCGAACTCGAGGCTGACGGCATTGTCGTGCTGGCCCAGGGCGTCGACGGATCGCCCCGCCAGCTCACGGAGAACCTGAAGAACAACCCGCGGACGCTCGTTCTCGGAACGTCCAGCTTCTGGGAGGGTGTCGACATACGCGGCGAGGCGCTATCGATGCTGATCATCGCCCGCCTCCCGTTCGCAGTGCCCTCAGACCCCGTCTACAAAGCCCGCTCCGAGCAATATGACAGCCCATTCGGCCACTACGCCCTCCCCGGCGCCATCCTCAAGTTCCGCCAGGGATTCGGTCGGCTCATCCGTGACCGTGAAGACGTCGGCGTGGTCGCCGTGCTGGACCGGCGCATCTGGGAGAAATCGTACGGAGCCGATTTCGTCCGCTCGCTTCCAGACTGCACGAAGTTCCGCGGAGACACCCCTTCGGTCGCGGCTCGGGCGCGGGAGTGGCTCTCAGGATGAGCGGTCCGAGCCTCCCTCTGCCGCTTGAAGGTCAGCGGGTACGTATAGAGGCACCTGGCCCCGGCGACGGCCACGCAATCGTGCGGCTCGCGGATGACGCTGTCGTCGGTCGGGCTGTCATGGAGTCGACCGGGGGGCAGTTGACCATCCGCGAACTGTGCATCGACCCGAGCGAGCGGAGCTACGGCTGCGGCTCCGAGGCCGGGTGGCTGCTCGTGAACGCAGCTGCAAGCGCGGGTTACGAGCAGCTGCGCGCGTGGGCAGCCCCAGACCTTGGGCTATCCGTGTACTTCTGGATCCGCATGGGGCTCCGGCCGCTTCACGGCCCCGGCCCAGACGGGGGCATCTGGTTCGAGCGCCGTCTTCGCTGAGATCAATTTCTCGCCGGCTCTTGTCTGGCCATCCAGCGTTGGTGTGCAGCTCGGGCCTGCTCTTCTTGCCGGCCATGCCAAAGGGGAACGTCGTCGATGTCCCACCACGCCAGTCCCACATCCTCGTGCGACCCGCGAAGGGCTCCACCAATGACGTCGCAGAGGTAGACGACGCTGACGAGCGAATACGGCGTGTACTCGGCCATCGGTGGCCGGAAGAAGACGTCGACGAGTTCCACCGCGCGGACCTCCAGTCCGGTCTCCTCCAGCGTTTCGCGGACGGCGGTCTCCGCCGGGTGCTCATGGGTTTCGCTCAATCCGCATGGCATGCACCACTTCCTGTTGTCCGCCCGCAGCATCAGCAGGATGCGGCCGGCGTCGTCGAAGATGGCGGCGTCCGCCCCGATCTTCGGGGTGACGAAGCCAAGCTCCGCTGCCAGCTTCGCCCGGACGTCTCCGGCGGGAATGTCGAATGCGGTGCCGTACTGCTCCGCGGCGAGCGTGAGGAGTTCTGCGTAGCGCTCCCGGTCGTAGGGGTTGTTCGCGTACGCCAGCCCGGTGCGAGCAATCGCCTGGATCCGGTCAAGGAACGGAAGAAGGTCCACGTCGCGTCGCCTCAAAAGCTGGTAGGGCACGCGAACCCCCGGGTCGGCCGCAGAGAAGTCCTTCGTGTTCCGGGTGACGAGCGTCAGCCCGTGCACGCGGGCGGTGGCGTAGATGATCGCGTCTGGAAGCTTGAGCCGGCGGCTTCGTCGAATTCGAGTCGCTTCCTCCGCAACGCTGTCCGAAAGCGGGAGCACAAGAAAGGTGGATAACAGCGCACGACCGCGGGCTTCCGATCCAGCGTCGTGGAGGCCGGCCAGCACCTCGATCCAGGTGATAACGCTGACCGCAGGATCGTCGGTACCCGCGAGAACGGCCTCGGCGGCCGGCAGGCCGTTGAGGTGGTCGATGACGACCGTACTATCGAGGATCTCCGCGCTCAGCGGTCCCACTCTGTGCGGAGCTCCGCCAGGTACTCGTCGGTGGTGACGCCGCGGTCCTTCCACATCCCGAAGGTCGCTTTGATCGCCGCCTCGCGTCGCGCTTTCATCTCGTCCGGACTCTGCACGAGCCGGCCTACAGCCCGGCGCACGGCTTCGGCGCGGGAGATGTGTTCCCTCGCGCAATATTCGGCCAGCGCCTGGATCTGGTCATCCGGCAGGTCGATGATGGTGCGCACGACGTCATCATAGCACGTCATCATCGGCCCGCCGCCGACAACGGGCGCTATGCCATCTTCGCCTGCAGCCGCCGATCCAGCGCCGCCAGGAAGTCCTCAGTTGTCAGCCAGGACGCCTCCGGCCCGACGAGGAGGGCGAGGTCCTTGGTCATCTCTCCACCCTCGACGGCCTCGACGCAGACCTGCTCCAGCGTCTCGGCGAACTTCGTGACTTCCGGCGTCCCGTCGAGCTTGCCGCGGTGCGCCAGTCCCTGTGTCCACGCGAAGATCGACGCAATCGGGTTGGTGGATGTCTTTTCGCCCCGCTGGTGCTGCCGGTAGTGGCGCGTCACCGTGCCGTGTGCCGCTTCCGCTTCGACGGTCTTGCCGTCAGGCGTGAGCAGAACCGATGTCATCAGCCCGAGGGAGCCGTAGCCCTGGGCAACGATGTCTGATTGCACGTCCCCGTCGTAGTTCTTGCAGGCCCAGACGATTCCGCCGTGGCCCTTGAGCACCTGGGCGACCATGTCGTCGATCAGCCGGTGTTCGTACGTGATGCCCTTGGCCGCGTAGTCCTTCTCAAACTCGGCCTCGAAGACTTCCTGGAAGATGTCCTTGAAGCGCCCGTCGTATGCCTTAAGGATGGTGTTCTTGGTCGACAGGTAGGTCGGCCACCCGCGGTCGAGTCCGTAGCGCAGCGAAGCGCGCGCGAAATCGCGGATCGAATCGTCGTAGTTGTACATCCCCATGGCCACACCGCCGCCCGTGTACTTCGCCACCTGGCGAATGACCGGCTCTCCGCCGCCGTCCGGTGTGTACGTCATGGTCACGGTGCCGGGTCCCGGCACGACGAAGTCCGTCGCCCGGTACTGGTCCCCGTGAGCGTGGCGCCCGATCACTATCGGCTGTGTCCATCCGGGGACGAGCCGGGGAATGTTCGAGCACACGATCGGCTCCCGGAAGACCACACCGCCGAGGATGTTGCGAATCGTCCCGTTGGGGGACTTCCACATCTCCTTGAGGTTGAACTCCTCGACGCGTGCCTCATCCGGTGTGATGGTCGCGCACTTCACGCCCACGCCGTGCTTCTTGATCGCGTTCGCCGCGTCGACCGTGACCTGGTCGTTCGTCGCATCCCGGTGTTCGATGCCGAGGTCGTAGTACTCAAGCTGAACATCGAGGTACGGAAGGATGAGCGTCTCGCGGATGAACTGCCAGATGATCCGCGTCATCTCGTCGCCGTCGAGTTCGACGACCGGGTTGACGACCTTGATTTTCGCCACGTGTGGGTCCTTTCGCGGCGCTTGTCCGCGCCGAATGAGTGCGGGTTGACTGTCGCGTCGGGCTTTTGCCCGTCCTACGTCGATGCGATCTGCTGGGGCTCCGCGAGCAGCTGCCGTAGTACGAACTGCAGAATGCCGCCGTGACGGTAGTAGTCCAGCTCGACCGGCGTGTCGATGCGGCACACCACTTCGAACTGCGTCGTTTTGCCATCGGCAGCCGTCGCCGTCACGGCGAGCCGCTTTCCGGGGCGGAGGTCGTCGGCGATCCCCCCGATTGCGAACACTTCTTCTCCGCTCAAGCCAAGCGTGGTGCGGTTCTCTCCGGAGAGGAATTGCAGCGGCAACACGCCCATACCGACGAGGTTGCTCCGGTGGATGCGCTCGAAGCTTTCAGCGATGGCGGCCTTCACGCCGAGTAGCAGAACGCCTTTCGCCGCCCAGTCTCGCGACGAACCGGTGCCGTATTCCTTGCCCGCCAGCACGATCAATGGCACGCCCTCGGCCTTGTACAGCTCCGAGGCGTCGAAGATCGACATCGTCGCGCCATCGGGCAGGTGGCGGGCCATTCCGCCTTCGGTGCCGGGGGCCAGCAGGTTCCGCAGCCGGATGTTCGCGAACGTGCCGCGCATCATCACTTCGTGGTTCCCCCGGCGGGCGCCGTAGGAGTTGAAGTCCTCCCTCGGCACCTCAAGGTCCTGCAAGTACTTCCCCGCCGGGCCGGTGGCGCTGATGTTCCCGGCAGGCGAGATGTGGTCCGTCGTCACGGAGTCTCCGAGCAATGCAAGCACCCGCGCCCCTGAGATGTCTGTGATCGGCGCGGGCACCCGCGGCATGCCCTCGAAGTACGGGGGGTTCTTCACGTAGGTCGAGTCCGGATCCCAGGCGTAGAGGTCCCCCGTGGGGACCGGAAGCGTCGTCCAGTGCTCGTCGCCCTGGAAGACTTCGCTGTACTCCTTCCGGAACATCTCCGACTGCACGGACTGCCGCACCGTCTCCTCAATCTCGTTTTGGCTCGGCCAGATGTCTTTCAGGAACACGGGCTCGCCGCCGCGGTCGGTGCCGATGGGCTCTCGCTGTAGGTCCACGTCCATGTGGCCCGCGAGCGCGTACGCGATAACGAGCGGCGGCGATGCGAGGTAGTTCGCCCGCACTTCCGGGTTCACGCGGCCTTCGAAGTTGCGATTGCCGGAGAGGACGGCGGCCGCCACGAGATTGCCGTCGTGGATTGCGTCTGCGATGTGCGGCTCGACCGGCCCGGAGTTACCGATGCATGTCGTGCAGCCGTACCCAACGAGCTGGAATCCCAGCGCGTCGAGGTACGGGGTGAGGCCCGCCTGCCGCAGGTAGTCGGTGACCACCTTAGATCCCGGCGCGAGACTCGTTTTCACCCACGGCTTTGTAGTCAATCCGCGCTCTACGGCCTTCTTTGCGAGGAGGCCGGCTGCCAGCATTACCTCGGGGTTCGAAGTGTTCGTGCAACTCGTTATTGCTGCGATGACCACCGAGCCGTGACGCAGCTGGAATCCCTGGTCGCCCTGCAGCACCACCCTTGACTCGAAGATCTTCCCCAGCGGCTGCGGCTCGGCCATGTCTGCGCCCGGCTTCGCCGGGCTTCCGCCCTCCGCCAGCCAGGTTTGCACGCGCTTCTGATCGAGGTCGCTTCCGTGGTCGAGCATGGCGAGGAGGTTCTTGCGCCAGTCAGCCTTTGCAATCGAAAGCGGCACCCGATCCTGGGGCCGCTTCGGCCCGGCGATGGCGGGCTCCACGTCGCCGAGGTCCAAACTCAATGTGTCGCTGAACACCGGGTCCGGCGTCGCATCCGTGCGGAAGATTCCCTGCTCACGGCAGTACGCCTCCACGAGGTCAACGTGTTCGGCATCGCGGCCTGTGAAGCGGAGGTAGTTGAGGGTCTCCGCGTCCACCGGGAAGAACCCCATCGTCGCGCCGTACTCCGGCGACATGTTGGCGATCGTCGCCCGCGACGCCAGTGGCAGCGACGTGAGTCCGTCGCCATAGAACTCCACGAACTTCCCGACCACTCCCCGCTCGCGCAGCATCTGCGTCACGCGCAGCACGAGGTCGGTTCCCGTCGCTCCCTCGGACAGCCTCCCCGTGAGCCTGAAGCCGACCACCTCCGGGATGAGCATCGACACCGGCTGGCCGAGCATCGCCGCTTCGGCCTCGATTCCCCCGACGCCCCAGCCAAGCACGCCCAGCCCATTGACCATCGTTGTATGTGAGTCGGTACCGACGAGCGTGTCCGGGTAGGCAAGCGTCTGGTCCCCGTCGGCCCGCCGGAAGACGACCTGCGAAAGGTATTCGAGGTTCACCTGGTGGCAGATGCCGGTACCGGGCGGGACCGCGCGAAAGTTGTTGAACGCCTGCTGTCCCCACCGCAGGAACGTGTAGCGCTCCCGATTGCGCTCGTATTCCTTTTCTACGTTCTCGCGGAACGCCTCGGCGGTCCCAAAGTGGTCCACCTGCACGGAGTGGTCGATTACGAGGTCCACCGGCTGCAGGGGGTTGATGCGCTTCGGGTCCCCGCCCATCGCGCGAATCGCGTCGCGCATCGAAGCGAGGTCAACCACTACTGGCACGCCCGTGAAGTCCTGGAGTAGCACTCGTGCAGGCGTGAAAGCGATCTCGCGGTCCTCGCCCGAATTCGGGCGCCAACTGGCGAGCGCCTCGATGTCGCCGCGGGTGACGGCTCGCCCATCCTCGTTCCGCAACAGGTTTTCGAGCAGGATCTTGAGCGAGAAGGGCAGCTGGTCGATGTGCCCGATCCCCGCTCCGGAAAGGGCCGAGAGGCGGAAGTATTCGTAGGAACGCGCTCCACTGGAGAGCGAACTGCGGCTGCCAAAGCTATCGAACGGCAAGGTCTATCCTCCTGGTTGGCGCCCCGGAGGGCGTGGCGATGCAAGGCCGAATGCTGTTACCGGCCGCGATTCACAACCCGGAGATAGTGAGTGGTGGACTCGTGCCCATTTTCCCAAGCCTCCTTCCACGCGGTGTGGGGGTACTTGGGCCCTTGTTCCCGCTAGCGGGAGTCGTTCCTACCGCACTCCCGCGACTTCCCCGTGTGGGGACCGTTGGGCCCGGGGCGGTATTGGGTGGGACGAACTGCTCGCAGTATACACCCCGGACCGTAACCACATCTCGCTCTCTTCTTGATGACACGTGCCAAATCGGGCTGCTATTCTTCCGGGCGGTACCTCCGTCGCATCGGCCACACCAGGGCTGCCGTCGCTTCTGCCCGATGACCGTAGGCATCACGCATTTCTGGAGGTCTCGGGTTGGCGTTCGTCGATAAGACGCTGGTTTGTTCAGATTGTGGGGCGGAGTTCACCTTCACCGCGGGCGAACAAGAATTTCATCAGTCCAAAGGATTCAGCAACGAGCCGCGACGCTGCGCGAGTTGCCGCCGCGCGCGCAAAGGAATGGACGCAGGGGCGAGCCCGGCCCGGCCGGCGCGCGAACTGTTCAGCGCCACGTGCGCCTCTTGCGGCAAAGACGCGAAGGTGCCCTTTGAGCCGCGTGGCGACCGTCCCGTCTACTGCAACGACTGCTTCCAGCCGCAACCACGGTCCGTCGGTGGCGGACGCACCGGCGGCTATGGTGGCGGTGGTTTCGGTGGCGGCGACCGCGGCGGGTACAGCGGGAACCGCGGCGGCGGAGCCCCCTCCTACGACGGCGGTGGCTACGGCGCGGCATACCCGCCTGAGCGCCCTGATCGTCGAGGCGAACGTGGAGACCGCCGAAGCCGGCGCTGGTAGGCGCGTTTTGGCGCCCGTCGCCGCCGCACGCGCTATCATCAACGGCGGCGGGGCCCGTAGCTCAGCGGTGAGAGCGGCCGGCTCATAACCGGTTGGTCCTGGGTTCGAATCCCGGCGGGCCCACCAACTCTCCGCTCAGGTTGGCAGCAGTGTCGTCTCTTGTCCCTCCCGAAACCCACGCGCTTATCGGCAACCCGATCAGCGAGCCGATCTCCAGCACGATCACGCTGAAAGAGGCTCAACGCTTCGCGCTGGCCGCCGACGACCTGAACCCCCTCTATTTCGATGAGGCGGCGGCGCAGGCCGCCGGCTACCGCACCGTGCTCGTCCCGCCGATCTTCCTCGCCTGGGCGCTCGCACCGGTTCGGCCGGTGACCGAAGTCCGGACCGACGGACTCTGGCGCGGCGAAGGCCGTCGCGTCTCGCTCAACGTCAAACGCGTGATGTTCGGTGGCGAGGAGTGGGACTTCCTCGAGCCCGTCTACGCCGGCGACACCATCACGTCGCAGACCTGGCTCAAGGCGCTCGACGAGAAGGACGGCTCCTCCGGGCCATTCGTGCTCCAGACCACCGAGACCACCTACACCAACCAGAGCGGCACAGTCGTCGCCCGCGCCCGCGGCCTGAGCATCGCGCGATGAGCGAGCAGCGGTTTCTCGAAGATGTCCGCGTCGGCGACGAAATGCCCGCGAGCACGCGGAATGCCAGTCGCGCCCAGCTCTTCCTCTTCAGCGCGGCTACCAACAATCCCCATCGCATCCATTACGACAAGGACTACGCCGGAACCGAAGGCCACCCGGACGTTCTCGTGCACGGTCCACTCCAGGGCGCGTGGCTCCACGCCTATATCGCCGGGTGGGCCGGCCCTGCCGGCCGCGTACTCAGCCTCAACTGGCAAAACCGCGGCCGCGCATTCCCCGAGCGCGAACTCACCTTCTCCGGACGCGTGACCGCCATCGAAGAGGATCGCGTCACCCTCGAAGTTCGCGAAGTGGACGACTCCGGCGGCGTGCTCATGCCCGGCACCGCCATGGTCAGCCTCCCCCGCCGCAGCAACTAAACGCCTCGAACCGACGGCTCCGCAGAAGCCGCGCAGCCCCAACGTGCACTGGTGCCGGGAGGGGGATTCGAACCCCCACGCCTCGCGGCCGCGGAGTTTAAGTCCGCTGCGTCTGCCATTCCGCCACCCCGGCACGGGAACAAACCGTATCTGGGCGCGACAGCACACGTCATAACGTCGTTCTTATGTGCGAATGCGCCAGCCGTACGCCACGCGATGCGACATTATGGAGTGTCCTCGGCGAAGAGGCGATCGGACAGCCGGCTCACGCCTGGTGCTGCCGTTCGTGCATGGGATGGCCATTGATGCTTAGGTCACAATCCGCATCGCCTCTTCACCTGTGTGATCGGTTCATGGTTGTCGCGAGATCCCGATCGGGCTGGGCACCGGGGCATGAAGAGACCGCGCGCGAACGAGCGACACCCGCTCTGGCACAACATCAAGCGGCCGATCGCAATCGATGTTCCGCTGCTATCCCGGAAGCACGAAGCCGGCGATCAGGCCGTAGTTGATGCCGACACCGGCAATTACCGCAAGGTGGAAGATCTCGTGGTACCCGAAAGTGTGTGGGAACGGATTGGGACGGCGGAACAAGTACACCAGGCTGCCCAGCGAAAATAGCAGCCCGGCGGCCACGAGTCCTGGCAGGACCTGGGGCGCATGGTGAGCGAGCGGCCAGGCCGCCACCAGCGCCATCCACCCCAAGCCGAGATACAGCCCAACGGCCAGCCAGCGGGGAAATTCGGAGCCCGCGACCGCAAGGACAACCCCAAGCGTGGCGGCCAGCCATGCAGCGACGAGGAGCGGGATGCCCCACGCGTCGCCGAGACTCTCCAGGCAAAAAGGCGTGTAGGTCGCGGCGATGAACACGTAGATCATCGCGTGGTCGGCCCGCTTGAGAACCGCCCGCAGCGAACTGCCCGGGAGCCGATGATAGGCCGCACTCGTTCCGAACAGGAGGATGAGGCCGATACCAAAGATCGCCCCGCCAAGATACGCCCGGGGCGAATCCGCGACGAGCATCAGCGCGGCCAGCGCAGGGCCGCCAATGATGGCCGCGGCCAGGTGAGAAACGCCACGGAGGCGCGGGAGTGGCTCCATTTGCACACCAGTCACGCGATCACCATAGCAGCAGCTCCGAGCGACACCTGTAAGCAACGAGCGCATGGCAGCGTCGCTTTACCGCCAGCAGCGTTGTGGGTCTGGGACAGCCTCTTCCGAACCCGCGCCGGCCTGGTGCGTGCGAGGCTACTTGGGCTTCTTCTTCCCAGCAGACTTTCGGACGAGTTGGCTCACGGTGGGTGAGCCCTCCGTCGCAGCGACGGGCGCGAGGTCGGCGGCGCGCTTGGTTTTCTTCCCGGTTCGCTTGTCAGACATCGTAGTCTCCATGGGTTCGGAAAGGGCGGGTTCGGCACGAAGCCGTTGGGCCGCCGCGGTTCGTTAGAGCCAGGCAGCGGGGCCTGCGGGCAGCGGCTGCGCCCTGGGAATGGAACGCACGCGAAGCGTGGGGCGTGCCACGGGCGTGCTTGCCGCGTCGACCACCGTCACGACTTTGAAGTGCGTGTCGGGCTTCTTCTTGGGTAGGGCGAAATGGCGACCTTCGAAACGTTGAATGGCACAGGACGTTGGCTGCCAGTCGGCCGCGGTGAAAGGGCTGAGTCCGGCGACCAGATCGGGGTAGTGGCCGAACTCGAGGTGACTGAGCACTTTTGCCGTCACGCCGTCCGCCGGCTGTCGGCCGCGCCCGTCGGCGTCGGATCATCGTCGGGCGGTCCGCTCTTCGATGGTTCGTCTACGATGACGCGCCTGGTCTCCCTGCGGAAGAATCGATGGAACCAGCTCATGCGAGCCTCATTTCACCCGGCGTCGTTGGCCGGAGAACTGAGTGTAGCACGTAGCAAAACGTGCTGTTGGGCTACATATTACGCAGAGTCATATGCATCTCGAGCGTAGCCATCGTCAGGCGTCGCGTCGCCGTCCGGCGCCGCCGCGATGATCCGGGGCTTCCAGTCCGTGTTCGCGCTATCGATGAGCCACGGTTCCATCCGGCGGCGGCGGCGCAGGCGATTGATGAGCGAGATCAGTGCCATTTCACGCCGCCTGTTCCTGCGCCGTCTCCGCGGCCTGGACCGCGGGTGTTGCCGAGGTTGGCCTTCGGACCGTCCGGATGATCCCGCGCCGGCCGTAGCCCCTGTGGCCGGTGCGCTTGTTGGGACGCTTAAGAAACAAGCCGCTCTTCGTAACTCGCAGGTTCGGCTTCCGGCCCATGGAGGGCCTCCTATCCGTGCAGCCGTGGCGGCTGTCGTCATAACCCTAACACGCGCTACAACGCCGAGTGACCCCGTACACCACGATGGGTCATCATTGCGGGCGGAGATTTGGCTCCGGAGCGCCCGGTTTCGGGCGGTAACTATCTCGTCGCTATACGACGATGGAATAACTGCGCCATCTCCTTTAGTGATAGAATCGTTCGATGGACACTAACAACGACACTCGGCCGGCAGTGCCTGCCAGCAGTACCCTTCGATTCCGGATCAATCACGACTCCGGCGAGCCGGAGTTCCGACGGGGAGTGATGCCCAACTTGGGCCCGCGACGTCAGTCACGATGAACGGCGTGGCGCCCAGGGCGACCATCAGCACGCGGTACGAAGCCCGGAGGCGGTGCGCCACCGGCTGTGGCCGTCGCGCGGTGTTGGTCTCGTTTGGTCGTGATTACTGCGCATCCTGCTACGACCAACGGCGGTCGCTGGTCGCTCGCCGCAGAGGAGCCCAGGAGGGACGCCGATAGCGACGATGGCCACGCTATTCATCGATTGCGGGAACACGCTCGTCACCTGGAATCGCGTGTTCGACGCTCGCGGGAAAGAGGCGTGGCAGCCGAATTGGGATGTCGTTGCCGCAATCGAGCGGTGGCTGGCGCAGGGGCTAGGCGAAGTCGTCGTCTGGTCGGAGATGGGGCCGCAGGATGCGGAAAAGTGGGCGCGGCGTATCATCCCCCAACTCGCGGTCACGTGCCGACTGAAGGACATGAGCGCGCCCAGCGTCGGCGATACGGCGATCGACGATGTGAGCTTGCCCGGGAATGGCGTCAGCTATCGCCCGAGCCAGAGCTTCATGGTCGCGGCCGTTGGCTAGCAGACTCTCAATACGCGAAGAAAGCCGCCACCACATGAGCCAGCACACCGTAATACGCGACACCGACCGGGGAATCGATCGATGAATCGCGAGCAGAAGATCACTCATCTCATGGCCGCGGATGCCGACGATCGCCGCCGTCTCGCGCTCGATGAACTGGACCGCCTCGCCCGCGAGTCGAACTCCTGGGGAACGGCCGGCCACCGGCGCGGCCGTGACGAGGTCGAGAAGCTGCATGACAGCGCGCGGCGAAGCTTCGAGAGTCTTTCCGAGCAGGAGCTCGACACAAGGCTGGAGCAAGGGAGCCCCTGAGGGCCGAACTGGCCTGCGGCGAGGGCGCTCCTGGCTGCAGATGGAAGCATCGACTGCGCGACTGGGGGGTGTTCTCGAGGCCGGGCTCCGCGGCTAGTGGACGAGCGAACCAGCCCCGCGACCCAGCGCCTGGAACTTGGCGACGTACGCCAGTACGACCCAGACGAACGCTGAGTGGCTCCAGGTGAGCGGCGAAACGGAGAGCGGCGCACCGGTTATGGGATGAACCTGTTCCGCCAGGACTCCTGAGGCAAGCGCGTTGGCAACACACCAGTCCAGGTAGGGTAGGGCCGCGTGCAACTCTTCGATGTTGCTCGCCCGCATGATCTCGTACTCCGCCAGCCAGAGTGTCGAGATGAACCAGGGGTTGCCGGGAACGTCTGCCGGCACATCGCTGTCGCGCTGGTACTGATCGTCCGAGTAGCGTGCGAGGCCGCCCGTCGCGGTGGCGCAGGTGAGCTGCTCACGCACCGCTGCCACCGTCTTTAGGACGCGATCGTCAGCCGGGTCGAACCCCGCCAGCGTGACGAGGGCGAGGAGACTGACGTCAACGACCTCGTCCAGCACATATCCATCGCCCTCTCGCCGGCCGGACCGCGCGTACCGCTGCAGCCCCGCGTGATAGAGATGCTTCGCGATGCCTGCGGCCATGGCCGCCGCAGCGCGCTCGTAGGTCTCTGCACGGGATAGGTCGCTGAACAATCGGGCGAAGTTCGCGGCCCCGCGAAGGCCGCTGATCACGGCGGCCACGGTGTAGGCGTGCACGCCGTAGCGTTCTTCCCAGAGGTCAAACGACGGAGTGGGCAGGTGTGTCTCGGGGTCGCGATAGGAGACGAGGAAGTCCGCAGCCTTGAGGACGAAGTTCTCGTAGAGGGGCCGGATGGACTCGAGGTCTTTCGACGAGTCGTAGTGGATCCACAGCGCCCAGAGGACCAGCGCCGTCGAGTCTTCCTGGATCGGCAGCACCTCCACCCCGTCCAGCACCCACGGATGCCAGTTGCTCGCCAGCGTGCCGTCAGGGTTGTAGTGCTGGAAAAGGTAACCGGCGTCGGTGAGCGCCCTACTACAGAAGTCGAAGAATCGCCGAGCAAGCTCGGAATACCCGGCTCGCTCAAGGGCTGCAGCCACGAACGCGCCATCGCGTCCCCAGACGTACGAGTACGTGTCGCCGCCGAAGCGGACGAGATCCGAGTCGTTCGCAGCGGTAATCGCGCCACGATTGTCAATTTGGGAGCGCAACACCAGCAGGCTGCGGTGAAAGAGATCTGTTATCCGCGGAGGCAGGTCGCCGAACTCTCGCGCTTCCTTTCGGCTCCAGGCTCCCCAATAGTTGGATGTTCGCTCGATCAGTGCGCATGGGGTCTGCTCGTTCACCAGGTCGTTGAGGCGTGTGACCTCCTCGTAGCGGGTGCCGGCCGCGAGCCAGTAGTAGGCCGTCTTCGTGCCCCCGGCATCCAGGGCGAGTCTCACACCCACGGTTGACTCCGCGTATCCCCATGCGATCGGGCTCCCGCTCAGCTCGCCGTCCTCCGCGTCTTTCCAGGACGGCTGTACCGCCGGCGCATTGCGCGCGCCGCAGGAGAAGTAGTCGCCGGCAGCCTCTTCGTGAGCTCGACAGTTCACGAGGAAGTAGCGGCTGCGCTTGTAGTGGATGATGGCCCGGGAGCGCGGGTCGAAAAATGCCGTGTCTCCGACGTCGTGGCCGTAGAGATGGAAGTCGTGGCAGAAAAAGAGCCGAACATCGCGGGCGCTCCCCGACAGATCCGTCACTTCCAGCCGCCGGACAAACACATCCTCCTGGAAGTCGACAACGTCCTGGCATCGGATAGAGAGTCCCAGCGCAACGTTGGTCAACAGGACGTCGGTGGTGAGGCTGTCATCTCGATAGCGGAGTTCCTTCTCCCATTCGGCGCCCATCCACGAGAAGCTACCGTCTACCCAGACGCCAAACCTGAATTCGTTTCCGAGCGTGTGGTTTTCCTGGCCGATCCACGGGAAGTAAATGTCGCGGATGCGGTAATCAAGGTCGAAGTTGATCAGCAGACGGCCGTTGCTGAGGGGAAGGTCTCTTGGCATGGATACCCTTTAGGACGTGGCGAGGCGAATCGCGGCGGCCTGATTCGCATGGCTCCGCCCGCGGTGAGGGTTGCTTTCGAGGGTCTGCGGCGCAAGGCGTCGGTACAACGAGGCGTATCGCGCGGCCATGAGTCGTGTCGAGAAGTTCGTTTGGACATGTGCCCGGCAGGCCCGCCGGTCGATGGAATCAACCCGCGCGACAGCGGCCACCATCGCATCTACCGATGCGGTAACGAAGCCGGTCTCGCCGTGTTTCACGATTTCAGGGACGGCGCCTTCGCCAAACGCGACGACAGGCGTGCCGGAAGCCATCGACTCGATCAGCACCATGCCGAAGGGCTCGCCCCAACGAATCGGGAAGAGCGTGGCGTATGCGTGTCGATACCAGTGCTTCGTCGCCTCGCCAGCGAGCTCGCCCACGTAAATGACCTGGCTGTCTGAGGCAAGGATCGGCTTCATGACGTCGTCGTAGTACCGTGCCGTGACCGCCGTCTGTGACACGTCGGCGACCAATTCGATGGAGGGCGAGATCGTCTTGAAAAAGGCCCGGTCCTCCTCCTTGTTCTGGACGCACCCGGCGAGAACGAGCTTCATTCCGGCGCGTCTCGCGACCTCGATGGCGATGTCCTGCCCTTTATCCTCCGTGATGCGCCCGATGTGGAGCAGGTAAGCCCCATGCTCGGCGTTCCCTCGGAACAGATAGTCGTCGACCTCAATCCCGTGCGGGATGACATCGGGGACGTCGACGATGGCCTGGTACTGGCGGCGCTGATATTCACTGATCGCGACCGGGTGTACCGGGGACCGGCGCCTCGCGCCGCGGGCGGCTTGCTCGCGGAGGCCAGCCATGCCACTGACGTTCGCCGGAACGTGGAGTGTCAAGACGATCGGCACGCCCGGATCGAACTCGCCGCTGTATGCGCGATCCTGCCACTCATGCATGTGTACTGCGTCCACATCGCCGCGTCGTGCCCTGGCCAGGGCCATCTGAAGATGGAGATCGACCTGGACTTTCACCGCCGGCGTCCGGTCCCTGCAATAGTCGCCGAGGCTTCGCGCGAGCGTTGGCCACTTCTCGCCGACTACCCGCGAGTCCTCGGAGCAGGCGACGATCGAGCGGTGCCCGAGTCCGGTCAGTCCCTTGTCGATGTTGTAGATGACGGATTCTATTGGACCGTAGCCGTTGGACGGACTGATCGGCTTGTTAATGGTTGCTACGTGGAGAATGTTCAAGCGAGCTGATAGCCCCAATCGACGAACGGCGTCGCGACCTTCCAGAGAAGCTCGATTAGCTCTCGCCTGTCAGGCGAGACAGCGCCGGTGTTCGTAGTGCAGAAGCCCGAGATCTCCCGGCCGCAAACGGACGACGTGGTCGCAGGGGCCACGCAGACTTGTAAGACCGGGAAGTAGCTGGGCAACTCGACGATAACACGCTTCGCGATTCGGAGCAATCGCGTTACGTCATATAGTACGACGATCTCACGTCCGCCTCGTGCCGCAAAACGCTCTGATCACCCCGCTCCGCCAGGCGCCGAGCGACGGGTTCGCAAGGCCTCGTCGAGCGGTGAATCCCGGACCGTTATGCCGGCCGCAGCCCACCGCGGAGTACGTTGGCGAGGACCGTCGGCAACGTACTCCGCGTCCGCTGGCTATGGGAGCCGGCTCAACGCGCAACATCGGGATGGGGCACCCGCTTGATGGTCTCGGAACAAATCGAGCATGAGTTCCCTTCTTTGCACAACCCGGTACAGAACGACACTCCGGAGGATGAGCCATGAAGAAGCAACTCGAACTGAGCGCCGCCATCTACGACAGCAAGAAACAGGCTCGCCGAATCCTCGACGTGCTCGAACAGATGCACAAAGGGA
>CAWHVJ010000006.1:0-168575 GCA_963832795.1 uncultured bacterium
TAGTTGGGGGGTGCGCGATTTAATTCCGCTAGTTGAAGTAGCGGATCGAAGCTGGGCGGCGGCGATTGAAGTAGCGACGGAAGTAGGCCCCGAGGTAGCGGGGAAGTAGGGCTGAACTAGGGTGGAACTAGCGGGGCCGGCGTGGCGTTGCGATGTTACGAGAAGCGATGACGCTCGGATGGTGTCGGCGGGCATGGGGCGAGGGTGGCATGGGGAGGCGCTTAGCGCCGAGGGGCTGGTGACACCCCTGCTGGGACAGGGGACGCGGGTCTCCCTTCTCCCTGTTCTCTGTGGCCGGTAGCCTGTTCGGGTGCATGTGATGTCGGTGGTGGGGGCGCGGCCCCAGTTCATCAAGCTGGCGCCGTTCTCGGCGGCCGTGCGCGGCGCCGGGCACCGCGAGACGATCGTGCACACGGGGCAGCACTACGACGAGGGCATGTCGGCGCGGTTCTTCGCAGAGCTTGCGATTCCCGAGCCGGACGTCAATTTGCGGGTCGGCTCGGGAAGCCACGCGCAGATGACGGCGCGCGCGCTAGAAGGGATCGAGGCGGAGATCGTGGCGCGAAAGCCGGACGTCGTGGTGGTGTTCGGCGACACGAACTCGACGCTTGCGGGCGGGTTGGCCGCGGTGAAGCTGGGCGTGCCGTCGGCGCACGTCGAGGCCGGCCTGCGGAGCTTCGACCGTTCGATGCCGGAGGAGATCAACCGGATCGTGGTGGACCACACGTGCGACGTCTTATTCGCTCCGAATGAATCCGCGCGGGCGAATCTCGAGCGCGAGGGGTTAGGCGACCGCACCGAGGTGGTCGGCGACATCATGGTCGACGCGCTGTTCGCGGCACGCGGGCGAGCGCCGGCCGCCAGGGACGTGCTCAAGCGTCTCGGCGTTCCAATTGGCCCGTACGTCTTGATGACTGTGCACCGGGCGGCGAACACGGACGACCCGTCGCGGATGCGCGCGATCCTGGAAGGGGTCGTCGAAGCGGGGACGGTGGTGTTCGCTGTGCATCCGCGGGCACGTGTGGCGATGCGCGAGCATGGCATCGATTTGCCGCCGAACGTGCATGGCGTGGAGCCGCTGGCGTACCTCGACACGGTTGCGCTGACCGGCGACGCGGAGGCACTGGTGACGGACTCGGGCGGGCTCCAGAAAGAGGCGTACCTGCTGGAGACGCCCTGCATCACGCTGCGCGAAAACACGGAGTGGGGCGAGACCGTGGAGTTGGGCTGGAATGTCCTGGTGGGCGGCGACACGACGGCGATCAGAGGCGCGCTCACGGCGCCCCCGCGCGGGACTAGCCATCCCGCCATCTACGGGGACGGACAGACCGCCGGGCGGATCGTCCGGTCGTTGGAGCGGCTGTTCGCATAGCCGGGAGCGCGAGCGGCTTAGCCGGGGGCGTCGCCGAGGAGGCGGCGTTCCACCTGGTTGCGCGCATGCGTGGTGGTGAGGATTTCGAGTCGGTCGCCGGGTAGCAGTCGCACGTCGCCGCGCGGAATGAGTGGGGTGCCCCCACGCTGAAGACCCGTGACGAGCGCCTCCTTGGGGAGACGCAGTTCGGCGAGGGTGCGCGAAGCGGCGGGGATCGAGTCGGTGATAAGGACTTCCATGCGCGTCATGCCCTCCGGCTCGTTGTTCTCGCGAAGGCGGGCACGTCGCGCCAGTCTCGCCTCGCGGTCGCGGGCGCGGAGGTACGCGGCGACGACATCGCTGCGGCCGATCATGCCGATCGCAACGGAGCGCCCGTCCTGCTCCTCGACGACCGGGAGCTGTCGGAGGCCTTCGGCGCCGGGCTGAGAGAGCACGTCGGCGACAGACTGGCCGGGGCGGGCAACGATCGGACGTCGCGTTGCGATCTCAGAGATCGGCCGATCCAGTTCGCCGCCCACTGCCCGCTCAACGTCGTGGAGGGTGACGATTCCTTCGATCGCGCCATCGGTGTCGGAGACCACGACGGCAGCGTGTTCTTCAGAGCTGGAGAGCAGGCGGGCCGCCTTCGTGATCGGGAGCGACGCGGGGAAGCTGGTGAACTTGGAGTGCATGGCTTCGCGGACGAGCACAGCCCGAAGCGGATCAGCCGCGGGTTTGGTGGGGACGCCGTCAGGACTCGCCAGTGCGCTGACCTCGAGGTCGAGGACGCGGGCGAGGTCTCGCAGGCTGATGACGCCCTCGAGGCGATCGGGACGGCCGCGTTCGACGACGGGGAGCAGCGAAATGTCGGCCCGAGTCATGCGCTGGAGGGCAACGTGAAGCGTGTCGCTCGAATAGGCGAGGATGACATCGCCGGTCATGGCGTCGGCGACGGTCTTCTTACCATCGCGGGCGGCGATGAGCGCATCGGTTTCCGTGAAGATGCCTACGAGCTGGTCGCCATCGACGACGGGGACGCCGTGGATGCCGCGCTCGCTCATGCGGTTGGCGACGACTTCGACGGGCTCGTCCGGCGCGGCCGTCACGACCTCCTGGCGCATCGCCTGGCCGACGGAAATGGCCTGGACGAGCGGGATTGTGTATTCGCCGCGGTGGGCGGGCGAATCGGCACGGGTCGAAACCTGGTTCTCGTAGATGCTGGTCTCGCCGGTGAGGAGGTAGGCGATGCTCACGGCGATCATCGCGGGGACGATCATCGAGAACTCGCCGGTCATCTCGGCGACCATGATCATCACGGCAATCGGGGCCTTCGCGACGCCGCCGAAGAGAGCCATCATGCCGACGATGACGAGGGGCGCGGGCGTATCAGGCATCCAGGGCACGTGGCTGTGGAGCAGCCCCCACATGCTGGCGCCGAGCATGCCGCCGATGAAGAGACCCGGGGCGAAAACGCCGCCGCTGCCGCCCGTTCCGATGGTGAGCGACGTGGCGATGATCTTGAGGGCGACGAGCGCGACCATCGTGCCGAGGGCCAGCTGCGCGGTATTGCCTTCGATCGCGAACTGCAGCCAGCCGTAGCCCATGGACAGCACTTCGGGGAAGGCGAGGCCGATGAGCCCGACGGCCAGGCCGCCGATGGCGGGCTTCACGTGCGGCGGGATGTGGATCTTGTGGAAAGCGTCGCGCGTGCCATAGAAGACGCGGACGTAGGCAAGCCCGACCAGACCGGCGGCGACGCCAAGCACGGCATACCAGACGATCTGCTCGGGATGGGTGAATTTGAGATTCAGGCCCTCGCCGAAGACCGGGGTCCAGCCCGACCAGAGGGCGAAGATGGCGTAGCCGATCACCGAGGCGATGAAGCCGGGGATGATTGCTTCGAGCTCAAAGTCGCGGAGGTAGAGGATTTCGCCGGCGAGGATGGCGCCGCCGAGGGGAGCCTTGAAGATGGCACCGATGCCGGCGCCGACGCCGACGGCGACGGCGATGCGGCGGTCCTGGGGCGTCAGACGGAAGAGGTCGCCGAGCCAGGAGCCGAAGCCGGCGGCGATCTGGGCGGTCGGACCTTCGCGGCCGGCGCTGCCACCAGAGCCGATGGTGACGGCCGAGGCGAAGAGCTTGATGGCCGGGATGCGGGAGCGGATCTTGCCGCCGCGTTCGTGGAAGGCCTCGATGGCGGCGTCGGTGCCGTGGCCCTCAGCCTCGGGGGCGAGGGTGAAGACAATGATGCCGCTGATCAGGCCGCCGACGGTGGTGACGATCGGGATGAGCCAGAGGCGGGCGATGTGCGTGACTTCCGGCGTGCCCTCGCCGCGCGGGACGGGCGGATCGAGGCCGACCATCCAGCCGAGGAAGAACTGCGTTGCGAGGTCGATGGCTTCGAAGAAGACGATGGCGCCGACGCCGGCGACAACACCGATAAGGACGCCGAGGATGACCCACTTGCGGAAGTAACCGCCAAGAATGCGAGTGCGCCAGTCACTGCCAGGGGGCAGCAAGGCGACAGCCAATGCGGATGCCCGCACGGGGGTCCTCCTTTGTTGCGAGAGATGCGGTGTTATGGAGCGTACCGCATTCGTCGCTTATCCGCCCGCGAAATCTTGCAGAAACGCGGGATTGGGAACGAATGGCGCCAGAAGCGGCCCCATTCGGCCCTGTTGGAAAGGGGTGATCGCGGACAAGGATGGGGGCGGTTCCATGGGGTCCGGGAGGACGCCGCCAAGGTCTCGAAAAGACACCGCCTCCTGGCCTCGACGCCTGCGGGGCGTGGCCGGCCGGAACGGCTCGCGGGCATGCGTGCTCGCCTTGCCGCGCACCATGGAGTTCCCTCCTGCGGCAGGCGAGCACCCCATTCTTTTTCGGGCTGTCGGTGACGCTGTGGCTTGCGGGCGTGGTCGTACGCCGGGTCAGCGGCGCCGCAGGGCTGAGAGCGCGCCGACCGCCGTGCCCACGCCGTAGGCGACATGGACGATGGGGAACACGATCGCGGTGATTGGGGCGAGAGGTGGCTTCCCGCGGCGGGAGGCGCTTCGTAGCGCCGCGAACGCGGCGGCCGCGAGGTAGAGACCGCCGAGCGCAACCACCAGGAATCGCGCGGCCACCGACACAAGGCAGAGAAGCGACAGCAGTGCCCCGCCGAGGACCATGGCGAGCGGGGCGAGGTGGCGGGGCTGAATCGAGCGCGGCTCATCGATCGCCGCGCGGCCCTTTGCGCGGCCGTAGCCGAAGTACTGGCGCGCAACGGAGGCGAGGCTCGCGCGCGCGAAGTAGACGCTGTGAACGGCGGGCGTGAGGTAGAGCCGGCCACCTGCGCGGCGGATCCGGTAGTTGAAGAAGTCGTCTTCGGCCTTGTCGCGGTCGATGTCGAAGCCGCCGAGCATGTCGAAGCACTCGCGGCGATAGGCGGCGAAGGCGATGGTGTCGACGAAGGCGGGTTCGGATGCGTACCGGAAACGCGCGTCGCCGACACCGAAGGGATGGGAGAGCGCGGCGGCGATCGCCTCGGCGACGTTTCCTTCGCCACGGGTCTCGATTGGCCCGCCGGCGGCTGCCGCGCCGGTCTCACGAAGCGCGGTCACGCTGGCCGAGATGAACGCCGGCGCAGCCAGGGCGTGGGCTCCGAGGATGATGATGACGTCGCCGCGCGATTCGCGGACGCCTGCATTGAGACCCTGCGGCGTTCGGCGCTCCGGGTTCTCGACGATGCGGATGGGGAACGGCGCGGAGGCTGCGACGTCCGCGATGATGTCGCGTGTGCGGTCTGCGCTACCGCCATCGGCGACGAGCACCTCAATGTGCGCCGCCGGGTAGTCCTGGGCCACCAACGAGTCGAGGCAGGGCCCGATGTACCGCTCCTCGTTCAGCGCGGGGATGACGACGGAGACGAACGGTTCGGGAGGGAGAGACGCCAAAACGGCCAGCGAATTTCGCTGGCCGTTCGGCGGAGTGTCGTGGACTGTGTCGGCGTCCAGGCTACTGCTTGAACGCGTTGAAGAGGCCGTCAGCGTCGCTGTTCGAAGGGAACTTATCGGCGGTGACGTTGGAGACGACGATGATGTTCTTGTCGGCAGTGACCGTCGCGCCGCCCCAGAAGCAGGATGGCGAGTTCCCGGCAGGGAAGCCGTTGTCGCTATCGAGGTTCATGTAGAACACCTTGCTCCCTGTGACAGAGAACGTGGCGTTGTAGGGGCCGACCGGGCAGCCGGAGTTCGGGTCGCCGATGAAGTTGAGGGTGACGTTGGCCGTGCCACCATCAGCAACCTGGACCTGGATCCAGCTGTTATAGCCGAGGAAGCCGTCGCCGCCGGCATAGCGGCGGAAGATGAGCGGAATGAGCCAGCCGGTGGCGGCCTGGTCGGCAGGCACGCCGCGGGCGGCGGAGTAGGTCGCTTCGTTGACGCCGCTGAAGGCGACGGTCTGCTTGCCGCGGACGAGCAGGGCGGCCACCGAAGCGGACGAGGTGACGCGGGCGTAGCCGATGAAGCCCACCGGGATGTTGTCGTGGGTGTAGATGGAGTCGAAGGCGACGTTCGTCACGCCGGGAAGGGTGACGGAGACGTTGACCGGTGCGTTGTTGCCGTCGACGCCGATGTACTGGACGGTGACGTCGGCCGCGGTGCCGGTGGTGTTGAGGACACCGACGACGCTGTAGAAGCCGCTGGGGCTCTTGATCGCGAGCGGGATGACCACGTCGGTGCCGACATCGTCAGTGGCGGGCGCGCTGTCGTTGACGGCGAAGCCCTCGTACGAGCCGAGGAGGCGGTTCCCGTCGCTCCGGTAGATGTCGACGTTGGCGGCGATGTTGTTGGCGCCCGGGTTGAGCACCTCAATCTGCATGGCCATCTGGTTGTTGGCCGTGGAGGCGGGGAACTGGGTCACTGAAGTGCCGGTCCGGCCGAAGGTGACCTGGCCGGAGACAGGAACGGCGTAACCGTTCGCGCAGCCAGACTGGCCGGTCGGGTTGTCGACGATAGTCTGCGCAGACGTGGCGGAGCCGCCGACGTTCGGCACGAGGAAGTAGGTGACCTTGATACAGGCGATCGCGGTGCCGGTGTTCACGACGGCGATGCGGCTGTTCCACTGGTTCGTCATGAGCTCGTTGAAGGCGATCGGGATGGCGAGCTTCTGCGCGCCGACATCGCCGGCGTTGGCGATGGAGTACGACTTGGAGCCGTCGCTCGAGAGAATGTCGCGAGCCGTGAGGGCGTTGACCTTCTGATCGGAAGAGACGGTGCCGGAGCCGCGGAAACCTGGCAGCAGGCCGGTGTTCGTGGCCTGTGCGAAGACGCGGGTGCCGCCGACGGGAACGCCGGTGAAGACCTTGCTCGCCTCGGGAATCAAGACGCCGGCAGGCGTGTAGATATCGAGTGCGATGGTCGCGTCCGCATTGCCAGCGTTCTGGACAATGATGCTGGTGTTCTCATTCCCTGTGGGGAATTGCACGGCGGATACGAATGGGCCGGCATGCGTTGATGCTGCCGGGATGGCAACGATGCCAGCGACAATAACCGCCGCGAGCCCCGCAGCCACTCGCGCCCTGACTGGGATTCGCCTCACAGGAATACCCCCGTTTTCGACATTGTTAGCATCGTAGGTGTGGCCGTTACGTAGGGTCAACGAGAATCGCGATTAGGCCCGAAGTTCCTTGTAAAGTGTGTGTAATTTCCGGGCTTCCGCCTGCCAGGTGTATTTCTCGAGTGCGGCACGTTTTCCGTTGCCGCCCAAACGGCGCACCTCGGCCGGGTTTTGGAGGAGCCCAATGATGGCCCGGGCGTGCGCGGAAGGGTCCATGGCGTCGACGACGATGCCGCAATCGTTCTCCCGCACGACGCTCGCCTGGAGGGGAAGATCGGAGGCGACGATGGGCAGCGAGACGACCATGTACTCGACCAGCTTGTTCGGCCAGGCGAGCAGATTGTTCTTGTAGGCGGGGCTGCGCGGGAGCCAGCCGACGCTGGCTGATGAGATGACGCTGAAGACTTCCTCGGGAGGGACGGTGCCGAGGAAGCGGACGCCGATGGCAGTCCAATCAGCCGGGCGCATGGAGCGCTGGGCGTCGGGCATGCCTTCCCACTCGACGTTGCCGAGGATGTGGAACTCGGCGTCCGGAACTTCCTTGCGAACGAGCGTGGCGGTGTCCTTGAGGATGTCGAGGCCCCGTTCGACGTTCATGAGGCCGGCGTAGGCGACGACTGGCTTCCGCTCGGCGGGTTCCTCGACGCCTTCCGGCGCGGGCGGGAGATTCTTGACGGTGATCGTGTTGGGCTGGATCCGCTGGAAGCCCGCCGCCATCTCGTCGGTGACGGCGATGACGGCGCTCAGGCGGGCGGCCGACCACTTCTCGATACGGTCGGAGATGGCGGCGACGGGGCGGCGCAGGCGCGCGGGGATCCACTGTTTGCCCTCGATGTCCTCTTTCAGGTACTCGTGCGAGTCGTAGATGACGGGCTTGCGGGTGACCCAGTGCAGGAGGACGCCCCAGGGCAGCAGTTCCGGGTCGTGAAAGTGGTAGATGTCGGCGCGTGCACGGAGGGCCTTCCAGAACAGGATCGGCCAGCGCAGGGGGCGGCCGGCGCGGCCACCCCAGGATGGGAGCGAGGAGAATCGCACGCCATCGCGGGACGCCTCCGGGGCGTCGGGCGCGATCAGGAGCACATCGAAGCCGGCAGCGGCGGTGGAGCGCGCCTGGCGGTAGAACACACGCGCGTCGAAGGGTGGGTGGACGGAGGTGAGGATGCAGATGCGGCCGTTGCCGGCGGGCGTCATTCCCTCGTCGCCTGCGCGGTGCCGGGGGCCACACCGCCAAGGGGCGCGGCGGCAGGCGCGCGGGCGGCGGCGACGGCGTCGGGAGTGGTTTCGGCCTCGGCGACGGTCACGCGGCGGGCATCTGCGAGGCTCCGCGCGACGAATCCAATGAGCAGCCAGTAGATGGCCATGATCTGGAAGGAGTAGTAGCTCCCCGCCGCGACGTTGAAGGCGGCCTGGGCGATGGCGTAGGTGAGGAGCCCGACGCTGAGGGCGATGCGTTGGTCGGCCATCGGACCGCGGCGACCGAAGCGCAGAGCCGCGAGGGGGGTGAGGAATGCCGCGGCAAAGAGCGCGAGGTATGCGAGGGTGCCGAGGCCGCCGTAGCGATCGAGCATGAGGGCGTACTCGTTGTCAAACGCGCCGACCTGGCGATCCTTCTGCGGGCCGATGCCGATCAAGGGCGAATCGCTGAAGCCGGCGATATCCGATGGGCGCAGGGACGACGGATCAACGTCTTCGACGAAGGGGAAGGTGGCGCCGAAGTTGCCGAGATTCAGCGACACGCCGTCGAGGGTCACGGTGGCGCTCTGCCCGATGGGGGCGCGAATGCTCGTCTGGAGGACGGAAAGGCGGTTCGCCGGCGGAGTCTGGAATGTCAGTGTCAACGGGAGCCAGCGCCCGTCGGACGGGAGCGTTGCGTCCACCTTCGCCATCGGATCCACGACGCTGCCATCGGCGAGGGTCCCAATCATGTAGAGCAGGACGTGTTGTTCCGCACCGTTATCGGAGCGGGCCCAAACGGTGGCGGTATAGGGCTTGTCCAGCGGGAAGTCGAAGACCGTGAACTGGTACAGGCTGCCGGTCGGCCCGATTTCGGCCTTGACGGCGTGGTCGCCGAAGAGGCTGTCGTCGACAGTGGTGAGCGTGGTTATCGGGCGGCCATCCGTGCTCTTGGCGGTCTCCCAGTTCTTCGTAGATTCGAGGGACGGGTTGACGATGATGTTGGGGATGCTGCCAAGGGCGTAGGTGGGTCCGTCGGGGTCCGATGGGTTCTCAAGGTGTGCGCCGACGAGGAAGCCACCCTTGTCGAGGAACGATGAATAGGCCGTGTGGGTGGAGGGATCGGTGGGCAAGGCGGAGATGTACTTGGGGACGATGTCGGTGGCGAGGTCCGTGGGCCAGCGGCCGGTGTCGCAGGAGTACTTCTGGATGGCCGTGGATTCGGCAGCGATGTCGTCTTTGCGTTGTTGGTCGCGGGCGAGGACGTCGGCAGCGGGTGGCGGGCCGCCCGTCTTGCCGGGCTCGTGGGTGGTGGTCGGCTTGTCGTTGAGCTGGGGGTTGGCGCAGCGATCGGGGGTGTCCTGGAAAAAGCCGGAGATCAGCGACTTCCACTTTGTGAGCCGGATCGTGACCGAGGGGTCGTTGCTGAGCTGGGCGAAGTTGAAGCGGTCGTTGAAGCCGCCGAATTTCGGCGGAAAGACTTCGACGAAGGCGATGCTGACGCCGATAGCGACGACGAAGAGGCCAATGGCGGCGGCGTAGGCGGCATCGCGACGGCGCGCGGCGAATGTGATGCAGAGGCCGAGGAACATGGCGCCGAGGAGCGCGAGCGACGCCGTTCGGGATTGCGACATGATGACGCAGGCGGTGGAGCCGATGACGGCGGCAATGGTGAGGTAGCGCATCGTGGGCGAGAGCTTCGCCTTGAGCAGGATGAGCGCGAGCGAAATGGTGAGGAGCAAGCCGCCGAAGATGCCGAAATAGTTGGGATTGCCAACGAGGCCGACGACGCGGCTGCGCTTGACCACGGCGTCGTAATTGTGGGAGTCGGACCAGATGCTGGTGACGGTGCTGTTGAATCCCGGCACGTCGAGGTACTGGAAGATGCTGACAGCGGCGGAGGCGACGGCCACGACGAGCACGATGGCCGTGAGGCCACTGAAGGCGGTCTCCGTTGGAGCGACGCTGAAGGCCAGCCGGAACATGAGCCAGTACTCGACGACGCGCGCGACTTCGAAGGGGTCGCGGAGGGAGTAGTGGGACTGGCTGACGATGACGGGCGCGAGCACGAGGCTGATCGCGACAGCCACACCCATCGCGAGGAAGGCCCAGTCGATCAGACTGACTGTTCGCAGCTCGGGGTGCTTGCGGTACCAGAGGACAAGGGGGATGAGGAAGGCGGCGAGGACAATCTGCTCGAGCCGGATCGCCGGAAGCGGCGAGGGCATCGAGATGTCGGGGGACACGATGGCCGCCACGAGGAGGATGAAGAGGGCGTTGCGGCGAGACTCCGGGCGCTCGAAGTCAAACACCTGCCGGGCGAGGCGCGTCACGAAAGTAGCTGATCCATTCCGCTGCGAACTTCGTCGAGCAGGGTATACCAGCCATATCGTTGGGTCACGGCAGATGCGCCGCTGATGTTCGGCTGGAGGCTGCCGGCCGCAAAGCGCTCGTAAAGCTGGCGGACTGCAGCGATGGCGGACTGCGGATCGGCGACGCTAATGACGCCGGTGAAGGGGTAGTTCCAGATGGCGTAGCGGCCGTAGCTGAGTGCCTCCGCGACTGCGTGGGAGAAGCCGTCGTGGCGAACGAGGCGAAGGAAGACGGCGGAATCGCGGTAGACGGGCGGCATGTCGTGGATGTAACCGAGGGCCGTCACGTTGGACAGCGGCGGGTCCGGCGTGTAGCCGCCGAAGATCGCGAACTCGATACCGGGCAGCGCGCGGCAGACAGCGAGCGTGCCTTCGACGTCATAAGCGGCGTGCGGCTGTCGAGCGAGGTAAATGAGGACGCGGAAGCGCTCGGGGAAGGGGGTGACCTCGCCCAGGGAGAGAGGCGCGGGAAGCGGCCGGTCCGTGGCGTGGATGCCGAGAGGACGCAACTCGTCGACGAGCCACGGGGCGTCGGCCCAGTGGGCGGCTCGCCGGCGGACGCGGTCGCTGAGGCGGTTGGCAGCGTAGTCGGCCCGCGCCTCGGTGACATCGGTGCCTACCCAGTGGAGCAATACGCGGCGGCGCAGAAGCAGGAGCAAGTCCACCGGCGACCGCCGGGCCGCACTGGAGCCGATCGCGTAGACGAGGCGTGCAGAGAGGAGTGTACGCACCATGCGGATGACTGCTGGCACGGAACGGCCAGGCCGCGGGACATAGACAGCGTCGAGGCCAGCTTCGCGGAGGCCTTCGGCGGCCAACTCGGCGAAGAACGGGAGCCCGATGACGGCGATGCGGCGTCCGGTCACGCGCCGTTGCCCGGGGAGTGCGACGGGCTCTCGATCTGGCGGTGGGCGATCAGCCGCCGGGCGGCGCGGACGTAGGTGTCGACATCGTCGCCGCGAATGCGCCAGAGGTCGCTGAAGCGCTGGTCGGAGTTGGCGAGGAAGATGCCGATGGAGAGGGCGGCGACGGAGCCGTAGCTGATGGTCGTCGCCCAGGCGCCGCCGACGTAGCCGACGCGCGGAATGAGGATGACGCTGACGACGATATTGATGAGGCAGGACGTGGCGGCGACGATCATGGAGAGGCTCGGCCGGCCCATCTGCACGGTGAAGTAGTTGGCGAGGATCGCCTGCGGGGCGAACAGCGCGGTGCCCACGCAGAGGATGCGCAGGGAGGTCGTGGCGCCGGAGAAGTCATCGCCGTAGAGGAACCGGATGAGGTAGGGCGCGAGCACGAAGAGGGCGACGGCGCCGAGCGTGACGATCACGAGCGTGTGGCGAACGCCCCTGGAGGTGAGGATGCCTGCCTCGCGGCGGCTGAGTGAGCCAACGCTGGCGTACCCGGCGATCGCGATCGAGGTGGAGACCAGCCAGAGGGCTTCGGCGAGCGTCACGGCGCGGGAGTAGACGCCGGCGCCGGCGCGGCTGTCGAGGGAGATGACGAGCAACTGGTCGACGCGATAGTTGAAATAGCTGATGAAGCCAGCGACGCCGATGACGGCGCCGAACGAGACGAGGCCCTTCATGAGGGCAGGGTCGGGGCGATGCTGCCGGAGCCAGCCCCACCACTGGCGGGTCATGGCCATGGTGACAACGAGCGAGATGTACTGCGCGGCGATCCAGGTGACGGTGGCGCCACCGGCGGTGTGCCGATCGACGAGGAGGACCCAGCCGAGAAGCAGGAAGACGTTGACATAGGCCGGGCCGTGGATGCTGAAGTTGTAGCGCCAGAGCGAGCTCGTTCCGAGGGAGACGCCGCCGAGCGCGGTGCGGGCGATGATGGGCGGAAGCGCGAGGCCGACGAGGACGACGGCGCCGCGCGCATCGCCGTGATAGAGGGCGGCCGCAGCGAGGCAGAGGACGAGTAAGGACAGCCCGACGAGCATGGACAGGACCAAGCCGTTGGCGGCTACCTCAGCCTCGGGGCGACCCTGCTTCGAGACGAAATAGCCGCTCGCGGATGCGAAGCTTGCCGCTACCGTGCCGATTGCCTGGACGACGACGATGAGCGCCACATAGGTGCCGAGATCGGATTGGGTGAGGGCGCGGGCGGTGATGACGGTGGCGAGGAGGCCGAAACCCGTGCCGGTGATGCGATAGAGGAGCGTGACGACGCTGCCGCGGAGCATGGCTAGTCGAGTCCGGCCAGCCGCTTCGCCCTCGCCGTCGAACGGGACGGGACGAGCCGCCCATCGCGACCATGGATCATCCCGTCGGGGACATCGCGAGTAACCACGGCTCCGGCGGCGACGACGGCGAGCGAGCCGATCGTGACACCGTGAAGAATCGTGGCGCCGGCGCCGATGAAGGCTCCATAGCCGATCCGAACGGGGCCGACCTGACGTGGCCGCTCGAAGATGAGCGGGCCGCGGCCGACATCGAGATGCGTGATGACGGTGACGCGCATCGAAAGCGTCGCGCAGTCTTCGACCGTGACGTCGTCGGCGAGATCGAAGAAGACCTCGCTGCCGATGTGCGTGCGCGCGCCGACCGAGAGGTTCCGGAAGTCGTCGCGCGCGTTGACGATGCTGACGGGGCCAATGACGCCGGCGTCGGCGGAGATGCTGGCGCCGAACTGGCGCAGGGCGTCGGCGTGGCCGGAGCGCATGCGGCGGACTTCGTTCTGGACGCCTTCGATGCTTTCGCGAAGGTAGATCCAGCGCAGACGCGCACGGGCGTAGATGGCGAGCGCGCGGGCCAACGGGCGGCCGACGGAGCGCAGGGAGCGGCGCGCGGTAGCGAGTGCGCTGGGGGCGCCATGGGCCCGGATTGCGTCGGGCCGCCATGCGGGGCCGGGCTTGAAGACCATGTAGGTTTGCTGCGTGCCGGGCATGAGGGCCTTTTCGGCGAGGACCCAGCCGCGCGCGGACATCATCGAGACGTAGTCGTGCTCGAACATGTAGTGCGCCCCACGCAGGTTCGGCCGCTCGCTCTGCGTGATTTCGTTCATGTACACGACTTTCGCGGCGGCGGCGGTAACGCGGTCGAGTGCGTCGGCGAGATCGACCGGGTCGATGTGCTGGAGGACGCGATTAATGATGACGGCGTCGAACGGCTGGGAGGGCTCGAAGTGCTCGATACGCGTGCGCACGGTCGGGATGCGGGGATGTTGCTTGCTCGCTATTGCGAGGGCGCGGCCCGCGATATCGACGCCGAGGACGCGGCCCAGGCCGAGTTCTTCGTAGATCGGGAAGAGCCGGCCCGTACCGCAGCCGACATCGAGGACGCTCTCGACGCCGTTTCGCCGGATGAAGTCGCGGATGACGGCGGCTTCGGACTCGGAGGCGACGGCGCTGCGGTAGAGGTCGGCGGTGCGGAATTCCCAGTACCAGCGCTGGAGATGGCGATAATCGACGACGAGCGCGCGGTGGAGAACACCGCGGCGATAGCGTTCGACGGTGGCCGCTAACGACATACGTTCCAGTGTGACTGCTACTGCTTTACACGCTCCGGCGAAGCGTCACTGCCACCGGGGAAGTGTGCTGCGGCACGCGACGCCGGGTCAACGCCGGGATACCGCCGGGCTAAGGGCTCGTGGCCGCCCATTTGCTGTACGTCGGCGGCCACGTGTTGCCTTCGCTGCGCTTCTTATAGATGGCGAGGAGGACGCGCTCGATGTCGAACTCGAAGAGCCATTCGTCGTCGTTGGTGTTGCCGCCGGTGGCGCGGTAGGAGGCGACAACTTCGTCGCGGATGGCCTGGTCGTTCTCGCGACGGGCCGTACCGGTGAGGTAGAACTCGTCGTCGCTCTCCTCCTTGGGGAAGGTATGGATGGCGTACTGGCCGGTGCGAAGGAGGTCGTCGCGCTTGGGCGAAGCGATGATGAGCCCGTAGAGCCCGCCGGCGGCCTGGATGGGGCAGAAGGGGTGGAGGCGGGGGCCGCCATCCTTGCGAACGGTGGCGAGGAAGCCGAGGCCGATGCCGAACTGGTAGATGAGCGCGCGGCCCTGCTCGGCGATCTCGGGAGCCTGTGCGGCGAATTCGTTCCAACGGGGCATAGTTCCGGCCTCCTGCGTTTGGGGGGACGATGCTGCTCCACGCCGGCGACAGGAGGTGTCGCCGGCGTGAAACCTTCACAGAAGCGCCGTGGCGGCCTCCGCGGCGATGTCCGCGGGTACCTCGGGCGCCACGCCGGTGGGCATCTCCTTCAGCCGGGCGACGGGCGAGATGGCCAGCCAGAGCGCGGCCACGAAGTTGCCGCCCACGGCAATGAAGAGCGTCTGCCGCAGTCCTACCCATTCGCCGAGGATGCCGCCGAGGGCGGTGCCAACGAGCATGGCGCCGAAGTCGAGCGAGCGCATGCTGGCGTTCATGCGGCCCTGCATGCGGTCCTCGGTAATGGCCTGGCGGAGGCTGACACCGTTGATCTCGTAGAACGCCCACGCGGGATCGGTGACCACCTGCGTCGCGGCGAGCAGCGCCACGCCTGCGAGCGAGACGCTGGTCGCCAGCGGCGTGAACAGGCTTCCTATCCCACGGACCACAACCGAGAGCACGAGCGCCCGGCCGAGTCCGCCGAACCAGTGCGACTTGTCCGCGAGGAACGCGCCGATGAGCGAGGTGGCGCCGCCGATGGCGAAGATCATGCCGAGGGTGCCCGCGTTGAACCCCACCTCATCGACCAGGTAGAGGAGGAGCACCACGGTGAGGATGCGCCCGGAGGCATTGAGGATGGCATTGGCAACGGCGAACGAGCGCAATACGGGAGTGCGCGCGACGAGCTGCACGCCCTCGAGGGCTTCGCGCACGACGTGCTGACGCTCGTGCTTCGGCGCGGAGGGCGGCTCCGGCGTGCGGATGCGCCAGACGAAATACGCGGAGAAGAGGAAGGAGACGGCGTCGACCAGGACGGCCCCCGGCCCGGTGATGATCTGAACGAGCCAGCCGGCCGTGCCGAAGCTGCCGACCTCCGCCATCGACGCGGTTGCGGCGAGCTTGCTGTTGCCCTCTACGAGCTCGTCGCGTTCGACGAGCGTGGGGAGGTACGCCTCGTAGGCGACATCGAAGAAGACCGTCATCGTCGCGGCGAGCACGGCCACGACGCAGAGCTGGGGGAACGTGAGCACATCGAAGGCGGCGGCGAGCGGGATGGTGGCGAAGGCGACGAAGCGGCCGATGTCGGCGGCGATCATGATAGGGCGGCGGGGGAGCCGGTCGACCCAGACGCCGGCAACCATGCCGACGAAGAATCCGGGGCCGAGTTGGCAGGCGGCGAGCACGGCGATTGCGATCGGGCCGGCGTCGAGCCAGAGGACGGCGGTGAACTGCATCGCCATCCAGCCGATGAGGGAGCCAAAGACGGAGATCGTTTCGCCCGTCCAGAGGCGCACGAAATCGCGATGGCGCCAGAGACCGTTGAAGTTGAGAGGCACAGCAGACTCCTGCGAACAGTGCGCGGGTCAACCGGCGCGCAGGGAGCGCGGCGGATGACGGCGGCAGTGCGTCATCGCTGGCTGGGAGCGGAGAGGGGAACGCCGCAACCGCGCTCACCCGGGTGGGCGGCGCGTGCTGGCGAGGGCAGAGCGCGAATGCGCTCGCGGCCCTCTACGCCCGGCGGGGCGTGATGCTGGTGCGGTGGCGAACCTGCATTTCCTGAACCTCTGCGGAACAGCATAGCGGCGAGGGTGGGCAGGCGCTCAAGCGGTTGGACGGCTCGGAGTTAGTACGCGCTCGGGCGTTCCGCGCCACGCTGCAGGAATCCACTGGTTGAAGTTCGGCTCGCGGTGATCTTTCCAGGCCGCGACGCCCTCGCGCGCGTCCGGATGGTGGTCGCTGATGGCGGTCTTCGCGGCGATTTCGTCGAACGCCTGCGCCATCGAAAGCTCGGCGGCGTTGTAGATGCTGCGCTTGAGGAGGCGCATCGAAACCTGCGGGCCGTTGGCCAGCTCGCGCGCGAGGGCCATGGTCCGATCCATGAGCGCTCCCGGTTCGGCAACTTCGTGCACGAGACCGAGTTCTTTCGCTTCGGCGGCGCTGACGATGCGCTTGCGCATGAGGAAGTCCATGGTCTTGGCAACGCCCATCAACTGGACGAGGAGGTACTGGCCCCCTTCGTCCGGGAGAAGGCCGAAGCGGAGCGTGGCGCTACCGAGCTTGGCCTCGGTGGAAGCGATGCGGAAGTCGCAGGCGAGCGCGAGCGATAGGCCCGTCTGGATGGCAACGCCGTTGATCGCGGCGATCGAGAGCTTGTCCAGGTTGCGGACGGCGAGGTTGACCGGCTGGGAGAGGTTGCGGAGCCCCTCGTACGTGCCGATCTCGTTGTTGTGGCCGCCGGGAAGGGGCGGCACGAGAGCGGTGGTGCCGGCGGGCGGCTTGCGGCCGGTGATGTCGTCGCCGGCACAGAAAGCGCGGCCGCTGCCGGTGATGACGACCACGCGGATGGCGTCATCCATTTGCGCCTGGAGCAGCGTTTCGACGAGGTCGCGCTTTGCGCCCTGCGTGAAGCCGTTGAGACGCTCCGGTTGGTTGAAGGTGATGACGGCGATGCCGGGGTCCTCGACCGCGACTTCGAACCCGCGAAATGTGCCTGTGTCCACGAGTCACCTCCACGGCGCGCAGCGGTCGCCGCGGGCCGATCCTGCGAGCTATGCCGGGGAATTGCAATCGCGAGAGAGGTTAGAAGGACCCGGGTGGCTTCGTTGGTCGCGGCTTCGCCGATTTTGGTGTCGGCGTGGCCGTTGGCGGAACCGGCGTGGCTGTGGGCGGAATTGGCGTTGCCGTGGGTGGCACAGGCGTGGCCGTCGCCGCCGCGGTGGGCGGTTCGCTGCCGCCGCCGCCGCTATGGCCGCCGTCCGTACCGGTGGTGGCGGTGGCCGTGGCGGTCGGAGCGGTCGTCGGCGTTGGCGTCGGAGTGTCGGTCTCTGTCGAGCCCGGGTGGACGCTGAAATCGATGAACCGGAGCGGGTCGTAGGGCGTGCCACCGAAGCGTACTTCGAAGTGGAGGATGCCTTTTGCGTGACCGATCACGGTCACGCCGCCCACCACATCCTGGCCAGCGTGGATCGTGATGCTGCTGAGCTCGCCGTAGACCGTGCGCCAGCCCTGGCCGCAATCGACGACCATGTAGTCGCCGAGGGTGCCGGAGTGGTCGCCGCCAACGGCGCTGCCGTCACAGGCGGCGAGGACATCGAAGTCGTTGGTTGTCGTCGCATCCATGTCGATGCCGGCGTGCACGAGGCCGTTCCCCCGCGATGTACCGAACTGATCGACGACGCGCGGCTTCGGCTCGATCGGCGAGACGATAAGGGGCGGGATGACTTCAGGTACCCCGGTCCCGAGCGCTTCGCTGGTGGCGCCTTCGCCGGGCACGGGCGTCGGAGCGGCGACGGTGACGACCGGTGCAGGGGAAGGTGTCGCGAGTGGCCGCCGACGGGGCGCTGTTGCCGCCGTCGCCCGGCGCGGGTGCGGCCGCCTGGGGCGGCTGGTTGCCACTGTCGGAGGGGGTGTTGGAATCGGAGCCGCCGGGCAGGAGCGCAAACAGCAGCCCGCCGATCGCCATCGCCGCCCCCGCTGCGGCTCCGGCGATCAGCCAGCGGCGCGGCGAGCGGCCGACCGCTCCGGCGGAGGAGGGTGTGTCATAGATGAGCTCGCGCATGCCTGGTGCGGAGCGCGCGTTTTCGCGCAGCCGCGACATCCTGCGTGCGAGCAGCTCTTCCGGAATCGCAGCCGGATCCGGCCGGTAAAATGCCGGCTCCTGTGGCGATTGACCCTGATCGTCGTCCACCGGTCACTCCCCTGATCAGGTATTTCGGCAGAACGAGGAGGCGTCGCCAGCCCTGCGCCGGGGACAATCAACGTGGCCCGCGTTCTGACGGCCGATTTCAGCGGCCGACCAGGCGTAACCAGCCTTTCCGCGACTGCCGCGGAGGTTCCTCCTCGGACGGTTGCTCGGCGGCCATCGCGCCGACGAGGGCCTTGAGGAGGAGCGATTGGGTGTTGGTCACGTTCTTGAACGCGACGTGCACGCGCGGAGGGATGTCGTCCAGCGCCCACCTGGCTGCGCAGCAATCGACCGTGAGGATGACGCCGAACCATTCGATCTGGAGCTTGAGGCCCCCGGAGATAGGATCGCGGAACGCGCCTTCGATCGCGGCGCCGCCGAGCGAGAGATCAACGACGCGCACGGGGATGCCACGCTCCTCGCGCGCCGACCACAGCGTGGCGGGGAGCCACGTCGGGTAGCGGCAGTGCCCGCGACGTTCTGGTTCCACAGCCTGTGTATCGAGATCGAGCGCGGCGAACCCTATTAGGGTTTTCCCTCACGTTCCCTAAGGGAATCACGGCTCCGCGGCAGGCCCGTGACGGCCGGTCGACGGGCCGACAGAATACGCCGATGGATGGCGCTGCCGAGGGCTACTGCGATCCGCGCTTCGAGCGGGTGCGGAACGAGTTCGAGCGCAACCTCGCCGAACGGGGCGACGTCGGCGCCGCGGTCGCCGTCACGCTCGGCGGCACGCCGGTCGTCGATCTCTGGGGCGGGTTCATGGACGCGGAGCGGACACTGCCGTGGCGCGCCGAGACGCTGGTGAACGTCTGGTCTCTGGGGAAAGCCGTCTCGGCGCTGTGCGTCCTGCGGCTGGTGGACCGCGGTGCGGTTGAGCTGGAAGCGCCTGTCGCACGCTACTGGCCGGAATTCGCGGCCGCGGGAAAGGCGTCGATCACGGTGCGTCAGCTGCTGAGCCACAGTGCGGGGTTGCCGGCCGTGCGGAAGCCGCTGCCGCCGGGGGCGAACCTCCTGGATTGGGACGGGATGACCATGGCGCTGGCGGAACAGGAGCCGTGGTGGGAGCCCGGGACGCGCTTCGGCTACCACGTGAATACGTTCGGCTTCCTGCTGGGCGAGATCGTGCGGAGGGTGGACGGCCGCAGCATCGGACGGTTCATCCGCGAGGAGCTGGCAGACAGCCTCGGCATCGACTTCATCGTGGGGATGGACGCCGCCGACGATTCGCGGACGGCGGACTGGATCGCGTACCAGGCGGCGCCGGGCGAGGAGTCGCAGCGGCCATGGCTTGAGCGCGACCCGGCGACGCTCGAGGGGATCGAGCTGGCGCGATTGCTGGCGTATCGCAACCCTCCTTCGCTGCCCGATGGTGGAGTGAACACGCGGACGTGGCGCGCGGCCGAGTTCCCGTCGACGAACCCGCACAGCAACGCGCGGGCGCTCGCGCGGCTGTTCGGCGGCCTGGCCTGCGGCGGGCTGGTCGATGGCAAGCGCCTGCTGGAACCGTCCACGATCGACCGCGCAAACACGATCGAGGCTGACGGAGAAGACGCCATCCTCGGGCGGCCGAACCGGTTCGGGCTCGGGTTCCAGCTCACGATCCCCGGCGTGCGGCCGCTTGGGCCGGGCGCGCGAGCTTTCGGGCACTACGGCAACGGCGCCGTGCTCGGTTTCGCCGACCCCGATGCCGGTTTGGGTTTCGGCTTCGTGTGCAACCGCGCGGGGCGCTCATGGCGGGACCCGCGGAACGTCGCACTGGTGGATGCGGTGTACGCCTCGGTGTAGGCGGCGATTGAAGCGCGCGTCGGTGTAGAGCATCATGCGCACACCGGCGTCGCCGGTCCGAGGACCGTTGTGGGCGCAGAACACGTCGAAAAACCAGCGAGGGCGGAAGCTACCGGCCGCACGGCGGCGAAAACGGCCCGTCGCCTCGACGATGGGGCTCTCCTCGCACGCGTTCATCGGCCTTCAGCGAAGCGTTGGGAATCAGGCGGTGGGCCGCATGCTCGGATCGCGGCAGGCATCAGCCGGGGCTGCGAATGCAACGTGGGGGCCGCTCGCCATTCAGCGCAAGGTGGGCTTCGAGTTCGAGGCGGACGCCTGGAACAGCTACCTCGTCCAACGGCCAATGACCGGCGCTGAGCAGCAGATCAAAGAGCGCGACCGGAACGCCATCAACATGACGGCCACGACGGCCGGCGGCTTCACGGCGCCGCCGAAGAAGGGTCACGTCATCGAGAAGGTCGCGGGCGGTGCTGCGCCGGGTGGCGCTGGGCCTGGCTTCGAGCTGCAGGCGGACGAGAAGGACAACGATCACGGAGACCTTGAGTTCGTCACGAAGCCGTTCGACGAGTCGCCGCAGGGATTCGCGGACCTGAAGTCCACGCTCGAGATGATGCGGTCGCTCATGAACCACATCGCCGGGCTACCGATGCGCAACAAGACGGGCTCGTACATTTGGCCCGACGAGCACGGCCTGACGAGCACGCTCCTGCTTTCGCTCGGTGACAACCCGATCAAACTGAAGCCACAGGTAACAGGGCGGAATCGGCCTCGACAAGATCAGCAGCGTCATGGAGAACATGGGCGTCGTCCCGGCGAATCGCCCGTCGAGAGCGGGAAGCGAGCGGCAGGCCGGGGCGGCCTGCTGGCGGCGAACACGTTGATGGCGAAGATCCTCGGTGCGGCGCCGGGCATGGCCCGGGCGGCGATTCAGCACTACCTGCCTGCACGCATCCTGACGTGGAACGCCGTGAAGGACGATTTCCAGAACACGAATGCTCTCGAAGGCCTCGTGGCGATGGCGGTGGCGTACGTCAAAGCCGGCGTCTGCGTGCCGTTTGCCAGCTATCCGAAGGCGCTGGCGCCACTGATGTCGCGCACGGACTTCGCGACGCTCTTCAACACGCTACCGGGGCCGCAGCAAGCCGTGTTGCGATCAGATGCGCGCGTCTTCAGCGGCCTCGTCATCGCGGCTGCGAACAGCAATGTCGGGCTGAGCAACAAAGACGCCGTTGTCAACGACACGATGCCGATCGTGCAGCACTTCGGCGACGTCAAGGAGCTCACGATCGGGCGCTGGCTGAACGGCATCCCCGCCGGGGTCGACTACATGACCGTCTCCGGGTTCCAGCGCATGCTTCTGGAAGACATGAACTCCGGGGCGCTCACCAAAGCGCAGCTCGACAAGAGCGAAGGGATGGAAGGCTTCGGGGCCCTCGGGTCGAAGACGGATTCAGGCAATGCGATCGTCGAGTTCCGCGGCATTCCGAAGATGCTCACGCACATGGAGATCGAGGAGTTCGCCCTGAACTTCCACAAGTACATCCAGAACCTGAACACGAACGCGCGCGGCGCGACGTACTACGGCAAGCAGTAGTGCGCTAGGCGCTCGCTTCTAGAAGATCTCCGGGATCCAGGGAGCGGGGTCCCAGGCGAACATCGCGTCGGCGAAGGCGAGCGCGGCTTCGTCGCCGGCGGCGCGGCCGGCGCGTGCGAAGGTTTGGAAGCGCGTGCCTCCAAGGTAGGCGGCGCCGAGTGTCTCCGCGTCGAGGGTGATGTCGGCGGATGCGCTCGTCGCGGTACAGGTGGCGCCGTCCGGTCCGCCCTCGAGCCGGTAACGGCCGCTGTTCCACGGGCAGAACGCGTCCTTCACTTCGATGACGACGGCGCCTTCCGCGGAGTACTTCCGCGAGGCGAGGGCGCGGGGCACATCGACGAGGCGCACGAAGAGCGTGTCCTGGGTTCGGCGCACGAGGCGCCGCGGGTCGGCGAGCATGTGCTGGAGCGGCTCGTCGGTGCGGGCCCAGGGCGTGGTGATCGTGCCGATGAGGTCGACGCCGAAGATGAAGCTCCAGAGGGCGTTGTAGGCCTGCGGCGTGGGCGCGATCAACTCACCGACCATCAGCGTGGCCGTCGAGGAGCCCTCCTCGTAGCTCTCCTGCACGCGGTAGCGCACGTAACCCTGCGGACGTCCCTGCTCCTCGTACTGGACAAGGAAGCTCTTCGAGAAGCCGGGCATCGGGCGCTCGTGTTCGGGGAGGTGGCGGAACGACCACCAGGGCGCGGAGCGAGAAATCATGCCGGGTGAGACCAGGCGGACGCAGTCGTAAATCCCGGGCCAGACCTTCAGCGCCTCGTCGCGGGATGACATAGCGGCAGTTGCCGGAGAACTGGGCGCCGTGACGCAGCTCGGTGCGAGTGCGATCGATCTTGATTTCGACGCCCTCCGCGGCGAGGCCGTAGCCGAAGCGGCCGTAGATTGGCGCTTCGGATGCCCAGAGCGCGGCGAGCACTTCGCCTCGTTCGCGGATGTTGTCGAGCTGCGTCCGCATCATCCCGGTCAACACACCTTTGCGGCGATGCGTGGCACGAACGGAGACCCACGTCACTCCTGCCGTGGGAATCGGCCCGCCGGGGATTGTCAGGTCGAAGCTAAAGATGCCGGCGGTGCCCACGATGGTGTCGCCGTCGAAGGCGGCGGTGCTGCGATCGAACTCGCCATGCTCGCGGGAGTAGCTCGGCCACGGCGCGTCGGGTTCGAAGTCCCGAGAGAAGCCGTACGACTGCGACTGGAAGAAGGGGTTGACCTCATCCTTCGTGATCGGGCGGTAGGTAATCGCCACAGCGGCGCTCCGGCTCGGAGTAGCGAGCCTGGAAAGTCTAGCGCAGGGGAGTTGGGCAGCGAACCTGCCTTAGCCGATCCAGGCTTCTCCGCCGACGGCCGCGGTCAACGGCCCTTCCATGGAAAAGCGGCGCAACTCGCGCCGGCTCGCGGCAGGGAGGAAGCAGTGCACGCAGTAGCGCGGGCGCGGAGCTTCGACGGGAGAAAGCGTCTTGTGCGACGCCGTGTTCGGTGCAGGTCAGCTCGAACTCGATCACGTCAATGTGCATACCAACCTCCGCCGCCTCAGCAATCCGACTCCCATCATCCGTTGCCAAGGGATCGATACGATAGATCTATGACGTTAAATGTCCATAAAGTATTGACGTTTTTGCGTGAAAGTTTCGGCCTATGTCAACGGCCTTGAGAGACTCGTGAGAGTTTTTGAGGATTTCGCACGAGCCGGACCTCGCTGACCGTACCGTCCGCATCCATCTCCAGGACCATCAGGTTCCAGATGCGGCCGCGGGCTGTGCGGAAGACGGCGGCGGGGGCGCCGTTGATCTCTTCGATGGAAACACTCCCGTCGAGACGCAGGTCCGCCTCTTTGCGGGCGACGCCGAAGAAGAGGCGGGCGACGCGCGCGGGTCCGACGATCGGATTGAGTGCCGCGGCCGCCTGGCCGCCGCCGTCGCTCCAAAGGGTGATGTCGTTCGCGAGCAGTCCCAGCAGCCCTTGCATGTCCCCGGCGCTTACGGCCCGCAGGAAGCGTTCGGTGAGCGCTCGCCGCTGTTCGTTCGAGGGCTGGAATCGCGGACGGCGGGCCTCCAGGCGCTGCTTTGCCCGGTGGAAGGTCTGGCGGCACGACGCCTCGGTCTTGCCCACGATGGCGGCCACCTCGTCGTAGCCGTAGTCGAACACCTCCCGCAGGAGGAAGACGGCACGCTCGACCGGCCCAAGCAACTCCAGGAGGACGAGGAAGGCGAACGATATCGACTCCTCGGCGGCGACGGTGGCCTCGGGCGAGCCCGGCGCCGCGGACGATCCGGTCGCTATCGGCTCTGGCAGCCACGGCCCGATGTACTGCTCGCGCGAGGCGTGGGCCGACTTCAGCTGGTCCAGGCAGAGGCGAGTCACGATGGTCACGAGGTAGGAACGAAGCGACCGCAGCTCCGTGACGTCTGTCGTCCGGGCGCGCAGGAAGGCCTCCTGCACGATGTCCTCGGCGTCGATGGCGCTGCCGAGCATGCGATAGGCGACGCCGAAGAGCAGCCCGCGCTGCTCTTCGAAGGCGTCCACGTCCAGGGCTGGGGCGCTATTGAGGGTCATGTCACGAAGCCACCAACACGCTTTCCATCGTAGTGGATGCGCCGGTCGCCTCGGCGATGGCGAGGCCGGCCGCCTGGCGCGCGCTGGCGAAGGCCGCATCGGCGAGCATGCCCTCGCTTCCAACCCAATCCCCGGCGACGAAGAGGCCGTCGATGCCGGGGACGGCCGGCCCCGGGCGACCCGACAGCCCGCCGCTCTCTGCAAGCGGCAGCCAGTGCGAGACGATCATGCTGGGGAGGAAGCGGCGCTCGACCAGGACCTCGCGCCAACCCGGCTGGGCGAGGTCGAGCTGGGCTTCGAGTTCGTCGGCCGTAGCGGCGGAGTCCCGTTCGCCTGGCGCCAGGTACTTCAGCGTGGAGACGAGGGCGGCGCCGCGCGGGGCGAGCTTCGCCCACGTGCTGTGCACGCTCAGATAGGTTGGCTGATCGATGCCGAGCGCGAACGGGCGTCGCGGGCGCGGCAGCCGGGAAAGGGCGACGTCGAGGCAGGCGGCGCGGACGGAGACGGCCTCCCGGGACCAGTCCTCGAGCGCGGTATCTTCGCCGCGAAAGACGAGATCGCGCGCGACCTGGGGGCTGGCTGCGACGATGACCGCAGCTGCCTCGATGCGCTCGCCGTTGGCGAGGCGCACGCCGGTGACGCGCTCACGGCGTTCGATGGCGTCGATGCGCGTGCCGGTGACGATGCGGGCGCCTGCGGCGTTCGCCGCAGCGTGGAGACCGTCGACGAGCGTCTGCCAACCACCGTCGAGGTAGCGCACGCCGTTCTTCGCGCCGAACTGCAACTGCCGGATGAGCGCCCCGGCGGACACGCGGTCCGGATCGTTGGTGTAGCTGGTGACGCGGGTGAGCGCGAGCAGGTACTCGCGGACGCGCGGCGCGCTGGACGTTCGCATCGAGCCAGTCGCTGAGGGTGGTGTGGTCGATGGCGGCGGCATCGATGTGCTGGAGACCGGCGAGGAAACGAGCCGCTTCCACCTTGTCGGCGGGTCCCAGGAGCCGCGAGGTCATGAGCGTGCGGGCGTTGGTGGGCAAGGTGACGAAGCGGCCACGGTGGAGCGCGATATTGGCGGCGGGCACCGCGCCGCTGTAGTCCACGCCCGAGGTCGCTGAGGACCGAATCGGCGGGACCGCCCTGGTAGAGGGCGTGCGGTCCCATGTTGAAGGCGAAGCCGTTGGAGACCTCGGTGGCGGCCATCCCGCCAAGGCGCGATGAGCGCTCGAAGAGCGTCACCGGCAGACCCGCCCGGGCGATGTACGCGGCGGCCGTGAGCCCCGCCAGCCCTCCCCCGATGATGACCGTCGGCTTCGTCGTTGTGGCGTCCATTCGGATGCCTCCTTTGCTTGCTGAAAGGAGAGACGAGCGAGCACCGGGCTCTGTGACAGGCCGGTGAAGATGTGGAGCATCCTCCGAACGCCCCTGTGGCGATGGTATAGTTCGCCCGGAGTTCGCATGCCCGAAGCAAGCCACGACACCAAGCAGCACAGCGAACCCGCCGCGGAACGACGCCAGGCGCAGACGGGCCAGGGGCAGGCATTCGTGCCCGGCGTGCCCGGGATGCTGCTCGGGCTGCAGCGCTCGGCGGGCAACCAGGCGACGCAGCGCGCGATCCAGCGCATGGCTGCCGGACATGGTTTTGCCGGGGCACGAGTTCTCCAGCGGCATGGCACACCCGAAGACGATCCGCTCGACGTCCAGGCCAAGCACGACCCGCTGATCCAGCGGCACGGGACGCCGGAAGATGATCCCCTGGACGTGCAGGCGAAGCACGACACGCGAGGCTTCGAGACGGCCGAGGCTGGCTCGGCGGCGGACAACGTGTTGCTCCAGCGCGCCGGTGCTATCCAGCGGGAAGAGACCGGCATCGCCGGCGGGAAGGCCCTGAGCAAATACGTCGCTGGCGTGAAGGGCATGCTGGCGGAATGGGGCAAGCTGCCGGCCACCGAGCGTGCAGCCGGTCTTGGCAGACAGGCGAACCTGCGCCTCAAAGACGCTGGCGTGCCCGAATGCGTGATCGATGTGCAGGACCTCGCCATCGGCCTAAACGGGAACTTCGACTTCACGACGTGGTCCATCGTCGTCAACAAGAAGCCCCTCGAAAAGGACACCGTCACCACCGCCGAGCTCACTGACATGGCCGACACGATGTACCACGAGGCGCGCCACTGCGAGCAGTGGTTCCGCATCGCTCGTTGGTTGGCTGGTACGAAGGGGAAGAAAGCGAAAGACATCTCCACGGAGATGGGAATCCCCGAAAACATCGCGAAGAAGGCGGTTGCGAACCCTCTCAAGACGAGCAGTGCGCTCGCCTCGAAGTTCGCGAGCAAGTCCACCCTCGCGATGGAAAAGAAGATGCTTGCCGAGGCGGCGGCCTGGTACGAGAACATCTACGGCACGGGCCACGACACCCGGAACGCCGTCCTGAACAATCTCCAGCCCACTGGCGATGCTTACCGCGAGGCGAAGAAGAAGTACGACGATGGCTACCTCGCTGCGAACCAGAAGAACAACGAGTCCGCGGCTCAGTTTGCGGCGCTGAAGTTGACCTGGGAGAAGGCGCAGGTCAACTTCGACGAGTTCCTCGCGAAGTACAAGAAGGACGTCAAGGACGGGAAGGCTGGCGTGGGCGATATCGCCGTTGCCGCGTTCCTGGAAAACCTTCGCGACGCCGCCGAGATCAACAAAGATGCGGCACTCCAGCGATGGGAGACAGACTATGCCGCCGTGAAGAAGCTCACGGACGACCTCGAGGGCACGACCGATGCGGCAGATAAGGCGTACAAGAAGTACACGTCGCTGACCGAAGAGGCAGATGCCTGGAAGCTCGGTGGCCGCGTCCAGGACGCCATGAAGAAATAGCCGGAGGCTACATGATCGAAACCATCGAACGCCTCTGTGCCAGCCTCAGCGAGCGGGCCTACTCGGCGCGGGAAGCCGTGGAACTCGTCGGCGATCTCACCGAGCGCCGCGGCCTGGGTCTTCCGCTCATCGTCCGTCCGCGCGACGAGGACTTCGCCGAGGCCCGCGTCGCCAGCCGCGCCGACGAAGAACAGCTCTCGTTCATCCAGCTCTCCGTGGCTACTTCCGCGACGCCGCTCACCCTGGCCGAACTGGCAGCCAGGTTCGGCGGCTACAGCACGCCGCCGATGGTCCATCCGGGCGGACCCGTCAGAGTAATCTTCCAGCACGATTCCGCCGGTTCGTTTGCGAGCTGTGCCATCATCGCTGAGCTCGGCGCCGGCCCGGACATGCCCGCCCGCCCAGTGCAAGCCATCACGATCCGGCCCGACGCACGCGATTAGCGCCCAATCCGTCTCGCGGTTAACCGCAAGTTCATGCGCGAAAGGTCGGAACGGCGTATGAATCGGTGAGGCCGGCGCGCACGTACTAGAGGCATGCGCCATACTGGATTGAGGCAGGAGGCCGCGACCTATGAGCACGATGACTGAGGACCGCGACAACAGCCCTATCCCGGAACCGCTCGAGAACGTCGAGATCGTCGGGATGTCGCGCTGCGCCCGCTGCCACCTGAACTATCAGCCGTCGAAGTCCACCAGCGCTCTGCGGCTGACCTACTGCAGCTTCCTCTGTGAACTTGGCGACCTTGGCTTCAGCATTGTGGGCCTCGAGCACATGGAGCGCGTGAAGAAGATCGAGACGCCGGAAGAGCCGGTGGAGCAGCCAGCCGAGCCCGCCGCCGTCGAGTAACGGCAGGCGCTCAGAGTTCCTTGAAGAAGTAGTAGCCGAGCGCTACAGCGACGAGCGGACTGATCGGCGGCAACGTCGTTTCGAGCATAATCTTGGCTTGCGATGGGTCGCCGAAGATCCAGTCGCCCATGCCGGCTGCGAGCATCGCCGCGTACATTCCGACGATGAACAGCGCGAGGCGGCTGGCGGTGCGCTCGTGGAGGTTGGGGCGGCGTTGGTGGACCACCCGAGGCTCCCGGTCCACGGGGCGGCCATCAGCGCTCGTCGTCTCGTTTCGATCGGAGATCTGCGTGATGCCACCTGCTTCTCGCGACGAGACGCTCGCCCGCCGCTCATGAAATGCTCTCGCTTCTGAGGGTAGGCAAGCGGCGCAGGCAACGTGCTACACGCCGCGGGGATGCCGTAGCGCTCCGCTCACATCGCGCCGAAATCAGGCTGGGACGGCCACCCCGAGGAACTCGAGGAACGCGGCGTTGTACTCGTTCGGGTATTCGATGCAGCCGGCGTGGCCGCCGCTCATGATCTTGAGCGTGGCCTTGGGGAGCAGCTTCGCGAGACGCTCGGAGTTGCGGGGCGGAACGAGCACGTCTTCTTCGCAGCCGATGACGAGCGTCTCCGTGGCGAGGCCGCTGAGGCGGTCACGGACGTCGAACGCGAGGACGGCCTGGGCCTGGCGGATGAAGGCGTGGTCCTGCTGGGCGTAGGGATTGGAGACGGAGTTCGTGACGGCCCGTTCGAACCGGGCCTCGTCCTCGAAGAGCTCGGAGCCGTAGAGCCAGGTGGCGGTGAGGCGGACGATCTGCTCGCGGCTCATGTTCGAGCGGCGAACGTTGATCCAGTTCCTGACGATGGCCTTGCCATAGCCGTCGATATACGCGGCGGTGGCCAGGAGGATGAGCTTATTGACGCGGGCGGGGTACTTGAGGGCGAACTCCTGGGCGATGTAGCCGCCCATGCTCCAGCCGAGGATGTGGGCCTTTTCGATGCCGAGATGGTCCATGAGAGCGGCGAGGTCATCGGCCATGCCGGCGATGGTGTAGGGCTTATCGGGCGAGCTGCTGCGGCCAGAGCCGCGGTTGTCGAAGGTGATGACGCGGAACTGCTTCGCGAGGGCGGGCACCTGGAGTGCCCAGGCCTGCATGTCGCCGCCGAGGCCCATGACGAGGATCAGCGGATCGCCGCTGCCGGCCTCTTCGTAGTACGTCAGGATGTCGCGGATGGGGACGTTGGGCATGGCTGTTCCTCGTTCGTAGACAGCGGCAGGATACGCGCCGGGAGCGGAGGCCGCTGTGTGCTGGCTGTGAGCGGATCTTGCGCAGTTGGGCGGTAAGGGTAAATCAGGGCGGCTATTCCTGCCCGTAGCCCATGGCCTCCGCGAAGGCCCAGCCGTCGAGATTCGGTGGCTGGAGGCCCATGCCGGCGAGCGCGGCGGCGATGTTCGTCCGGTGTTCGGTGCCGTGCTCGGCCGCGTGGGCGAGGAAGAAGCTGCGCGGGAACCGGGGCCGCGCCGCCTGCCACGGCAGCACGATTTCCGCGTCGCGCTCAAGTCCCTCGGCGATGCGGACCAGATCGTCGCTGGATGCTGCTGCGAGATCGGCGAGCCGATCGAATCCCGGCCATGGGCTGGCTGCACTGAGCTCGCCTTCGTGCTGACGACCCTGCGTCCGAAGCGCGAACGTCTGCTGGCCTCCGACGAGATGCAGGAGCTGGATGCGAATGGAGCGCGTGTCGGCGCCGCGCATGGGTGCGTCGAGTTGCTCGTCGGTCAGCGCGTGGCACGCTTCGACGACCCGCGCTGTCGCCCAGCGGTTGTAGCGGAAGATCTCGGCGAGCGGGTTCATCGGGGGCGAGTATAGGGGCGGCTGGGTGTTCAGCGGTCATCTGCGGGGACGCGCAGGTGGCTTACACCAGTCTGGTGACCAGCACCGCGACGCCCCACGTGCCGAGACATGTAGCAGCGGCGATCCCGAAGGCGTATCCGGCGAGCCGAAGGACCCTTTCGCGGCCGCGCCGGCTCCGCCAGCTCGCTGGGAACACGAACGGGAGCGTTGCGTTGAGCAGCAGCGTGAGCACGAGCAGGAGTGCGCCAACGATCTCACCGGCCCGCACCTGCGTCTCTGGCGGCGCGCCGTCGCCCGCGAAGGTCACGCCCGGCGAACCGTTGATGAGCGCCGCCGCGTACCACGCGACCACTCCGAGGCCCGCCGCCGCGATCCCCGCTCGCAGCCAGAAGCCCCGCCGACGCTCCACGGCAAAGGACGCCGCGCCGGCCGTGGCCAGGACAAGCACCGCCCAGACCGCCGGCTGCTGATCGATGTGGATCGTTCCCTCGGCCTGGTCGTCGCCGTTGTGGACGCTAATGTGGGTCTCGCTGCCATGGAGCAGGTCGACTCCCTTCTTTGGTGCGAGGTTGCCGGTGCAGCCCACGCTGAAGCTCATCCAGGGAAGCGCCAGGGTCATGAGCACGAGGACGAAGCCCGCAGCGCCAGCTGCGCGTTGCGCGTTCATGGTTCATCAGTCATACGTCACGAACCGCGTCGCAGTTCGCCGATGACGGTGCTTAACACGGCCTCAGACTACAATTGGTGATGCGCGGCGGACGCCGCCGGACCACAAGGATCGATGACACCGTGACCCGTTCTGTCTTAGTTGCCACCGAAACCAGACCCTGGGGCCGCTTCACCGTCATCGACGAAGCGCCCGCGTACAAGGTCAAGCGGATTGAGGTTCGGCCCGGGCTCCGGCTCAGCTACCAGCGGCACGCGAAGCGGTCCGAGCACTGGATTGTGGTCAGCGGCGTCGGCGAAGCGACGCTCGATGACGTCACGCATCGACTGTCCCGCGGCGATACGTTCGACATTCCCGTGGGCGGCGCACACCGGATCGCGAACGTGGGCGATGAGACGCTCGTGTTCATCGAGGTGCAGCACGGCGAATCGTTCGACGAGAGCGATATCGAACGCATCGACGACGACTTCGGGCGGGCCGGGTAGCGGCTACTCCGACAGGGAGAAGGGCGGATATTCGTCGCGCATGAGGAGCACGTAGGCTTCGACGCGGGTGGACCAGCGCAGCACATTGCGCACGAATGTGGCGAGCCCTTCCGGGAAACGGCCGGCGAAGAGGATCGCGAACCAGCCGATAACGACGCAGACGAACGAAGCGACGATGAGGAAGAGCAGCACGATCACCTGCGGGATGGCGTAGATCAGCCGCAGGAAGACCGAGAGGCGGTTGCGCGGTCCATCGGGCCACTCGAGCGTGAGCGTGGCGGGGTACTCTCCGTCGCCGAAGGGCGGGTACTCGTCGCGGAGGAGCAGCACATAGGCCTGGGCGCGCAGGCGCCAGCGCATATAGAAGTGGCGGAGGTCCCAGAGGCCGCGCGGTTCGTGGCCAGTGAAGAGGATGGCGAACCAGGAGATGACGGCGCACACCCAGGCGACCGTGCCAAGGACACCCTGGACGCCCACGTTCGAGCTGCCCACGAGGATCTGGTGCGGGATTGCCAGGATCAACCGGAAGAACGTCGTCAGCCGGTTCCGCCCATCGATGGTGGGCTCGATGGAGATGGTCACCGGGTAGGAACTGGAAGCGAAGGTGGCGTCGGTGGTCATTAGGCCCACTCCTCTCGTCGGCACTTAGCGCACCATACTGCAGGCGTCCAGCGGCGTGGACGACATGAGGCCCAGGATCAGGCGCCGCTTCGGCCCGTCTCCGGCCGGGGCCTCGAGGACGCGCTGGATCTGCTCGCGCAGACTGGCGATGTCGTAGGGCTTCTGCACGAAGCCGGCGACGCCTTTGCCCGCGAAGCGCTCGCTCGTTTCGAGCTCGTTGTAGCCGCTCATGACGACGACCTTCGCGTCGGGCCGGATCCTGCGGATCTCGCGGAACGTTTCTTCGCCGTTCATGCGCGGCATCGTGAGATCCATCAACACGACGCGAATCTCGTCGCGGTGCTGCCGGAAGACATCCACGCCCTCCGCGCCGTCGGCGGCTCCCAGGACTGTCAGCCCCATCGTCTGGAGCGCGCGGATGGTGATCGTGCGCACGGTTTCATCGTCGTCGACAACGAGCGCCGTGCCGCTTGTGCGCCAGTGGCCGCTCGCGCCACCGGTCGCGATGGGTGCCACCCGCTCGGTGGCCGTACGGGGGAATAACACCTTGAACGTCGTTCCGCGGCTGGGCTCGCTGTAGACCTTGATGGCGCCGCGGTGCCCGCGCACCACGCCCAGGACGACGGCGAGGCCGAGCCCCCGTCCGGTGAACTTGGTCGTGAAGAACGGGTCGAAGATCTTCTGGCGGACATCGGACGTCATCCCCTGGCCGCTGTCGGAGACTTCGATGAACACATATTCGCCGGGCTCAAGGTCCGGCGGGAGGTAGACCTCGGAGAGGTAGTCGCGGTCTGCGACCATGAGGCCAGTGGAGATGGTGGCGACGCCGCTGCGGTCGCCGATGGCGTCGGAGGCGTTGAGAACCAGGTTCATCACGACCTGGCGGAGCTGCGTGGGATCGCCCTCGATCGGCGGCAGGTTGGGCGAGAGGTTGTAGCGGATGATGACACCCTTGCCGATGGAGACGGCGAGCAGGTGGGTCATTTCCTCGACGACCGTGTTGACGTCGATGGCCTCGAGCTTGAAGCGGCCCTTGCCCGAGTAGGCGAGCATCTGGTGGGCGAGCTCGGCGGCGCGCTTTCCGATGAGCTCAATCTCCCGGACGATCGGCCGCGCGGGCGACTCGGGCGCAAGCTCTTCGAGCGCCAGTCCGGCGTTGCCGATGACGCCGACGAGCAGGTTGTTGAAGTCGTGCGCGATGCCGCCGGCAAGCACGCCCAGGCTTTCGAGTTTCTGAGCCTCCCGCAGGGCCGCCTCGGATCGTTTGCGCTCGCTGATGTCGCGCACGATGCCCGTGAAGAGCCTGCGTTCCTTGAGCTGAGTGAGGCTCACCGCCAGGTCCATCGGAAAGGTGGTGCCGTCCTTGCGACGGCCGACGACCTCGCGCCCGATGCCGATGATGCGGCGCACGCCGGTGCGGCGGTAGTTCTCCAGGTAGGTGTCGTGTTCTTCGTGGTACGGCGCCGGCATGAGCATTGAGATGTTGCGGCCGGCGACTTCGCTGCGTGTGTAGCCGAAGAGCTGTTCGGCGGCGGGGTTCATGGACTCCACGAGGCCCATCTCGTCGATCACGATAATCCCGTCGACTGCGGTCTCCACGACGGCACGCATGCGCTCCGCGGCGTCGCGCAGGTCTTGTTCGGCCTGGATGCGCCCGGTGATGTCACGGACGATGCCCGTGAAGAGGTCCTTCCCGGGAATGCGGGTGCTGCTGACAGCCAGCTCCATGGGGAAGTGCGTGCCGTCCTTGCGGAGCCCTTCGACGACGCGGCCGATGCCGATGATCCGGGCCTCGCCGGTGTCGAGGTAGTGGCGCAGGTAGCCATCGTGTTCCTCGCGGTACGGCGACGGCATGAGCATTGAGACGTTGCGGCCAATTACCTCGTCGGCGGCATAGCCGAAAATCGCCTCAGCGGCCTTGTTGAAGGACTCAACCACGCCGCTCTTCTCGATCGTGATGATGCCGTCGACGACGGTGTCCAGGATCGCACGCGTGCGCAGCTCTTGCTGGTGGAGCGCTGTCTCGACAGAGTCGGTCGTCGCTTCTTCGTTGCCGTCCAACGCATATGCCCCCAACAGCGCCTTCAGTCACGTGGGATACGCGGCAGCAGATTGCTGCCGCACTTATGCACGGTATCGTACGCTTTTCGTCAAGGCCGGCGTCGGTACGACAGCGTACCCGGCCGCCGGGCGACCCGCGGCGCTAGCTGTAGTTCCCACGAGGGTTGTTTACTAATCAGTCATCAGCTTAGACAGATAGGTGCAGACCGGACAGGCCATCCCGAGTGTGGTCTCGGAAAGCACAGTCCGAAGAACAGTTGACTGGTTGAGGGCCAGGTCGTTGGTTGCGGTTGAACGACCAAACACCAACGGAGGCCCTCGTGTCCCATCCTAACTCCAAGCTCACTCCTGCCGGGCGCCTGACGCTCGTGCAGCTCATCCAGCGCGGTTTCACCCAGGCAGAAGTCGCCCGCAGACTGTGCCTCTCCCGTCCCACCGTGGCCAAGTGGTGGCGGCGCTATCGGGAGGAAGGGCTGGCGGGCCTGAAGGACCGCAGCAGCCGGGCAAAACGTCTCCCGCACGCGCTCGGCGAGGACGTCATCGCGGCTATCTGCGGTCTCCGCCGCGAGCTGGGTGCAGGGCCGCATCGCCTCGCCTACGAACTCGGCATGGCGCGCTCGACGGTGTACGGCGTCCTCAGGCGGCAGGGACTCGGCGTGCTCCGTACGATGGACCGGGCAACGCGGGCGGTCATCCGCTACGAACGAGAGCGGCCCGGCGAGCTGGTCCACCTCGACGTGAAGAAGCTTGGCCGCATCCCCGACGGTGGGGGCAAGCGCTTCGATCCCGGCTTTGCAGAGACGCGTAGCGGGCGTCATCGCCCGGGCAAGCGCGGCTTCCAGTACCTCCACGTGGCCGTGGACGATCACAGCCGCTTCGCCTATGCCGAGGTGATGCCAGACGAACGCGGTGAGGCCACCGCTCGCTTCCTTGAGCACACGGTCCTCGCCTTCGCCGAGGCGGGCTTCCGCATCGAGCGGGTCCTCACCGACAACGCCTTCAACTACCGCCTCTCCCGCGCCTTCCTGGCGGCGGCCTCCAGCCACGGCATCGCCCTCCGACGCACCCAGCCCTACCGCCCGCAGACCAACGGCAAGGCCGAGGCCTTCAACAAGACCGTCCAGCGCGAGTGGGCCTACCGCCCGGCCCTACACCTCCGAAGCCGACCGCCTCGCCGCTCTCCCAGCCTTCCTTGCTGACTACAACTTCGCCCGGCCCCACACTTCCCTTGGCAACCGGCCTCCCGCCTGTAAACAACGCTCCGGGGATCAACAGCTAGCGGCGCACGAGGCCCCGCCGGGCGGCTTCCTCGATAATCTGCACGACGTTCGTCGCGGCGCCCTTGCGGATGCTGTCGGTCACGGTCCAGAGGGTGATTGCGCCTGGCAGGGACGAGTCGGCACGGATGCGGCCGACGAGCGTGTCGTCGGTCCCGGCGGCGTCCATGGGCGTCGGGTACTGCTCGGCGCCGGGGTCGTCGACCACCCGCACGCCGGCCTGCCCCGCGATCAAGGCGCGCGCCTCGGCGGGATCTATCGGGCGCTCGAATTCGGCCCAGACGTTCATCGCGTGGCCGAAGAACGTGGGGATGCGGACGCAGGTGGCGCTGATGGCGATGTCCGGCGCGTGGAGAATCTTGCGCGTCTCGTTCGCCATCTTGATCTCTTCCTTCGTGTAACCGTCCTCGGCAAAGACGTCGATCTGGGGGACGGCGTTGAAGGCGATCTCGCGCTTCTGCGTGCCGGACGGCTCGTGGCGGCCGTCGAGCGCGGCCCGCGACTCGGCGGCGAGGCCATCGACCGCAGCGCCACCGGCGCCGGCTACGGCCTGGTAGGTGCTGACGATGACGCGCTTGAGCGGGTTGACGCGGTGGATCGGGTCGAGTGCGAGGACCATCGGCGTGGTCGTGCAGTTCGGCTGGCTGATGATGCCGTGGTGCCATTCGAGGTCGGCGGCGTTGATCTCCGGGATGACGAGCGGCACGGCGGGGTCCATGCGGTAGGCGCTCGAATCGTCGATGACGAAGCTCCCATTAGCCTGCGCGATGGGGGCGTACTGCTTCGATGCCGCGCCGGAAGCCGACAGAAACACCACGTGGTCGTCGGAAGTGAAGCTCTGCTCGCTGGTTTCTTCGACCGTGATCGGCTGGCCGCGGAAGTTCAGGGTTTTGCCGGCAGAGCGGGAAGTCGCGAGGAGGCGGAGGCGCTTGACGGGCACGTTTCGCGACTCCAGCAGCTTGAGGAATTCGCGGCCAACGATGCCGGCCCCGCCGACGACGGTGATGTTGTAGGCGTCCAAAGGGCGCTCCAGGAAAGGGGTCTTGTTATGGTAGCAGCCGGCCCGGAAGGGGGAACGGCGGGAGCCGACCTACCTCTTTCCGCCGCGTCCCCGATAATCGAATGGTGTTCGACCATATTCGCCGCTTCCGCCGTTCCGCCCGCGTTGTTCGCACGGGGGCCGGGATCTACCTCGGCTACAAGCGCACGCAGCGGCGCGTCCGCAAGCTGGACGAGACGGCGGCCGCCGCGGCCTGGGAGAAGCAGCACACCAAGACCGCCGAGACGCTCTACCGCCTCGCCGTCGACCTGAAGGGGCTCTACATAAAGAGCGCACAGTTCATCGGCACACGTTCCGACGTGGTCCCGGCGCCGTTCACGGCCTCGCTTTCGCGCCTGCACGACAGCGTGCCGCCGCGCCCGGTGGCGGAAGTACGAAAGACAATCGAGCACGAGCTCGGGAAGCCCATCGAGACTCTCTTCGCGACGTTCGACGATCGGCCGCTCGGGGCGGCGTCGCTGGCGCAGGTCCACCGCGCGACGCTGCACGACGGGCGCGAGGTGGTGGTCAAAGTGCAGTACCCGGAGGTGGCGGACCTCGTGCGGCTGGACATCCGCAACCTGCGCACGCTCGTGGGGCTGGTTGCGAGGCGGGAGCCGAACTTCGACTACAGGGCGATCGTGAACGAGATCGGCAACGAAGTGCCGCTCGAAGTCGACTTCGTCCGCGAAGCGGAGATGACGCGGCGCGTCCGGGAGAACCTCGCGGCCATGCCCGAGATCGTCGTGCCGCGGGTCATCGAGGGGTTCGTCAGCCGGAAAGTGCTGGTCACCGAGTACATCCACGGGGCGCGCCTGCTCGACCGCGAGCGGCTGGCGCGCGTGGATATCGACCATACGCAGCTCGCGCAGACCATCGCGAACGCCTACGGCCACCAGATCATGGTGGATGGCCTGTTCCAGGCGGATCCGCACCCTGGGAACATTCTCGTGCTCGAAGGCGGCCGGGCGGCGCTGCTCGACTTTGGCCTGACGAAGGAACTCCCGGACCGCTCGCGGCTGGGCTTCGCGCACCTCGTGCTGGCTGCGTCCGCCCGCGATCCGGGGGCCATCGTGGCCGCCTTCGCGGAGCTGGGCGTGAAGACGAAGACGGACGAGCCGGAGAGCCTGCTCCAGCTGATGCAGCTCTTCTTCGATGCACGGCCAACCGGCGAGGGTCCGCGCGGCATCGCGCGCCGTGGAGCGGCAACGCGCGCGAACCCGGTAGAGGCGATCCCGGGGGACCTCGTGCTACTTGGGCGCGTGATTGGGCTGTTGCGGGGCGTCTGCGCGTCGCTGGGGACGCCGCTCAGCCCAATGCAGATGCTTCGGCCCTACGCCGAGGCGGCGGTGGCACAGTTCCAGGAAGTCGCAAGCTAAGACGCGGAAAGCGGCGGCGGGTAGTGCAGGCTACCCGTCGCCGCGAAGAAGCTGCGTAGCGGTCGCTCGGAGGCGGCCGACAACGCGCCCTGTGGACATTGTCGACAGGATGAAGGCGGCCGGTGAGGGATTTCCCTACGGCCGCCCCCGATCTGTAACGTCCTGCTGGCTGGCTACTTGCCGACTGCCTGCTGGATGTTCGACGCCACGTCCTTGGGCGACTTGCCGGCGGCCGAGGCCGCGCGGTCGATCTGGTCCTTCGTGATGTGGCGGCTATCGCCGTGGTCGTCGTTTGGCTTTCCGCATCCACACGAAACGCACATGTTGTTCCTCCTGAAATTAGGCTGGATTCAGGCTCCAACGGGGACGCGCGCGGCGTCATCAAGGCCACCGCCCGGGCTCCTATCAGACGCGTCGCGAACAGGGGCCGCCAGAGGTGTGCTGACATCTCCGCGGCGAATCGCTACCATGCCCGCCATCCGGCCGCACCGGAGAACCAACTTGCCGTGAGGAGACCTGCAATGGGCGACAAGAGTCCGAAGAACACCGCCAAAACGAACAAGCAGAAGCAGGATCACAAGGGACAGGCGAAGACCGGACCAGCGGCGGTGAAGAAGTAGCAGCGCCGGCCAAGGGGGGCGCGCTTCGTGCCTCCCTGGTCCCGACGGCCCCGGCATGTACCGGGAGCTGAAGGCTGCCGACCACCAGCGCATCCTCGGCATCGAACCCGATGCCGTGCCGGATGTGTTGCTGGTTGTCGGGGTGTTCTCTGTCCACGAGGTCCTGAAGCGGTGGGCGTCGTACCTCGAGGATGCCGAAATCCTTCCGCACTTCCCCGCTTACATCGCGCGGCTACAAGGGGCTGCGCGTCGCGCATGGCCGGCTGCTTTGGTGGGCCGATGGCGGCGATGCACGTGCACACGTTCTGCGCGGCGGGCGTGCCCACGGTCGTTCAGCTCGGCTGGTACGGAGCGTTGCAGGAGGGCCACGGGCTCGGCGACGTCATCGTCCCGCGCCACGCCGAGCGCCAGGACGGTGTGAGCGATTGGTACCTCGCCAAGGGCATCCTCGCGGACTCGACGCCTGCGCTTTCCGCTGCCATCGTCGATGCGCTTCGCCAGCGGGAAGTGCCCGCGAACGAACACGCGATCTACAGCACTCCGGCGCTGCTGGCCGAGTCCCGGGAGGTCATCGCCGACTGGAGCCGGCACGGCTACCAGGGCGTCGACATGGAGACGGCGGCCACATTCGCGGTGGCGAAGTCGCTGGGGGCTGCCCGCTCGGCGGCGCTCATCCGGCTCGATGATCTGATCGCCGAAGAAGATGGCCTGGCGGAAGTGCTGCCGAAAGAGCGCAGAGCGCTTCTGCGCGAACGCGAACGCGTCGTCGTGGAGGCGACGCTCGAAGCTGTGGCGAAGTTCAGGGGCTAACGCAGGCGGCGGGAGCTAGCGTTCGCCCACGGCGCGCAGGTTGCTGATCAACAGTTCGCCGATGGGTGCCCGCGCAGAGGCCCGGGAGTTGATGGCGCGGGACATCTCCACCACTTCGAGGTCGTAGCTAGGGCTGCTGTAGAGATCGCGAATGGCGGGATGGTCGGAGTTCGACAGCAACGCGGCCACGCCGCGCCGCGTGAGGTCGTCGAAGGCGTCACGGAGCGCCTCCTGGTCGGCGGGGCCGAAGTCCGCACTGGTGTAGCTGGTGAAGCGGCTGGTCGCGCTCAGGGGCTGGTAGGGCGGGTCGAGGTAGACGAAGTCGCCTGGCCCGGCAGAGGCGCAGGTTTCGGCGAATCCGGCCGTGCGCAGTTCGCAGCCGGCCAGCGCCTCCGATGCTGCCGTAAGCCCCTCTGGATCGGCGATGCGGGGGCGCGCGTAGCGGCCATGGGGGACGTTGAAGCCGCCCGAGGCGTTCACGCGGTAGAGCCCGTTGTAGCAGGTGCGATTCAGGAAGATGAAGCGCGCGGCGCGTCCGATGTGGTCGCACGGTACGCTCTGCCGTTGTTCGTAGTAGAACGCCTTGCGCTCGGCGGCGCCGGCTCCGCTGTACTGGGTGTCGAGCGCGCGAAGCTTGGCGATCAGAGCATCCACATCGTCCCGGACGACCTCGAAGCAGCCGATGAGCTCGGCGTTCGCGTCGGCGAGAGTGGATACGAGCGCGGGGCGCGCGGATTGGAGCGCGAAGAACACTGCCCCGGCGCCGACGAACGGCTCGTAGTAGCGCCCGAAGACAGGAGGCGCGAGGTCGACGATGCGGGGCGCAAGGCGGCCTTTGCCGCCAGCCCACTTCAAAAAGGGCCGGGCCACACCCGGATTCTGTTCCGCCCGACCGTTTCGCGACAGCGGCGCTACTGCTGGTAGCGCTCCACGACGTTCGTCGCGCGCTCGGTGGCGTCGTCGGGGTCTTCGCCGCGGTCGCGCATGCCACGACGCTGACGGAGCAGATCCCAGGCGCGGTCCAGCGCGACCTGGAGCTCCGACATGCGGGCGTGGTCGGCGGCTTCGGCAGTGCCGTCCTCTTCTTTGCGCATCAGACGGTGCTCCTCCGCCACGAGATCTTCGATACGGGCCAGCACCTGCGTGTCGTCCATTGCCCACCTCCAGCGTCTACTGGCTTCGAGCATAGCCCACCCACGTGAGCGCAAGGCTGCCGCTGATAGAGTTCCTCCATGAGTGAAGCCGAAGCGGCCAGCCCCGACCTCGAGCGCATCGCCGCGACCTTTCGGAACTTTGGAGAGCATGAGGCGCCCGCGAATCGTTCGGCGCTCTATCAGCGGCTGTCGTTCGTCGTCGCTGATGACCCGGAGCTGTGCCGGCTCGCCGGCGAGACCCAACGCGGGCAGCCGCAGCCGAACATGTTGTTCGCGGCGGTCCAGTACCTGCTGGAGAACCAGCCGGGAGATCCTCTCGCTGCGTACTACCCGTCCGTGGGCGGCCATGACCCGGCCGATCCGGGGCCGGCGTTCACGGCGTTCTGCGAGGCGAACCGCGAGGCGATCATCCCGATCCTGAAGACCCGCATGGTGCAGACGAACGAGGTTCGGCGGTCGGCGCTGTTGTTGCCCGCTTTCGCGACGATCGCGGCGGAAACGGCCCGGCCGCTTGCGCTGATCGAGATCGGCCCGAGCGCCGGGCTGAACCTCCTGTTCGATCGCTACCGTTACGACTACGGCGGCGGGCTCACGCTCGGCGACGCGGCGTCGCCGGTGCTGCTGGATTGCGAATCGCGAGGCGCGCCGCTACCGCTCGCGGGCGGCGTTCCGGCCGTCGCCTCGCGCTGCGGGATCGACCTCAACCCGCTCGACGTTACCGACGCGGGCGACTTGCGCTGGCTCAAGGCGCTGGTCTGGCCGGAGCATGACGATCGGCGCGGGCTGCTGACCGCCGCCGGCGGGGATCGGCACGCGAACACCCGCCACGGTTGCTCGGCGGCGACGTCTTCGACCTGCTGCCGCGGGAGGTCGCTGCGGCGCGCGCCGGGAGCCGCGGTGTGCATCTTCGCCACGTTCGTCTTCGTCCAGTTCAGCCACGAACTGCTGGCGCAGCTTGAGGCGCTGATCCTCGACCTGTCGCGAGAGCGGGACATCCACATGGTCGTCCTGGCCGCAAACCGTTTTGGCGGCGTGCCGCGCCAGCCCGGGCCCGATGTTTCCACGTGGCTCATGCGCTTTTCGGGGGGCCGGCACGACGTCCGTGACCTTGCCACTTCGAACCCGCACGGCCGCTGGACCGAGTGGCGGAAGGTCCCGGCCGTCATCTGACACGGCGCCCGGTTGCGGTGCTACGATTCGCGCGCTCCAGGGAGGAACTGCATGGCCGACGAACACCCCGTACCCAGCCAAGACGAAGTGAAGGGCTACTTCGAGTCGTGTTCGAACTGGGGACGCTGGGGCCCGGATGACAATGCCGGGACGATCAACCTGATCACCCCTACGAAGCGCATCGAAGCGGCGTCGATGGTTCGGAACGGCCGCGCCGTTTCGCTGGCGTATCCGCTTAACACGGTCGGTGGGCCGGGGAACTGGAACCCCGCGCAGCACTACGTGCGCGTGGTCCCGGGGGCGAGCGTCGACTACATCGGCCTGCTGTTCCACGGCTACGCCACGACGCACGTCGATGCGCTCTGCCACATCTTCTGGCAGGGCAAGATGTGGAACGGCAAGCCGGCGACAGATGTCACGTCGCTGGGTGCGCGTTCGGGCGCTGTGGACGCGTGGGCGAACGGCATCAACACGCGCGGCGTGCTCATCGACATCCCGCGCTTCCGCGGGGTGCCGTACGTGGCAGTGGGCGAGCCGGTTCGCGGCTGGGAGATCGAGGCGGCCGCGGAGAAGCAGGGGAGCGAGATCCGGCCGGGCGACGCGGTGATCGTCTACAGCGGCCGAGCCGCCTTCCTCGCGGGCAATCCGCAGGCGACGCCCGGGCTCCCGCCGACGGCGGGGCTCCACGTCGACTGCATTCCCGTGCTCAAGCGGCACGACGCGGCCATCCTGGGCTGGGACCAGCTCGACGCGCATCCCTGCGGCTACGAAATGTTCGAGAACCCTCCCGCGCCGGGCGGGCCGGTGCACGTGTTCGCGATCGTCTACATGGGCCTGCCGCTGCTCGACAACGCGCGGCTGGAACCGCTCGCGCTGGCCTGTGCGGAGGAGAACCGCTGGGAGTTCATGCTCAACATCGGCCCGTTGAACGTGCGCGGCGGCACAGGGTCGCCGGTCAACCCGATCGCGATCTTCTAGCGGCGAACGTCGCCGCGAATCCACCCCGGCGCCACAACTGGGCCTATTGGCGGCCGCGAATCCGCGCGTATATTCAGATACAGGACTCATACAAAGCGGGAATCCCTCATATGCGCTTTCCTCTGCGACGCAACGGCACGAGCGGGACCATCTCGGTGCTCCCTTTGCCGGAGGAGGCCGGGGCGGGCGACGCGCCGGTCGTCCCGGAGACCCCCGCGCCCGAGCCTGTGTCACGGCCTGAGGCCCCGCCGATGCTCCCGTTCGGGATGCCGCTCAAGGGCCAGTTCACCGCGGCCGACTCCCGCGCCGACCGACTGATTCGCAAGATTCGCGGCGAGGTCGAGGGCATTCGGAACACGCTCGAGCAGCTCTCGCTGGAGAGCGCCGAGATGATGGAAGTGGACATCGCGGCGGTGATGGCCGACCCCGAGACCGCGACGACGCTGCCCCCGGCGGCGCTGGTGCGGGCGCTGGTGGCGCTCGGCGAACGCAACGAAGACCTCGAGCGTGAACTTTCGACGACACGTTCGAAGGCGACGAAGTTGCGATCCCGAATCCGGGACATGCGGCTCGACGATGCGGCCATCCGCGCACGCCTCGAAACGCTCGAAGAAGTGATCGCTGCGTTGCACGGAAACCTCGAAGACCTCCGCGCCGAGCGCGACTTCAGCCGTCACCTCGAAGCGCCGGCCGCGCCGCAACCGCTGCGCGCTCCGTCTGACGCGCCTTCAACGTACCCGGCGCTGGTCGAGCGTGAGTAGCACCGCCATCCCAACGCGCGCGGTCGCACCGTCGCAGCGCCGCCACGAGGCGTCGCTCGAAGTGCGACGGCTGCGAGAAGAAGCGACTGCGCGCTACAGCGAGGTCGATCTGCTCGTCGTGGCGCTGCGGGACCACATTCGCGACCTTCGCGCCGAGCGCGACGCCCTCAGGGCGCAGCTCCAGGCAGCCGCTGAGGAAGCGCGTCGCGGGCAGGCCACGTGGTTGTGGCGCGGCTCGAAGGGCTCCCACTAGCTGTTCTCCGTCGAACGGCTGCGCCCTGCGCGGCTGCGCGTTGCGTCGCGTTGGGCCGATAACCACGGAGCATCCCAGAGGGGTGCACTCGCATCGCGCCGGGGAGTTTGCGCGAGAGCGGGCTCCCCGGCGCTCCCATCGAACGCGACCTGCTTGCCGGGCATCGCTCGTTGGCGAATGATCGCTGCATGACACCCGAAACCGCCTCAACGCGCGTCCGCGAACTCGGCGAGTCGTTCGCCGCCGCTATCGAAGCGATGTCTGCCGAGGCGTTGCACGCACGCTCGGCGCCGGACGCCTGGAGCGCGGCCGAGATCGCGGGCCACGCGTCGGAGTTCCCCGTGACGTTCGCGACGCAGGCTGAGGCGCTGGCGAAGACCCCCGGCCTGCGGCTGGGGCGCAACCTCGATGATCCGGGGCGGCTCGCCGCTGCGGCGCGGCTGGGCGACGCGACGCCGGAACGGGCCGCGAACGTGATGCGCGAAGCCGCCGCCGAATCGGCGCGACTCGTTGCCTCCATCCCCGAAGAAGGCTGGTCGGCCACGGGCGTACGTGTGATGAACGGCGAGCGGTTCTCAGTTGGGCAGGTCGTGGAGGAGTTGATTATCGGCCACATGGAGTCGCACCTGCGACAACTGCGGGCGTAGGCAGCGGGCGTGAGCCGCCGGTAGTTCCACCACAGAGGGCACAGAGAGTCATTGAGTGTTCTGGTGGTGAGCCGGTCGCTGGAGCGCTACCAGTCGTCCTCCTCGGTTCTGCGGTTAGCGGCGAAGCGCTTGACGAAGAGCGGCGGCTCGCGCTGCCAGAAGCGGTCTTCGAGGGGCTTGCGGAGGGCGTCGGTGAGGGGCGTGAGGGGGACTTCGGCGGTGTGGTAGCCGTTGGTCTCGGCGTAGGTGGCGCAGCGTTCCAGCATCCACACTTCGATGCCGCGTCCGCGGTACTCCTCGCGGAGCAGCGGCTCGGCGATGCTCGCCGTGCCGCTGCCGGCGTCGCGGACGGAGATCACGCCCACGATGCGTTCGCCGTCCGAGGTCACAAACCAGCCCGGACGCGCGCCTTGCTCGAAGACCCAGGGGTCCTCGCCGGTGAGATCGCCGATGGCGGGAGCGTCGCTGCGTCGCTGCTCGCGGACGGTGAGCAGCGGCAGGCGCTTTTCCACGACGAGCATGTTCACGGTGGCGCCGTCCACCTCTTCACGCTGGCGCGAGATGGTGAGGTAGCCCCAGCGCAGGAATGCATCCGGCAGGCGCGAATCCTCGGGCACGCGCGCGCGCAGCAGGCGCAGCCCGCGATCCTGTGCGCCCATTTCCATCGCCCGGGCGAGCAAACGGCCGGCGCCAGTGGCGGTCGCCGCCAGCAGGTCGAACCAGCCGATGCCTTCGTCGTCGTGCCAGCGCACCGCGCCAACGACCTCGCCCTCGCGTTCCGCGGCCGTGAAGGCGCTGCCGGTCTGGCTCATAAGTTCGAACGCCTGTGGAGATGTTGGAGCGCCCGGGAGCGCGGCGCGGCCCTCGGGCTTCGATGCCGCCGCGCGGTACAGGGCGGCGACGGCCGCCGCGTCGTCGGGCGAGGCGGCGCGGACGGTGAAGCCGCCAATGGTGCGGCCGGGGTCGTGGGAAGCGCGCTCGATCATGCGATCGAGTATAGGTGCGCCGGCTCGCGCGGGGCCGTCTAGTCCCGAGTCGGTGACGGGGGCGAAGGCTCGGGTCCTTGGCCACGTGCTCTGGTTCTGCGTAAGCTTCATCCCGGTGGTCCAATGAGCGACAGCAAGCCGCCGATCCTTCCCGGCGAGCCCGATCCGGTTGGTGCGGACGGCAACTGGCTGGCGCGAAGTTGTGCCGATTGGCTCCTGTCATGCTTCACAGTTGCTGCGGCAGCTCTCATTGGGACCATTGTCGTGCTGTCGCGCGTGCTGACCTAGAGGAGGGCGAATGTCTGAGCAGGACGACAAGCAGCGCGACGAAGCCGACCGCACCGCGGCGCGCGAACGACTCGAAAGCCAGCGGCCGGGCGGACTTCCACACGAGAACCCGCTGGAGCCGGCCGCGGGCGGCTGTTTCAACGCGCTCAGTAGCGGGTGCCCGATGGCGCTCGGAATGATCGTCCTGGTCACCGTGCTCCTGGCGTGGCTCGTCGCGACGCTCTGAGTCCGTGAGAGCGGCGTCCTTGGTACCCTCTGGAGGATGAAGCCCTGGGAGAAGCTCGCCACCGCCACCACCCCGGACGGCACGTGGCTCGAGTTGCGTCACCACGACGGCGAGTACGTCATCCGCGCGGACGGCTACGACCTGATGACGAGCCGGATGCACGGCTCTGAGGACGCGATGATGTCGCTCGCGTGCCCGGAGCCCAAGCCCGGGGCGTGCGTGCTTATCGGCGGGCTCGGCATGGGCTACACGCTGCGGGCGACGCTTGATCTGCTGCCCGAGAAGGCGTCGGTTGTGGTCGCGGAACTCGTGCCCGAAGTCGTGGAGTGGAACCGTGGGCCGCTCGGTCCGCTGGCGAACCAGCCGCTCGACGACCCGCGGACATCGGTCGTGGAAGGCGACGTCGCGAAGGTTATCCGGGAGAGCGATCGGCGTTTCGATGCGATCCTGCTGGATGTCGACAACGGCCCGGATGCGCTGACCCAGCGCACGAATGGCTGGCTCTACAGCCCGGCCGGGCTCGCCGCGATCCACCGGGCGCTGCGCCCGAAAGGCGCGCTGGTGGTGTGGTCCGTAGCCAACGAACCGACGTTCGAACGCCGGCTGCGCTCCGCCGGCTTCGCGCCCTCGACGCACCTCGTCACGGCGCACGGAAGGCGCGGCAAGCGCCAGGTGGTGTTCGTCGGGCGGCGCGGGTGACGCTCACCGACTGGTTACAACGACGACCGCTGCAATCGCGAGAATGGCGGCCACGCAGAACGCATTGAATGCCGTCCGCATCAGCCGGTGGATGCGTCCGCTGCGTACTGATACGCAGAAGTCCGCGTATCTGCGGACTGCTTTCCCGGCGAAGGAAGTTGGCTCCCAGGACGCGAATCGTCGATCCGCTGCTGCTGCGAGGAACCAGGCATCGACCATCATTAGGCCGACGAACGCGGAAAACGCGAGACTGCCCGATTCCTTGAAGGCATAAACCGCCAGCAGCGGCGCGGCCGCCGCTTGTGCGGCGAGAAGTGCCACCGGCGCGACCTTTCGCAACGATTCCATCATGGGGCAGGAACCATCCTGATCGCATGATCGTACTGAAGATTCTGGGCTTCGAGTTCCAGTTCGGTGACTTCGCGCGTTGAGGTCGCAGGGCGGCGGACGCGAATGCATGAGCGGCTGCAGGGGCGCCCGTCTGGTACGCTCGTTGCACCAAACAACCCTGTTGGAGCTTGCCTGTGCCCTCAAACGTTGACGGCTACGTGCCTGAATCTGCGATGGTCGTCGTGGCCCACCCCGACGACGCCGAGTTCATGGTCGCCGGGACGGTGGCGAAGTGGACGCGTGGCGGGGCAACCGTCACGTATGTCGTCGTGACGAAGGGCGACAAGGGCAGCGACGACCCCGACATGACGCCGTCGCGGCTGACGGAGATCCGGGAGGCGGAGCAGCGCGCGGCCGGGGCGGTGCTCGGCGTGAAGCACTTCGAGTTCATGGGCTACGACGACGGCTACCTGCAGCACACGTTGGCCCTGCGGCGGGACCTCGCGCGGCTGATACGCCGCTATCGGCCGGAGGTGGTGATGTGCTTCGACCCCACGAATCGTTTCTTCAGCGATACCTACACGAACCACCCCGACCACCGCGCGAGTGGCGACGCGACGGTCGATGCCGTTTTCCCGACGGCGCGTGACAGGCTCACCTTCCCGGAGTTGCTGGCCGACGGGCTCGAGCCGTGGAAGGTGAAGCAGCTTTGGATGGGCGGCACGGGCGAGCCGAACGTCTGGGTCGATATCGGCGACACGCTGGACCTGAAGCAGAAGGCGCTGGCCGCGCATCCGAGCCAGCTCGGCCCGGACATCGTCGAGTTCGCGCTGGGCATGGCGCGCGGCAGTGCCACCGGCCAGGACTTCGAATACGCGGAGTCCTTCCGGCGCATCATCTTCGACCAGCCGAGCCTGACGCCGCCGACGGCATCGACCTAAGCCTCGGCGAGGTCGATCGGCGCTTCGGCCCCGCCCCAGGGGATGGCGGCTGTGAGCACCAATGGACCGGCGATGAGGATCCACATGGTCGCCGTCACGCTATACGCGTCGGCGACGATGCCGAGCGCCGTTGGGATGAAGGCGCCGGCAATGCCGAATGCCGCGGAGATGGTCATCACCACGCCCGACTGCCCGGGCAGCGCGGCATAGAGCTGCGCCTTCAGCACCGCGTACGACCCGCAGTTCAGGAAGCCGAGCAGCGCGAGCAGCCCAAACATGAGTGCCACGTGGCCGAACAAGAGGAACGGCACGTAGACGGCCGCCATTGCGAGCGAGCTCCAGCGCACCCAGGTGAGCCCGCGAACCCGCCGGAGGATGAGGATGATGGCGCCGTCGCCGATGAGCCCGACGCCGGTCCAGATGCCGACGCCGAGCCCGGCGGTCGCCTCGGAGAGACCGCGCGCGTCGACCAGGTAGAGCGCCAAGAAACCGAAGAGCGTGTCGAGCATCAGGTCCGAGAACTGGAGCAGCAGCAGCCAGCGCCAGACGTCTCCGCGGCGCAGCGCCCGCAGCGCGTTGCGCAGCGAGTCGCGCGGCGTCGTGGCGGCAGCGGGCTTCGTGACCGGCATGGGCCGTCGGGTGCGCCCTCGCGAGCAGGAACGTGAGCAGCACCGCTGCGGCCGCAAAGGCGATAAACAGCCCGCGCCAGCCCGCGCCGAGGAAGAAGAGGCCGGCGAGCAGCAGCGGCCCGGCGACGGCTCCAAGCGAGCCTGCGAAGGTCCACTCGGCCATGGCGTGTTCGTGGCGGCCGTTGCTGGCATCCATGAGCGTGGCCTGGGCGAGGCTGACGAAGGCGCCCGACGCCGGGTAGAGCACCACGAACGAGACCATCGCCAGCAGGAAGGAGTTCGATACCGCGAAGAGCACCAGTGCCGCGGCGAAGCTCGCGCCGCCCGCCACCATCACGAGCGCGCGATGGCGGGTGTCGCCGAAGATGCCGAACGCCGGTTCGACGATCGCGCTGACGACGTTCGGGATGCCGAGGAGGAGCCCGATCTCGGTGTAGGACAGGCCGATGTCGGTGCGCACGCGCGGCCACGCCGCCTCGCGGGCACCGAAGACGATCTCGTCGATGAACTCGATGGCGAGGAGGACGGCGGCGAAGGAGAGCGCCGCGCGAAGAAGCGAGCCGGTGTTAGGCAGAGAACGCAAAAGATTACCCCTGTCGGTGCGAAGCGGTGAGGACGCAGGACGACAGGGCCGCGGTGGTGCGCGGGGAAAGCCGGTCAGTTACCGGGGAGGGTGGAACACCTTTTCGGTCATGGGCGCGATTGTAGCGCAGGCGGCGTGTCGAGGCGTTCGAAGGCGACCGCGGCGGCGCCCAGCAGGCCGGCGTCGTCGCCGAGTTCGCTGAGACGGACGATCGTGCCGGAAGCGGGGCCGTAGGCGATGGAATGCATCGCCTCGCGCATGGGCGCCAGGAGCATCTCGCCCATCGCGAGGAGGCCGCCGCTGAGTGTGACGGCATCCGGGTTGAGGACGTTGACGAGCCCGCCGAGGCCCAGCCCGAGCAAATGCCCGCCGTGGCGGATCTCGGCCTCGCAGGTGGAGTCGCCGAGCTTCGCGGCCTGGTAGAGGTGCTCGCCGGTCGGTTCGTTGTAGCCGGCGAGCTCCTTCAGGACGCGTGAACGGTCCGTCTCGATAAGGACCCTCGCGCGCTCGGCGAAGGCGACGCCGCTGACCATCGCTTCGAGACAGCCGCGGGAGCCGCAGTTACAGCGCGGGCCGCGCGGGTCGATGATGATGTGGCCGATCTCCCCGGCCAGCCCCGTGGCGCCGCGGTAGAGCTTGCCATCGACGACGATACCGCCGCCGATGCCGGTCCCGAGCGTGGCATGGAGCAGGTGGCGCGTGCCGCGGCCGGCGCCAAAGCGGAACTCGCCCAGCCCGGCGGCGCTTGCGTCGTTCTCGATGTACGCGGGGATGCCCAGGCGTTCCGTGATGGGCGTGGTTAGCACCAGGTTGCGGAAGCCGGCGATGTTGGGAGCGAGGATGACCTTCCCCTTGTCGGCGTCGATCAGCCCGGCTGTCGCCACGCAGGCGGCTGAGGCCGGCGGGTCCGCGAGTGCGGCCGTCTCGGCCAGGAGGTCGACCACACGCTGGATCATGGCCGTGGGGGTCGATTGTGCAGGGGTGTGCAGTTCGCGCCGTTCGAGGATCTTGCCCGCCTCATCGACGATCGCGGCACGCAGATGCGTCCCGCCAAAGTCCGCCGCCACAACCGTGCGTGTCACGTATGCAACTCTACCAAGGAAACAGGGACAGGCGGCGTGCAGACCCGACTTCGCACGGCTAGATTGGGCTCCGTGTTCGAACCGTGGGAATCTGACCTGATCGACGCGTCACGCCACGCAATACTCGGCACCATCGCGGTTGATGGCGCACCCCACCTCGTGCCTGTCTGTTACGCGCTCGTTGGTGGTGTGTTCGCGATCGCGATCGACGAGAAGCCGAAGTCCGGCGGGCGGCTTGCGCGCCTCCGCAACATCGAGCGCGACCCGCGCGCATCGCTGCTGGTCGAGCGTTACGACGACGATTGGGAGCAGCTCGCGTGGCTGCGGATCGAGTGTTCGGCGTCGGTCGTGGCTCGCGGTTCGGAGCGGCCCGAGGCGGTGACCGCGTTGAGGGCGCGTTACCCGCAGTACCGGGAGATGCGCCTCGAAGCGAGCGCGCTCATCCTGCTGGAGCCGCTGCGCGCCGTCTCGTGGCGGTGGAGCGCTACTCGACGATGAGCACCCAGTACTGCGCGCCCGGGCTGAAGGTCGCGAACGTCTGGAAGTAGGCAGGCATCTCGGGGCTGTAGTGCAGCCACCCTCCGAACCAGAGATTGTAGGCGTACGCGACAACCATCGAGCCCGGCACCGCCTCGAGGACAGCGTCCACCGGTTGCTCGCCACCGGTCCAGCTGACGAGGTGCGCGCCCGGCGCGAGCGGCGTCGAGCCATCCCAGTTTTCGGGGACGCGCGCCGGCGTGTCGTCAGCGGGGGGTGTGGGCGGCGGTGGTGGAGCGGCCGCGGCCACTGGCGCTGGCGGCGCGGGCGCGACCACGCGCGCAGGCGCCTGCGTCGGGACGGGAGTGGGAGCGGCGGGCGCAACATCGGCATAGCCGAATTCGACGACCCAGTACCAGCCGTACGGGCCTCCCTGGGCGCGGGCCGCGCCGATCGTCTTGAACTCCGGCGAGAGCATGATCTCGTTGTGGACGGCGGAGCTGCGGAACTTCTGGAAGGCGGTAGAGCCGGCGCTATCGTTGGTGCCGGCGGCGAGGTTCTCGCCACCGGGCCAGGTGAAGCCGCAATCCTTGACGCGCACGAAGAACTCGCGGCCAAGGGTGTCGACGTGCCCGAACACGGGATTGTGCGTGAGATCGTTGGCGGTCCAGGTGGCGGCGCGCTGGAGCGCCGGAGCGACGGTCAGGGTCGCCATGCCGTGCTGGACGCGATAGTTGTTCGTCAGGTCGATGATGGCGCGCTCTTCGGCGTCGATGGTCGTGTCGCCGGCGTCGCAGCTCCCCGTGGCGTGCGCGGGGGGCGCTTTCGACGAGAGGAGGCCCGCGCCGAAAAGCGCGAAGGCCAGGAGCACAGTTCCAGTCGCAGTTCGCCGCAGCAGATGCTTCTCCTGTCCCACCAGAGCCCACCCTACGAACGGGGAGCCGTGGCAAAACCCGGAAAACCGCACCGTTTGGTAATAGGACTGCAAACTCTGGGGGGCCGGGACCCGGATTTCATCGAGGGCAAAACCCTTATGTCCCCCGGGGGAAAACCCTTACACGGCGGCGGCGGTTTGGGTACGGCGAATCTGCCTGTGAGTTGGTGGCGTGACGTCCGCGGCCACGTCGGCGAAAGCCGCCCGAAATCGGCTGGCAGAGCGTCCCTGATGGACATTTCGGCGGCGCTGGCGGTACGTTTGCAGAGCGCCTCCTTAGCTCAGCTGGCAGAGCGGCGCTTTCGTAAAGCGTAGGTCCACGGTTCGAATCCGTGAGGAGGCTCCAGCGCTCACCAACCCGCCGCGAGGCGGGTTTCTTGTTGCCTTCTGCGGCAATGCGGATCGACTTTATGCGCGCCGATCGGCGGCGGCCTTGTGCGCGCCTCCGTCCGTGCGCTGCAATCCGGCCTCTTTCGGGCGTTCAGGAACCCGGCCCGAATTCAATTGCGGTCGTGCAAATGGTTGACACTCCGGGGAAACAACCGTAAACACTTTCCCAACGCTGCATTCCAGCAATCGACGAAACCTATCGGGCGCGGCCGACGTATCGTCGATAGCACGTAGCGAACGGGAGGGGGATTTATCCCATGAAAGACGACTACACCAACTATTGGAAGCGGCGGATCCAGCGGCGCAGCTTCCTCGGCGCAGCCAGCGCCCTGGGTGCAGGAGCCGCTGGCCTTGCACTTGTCGGCTGCGGCGACGACGACAGCACGAGCAATACGCCCGGCGGCGGAATCGCCACGCCAACGCAGGCTGCGGGCGCAAGCGCGACCGCGACGCCGGCCGATCCGTTTGCGGGCGCGACGCGCGGCGGAGCGCTCCATTACTACGACACGAGCGACCCCGCGAGCCTCGACCCGTACGGCAGCGCGAGCTTCACGACGAAGGTCTTCGCCAGCCACTCCTACAGCCGCCTCTACAAGCTGAACGCCGGCCCGGGTGTGAAGAACACCGACGTGACCCCGACGCCAGACATCGCCGAGAAGGCGGAGATCGCGCCGGACGCCCTGAGCGCGACGGTGACGATGCGCACCGACGTGAAGTTCCACAACGTTGCCCCTACCAACGGCCGCGCCATCACCACCGACGACCTCACGTACTCATGGGGCCGGATGACCGATCCGAAGAACGCGACTTCGTCGCAGGTCTCGTTTGTCGACAAGGTCGAGTACCCGGACAGCAAGACAATGAAGTTCACCTTCAAGACGCCGAACGCGGCGTTCCTGGAGATGCTGGCCGACGCGAACCTCTTCTGGATCATGCCGAAAGAAGCGGGCAGTGGCGGCTTTGATCCGACGAAGCAGTCGATCGGCTCGGGTCCGTGGATCTTCGATTCCTACGTGCCGTCGAGCATCATCAAGTTCAAGAAGAACCCGGACTGGCACAACAAGGGCTTCCCCTTGATGGACACGCTGGACTATTCGATCCAGACGGCCTATGCCACGCGCCGCGCCCAATTCCTGGCAGGCACGCTCGATCTGCTCGACATCATCAACGACGACCTGATCGACGTTAAGAACCAGATCAAGGACGTCAAGCTGGTTGGCGCGCTGACGCCGCTGACGAACTTCTTCTACTTCGACAACGACCCGACGTCGCCGTGGAACAAGGACACGCAGGGCCGCGTTCGCCAGGCGGTGTCGATGGCCATCGACCGCAGTGGTCTGACCGAGCTTCTGTACAACGTGAAGAAGCTGCAGGCCGCCGGCCTCGACATTCCGACGCCGTGGAACAACATCATCCCGGCCGGCATGACGAAGTTCTGGCTGGACCCGCAGGGTCCGGACGCCGGCGATTCCGGCAAGTTCTTCAAGTACGACGTCGCGGGCGCCAAGGCGCTCCTGGCCGCCGCCGGGTATCCGGATGGCTTCGAGACGACGGTGCAGTGGCCGGCGACGGTCTACGGCGCGACGTACGAGACGGCTGCGCAGGCGAGCGTGCAGTACCTGCAGGACATCGGCATCAAGTGCAACGTCGACGAGCAGAACTACCCGGCGAAGTACTTCCCGCAGACGTTTGCGGGCAACTTCAAGGGCATCGCGTACGGCCTGGAGACGCCGTTCCCCGAAGGCGGCTCCTATCCGATCCGCTACTTCACGCCGAACCCGAACAACCACGGCCACATCGACGACCCGGCTCTCGCGGCCCTTGCCATCAAGCAGCAGGGCGAGCTCGACCCGGAGAAGCGCAAGCAGGACATGTGGGACATTCAGCGGATGAACGCCGCCAAGATGTACTACGTGCCGAGCCAGGTCGGCGCATCTGTCGGCTTCGTTTCGGCCCAGTCATGGGTACAGAACGTCGAAGAGATCCGCACGCGTCCGTCCACGTACGCGATTGGCACCGAGACGATTCCGTACTACTGGAAGAAGAATCACGCATAGTCGCGTGTAGATAACCAGCGGGCCGGCTGCTTCACACACAGCCGGCCTTTGCATCACTTCGAGGTAACGCCCTGCATGCAGCGCTACATTATTCGCCGTCTGCTCCTGATGATCCCCACGCTCATCGGCGTGACGTTCATCGTGTTCATCCTTGTGCGTTCGATCCCGGGAGACGTTTCGGCCATCCTCGGCGGAGCATTTGGGGCTGATCCCGCGAACAAGGCCGCAATTCAAAAGGAATTCGGCCTCCAGGACAACATCGCCAAGCAATACCTGACGTGGTCTGGCGAGATCGTCCGCCTGGACTTCGGCAAGTCGCTCGTGAGCGGGCGCACCGTCAACAACGAGCTCAGCAACCGCCTGCCGGTGACGCTTGAGCTGGGAATCATCGCGATCATCACGTCGCTGCTGATCGCTGTGCCGATCGGGGTGATCTCCGCGATTCGGCAGGACACGGCGGCGGACTACGCCGGCCGCAGCTTTGCCATCGGGTTGCTGGCGGCCCCCAACTTCTGGGTGGCGACGCTGCTCGTGACGCTCGCGGGGAGATACTTCGTCTGGGGGGTCCCTCCAAGAACGTACATATTCTTTACGGATAATCCGTACGCGAACATCAAGTTCATGCTGGTGCCGGGGTTCTTACTTGGCGCCGGCCTGGCCGGCGGCGTCATGCGCTTCACGCGTTCATCGATGCTCGAGGTGTTGCGCCAGGACTACATTCGCACGGCCTGGTCCAAGGGCCTTCGCGAACGCGTCATCGTTGTCCGCCACGCCCTGCGGAACGCGCTCATCCCGGTGATTACCGTGGTCGGCCTCCAGCTGCCGATTCTCGTCGGCGGCTCGGTTATCATCGAGCAGATTTATGCCATCCCCGGCATGGGGCAGTACTACATCGCCTCGGTGAATAACTACGACTACCCGGTGATCCAGGCTATTAACTTGATTGTCGCGACGGTGGTCGTCTTTACCAATCTTGGCGTCGATATACTCTACTCGGTCATCGACCCCCGGATCAGGTACGCGTAATGGCCGCAGACACCCGATTGCTCGACCAGTACTCGGTTCCCGCGGGGAGGTCGTTCGCGCGCCGCGCGCTGGACGACACGCTTCGCTTTATCCGCATGAAGCCGCTGGGCGCCTTCGGCGGAGCCGTCGTGATCCTGCTGATCTTGATGGCGATCGTGCCCCAGGCGTTCACCTTCGGGACGAGCCCGGACACGAGCAACTTCATCCAGAAGAACACCGGGCCCTCCGCCTCCCACTGGTTCGGGCAGGATCAGCTCGGCCGTGACCTGTACACGCGCATCGTGTACGGCGCTCGTACGTCTATCGTCATCGGCTTCGGCGTGGTTGCGCTGAGCTCGGTCATCGCGACCGTCCTCGGCGTGGTCTCGGGCTACTTTGGGGGCTGGTTCGATACGGCGGTGCAGCGCCTGGTCGACATTGGTATCGCCCTGCCAGGCCTCATCTTCATCATCCTCGTGGTGACCACGCTCCAGGACATCTCGAAAGAGATCGACATCATCGTGAGCGTGGGGCTCTTGCTCTCGCTTGGGCAATCACGCGTCATACGCGGCGCCGCGATCGGCGCCAAACAGAACCAGTACGTCGAGGCGGCACGCGTCCTCGGCGCATCCGATGTGCGCATCATCTTCAGACACGTCTTTCCGAACGTGGTCGCGGTCATCCTCATTGGGGCGTCCATCCAGGTGGGCGGCGCGATCCTGATCGAGGCGGCGCTGTCGTTCCTCGGTTACGGGATTCCGCCCCCTACGCCGAGCTGGGGCCGCATGATCACTGATGCTCAAATATACCTGGTACAGTACCCGCACCTGGCGATCTTCCCGGGCCTCGCCATCTTCTTCACGGTGTACAGCTTCAACATGTTCGGCGATGCCCTTCGCGACGTGCTGGACCCGCGCCTGCGAGGAAGCCGCTAACCTTCATCCCCGGCCCCTCTCCCATCGCGATGGGAGAGGGGAGTTCCACGCTCGGCGCCCGGCGAAGCCAGGTGGCTGGCGGGGCCGGTGCGCGTTTCACGCTGTGATGGCGTTCATGTAGAATCAGTCAACGGGCCTCCCCACTGAGTGGGAGGCCCGGAGTGTGTTTCCGCCATGCCTATCGTCGTCGTTGTCGGCGGGCAGTGGGGCGATGAAGGCAAGGGCCGAATCGTCGATCTGCTCGCAAGGAAAGCCCGTGTCGTCGCCCGGTACTCCGCCGGGAACAATGCCGGCCACACCATCGTGAACGAGCGCGGGGAGTTCAAGCTGAACGTCGTCCCCGCCGGCATCTTCTACCCCGAAAAGACCTGCCTCATCGGCAACGGCGTGGCCGTTGATCCGGCCGTACTGCTCGGCGAGATCGAGGGGCTGCAGTCCAAGGGCATCGACACCGCGCGCCTCGTTTTGAGCGATCGCGCGCACGTGATCATGCCCTGGCACACCGAGATCGACCGCCTCGACGAGCTTGCTCGCGGAGAGAAGGCGATCGGCACGACAGGCAAGGGCGTGGGTCCGTGCTTCGTCGACAAGGTGGCGCGCCGCGGCATCCGTGTCAGCGACCTGCTGCGCGCCGAGGACCTCCGTCCCCGCGTGCAGGCCACACTCGCGTACCAGAACAAGGTCATCAAGGGTGTCTACGGCGGGGAGCCGCTCGAGCCGGAAGAGATCTGCGAGCGATACCTCGAATACGGCCGGCGGCTCGCACCCTTCGTCGGCGACGTCCAGGACATCGTCGTCGAAGCGCACCGGCGGGGCGAATACGTGCTCCTGGAAGGCGCGCAGGGCTCGCTGCTGGACCTCGACCACGGCACCTATCCGTACGTCACGTCCAGCGTGCCCAGTTCGTCTTCGAGCGGCGCCGGTCTCGGCGTCGGTGTGGGCCCGACCGACATCAAGCGCGTGGTCGGCGTCTTCAAGAGCTACAGCACGCGCGTGGGCAACGGGCCGTTTCCGACAGAGCTGTTCGACGACATCGCGACGACCCTGCGGGACCACGGCAAGGAGGACGGCCGTGGCGAGTACGGCACCACTACTGGCCGCCCGCGCCGCATCGGCTGGCTTGATGCAGTGGCCGCGCGCTACAGCGTGCGCTTCAACGGTCTCTCGGCCGTCGCGCTGACACGCCTTGATGTGCTCGACAACCTCGCGTCGATCAAGATCTGTACGGGCTATGAGCTGGACGGCCAGGTCATCCGCACGGTCCCGGCGCGGGAGTCTGTGCTCGAACGCGTGCGGCCGATCTACGAAGAGCTCCCGGGCTGGCAGACCCGTACGACGGAGGTCCGCAACTTCGACGACCTCCCTCCGCAGGCGCAGGCCTTCGTGAAGCGCGTGGAGAAGCTGCTCGAGTGCCCGGTCGACCTCATCTCGGTCGGTCCTGCGCGGGAGCAGGCAATTATCGTCAACCCGATCTTCTGATCGCGGGTCAGCCGCTTTGGGCCGCGCCGCGCGCGTTGTGGGGCCGCAAGACGCGGATGACGGAGGCGGTGAGGACGAGCGGTGCGACGATCAGCGCCAGCACGGGCAGGAACGGCTCGTGCTGGCGGGCAAGCCCCAGGGCGTCGCCGCGTAGGGTGAGGGCGGTGACGGCGAGCGAGAACGCGACAAGGGCCGCAAGCCCGGCGATGTGCGCGGCTTCGATGCGGATGGCGAGCAGGCGTATTCGGTTGACCGCGAGGGAAACGGCGGCGGCGATGGCGAACCACGCGAGTGCGGCCAGGACGAGGTCGACCGAGCTGTTCCGATCGCCGATGGGCGCCGCGATGGCGAACGCGGTGCTCGCAAGCACGAGCGGAGGCAGGGACGTGAGGCGTGCGGTCGCGCCCGCACGGCGGAACGGTCTGCTCATGGATCGATAGTCGCATGCTCTCCGGGCGCATGTACGGCCAAACGGCCCTCTACGGGGGGACGTGCGGCGGATTTGAGAGCGTTGCGGCCGTGCCTGCTATCCCGCCGTCCGTGCCCGTGCGTGGGGACGACTACGGCCTCCTGCACTCTCCGGCGTCCAGAACGCACGGAGGCTGCCACCTTGCGGCGACCGAATCGACAAGCCACACCACGGCAGGGACAATCGCACGACCGTGACGAAGAGAGACGCCGCCGATCGCCGTGACCCGCCCGCGGCGCCGCTCCTTCTCCTCGGCGGCACGTTCGACCCGCCGCACATCGGCCACCTTCTGCTCGCCGAGTGTGCGCGGCACCAGTTCGGCGCTCGCGCGGTGGTCTTTCTGCCCGCCGGCGACCCGTACCGGAAGGCGGATCGTGGCGTGACGGCCGGCGGTGCACCGCGTCGCCATGACGCGTCTCGCTATCGACGGGAACGACCGCTTTGTGATCGATGAGCGGGAGATCGGCCGGGATGGACCGACCTACACGGTCGACACGCTGGAAACGCTCAGGGCCGAAGGCCACGGCGACATCGTTCTCCTGCTCGGCCAGGACGCGGTCGCCGACATGCCGAACTGGAAGCAACCCGAACGGATCCGGGAGCTGGCCACGATCGCTGTTGCGGCGAAGCCGTTGGTCGCCGGCGCGACCGGACGTGCCGTCAACAACGGTGGCGGCGATCCCGTTGTCGACATGCCACCGCTCGCTGTGAGCTCCACGCTGATTCGGGAGCGTGTCCGCGAGGGGAAGCCGATCCGCTATCTCGTTCCCGACGCGGTCGAACGCTACATCGCGGAGCACGGACTCTACGGCTCCGGGCGAACACCCTGATCGACACTGCGCACACTACCGCCGACAATCCTCGGCATGACCACGACGGGGGAGTCGAGCGACGAAGCGCCGGCACGACGTGTGAGCGTGGCCGGGCGGCTCCGACCGGCCGAGACGCCGATCCTCGATGAGCTCACCGACCAGTTCGAGCGGACGCGACAGCTTCTCGCCGGCAACCCCGAAGGAGCCGCCGAAGCGGCGCTGGCTCGCTTTTCGGGCGAGACCGAGATGGAAGCGCGGATCGCCGTTGAGCTGGCAATTTCCGTTCCCCTGGCGGCGCCGGAGCGCTTCCCCCAGGCGCACCGCACCGTGATGCGTGCGCTCGAAGTGCTCGACCGCGAGGGCTTCCGCAACCCGACCGTGCCGAAGTGGGGGCCGCTGACCCCGGTCTCCGAGTTCATCGTGGAGTTCATCGCCGAATACATCGTGAAGTCGTATGCCGAAGGCATCGCCGGGTCGATGCGGAAGCTCTACTCGCGCCGCGAGACGCAGGCCGTGCCGGGTTCGACGGAACGGAAGCTGCTCGCCAGCGCGCGGGTGGAACTCGAGCGGGTGGCGCCGGGCTTCAGTGGCGGCGGGCTGGGCGCGCCTGCACTGGTCATCGGCGGCATCGCGCTCCCGGTGCTCGCTTCCGTCTCGCAGTACCTCGGCGCGATCGACATCACGAACCGCGCGATCGTGTTCAGCGGTATTGCGGTGCTGTTCGTTCTCTTCTTCTCGCTCTCCGCGGCGATGCTGCGTGGGGCATCGGTCGCGCATCGCCGTTCGACGCTGATCATGCAGGAGCCGCTGCTGGCACTGTGGGAAACGGTAGGCCACGCGGGAAATCCCCCAGAAGACGACAGCGTGATGATCGCGATGAGCGCGCTCGTGATGGCGGCGCTGGTGTGGTTGGTGTTGCCCGCCGGGGCGGCCGTGGCGTACTTCCTCACGTAAGGTCTGAGACGGGACGAGGCGGAGCAGCGGCAGGCGTTCGCTTGCATAGCGAACACCTCGGTTATATAGTAAGAAAGTTATGAAAGCGGAACAGTTGGACGCCACCTTCGCAGCGCTGGCCGATCCGACGCGCCGGGCGATCCTGTCCCGGCTGGCGAAGGGGGACGCGAGCGTGAACGAGCTGGCGGCGCCGTTCCGCATGTCGCAGCCGGCGATCTCGCGGCACCTGAAGGTACTGGAGGGGGCAGGCCTCATTTCGCGAAGGCGCGAGGCGACGACGCGCTTCAGCCACCTCGAAGCAGGCTCGCTGCGCGAAGCCGGCGAGTGGATCGGGCGATACCGGGAGTTCTGGGAAGAGAGCCACGATCGCCTCGATGAGCTGCTAACGAGGTTGCAGGACGGGCAGACCGAACAGCCCGTCGATGGAAAGGAAGGATGATATGTCGAGAACAGAGATCACCGTACCGGAAGGCACCCAGAGCGTTGTCATCACGCGCGAGTTCGACGCACCGCGCGACCTCGTCTTTCGCGCCTACACCGACCCGAAGCTGATCGAGCAGTGGTGGGGTCCGCGGCGCTACGCCACCGTAGTGGACCGGCTGGAGCCGCACGACGGTGGACGATGGCGGTTCCTGAACCGCGACGCCGAGGGCCACGAGTTCGGGTTCCGGGGCGTCTTCCACGGCACGCCCTCGCCCGAGGGAATCTGCCAGACGTGGGAGTTCGAAGGGACGCCGGGCCACGTTTCCCTGGAGACCTCAACGCTGGAGGAGCGCAACGGAAAGACGTTCCTCCGGAACGTGGCCGTCTTTCAGTCGGTCGAAGACCGCGACGCGATCGTGGCCGAAGGGATGTCGGAGGGCGCGGAGGAGTCGATGGATCGCCTGGCCGAACTACTGGCCCGGTTGGCGCCCGTCCGTTAGGCGCCCGCGGCTTATGAGAGCTGTCTGATCGCCTGCGCGAGCGCGTCTTCGAGCGCTCCCTCGGAAATCGGCGCTCGCGCTACCTCGACGCCGTTGGCCGTGACGACCGGGATCTCCAGCATGTAGCGCTGTTGCAGGTAGTCGTCGGCATCGATGTCGATAACGCGGAAGGCGAGAGGAACGCGCGTTGCGATCCGCGCCAGCATTGCCTCGGCTTCGTCGCAGAGATGGCAGCCTGCGCGGCCGTAGAGCAACACGTTGAGCGGCGCGTGGCGCGGCTCCCCTGGCTGCGACCCCATCAGGCCGTCGCCGGGGTGGTCCCGTCCTTGCTCCCGGCCGGCTCGTCGTCCGCCGGGAGGTCGCCCCAGACGCGATTCGCGTACTCTGGCGTGATCGGCCCGGGATGGCGGTAAAGCACGCTCGCCGCGATCAGGGCGATGCCGATCAGCAGCCCGCTGACGAGCTGTGGGATGGGCACGTTGTAGTACACCTGCTCGTCGATGCGCGTATACGAGAGCACGAAGCGCAGCACGGCGTAGATGATGATGTAGGAGCAGAACACCCAGCCCGGCACACGGATCTTCGTTCTCAGGTAGAAGAGGATGCCGAGGATGATGAAGTCGCCGACGAGCTCGTAGCCGCCCGCGGTGGGATGCACGGACTTGCCGAGCTCGCCGAGGGTGTTCGGGTTTGTGTAGCGGAATGCCCAGGGCAAATCGCTGCCGGTGGCATGGTGCTCGCCATTGATGAGGTCACCGATGCGGCCGATACCCTGGCCGAGGATCATCCCGAACGCGGCCGCGTCCAACCCGATCGCGATCGGCCATTTGTGCCATAGGGCGTAGCCCAGCCCCCCGGCGACACCGCCCAGCAACCCGCCGTAGAGCGTGATGCCGCCCTCGGTGATGCCCGTCACGATTTTGGGGAGGTCGCTACCGAACTGGTCCCAGTGTTCGAAGACGAAGAACAATCGCGCGCCGACGATCGCACAGGGCACGCCCACCAGAGCGATTTCCTGGCCGATCTCAGAGGGGATGCCATCTTTCTGGGCGAGCCATACGGCCAGCGAGACCCCGGCGATGATACCGACGGCGGTGAAGAGGCCGTGCCACGTGAGCGTGAACGGCCCGGCGTCGAACATGGTCGGGTCGATGTTGATATCGATGACGAAGAATGGGAGGAAAGCGAAAAGAGCCACGGGCACCTAGGGTACAGAATCGGGGGTTAGGGGCACCACCACTGCGCGCTGTCCCCCTTACCGCGGCTTCCCCTGTTCACTTTCGCGCACTTGCCCTGGGCTTATAACCGGCGGCTGACCGGGATCTCGCGGCACGGAGTCGGTCGGCGGGTTCTGGTACGAGCGCCGGGCTCCCTCATTCAGATTCGAAATGCGGGGCCATCCTCAAGCGCCACGCAGCGGCCACCAATTGGCCCTGAGTTGCAACCAGTGGGCCGTCGAATATCCACGTAAGGGCTCCCCTGACCGGGGAATGCGGGTCTTCCATGAGCAGTCGTCTTCACATCGCCATTGGAGTGCTGGTGGCCGTCGCCTTCGCGGCGATGGCGCCCGGCGGCGCATCGGCCGCCGACGGCTCCAGCATCTGCCTGGCAACGAGCACGGGCAGCCCGCTGGCTGGGGCTACCACCCAGTACTACCAGGGCGGTTGGAAGGCGTACGGCACGACCGGAGCCGACGGGTGCGCGTCGGGTGATGCCATCAGCGGCAGTGTGCCGGTGGGCATCACCTACGGCGGCGTCTATCGCCAGCAGAACCACGACTTCACGACGAACCCGCGCGTGGACTTCACGACGGTCAGCGTGACGGTGAAACTGCTGGACAGCCACGGGGCGGGCATTTCCGGCGGGTCGGCGCAGTACTACGCGAACGGCTGGCACCAGCTCGGCCCGACCGATGGCAGCGGTTCGGTGATGGCGGACCTGCTCCCCGGCTCGATCCCGTTCGGCATGACAGCCGGCGGGATCTACAACCAGAAGACGCAGGACCCTTCGGGCGATCCCACGGTGGTGTTCCAGGCGGTCGCCACGACGGTGAAGCTGCTCGATAGCCACGGGGCGGGCATGGCCGGCGGGTCGGCGCAGTACTACGCGAACGGCTGGCACCAGCTCGGAGCGACGGACGCGAGCGGTTCGGTGATGGCGGACCTGCTCCCCGGCTCGATCCCGTTCGGCATGACAGCCGGCGGGATCTACAACCAGAAGACGCAGGACCCTTCGGGCGATCCCACCGTGGTGTTCCAGGCGGTCGCCACGACGGTGAAGCTGCTCGACAGCCATGGCACGGGCATTTCCGGCGGGGCGGCGCAGTACTACGCGAACGGCTGGCACCAGCTCGGAGCGACGGATGCGCAGCGGCACGGTCATGGCGGACCTGCTCCCGGGCTCGATCCCGTTCGGGATGACTTCTGGCGGGATCTACAACCAGAAGACGCAGGACCCGTCGAGCGATCGCGAACGGTTGTCTTCCAGGCGGTCGCAACGACCGTGAAGCTGCTCGATAGCCACGGGGCGGGCATCGCGGGCGGCGCGGCGCAGTACTACGCGAACGGCTGGCACCAGCTCGGAGCGACCGATGCGCAGCGGCACGGTCATCGTGGACCTGCTGCCGGGCTCGATCCCATTTGGGATGACCTCTGGCGGCATCTACAACCAGAAGACGCAGGACCCGTCGACCGACGCGAACGTTGTGTTCCAGGCGGTCGCGACGACCGTGAAGCTGCTCGACAGCCACGAGCGCGGGCATCCCCGACGGCGCGGCGCAGTACTACGCGAACGGCTGGCACCAGCTCGGAACGACCGATGGCACGGGCTCGGTCACCGTGGACCTGCTGCCGGGCGCTATCCCATTTGGGATGACAGCCGGAGGTATCTACAACCAGAAGACGCAGGACCCGTCGAGCGATTCCACGGTGGTGTTCCAGGCGGTGCTCGTTACGGTTGACGTCGTGGGGTCGAACGGCGGAGCCGTCAGCGGCGCGGACGCCCGCTACTACGCGAACGGTTGGCACTCCATCGGGGCGACGGGCGCAGACGGCGCCGCAACGGTGGAGCTGCTTCCGGCGGCCATACCGTTCGCGGCCTCGCTCGGTTCCGCGAGCGCCCAGGTGACAGCGAACACGGGCGCGGACTCGTTCGTCACGATCAAGCTCGCGGTGGCGGGTGCGGCGCCACCGGCGGCGCACGCCTCGATCGAGTTCGTGTCGGCTACCGACACGGAGGTGACGTGGCGGTTCTGGCCGTCCGCCCCGGCGAATCTCTACTTCTGGGACGACGTGGATTCCTGCACGCCGGAAAACGGCGCGGACTGCGGCTCAATGACATCCGGCGGATTCGGACGGACGAGGGCCGTGCCGGTGGCGACGTCAGCGCTGGCGAGCGCATCCGGGCAATCGTTCCTGGTCACCCAGTCCTACAAGAAAGACGGCGACTCCTGCAGCGTGACGAACACAGTCACGTACGGCGCATCCGATGACCAGTCCGGCGCGAAGACGGTAACCGGCAGCTACAAGTGTTCCGGGACTCCGGCGCTCGGCTGGCCGCTGTTGGGGGTGTTCTTCGTACTTGGCGTCCTCGGGGCAGGTGTGGTGGCGCGACGCCTGGCTATGGGTCCGCGGGCATAGCAGCAGTCAGCGGTCGTGGCCTACGTGGCGTACACCGCCACAAGACCAGACAGAGGGCCACAGAGAGATTTTGGATTCGGGAGTTGGGGGCCGGACGACGCCGGCGAAGGCGCCTGGCCTCCCGGACTGTGTTCTCTCGTGGTGGACGGGCTAGGGACGCCCGGCGCGGTGGAGGCTTTCGGCGGCGGCCAGCGCCGGCTCGAGAACCCGCGCGGCCTCCAGCCGCTCCATCTGGAGCTGGACGTTGAGCGGGTACCGGCCTGTGAAGCAGGCGTTGCAGAGGTCTTCTGCCGGCTGGTGCGTCGACTCGTTCAGGCCTTCGAGGCTCAGGTAGCCGAGCGTGTCCGCACCGATATGGGAGCGGATTTCGTCCACCGTCTTGTTCGCGGCGATGAGCTCGGAACGCGTCGCCATGTCGACACCGAGGAAGCACGGCGATACGAGCGGTGGCGTGGTGATACGCATGTGCACTTCCGCCGCGCCGGCGCGCCGGATGAGCCCGATGACCCTCGGCGTCGTCGTGCCGCGCACGATGCTGTCGTCGACGACGACGACGCGCTTGCCGCGCAGCACATCGGAGAGGGCGTTGAACTTGAGGCTGACGCCCGCTTCGCGGATGCGCTGGTCCGGCTGGATGAACGTGCGGCCCACGTAGCGGTTCTTCACGAGGCCTTCGCGGTAGGGGATACCAGCTTCACGGGCATAGCCGATGGCGGCGGGCGTCGCAGAGTCGGGCACGCCGATGACGATGTCGGCGTCGACGGGGTGCTCACGCGCGAGCTGGGCGCCCATCTCCTCGCGCGAGCGGTAGACGAGTTGCCCGCCAAGGGTGGAATCAGGGCGGGCAAAGTACGTGTATTCGAAGGTGCAGTGGGCTCGCTTTCGCGCCGGCATGCCGGGGAAGAAGCTGGTGTGGCCGAAGCGGTCGATCTTCACCACCTCGCCCGGGGCGACTTCCCGCTCGAGCGAGAGGCCGAGATGTTCGAGCGCGCACGATTCGGAGGCGATGGCCCAGCCGTTCGTGCCGATCCTGCCGATGCAGAGCGGGCGCACGCCCATGGGATCGCGCACCGCGAAGAGGGTGTCGCGGGTCATGATGACGAGGCTGTAGGCGCCCTCGATGCGGCGCATCACGTAGCGGAAGCGCTCTTCCCACGTGCCCGCGGGCGCGCCGGCGAGGAGGTGAGCGATGAGCTCCGAATCGGCGGTGGATTCGAACTGGACGCCCTGCGCTTCGAGGTCGTCGCGAAGAAGGTCAGCGTTGGTCAGGTTGCCGTTGTGTGCGAGCGCAATGGGCTCGTCGGTCTCACGGTCCTTAACGACGATTGGCTGCGCATTGCACGCCAGCGAGCCGCCGGCGGTGCTGTAGCGCGTGTGCCCGATGGCCATATGACCACGCAGGTAGGCGAGGTCTTCTTCATCGAAGACCTGGGACACGAGACCCATGCCGGTGCGAAGGCTGAATGCGTTTCCGTCGCTTGTTGCGATTCCTGCGCTTTCCTGTCCGCGGTGTTGAAGCGCGTAAAGGCCATAGAAGGTGAGCCTGGCTACGTCGTCACCGGGGCTATACACCCCAAAAACGCCACAGGCTTCGCGCGGATTGTCGTCTTCAGGGATCACTAGGCGAGGGTCGCCCTCCTGCAAGGAGACGTTGACGGCCCACTCAGTATATCGGTCCGGCGGGTTCCGCGCCAAAACGGGCATTCCGGCTCCCGTATCGGCGCGCCGGGCCCGCGATCCTCGCGTCGCCGTGAGATACAGTACCGCCGATGAAGATTCTCGGCCTCCTCAGCAGCAACGTTCGTGGCGGCGACGCGAAGATCTCCCAGAAAGACATGTTCCCGGCCCGAATGGCGGCAGCGCTCGGCGAACGATCTCGGTGAGCCCGTCGATGTGGTCACCCGCGCGGTCTGGCCCACGCCCGAGCTTCCGCAGCACGCCGCACGCTGGATTGCCGCCGAACAACCCGATCTCGTGATGTTCTCGGTCCAGGCGTACTGGTTCCTCTACGAATCGTTGCCGGCGCAGGTTCGAGCGCTTTGGGCCGGCAGGACGGGCGATCGCCGCGCTGGGGTTGCGCGCCGCCGCCACGCCGTGGCTCGCCCACAACGCCATCTTCCAGGCCGCCCGCCTCCGTCTGCAGCGCTACGTTTCTGGGCGCCCCCACTTCACGCCGGAGGAGGTCATCGACCGATCGCTGCGCACGATCGGCGCACTGCTGCGCCACGAATCGGCCTACGTCGTGGTCGTGGGGCCGTCGGGCGGCCACGACTGGGCCGGCGACGAGGCGGCGCGGCGGCGGATGGAGGTGCGGCGAGCGAAGGTTGAGCCCGCAGTGGCCGCCTACTGCGCCGATCGGCACATCGAGTACTGGCCGCCGTCCACGTTCGATAGCCAGCGGGCGCTTCCGCGCTCACTCCAGGGAGATGGCCTCCATCTCGACGCGGAAGGGCATCGCCAGACGGCGGAGCGGTACTTCGAGATGTCGCTGGAACTCTGCCGCCGTGCCATCGCTCACCACGCCCCCGGCGACGCCAGGCCCGTAGCCGACGCTAGAAGTCTCCCGGCGCAACCTGCAGGCAGGTAAGCCCCTTCTCACGCCAGGAGTCGACCGACTGGTTGCGGTCGTCGAGCACGAAGATGACCGCGTACTGATCGCGAATGTGCGCGTTGAAGATCTCGGTCTTGATGACGGCGTCCTTGCGGAAGTCGCGCGTTCGCCGCATGTAGAGGGCCTCGTACGGGATGTGGTGTTTCGCGAGCCAGGCTTCTGTCGGCTTGCGGTAGCGGGCCTCCCGCCCTGAGACGAGGATGATGGTGATGCCCGCATCCGCGTAGGTGCGGACGATGTGCGCCACGGGCACGTTTAGCAGGTCATCGATGCAGTTGCTGGCGTCGTACGGGCTGCGGCCGTTCAGTAGCGCCAGTGTCCCATCGAGGTCGCAAATGATGGCGAGGGGGAGCGGATCAGTCACTCGTACGCCTCAGCGCTTGTAGACGTCGCCGCGCGGTCCGATGGCGACCACGGCGAGGACGCTCACCTCTGTGTCGACTCTGTAGATGATCCGAAGCTCTCCGACCCTGGACGTACGGAGGCCGGCGTAGACGCCGTGCAGCGGGTGAGACTTGTCGGGGTCCATTGGGTCGAGGCAGAGCTCGCCAAGCCGCTCGAGGATCCTGGCCTGCAACCCTCTGTCGAGTCGACTGAAATAGCGCTCGGCAGGTCCGGCGAGGACGAAGCGGTACCTCAATGGCCGTACTTGGCCCTGAGTTCGTCCTCCGTAACCACGTCGCCCGTTGCCAACGCTGCGAGGCCTTCCTCGACTCGAGCGACCTCCTCGGCTGTGAGCTCTTCCGAATCGCACTCCGTGTGCCAGAACTCAAGCAGGCGTTTCGCGTCCTCTTCGGACATCTCATCGAGCGCATCGCGGAGCACTTCTTTTGCGGTCATGGTCGGATCTTACCGAAAACGCACGTGCTCGCGTCGATTACCACCAGCCGACCTTGTAGAACCAGCCCTTCGTCTCGCGGCCTTTTGGGCCGGCGTCGCGCAGGCGCTGGAGGTGCTTCCGGCAGAGCGGCACGGTCAGCCGCTCGCGCTCTTCGCCGCGCCACTTGAGCACGGCGGTGTCTTCGAACGGCGGCTCCATGCACCAGAGGCAACGTGGTCGTGGCATGCGGTTATTGTCGCCTGCACGGCCGGTACCGTCAGTCGCCCAGAACCAGCTCGAAGCCCCACTCCCGTGATTGCCAGGGGTCGGGGGCATAGCGAAAGCGCCTGCAGCGGAAGCCGAATCGCTCGTAGAGGCGATGGGCGTCCTCAAAGTGGATGTCGCTGAAAAGCTCGATGCGCGTCGCGCCGTGGGCTTTCGCGGTGTCGAGCACCCACCGAACCAGCTCGGACCCGGCGCCGCTGCGGCGGGCGCTCGCGAGCACGTACAGCCGGTGGAGCTCGAAGAGCCCCTCGCCCTCGTCCGTCACCCCCACGCAGCCAACCACGCTGCCTGCGGCGTCTTCGGCCACAGCGAACCAGCCCGTCCTGCCGTCGTAGTGCGTCGCGGGGTCCAGCAGATCGGCATCGTAGTCGCTCTCGGCGAACGGGAAGCCGTACTCATCGAAGACTGCCGACACCACCCGCCAGGGGCCGTCGCCGTGCCGCTCACGGTCGTAGGGAACAATCCGAACCGAGGCTCTGCCGCTCATTCCTCTTCAGCGTGCTGCATGCCCATGATGTTGTAGCCGCTGTCCACGTAGACCGTTTCGCCGGTGATGGCGTTGGCGCCGTCGCTGCAGAGGAAGGCGGCGGTCGCGCCCACGTCGTGGATGGTGACGTTCCTGCGCAGCGGTGCCTGGCCTGCGAACGAGCGCTGGTAGTCGCGGAAGCCGCTGATGCCGCTGGCGGCGAGCGTGCGGATGGGGCCGGCGCTGATGGCGTTCACGCGGATGCCCTCGGGGCCGAGGTCGTTCGCCAGGTAGCGCACCGTCGCTTCGAGCGCGGCCTTGGCAACGCCCATCACGTTGTACTTGGGGACGACCTTTTCGGCGCCGTAGTACGTGAGCGTGAGGATGCTGCCGCCGTTGGGCATGAGCGGACGCGCAGCGCGGGCGAGTGCGACGAGCGAGTAGACCGAGATGTCGTGGGCGAGCGCGAAGCCGGCACGGCTCGTGTCGACGAAGCGGCCGGCAAGGTCCTCGCGGTTGGCGAAGGCGATCGCGTGCACGAGGACATCGATCGTGCCCAGCTGCTGCTTCGCCTTCGCGAAGACTGCCTCGATCTGCGCATCGTCGGTCACGTCGCATAGCTCGATGAAGTCGGCGCCGATGCTTTCGGCAAGCGGACGCACGCGCTTCTCCAGCGTCGGCATGGCGTAGGAGAACGCGACCTTCGCGCCCTCGGCGTGGAACGCCTGGGCGATGCCCCACGCGATGGAGTGGTCGTTGGCGACGCCGAAGATGAGGGCGGTCTTCCCGGTGAGCTGTCCCATGGCCCGAGAGGGTACAGGGAACAGGGAACAGGGAACAGGGAACAGGGAACAGGGAACAGGGAACAGGGAACAGGGAACAGGGAACAGGGAACAGGGAACAGGGAACAGGGAGGAGGGAGGAGTCAGTCCGTGGGGACGATGCGGCAGCGGTGGTGTGACTCTTCGCAGACGAGGAAGTGCGTGGCGTCTACGGGCGCGAAGCCCGTGGGATGATCGAGGCCGGTGACGATCGCAGTGCCGGTGGCGTCGTAGATAGCGCCGTCGGCGTGGGAGCCGGAGGCGTCGGAGTCGTTGCCGAACGACAGATAATAGGAGCTCTTGCCGTTCGTCCAGGCGCCGACTGGATGGGGGACGCCAGCCGGGCCCGCGATTATCTCGCCGACTCGTGGCAGCGCGTTTGGCTCACGGAAGATTGCGGCGAACGTGCCACCGAAGAGAGCAAGCCTGAGATCGACCCCGCCGTCGCCAGAGAGGGAAATCCCGAGGCCCGTCGGGACGCCCTGTCGCTGGTCGCCGCAGCAAGTCGGCACCGCGATTACCGATGAGAGGTTGCCGTCCTTGTCGATGAAGACGACGTCATTGGCGGCGGCGTCGCTGACGAACCAGCCGCCGGCGCCGTCGGAGACGATGTCGTAGGGGTTACTCTCGACGGCGAGGCCGTCGGGGTTGTGGTCCTGCTCGAACTGCTTGAGGTCGGCGAGCTGGCTCTGGCACGGCGCGTGGCATTTCCCGAGCGGATTCGTGCAAATGACAGTGTCGTACGGGCCTTTGTCGCGCGGGCCGTCGCCGATGACGGCGCAAACCGTGCCGTCCGGCGCGGAGGCCGCCCCGCTTGGGCCGGCGAGGCTGGCGTAGCGCTGTCCGCTGTTGTTGGTCGAGGGGAGCCCTGACATCAATACCTGCTGCGTGCCGGCATCGAGGTCCACGAGCAGCACGCGACCGTCGTTGTGGCCGGTGCCGAGGTCAGTGATGAGGAATTGACCGACGGAGGCAGCGTTGTGTGCCTGGTGGACGGTGCGGGGGTGGTGCAGGCCGCAGAGGGCGCCGGCACACGAGTCGCCGCCCATCGCGTCTGCGATGTACCAGCCGAGCACGGCGAGCCCAAGCACGATCAGGAGCACGTTCGACGCGAGGAGGAGTGGTCGCCGCACGGGCCGCAGTCTACGCGCGCCGGGGCGGCGCGATGTTAAGCTGCCCTCGCCAGTAGAAGCGAGAGGGAAGGCGCCACCCCGGGGAACCGGCGCCTCCTGCTCATCGCGCGGGATGAGCCCTCGCCATCGCGGCGAGGTTGCTCCAGGAAACTTGGTCCGACGACCGTTGAACCGGGGCGGGCGCATCCTGCCGGAGCGGTGTTAACGGTGTGCGGCGGCGGCCTGTGGAACCTTTTCATCCGTCGCGGCGTCTGGAGGAGCATGGAGATGCTCACCCAGAGGCTGTTGCTGGTTGCGGTCGTGATCGCGGCGCTCGGCGCACTCGGCGGTTCGCTGTACGCCTGGCCGCGCGACGGCCACGCCACGCCGCCGCCCACCGTGACCGTTGTCCTTGAATCCGTGGAACGGTGGGACCCCGACGCCATCCCCGTCCGGCATCCCGCTGGCGTACCTCGTTTCGGCGGAGGGGCGCGACGTCGCCGGCGGCATCGGCTCGCACTGCTGGGACAATCTCTGCGCCGACATGATCGGACCAATCACGAATGTCGACCCGTTCTTTCTCGTCGTCGAGACCGGCTACGCGTTTCGCTTCGAGGGCGAGCAACCCTCGCACACGACTGAACAGTGGATCCCCGTCTCCGAAACCGCGCCGCGCGTGACGGCCGCGCGGGCGCGTGTGGGAGAGCGTGGTTCCCGCGGGCGGGTCTCCGACTCCGTCCGGCGCCGGCCACTACCTGGTGCTCCTGCAGGCGTTCTTCTCCGGCGGGCGCGATGTCAGCTACGGCTTTTACGTCCACGTCCCCTGACTGACGGGACGCGCTGCAACGCCGGCGCAACGCCGACCATCACGACGAATAGCCCGCTCCCAACCTTCCACGGTGGATACTCAAACGGATGCGACGTTTCTTTCGACTTTCCACCGGTGAGCGTCTGCGCTTCGGCCAGGCGCTGCTCTCCGACCCTGACCTCGCCGTGCCGGTGAAGGTCTGCTCGGTTCTCCTCACGCTCGCGCTCGGCGTAGCGTTCGTGCCGCTACCGTTCCCGTTCCCTGTTGGCTTCGTCGCGCGCGTTCGTCTCGCCGTCATCGGCTTCGTGGGAGCTGGATTGCTGGTGACGCTCCTTCCGGATGACCACTACGAGCGCGCGATGTCGATCGCCACGGAATCCGCCGGGTGAAGTTCCTGCGGCCGTTCTGGGTGCGCGACGCCCAGGTCGTGCCGCTCATCGACACGTTCGTGCTGTGTGCGGTCGGGTCGCTCCTGGTTGTGCGGCTCTACCTGTTTCTCACGGGCTACCCGAAAGCCGGCGGTGGTGGGCTGCACATCGCCCACATGATCTGGGGCGCGCTGCTACTGCTCCTCGCGCTCCTTGGGTCGGTGGCGCTCGCGTCCCGCCCGGCGCGCTGGCTCGGCGCGATTGTCGGCGGGCTCGGCTTCGGCCTGCTGGTCGACGAGGTCGGGAAGTTCCTCACCTCCGACAACAACTACTTCTTCCAGCCCGCCCCGGCGCTCATCTACGCGATCATCATCAGCGTCTTTCTCGGCGCGCGGTTCGTCGCGCGGAACGAGCCGCTGGCTCCCCGCGAGTACCTGTCCAGCGCCCTGGAGATCGCGAAGAAGATCGCCGCCGGAGACTTCGACGAGCGTGACCGCCGCCGTGCCCTCGCCTACCTGGAGTCAGCAGGCGAGAGCCAGACCGCGACGGACCTGCGCAGGCTCGTGGAGCATGCGCCGATCACGTCGAGCGCCAGCCCGCTCGACCGCTGGCAGGACGCCGCGACGCGCCGAATCGTCGCGCTGCGCCGGCGCCCGGGCTTCTACCGCTGGATGGCGTGGACGGTGCTGGCCGGGGCGATCATCACTGGCCTCGAGATCATTGGCATCCTGATGCTGCGCCACCAGGGGTGGGAGGACGGGCCGCGGACGGTGCTGACGTCGGCCGTTCACGGCCACATCGCGCTCTCGGTGGTGTCGCTGCTCGAACTCATCGTCGCGCTGTGCAGCCTCGGCTTCGCCATCGCCGGGGTGCGCGGCACAGCCGACGGCCATCACGGACTGCGCTACAGCGAGGTGTCGTTGTTCATCGGCGTGGCGTTTCTGCAGCCGTTCGCCTTCTACGAGGCGCAGTTCTTTGCGTTCGCCGGGATGGTCCTGGGCATCGGCATGATCGTGTTCCTGGACTACGCCGACGAGAATCCGGGGCCGGGCGCAACCGACGTGGGCTCCGCCCCGCGGTCGTCGCGGCCGACGGCGAATGCGCGCGATGGACGGCGCCGCGCACGCGAGACGGTCAGCCAGCGGTAGCGCCGCTGCCCGCCACTGCGTATTGTCGGGCGCATGGCGACGCTCCTCATCAATGCGCGCAGCACGGCGGTCCCCGCTGAGTCGGCCGATGGGCTCTGGCTCGAGTCGGGCGCTCTCGAGGCGGCGACGGGTTGGACGCTGAAACCGGAAGGTGCGTGCCTCGGCGAGCGCTGCGTTCCCATCCCGCACGGCCGCGAGGCGCAGTTCGTTCGCGATGGGCGCTTCAATATCCTCGCGCTCGCGGATTACCTGCAGCAGCCCATCGTTCGCGACGCAGATCACGATGTGATCGCCATCGGCGAGTCCGCCGAAGGGCGCGCCGGGCGGCTTCGCACACTGGAGGCGCCCGACTTCACGCTCCCGGACCTCGAGGGGCAGATGCACTCCCTCAGCGACTATCGTGGCCGCAAGGTATTCCTGGCGTCCTGGGCTTCGTGGTGAGGCTGCCGCTTCGATCTGCCCGTGTGGCAGAAGCTATACGAGGAGATTGGCCACCTCGGCTTCACGCCAATCACCGTCGCGTTCGACGCCGGCGGCGATGAGGCCGCAAGCCCGTGGATTCGTGCGGCCAACGCCACGTATCCGAGCCTGATCGACCGCCAGCATGTGGTCGCCGATCTGTATGACATGGTCAACGTGCCGACCGCGGTCTGGATCGACGAGGAGGGCCGCATCGTTCGCCCGCCCGAGACAGCCGGCACGAACGACGCGTTCCGCGCGATGGATCACACCAACTACACCATGCCGGCCGAGGCGACGCAGTCTTTGCGGACGGTGCGCGGCGCCTATCTCGACGCCCTCCGCGACTGGGCGAAGAACGGCGCTGCCTCGCGCTTTGTGCTGTCCGAGAGCGAAGTGCTTCGGCGGCTGAACGAGCCGAACGACGACCATGCCGTCGCGGCGGTCACCTTTCGCATGGGCGAATACCTCTACGAGCAGGGCGACGCAGCAGACGCGCAACGCTACTTCGACGAGGCGAAGCGCCTGCGGCCGGAAAGCTGGGCGTATCGGCGGCAGGCGTGGGCGCTCGAAGACCCGGCGAAGGCTGGAGGCCCTGAGTTCTGGGCGGCCGTGGATGCGCTCGGCGCCGAGCACTACTACCCCCCGGTGGAGCTGCCCGAGGCGACCGACTGACAGGAGCGCTCCTCGGGGCCTGGCGTTAGTTCGCTCACGATTGGGGAGTGCGTTGGTGTAGGCTGGGCGAAGGCGCAGTAGCCGAACTTCTCTCAGGAGGCGTGGCCACCATGAGAGAGCAGCGAATGCTGCGTGCTGTTCCCGCGACGGGCGAGCTTTCGTCGGCACTCGATGCGGCGCAGGATGCGCTCAGTGCCGGGCAGTGGGAACGAGCACGGGCGCTGTTCGAAGCTTTCCTCGAAACGGACCAGCAGCCGCAGGCGTGGGCCGGACTGGGCGCCGCTGCCTGGTGGCTGGGTGAGACCGAGAACGCCGTCCGTTGCCAGAGGCGAGCATATGCCGGCTTCATGCGTGCGAACGATTACCCGCAGGCATTCCTGGCCACGACGAACCTTTACTTCGTTTACCGGATCAGCCTCGGCAACTCCGCTGTGGCCGGTGGTTGGCTGAGCCGCGGACGCCGCCTGGTTGCGGACTTTCAGCTCACGATGTTCGAGGGATGGGTCGCACTCCTCGATGCACACAACTCCGACGATCCGGTCCGCGCCGGCGCGTGCGCACGCCGAGCCTGCGACTTGGCGCGGCGGTTTGGCGATCGCGACCTCGAGCTTTGCGCCCTCAGCCAACTGGGCGCGACGCACGTGCAGCGCGGCGACGTGCATGAAGGCGGGGAGATGCTCGACGAGGCGATGGCGCGCGCGTTGGCGGGTGAAGGCCAACGCCTGGAGACGGTCGTCTACGCGGTCTGCAACATGATCAGCGCTTGCAGCCAGGCCGCGGAAGTGACTCGCGCGGCGCAATGGATCCGTGACGCGGACGAGTTCACCGCTCGCTACGGCTCGACGCACCTGTACTCACTGTGCCGTACGTACTACGGCAGCGTGCTTTTCTGGCTCGGCCGCTGGCAGGAAGCGGAAGCGCAGCTCGAGCTCGCGCTTCGTGCCGCCCGCACTGCCGAGCGCGCGATGTACGGCCAGGCGGTGGCAGAGCTGTGCGAGCTGCGCCTCGCGCAGGGCCGTGTCGGCGAAGCAGTGCTGCTGCTCGATGGACTCGAAGGCCACGCGTCCGTCGCGTCGGTACAGGCGGCCGTCTCCGCCGCACAGGGCGAACATACCGTGGCCCTCCGCGTCCTCCGGCGACGACTGCGGGAGCTCGAGAGCGCCCGGCGGGCCCGGATAGGGCCGTACCGGGCAGGCCTCGCGACGCGCATGGAGAGCGCTGGCCTCCTGGAACGCCTGGTCGATGTCGAACTGGCCATGGGGGCGACAGGGCAGGCAGCCATACACGCGGAGCAGCTGCGCGAGGCAGCGCACGGGAGCAACTGCACTCTGCTGGTGGCGCGTGCCGACCGCAGCCTCGGCCGGGTAGCGCTCGCTGAGGGAGCCATCGGTGCGGGAGTGGAGTGTCTCGAACAGGCGCTGACAGCGTTTGCCGGCATCGACGTGCCGTTCGAAACCGCGCGGACGCGGCTCCTGCTCGCGCAGGCGCTCGCTGAGTCTGACTCGGCCTCCGCTACGAACGAGGCCCGGGCAGCACTGGCCGCCTTCGAGGCGCTCGGCGCCGCGCGGCTCGCCGACGAGACAGCGGCGCTGCTTCGGCGGCTTGGTGCGCCGGCGGGCCGCGGCGGACATGCCGGGACGGGTGCGCTGACGCGGCGTGAGCGCGAGGTACTCGCATTGTTGGGCGAAGGATGCAGCAACCGCGAACTGGCGACTCGGCTGTTCTTGAGTCAGAAGACCGTCGAACACCACGTGTCGAACGTGCTCGCGAAGTTGGAGCTCAAGAGCCGGGCTGAGGCCGCTGCCTTCGCGGTTCGGCATGGCGGCTGACGCGCCCCGGCTTCAGGTGCAAATTGGGGGTTTTCACCCATGCCGTGCCCCTTCGGGCACGGCACAGTGAGCTGAAACCCGAAGGCGGAGGCAACCCGATGACGACAGCAACAGAACTGCGGGATTGGACCGGCGTCGCGGCCAGTGTGGCGTCGGTTGTCGAGGAGTACCGGGACCAGGGTGAGCGCGAACGTCGCGTGATGCCCCCTGTCGTCGAGGCGTTTCGCGACGCCGGCCTCCTCAACATGCTCGTGCCGGCCAGGTTCGGAGGCCCGGAGGCGACGCCGGAACAGTGCCTGCAGGCGGTCGAGGATGTTTCCTCGCACGATGGGGCGGCTGGCTGGTGCCTGATGATCTGGTCCGGCCAGGGTCTGTTCGCCGATTACCTCCCGCCGGCCGTTGCGGCCGAGCTGTTCGCGCCGGGTAACCTGGTGTGCGGCGCCGTGAACCCCACGGGCCGTGCCGTTCCGGTGGCGGGCGGGTTCGAAGTCTCAGGGCAGTGGTCGTTCGCCAGTGGCTGCCAGTACGCGACGTGGTTGATGGCCGGCTGCATGGTGCCGCCGTTGGACGGGGCCGCGCCGGGCGATGACGGACCACCGGATATCCGGCTCGTGATTCTCCCCGCCTCGTCGTGTGAGATCGTGGATACGTGGGACGCGGCTGGCCTTCGCGGCTCGGGCAGCCACGACTTTCGCGTCCGCAACGCTACCGTCGCGAGCGAACGGACGATCCCGCTCTTCGCGCTGATAGCCGGTCCCGATCGCTCCAGGGGCCCGGTAGCGTATCCCACGCCGTTTGTCGGGCTCGCCGGGCCAAGCATCGCCGCGGTTGGTTTCGGCATTGCGCGTGATGCGATCGAGTCGTTCAAGCAGCTGGCCGCGAGTAAGCGCCCGGCGATGGGCGCGACGGCCCTGGCCGGCCTGGCGACGGTGCAGCAGGCGGTCGGCGAGGCGGAGGCGCTGCTCCGCTCGGCGCGGGCTTACACGTATGACACTGTTCGCGAGGTCACCGCGAGGCACGTCGCCGGATGCGAAGTGACGGACGATGACCGGGCCGCCCTCCGGCTGGCGTCGGCGCATTCGGTGCGAAGCGTCGTTGGCGCGGTGGACCGCGTCTTCGACGCGGCCGGCGGCAGCTCCGTGTACGCCACCAGCCGGCTCGAGCGCTGCTTCCGCGACATCCACATGCTTCCGCACCACATGGCCGTCGCTCCGTCGAACGTCGAGATGGTTGGGCAGTATCTCCTTGGCGGCCCGCTGCTTATGCGGCGCTGATGTGCCATGTGAGCGAAGAGCCGGTCGCTATTGCCGCCGCGCGATTCGGCCGTCCCAGCGCAGCCATTCGATAGCGCCGTCGCTGCTGCGCAAGAACTCGCACATCTCGCCGCGGTGCGAGCCTTCGAGCACGACCGAACGGTCCGGCGCGTAGAACGCGATGCGCGCCGGCTCGGGCGGGAGCGGCCGGTGGCGGCGCTCCGCGAACTGGCGCTCCGGGCGACTCGTCGACGATGAAGGTGCCCTCCGGGCCGTTCGTTACGCGCAGCGTCGCCAGCACCGCCTTGTAGGAGCCGGCGTATTGCGCTGCCGTCCGCTCCAGCGCCGGGTCCGGGCGCGGGAAGTCGCGCCTCGGTCCCGAGGAAGTGCTTGCGGCAGGCGGCGGCGACGGTGTCCCGCGCGACCCGGCCGCTGTCGGAGTTCGTCAGGACGGTGACGGCGAAGCGGCGGTCCGGCATGAGTTCGAACGACGAGAGGTGGCCGTTGGTTGCGCCGCCGTGCTTCACCACGCGGTCGGGCCCACTCCCGTTCAGCATCCACGAGACGCCGATCCGTTCGCACATGCTGCCGGCCTCGGCCAGCGGTTGTTGCATGAAAGCGATGGTGTCGGGCTTAAGCACCGGTGCTGTGGGCTCCCCGATGTGGAGGGCGGCGTAGCGAAGCTGGTCGTTCACCGAGGAGATGACGCCGCCGCCCGGGGCGATGCTGCGCGGCGTGTTCCAGGGCGTGGCGACTTTCGGGCCATCGGTCGTGCGGATGTGCCCGGCGGCGACGGCGTGCACGATGGCGTCCTCGGGGAAGTACGTCGTCCGCGTCATCTCCAGCGGGGCGAAGATGTGTTCACGAATCACGGTTTCGAACGGCAGCCCCATGACCGTGGCGACGACATGCCCCAGGACGTAGAAGCCGGCGTTGCTGTACGAGAATGTGTACCCCGCCGGGACGAGCTGCGGCGAGCGGGCCATCTTCGCGACGATCTTCGCGAGGGCGTCATCGCCGCGCCCGGTATCGCGGAAGTAGTCGCCCACGAACCCGCCGTGGTGCGTGACGAGGTGGCGGAGGGTGAGCGCCGCAGCGTCGGCCTCTGATTCCAGGCGGAAGTCGGGCAGGTAGCGCCGCACTGGCGCGTCCAGCTCCACGTCCCCCCGCTCCACGAGGCGCATCAACGCCGTCGCGGTGAACGTCTTCGACGTCGAGCCAACCTGGAAGAGCGTGTCGCCGTCGACCGGCAACGGATGTTCGACGTTCGTGACGCCGAAGCCCCCGGCGTACGCCGTCCCTTCGTGCAACACGCCGACGGCGAGCCCGGGCACTTCGAGCCGCTCCATCTCGGCGCGGGCGAAGTCGGCGATGGGCTGTGGGATAGGATGGCTCGTCATGCGCGGCAGTGTACGCGGCGCGTGGCCTGTCGGGCAGCATCACGATCCGGTAGGCTGCGCGGCACTTTGCCGAGTTTGGGAGGAAGCGTGGACGACTATCACGCCCTGAAGGCACGCGTGCGGGAGTTGGAGAAGCAAGTCGTGTTCCTCTTCAACGAACTCCGCATCGATTACCAACCTGTGGACGATCCCATGCCTGAGTACGAGCGCCACATTCGCGAACTGCTCAACGTGGGCAACAAGATCGAGGCGATCAAGGTCTATCGCGCGGAGACGGGCGCCGGGCTCGCGGAGGCGAAGGCGGCGGTGGAGGAGATGGAGCGGAGCTAGCCTGCCCTATTGCTACGTGGCCGGCTCCGTGATCCTGATCGAGAGGCTCACCAGTCGAGACCGAGGCTCCTGGCGGCTTCCTCCAACGGCACCCCACGATCGCCCGAGGCGAGCGATGCGCGCAGTCTTTCGATGAACGCTGGCTTCATGGCCCCGTCGTCTTCCACGACGTATTCGTCCAGTACTGCCTCGACCGTAGCCCGGATCAGGTTCTCAAGTTCTTCCACGGTGAGATCGGCCACTCTCATAGGCCCATTCTACGGTAAACAGGCGCCTGACCGACGTCCCTCAGCGGATGACGAAGTATCGCGCGTCCGGGTGGTGGACAACGATCGCGCTGGTCGACTGCTCCGGGTGCCACTGGAACGTGTCGCTGAGCTCGACTCCGATGCGCTCCGGCTGCAGGAGTGTCGCGACCTTCGTTTGCTCCTCGAGGTCGGGGCAGGCCGGGTAACCGAAGCTGTAGCGGCTGCCCTGGTAGCCCTGCGCGAACAGCTTCCGCATCTCCTTCGCATCGTTGCCGGCGATCCCGAGCTCTTCTCGGATGCGCTTGTGCCACATTTCGGCGAGCGCTTCCGCCGTCTCCACTGCGAAGCCGTGGAAGTGCAGGTAGTCGCGGTACTCGTTCGAGCGGAACAGTTCTTGCGCGAATTCCGTGGCGCGAGGACCCATGGTCACCAGCGAGAAGGCCACGGTATCGAACGCGATGCCCTTTTCGCCGGCGGTCGCCGCGTCGAGGAAGAAGTCCGCGATACAGAGGCGGCGCCCGCTCGGCTGACGTGGGAAGGTGAAGCGCAACGGCTCACCGGCAGGCTTGCCGTCCGCGACGTCCGGCCAGACGAGCAGATCGTTGCGGTCGGCTAGCGCCGGGAAGTAGCCGTAGACCACCTGCGGCACGAGGAGCTGTTCGGCGATCGCCTGCTCCTGCAGGCGCCGGAACACGGGGCGCACTTCGTTTTCGACGAAGGCGTCGTACTCGGGCTGGCTGCGTTCGCCTTTCTGGTACTGCCATTGGCCGCGGAACAGCGCCGTTTCGTTGACGAACGGGAAGATGTCGCGAAGGGGAATGCCGCGGACGACCCGGCTGCCCCAGAACGGCGGCCGCGGGATGGCGACGTCGTGCCGCACGTCGCTCGGGGCGTACTCGCTGTCCGAGGGTCCGTCGCCCCCGGGCGCTCCGATCGGGGGTGTTGTGACGCGGATTTCGTCGTAGCCGCGGTCTGCATCGGCCACCACCACCCCGCCGCGGGTGAGCGCCGGGATGGGCGTGCCAGCCCGGATGGCGGGCATGATCTTGTCCATCGTCGAGAGACCTTCGAACGCGTCCTGGGCGTAGAACACGCTGCCCTTGTAGATGGCGCGAAGGTCCTCTTCGACGTACTTGCGCGTGAGCGCCGCGCCGCCGAGCAGCACCGGGAAGTGGAAGAGCTCGCGGCTGTTCAGCTCCTCCAGGTCCTCGCGCATGACCACGGTGCTCTTCACGAGCAGGCCGGAGAGACCGATAGCGTCCGCCTCGACCTCGTTGGCTTTGTCGATGATGTTCTGGATCGGCTGCTTGATGCCGATGTTGTAGGTCGTGTAGCCGTTGTTGCTGAGGATGATGTCGACGAGGTTCTTGCCGATGTCGTGGACGTCGCCGCGCACGGTGGCCAACACGATCTTGCCCTTCCCCGCGCCATCGATCTTCTCCATGTGCGGCTCGAGGTAGGCGACGGCCGTCTTCATCGTCTCGGCGCTCTGAAGCACGAACGGGAGCTGCATCTTGCCGCTGCCGAACAGCTCGCCGACCACGCGCATACCGTCGAGCAGCTGCTCGTTGATGATGGCGAGCGGGTCGTAGCGCTCCATCGCCTCGTCGAGGTCCGCCTCGAGGCCGCGCCGATCGCCATCGATGATGCGCGACTTCAGCCGCTCTTCGACGGGCAGTTGCGTGCGATCGACTTTCGCCGCCTTTTCGCCCTCGAGGCCCTCGAACAGGGAGATGAAGTGCGTCAGCGGGTCGTACCCGCCTTCGCCGTCTTCGTCCGCGGGCCGCCGGCGGTCGTAGATGAGGTCGCGCGCGGTGTTGAGCTGCTCTTCAGGGATGCGGTTGAGCGGCAGGATCTGCCTGGCGTTCACGATCGCGGCGTCGAGGCCGGCCTCGATTGCCTCGTAGAGGAAGACGCTGTTCAGGACGCGGCGCGCCGCCGGCTTGAGGCCAAACGAGCAGTTCGAGACGCCCAGGATCGTGTGCACGCCCGGCAGCTCGGCTTTCACCCGCCGGATCGCCTCGAACGTCTCCATGGCGTCGCGGCGCAGGTCCTCCTGGCCACCGGAGAGCGGGAACGTGAGGCAGTCGAACAAGAGGTCGCCGGGCTCCATGCCGTAGCGGTTGACCGCGATGTCGTAGATGCGTTGCGCCACGCGGACCTTCCATTCGCTCGTCCTGGCCTGCCCCTCCTCGTCGATGGTGAGAGCGACGGCGGCCGCCCCGTGCCGCTTGATGAGCGGCAGCACCTGCGTGATCTTGCGTTCGCCGTCTTCGAGGTTGATCGAATTCACGATCGCCTTGCCGCCGTAGAGCTTCAGCGCTGCGGCGATCACCTTCACCTCGGTGCTGTCGAACACGAGCGGGAGCGTGGACTGCGTGCGGAAGGCGGTCGTCACCCGCTCGACGTCGGGGACTCCGTCCCGGCCTACGTAGTCGACCATGACGTCGATCACGTGCGCACCCTCGGCCGCCTGCTCGCGGGCGAGCGCCACCATCCCGTCGAGGTCTTCTGCAAGGAGAAGATCGCGGAACGCGCGGGAGCCGGTGGCGTTCGTCCGCTCGCCGACGACGAGGAACGACGTTTCCTGCTCGATGGGCACGCTCGTGTAGATGGATGAGACCGCCGCCTCGTACTGGTGGCGTGCGCGGCTTCGGCGGGCGGTTGCCGAGGACGGCAATGGCCGCTTCGAACATCGCCGGCGTCGTGCCGCAGCAGCCCCCCGCGATGTTGGTGCCGAACTCCTCCACGAAAATGCGCTGGTAGCGCGTGAACTCCTCGGGTGTCAGCCGATAGCACGCCTCGCCGTCGACGAGTTCGGGCAGTCCGGCGTTTGGCGCGACGAAGACCGGCCGGCGCGAGTGTTCGGCAAGGTAGCGGACATGTTCGACCATCTGCTCCGGCCCGGTGGCGCAGTTGATGCCGATGATATCGACGACGTCGATCGCTTCCAGCGTCGTCAGTGCGCAGGCGATGTCCGAACCGAGCAGCATCGTCCCGGTCGTCTCGATCGTGACGCTCGCGATGACCGGTTTGCGCACGCCTGTCTCCTCGAAGGCATCGCTAATGGCAGCGAGGGCGGCCTTGGTCTGGAGGAGGTCCTGGCAGGTCTCGACCTTGAGCACGTCGATCCCGCCCTCGATCAGGCCCAGCGCCTGCTCGTAGTAGCTGTGGACGAGCTCATCCCAGGTGATGTGGCCTAGCGAGGGAAGCTTGGTCCCGGGCCCGATCGTGCCGAAGCTGTAGCGCGGCCAGTCAGGCGTGCTGAACTCGTCGCGGACGGCGTTGAGCTGGCGAGCGGCGAGCGCGTTGATCTCGCGCACGCGTGGCACAAGGCCGTATTCAGCGAAAACGACCTCGTTCGCGCCGAACGTGGCGCTGTCGACGGCATCGCAGCCAGCCGCGTAGAAGCTGCGCTGAATGCGGGCGAGGACGTCCGGATCGGAGACGGTGAGGTATTCGTTGCAGCCGTCGAGCCCGCCGTAGTCGGGCACGGGCCGGAGGCCCAGGATGGTTGAGCCAATGGGGCCGGCCGTGAAGAGGACGCGTTCGCGCAGGCGGTTCAAGAAGGGGTGATCGAGCGGTTGGTAGGCCAAGGTTGGACTCCCCGAAAGCAATCAGTGGTGGAAGTTGGGCTCAGGGGAGGGCGGCGGCCGTCAGCCCCGGCAGGCCACCGCCGGGCGCATGGCCATGCGGCCCGCACACAGGCGCAAAGAAATCGTGGCGCGAAGGTGGCTCAGCCGCATGCGTCGAGTATACCAGAGGCCGCTACGTCTGACCGCTAGGGGCGGTTGAGGCGCGGTGAGCGCTGGTATCATGGCGGCATGACCACGGAGCAAGCCGGATCTCTGATCACCATCGATCCCGATGTCATGTCGGGTGCGCCGGTATTCCGCGGTACGCGCGTCCCGGTCCAGACGCTTTTCGAGTACCTGGCGGCGGGGGACCCGCTGGAGGAGTTTCTCGATGGGTTTCCGAGCGTAACTAGGGACCAGGCTGTGGGCGTCATTGAGGCCGCTGGGCATGTGTTTGTAGAGCGGCATGGCACGTCTGCTGCTTGACGAATGCGTCGATCGCCGGTTGAAGCGGCACATCGTCGGCCATGAGGTGCGCACGGCATCCGAGCTTGGGTGGGCCGGCCAGACGGATCGGCAGATGTTGGATCGCGCCGAGGGTCTGTTCGACGCCATCATCACCGTTGATCGGAACCTTGCCTTCCAGCAGCACCTGCATGGCCGCTCTTTCGCAATCCTGGTGCTGCGGGCCGCCTCAAATCGGCTCGCGGACCTTGTTCCCGCTGTGCCAAACCTTCTGCTGGCGATCGATGACATGCGGCCGGGAACTGCGACCGACATCACCGCTTGACGCCCAGCATCTCTATGCCTAGCATTCCTGTGTAATGCGCGCCGACCTGCTCAAGGGCCACCTCGACCTCCTTATCCTTGCCATCCTCTCCGGGGGACGGCGCCACGGCTATGCCATCATCGAGGAGCTCCGCACGCGGAGCGGCGGCACGTTCGACCTCCCTGAGGGCACGGTCTACCCTGCCCTCCACAGGTTGGAGGCCGCCGGCTTTCTCGAAAGCGGCTGGTCCGACGCCACGGGGCGGCGGCGTCGCGAGTACGAGCTCAGTGGCGCGGGCCGCGAGGCGCTCCGCCAAAGGCGCGACGAATGGCAGGCGTTCTCGGGCGCCATCGAATCCGTTATTCAGAGGACTCCATGGATGAACCCGGCGTGATCGACAGCTACCTCGACGAGCTCATGGCCGCCCTGCGGGTTGAGCCGCGGCGTGCGCGCCGCATCCTCATTGAGACGGAGGACCATCTCCGCGAGGCGGTGCGTGACCACGTCGCCGCCGGCATGTCCGAGGCAGACGCCGAGCGCCTCGCGATCGAACGCTTCGGCACGGCCCGCGAGGTCGCCGCTCGCTTCAGCGGCTTCGCCGTGTCGACGCGGGGCTGGCTGCTGCGGATGTACTTCTGGATGGCGATGCTCTTCGGGATCGGGATGGTCACGGTGGGTGTCGCTGGCGAGCTGGGCGTAGCGGCCGGCTTCGTCTTTGGCAAGGAGTACATCGCCGGCAACACCCCGGGCACGACCTACACGCCGGCCCGTTGCCAGGAGCTTGCGCGACTGACCGGGACCAAGCTGCCCGTGACCACCGATTTTCCGCAGGGTCCGATCGCAACCGGCAACGGCTCGCTCTCGGTGACTCCCATCCCGCAAGCGGGGTCGAAAGTCGTCGGTGTATGACGCGGCGAGCTGCGACGACCTCGCAGTCCAGCACCACTTCGACGAGGTCTGGCGCAATGCCGACGTAGCCCTCGTCCTCGGGCTGGTTGTCCTGGCGGCCCACTGGCTACTGCGGCGGAAGCTCGCCCCGGATGACGGGTCCGCCCGCCTGCCGCGCCGCGCGTTCGCGACGCGGCGGCATGCTCGCGTTCGGAGCAGCAGCGCCGCTGCTCGTCCTGTTCGGCGGGGCAAGCGTGCTGGGCGCGAAAGAAGGCTCGGGGCTCGCGTTCCTCATCGACGGCGTGGTCGCGTTCGGCGCTCTTCCTGGCATTCCTCCGGCCGGGGCTACATGCCGTCGGCGACATGGCTCGCGAGGCGGCCTGACAGGGCGCCCGGGTTCTCCTGCTCTCGCCGTTCCCGCATACTCCGCGAACCAAGCTGCGGAGGCGCCACGTGGCAACGCTCACCTCGAAAGTTCTCGTCGACGGGCTCGTCTTCCCGGAGGGGCCGCGCTGGCACGACGGCCGGCTCTGGTTCTCCGACATGCACGCGCACCGCGTCCTGGCGATGCGTCCCGACGGTTCGCTCGAAACGATCGCCTCCGTCCCGGAACGCCCATCGGGGCTCGGGTTCACGCCGGATGGACGGCTGCTTATCGTGTCGATGCTGGACCGGCGGTTGCTTTCCCTCGATCGTGGGGGCATCCGTGTCGTCGCCGAACTGCGCGACTTCGTGGGCGGCGACATCAATGACATGGTGGTTGACGCGAAGGGGCGCGCCTACATCGGCAACTTCGGGTTCGACTACAACCGCGGCGGCTCGGCCGCATCAGCGACGCTCGTCGCGGTCGAGCCAGATGGCTCCGCGCGTGTCGTTGCTGACGACCTCATGTTCCCGAACGGTTCGGTCATAACGCCGGACGGAGGGACGTTCATCGTCGCCGAGACGTTCGGGCGCAGGCTTACCGCTTTCGACATCGCCGGCGACGGTTCACTCTCGAATCGCCGCACGTGGGCCGAACTTGGGACTGCCACCCCCGACGGCATCTGCCTCGACGCCGAGGGCGCCATCTGGGTTGGCTCGCCGACGACGCAGGAGTTCATCCGCGTCCGCGAGGGCGGTGAGGTTACGGACCGCATTCCAACGCCGGGCAAGTGGGCGGTCGCATGCATGCTCGGCGGGGACGACCGGCAAACGCTCTACCTGCTGACCGCCGAAACAACGCAGCCAGAACTCGCGCAGGGGAAGTCGAAGGGTTTCATCGAGACGGTCCGGGTCGAGGTAGCCGGGGCAGGCCGGCCTTAGCGCCGCCGCCTGCCCCTGCCATGGACCTCGGATGACTGCTGTTGCGCAGTCGCGGCGGCTGTGCCGGATGTGGGGGACGCCCCCTGCGCCGACGTCGTCGGAGTGCTCGTGGGTTTGGTGACGGTCGGTGTGTCAGTCGGTTTGGGCTTCGGTTTCGTGGGCTTCGCCGTAGGTGGCACCGGCGTTGGTGGGACGGGCGTCGGCGGTACGGCGGTGGTCGGAACTGCCGTCGGTGGAATCGGGGTCGGGGGCACCGGCGTTGGCGCTGCCGTCGTGGGCGACGCGGTTGGGGACGGAGACGGGACGGCGGTGGCCGTCTCTGGGATGGCCGGGAGTCCCGGGGGAGTGGCGCCGAGCACCGCGCCAACAGGATTGGTGGGTTCCCCTCCGCCTCCGCCTCCGCCAAAGCTGAACTGTGCCGCCAGCGCGATCAGCCCGAACGCGCTCAACGCCAGCAACCCCAGGCCCGCAATCACGATCGGAGCGGCCGAGACGCGCCCGTCGTCGTCGAACCGGGTGTTCCAGTAGGCGTGGGCGGTCTCGAACGGGTCGTATGCCGGGGGCGTGATGTCGTCCCAGTCATCGCCGTCGTCGAGCGGCTCTTCGGCATCGAAATCGCCCGGATCGTCTGCCAGCAGACTCCCCATGCCACTGGAGGGCCGGCCCGGCGGAACGATGTTCAACGCGACAAGTGCGCCGTAGCCTGCGGTCGTGACGACGAGCACGAGCGCGAGCGGAAGCTGGAACAGCGCCCAGAACACCGTCATCGAGATGATGAGCAGCGCGCCGAGCACTACGCCAAAGGAGAGCCAGTAACGCATTGCTGGTCAGGGTGCGATACGCCGCCTGCGAGACGGCACGTTGGTGGGCGGGTTCCGGCTCGCAAAGGGCTATCGAACCTTCGGCATTGCCTCCGCCCGGTACAATCTCCCCATGGAGCAGCGCTACTCCCTCCGCCTCGCCCACCTCTACCCGGACGTGATGAACATCTACGGCGACCGGGGCAACGTCATCGCCTTGCGCTACCGCTGTGAGGCACGTGCGATCGGGCTCGAAGTCGTCGACATCAATGTCGGCGACGCGTTCGAACCGAAGGACTTCGACATCGTTCTGGTCGGCGGTGGCCAGGACCGCGAACAGCGCAGGATCGCCGATGACCTCGTTGCGCGCGGCCCCGGCCTCAAGGCGGCGATCGACGACGGTCTCGCCGCTCTCGCGGTCTGCGGCGGGTTCCAGCTCTTCGGCCACCGCTACGTCGATCATGATGGCGGCATCATCCCCGGGATCGGCGTGTTCGACCTCGAGACGCGGCATCCCGGCCCGCTGGCCGACCGCTGCATCGGCGACGTGGTCGTGGCGACGGAGTTCGGCGACCTGGTCGGATTCGAGAACCACGGCGGCCGCACCTACCTCGCGTCCACGCAGCCGCCGCTCGGCACCGTCCGGCGGGGCTTCGGCAACAACGCGGAAGACGGCGGCGAAGGCGCCCGCTACCGCAACGCCTACGGCACCTATCTTCATGGCAGCCTGCTCCCGAAAAACCCGGAGCTCGCCGACGCGCTCATCCTCGCCGCGCTGCGACGCCGTTACGGCGCGGGCACGGAGCTGCCGCCGCTGGACGATGCCGCCGAGACCCGCGCTCACGCCAACGCCGTCGCCGTCGCAGACCGGCGCGCCCGCCGCGCGAACCACCACTAGGTCTCCGCTCCGACGTTCTTCCTTTGCTAAGCTTCCCGCCATGAAAGCGATCGTGATCACGTCCCCGGGGCAGCCCGATGTCCTGCAACTCCGCGAAGTGCCGGATCCCATTACCGGCCCCGACGACCTGCTCGTGCGCGTCCGCGCCGCCGGCCTCAATCGCGCCGACCTCCTTCAGCGCCAGGGCGGATATCCGCAGCCCGGCGTGAAACCCGAGTTCGAGATCCCGGGGCTAGAGTTCGCCGGCGAGGTGGTTTCGGTCGGGGCGCGAGTACAGGGATTTGCCGCGGGTGACCGTGTCATGGGCCTGCTCCCGGGCGCGCGGCTACGCGGAGATGGTGTCCACGCACCACCGCCTCGTCGTTCGGATCCCCGAGACGCTCTCATGGCAGGAGGCGGGCGGAACGCCGGAGGTCTACATCACGGCGCACGACGCCCTGCTGCAGTGCGACCTCGTCGCCGGCGAATCGGTGCTCGTGCATGCTGCCGGTTCCGGCGTGGGCGTGGCCGCCATCCAGATCGCAAAGGCGATGGGCGCTTCGTTCGTCGCCGGCACCGCCGGCAGCGCTGACAAGCTCTCGCGCGCGGCCAGCCTCGGGCTCGACCTCGGGGTGAACTACCACTCCCAGGACTTCGCGGACGAAGTCCTCAAGGCCACCAACAACCGGGGCGTCGACGTCGTGCTCGACGTCATCGGTGCGGAATACTGGGACCGCAACATGCGCGCGCTCGCGCCGAAGGGCCGCATGGTTCTCGTCGGCCTGATGAGCGGGGCGACCACGCAGGCGAACATCGGAATGCTGCTGGGGAAGCGCCTGCAGGTGCGCGGCACAACGCTCCGCGCCCGGCCGATCGAGGAGAAGGGCGCCGCCACGCGCGCGTTCGAGAAGAGCGTCCTTCCGCACCTCGCCAGCGGACGCATCAAGGTTGTCGTTGACCGCACCTTCCCGCTCGCCGAGGCTGCCGCGGCCCACGCTTACATGGCCTCGAACGCCAACTTCGGGAAGGTCATCCTGGACGTCTGAGGCCGCAGGCCCACGGTTCCACGGACCCGTTTTGGTACGGCGGCTGGCACTCGTCATGACGGCCGCGGCGGCTGTCATGGCAAGCCTCGCCCTGCTCTTCAGCAGCGCGACCGCACTGGCCGTCACGCGGCGCCGACGATCCTGACCACAATCGACGGCGCGAGAAGGGCCGGGGCATTCGTCCCGGCCCTTCTTCGCAAAAAGCAGGGCCGCTCCCCCTTCCGAAGGGAGCGGCCCTTGCACTAGAGAGCGTTAGCCGTGCGATTACCGCCGGCGAGCGCTCCAGATCGTTGCGCCGGCGCCAGCCGCCAGTGCCAGCAGACCGAGGCCTGCCCACACCAGGGGCGAGCCGCTGCCGCCGCTGGTCGCGCCACTACCGGTGCTAGGCGCTGCCGGCGTGGAGCCCGAGAGATTCGATCCCTGGACCGCCGAGGAGACTGCCGTGTTCGTGGCGAGGTTCGATCCCTGGATCGAAGACGAGACAGCCGTGTTGGTCACGGGCGCGAGGCCGTTCGACGTAGTCGGCGTCTCCGTGGCGACGGACTCGGTGGGAGTGGCCGTCGTCGCTGTCGCGGTCGGCGTTTCGGTGACCGTTTCGGTCGCCGTCGCTGTAACAGTGGTCGAAGGCGTGGGTGTGGTGGCACCGGTGATCACCTGGCCGGCCGTCACGAGCAGCGTCTCTTCGCCACAGGCCGTGGAGACGGAAGCGTTGTTGGAGTCGCCGTTGTAGGTGGCTATCCACTCGTAGTTACCAGCCGTGGTCGTCGTGAAGCCGGTCACGGTGGAATAGTCGCCGTTACCGCTGACGCTCACATCTTCCGTGGCGATCGGGTCCTGCGAACAGGAGGTGTCGCCGGCTGGGAAGACGTTGAACGTGATCGTGCCGGTCGCGTGGTCGCTGTCGGACAGCGTTGCGGTGTCCTGGAACGTCATCGTGGTGTCGCCGGTCGCGGGGTTGAGCGTCGTGGAGATGGTCGGCGTCGTCACCGGGTTGGGGCTCGGCGAAGGCGAAGGGCTCGGGCTGGCGGTTTCCGTGCGGGTTTCCGTCGCCGTCATGGTGGCCGTTTCCGTGGCTTCCGTCGCCGTCGCTTCGGTTGCCGTGGCGGTCTCGGTGCTTTCGACGGGCTGCGTCATGTTGCAGTCGTCGTCGTCCTCATCGTTTTCGCGACCATTGTCATCTTCGTTGTCGCTGTTAGTGTTGAGGCTGGTTTGTGAGTTCTCGACAGTCGCGCAGTGACTGTCGTCACCACCCTGGTTGTTCGCCAGTGCGACATTGGTGCCGCTGCCACTGAGGCCGACGAGGTCGCGTGTCCTGGAACGTGTCGCTCATGGTGCCGCTATCAGCGCCAACGGTCGTGGTGATAGTCGGCGAGGACATCTCCGCGGACGAGACGGTGAAGGGCTCGTCGCCGCAGAGGCTCGAAACGGCAGCGTGGTTCGCGTCGCCGTTATACATAGCGACCCATTGGTAGGTGCCGACGGCGGCCGGCGGTGAAGCCGGTCGCCGTGGTGTAGTCGCCGTCACCGTTGACGGAGACATCTTCGACGTGCGTTCCGGGGCCTGGATGCAGGTGGCGTCGCCAGGGCCGTAAACAGTAGAATGCTAATCGTGCCGGTCGCGCTGGCGCTCCCGGTGAGGGTCGCGGTGTCATGGAACGTGTCGCTGGTGGTGCCGGTCCCGGCGCCAACCGTCGTGGTGATGGAGGGCGTGATGATTTCAGGGAGCGAGATGACGACGGGCTCGTCGCCGCACGCCGTCATGGCGTTGGCGTTGCTGTCGTCGTTGCTTGTGTAGCTGGCGACCCATTGGTAGGTGCCGGCGGCGGTCGTCGTGAAGCCGGCGGGAGTGTCATACGTGCCGTCGCCGCTGACGGTGACCGCATCGGAGGTGAAGATCGCCGTGGAGCACGACGCGTCGTCGGGCCCGTAGAGTGAGAATGTCACGCTGCCGTTGAGATCGTTGCTATCGGTCTTCGCGAGCATGGCGGAGTCGGTGAGGACGGTGCCGACAGGGCCCCCGGCGCTGGCGGTGGTGGTGATGGAGGGTTGTGGTCCATGCCAGTGCGGTCGGCGTGCTGGCGCCCAGTCCGATGACGATCGCGGCAATCGACGCGACGGCCCCCGATGTGAGCAGTGCCAGCAACCAGTGCCGGCGCGGTGAGGCTCGATTCATGTCCCTTCCTTTCCCAAATGGGTGACGATGATTCGGGGCCCACGCAGCCAACCCCAGCGTCTTTGGGTAACAGGTTCTGCGGCCCCTGTGTGGTCCGTTTTCGGAACTGCGAGAGTGGCCAGCATGGGATGAAACGGGGCTGCGAAGCCCAGGTTGCGATCGGCTCGACAGTCGCTATCGATCGCGTCTCACCGCGCCGCTGCTATGCTCGATCGCCTATCCCGGCTTCGCCGAGTCAGCAGGAACGCCGATGGGCCGCTACCGCTTCGTTCACGTCGACGTCTTCACCCGGCGGCGCTTTGGCGGGAATCAACTCGCCGTTTTCACCGACGCGCGCGGGCTCGACGATGCGACGATGCAGGCCATCGCCACCGAGATGAACTTCGCCGAGAGCACGTTCGTTTTCCCGCCAGACGACGACGCCAACGACGCGAAGGTGCGGATATTCACGCCGGCCACCGAGCTACCGTTCGCCGGGCATCCGGTCGTGGGAACGACGTTCGTCCTGGCAGCGGAGCGTGCGAAGACGGCGCTCCGGCTTGAGCTCAAGGTTGGCACGCTGAACGTGACAGCCGCTCCGGGGGACGGCGTGCAGGGCGAGGCGACGATGGAGCAGCCGCTCCCAAAGTTTCGGCCGTGCGAAGCCTCGAAGGCGAGCCTCGCGGCTTTGCTCGGCCTGGCGGAAGACGACCTGCACGCCGCTCTCCCGGCGGAGTTCGGATCGGCGGGCGTGGAGTTCCTCTACCTGCCGCTGGCGTCACTTGACGCGGTGCAACGGGCCACGCCGGATGCGAGCCGCTGGCCGGCCGTGTTCGGCGGTTCGGCGCACCCGGCCGTCTATCCGTTCAGCCTGCAGACTATCGAGGGCGGATCGAGCGCCCACGGGCGGATGCTGAGCAGGCTGATCGCGAACAGCATCGCGGAGGATCCTGCGACGGGGAGTGCGGCCGGGCCGCTCGGCGCTTATCTCGTGCGGCACGGCGCTGCGGACGCCGGCGCGTTTACCGTCGAGCAGGGTTACGAGATGGGCCGGCCCAGCCAGATCGTGGTCAGCGTCGCTGGCGATGGGAAGGCGATCACCGGTGTCCACGTGGGTGGCGGCGTTGTCTTCGTGGCCGAAGGCGAGTTGCTCGCCTGACGCCCACGCCGTTTGGCTCCTGTCCCGTCGCTTCCGCCACGACGCGAAACACTGTCTAATCGTCCGTGGCTCTGTCGCATCGCGACGAAAGGGAGGACACGGTGGACGAAGGTCTGCACATCGCCGCCATCTGGACCCACATCCTCGGCATCGCGCTCTACGTGGGTCCGCAGTTCTTCCTCGCTTTTGCGTGGGTGCCCGCGTCGCGCGGCATCGAGGATCTCCCCACGCGCATCGCCGCCATGCGCACGATCACGCGGCGGTTCGGCTACATCGGCGGCGTCGGGCTCGCCTTGATCGTCATCGCCGGCGGATATCTCATCGCGACCTGGCGTGACTTCTACAGCGTCGATCCCAACGTCGGCTTCAACGACGTGCGCTTCGGCGTCATCTTCTCGATCAAGATGACCGTGCTGCTCGTCATGCTCATCGTCGTCGGCGTGCACACGTTCATGGTCGGCCCCCGCCTGCTGCGGCTCTACGAAGCGCAGGCCGAGGGCCGTGCGGTCAGCGACGCTGAGTTCGCCACGGCCCGCCGCAACTCGATGATCCTCAGTATCACCGGGCTCGTGCTGGTGCTCGCGATCATGGTCATGGGCACCATGCTCACGACGACGAGCTTCTCGCTGCGCAGCACGTAGAGGAGCTGCAGCGTCCCTACGGCCCGGGCGGGAGGGTCAGCGGGAAGACAGCGGTCAGGCCGTTGTGGTCGCTGGCGTAGAGCGGCGTGCCGTCGGCGCGCTTGCCAGGGGTGTCGCCCCACACGGCAGGCGCCGGGGCGGTCCACCGGTCGGCGAACAGGAAGTCTGTGCGCGTCGTCAGGGCCGGCTGTTCGCCGACGACGGTATCGCGGCAACAGGTCGGAAGGTTGCCGGCAGCGTCGAGGTCCTTGAATCCAGCGTCCACGAAGGCCTTGTAGGCGCTCGATTCCGGCGTGTCGCTCAGATCGCCCATCAGCAGCAGCGGGCCCGCGCCACGCGTCTCCTTGACGAACGAAAGGACCGACGCCGCCTGCGCGGCGCGCACCCGGTCGCCTCCGCCGGTGAGGTGGGTGAGGTAGACATCGATGTTGCCCAGCGTACCGGGCGCCTTCACCACGACATGAAGCGCCGCTCGTGCTTCCGTCTCGGATGTGCGCGGGTTCAGCCACTTCTGGTCGGCCTTCAGGATCGGAAACGCAGACCGCGTGAGGAGGACGTCGAACTCCTCGAATCCGCTCTGCTTGGCGATCTCGTCGTTCGCTGCCTGGGTGGAGCCGGGGAACCACGGGTTCGCCCGGACCTGTTGCTGCTCCATTTTTAGCTCTTTGGCGAGCGTCGCCACGGCGTTCCCGTGGGCCGTCGTGTTTGTCGCCTCGTTGAAGCCCACCAGGTCGGGCTTGAACACCTTCAGTTGTTCGATCACGAGGGCGAGCCGCTCATCGTAGGTGTCGCTCGCGACGCTGTTCGTGGAGTCGAGCGCCACGGGGCTCATCAGATTGATGAACGCCACGCGGAACTCCGTCGGCACCGGCGTCGAGTCCGTGCCCACGGGAATCGTCGCGGTCTGGACCGTTCCGGTGGCATCGGGCGTGACACTCTCCGTATAGCCGCCGGTGTCGTCGCCGCCGCACGCGGCGGCGAACGCGGCGAGCACCGCGCAGAGCAAGATCACGCGTCGCATTGACACTCCAACGGGCAGGCTGCTGTACTGGAGTCTACAGGCGATGACGGAGACGAGTAGCGTCCTCGAGCCCTTCCAGCGAGCCCTGAACGGTGGAAGAGGGTACGGGCAGATGGCGCGAAGATCCCTCCCGAGCCTCCGGCCAAAAGAGGTGCGAGGTCCGAGGACTCAGTCCTGAGTCCCCGCCACCCTTGAGTAGATCCGGACGGAAGCCCGCCGTTACCAGGGGCTGGGGCGTGTTTGCGCCTCGATGAGTGCCGGCCGCCGGTTCGCCGTCCGGTCGGAAACAGGGTGGTACCGCGGGCGTTCACGCTCGTCCCTGGCATTGGCTGCCGGGCGACGGGCGTTTTTTGGGCCCTGTCGCGCGTGTGGTCATCATGAACGGTACGTTGCAGCCGCTCCCACGGTTGCGCGCACCCCACGCGCGAGGTGCCGAGATGTTCAAGCCCGTCGATCCCAGGGTGAGCTTTCCGCGGCTGGAGGAAGATGTCCTCCGCTTCTGGCAGGACAACGCCATCTTCCAGCGGACGGTCGAACGCGAGCCGAAGCCGGGCCTCCCGAACGATGGCCTGTTCGTCTTCTACGAAGGCCCGCCGACCGCGAACGCACGGCCCGGCATCCACCACGTCCTCGCACGCGCCTTTAAGGACCTGATCCCGCGCTACAAGACGATGCAGGGCTACCGCGTCCCTCGCAAAGCGGGCTGGGACACCCACGGGCTGCCGGTCGAGCTCGAGATCGAGAAGGAACTGGGCCTCAAGTCCAAGCCCGAGATCGAGGAGTACGGCATCGCCGCCTTCAACGCGAAGTGCAAGGAGAGCGTCAGCCGCTACGTCGAGGAGTGGACGCGCATGAGCGAGCGCATCGCCTACTGGGCCGACTTCGACCACCCCTACGTCACCTGGCACAACAGCTACATCGAGACCGGCTGGTGGATCTTCAAGCAGCTCTGGGATCACGGGATGGTCTACCAGGACTACCGCGTCTCGCCCTACTGCCCACGTTGCGGGACCACGCTCAGCGACCACGAGGTCTCGCTTGGCTACGAAGACGACACGCCCGACCCGAGCGTCTTCATCAAGTTCCGCGTACCGCCGTCAGAGTTCGCGAAGGTGCCTGCGCTCGCCGCTGTCGCGGCCCAATCGGAGTCGCTCTCCCTGGTCGCGTGGACGACGACGCCGTGGACGCTCCCCGGCAACGTCGCGCTGGCGGTGAATGCCGAGGCGGACTACGGCCTGTACGAGCACGAAGGCGAGTCGTTCATCCTTGCTGTTGCGCTGGCCGAAAAGGTCCTCGGGGAGAGGGCGTCACACGTCGCCACGTTCAAAGGCGAAGCGCTTGTCGGCCTCCAGTACGAGCCGCTCTACCGCCCGGAACTGTTGGGCCAGGAGGCGATGCGCTTCGAGTCCGATGGCAGGCTTCGTCGCCTGCCGGACGGCGCCACCACCGACGCGATGCGGCGAGTCATCGCCGCAGACTACGTCTCGCTCGACGACGGCAGCGGCATCGTCCACACGGCGCCGGCGTTCGGTGCCGAGGACTTCGAGCAGGGGCGGCTCTTCGGGCTGCTGTTTGTCCAGCCCATCGACCTGCGGGGGAACATGGCGCCCGGGCTACCGGGCGAAGGCAAGTTCGCCAAGCAGGCCGACCGCGACGTCATTCGCGACCTCGAAGAGCGCGGCCTGATGCTGAAGCACGGAACCATCAAGCACACCTACCCGTTCTGCTGGCGCTGCAGCACGCCGCTGCTGTACTACGCCAAGCCGAGCTGGTACATCCGCACGACGCGCCAGAAGGAGTCGCTGCTCGAGGGCAACAGCCGCATCAACTGGTATCCCGAGCACATCAAGACCGGCCGCTTCGGCAACTGGCTCGAGAACAACATCGACTGGGCCGTCAGCCGCGAGCGCTATTGGGGCACGCCGCTGCCCTTCTGGAAGTGCGAGTCCTGCGCCGAGGCGATCTGCGTCGGTTCGAGGGCCGAACTCGTGGAGCTCGCCGTAGACCGGGCCGCCGCGGAAGCGCTCGACGACCTCCACCGCCCGTTCATCGACGAGATCCTGCTGCGCTGCCCGGCGTGCGGCGCGAATGCGAAGCGCGTGCCCGAAGTGGCCGACGCCTGGTACGACAGCGGCGCGATGCCGTACGCCCAGTGGCACTACCCCTTCGAGAACGCGGACCAGTTCGACCGCGCCTTCCCCGCGGACTTCATCTGCGAGGCCATCGACCAGACGCGCGGCTGGTTCTACACGCTCCACGCCGAGGCCACGTTGCTGCACGCCGCTGAAGCGGTGCCGGAGAGCATCTCCTACCGGAACGTGATCTGCCTGGGCCACATCCAGGACGAACGCGGCAACAAGATGTCGAAGTCGAAAGGGAACACGGTCGAACCGTGGACCGTGCTCGACGCGGCCGGCGCCGACGCCACGCGCTGGTACATGTACACGGCGAGCCCGGCTGGTTCGTCGCGGCGCTTCTCCCTGGCCCTCGTGGAAGAGGGCCTTCGCCGCTTCCTGCTGACCTTGTGGAACAGCTACTCGTTCTTCGTCAGCTACGCCAACATCGACAACCTCGATCCGCGCGTCGCGCCGTCGGGCGACGTCCCGGAGATCGATCGCTGGCTGCTGAGTGAGCTCAACGCGCTCGTCCTCAAGGTTACGGACGAGCTCGAAGCCTACGACCCGACGGACGCCGGCCGCGCGATCGAAGCGTTTGTCGACGACCTCTCGAACTGGTACGTGCGGCGCTCGCGGCGTCGCTTCTGGCGCGGCGTGAGCGAATCGGATAGCGACAAGCAGAGCGCCTACTACACGCTCTACACGGCCCTGACGACGGTCGCGAAGCTCCTCGCACCGTTCACGCCGTTCGTCGCCGAGGAGCTGTACCAGAATCTCGTGCGCTCGCTTGACGACGCGGCGCCGCTCAGCGTCCACCTTGCCGACTGGCCGCTCGCGGACAGGGCCCGCATCGACGAGTCGCTGAACACCGAGACGCAGCTGGTGAAGCGCATCTGCTCGCTCGGCCGGGCGGCGCGCGCCAAGGCGCAGATCAAGGTGCGCCAACCCGTGGCGCAGGTGCTCGTGAAGCCCCGTAACGCTGAGGAGGGCGGGGCGCTGCGCAAGAACGCCCAACTGGTGCTCGAAGAGCTCAACGCCCGCGCGCTTGAGCTGCTCGACGACGAGACGGTGGTCGTACGTTACGACGTAAAACCGAACCTGCCGGTCCTGGGCCGCAAGTACGGCGCCCAAGTCGCGCCAATCCGCGCCGGACTGGCCGCGCTCCCGGCGGCCGAGGTCGCCGAGGCGGTGCGACGAGGCCGCACAGTCTCCATCGCCGGGCACGACCTTGAGCCCGAGGACATCCTCCTCCAGGCGCAGGACACCGACGGCTTCGCTTCCGCATCGGACGCCGGGTACACCGTCGCCATCACGACCGCCATCTCCGCTGAACTCGCCGACGAGGGCCTCGCCCGCGAACTGGTCCGTCGCATCCAGGACATGCGCCGGGAAGCTGGCTTCGTGCTCTCCGATCGCATCACGACGTGGTACGCGGGCGACGCCGACATCGCCCGCGTGATGCAGTCGCAAGCCGCCTACATCCAGGCCGAAACGCTCTCGACAGAGCTGGTCGCGGGCGCTCCACCCGCCGACGCCCATCGCGCAGAGCACGACCTCGAGGGTGCCACCGTGACGCTCGCCGTCCGCCGCAACGCGGGGTAGGGGGAACCCAACCTTGCGCCGGGACGGCGTTGCTCTGTGGGGCATGTCCGTCACGATTGTCGCCAATAGATGCCATCTATTGCGTGCCTTATCGACACACTGTGGCGCTGTTTACCGCACCACAGACCGTCGTGTTACAGATGGCGTTTCTTATGCGTTTCTTGTTTGCTTATTGTCGTCTACACCAACTACGGTACGGGTAGATACCGGCCGTCCACGCGCTCTCCACGCGGCTGTTCCGTGCAGCGACAGCGCGGGCGCCCTTTCTTCGTCGCAGCGGGTCCCGGCAATGCCGGGTCGGCGTCCAAAGGCCGTTTACCTTCCGGACGGTCGATCCTCAAAAGGCGGGATAACGTCCTATGCGGCTGCCCTTTTCGTCGACCCCTGCGCCGTCGCGGCCGGGCGCACCGATCATCGCGAAGCCGCCCCGACGCGGGACCGTTGCCGGGGCGCGTTTCGCTCTGTTTTTCACCGGGGCGGCGTGGGTCGCTTATCTCGTCGAGCAGGTCTCGAGGCTGGTCAACTCCGATGTGACCACGCGCACGATCGCCGAGACCGCGGTGTACCTCGTGATGGTCACGCTTCTCACCGCCTCAGCCGCGGCATACCTGGTCACGCGCATCGGCTACTTCGAGCGCCTGCGGGGACATCGCCGCGTCCCGCGGAGCACCATCGACGACTTCTTCGAAGACGCCATGTCCTCGATGACGGTCATCGTGCCGGCCTACCGCGAAGACGAACGCGTCATGCAGCAGACGCTGCTCTCGGCTGCTCTGCAGGAGTACGCCAACCTCCGTGTCGTCCTTCTCCTCGACGACCCGCCGAACCCACGTGAGCACGCTCAACGCGAGGCGCTCGAACGGGCTCGGCTCTTGCCCCTGCGGATCACGGAGTCACTCGCCGAACCGCGGCGGAGGTTCGAATCGGCGTTCCGGGCCTTCGCCGACGAAGGCGATGGCGTGCAGGCGGCCGACGTCGACACGCTGAATCTCCTCGCGCGGCACTACGACGACGCTGTTCGCTGGTTTCGCGACTTCCGTGTTTCGCTCCCGCACGTTGATCACAGCGACGAGTTCCTGGCGGTCGAATTCTTCGAGCGCATGGAAGAAGACCTTCGCACAACCGCGGCTGCGGTGCGGGCCGCTGCGGACGAACCGGATGCGGGAGTCAGCCGACGCCGTGTTGGCCAGCTGTACGCACGGCTCGTGCGGATCTTCCAGGCGGAAGTCACCAGCTTCGAGCGAAAGCAATTCGCGTCGCTTTCTCACGAGGCGAATAAGGCGATGAACCTTAACTCGTATCTTGGTCTGATGGGTGGCCGGTACTGTGTCGTGCAGTCTCCGGGCGGCCGGGTGCTGATTCCGGCAGCGTCGGCGGAACCAGATATTGTTGTGCCTGATAGCGACTACGTGTTGACGCTCGACGCGGACAGTATTCTGCTTCCGGAATATTGCATTCGTCTCGTCTACTACATGGAACAGCTCGAAAACGCCGATGTTGCGGTCGTGCAAACGCCGTACTCGGCGTATCGGAACGCCACCTCACGCATCGAGCGCATCGCTGGCGCCACCACCGACATTCAGCACATCGTCCACCAGGGGCTGACGCGGTACAACGCGACGTTCTGGGTCGGGGCCAACGCCATCATCCGAAAGCAGGCGCTCGATGAGCTGAAGGAAGAGGACGACCAGGACGGCTTCGTCATCCGCCGGTACATCAAGGACCGGACGGTCATCGAGGACACGGAGTCGACGATTGACCTCCGTTCGCGTGGCTGGCGCCTCCACAACTACCCGGAGCGCCTGAGCTACAGTGCCACACCGCCTGACTTCGGAGCGCTCGTCATCCAGCGGCGACGCTGGGCCAACGGCGGCCTGGTCATCTTCCCCAAGCTCCTCCGCCAACTCTGGCGTCGGGAGAAGGGAACGAAGCGGCCATCACCCGTTGAGTTCTTCCTGCGCGCCAACTACCTCGTCTCGATCTCCTGGGCGTCGCTTTCGCTCCTTCTCTTGTTGTTCTACCCGTTCGACAATCAGCTGCTCAGCCGCTTCGCTGTGGTCACTGCCGTGCCCTACTTCTGGACGATGGCACACGACTTGCGGCGGGTTGGCTATCGCCGACGCGACGTCTTCGGAATCTACGGATTCAACCTGCTGCTGCTGCCCGTCAATCTCGTCGGGACGATGCAGTCGGTGGTCCAGGCCATCGGCGGCCAGAAAATCGCCTTCGCTCGCACGCCCAAGATTCGCAATCGCACGGTCGCGCCGCTGCTCTTCCTCGTCGTCCCGCTGCTGCTCATCGGCTGGTCTGGCCGGACGCTCGCGAACGACATCAGCCATCGAAACTACATCCACGGCACCTTCGCGGGCATCAACCTCCTGGCTACGGCGTACGCGTGCATCTTCTTCGTGGGCTTGCGCAACACGGCCGTCGATCTCTTCATCAACGTTCGGGACTTCATCTACCGGCCCGTCTCAGCACCCGAGGCCGTGCCCCAGGTCCCGCACTGGGCGAGCGTGCTGTACGTAGGTAGCTCGGTGGCGGAGGAGGTTGAACGCAGCGCTCCGCTCGCCGTCGCGCTGGCCGCACAGGACCGTTTCGGTGCGCGGCGCACGCCATCGACCGAGGAAGAGTTCTTCGAGTTGAGTCGGCTCTTGACTGACGGCCGCAACGCCCCGAATCGCCGCGCTTCCGTCGCCGCCTCGCGGGAGCAGAACTGATGACCGCACCAGAACCGCGCCAAAACGCCATGTTTTCCCAACGCGAGCACCGGCGGATCTCCCTGATCCGTGCTCTCGTCGTGCTTGCCATCGTTGGTGGCTTGCTGTTCGCGGGCTCGCGATGGGCGCTCGCCCGTTTTAGCGACGCCGGTTCCGGAGCCTCGGGAACGTGGTTCGCTCCCTACGTCGACACGACGCTCACGCCCGTCCTTCACTTCGAAGACCCAACCGAAGAGCCCGCGGACAACGTGGTTCTCGGCTTCATCGTCGCAGACCCGACACAGCGCTGCGATCCGTCGTGGGGGGGCTACTACACGCTCGATGCCGCGGCGCGCGCACTCGATCTCGATCGCCGCATCGTGCGGCTCCGGGAACGCGGCGGCGACGCCGCGGTGTCCTTCGGCGGTGCCCTCAACGATGAGCTCGCCGTTGCCTGCACCGACCCCGCCGCCCTTGCGGCCGCCTACGGCGCCGTGGTGGACCGGTACTCCCTAACTGCCGTCGACTTCGACGTCGAAGGCGCAGGCCTTGCCAACCATGACGCGAACGCGCGGCGCGCGGCAGCGCTCGTACAACTGCAGCGACAGCACCCCGACCTCCAGGTGTGGCTGACGCTCCCGGTTGACCCCCAGGGGCTGACGGCCGACGGCCGTACGCTCATCGACCAGGCTCTCGCGGCTGGCGTCCGGTTCGCGGGCTTCAACCTGATGACCATGAATTACGGCGGTTCGCGGGCGGCCGGCGTATCCATGGGAGACGCCACGATCGCTGCGATGAACGCCGGTTGGCAACAGCTCGACGCTGCGTACCTCGCCGCCGGCGTTCCGCTCAACGAGGACCTCTGGAAGATGATGGGCGCGACGCCGATGATCGGGCAAAACGACGTCGCGCAGGATGTGTTCACGCAGTCGGACGCCACGGCCGTACTCTCCTTTGCCGAACGAGTAGGCCTGGGCCGGCTTTCGTTCTGGTCGGCGAACCGTGATGTGGCCTGCGGCGCTTCGTCCGGCGACAAACGTGCCTCGAACACATGCTCCGGCGTCGGCCAGGATCCGCTCGAGTTCACGCACCTGTTCGCGGCTCACGCCACCGGCCACACGGCGACGGTAGCGGTCAGCGCGGACGGCGTGCCCACCGCGGCCGCTTCCGATACGCGCGCGGATAGCCTCACGCGCGATGACCCCCGGACCAGTCCCTATCCGCTCTGGCGGGCCGCCAAGGCCTACGACGCCGACGCCAAGGTCGTGTGGCAGGGGCGTGTCTACCAGGCGAAATGGTGGACGCAAGGCGATCAGCCCGATGCGCCGGTGAAGCACGACTGGGACACGCCCTGGCGTTACCTTGGCCCTGTGCTCGACAGCGATCGCACGGCCGTGGCCGCGGAAGACGCTGTCACCGATGGGACGGTCACGCCGTGGTCGGCGGAAAAAGTGTTCGTCGCCGGCGACGAGGTGACCTACGACGGACAGGTGTTCCGGGCGAAATGGTGGACGCAGGGCGACACGCCCCAGCAGGACCCGGACCAGCCCTACGACCATCCGTGGCAATACCTCGGAAAAGCGCCGTCTCCTTAGAGACGGCGCTGGCTGCCGAACCCGAGTCGGACGCTTTACGCGGGGACGGCCTCACGGAAGAAAAGGTTCAGCACCTGGGGCTTGAGTTCCATGTTCTGGACGTGCGCGCGCTGGATTGCTTCCCAGTAGTAGCGGTACGTCGCGCGGTCGTGGAGGTTGCCTTCGTACTGGATCGGGCCCCAGTCCGCGTCGTAGGCGCGGAGCAGGATCTCCTGGCCCTCATCCACTTCGTCGAGCGTCGGCGCCATGGCGCGCGTGATCGGGTCAATCTGGGCCGGGTAGATCGACCACTGCCGCAGGAACCCGAACTCATCGTGAGCCCGCTTCGCGTCGCCGTAGATGAAGTCGGTGTCCTTCAGCTCGAGCGTCACGTTGTGCGCCGGCACGATGCCGTTCGCGAGCGCCGCGGCAACCGTCTCCGCCTTGGCGCGGTGCAGGAGGGCGTGGTCGAACTGCGAGGGCGAGCGCATCGCGGACGATGGGATAGCGCCGTGGTGGGCGCTGACGAAGTCCATCAGCCCGAAATCGAGCACCTGCACGTTCGGTAGCTCTGCGATCTGCCAGACCTCGTGCAACGCGCCGTGCGTCTCGATGAGCGCGTGGATCGGGATCTCGCGCTGGATGCCGGCACGGGTGGTGGCGTTGCTGAATGTACGCGATCATCTCCGCCAGTTCCGCGGCTTTCACAGTCTTCGGCACGGTGATGTAGGCCACGCGAGCGCCGGCGCCGGGCACGATGATGTCGACGTCCTGCTTCCAGTGCTCGTTCGTGTAGTCGTGGATGCGAACGCCGGCCATGTCGAACTTGTTCAGTTCGCTGTTTTGCATGCGCACCACCATCTCGGCGTGCTGCTTCTCCGCGCCGGTGGGGGCGCCGTCCTCGCAGTCCATCGTGATGTCGAAGACGCCGCCCATCTTCTCCTGCAGCTGGAACGCCTTGGTGATGCGCTCCTCCGTGCCCGCGAAGTGCTCGCACGTGGGGATGATGGGGAACGGCTTCTCGCCTTCGAACAGGGCTTCGTTGGGGTGGCGTGGCATAGTCTTCGGAATCCGATCGGGAGATTTCCGCATGCCCTTCGCGCGCGCTGCGCACCATGGCGAACGGATTGTGCCGCTCAGTATCGCCCAGGTGCCACCGATCCCGGTAGTCCGTGTCGTCGCGGCGGTGACTTGACACAACCGCACGATTTATGTGCGATATCGTACCGACGTCAGTACTCCGCATTCGCAGGATAGAAGCGCAGTGAATCAACAAGACGATCCCGCACGCCGTGCACACCCCGACGCGCTCAGGCCGGTGATCGAGCGGATCGAGACTGCGATGTCGGTGCTCGATATCGCGGGCCACCAGGTCGGCAGTGTGACCGAGGTGCGCGACGACCGCGTGGGCGTGCGGCTGGTAGGCGGCCAGGCGCTCTGGCTCACCGCCGAAGCGTTCATGAGCGTGCAGGGCAGCACGGTCATACTCGTCTGCTGGCGAGACCGGCTGGGCCCGTATTCCTCTCCGTCAGGCCCTTCCGACCGCGAGTCGGCCACCGGCTAAGCCTCCGCTTCGAAGCACAAACCTCGTCATCCCGCGCCTGCGGCGTACAGTTAACGCTGTAGGCGACAGCGGTTCCCGCCGCCCGTCGCGTTGGGAGGCGCCGGATGCTAACCGGACGACACATCACAAACCGCTTACTGGCATCGCTCGCGAAGGAAGACTTCGCCGCCATCGAGCGCGGCTTCGAGCCGATCGAGCTGCCGATGAAAGCAGTGATCCACGAGCCCCGGGACGAGAACGAATACGTTTACTTCCTCGATTCGGGCGTCGTATCCCTTCTCACGGTGCTCGAGAACGGCACGTCGATCGAACTCGCGACCGTCGGGAACGAAGGCATGGTCGAGATCGCGAGCATTCTCGGGCTGGCAGTGTCCGAATCGCTCGCTATCGTGCAGGTGCCGGGGATGGCGTGGCGGATGGGCGGGGATGTGTTCCGGGATCACATGGAACGACTGCCGCGCCTGCGCACGCTGATGGGTGCCTACACGATGGAACTGTTCACCATGGTCGCGCAGGGGACAGCGTGCAACCAGGCGCATACCGCCCGCCAACGCTGCGCGCGCTGGCTCCTGATGACACACGACCGCGTCCTCGCGGATCAGTTTCCGATCACCCAGGAGTTCCTCAGCTCCATGCTCGGAGTGCGCCGCGCGACGGTGAGCATCGCCGCGGAAAGCCTCGGCCGCGATGGCCTGGTGCAGTACCGCCGCGGTGAGATGAGCATCAAAGACCGGGCCGGCCTCGAAGCGGCGAGCTGCGAGTGCTATTCGCTCATCCGCGACCGCTTCGACCGCCTCCCGGGGCGCGAGATGGGCATCGGCCGCTCGCTCTCATCGGGCCTCTGGGCGCCGCCCGCGGGCGCGAACTGAGGCGCCGCCAACACGCTGCTCGCGCCGGAGATCGTGGGGAACATCGCGCAGGGCATCGACCTCAGAGAGCAGCCCCGCTGGGGCTGGCCGCGCTACGGTCGGGACCTGCCCAGGGCCGCGGCAACACGCCGCAGCCTTTCCGCGTCGTCAGAGGGAGTTGCGTTGTGTCGGTGACGGGACCCCTCTTGTCTGGTCAGGGCGCTCCTCGGCCGGTAGCGCCGGGCACGCCGACTCTACCCACCACACCCGGCCTTCCGGCGTCCATCGCGTCCGGAGCGAGCCCGTCGTGCGGACCTCGCCCATCCGGAGATCGACTCGCCGGCCAGCGCGTCCGAAGTAGTACGCGAACAGGCTGCTTCTCCCGGTGACCACCGACACGAATCGCAAGGCCCCAGCGGCGTCGTCCCGCTCGACGAGAACCGCTGCGAGGACTCTGTCGTCTGCGTCGACGACGGTCGCCGGGCCAAGCGCTGAGTGCCGGCCGTCGCTGCCGGCGGCCGGCGGCCCTGCGACGTTAGGGCCTGCCGGCGCCGGCAGCTTTTCGGGAGAGTCTCTGGTGACGGCGTGCTCCGGGGCGTCCTGCGGCGACGCGTTCCGCCGGGTGAGCAGCGCATCCGCGCCCCAGCGCCGGTCGGGATCGATCACGGCGATGCGCCGCTCGAACTCGTCGGGGATCATCAGAAGGGTTTCTCCGGGCTCGATCACACGAGCCGCACCACCCGCCAGAATGTCGACCACTTTTCCCACCCTCACGGGTCCCCGCCAGGAGACGCCGATGCGAGGGCGGACGGGAGCGCTCCCATCCGCTGCTCGCCGGGGTAATGTATGGCTCCCTGTCTGCAAGAAAGTAGCGGAACTGCGGAGCCTCCCGCGAGCGCTTTTGTATGGTACCGAACAAAGTGGGTTACAGCGCGGTAGCACGGGTGTACACTCGCGCCGCCGTCGCCGGAGTCTCGGAACCTTCCGGTGTCAGAAGCGGGGCCCCGTATGCCGCTCTTTCCCCAGGCAGCACAGCCCGACCGTTCGCCAAACCGCATACTCAACGCGCTCTCGGAGACCGACTACGAGGTGGTTGCCCGGCTGCTTGATCGGCAGTCGCTGCGGGAGCGCGAGACGCTGTCGGAGGCGGGCGAACTCCCGGAATACGTGTACTTCCCCGTCCGCGGCGTGATCTCCCTCCTCGTGGTCCTCGAAAACGGCGCGATGATCGAGTTCGCTGCGATCGGCCGGGACGGCACCACCGGTGTCCCGTCCTTCCTGGGCTACGGCCAATCGAATACGGCGCTCGTCTCGCAGGTGCCGGGGCAAGTGCTCAAGCTCAAGAGACGGGACTTCGACGACTGCGTGAGCCGTCTCCCGAGCCTCGGCACCGTGATTCGCCGCTACAGCGGAGTGATGCTTGCCCTGGTCGCCCAGCTTGCGGCGTGCAACCGCGCCCACCATTCCGACGCCCGTTGCGCGCGGTGGCTTCTTAACGCTCACGATTATGCCGAGAGCGATGACCTCCCGGTGACCCAGGACTTTCTCGCGCAGATGCTCGGCGTCAGCCGGCCGAGCGTGGCTCTCTCCGAGGGCGCGCTGCAGCGTGCTGGCCTCGTGCGATATCAACGCGGCGAAGTGCACATCCGCGATCGCCAGGGCCTGGAAGCTGCCGCCTGTGAGTGCTATCGCGTCGCCCGCGCCCACCTGGCCGAATTCGCCCGCGCCCCGCTCGGGGCGTAAGGGCGGCCCCTGCCCGACTCAGGCACAATGTCCCGATGCCCGACGGCCCGTGGTCCAGCCCCGCTGTCATCGCCGAGGCGTTCCAACTCGGGCCGCTGACCGACCCACCGATCGTCATCAAATCCGGGACGGTGGACGTCTGGCGAGTCGTCACCGCCGAGGGCGATTTCCACGTCAAGCGATTTCGCGAGGGCCGGTGGGAATGGCTTCAGCAGTCGCTCGCCGCCTGTGCCGAGGTCGAACTGGGTGCGCAGCGCGCGGGCGTCGACATGGCCGAACCGATCGCGCTGAACGTCGCGTTCGAGACCGGTATCGTCTCAATCCACCGGTGGTGGGAGGGTCGCCCTCTCTTCCCAAACGACGATGTCGCCGCCTGGCTCGGGGCGACCCTCGCGAAGCACCACGCGGTGCCGGCGCCTGCGAGCGGGCCACCGGACGCCCTCGCCAGCTACTACGGATTCCACCCCGCCAATGACTGGCGCGAGTGGTTCGCCGAAGGCGAGGAGGCCGAGCTGCTGTGGGCCGGCGACACCGAAGCGCTCGAGGCGGTTCTCTCCGCCAGCGAGATCATCGCCTCGGGACTGGCCAGGCAGACTGAGCGCGTGGGCGCGCACCGCGACCTGCATGGCCAAAACGTGCTCACCGACGGCGCACGCTGCATCCTCATCGACTGGGACTGCGCCGGCCCTGAGGTTCCGTGGTTCGAGACCGTTCGTGCGGCCAACGAATTCGGCCGGCTGGCGGCCACTCGCGGCGGCGTGAAGCCGCTCAATCCTGACCCTGCCGTCGCGCGCGCCGTGATCGCCTCGTACGTTGCCGCCGGCGGCGACCCGGGCATCGGCGGGCGCGACGCGCTTGCCGGCGTTTTCGGCATGATGCTGTGGCGCATCAGCAACTCGATGTGGCGGTCGCTCGGCCATCGCGGGGCGGAGCTCGCCGAACGGGAGCACGAGGCGGCCTACGTCGCGGGCGCGCTGCCCAAGCTGAAGCGTCGTCTGCAGGAACTCGATGACCTGGTCGTGCTCCTCGGCGTCTAGCCGGGTCGGAGGCGGGCGTCCGGCGTTACTCTGCCGCCGGTAAGTCGTTCGGCAGCGCGACCATCGCGCCAACGCCCATCGCGTGGCGGTCGAACCAGCCGCCCGCAACTTCCAGCGTGTAGCGGTAGGGCTGGGCCGGGGCGAGCACGCGTCTCGTCCAGCGGTTTGCCGTGCTTGATGTCGAGCACCCGGCCATCGGCGTCAAGGTAGGCGATGTCGAGGGGAATGAGCGTGCCCTTCATCCAGAACCCCACGCGCGATGGCGCCGGGAAGAGGAACAGCATGCCGGCATCGTCCGCGAGGGCATCGCGTGCCATCAGGCCGCGTTCGCGTTCCGCTTCGGTTACTGCCAACTCGACCGTGACCGTCGCTGTCGAGCTGCCGTCGGCGATAGTCACGGACCGGGTGTTCGCTGCCGTCGGCCGGGCTTGCACGCTTGCAGGTGACGCCGGCGCGGCCGTGCTGCCGTTGGTTGACTTCGAGGTGCACCCCGCCAGCACGGCGGTCACCGTGACGGCGCCAACCAACAGCCAGAGATAGCGCATGGCCGAAGCTTACAAAGTGGCGGCCATCGAGCCGGGAAAGGGCCGCGTTCCTCTATCGCTCGGCGAAGATCGGTGCGCCGCCGCCGGGAATCAGGGCTTCCCCCATCGTGGCGCTCGCACACGAGTCGATACGGTTGTCCCGTGCAGCAGAGGCCTCCTCCACCGCCGCTGATTCCTCCCGGAGCCATTACCTGGCTGCGGAAGCCGCAGTTCTTCATCCCCGTCGCCGTTGTGTTGTTGATGGTGATCGTGGCGTTCGCCGTTCAGCCCGGCGGTGCCCAGGGGCAGACTCAGCCCACCGACCCCACGCTCTCCCCCGAAGACACGACAACTCCGACCGTCGCGGCGACGCCCACTGCCGCGCAGCCGACGCAGACCGCGGCTCCAACGCAAACAGTCGCAGCCTCCGTCACCGCGAGCGCGAGCGGTACCGCGGAGTCCGACGTTGCCGGCGCCCGCTCTACCCCGTCGCCAACGGCGACCGAGGGGGTCGACCTCTCGCACCAGCAGACGCAATGTGGTTCGTTGCAGGAGAGCTCCGTCGCGCTCAGCGTCGAGCAGGCGATCAATGGCGTTTCCGTGCGCGCCCAGCGGGCTGCGGTCTACCCGATCGAATACTTCCGTTGCATCCTCATGGCCACCGGCACGACCGAGTCGTTCTCGCTCGCAAGCGCCGTGTCGAAGGCACAGACGAGCGACATGACGAACATCGCCCTCATCGACCTGTGGGTCACGAACACCGGCCGCGATTACGGCCAGCTCAGCATGCAGAACGCCTCGCTCGCGGCAGCGGGACAGACGTTCACACCACTCGCCACGCTTGGCGGCCGCGGCGACATCGTTGTGGCGAGCGGCACCGGCCGGTCGGTCAGCCTGGTCGTAGCAATCAAGAACACCGTCGGCGCCACCACCGGCCCAATGACGCTCACGCTTCCGGCGCCGATGTTCGGCGGCACGCAGATGGCGGGCAAGTACCAGCTCTTCCTCCCCACGCCGTAACCAGCCGATCCGCGCCTATCCCCCGGCCAGCTTCGGCTTGTACCCCAGCGCGGTGAGCTTCGCCATCAGCCGCTCGCGCTGATCGCCCTGGACCACGAGCGTCCGTCCCTCGCGCGAACCGCCTGCGCCGCAATGCGTCTTGAGCGTCTTCAACAGCGCATCGAGCGCCGCCTCGTCACCCGGCAGCCCGGTCACCGTCGTCGCCGTCTTGCCGCCGCGGCCGCGCTTGTCCCGCTGGACGCGCACGACGCCGTCGTCCGGCACGGTGTTCGCGCGAGAGGCCGCCACCGTGGGCGCGACTTTGCGGTTGTGGGGCGTGAGCGGCTGCTTCACGCGTCCGCCGTCCGTCGAGTACACGAGCCGGGAGTCGTCGGGCAAGGCAGCTAGCCGGTCTTCTGGCCGACTTTCGCGCCGAGGTCGTGGAGAAGCTTGCGGTATTCGGCCACCGAGCGGGCCGGCAGGTGGTTCTCGCGGAGCTGGCGTGCGACATCTGGCCGCGATGCGCTGTATCCGCGGTTTTCGAGGGTCGACAGCTCCTTGCCCGCAATCGCGAAGTACTCCTCGAGCCCGCGCGTCGTGTGGCCCATGCGTGACACCGCCTGCGCACGGTCGGCCTCGACTTCGGCGACGCTTCCGCCGCCGAGGTGGACCAGGAACTCTTCGAACTGCTCGTCGGTCATGTCCGATGCCGAGCCGAGTTGCTCGCGGAATCGCCGCGCCCGCTCTTCAGGGTCGACCTGGCCTGGCACGAGTCGCACCGAGCCCTGCAGGCCCGCCTCGTAGGCCAGTGCCCGTTCGCTGAAGTAGCGCAGCCGCTCCAACGCGTCTTCGAGCCGCGCTACGTGCGAGACGTAGGCGTCGTAGGGCGATGCGAGCTTCCAGACCAGTGTGCTGAGCGCCATGGCGGACCTCCGGCTAGCTGTCGTTGCTTCCTCGCAGGAAATCTTCGACATCGCGCAGGATATCATCGGCGGAGGGAAGATCCTCCGCGCCTTCGGAATCGTCCTCTTCCTGCTCGCCGTAGTGCTCTTCGAGTGTGCGCACGTAGGCGCCAATCTGCTCGTCGCCGCGGGACGCTTCGTTGACGCGCTCGATGAAGCGTTCGCCTTCCACTTCGAGGTCGCCGACCGGCGGCGCTACGCCAATGATCGGCTCCAAGGCCTTCAGCAGCGCCATCGTCGCCGCCGGGTTCTCTTCGACGTTCAGGTAGTGCGGAACGCTCGCTGCGAGGCTGATGAGCCCGCACCCCTTGCGGCGCAGCGTGTCGTGGATCACCCCGAGGATGCCGGTCGGACCCTGGTACATGGAGCGCCCGAGGCCGTATTTCGCCGCCAGCGCCGGGTCCGCCGATGAGCCGCTGATCGGCACCGGTCGCGTATGCGGAGTGGCCGCCGGACGAGCAACGAGCGTGCACACGAGCGACGGTTGGAGCGCGGCGAGGGTTTCGCTCAGCCGGTCTGAAAATGTCCGCCAGCGGAGGTTCGGCTCTTCGCCGCGCACGATCACCAGGTCGTGTGCCGCATCGGGGAGGCGGGCGAAGTACGCTTCGTTCGCGGCCCAATTCAGCTCTCGCGCGCCGCTTGCATCCAGCCGCACCGTCGGCCGCGTCTCGGTAAAAACGTAGTAGTCTTCGGCATCGACCGTGAGGAAGCGCTGCCCCTTGTAGGCCTCTATGAGACGCGTGGCGGCGTCCGTGGTGACCGTCCCGGTATCGCTCCAGCCCGTGAACGCCATGACCACGACCGGCGACCGCAGCGGCGCAACTTCCGCAATTGTGAATCCGTCCATTGCACCCATTGTACCGACGCCCGCCACGTAGGTCTTTTCGACACCGAACGGACGGTCCTGGTCCATCGACTACCGCGGGAATGTTCGCGGCGTTCGCCGCCCGGCAGGTCACGTGATCGCGGCGACACCTGTGCTCGCATCCTTATAATCCGGGCATCCAGCGCTGCGGAGTGACAGTTGGCGATTCTCGTTGTCGAACGCGATGGCCTGGCCATCCGCTCCGTGCCACTCGAAGCCAGCCTCATCCGCATCGGCCGCGAGGCGGGATGCGAGCTCGTGCTCGCCAGCCAGTTCGTGTCGCGCCGCCACGCGGAGATTCGCGCCAACAACGGAAACTTCGAGCTCGTCGACCTTGGCAGCCGTAATGGCACCCTGCTCAACGGCAAGCGCCTCGACGCCAACACTCCCGTCGTGCTCAGCGACAGCGACAGCTTCCGCATCGAAGAGTTCTCAGTCCGATTCCGCGCCAACGACGACGCCGATGAGACGCTCGTTCCGCAGCGCCGCGCCGCCGACGAGCTCTTCGTCGATACGGAGGCGATGGAGGTCTGGATCGGCGAACGCCGGCTCGAACTCCGCCAGGCGCGCGTGCTCAAGCTCCTCGCCTACATGTGGGAGCATCGCGACCGCGTGTGCACCGAGGAAGACCTCGGCAACCACATCTGGGCGGCCGAAGGCGACGTCGTGCCGGGCGTGCCGCTCTTCGATCCGAGCTCGCTCTACCAGCTCATCTACCTCGCCCGCCGCGCGATCGAGGTCACGTCGCGCAAGCCGCGCTACCTGGTGAACATCCCGGGCGTTGGCTACCGGTTGCTCGAACGGCCGGCCGAGAGCAGCTGAGCTACGTCGCGGCGGCGCCGTTGATATAGGCGCTCATCGCCTTGATGTCGCCTTCCTGGCTCATCATCACCCAGCGCATCACATCGCCGATCGAAACAAGGCCGATCACCGTGGATCCGTCCATCACCGGCAGATGGCGGAAGCGGTTCCGCGTCATCAGATCCATCGTATCGGCGACCGTCGTGCCCGCGTCGATCGTTAGCGGCGCCCGTGTCATCACCTCGCCGACCCGGGTGGACGCAGCGTCGCGCCGCGCGTCGACCACGCGCTTCAGCACGTCGCGCTCGGTGAACACGCCCAGCAGGCGCTCGCCGTCCATCACGAGCAGCGCGCCGACGCCTTTCGCGTTCATTTCGCGCACGGCTTCCGCGACCGACGCGCCCTTCGTCGTCGTGTAGACCTGCCGCCCCTTTTCTGAGAGCAACGCTGAAACGTGACCGAACATCACTTGCCTCCATGCCCCGCAGGGAAATCCAGTATACCGATGTGTCAAGCAGGGACGGATGTGGCCCTGGCCACATTCAACGCCGAGTCGCGGCCTTCATGGTTGACGCGCTCGCAGTCACTGACCTACGGTCGCCGCATGGCACGTTCTGGCTGGCTGTCGTCGTTCGCCATGGTGGCGCTTGCCGTCCTCGTCGGGTTTCTCCAACAGGGGCAACAGGGCGCGCATGCCGCGGACGACGCGCTCACGCGCCGTGCGACGGTGGCGATGGTCGCGGCCGATTCGGCGCCCGGCCCGATGACCGCCATCACGCCGTACTTCTTCCTGGGCTCGACCGCGCAGGACGAGGGCGGACCATTCCTCGTGCCCGTCTACCGCGAGGTCCCGCAGACCGTCGCCGTCGCTCGCGCTGCCGTCGAGGCGCTCATCGCCGGCCCCACATCCGGCGAGGCCACGAGCGTCCCGGCCATCTCGTCCGCGGTGCCGGCCGGTACGCGTCTTCTGAACATCTCCATCGCGAACGGAATCGCCAGCGTCGACCTCTCGGCGGAATTCGCCTCCGGCGCGGGCGCGTTCTCTGTACGGGGACGCCTGGCGCAACTCGTCTATACGCTCACGCGCTTCCCGACTGTCGATTCGGTTCAGCTGCTTATCGAGGGCCAGGTCGTCACGACGTTTTCGTCCGAGGGCCTCGAGATCGGCGCCCCGCTCACGCGCGACGACTTCACGGACTTCCTCCCGGCAATCTTCGTCGACAGCCCGGTCTACGGTGGGCCGGCCGGTAGCCCGCTGCACGTCACCGGCAACGCAGATGTGTTCGAGGCGACCTTCCATCTGACGCTCACGGACCACGATGGCGTGATCATCGCGGAGGGGCCTGTCATGGCGACCTGCGGCACCGGCTGCCGCGGAACGTTCGATGTCACGGTCCCGTACACCGTCGATTCCGAGCAGATGGGCTCGCTGATCGTCGCGGAGCTGTCCGCGAAGGATGGCACGCCGGTCCACGTTCGGGAGTACCCGGTCCGCCTCTCGCCGCCTTGACGTCGCTACGGACCCGGCAGTCTCCGTCCGTCGGCAATAGGGACAAGGTCGGCCTCTGTGGCATTCGCCCGCCGGGCGGCGGTATATTCGCCACGCTGATTTGTCACTGGCGAACTATCGCCTATGGCCCCGACGGAGAATGCCATGGCGCCATTGCTGCGCAACCACATCCTTTCACTTTGCCTTGCGCTGGCTGCGGCCGCGATCGCGCTGCCGGCCTTCGCCGACGGTTCGGCCCCGCGCGAAGCCCAGGGCGCACTTGTGAGCCCAAGGCAGATCGTGGCCGAAGTCGCTGCCGACTCCGCGCCCACCATCGTCGCCTGTGACCCGGCGAACCCCGCGTCAGCGGCGCTCGAGATCACCGGCATCCGCAAGAGCACGGTGGCCGGGTTCGCCGGGACGGTCGTCAGCGGTGAACTGCTAAACCACTGCAACTCCGTACTCACCGACATCGTCATCGAGCCCGGCGCCACGGGGGCGTTCGGCGCCAGTGGAGAGCAGATCCCCACGGCGTTCCCGCTCGTGCTGCCGGACAAGGGCACGCCGTTCACGGCCATATATCCAGCGGATGCAACCGTGCCGGCGAATCCTACCTTCCATGTGACCGCCTTCAAGATTCACATAGGCAACGTGCCGCTCCTCCAGCTCCACGGGGTCATAACTACCTCCAACGGAACCGACGTGACGGTGAACTTCACGCTCTCCAACCCGGGCCTGGCTGCAGCGGTGACGCCGATGGTGGCGGCGCGTCTAGAGGGTGGCGCGTGCGGGGACCCGTGGGCTGTCCAGTTCGCCAACCACGGCAACGAGCTGGAACCGAACCAATCGGCGAACGACTCGATCGTGCTACCGCAGTCGTGCACCGGCGCCGTGCAACTGATGGTCGGGAGCGACGCTCCCGCCAACCCGCCGCTGCCCCAGAGTCTGACCCTGCGGGACGGCCAGGTCGCGTATGACGATGCGGGGAATCTCCGCGTCTTCGCGACGCTCTGCGATGGGCACACGGGGGCGGGAGACTATCTGTTCCCGCTCTTACACCTTTCCTTGGCCGGGCCGAGCGGGACGGTGCACGCCGACGCGGCGAACACCGGCTTCTACCCGTCCGGCGGGTGCGGCCCGTTCGCCACGACGTTCGACAATCCGGCAGCCGGGCTACAGTTCGGTGGCCTTGTTTCTTACGAGGGCGACCAGGTGATCGAGCCTTTCGCCGAACTCCCTGAGGAGGAGCAGTGGCTCGAGACGTTCGCCGCTCTCAATCCAAATCTCCCGAGGCTGTACCTCCGTGCCGCCGACGGACAGCCTACCGACGCGAACCAATTCGCGGCGTTGCTCTTCAATCCGAATGACGTCGAGGGCACAAATGCCAACTACCGCGTACTCGGCATCGCTCGCGACACCGCCGGCAACGCCGCCGGAGGGCTCGACCTGGCCGATCCTCCTGCGGTGCCGCCTCACAGCTGGGCCGTCGTCAGCGTGACACCCGGCGACGGCTCGCTCTTCCAGACCGGCGGCGCCCCAATCGCCTCCATCGACCGCGGTTACACGCAGCCGATGTCGCCGTAGTCCTTACCGTGGCTCCCAGGCGATCGGGAGCTCGCGCACCCCGCGCATGATGAACGTGGGGACGCGCGTGAGCGGTCCGTCGTCGGTGCGGTGGAAGTCCTTCGCGCGCCTAAGGAACTCTTCGAGCGCTACCTTCGCTTCCAGCCGCGCGAGCGGGGCGCCGAGGCAGAAGTGGATGCCCAGGCCGAAGCCGAGGTGGCGGTTCGGCGTGCGGCCGACGTCGAACGCGTCCGGGTTCTCGAAGACTTCCGGGTCGCGGTTGGCGGAGGCGAGCCACACGACCGTCATCTGGCCGGCGTCGATTTTCTTGCCGGCCACTTCCATGTCGCGCACCGGGCGTCGGGCGGTTGCCTGCACCGGTGAGCAGTAGCGCATCACCTCTTCGATCGCAGTCGGCAGCAGTGCGGGGTCATCGAGGACGCGCTGGAGCTGGTCGGGGTGATTCATGAACTCGATGATCGCGTTCCCGATGAGGTTCGTGGTCGTCTCGTTGCCTGCCACGAGCAGCAGGATGAGCATCTGCAGCAGTTCTTCGCTGCTCAGCTTCGTGCCATCGACTTCGGCCGCTACGAGGCCGCTGATGAGGTCGTTGCGCGGCCGCGCGCGACGCTCGTCACACATGGCGCTGAGATAGGCGCGCATCGCCTCGAAGGTCGCCGTGGGCAGCTCCCGCTCCTCCCCGCCGAGGCCTGTGCCCAGGAGCGAGACGACTTCATCCGACCACACCTTGAAGCGGTCGCGGTCCTCGGGCGGCACGCCGAGAATTTCGGCGATCACGATCACGGGCAGCGGATACGCAAGCGCGTCGACGATGTCCGCTTTGCCCTCGCCCGCGATGGGGTCGAGGAGCTCGGCGGCGATCTCGCGCAGGCGCGGCTCCAGCAACTCCACCATCCGTGGCGTGAACGCCTGCGAGACCAGCCCGCGCAGCCGAGTATGGCGCGGCGGGTCCGAGCTCAGCATGCTCGGCGCCGGGATTTCGACACCCGCGGGAGCCGCCGGCGGCGCCGCCGACCACGAGAGGTTGTCCTTCAGGATGTCGGAGCAATGCTTGTAGCCGAACACCAGCCACAGGCCCGGATTGGCGATGTAGAGCGGGCTCATCTGCCGGCCCATGGCGTAGAAGGGGAAGGGGTCTTCGAGAAACGTGGGATCGGCCGGGTTGAACGTGACCAAGGTGAGCCTGCCGCTGGCGAAGTCTCGCGCCGTTCGACTGTATCAGAACCGAACGCCGTTCGGAAACACTCCCGGTGGCGCCTTGCCCCCGCCACAGGCACGCTGACCGCATGGCCGACAACTCCAACCTCGCCCGCGATCTCCTCGCCCTCGCTACCGAGTTCGCCCAGGAAGCCGGGGCGTTCCTCGCTGAACGCCAGCCGCAGGTGCGCGAGCTCGTCGACAGCAAATCGACTCCGACCGACATGGTCACGGAAGTCGACCGCGCCTCGGAGGCTTTGCTCGTCGAGCGCATCCTCGCGGCGAGGCCCCACGACGCGCATCCTCGGCGAGGAGGGCGCGAATCACGCCGGGACCAGCGGCGTCCGCTGGGTCATCGATCCGCTCGACGGCACCACCAACTACGTCTACGGCTTCCCCGCCTATGCCGTGTCGATCGGCGTCGAAGTGGATGGCGAAGCCGTCGCCGGCGCGGTCCACGACGCCAGCCGGAACGAGACCTACACCGCCGCTACGGGCGCCGGCGCGTTCCTGAACGGCCGCCGCCTGGCCGTATCGACGGAGTCTCGGCTTGGCCACGCCCTCCTCGGCACCGGGTTCGCCTACGACCCCGAGATCCGCCGCCGCCAGGGCGCGGTCCTCGCCCGCATCCTCCCGCGGGTGCGTGACGTGCGCCGCTCAGGCTCGGCCGCGGTCGACCTTTGCTCGGTGGCCTGCGGCCGCCTCGACGCCTATGCCGAGTTCGGCCTCAACGAGTGGGACCGCTCGGCCGGCATGCTGATCGTGCGCGAGGCCGGCGGGCTCGCCAGCGTGCTCTCGATCGGCTTCGTCCTCGACCTCAATCTCGCGGCCAACCCCGCGCTGTACAGCCCGATCGAGGCGCTGATGCGTGAGTCTGTGGCGGGGGGCTAAAGCCCTAAAGGCTCGTACAGCTCGGGAAGGTGGCCGATCTCGCGGTCAGGGATCACGGATTCACCTTCGCGCTTCTTCAGCCGCTCGCGGTGGATCCAGACGGCGTGCACGCCCGCCGACCTCGCCCCGCCGATGTCCGCGTAGAGGTTGTCGCCGATGTGCCAGGCGTTCTCGGGCTGGGCGCCAGTCGTTTCCAGCGCATGCTGGAACACGCGTGCGTGCGGCTTGCCGTTCCCAAACTCACCCTCGATCACGATCACGTCGAAGTAGCGGTCGAACCCGAATCGCGAGACCTTGTCTCGCTGCATGCCTGCCGGGCCATTGGTCAGCAGCCCGAGTTTGAACCCGGCGTCGCGAAGCGCGTCGAGCGTCGCGTAGGTGTCGTCGAAGGCCTTGAGGTTCTCCCTGTGCAGCCGTGAGTACCAGGCCGATAGCTCCCGCGCGGGGGCTGTGTCGAACCCGTGCGATTGGAGCGCGCGCTCCAGGATCAGCACGCGGGCACCCTCCAGGTCGAGGCGCCAGTGCCCGACCGCCGCTTCGTCGTGCCAGAACGCGTCCGCCTCGCGCCGGATCGACGCCCGGACTTCCGTGGCATCGCCGGAGAAGCGCCGCGCGATGTCGCCGCAGACCGTATCCCACGCCACGGTCATCGCGGCGACGCCGTCAACGAGCGTGTCGTCCATATCAAAGAAGATTGCGGTGGGGGCCACGTATCGAGCGTACCGCTCCCCTTGCGACGTTGCCAGCCGCCGCTGCGCCACTGTGCAGCGGCACGAGCGATGACGACGATCAGGGTATGTCGTGGTTGCGTTTCCGGGTTCGTCCGGTCGTGCCGCCGGGCATGGCCACAGTGCGACGACACTGGGCGAACGCCCTTCTGCCCGTGGCCGTCGTCGCCGTCATCGCTCTCGCCCTCTGGGTCGATGTAACGGTAGCGTTCGGCGTGGCGCTGGCGGTCATGGCCATCGAAGGCCAGCTTCTCTTCCACTACGTCCCCCGAACCTCTGCCGCTGAAGCAAGGGCCGCGCTCTGGGAGAGCCGAGCGAAGGAAGTTCGCGACGCCCACCTCGCATTCCGCGAGCGCGCCATCCACGAGGACCCCGACACGGGTTGCGGGAACATGCGCCAGCTCCACATCGACTGGGTGAAGGGCGTCGCCCGGTTCCGCCGCCGCGACGAGCCGTTTGACCTCGTACTCCTCGAACTGGACCACGCGCTTGGACGCAAGGGCGCCACCGTCGACCTCATCTCCGGGCTCGCCGGCGTGCTGCTGCGCTCCGCCCGTGCCGAAGACTCGGTCTGCCGCATCGGTGAGCGACTCTTCGCCGTGCTGCTCTCGACCACCGACTATGCAGGCGGTCACGCGTTCGTGGAGCGTGCTCGCGTTCGCGCCACGACGGATCTTTTCCGTGGCGCCGGCTCAATGACGTTCTTCGAGCTCCGTGGCGGCGTCGCGCAGTGGAAGGACGCTCTCGGCTCCCTTGACGCTCAGCTTGCCGAGGCTCGGGCCGACATGGACCGCTACCAGGCCGAATATGAACGGCAGGCAGCCGAATTCAAGTCGCGCCCGGATCTCTTCGTCGCGCCTGCCTCACCCGACGCGGACCCACCGACAGCGCCACGCTCGCACGCCGCCTGAGGCCCGCCTACCCGCCCATCGGCCGCAGCGCGGGGTTGCGCTGCTCGATAATCCCGGTCATGCGGTTCTTCACCGCTTCGAGCATGTAGTCCTGCGCCGGGAAGATGTAGAACTTGTCGTCGCGCACGGCTTCGAACACCTGCCTGGCCACTTCCTCCGGCGGATAGCCGTTCTCGAGCATGCCGCGGACCATCTGAATCCCCGCCTGCATCTCGGGCGGCGCCTTCGCCGGATCCGGGGCAGGGCCGTACTCCTCCGGCCGGTTCCGCTGGGACTCGAGGATGTTGGTCTTCACCCAGCCCGGGCAGAGCACGGACGCCGAGAGCTTCGTGCCGCGCGCGCGGAACTCGCTGTACAGGCCCTCCGTCAGGCACACCACCGAGTGCTTCGAGACGCTGTAGGGGCTGGCGCCCGCCAACAGCCCTGCCATCGACGCCGTGTTCACGATGTGCCCCTCTTCGCCGTTCGCGATCATCCGCGGGACGAATGCCCGGATGCCGTAAAGCACGCCCATGAAATTGACGCCGTAGACCCACTCGAAGTCTTCGATGGGCGCCTCCCAGATGGGCAGCGCTGATCCACTCGCCACGCCCGCGTTGTTGCAGAGGATGTGTACGTTCCCGAAGGTGCTGAACGCCGCGTCGGCGAGCCTGTCGAGGTCTTCCTGGTGGAGGACGTTCGTCTTCACGGCGAGCGCCTTGCCGCCCTTCGCCTTGATGCCGGCCTCGGCCATCGCCAGCGGCTCGCTCTCGATGTCCGCCAGCACCACGTTCATCCCCTCGTCCGCGAACCGGGTCGCAAAGGCGAGCCCCATTCCGCTGGCTGCACCCGTAACGACCGCGACTTTTCCCGCAAAGTCCTTCACGTCAATCTCCTTCCACGCCGTCGACCGCCCGCTTTCGCCCGCGGACTGTACAACATGCGGGAGGGCGTGGGCAGGCTGAGCGGTGCGCAGTGGCGTGGCCGGTTGTCCCGTGACACGCCGCACTCATCGGATCGAACTAGATGCGCTTTTCGAGAACCTTGCCTTCGCCGCGCTCGATAACCGACGCGATGGCGTCGTCGGCGGAGATGCCCGCACCGGAGGCGATGACCCTGTCCTGGGACCGCAGCACGGCGGTCCAGACGTCCCCTCAGTTGTTGAGGGACGCCTCCGCCACCATCTCGACCCCGTCGATGCGGATAGTCTTCGACTTAAAGGGGATCATCGCTGCCACCTCGCTGGCGCCATGCTACCAGACCAGGCCTGGCCGATTCGCGGCGTTGCCGTCAGCTCGCGCGCCGCAGTCCGTCGCCGAACAGCGCGGCCTGCTGCCGGAGCAGTTCCTCGAAGTCGGCCGGCGGCATCGCGTGGTAGTAGTAGTGGCCCTGGCCGTACTGGCAGCCGATGCTCGCGAGGAACTGCATTTGTTCCCGCGTCTCGATGCCTTCAGCGATGACCTGCATGAAGAGCGCGTTCCCGAGCTCGACAATCGCCCGGAGCACCGGCCCGGCGGTGGCCGTCACCCCGAGGCTGGCGACGAACGACTGGTCTACCTTCAATGTGTCGACCGGTAGCCGCTGCAGGTAGTTCAACGACGAGTAGCCGGTCCCGAAGTCGTCGATCGAGAGGCCAACGCCCAGCCCCTTCAGCTCGGCCAGGATGCCCATCGTCTCCGGGACATCGCCGATGAGGACGCTCTCGGTCAGTTCCAGCTTCAAAGACCGCGCCGCCACGCCCGTCTCGGACAGGATCTGCGCGATGCGCTCGGTGAGCGCCGGCTGCCGGAACTCGGCCGCGGAGAGGTTCACCGCCACGGTCATCGAGCGCCCCCCATTCGCGCGTTCGAACCGCGGCATCTGACGGCAGGCTTCTTCCAGCACCCACTGCCCGATGCGAACGATTTCGCCCGTCTCCTCTGCCGCCGAAATGAACGCCGCCGGCGAGAGGACGCCGCGATGCGGATGGTTCCAGCGCAGCAGGGCCTCCATCGCTGTCACGCGCCCCGTCGGCAGGTCGATGATCGGCTGGTAATGCAGCATGAGCTCACCGCGCTCTACCGCTCGGCGAAGGGCGTTGTCGAGATCGAATTGTTCGACCGAGAGTGCATCCATCGTGTCGTGGAACGTGACGTACCGGCCGCGGCCGTCGGCCTTGGCCCGGTAGAGCGCGATGTCGGCCTTGCGCAGCAGTTCTGTGATCGTCTTGTCGCGGAGGGTGCTCACGGCGATGCCGATGCTCATCGAGACGAACAGTTCATGCCCGGCGACCGAGAATGGCTTATTGAGCGCGGTCGCGATGCGCTCGGCAATCGTCGTCGCCATCACGTTCGCCGTCGGGCCGCGCACCAGCATCGTGAATTCGTCGCCGCCCAGGCGCGCAACGAGGTGGCCACCGGACACGGCGGTCAGCCGTTTGCTCAACACCGCCAGCAGTTGGTCGCCCACGCCGTGGCCCAGGCTGTCGTTCAGGTACTTGAACCGATCGACGTCCATGAACAGGATGGCCACCGCCGATCGGCCCTGGGCGGCGCCGAGTGCCTGGCTGCACGTCGCCATGAACATCGCGCGATTGGGCAGGCCGGTAAGCGGGTCGTGGAACGCCTGGTGCTCGAGCCGCGCCGTGGCCTCGCGCAGGGCCGAAACCATCCCGTTGAAGGCCGTGGACACGTCGTTGATCTCCCGCAGGCCACTGGCGGGGACGGCGGTCGCCACGTCGCCGCCGGCCACGCGCTCCAATCCTTCGCGGAGCTCGACCAGTCGTACGGTGAGTGTCCGGCCCACCAGCCAGCCGACGCCGCCGGCCAGCGCGAGTGCCGTGGTCGCGCTGATAAACAACGGCCCCCAGCTGCTACCGCCCAGGCTACGCTGCGCCACCATGCTTGCGATCAACGTGATCCCCGTGAAGAGGGTCAACGCCGATCGCAGCCGCAGCCGGGGCCAACGCAGGAGCCTGGAGAATGACATCCGCTCTCCTTCCCGTAATGGGCGGATTTGCAGCAAACGCTATGTACTACTTCGGGCGAACAGGGGTTTCCCTGAATGTCACTGCGTGAACACGACAAAGTTCGTCGCGTTTTGGGACTCGAAGGGTAGCGAGCGGCGGGCCGACACGCCGTCGGCCCGCGGTCGAACGCAGTTACGCTGTGACTGCCGAGAGATCCTCCATGCCCACGGGCACGCCCGAGACCTGGACTTTCTGCACTTCCTTGATGACGTGCTGGGCGCGTTCGCGCTGCTCTGGTGTGCCCTGTGGGAGCGCGAGTCCGATGCGCGATGCGTATTCGCGCTTCTCCTTCACGAAGTCCGGGAGCTTGTCATAGGTGGACGTCTGCGCGAACACGCGCAGCACGTCTTCCGGAATGACCCGCTGCATTTCGGCCCACTGGCCCGCAAGCGACATCGAGTGAAGCTGCATGCCGAGGTCCTTCAGGCCGTGCACTTCGAACACCTCGTGGTAGCTGCGCGTCGATCCGTAGAACGAGATCGGCTGCCGCAAGCGCTCTAGCCCCTGCTCGATGTCGGACTCCGTCTCGCCGAAGACGGTGAAGCCGCCCCCGGAGATCTGGATGTCCTTCCACGTGCGGCCGCCGCGCTTGAGGCCGATGGCGACGTTCGGCAGGACGACCTCGCGCATGTACTTATCGGTCATGAAGCCGTGGGGCATCACCACGTCGGCCACCTCGCCGGCGACGCGCGCCATCGCATCGCCCGACGAGGGCCAGCCCGATCTTCGGGTTGGGGTACTCGATTGGGCCTGGATTGAAGTTCGGCGTCTGGAGCGTGTAGTGGTAGTACTTGCCGACGTATTCGGGTTTCTTGCCGGTGGTGAAGGACTCCCACACCGCCCGCACCATGCGGATGTACTCCTTCATGCGCGTGGCGGGCGCGCCTGGCCACTCGGTGCTGAAGCGGTTGATGTTGTGGCCCTTCACCTGGCTGCCCAGGCCGAGCACGAAGCGCCCCTTGCTCAGGTGCTGGATGTCCCACGCCTCCATGGCGAGCACCGTGGGGCTGCGCGGGAAGGCGATCGTCACGCTCGTCTGCACTTCGAGCTTCGTCGTGTTTGCCGCCGCCAGCGTCGCAGCAAGCATGGAATCGTGCTGTGTCTCGGGCGTCGACGCGAAGTCGTACCCCATTGCCTCTGCCCGCTGCGCCTGGTCCGCCACCGCCGTCAGCCATGTTCCGCCGAAACCGGATCCAACCTTCATCGCCATCCTCCGTTTAATTCACGTGCCGCCGGATTCTACGTGAAGCGGGCCGACCTCGCCGCCGGGTCATCTGCGTAAAGGCATTGGTAACCGGCGGCGCCCGCGGCGCGCTCAGGTTCGGTGCTCACGTTTCCTGCTTCCCGGCCGAGGCGCTAGGATTGTGACGCAAGGAACGAACGGTGGCAGAACTCTCGATCTATCTGTTCTGGACCGGCATGGTCACGGCGGCGCTCACGGCGGCCGCCTACATCGCCTACGTCCTCAGCGCCACGGTCTCCCTTCGCCGCGTCACCGCGCAAACCAGCGCCGGGACGGTCACGCTCAGTGGCGCCACCGGTGTCCCCAACGCCGGCCTCGGCCGCCTCGCGACGACCTTCATGGCGTTCACCGTGCTGTTCCTCGGCGGCCAGGTCGCCACGCGCTGGTCCGCCACCGGCCACGCCCCCATCAGCGACCTCTACGAGTTCACCGCGGCCTTCGCCTTCGGCATCTCCGCCGCGTACCTCGTCTTCGAGACCATTACCGGTCAGCGGCGCGTTGGCATTCTCGCCGCCCCGATCGTCGTCGTCATGCTTGGCATCGCGAGCCTCTTTCCGAACGACATCACGCCCCTGATTCCCGCGCTCCAGAATGGCCCGCTGCTTACCATCCACGTGAGCACGATGATGATCTCGTACGCCGTTCTCACGGTTGCCTTCTGCGGCGCCGCGATCTACCTGGTGCAGGGCGGCGAGGGCCACCGCCGCTTCGCCTCGCTACCCAGCGCCGATGCGGCCGGCGATCTCGCCCACAAGGCCGTGATCGTGGGGTTCCCGTTGCTCGGGCTGGGCATCGCGCTCGGTGCATGGTGGGCGAACAGCGCATGGGGTCGCTACTGGGGTTGGGATCCCAAGGAAACGAGCGCGCTCGTGACCTGGCTGAGCATCGCCGCCTACTTCCACGCCCGCGCCGGGAACGGCTCTGTCGCCGGCGCACCCGGCATTCGCCGCATCGTCCCGGAGAAGGTGCGCCGCGGCTGGCGCCCGGATCCCATGTGGTGGCTCATCGTCATGTGGGGCCTGGTGATGTTCACCTACTTCGCGGTGAATCTCTGGGTGAGCGGCCTCCACAGCTACGCCGGCGTCTAAGAGCCGGCTGCTACACTGAACGCATGACCCTGCGGATCGATATTTCCAGCCTCGGAGACGATGTGCGCCGCTCGCTTGCAGCCGGCGAAGTGGTCGACGTGACCGACGGCTCGGCCGTCGTTGGCCGTTTGGCGCCCTGCGAGTCTGCGCCCCCGAAGACGTGGGCCGCGTTTCTGGAGGCCCGCCGCTCGGATCCGCCGTTGGACTACGACGACTTCCTGCGCGACCTGGCCGAGATCCGTGCCGACTTGAACAAGCCCGTGGACGAGTCCCGCTGGGCACTCTAGTCGACTCGTCGGTGCTCATCGATCTCGAGCGGCGGTTCCTCGCCGGCGAGGAAGACGCTCTCAAAGCTGTTCCCAGCCCATTCTTCGTTGCAGCAATCGAAATCGCCGAGTTGGCGATCGGAGCGCTGCTCGCGGATTCCGCTGCCCGGGCAGCAGCGCGTCGTGTCTACCTCGGACGAGTCCGGGACTTCTCGAGGATCATTCCCTTCGGCGAGCGGGAAGCCGACATCTTCGCCGAGCTCTACGTTCACCTCCGCCGCGCTGGCACGCCCGTCGGCGAGCACGACATCCAGATCGCGGCCACGGCCCTGGCGCATGGCCATGCCGTGATGACGGCCAATGCCGCGGAGTTCGCACGTATTCCCAACCTCAGCGTGCTGACGCCGCCGTAGCACCGCCGCCCGATTGCTTTGAACGCCTTCGCGTCATACGCTCGTTCGCGATAACTGAAGAGCCAGAGACCGCAGGTCCCTATTGCGACGCGGAGCCGATGCTCCACGAGGGATAAGCCGAAAGGCGCCTGCCGAGGCGAGACCTTCGTGACCGGCGCCGTTGTGCGTCGCGCGTATCGTCCCTGCCCCGGCGGCAGGGATTTTCGTTTTCTGGCCCTGGCGCACCGAGCCTCCGACGGCCGACGGCCGCGGCTGCTCCCAACCTCCTGGAGGCGCATATGCCCACCCCACGGAAGGTCGCGATGCTCGCCGAGATCAAGGACCGCATGGAGCGGGCCTCGGTCGTCATGAGCGCGGACTATCGCGGTCTCACCGTCGCCCAATTGACCGACCTCCGCCGTGCTCTCCGCCCGGCGAACGTCGAGCTCAACATCGTCAAGAACACGTTGGCGGCGATGGCCGCGAAAGAGGCCGGCCGCCCGGAGATGGGCGAGCTCCTCAACGGGCCTACGGCGCTGGCCATCGGCTTCGGCGACCCCGTCGCCCCGGTCAAGGCGCTCACCGAACACCTCCGCGCCCGCCGCATGCAGATCACCATTCACGGCGGCTGGCTCGAAGGCAAAGTCCTCAGCCGGGCCGAGGTGGAGAGCCTCGCGACGCTCCCGTCGAGGGAACAGCTCATCGCGGACGTCGTGGGCAAGCTCCAGAGCCCGCTCTACAACCTCGCCGGCCTGTTGCAGGCGAGCATGCGCAACTTCGCCGGCCTCATCGATGCCCGCGCTAACCAGATCGAAGCCGCCGGCTAGTCCGACCACACCAGTTCACACAGGAGACCACCATGGCAACCAAAGTCGAAGACGCACTGGAAATCATCAAGGGCATGACGCTCCTCGAGCTTCGTGACCTCAACAAGGCCATCGAAGACGAGTTCGGCATCACCGCCGCCGCTCCGATGATGATGGCGGCCGGCCCGGCGGCTGCCGGCGGCGGCGCCGCAGCGGCCGAAGCCGAAGAAGAGAAGACTGAGTTCAACGTCACGCTCAAGTCGTTCGGCGAGAACAAGATCAACGTCATCAAGGCCATTCGCGAGGTCGTCAGCGGCCTTGGCCTGAAGGAAGCGAAGGACCTCGTCGAGGCCGCTCCCACCAAGGTCAAGGAAGGCGTGACCAAGGACGAAGCCGAGAGCATCAAGGCCAAGCTGAGCGAGGCCGGCGCCGAAGTTACCATCGACTAAGTCGCGGGCACATCCGTAGCAACGAAGGGCGAGCTTCAGGGCTCGCCCTTCGCGTCGTTCGGGCCCGGGCCGCTCGTCTCTGCCCAGCATGCTGAAAGCCGGGCTGATAACGTGACTCGCAGGACGCGCGCTCTCTTCTGAGACTGCACCGCCTGGAGGGCCTTTTGGTCGGACTTCTCGAGATGCGGCGCCATAAGGTTCAGTTCGCGCTCATCGCACTCGTTGTGATGCTGATCTCCTATCTCGTTGTGATGATCAACGGCCTCGGCGTGGGCCTGAATCAGCTCGCCGGCTCGGCCCTCCAGAATTTCAACGCCGATGGCATCGCCTACTCCGACGTCGCCGGGCTGAGCGTCATCCGCTCCGAACTCAGCCAGGCGACCGTCGACAATGTCGCGCGCCAGCCGGGCGTCGAAGCGACCGGAGTGATCGGCTACACGGCGGCGAATTACCGGCGCTCCGATCGCACAGTGAAGTCCGCCGCCGTCATGGGCTTCGACCCGGGAACGATCGGCGAACCGCCTGTGATTAGCGGCCGCCCGCTGACCGGCAACGACAGCGCCGGGCTCCTCGCCGACAAGAGCTTCCTCAAAGCCGCTAACCTCAAAGTTGGCGACACCGTCGATCTCACGATTCGTCTCAATTCCCGCCCGTTCACGATCGTCGGCGAGATCGACGAAGGAGCGTTCTTCTTCCAGCCTGCGGTCTACATCGTCCGCTCCAGCTGGCAGCAGTTGAAGTACGGCGACCTCCCAGACAGCCCGGTGGGAAGCATCGTGCTCGTGAAGGGCCATGACCTGCCCGGTACTGGCGGTTCCGGCTTTGAAATCGTGAGCAAGAGCAAGGCGTTCGCGAACATCGAAGGGGTTTCCGGCCAGCAATCCACCGTCACGTCTCTGCGAGTGTTCGGCTATCTCATCGGGGCGCTGGTGATCGGAGCCTTCTTCTATGTGCTCACGCTTCAGAAAATGCCGCAGATCGGCGTGCTCAAGGCCGTCGGCGCCAGCAACCTCTTCGTGTTTCGTCAGATTCTGATCCAGGTTGTGGTCGTCACGGCGCTCGGCCTCGCGGTCTCGTTGCCGCTGGCGTTCGTGACCGAACGTCTGCTCGCGCGGCTTCCCGATGCCGTCCCAATCGCCTTCACCAACACGACATTCGCGACGACGGCCGCTGCCCTGCTCGCGACGGCGCTCGTGGGCACGGCCTTCTCTGCGCGCCAGGTGGCCAAAGTCGACCCCATCATCGCTCTCGGCCAGCAGCAGTAGCACGCCGCGATGAACGCCACACTCCGCGTCTCCGAGCTGTCGAAGACCTACGGCCACGGGGAAAACGCCGTCCACGCCGTTCGGAGCGTGAGCTTCGAAGTCTTGAGCGGCCAGTTCGTCGCGCTGGTCGGCCCGAGCGGTTCGGGTAAGACCACGCTCCTCGCCATGATTGGCGGCCTGCTCACGCCCACCTCCGGCACCATCGACATCGCCGGTACGGATATCGCGCGCCTTTCCAGCCGCGAGAAAGCGCGTTTCCGCCGCAACTCCGTCGGTTACGTCTTCCAGGCGAATAACTTGCTCCCGTTCCTCACCGCAAGGGAGAACCTCCTCGTCATGGGCGCGATCAACGGCAAGCTGGGCGAGGCGAGGAAGCGCGCCGGTACGCTTCTCGACGAACTCGGCCTGCATCGCCAGGCGAACGCGCTTGCCAGCCAGCTCAGCGGCGGCGAGCGTCAGCGCGTGGCCATCGCGCGGGCGCTCATGAACGACCCGACAGTTCTGCTCGTCGACGAGCCGACCGCCAGCCTCGATTCCGAGCGGGGACGCCAGGTGGTTCTCTCGCTCATCGACGAAGTGAAGCGGCGGAACCTGCTCGGGATCATGGTCACCCACGATATGGCGATGGCGGCCCTCGCCGACAGGATTCTTCAGCTCCACGACGGCGAACTGACGAGCGCGCAGGCCGCCGATTCGTAGCCAGTCTCAACGCCTTCATCAACGGCGACCGTGTCTGCGCGCCCGCGGGCGGAGGCGGCGCGGCTAGTCCGGCCCGAAGATCTCCCGGATGTTGGAGTCGCCTTCGCCCACGATAGCGATGAACCGTTTTATCCAGGCGATCGCCTCGTCCTTTGTCTCCACGTCGAGGATGGCGAACCCGCCGATGATCTCCTTCGCCTCGGCGAACGGCCCATCGGTGACGGCGATGTTGCCGCCGTTGTACGCGACCTTCGTGGTGGTGGCGCTGGGCGCGAGGCCTCCGGTCACGACGAGGACTCCCGCGTCCTGCGCCTCTTCGATGAACTTGCCCATCTCGGCCATCATTTCGGGCGACGGCGGCGGGAAGCCCTTGCTGTCGTCGCCGAGGGTGTAGCAGAGGAATCTCATGGCGTTCTCCTTGTTCTTCCTGGGGCGGGCGAAACGGCTTGCATGATCGCACCCCTGCCAATACATCGAACGGCCGCAGGGGAGTTCGACATCGACCCGCCGGAAAAAGTGTGAGGAACGCGTGAGTCGCGTGTGATGGGAGCGCCGCGCGCCCGGTGCGATTGTCTCTTCAACAAGAACACCGCTCGAGGAGACCAGCCATGAAGACCACGCCCGAAACGACGACGACCATGTTCACCACCCGCCGCGGCCTGCGCGCCGCCGCAGCCGCGCTGCTTGGCGTGACCGCGCTGGCGCTGCTTGCGCCCCTTGCGATGAATGGCGGCAGCGCCGATGCCGCCATCCGCACCACCAGCGTGTCGGGCTTCGTCTACATCACTACGCCCTGCTCCCTCGGCGCGCAGCCAATAATCAACCTCGGCGTTGGTGACCGGATCGAGGGCAACATCGAAGTCGAGATTGGCTCTGCCGGCCAGTCCGCCGTCGCGTGGGCATACGGGGTTGGCGGCGTCTCGACCAATGGCCCGAAGACCCCGTACCGCTTCACCTCCAACGTCAACGCCGGGTTCATGGCGTGCGTCGGCGCCTCCGGCATGCGCGCCAGCGTCAGCTACACCGTCGCCCGCGCGCCCCTGTGGCAGCAGGTCGCGGTGAAGACGTCCGGCCTCAAGCTGGCCCAGTAAGGCCCGCGCTCGGCACGAGCGCAACGTCTCCAACAACAGGCCCCGGCACAGCGCCGGGGCCTTGCTGGCGTCCGGCCGAGCCGGTGCCTGCGCGCGGGTATCCGGAGCCGGTCCGACGGCGTCATCGGGCCAAGGCACTTGACCGAGACGACAGGGCCTAGGCACGAGAAGTGGCCGCGCTGGCCGAACCGGCCAACAGCGCAAACGAATGGGGCGACCGTGGCGGTCGCCCCATTCCACTCGCTCTTTTCGCCATCCCCCCAGCGCAGCCCCGCTATCGAAACGGCTGACACGGCTCATCGCCGTGGGCTATACTCCCCGGTACCGTTAGGCGGAGGCTAACCTTCCCCGCCTGCGATTCCTCCTTTACGGACGGCGCTCGATGAAGTTCCACTGGTTCCACCTCATGCCCTGGCCCGACCTCCCCGACGATTTCGCCAAAAAGAACCGCTCGGTCTGGGTCGATGTGGATTACAACCTCTTCAACCCAGAGCGCTGCAACGAGGTCTACAACGAGTACCTCGACGAGCTCGAGTTCGCCGACACGCTCGGGTTCGACGGCCTTGGCGTAAACGAACACCACTCGAACGCGTACGGCATGATGCCGAGTCCGAACATCATGGCGGCCACGCTTGCGCGCCGCACGAAGAACGCGGCGATTCTCGTGATGGGCAACTCCATCGCGCTCTACAACCCGCCCCTGCGCGTCGCCGAAGAGTTCGCCATGCTGGACATCATCAGCGGCGGCCGGCTGGTGGCGGGCTTCCCCGTCGGCACATCGATGGACACGAACTTCGCCTACGGCGTGCCCGGCGCCCAGCTGCGCGAGCGCTACTACGAGGCCCACGACCTGATCATGCAGGCGTGGCACGACAAGGGCGTCAGCCACTTCAACGGCAAGTACAACCAGATCCGCTACATGAACCCGTGGCCGCGTCCGCTCCAGCAGCCGAACCCGCCCATCTGGATCCCCGGCGGCGGTTCGATCGAGACGTGGGAGTGGTGCGCCGACATGGGCTACCTCTACTCCTACCTCTCGTACAGCGGCTACATGCGTGCGAAGACGATCATGGACGGCTTCTGGAAGCGCATGTCTGACATGGGCAAGGAGGCGAACCCGTACCAGGCCGGCTTCGCACAGACGGTCTGCGTGGCGGAGACGGACAAGGAAGCCAAGGAGATGTACGCCGAGCACATCGACTACTTCTACAACCGCTGCCTGCACGTCTACCCCGGCTTCGCCGACGCACCCGGCTATCGGACCAACCGCACCGTCAAGGCCGGCATCAAGTCGCAGCTCGAAATGGCCGCCCAGCGTGCCCGCATGGACATGAGCTGGGAAGCGCTCGTCGAGAACGGCTACGTCGTCGCCGGCAGCCCGGAGACGGTCACGCGGCGCCTGAACGACCTCGCCGACACGCTCAACGTTGGGCACCTGATGCTCCTGCTCCAGCAGGGCAACATGCCGCGCGACAAGGCGCTGTTCAACACGCAGATGTTCGCCGAACGCGTCATGCCGAACCTGCGCAGCAAGTTCAACGAGTTCGAAGACAAGTGGTATCCCAAGATGATGCCCGCCAGCGAACGCGCCACGCCCATCCCGGGCGAGGTGCGGATGCCGGTTGGCGTGGGTGGTGGCGGCGCCGCCTAACACCGCCCGAATCATTGCGAAACCTTCAACGAGGTGAGCAGGTGCGTTGCACCGCTCACCTCGTTGTCACTATGCCCTGACCGTTCACTGTCCGACTATGGTCATACATGGGCATCAAGCTTCACCTGTGGTGGTTGATCGTGGCCGCGCTGGCCGGCGTTGCCCTTACGGCCGGTTGCAGCAGCAGCGACGGCGGTAAGCCGGGGACCGGCTCGGACGAGGCGTACGTCGCGGGGCTCTGCAAGGCGGCCAACAAGGCCTCCACCGCGCTGGACGCGGCCAATCCGAGCGCTACCCCGGACGACCTCGGCTCCGCTCTCGGCGCCGTCTTCGCCAGCCTCGCTCCGGCCATGGAGCAGTTCGCCGCCGACTTCGCGAAGCTCAACCCGCCCTCCGACATCGCAGACTGGCACGCCAACACGTCGAAGCAGCTCACGGCCGGCGCGAAGGCGCTGAAGGACGGCAACTTCGATGACCCGGCGCTCGACGCCATCACGGGCAACCCGACAGCCGATATGCCCACCGCGGCCCGCGACCGGCTGAAGGCGATCGCCGACGCCTCGCCCGATTGCAAGGACCTCGCGCTGTTCGATCCTGGCGACAACAGCCTCGGGTCAGGTCAGGAAGGTCCGCCGACTCCTGCATTGCAGGACGCGGCGACCGGGACATGGTCGGGCGACTTCGGCACCATGGCGTTCAAAGCCGACGGTACGGCGACATTTGAGCTTTCAGGCTGTGGCTCCAGCACTGCATCGTCGGCCCCGTTCGGTATCGACCACGACTGTGGCGGGCAGCAATACAGCGGCACGGTGGAGGTCGGCCACTACGAGTACACGCTGCGCGATTCCGGGGGCGTGGGCTCGGTGTTCGCCGCCTACGTGGATAAGGCCGGGAAGCTGCACGCCGGCCTCGGCACCGTTTCCGAGTTTGGGCCTGGAAAGAAAGGCACCGTGACGCTGTTCGCGTCGGGCGACCTCACAGTCGACGGCGACAAGTGCTCGAAGGAGTCGTTTTCCAGCAACACCCCCGAGCCGGTCACCTGCCACTGGTCGACAGTGAACGGACTGGACGTGCTGGAGTACGAGGGCACGTTCGACACCGAGCAGCTGATCCTGCTCCCGGACGAGAGCCTGATCGTCTCGCCGGACGTGTACGTGGCGGCGCTGTCGAAGCAGTAGGGGCGCGAACGCCTCACCCGTAAACCCAGTAATATGGGTCTATGAAGACCACCATCGAGATTCGCGACGACCTTTTGAGGGCGGCAAAAAAGCGTGCCATCGACCGCGGAGTGCCGCTGCGCGCGTTGGTGGAGAAGGCGCTCGAGCGCGAGGTGGCGGACGGCGGTCGGGAAGCACGTAGAGAACCGACAGCCGATTGGGAAGCGGGCTGGGGCGCGGGCGGCGATGAACTCGCCTCGCTGGCCGAAGCGAACGAGACCCGTCGAGCCGAGCGTCACCGCAGGCTGGGTGTTGCGTCAGGAGTTTCGACCCTTCCTGTCTTCGAGGATCCGGATCCCGACCTTTCCCTGAAGGTGGAGGAGATCCTCGCGGCGTCGTGGCAGGCCGACTAGTCGTCTGCGACACGGGGCCGCTGGTATCAGCGTTCAATGCCCGTGAGGGCCGACGGCACCGATTCGCAGCAGACCTCCTGGGCGAGCTTGGCAGCCGAGCGATCGTGCCGTGGCCCGTCTACGTCGAAGCCGATCTGTTTCTCCGGGGACGCGGCCTTTCGACGCGGGCCACGGCGTTCGGCCGCGAGCTCGCCGAGGGCGAGCTAACGCTCGTCGATCTCGATGCGCCCAAACTGAACCGATGCCTCGCGTTGCTCGAACGGTACGAGGACATGGGCCTCGATCTCCCCGACGCCGCAGTCATCTCCGTGGCCATCGACGCCGACGCCGAGATCCTGACGTGGGACTTCCGCCACTTTCGGGCCGTTGTCACGAGCCGCGGACGCGGGTTGCCGCTGCTCGTCAGCGAGAGCCAGATGCCGACGCCTTGATTCCTGTCGCTCAGTGGCCCGCGCGGCGCACGCGCGGGATGACTTCGCGGGCGAAGAGCGACAGGTCGTCGTGCGGGTATGGGGCGCGGATGCTCAGGATGACGTGGTCCACGCCCTGCTCAGCGAGGCCGAGGACCTGCGCCGCGACATCGTCCGGGGTGCCGACGAGCGTGCGGGCGCGGAGCTGGTCGGCGGTCGTGTTGCGCTGCCGCGCGATCGTCGCGAGCTTCGCATCGAGCTTCGCGGAGTCGGTGTCGATGACGAGGCTGGCGGCGAGCGACTTGCGGACCGTGGCGGGGTCCCGCCCGGCTTTGTCGCAGTGCTGTTCGAGCGCGCCCAGGAGGAGCTGGTAGTCCTCCCGCGGCCCGAGGAACGTGTTCCAGCCGTCGGCGTGGCGAGCCACGACCCGCAACGTGAGCTTCGGTCCGGCGCCACCGATCCAGATGGGGATGTGCGGCTTCTGGATGGGCTTCGGCTCGCAGAGCGCGTCCTTGATGGTGTAGTAGCGGCCCTCGAACGTCGTGCGGGGCTCTGTCCAGAGGCCCTTCATGATCTGGACCGACTCCTCCAGCGCGTGGAGGCGCTGGCCGACGGGCGGGAAGTCGTAGCCGTAGGCGTTGTATTCCATCTCCCACCAGCCCGCGCCGATGCCCATCTCGACGCGGCCGCCGCTGACGTGGTCGAGCGTGGCGGCGATGTTCGCGAGGAGCGCCGGGTTGCGATAGGAGTTGCCGGTGACGAGCGTGCCGCCGCGCAGGCGCGGGACCTGCGCCAGCAGGCCCGTCAGCGTGGTCCAGCCCTCCAGGCACGGACCGAGCGGGTCACTGAAGATGGGGATGAAGTGGTCGAACGTCCACGCGTGGTCGAAGCCTTCCCGCTCGACGTGCTGCCATACGGCGAGGATGTCGGCGTATGCGACGTGCTGCGGACCCGTCTGGATCCCGAACTCGACCGGGCGTGAGGCCATTGAGCCACCCCTGGATGAAAGTGGGATGAGCCTAGCAGAGCGGGCGGCCGTTCGGGTTATTAGCCGAGGGCCTCGGCGATGAGGGCGCGGTCCTCGGGCGCGAACGTAAGTGCCAGCGCCTGCTCCTGGCCGGCCCGGCTCATCTTCTTCCACGTCCGACGCAGGATGTTGAGCATCTTGTCGCGATCGAGCCGGCCGGCCACCTCTCCGAGCTGCGTCTCGAGGAAGACGAGGCAAAGCCCGTCCTCCAGCGCCTGGGCTTCGGCATCTTGTTTGGCTGCGAGGCCCTTCTTCGTGATTAGTGCGCGGACGCGTTCGATCGCCTCATGGTGGTAGCCCGCCTCGCGCAGCAGCTCCGCGGCAACGTCCGCGTGGTACTGCTCGGCGTCAGTTCGCCAGCGCAGGTAGCCGCCACGGCCTTCCGGGTAGTCCTTCCGCGGCCGCTCCCAGCGGCGCACGTGATGCGCGCGCGCCGCCAGCAGCAGCTCGTCACTCGGGTCGGCCACGAGCTTCCGGATCCAGCGCGTCAGCATCTCCGAGTGTGCCGCTTCCTTCGGGTGCTCCACGCCATCGACCGGGATGGTGTTCGGGTCGGCCGAGTTCGCCGCGTCGATGAGCGCGATGGCGGCTTCGAAGCGTTCACGTTCACTGTTCATGGCGCCCTCCGATGGAGGCATCCTACCATCGCGCGGGCACGAGCCCGTGTAGCGGCTGGCGTTGGCGGCGCCGCCCTCATCGTCCTAACGCCGACCGGAAGGGAGGCTTCCCCACAGCCAGGCCGGTCCTAAGACCAACCGGAAGGGGGCCGGCCACGACCGGGCCGTTCTAACGCTGGAAAGCTCTCGCGTCCTAGAATGTCCCATGCCCGAGCGGCCGCTCGCCTACTTCCTCACGTTTCGCACGTACGGCACCTGGCTCCCCGGCGACAGCCGAGGCTACGTCGCGCGACACTCCACATCGGACACGCCCTCCAGGGCCGGAGATCCCAGCCTTTACGCGCGGAGCCTTCAAAGGATGCGGGTCGCGGCCACCCTGCTCGACATTCGCCAGCGGGAGACGGTCACCGAAGCGATCCACGAGACATGCCGAATCCGAGACTGGTTCGTTTCCGCGGTCAACGTGCGGACCAACCACGTTCATGTCGTGGTGTCTGCACCGGACTGGGCACCGGAGCGCGTGCTCACCGTCCTGAAGGCTTTCGCGACCCGGAGTTTGCGCGAGGAAGAACTCATACCCGCCGACGCGCGAGTTTGGGCGAGGCACGGCAGCACGCGTTACCTGTGGAGTGAGGAAGACGTGCTCGCGGCGGCACAGTACGTGTTGGAGGGCCAGGACATGTCTAAACCACGGAGGTGATCCCGCGCCAGTCAAGCTCGCGGGCGCGGCGGAGCCTCCCTTCCGGTCGGCGTTAGGACGGGGTCCGCGCCATCGGTGTTGGAGGGCCAAGAGAACCCTAAATCACGGAGGTAATCGGGCGCCGGGCAGATGGCGGCGCGGCGGAGCCTCCCTGCCGGTCGGCGTTAGGACGGGGCCGCCGCCGAGGAGTCCGTGTGGATCCACCGACCGCCCGCGTGCCACCCCTATGCCGGGCGGGCCTGGGCAGGGGGCGGTGCCGGGAGAGCGGGTTGTAGTATGGCGCGCACGCTCGGAGGCGTAAGAGATGATGGACGATCGGGAACGCGACCTGTTTCTTGCGGCGCCACGGACCGCGGTGCTCTCGACGCTTTCGGCCGATGGGCGCATCCACTCCGTGCCGGTCTGGTACCTCTACCGCGACAGCGAGTTCCGCATCATCACGGGGCGGGGGTCGGCGAAACACCGCAACATCCAGCGCACGGGCCGCGCGACCATCTGCGTCGACGAGCGCGAGGGCAGCATCCGCTACACGACGGCCGAAGGTCCGGTGACCGTGGCCGATACCGTCTCGTTCGACGAGCGGCTTGAGTTGCACACGCATTACCGCGGTGCGGAGGCGGCGCGGAAGATCGTGGAGAAGGGCGGGCACGAGGGGATGGTCATGCTCACGCTCACAGCGGAACGCTGGATCGGCTAGTTCAGACCAGGCCTGGCGCTGGCGCTCGTGCGGTGATACATCGGCTGGCCGCTGCCGCCACGCCGCAGTTCGATGACCTCGGCCATGATGCTGATCGCGATCTCTTCCGGCGTCTCGGCGCCGATATCGAGCCCGATCGGCGTGCGCACGCGGTCGAGCTCGGCGCGATCGAAGCCTTCCGAGGCGAGGTGCTCCAGCACCGCCGCCGTGCGGCGCCGCGAACCGATCATGCCCAGGTAGCCCGCGCCCCGGCCGAGGCAACGCCGTAGCGCGAGCTCGTCCTGCTTGTGGCCGCGCGTGACCATCACGACGGACGTGTTCGCGTTGATCGGGAAGCGGTCCAGCGCCGCCTCGTAGTCGTCGCAGATTACGTCGTCCGCCTCCGGCAGCCGCTCTTCGTTGGCGAAGTCCTCGCGGTCGTCGAGCACCGCCACGTGGAAGTCGAGGAAGTCGGCGAGCTTCGCAAGCGACCTGCCGATGTGTCCTGCGCCTACGATGAGGAACACCGGCTTCGACTCCACCACCTCGATGTAGACGCTCGTGGCGCCGCGCACCGTGCGCTCGGAGAGGCCGGACTCGGTGACGTAGAGCGTTTGCGTCGCGTGGTTCGCGAACGCCTCGGCAGCAGACGCCGCCACCAGGTCGTCGATGCGCTCATCGCCCAGTGTCCCCATGCGCTGTCCGTCGCGTTCGACGAGCAGGCGTGCGCCGGGGGTCACGCTGAGCGGGCCAGCTTCGAGGATAGAGGCGAGCAGCACGGGCTCGCCGCCCTCGGCGGCGCGCAGCAATCGGTTGGTGATGTCGAGCACGGGGATAGTGTAGCGACTTCCCTCGCAGCGAACCGGAAGCTCTCGCCCGGGTGAGCGGCCGCGTCTACTCTGTTAGACACCGCCAATTCCACCTTCCGAGGCCCGCCATGAGTGCCCTTTCCCAGCGCGACCCCGCCGTCGCCGCCATCATCGACCACGAACGCACCCGCCAGGTCGAGTGCCTCGAGATGATCGCGAGCGAGAACTACGCCTCCGCCGCCGTGCTGGAGGCGACCGGCTCCGTGTTCACGAACAAGTACGCCGAGGGTTACTCAGGCAAGCGCTACTACGCGGGTAACCAGTTCAGCGACCAGGTCGAGGACCTCGCCATCGAGCGCGCTCTGCAGCTGTTCAAAGCCGACCACGCCAACGTCCAGCCGAGCAGCGGCGCCGAGGCGAACATGGCGGCCTACTTCGCGAGCATCCAGCCGGGCGACACCGTGATGGGCCTCAACCTCGACCAGGGCGGGCACCTCACCCATGGCTCGCCGGTGAACTTCAGCGGGCGACTCTACAACTTCGTGCCCTACAGCGTCGATCGCGAGTCGGAAGTGCTCGACATGGCGGCCATCCGCAAGATGGCGCTGGAGTGCAAGCCGAAGGTGATCGTCGCGGGGTACACGGCGTACCCGCGCGCGATCGACTTCGCCGCCTTTGGCGAAATCGCGAAGGAAGTCGGCGGGCTGCTGATGGCGGACATCTCGCACATCGCGGGGCTCGTGGCGGGCGGCGAACACGTGTCGCCGGTCCCCTACGCGGACATGGTCACGACCACCACCCACAAGACGCTGCGAGGGCCTCGCGGCGCGATGATCCTCTCGAAGGGCGAACTCGCGGAGGCCGTCGACAAGGCGGTCTTTCCCGGCACGCAGGGCGGCCCGCACATGCACACCATCGCCGGCAAGGCGGTTGCCTTCGGGGAGGCCCTCCAGCCGGAGTTCAAGGCCTACGCGAAGAAGATCGTCGCGAACGCCGCCGTGCTGGCTGAAGCGCTGCTCTCCGGCGGCCTTCGCCTTGTCAGCGGCGGCACCGACAACCACCTGCTCCTCGCCGACTGCAACTCGATGAACATCAGCGGGCTCAAGGCGCAGAACGCGCTCCAGGGCTCGGGCATCATGACGAACAAGAACACGATCCCCTACGACCAGCGCTCGCCCTTCATCGCCAGCGGCCTGCGCCTGGGCACGCCGGCGCTTACGTCGCGCGGCATGGGCGCCGACGAGATGAAACGCGTCGGCGCCTGGATCTGCCGCGTCCTCAAGGACCCGGACGGTGACGGCGTGCGCGAAGGCGTGCGCCGCGAAGTCGCCGAGTTCGCTCGGGCCTACCCGGTCCCGGGGATCACCGACGCTTCGTAGGGATTCGCCGAGACCTCCCCATGAACCGCTACCACCGCTACTACTGCCGCTCCGACGGCTGGCGCCGAACGCTGGCCGACAGCGTCATCCCGTGGGTCGTGCGCGACATCCCGCTGGGCGACGACGCGCTGGAGATCGGCCCCGGGCCCGGGCTCGCGACGGACATCCTCCGCAGCCGCGCGGAGCGACTGACGGCGATTGAGATCGACGATCGGCTCGCGTCCCAGCTCGAAGCGCGGCTGCGGGCGACGAACGTCGAGGTCGTCAACGGCGATGCGACCGCGATGCCGTTCGACGACGGACGCTTCAGCAGTGCGATCTCCATGACGATGCTCCACCACGTGCCGGCGGTGGAGTTGCAGGACCGCCTCCTCCGAGAGACCTTCCGCGTGCTTCGCCCGGGAGCGCCGTTCGTCGGCTCCGATAGCACCGTCACGCTGAAGTTCCGGATCGCGCACGTCTTCGACACCATGGTGGTGGTTGACCCGGACACGTTCGGCGAACGGCTCGCGGCGGCGGGTTTCGTGGACGTGAAGGTGCGTCCCGGCAAGGGCGCGTTCCGCTGGTCTGCGAGGAAGCCGGGGTAGCGTTGGGGGAGCGGCGGTTCCCGGTTCTGCGTTGAGCGCAACGCCACCCGGTGATACGCTCGCTGCTCATGCCGGGGTCCGGCTCACCTCGTGAGCAAACCCATCGCCCGGCGCCTGGGGATCAATGCGGGAATATGAATTGACGGTCGTCTACGACCTGGCCGTCGCAGAGACTGGCGGCCCTGACGCCAGCGTCGAACAACTCACCCACTCGGTAGAAGCTCGTGGCGGCAAGGTGCTCCGGGTCGACCACTGGGGCCGCCGCCGAATGGCCTACCCAATAGGCCGCGCAATCGACGCCGACTACGTGGTCTCGCGCGTCGAGCTCGAACCGTCGGACGTGGCCCCGCTCGAAGCGGCGCTGCGCATCGACGAGCGGATCTACCGCCACCTCGTCGTCCGTGCCGATGAGCTGCCCATTCCCGTGCCGCCGCGCGAACCGCGTCCGGCCATGGAAGCTCCGGCCGCACCGACGGCTGCGGCTGAGCCGGCCCCTGCGCCGGCCGCCGAGGCGCCCACTGCGGCTGAGCCGGCCCCTGCGCCGGCCGCCGAGGCGCCCACTGCGGCTGAACCGGCCCCTGCGCCGGCCGCCGAAGCGCCCACTGCGGCTGAACCGGCCCCTGCGCCGGCCGCCGAAGCATCCACTGCGGCTGAACCGGCCGCTGCACCAACTGCTGAAGCGCCCACCGCCGCCGAACCGGCCCCTGCGGCCGAGGCATCGGCCAGCGCCGAACCCGCGGCTCCGGAAGCGGCCGAACCGGCCACTCCTGCTGAAGCGCCGGCCGTGGCCGAAGATGCGCCTGCAGCCGAGCCTGCCGCAACCGAAGAGCCGAGCGCATAGCGCCAGGGAGGGACTACCGTGGCCAGTCTCAACAAAGTCATGCTCATCGGGAACGTGGGGCGCGATGCCGAACTGCGCTATCTCTCGAGTGGGACGGCACAGGCTCAGTTCAGCCTCGCCGTTAACCGCAACTTCCGCGGGCCGGATGGAAACTGGCAGGAAGAGACCGAGTGGTTCAACATCGTCGTCTGGCGCGACCTCGCCGAGCGCATCAGTCAGAACGTCACCAAGGGCAAGCAGGTCTACATCGAAGGCCGGCTGCAGACGCGCAGCTGGGACGACGACCAGGGCCAGAAGCACAGCCGCACGGAAGTCATCGCCAACTCGGTCCTGATGCTTGGGCCGCGGGACCGCGAGGGCGGCGCCGCCGGCGGCGATTGGAACGACAGCGGCAGCGGCCGGCCCGCAGCAGCTCGCGGAGGGTACAGCGGCCCACGCCGCGGCGCCCCCGGCGAGGAGATCGATCCGGACGACCTGCCATTCGAATAGAACCATGCGCGTCGCGCTCGCGCGGCGCTCACCCGGTGCGCCTTTGCGCACAAACCCATCGGGAAGGAATGCAACACCATGACCTCTGAAGAACGACCACCACGAGAAGACCGCCCCGAGCGCCCTGAGCGTTCGGAAGGTGGCGACCGCCCATCCCGCCCCGCGCCCCGCCGCTTCGGCGGCCGCCGCAAGGTCTGCCGCTTCTGCGTCGACCACGTCAAGGGCATCGACTACAAGGACATTGGCCGCCTCCGCATGTTCGTTAGCGACCGGGGCAAGATCGAGCCGCGCCGCAAGACCGGAGCATGCCTGAAGCACCAGCGCCTGGTCTGCACCGCCATCAAGCGGGCACGTCACCTCGCGCTCCTGCCGTACACCCTCACCCACATCCGGCAGACGGGAGTGTTCCCGACCCGCGGCTAGTCGCAGGGGAGGGGATCACCTTATGGCACGACGCGAACGCACGACTGGACTGCCACGGCCAAGGCCGCGGCCGAAGAGCGCGAAGTCGGGCGTCTACTTTGCCGGCGTCAACTGGTCCGAAGGGCATCTGCGCCTGGTGATCCTGTCGGGTGCGGCGGCGTTGCTGTTGCTCGTGGCCGGGATGATTGCCTACGGCTGGTACGACGACAACATTGCGACGCCGAACCACGTGGTGCTCAACGTGGGCGGCGACAAGTTCAAGCTGAGCTACTACACCGATCGGCTCTATGCGTTCGCGCAGGCCGATGCCCAGGCTAACGGCGGGAGTACGAACCTGCCGCTGGTTGAGCAACAGCTGCTGACGAAGCTTGAGGATGAAGCGCTCACCATCCAGCTCGCCAAGGACAAGGGCATCGACCTCAATGACGACGCTATCACGCAGCAGATCGCGACCACGCTGGGCGTGCCGGTCGGCGGAGCCGGGAGCTCGTTCGACGTGCTCTACCGGGCGAAGCTGAAGTCGGACAAGATGAGCGACTCCAGCTTCCGGCGCCTGTCCGAGGCGCAGCTGGCGAACGACAAGCTCCTCGAGCTCTACCAGAAAGACCTGGGCGACACCGGCGAGGGTGTGAGCATCCGCGCCGTCGTCGTCGCTTCGCAGGCCGACGCCCAGAAGGCGCTCGATCGCATCAACGCCGGCGACGACATGGGCACCGTCGCCCAGGAGATGTCGATCGATTCGGATTCCGTGCAGAACGACGGCCACATGCTGCCGGTACCCACGCAACTGCTCCCGCAGTCGGTGCAGGACGCTATCAAGGACAAGACTGCGGGCGACACGCTCCTCGGGCCCATCCAGGTGCAGGCGAACTACTGGGTCTTCCGCATCGAAAAGCGCGACCCCGCCTACACCTACACCGCCAGCGACAAGTCGCAGCTGGCGCAGAAACAGCTTGACCAGGCAATCGCTGATCAGCGCACGAAGACCACCATCAACCGCGACCTGAGCTCCTCGGACGCCACCTGGGCCGTCAAGAACGCGGGCTAGGAGCGTGACACGCGAAATCGGCGTGGGCCTTATCGGCCTCGGAGTCGTCGGTGGCGGTGTTGCGCGCGCCCTGATCGAGCGCCGCGACTATTTCGCGCGCCAGGTTGGCGCTTCGCTCGTCGTCCGCCGCGCCGCCGTTCGCGACCTGTCGAAGCCGCGCGCCGTGGAACTCCCGCCAGGCGTTCTCACCACCGACGTGGCCAGCATCATCGAAGACCCGGCGATTGACATCGTCGTCGAGGTCATCGGCGGCGAGGAGCCGGCCGGAAGCTTCATTCGCGCCGCCCTGGCCGCCGGCAAGCACGTGGTCACGGCGAACAAGGAACTGATGGCCAAATCTGGCCCGGAGCTCCTCGCGCAGGCGCACGGCAAGGGCCTCGACATCATGTTCGAAGCGAGTGTCGGGGGCGGCATTCCGCTCATCGCGCCCCTCCGGCGTGATCTCCTCGCGAACCGCATCGCCTCCATCCGCGCGATCATCAACGGGACGACGAACTACATCCTCACGAGCATGGCCCAGGAAGGCGCCGCCGCCCTGGCGCTGCGCAAGGAGGGCATCGAGCCGGCCAGCGCCGGTGGCTACGCCTCCGCGCTCAAAGCCGCCCAGGAGCTCGGCTACGCCGAGCCCGACCCGACCAACGACGTCGAAGGCTACGACGCCGCGTACAAGCTCTCGATCATGGCTACGCTCGGTTTCCGCACGCGCGTGCGCCCGGCGCAGGTCCACACGGAAGGCATTACGAAGCTCACCGCGCGCGACTTCCAGTACGCACAGGAGCTCGGCTACGCCATCAAGCTGCTGGCAGTCGCGGAGCGCACCGAGGGCGGCATCGTCGCGCGCGTGGCGCCATGTTTCCTGCCGGCCGGGGAGCCGCTCGCCAAGGTCGATGGCGTCTACAACGCCGTCCAGATCGTCGGCGACCTCACCGGGACGGTGCTGTTCCAGGGCCGCGGCGCCGGCGCCGACCCCACCAGCTCCGCTGTCGTCGCGGACCTGCTCGACCTCTCCCATGCGATCGTCCTCGGCAACCGCGAGCGCAAGTACTGGGGCCCGGAGGGCGAGCTGCCTGTACTCGGCGTCGAAGTGCTGGAGACGCGCTACTATCTGCGGGTAAGCGTCACCGATCAGCCCGGCGTTCTCGCACAGATCGCACAGTCGCTGGGCAACCACGGCGTCAGCATCGCCGCGGTGACGCAGAAGGAGGCCGACGCGGGCGAGAACACGGCCGAGCTCGTCGTCATGACGCACCGCGCCCGCGAAGGCGCGATGCAGGCCGCGCTGCGCGAAATCCAGGGCCTGCCCGTCGTCGCGCAGGTCAGCGCCTTCCTCAGGGTCGAGGCCTAGCCGTGGCCGGCGAAACGAACTCCCAGGCCCAGGCCATTGGCGAGATCATCAGCTGGCTGGAGCAGCAGCTTCGCCAGGTTCGCGACGACCAGACGCGTTCGCTCCAGACGGTCGACCAGCTCCGCCGCCAGGTCTACGACCTGCAGGAGCAGATCACGAACAACGAGCGTTCGATCCGCGAGGTCGACCCCAAGCTCGTCCCGTTCAAGGGCCTCCCGGAGAAAATCCGCGCGCTCGATGAGAGCTCCGAGCACATCCGCCAGGCTGTTGCGAGCAATCACGCCGACATCGAAAACGCCCTTCGCATCATGCGGTCCGAGGCAGAATATGACCGCCAGGAACGTGGCGAGGCGTTCAAGCGCATCGAGGTGGCGACGAACCAGCTCGGGCTCGTCGTGGCCGACATCGCGCAGGTCCAGCACCAGACCGCCCAGATCAGCCAGACATTCCAGACCGTGCTCGAAGCGCAGCGCGTGGTCGAAGCCCGCGTCGAGCAGTTCGGTCTCCGTCTTGACCGCGCCATCGAGGTCAACCGCGACCTCGAAGAGCGCGTGAAAGTCGAGCTCACGGGCGACCTCGACGACCGCTTCGACGTCGTCTTCGACCGGCTGCAGGTCGTCGGCGAGATGGTCAAACGCAACGAGGACATCGTCGCCGCTGTGGCGAACGAGCGCAGCCTGCGCCAGGAAGTGATCGACGAAGTCAGCGTCTGGCGCGACGAGCACAGCCGTATCGACGGGCGCCTGAATCAACTGGAGGAGCTGGCCGACCGGCTGGTCAGCCAGGTCGACAAGGTTCATGGCGAGATCACGCTCCTCGAGGGCCGTCACTCCGGGCTTGGCGAACGCGTCTCGGGCATCCGCCGCGATATCGCGGAAGTGGTCGACCACGTGCGCGATGAGTTCGCCAAGTACAACGCGATGATGGAGAAGCAGCGGCGCAAGCAGATCCAGGGCCTGGAACAGGAGCTCCGCGAGATGAAGTTCCACGCATTCCGGCCGCCGGAGGAGCCGTGAGCGACCCTCACATGAGCCCGCGCGGTGTTCTCCAGCACTGGGCCTCGGTCCTTCCGCTTACGGAGAACACGCCGCGCATCACCCTCGGCGAAGGCGACACCCCGCTCGTCCGCGCGTCGCACCTCGAATCCCTCTGCGGGCTCGACGAGCTCTGGTTCAAGCTCGAGATGTGCAACCCTACCGGATCCTTCAAGGATCGCGGCATGGTGGTCGCCGTCGCCAAGGCGATGGAAGGCGGTGCGCGTGCGATCATGTGCGCCAGCACCGGCAACACCAGCGCCAGCGCCGCCGCCTACGCAGCGCACGTCGGCCTGGAGTGCTTCGTGCTCGTTCCCGGCGGCAAGGTAGCGGCCGGCAAGATGGCACAGGCCTCCGCGTTCGGCAGCCGCATCATCGAGATCGACGGCAACTTCGACGACGCCCTCAGCGCGGCCCGCGAACTGACCGCGAAGCACCCCGTGGCGCTGGTCAATTCCGTCAATCCGCACCGTATCGCGGGGCAGAAGACAGCCGCCTACGAGATCTGCGACGCGCTCGGCGAAGCCCCGGACATCCTCGCCATTCCGGTCGGCAACGCGGGCAACATCACGGCCTACTGGAAAGGCTTCGGCGAATGCGCCGAGGTCGGGCGCGCGACGCTCCATCCCCGCATGTGCGGCTTCCAGGCGGCAGGCGCTGCCCCCCTCGTGAGCGGCAAACCCGTCGCCGACCCCCAGACGGTCGCGACCGCCATCCGCATCGGCAATCCCGCCACGTGGAACGGCGCGACGGCCGCACGCGACGAGAGCGGCGGGCTCATCGAGGCGGTCACGGACGAACAGATCCTGGAGGCGTACCGCCTGCTCGCCCGCAAGGAGGGGCTCTTTGCGGAACCCGCCAGCGCGGCCAGCGTTGCCGGCCTGATCAAGCTCGCGCGCGAGGGCCGCACGCGCGGTGGCCGCGCGGTGGCGATTCTCACAGGCAATGGGTTGAAAGACCCCGACACGGCGCTTTCGCAGTACACGCCTGACATCGTCAAGACGAGCGGGACGGTCGAAGGCGTGGAGCGCGCCCTCGGCTGGTAGCAGCCCGGGCTTTGGGCAGCAAAAAGGGCCGGTGGATGTGTGGAGCGGACACGACACCCAGCGCGGCCCACACGTTTTTTAGCATGCGCTAAACGGACGTGCAACACGCTACCGTACACAACGACGGCTCTTGACCACGCCTTCTCCGCTTCTACACTGGGCAGCGATGTATCGACTGTCGAACCGCCTTGCCGCTGCCGTTTTCGCCGCCACCGCCGCCACGGTCCCGTTGGTGGCGAACGCCGCCGACGGCGTCACGGTGGCCGGCCAGGACGTGGTGCCGATGCTGGTCTGGATGTTCGTTGGCGTCGGCATCGCGGCGATCCTCCTGGGCACGCTCTACCTGTTCAAGCGGCGCATCGGCGCCTTCCCGCGACACCCCTCGTGGGTGGCACCGATCACGATCATGCGCTCTGCGGACCTGCCCGGTGACCGCGACCCCCACGAAGCCACGTCCGGCGACCAGGAGCCGCACATCGGCGACAACCACGCCGCTGCCCACTGACCTGAGCTAACCGCCGCTTGCCCCGCCTCGGACCGCACAGCGCAGCGCGCCGCTAGGCTGGCGAGGCGATCGCCCGTCGGTTCCTTGTCCGCGGGAGGAGGCTTCCGCAAAGCCTCGAGCGGCAGGAACAGCGCCGCGATCAGGCCCAGGACTGCCATCACCATCATCGTGATCAGCGCGGCGGCGAACGGGTGATTGCTGACGGTGGACGAGACCAGGACGCTTCCTACCAGCGCCACTCCGAGCGACGATCCCAGGTTCGAAGCGCTCCGCGACACGCCGGAGATCTCACCCTGGTCCGCATCGCCGAAGCTCGACTGCACGACGTTCACGGAGGCCGTGAGCATCACCCCAATCCCGAGGCCCATGAACAGCAGGCCCGGCACGTAAAGGAGAATGTTGCCGCTCGCCTTCGCGAATACCAGCAGAAGGACGAGGCCGAGGATCGTGAGCACGAACCCGCCCCGGATCAGCCGCGTCTGGGCGAAACGCGCAGCAAGACGACCAGCGATGGCGGACGAGAACAAGAGACCGGCGATCGTTGGGAGGAACACGAGGCCGGTCTGCACGGCGGAGTAACCCCGCTCCGTCTGGAGAAACACCGAAATGACGAAGAAGCTGCCCTGGAGCACGAGCCACTGGCCGAGCTGGGTTACGAGACCGAGGTTCGAGGTCTTGTTGTGCAAGAGACGCGCGGACACGAGCGGTTCCCGCCGGCCGCGCTTCCCGACCTCGACGATGTAGAAGTAGAACAGTACGAGCAGCCCCACGCCGATGCCTGCGACGATCCACACGGGCGAGATGCCACCCTTGGGAATCACCGTCACGCCCGCGATGTCGAAGTCCTTCTTCGACTTTCCCCAGCCGTATGACCCGGCCAACACGGTTGCTACGACAAGCAGGAGTAGACCGACGCCAGAGAGAATGGCGCCGGGGATGTCGAGGCGCGATTTCTTCGCATCGCGCTTTGGCTCGGTCATCGTTCTACCCAGCAGCATGATTCCCGCGACAATGATTGCCTGGAGCCCAAACGAGGCGCGCCAACTGATGGCTGTGATGATGAGCCCTCCGATGAGCGGGCCGGTTGCGCCGCCCAACCCCGCCATGCCGCTCACCACGCCGAACGAACGCGCACGCTCTCGCAGGTCGGTGAACGCCGCCGTCACGAGGATGTAGATCGGCGGAATCATCAGGGCCGAACCCACACCCTGCAGGATGGAGTAGCCGACCACGAGAGAGGCGAGGTTCCACGCGAACGCCGCCGCGATCGCCCCGCAACCGTAGATGGCCAGCCCGAGCTGGAAGCAGCGCTTTCTGCCGATGATGTCGGTCAGCTTGCTTCCCGGGATCATCAGGGCGGCCATCACCAGCGTGAACAGGCTGATCGCGAGCTGCACGCCGTGCACGTCGGTATTGAGGTCCTTCGCGACGTCGGTGACGGCGACGTTCATGCTCGACGCGGCGTAGCTGGCGATGAACTGCGCGAGGGCGAGGGGCAGCAAAATGGAGGACGCCAACCGCCCGGCCCGTCCCCTCGCTGCGTGTCCGGTGTGCGCCAACTCTGCCATCCCGACATTGGAGCGCCGTCGCAAGGTCCGGGGATCGGCTGCCGCCGGTCGCAGCTTGAAGAAGCCTATCTATGGCGCAACGGCCGGTCTGGTGGCGGTGGCCTCGGGCAACGCCGCGTAAACATGAGAACTGCCTCATCCCCCGCCAATATTGCCCAAACGCGGCGCCGCTACCTTCAGAACTGTCCGGTAGTAAACACATTGACCGGTCAGAAATGAAGGACAGCGATGTTGAAAACTCCCAGGTACGTCGCCCTTGGCGCCGGGGTTGCGGCTTTCGCCAGTATTCTCGGCGGGGGCGCATTCGCCGCCTCGGCGCTCGGCTCCACCACCACCGGTACGAGCGTTGTCGCTCAGACCACGCCGGCGCCAACCGGCAGTACGGCTCCGGCCGACCGCGCAGCCCAGCAGGAGGCTTACCTCCAGGCGTTGGCCGGCAATCTCGGCATCGACGAAGCCACGCTCAAGGCGGCACTCCAGAAGACGAGCGTCGACCAGATCGCCCAGATGGTGGCCGACGGTACGCTCACGCAAGACCAGGCAGACCAGATCACTGCGGAAATCCAGAACGGTGGCCATCTCTTCTTCGGCCTCGAAGGCCCGGGCCGCGGCGGCCCTGGCGACCATGGTAGGCCCGGCGGTCCCGGGATGGATGGCGATCACGCCGCCGAGCAGGCCGCTCTCGCCGACTTCCTGGGCGTCGATACCGCCACGCTCCAGTCCGAGTTCCAGTCCGGCACCACGCTGGCCGACGTCGCCGCGAACCACGGTAAGACGCGGGACGAGCTGAAGGCGTTCCTCACCGACCAGGAGGCGACCGAGCTCGCCACCGCCGTGGCCGATGGCCGCCTCACGCAGGCCCAGGCCGACCAGATCGCGGCTGACCATGCCGCCAACCTCGACGCCCGCATTGACGGCACCTTCGACGCGCACGGACCCGGCATGCGCGGTGGCCCCGGTGGTCCGCCGCCCGCCAACGGCTCGTCGACTACGCCGACGACCAACTAATCGGCCAACGGCCAACCGATTCCAGGGAGGAGGCTATCGTGACGGCCTCCTCCCTCTTTCGTTGTCCTCAGGCGGGCGCGAGTTCGGTGGGAAAGAGCACCTCGAACCGGGTTCCGCGCCCCGGTGCCGAGTCGACGAACAGCAGCGCGTTGTTGGCCCGAACAGCCCCGATCACAGACGCCAATCCGAGCCCGTGGCCGCCCGGCTTCGTCGTGAAGAACGGCTCGAAGATGCGGTCCAGCGTCGCGCGGTCCATCCCCGGCCCGTCGTCTTCCACAACGACCGAGACGTAGCTATCACTGGGCGAATGAGTGGCGACCAGTGCATGCTTTCGCAGCTCGGGCGTCAACGTGACGGCTCTCGTTTGGACCACGATCTCCCCGCCGAACTCGGTCACCGCATCGCGCGCGTTCACGATCAGGTTGATGAGCATCTGCTGGAACTGCGTCCGGTCCGCGAAGGCCAGCGGCGCGGGGCAGGCGAGGTCCTCGCGAACCTGGACCGTGTTCGGCAAGGACTTCCGCAGCAGCCGCACGGTCTCGCGCGCCACGGCCCCACAGTCGATCCTGGTTGCTTTCGCAGGCCGCTGCCCGGCATATTCCAGGAGCCACCCGGCCACTTCGGCCGCTCGGCGCGCCGCGACGAGCGCGTCGTCCAGGCCTTCGACCGTGGCCGTATCGATTTCGCCCGAATCGATCGCGAGCTCCACGTTCCCGATGATCGCCGTCAGCAGGTTGTTGAAGTCGTGAGCAACGCCGCCGGCGAGCAACCCCAGGCTCTCGAGCTTGAGCATCTGCGCCCTCGCTGCCTGGATCTGGTGCCGCTCGGTCACATCGACTGCCGTAATCACGACCCGTGGCGCTCCGGACGCCGCCGCTGGAAGCGGCCGCGCGCTCACGTCCAACCACATCGACCCCCCGGCGTCCGTTACTTCGCGTTCCACGCTCACGCTCTCTCCGCCAAGCGCCCGAACGACATATGAGCGGGCTGCTGCGGGATCGCGGACCGGCGAGAGCTTCGTGACGTCGTCTCCAGTGAGTACCGAACGCCCCGAGAGGCGCACCGCCAGCTCGTTCGCCGAACGATTCCACCGCAGGATCCGGCAGCGCTCATCGACGATGAAGAGTGGGTGGGGGGAACCTTCGATGACCGACGCGAGGTCGGCTTCAATCTCGTCGCGCGCAGCTTCCGCGGCCTTGAATGGCCCGATGTCGAAGTAGATTCCTGCGATTCGCAGCGCCCTCCCTTCGCCATCCGATTCGGTCGTGCGCGCGACCGACCTCACCCAGTGCCACCGTCCGTCGTTCCCGCGAAGCCGCCAGTCGCACCGATACTGGCGGCGGCGGCCGGAAAGCATCTCGCCCCAGACCTTGGTCAGATGCGGAATGTCATCGGGGTGGGTGAGGGCGTGCCACGCGTCCTCGCGCACCTGTGCCCCCGTGGGGAAGGCGCTCGCGAACGCCGCCTGGTGGTGAACGGTCGTGTTTGCCGTTCGTGCGTCGAAGTCCCAGATCACGCCCCCGGCAGACTGGACGAGGTCTTCGCACAACGGCGCCGCCGTCACAGTGCACCATCCGTTGCGAACGCCGTGCGGGGTTCTTCGGCGCGGCTCTCCCGCGGGGAGATGATGAAATCGCAGGCCGGGCTCCCTTCGAGCATGTGTGCCACGCGCCGGACTTTGCATCCCGTGGCAGCGCTCAGCCGCTCCGCCTCCGCCTCGCACAGCGCAGGGTTGTGACGGGCCAGCACCAGGAAGGGGCACCCCACCACCGAAAGGAGGGCGGCAGTGCCGTCGAGCGTCGCCGTCTCTGCGACGTACCCGGCGTCCTCCAGGGCGTCCGCGGCCGCTGATGCCGCCGCCTCGGGCGACTCCGGGGCAGCGTTCCGGATCACCGCTGCCGCGACGTCCAGCTTCGGGATCACGACGGCCGAAGCGTCGTCGCAGCCGCGCGCGAGCATGTGCACCAGGGCTTCGCGCGCCGCGCTGGGGAAGATCTCGGTTCCACGGGGCGTGAGGCTGAAGGCGATGCTCGGGCGGCCGGCGCCCTGCACGTGCACGCGCCGCCGGATCAGGCCGTCGGCGCCGAACGCCTGCAGCCGCTGACGCACGGTGCTGTGGGAGACGCCGGCATCCGTGGCGAGGTCGTCGACGAACGCTTCGCCTCGCCGCTTGACGGAGATGAGGAGTTGGCGGTCGGTTGGATTGAGATAGTCGAGGGCGGAGACAGGCTTCATGGTTATCGATTGACCTGTAATGATTTTGTTGAAACGACTGTATTGTCATAGTCGTAAGCGCGTCAATGCGCCTGAAGGCCATGGCAAACAAATATTTTCGATTGAACCTATTCGCCTGAATCGATTATGGTCATGCCATGCCCGACCGCCGCACCCGCCGCCTTCCGCAACGCTACGCCGACTACCTCAGCGAACGCGGCATGGATGCCGCGGTCGCCTGGGGCGTGGGCAACATCGTCGCCGCCGGCGCCATGGTCGTCGCGCTCCTCGAAGACCGCGTCCTTCGCGCCTACGGCCTTACCCACGCCGGCTACCGTCTGCTCACCACGATCTGCATCAACGGCCCGTCGGAGCCGCGCGAGCTCGCCCGACTCCTCTACCTCAGCCGCCCCGCTGTGGTGAACGGCCTCAACACGCTGGAGCGCGCGAAGCTCATCGTCCGCGTCCCCGACGACGCCGATCGCCGCCTCGTCCGCGCCGTTGCCACTGATGAAGGCCGCGCAGCGTTCGAGGGCTTCACGGCCGAGCTCTACGACGTCGAGCGGGAGATCACGGACATGTTCGAGCCCGCCGAACGAGAGGCGTTGTTTTCGCTCACGGGCCAGCTGGCGCACGCCGCGCATCTACTCGTCGAGCGCGCCGCGGCGGAGCGGCCGCGTGGTCCGCTGCCGCGTACCGCCGCACGCGACCGCGACGAAGACGCCGCGATCTAACCCGTCAGAACTCGAGCACGACCTTGCAGTCGGTTGGGTCGGCAAGCGCCGCGAACGCCTCTGGAAGTTCGTCCAGCGTGACCGTGCGCGTGACCATGGGCGCGGTGTTGATGCTTCCGTCGGCGAGCGCCGCCAGCGACTCCGCGTACTCGGCCGGGGTGTACCCCAGCACGAATTGCAGCGTCAGCTGCTTGTTGATGCCCACCATCGGGAAGATGCGGTCTTCCTTCATGCAGACGCCGACCACGATCACGCGCCCGGCGCGGTTCACGAGCTCCATGGCCTGGCGCAGCGTGCCTTCCACGCCCACGCACTCGAAGACGACGGGCGGCGCGCCGCCGGCGGCCTTCGCCACCTCCTCCGCCACGTTCGTCGCCGCCGGATCGAGCACGAGATCGGCCCCGAGCGTTTGTGCCAGCGCGCGCCGGGAGGGCGCGAAATCGGTCACCGTGACGTGCTTCACGCCCTCCTTCTTCAGCCAGAGGAGCGTCATCAGTCCGATCGGGCCGGCGCCCATGACGATGGCGTGCTCGCCCGCCTGCATCTTCGCTTCGCGCACGGCGTGCAGCCCCACGCCGCACGGCTCGGTGGTCGCGGCGATGCGGTCGGAGAGACCGTCAGGGACACGCAGCAGCATGGGCGCGCTCATCACGACGTACTCCCCGTAGGCGCCCGGCTTCGTCGTGCTGTAGCCGATCGCCACCATCCCGTTCGGCGACGTGGGGTCGATAAGCACCGGGATGCTCGTGACGCGCGTGCCCGGCTCGAATCCCTCGACCCCTGGCCCGGCCTTGACGATCTCCGCCACGAACTCGTGGCCCATTACGATGCCCGCCGACTGGTCTTCCGTGTCCCAGGCAACGGCGCCGCTCATGCGCGACGCCGCGATCATGTCGTCCATGTACTTCGCGGCGTGCAGGTCGCTCCCGCAGATGCCGCAGGCGCGCACTTTCGCGAGCACCTGCATTGGGCCGGGCTCGGGCATGGGCACGTCTTCGACCTTCAGTTCCTTGCCGCGCAGCACCATTGCTCTCATCGTTTCGCCTCACGCTAAGTGTTTTCGGCGACTATACCGGTGCGTCGCCTTCCCGCCATCGCTCGACCGGATGTTCACCAGGAGAGAACACGAGAGATCACAGCGGACTTAGATGGAGCCCGCTCGTCTTTCTCGATCTCTGTGGCCCTCTGTGCGCTCTTGTGGTTGAACGCCCGCAGTCCTTCCCTGTCGCCTATGGAGTCACCACGAGAGAACACAAGAGACCACAGAGGATTGAGATGGAGCTGCTCGTCTTTCTCAATCTCTGTCGCCCTCTGTGCTCTCTCGTGGTGATCACAGCCGCCAGCGCCTTGCCCCACGCCGGGCGCTCCACCGACACTCAGTTCGTGGCCACAACGAACGGAAACGACCTCACCCCATCACGCCTCGTCCTCGCTACCAACAACCCCGGGAAAGTGCGCGAGTTCCGCCGCCTCCTCGACGGTTGCGGCTTCGACGTCGTCACGCCGGGCGAAGCCGGCATCGTGCTCGAGGTCGACGAAACCGGCGCCTCCTACACGGAGAATGCGCTCCTCAAGGCCCGGGCTTTTGCCGATGCGGCCGGCTGCGTCGCGCTCGCCGACGACTCCGGGATCGAAGTCGACGCCCTCGATGGGCGGCCCGGCCTCTACTCCGCGCGATATGGCGGGCCGGGCCTCGACGACGTTGGCCGCGTCGACCTGCTCCTGCGCGAGCTCAAGGCCGTCCCGGATGCAAAGCGGACGGCGCGCTACATCGCCGTCGTCGCCGTGGCCTGGCCCGCTGACGCGCGCCAGCCGGCTACCTTTCGGGGAGTCCAGGAAGGTGCGGTAGCACACGCCCCTCGCGGCAGCGGCGGGTTCGGCTACGACCCCGTATTCCTGATCGGCGACGGCCGCACCCAGGCGGAAATCGGCGACGACGAAAAGGATCGGATAAGCCATCGCGGCCAGGCCGTGAGACTCGCGCGCGAGTATCTGCGTACACTCGGCGCATGAGGCCTGCCCTCCTCGTCTGCTGCGCGACGGTGCTCGCAGCCGGTGTCACGGGCTGTGGCGGATCGTCCGTCCCCGATCCGCCGGTGTGCCCCACCACCCCGGTCGCCGCGGTCGGCTTCCGCCAGTACACGACCTCCGTGCGCAACCTAGCCGACCGTCTGAAGTCGCTCTACGACGCCGAGCGTGCGACCTTTCCGAGCCGTTCGTTCTCCGGCCGAAGCGACTTTCGTTCCACGTTCATCGCCTTCGCCGACGACTCCGTTTGCACGGCCACGGAGCTGGCGGCACTCGATGCCCCATCGAACAACACGCGCCAGCTCGATTCGGCCCTCGATGCGGCGGTCGATGACTACATCGCCCACACGGAGGCCGGCCGAGCAGGCCGTCGCCACGCGAAACAGCTCCGAGTACCACACGTGGTACGACGGCGTCGACGCGAAGCTCACGGCGGTAATGAACGCCGCAGTCGCAGATAGCGTCTGTCCGGCGGCCGTTCGGTCCCTAGCCCCGGGGCAACCCCAACCCGCGCTGCGCGATGATGTTGCGCTGAATCTCGCTCGTGCCGCCGCCGATCGGACCGGAGACCGCGAGGAGATACGACGTGAGCACGCGCCCGTAGAGTTGCGCCCACTTCGAGCCCGGCTTGAGCTGGCCATACGGTCCCATGAGGTTCACGCCGATGTTCCCGACCTTGATTCCGAGCAGCGCCATCCAGACCTTGCCGATGCTCGCCTCGTAGTTCGGCACCTCGCCTTTGGCCTGCAGCCACGCCGTGCGGTACGCCACCAGCCGGCCCACCTCGACGTCGATCACGAGATCCGCCAGCTTGTTCTGCACCTCGGGCTTGTCCCAGGGCCGCCCGCCGGGATGCCGCGTCTTCGCCCAGCGAATGAGGTCGTGGATGGTGCGGCGTGCGCCGCTGATGGCGGCGATGTTCGAGCGCTCGAAGTCGAGCGTGGTGGCGGCCACGTACCAGCCGTTGTCCTCGCCCCCGAAGAGGTTCTCCTTGGGCACCCGCACGTCTTCGAAGAAGACCTGGTTGAAGTCGCGGCGGTAGGCGATGTTGGGGATGCCCTGCACCGTAATGCCCGGCGACTTCATGTCCACGACGAAGGCGCTGATGCCCTTGTGCTTAGGGACGTCCGGGTTCGTGCGCGCGAGCAGGATCATGCGGTCGGCGACGTGGCCGTTCGAGGTCCAGATCTTCTGGCCGTTCACTACATAATCGTCACCGTCACGCACGGCGCGGGTCTGCATGCTGGCGAGGTCGCTGCCGCTGCCCGGTTCGCTGAAGCCCTGGCAATACCAGATTTCGCCGGACGCCATCTCGGGCAGCCAGCGCTGCTTCTGCTCCTCGCTGGCGTTGACGATCATCGTCGGACCGGTGATGCCGATCGTGAAGAGGCGGCCGCTCGCCGGGGCGCGGTTGTAGGCCATCTCCTCGTTGAAGATCATCTGCTCGATCGGCGTTTTTCCGAGCCCGCCGTACTTCTCCGGCCATGCCGGCGCGAACCATCGTTTCGCCCCGAGCTTCTTCGCGAGCTCCCGCGCGAACGGCACCTGCTCTTCGTCGTCGAAGAAGTCGTCGCTTCCCTCGAAACCTTCCGGCAATTCGCTCTTCAGGAATGCGCGCAGATCGTCGCGCCACTGTTCGGTTTCGGCGGGGAACGTGAAGTCCATGCGGTGAAGTCCTCCGGCCCCACAGTCTACCAGCGCGGCCGGTGCGTAAAGATCCTGAAACGCGCGCAGCGCTCTGCACTGCTACCCTCGATTTGATGGCGCACGTTGCACCGTCGACGCCGAAGTCGGCGCACCGGTACATTCCCGAGTTCGATGTGATGCGCGGCACGGCGATCATCTTCGTCGTCTATCTCCACTCCTACTTCAGCCCATGGGCGGTCACCCCTCATCGCGAAGTCTTCGCGATGCACTTCATCCATCTCTTCGCGCACAGTGCCGTCCCGGTCTTCTTCTTCATGTCGGCGTTCCTTCTCGGCCGCGATCAGCCTTCGTCGTTCCGCAGCTACCTCGGCCACCGCGCCCGGCGCATCGCACTCCCACTCGCGTTCTGGATGCTCGCCGACCTCGCCTTCCGCGGATGGCTCGACGGCGGCGTCGACACCGGTCTCGTCAAGTCGTTCCTGCTCTTCGATATCAGCGGGCAGTTCTACTTCGTCGTGGTGCTGCTGTTCTTCACGGTCGCGTTCTACCCGCTCTCGAAGGTTTCGGATGCTCGGACTGCGGCGACTCACCGTTGTCGCGTTCATCGCGAACCTCGCCGCCATCGTCTTCTACCAGCAGCATGGGACGGGCGATAGCTACTACTTCGCGGTCGCTGCCTACCGCAATCCGCTGGTCTGGATCTTCTCCTTCACGTTCGGCTACTACATCGGCCGGACGAAGGGCGACATGTCGTGGACGCGCCGCTGGGCCGTCCCGAGCCTGGCGGGGATGGCGGTGGCCGCTGCGGTGTACTTTGCCATCGGGGAGACCGTCTCCTACCCGGAGAGCTACTTCGGCGTGACGGTCTTCCTGTTCGCCGTCTGCTCTCTCGTTGTCTACCCCGCTGCGATCGAGCAGCTCCGGTCGCGCCACATCGGCCGCCTCGTCACGGCGCCGTTCGCGGCCCTCGCTGCTTACGCCTTCGCCATCTTTCTCGTCTTCCAACCGTTCTTCATCGGCAGCGGCTCGGTCGCCGATCGCCTCGTCTCGGACGACTCAAGCGTGAACCATGACTTCTTCAAGCTGATGAACGTCCTCTTCATCGTGGGATTCTTCACCTCGCTCGCGTTCGTGATGCTGGTCGGGCTCGTGTGGCCTTCGTTCGCCAGGGAGTTTCTCGGTATCGAAGCGCCCGTTCGGCGGCGGCGGGTTTCGAAGACGGCTGTCCCATCGGACGGGCCTGTTGGCGGTCCCACCACCGCTTCGCCCGGCTATCCCGAAGCCTCCGGCTAGCGCTGCTCGATCAGCCGTTCGGCGACTGCCGTGGAGCGCTGCTCGGGCGTGACGCCCGGATGGGTCTCACTGCTATTGGTCAGCCGCAGGACTTTCATGCGTGGATACTACCCCGGCGGTCGGTCGGCAAGGTTGACTCGTGATTCGTCGCGCTTTGTTGGAAATCCGTTAGAACTAACCCGGCATCGCGACAAGTCATGTCGACTTTCGCGAAAGCTGGTGACAAATAGGGAAACACGTTGATAATCGCCTGGTTGCGTACCCGGGCTGAAGCCGGGACGTCGAGCGGTGAGCGCGGTGCGCCACCCGGGAGCGATGGAATGAGGCGATTCTTTCTGATATGTCTTGCGGCCGCGGCTGTCGCGTCCGCAGCGGTCCTTCCGCTCGCTACGCCAGCGAGCGCCGCTGGCCCGTGCACCACCATCTGCTACGTGAACGGGGCCACCGGCAACGACGCCAATGGCGGCGCGACGCCATCCGATGCCAAGCAAACGATCCAGGCGGGGATCGACGCGGTCGCAGCGGGCGGACACGTGATCGTGGCTAAGGGGACGTACGTCGAGAACGTAACGATCCCGAAGCCGTTGACGCTCACCGGCGCCGGCGATGCCACCCGCCTCATCCCGTCGTTCTCTGGCGCGAACCCGTGCGCTGGTTCCGTCGCTCTGTCCTGGAGCGAGCAACCTCATCCTCGTCCAGGCCAGCGACGTCACCGTCGGCCGTATGCTCCTCGACGGCGACAATCCCGCGCTCACGAGCGGTGTGCTGTCCGGTGGCGTGGACGTCGACGCCCGTAACGGCATCATCACGGACCACATGCTCGGACCGATCTTCAACAACCTCACCGTCCGCAACGTCACGGTGAGGAACATCTACCTGCGCGGCATCTACGCCTCGACGCGTGGCACGTTCACGTTCGACAGCAACGCGCTGACAAACGTGCAGGGCGAATACGCGTCGATCGCCATGTTCAACTTCGGCGGTTCGGGCGTGATGTCGAACAACCGCGTCAGCTACGCGAATGACGCCATCTCTTCGAACTGGTCCACCGGTGTCCAGTTCCTCAACAACACGGTGACGCACTCCGCCAGCGGCATTCACACCGACAACGCCGCCGGGCCGGGAGACCTGATCCAGGGCAACACCATCAGCCGCTGCCAGGTCGACGGCTACGGCATCTTCGTCTTCGTGCCCTACGTCGCGCCGACGGTGCGGAACAACACCGTGAGCGGCTGCGCGGTTGGCTTCGCAGCGTTCGGTGGGGCTGTTCCGGTCACGACGCTTGTCCGTGATAACGAGTTCGACGGGACGAACGCCGCCGTCTCGGTGCCCGACTCGAGCGATGGCGCCTACGTCACCACCGACCAGCTTGGCTACGGAGCCGCCGACGTCGGCGTGAGCTTCGTCAACAACTCGATCTCGAACTTCGCCTTCGGCCTGCAGATGACACAGGCCGGCGGTGGCGCGGCTACCGTCTCGCTGGACAGCAACCTCGTGACGGGCAACGGCACCGGCCTCGAGAACATCAGCGGCCTGCTGGACGTCACCCACAGCTGCGTCACTCGGAACGGCACCGGCATCCTCAACGACCCCGACGGCGTGACCACGGCAAACCGCAACGAGATCACTCACAACAACGACTTCGGCGTGAACAACCAGGCGGCGAGCGTCCTCCACGCTGAGAACAACTGGTGGGGCAGCGCTATGGGAGCTCGTCTCACGGGCGCGAACCGCATCAACTCGGCCGCTGCCGTCGACGCCAGCCCCTTCCTGCACTCCCCCCAGCAGGCGTGTCAGTTCGACGCCCACGGCGTCGGGGCTCCCGGGGGCCACGGCCACGAGGACAACGGGAATGGCGGCGGGCACGAGGACGGACAGGGCCACGACAACGGCCACGACGAGCATGCGCCGGGCCATCACGACGACCACTAAGAGCGCCGCGTGAACGGGGGGTGAGCCGCCAAGCGGCTCGCCCTACGGGTGCTTCACCGCCCAGCGCCCGAACCATGCGCAGAGCGCGAGCGCGGCGGCTGCCCACAGGTACCCGCCCAACACATCCGAGGGCCAGTGGGCTCCCACCACGATGCGCGCTGGCCCCGCGAGCAGGATGATCGCCACGCAGACGGCCTGCGCCGCCAGGGCCACCCGCGGCGAGAACAGCGCATGCGCCGAGACCGCGATCACGCCGTAGACCAGCGTGTCCCGGTAGACATGGCCGCTCGGGAAGCCGTAGCCGCCGAACGCCCGGTCGACGTGCACGCCGAAGTCCACCGACGGCCGAGGCGAAGCCGCGATCTCCTTCAGGAGGTCGGCCCCGAAAGAGAGCAGCAGCGCCGCGAGAATCGCGGCGAGAGCCTGCGGCCGCTGGACGGGGCCGGGCACGCCGGAGGGCAGCCTCCTGCCCACCACCAGCAACACTACCGCCGCGACGGCGAACGCCCATGACCACGGCGCCGCGGCGTTGATCAGCCCCTCGTTTGCATGGAGCGCGTCGAGCTTTTGGACCTGCTTCGTAAGCCAGACGTCGCCCCAGAGCGGCGCCTTCTCGAACCGTACGTATGCGGTCAGCAGTGCCGCGGCGAGCCCCAGCATCACCGCGACCTTGAGCAGGTCGTCGCGCTTCATCAGCCCGCTACTGCTGGAGCGGCCGTCGCGCCCACTCCTCCCACGTGCCCCAGGCGAGCTTGTTCGAGCCGTCGCTATGTCGCAGGCCGATGTCCTTGAACGCCGCTGAAGCGCCGCTCCCCACGAACGCGGGGTCGAGTGCGGCGAACCACACGACCATGCTGAAGCGGTTCGCCTCGGCTTCGTCGAGCAAGTGCGAGAGGTACGCCTGCTGGTCCTCCTCCGTGCCGACGACGGCCTGGCCGTCCACCGGCGCGGATGCGTAGCCCGTCTCTGCCACGAAGATCTCCCCGCTCCAGTGCGACTTCAGCTGCGAGTAGTAGTCGGCGCGGATGTCGGCCGCGCTGCGCACCTGCGCGAGGAACGGATAGGTGCTTATTGCCAGTGCGTCCATATGCCCCTGGAAGAAGTCGAGCACTTCCCAGTGCGGCGGATGCACCAGCCCGAACGTGCCCTCGAGGTCCTCGAGCTGGAACGTAGGGAAGACCTTCAGCTTCGGGTTGGTCTTCTTGGCCAGGTCATAGGCTTCGTTGTAGAGCGTCACGAAGGCGTCGAACTGTGGCCGGTTTCGCTCGTAGAGCATGTTGATCTCGACGCCCAGCGCCAGGTAGTCCGGGTTGTAGTTCTTGACGACGTACGCGGTGTACGCGAGGAACGCCTCCCGTACGTCCGGGTCGTTGAAGCCCGCCTGCTGGTCGACCGTCGACGGCAGGTCCGCAATGCGCGTGCGCTGCACGGCGCCGTCCGTGGGGTCGATGGCGTAGTACCGCGTGAGGCCCTTGTATTGGTTGAGCAGGCTCGTCTCGACGCGCGTGTTGTCGGTCGTTGCCTTCGAGACCTGCCCGCCCGGGAGGAAGTCGGCCCAGGGCGGGGCGCGTTGGATGAGGATGACGTCGGCGTACTGGGCGGCCGTCGCGAACGCGCCGATGTAGGCATCGCTTGTTTGCTCCGGCGGCAGCGTGCTGAACCCGAGCCGCACCGTGCGGGGGTCGCCCGACGACGATGGACGCGTGACCGTCGGCCCGAGGTTCGTGTTGCCGTTATCCTCGGCCGTCACCTTGGGATCGCGGCCGCAGCCCGTCATCAGCAGCGAGATCACGATCGCGGCGATAACCAGCATGACTGGTACAATCGTGCGCGCGGGGTCCGGCCGGGAACGGCGCGGAGTGGTGATGCGAGGAGTCTTCCTCGGTGCGGTGGTGATCGGCCTGCTCGCCGGCGGCGTTGTGGTCGGCGTTCGCGCGCTCACGGGAGGCTCATCCTCGCCCCAACCCGCCGAAGCCGTGCAGAGCGGCACACCCCAGGCAACCGCGAACGCGTTCGCCACGGCCTGGACGGCCGGCAATACCCACGCCCTCTACGATCTCCTCGACGCTGGCTCGCAACGCTCCTACCCGTACTCCACCTTCTCCGCGGCCTACGACGCGTTCGAGACCGAGACGACCGAGACGGGCGTCGAAGCCCACGCCCTGTCCGCCATCGAAGGCTCCGCCACGTTGGCCGTCCGCGTGAGTACAGCCTATTTCGGCGTCATCGAATACACCACAACGCTTAACCTCGTCCACGATCCGGACGAATGGCGCGTTGCCTGGCTTCCGTCGGCCATCCACCCCGACCTTACCGAGGGGCGCACCTTCAAGAGCGACATTCAGCGCCCGACCCGCGGCACGATTCTCGATCGTAACGGCGCACCGCTGGCGGTCACGCAGGACGTTCGCTACATCGGACTGAATCGCAGCATCATCAAGGATCGCGCGACCGTCACGGCCGCGCTGGTCACTTTCGGCTTCACGCGCGAGCAGGTCGACAAGGCCTTCGACGACCCCAGCCCGCTCAACCAGCGGATCAGGGTCGGCGTGGTCTCCGACGCGAAGGAAAGCGCCGCCGCCGACCTCACCGACTCCTACTCCGGGCTCTTGCTGTTCTTCGAATCTCAGCGCGTGCACCCGCTTGGCGCCGCCGCCGCCCACGTCGTCGGCTATACCCGCGAGCTCACGGCCGAGGAGCTCGCGAAGCGCGCCGGAGAGGGATATCGCATCGGCGATCGCGTTGGCGCGACCGGCCTGGAAGCGACCGAGGAGGCCACGCTGGCCGGCAAGGTCGGCGCAACGCTGACGCTCGTCGCGGCCGACGGCGTCACCACCGTCAAGACCTATAGCAGCACGCAGTACGTCGCGGCCAAGGACGTCAAGACGACGCTCGACTCCGCCACCCTCCGGGCGGCCGCTGCCCGCCTCGCCGACCGGCCCGGCGCGGCCGTGGTTATAGATCCCCGCACCAACGAGATCCTCGCCATCAACAGTTCGCCGTCCTTCGATCCCGACGCCTTCGAACGCAACGATGCCGCAGCCCTGGCCGCCATCATTGCCGCGCCCGACTCTCCGCAGGCCAATCGAGCCACGATGGGGCTCTACTCCGCCGGCTCCACATTCAAGCTCATCACGGGCGCCGCCGGCCTCGTCTACGGCGGGTACAAGACCACCGACCGCCTCGAGTGCGGCTCGATCTGGTACGGGCTCGACCCGCCTCGCCATAACTGGGAAGGCGCGCAGGGCGAGCTCACCATCGCCGAAGGCCTCATGCGCTCGTGCAATCCGGTCTTCTACCAGATCGGTCTCACCCTCTATAACACGACCGACGGCGCGCTCTCGAAGATGGCCCGCCTGTTCGGCTTTGGGAAGTCAACCGGCACCGTTGGCCTCGCCGACGAAGACGGTCTCGTGCCCGACGCCGAACTGGAAGGAGACGACGCAGCATCAGCTCTGGTACGCCGGCGACGAGGTGAACCTCGCCATCGGACAGGGGGCTTTGCTGATCACGCCCCTCCAGTTGGCGAATGCCTACAGCAGCTTCTTCGCCAACGACCTGCGCACGCCGGTGCTCATCGCCGGTCAGCCCGCGACAGACCGCGGCGCACTCCCGATCGCGCCGGACCAGGCCGCGCTCCTCAAGTTGGGACTGAAGCTCGTTACCAGCGCGACGGGCACGGCCGGCAGCGTCTTCGCGCTCGCCGGCTATACCGACTTCCTGGGCAAGTCCGGCACGGCCGAGGATGCGGGCGTACAGCAGCACGTCCTCTTCGTGGCGGCCGCGCCCTCCTCCACTCCCACGGCCGTCTGCGCGGTCGTCCTCGACCAGGGCGAATACGGATCCATCGAAGCCGGCCCGATCGCCCGGGACATCGTCCTCGCCGCGCTCAAGTAGCGTTTTCCATCCCCGCGTAATGGAGCCGCGCGCGTGAGCAATCGGTTTGTGGTCTCGTCCCATTTCATCGCTCCGCTCGACACGCTCGAATCTGGACCGCCTTAGCCGAAAAGCGCAGCCAGCCGAATCACCACGCCCGGCAGCGACTCCACCGCCACCTCGCCGCTCGTGTACACGCTCTCGCTGTACGACCCGTCCGCCTGCAGCCGCCACGCCGTCACGGTCTTCTCGTACGGGTGGACCCGCCAGATCTCCAGGTCGCCCCGCCGCTTGTACTCCGGGAACTTCGAATCGACGTCGTACTCGCCTGTCGACGGCGACCATACTTCCGCGACGAACGGCAACGGTTGCCGGTAGATCTCAAGGTTTGTGCGGCCCCGCATGCCTGCCATCTAGTGCCACCGGGATCACGACCACGTCAGGCACGAGGTACGTTGCGGCATCCTCACGCCCGGCATACCCGGCGTTCGTGCCGACCTCGTAGTCGTCACCCGGAAGCTGACGCACGAGCTGCGCTGCCAGCCTTCGCGCCACGCTGTTGTGCTCAAGCGTCATTCCCGGCTTCTCGCGCAGGCGCCCGCACACCAGCTCCCAGCGCCGCTCGCTGTCTTCCAGCGCGAGCTGTTCGAACGTCTGCTCCGTGACCGGCATCGCAATCCTCGCCCTCCAGTCTAGTGCATCCCGTCGAGAGTCCCTGTTCCCCGTCCCCTGTTCCCCGTTACTCCGCCCGCCACGACGGCGACCGCTTCTCGCGCGCCGCCGCCATCCCTTCCTTCGCGTCCTCCGTGGCTCCGGCCACGCGCCGCATCGTCTCACCGAACCGGATCGCGTCCACGAACGGCATCTCCTGCCCGCGCATTGCGACCTCCTTGGTCGCCCGCACCGCCAGCGGGGCCGACTGGCACAGCCGGTCCGCCAGCTTCTTCGCCTCCGCCATCAGGTCGTCGTGCGGGACGACCTTCATGCAGAGTCCCATCTCCTTTGCGCGCTGCGCGTTCACGCGCTCGCCGATGAGCAGCAGCTCCATCGCGTTCTGCCAGCCCACCTTGCGCGGCATCCGCACCGCGCCCTGGATCGTCGGCACGCCGATGCGCACCTCGGGGAACCCGAACTCGGCCCGTTCGCTCGCGATCACGAAGTCGCACGACGCCACCAGCGTCAGTGCGAAACCGAGGCAGTAGCCGTTCACGGCTGCAATCACGGGCTTCCAGACCTCGATGCCGCTCTCCAGGGACGTCATGCTGGGTGTCTCCCAGTGCGTCTTCCCGGCGGGCCGTGCCGCGCTGCGCAGATCGGCGCCGGCGCTGAACGCCCGCCCGGCGCCCGTCACAATCGCTACCCACGCCTCTTCGTCGTCGCGGAACGTCACCCAGGACGCGTTCAGGTCCTCGCGCAACTCTCCGTTGATTGCGTTCAGCGCCTCCGGGCGGTTGTAAGTGATCGTCGCGACGTGTCCGTCGCGTTCGTAGAGCACGGTGCCGGCCATGGTGGTTCCTCCTCGGTTCGTGGGCGCAGTCTACGCAGTCACGCGGCGAGGCACATGCGCTGCTTGACGTCCCAAGGCGGTCTCCGTACCCTTCGCCCGTAATCTCCGAATGCAATTCGGAAACGAGGATACGTCACCAATGGCAGACCGCATCGAAATCGCGAAGAACTACATGGCCTACCAGGGCAGCGGCAACATCGATGGCGCCGTCGCGCTCCTCGCCGACGATGTCACCATCAGCAATCCCATGACCGGCACGACCACCGGCAAGGCCGCAGCCGAGGCCGGCATGCGCAACCGCCCCGCCGGGGGCGGCGCCGCAGGCATCACCTGGCGCGACCCAGTCGCGGACGGCGACAACGTCAAGATCGTCGGCGATGGCAGCCCGTTCGGGCCGGTCCGCATCCTCATCTCGTTCACCGGCGACGACAAGATCCAGAAGGTCGATATCGGCCTCGGCAGCTGAGCATCGCTTGCTCCGTCCGGTGCCGGTGGTAGCTTCTCTTCATGGAGACAGTTGACTCACCGGCCCCGGAAGGGGCGGAATCGGTGCTAGCGTGGGAACCCGGTGACGCGGTCGTGCTGCGCTACATAACTCGCGACGGCCGGCCGGGCATGTCGTGGCCCTTCACGGTCGTCCGCGACACGCCGGAACTGCTCGCGCTCTTCATCCCGCGCGGGGCGACCTACAAGCAGTGGCAGCGCACAGGCGACACACGAGAACTTGTCGATGCGGCGTGGCGCAAGGATGTGTTGCGCCTCATGTTCCCCGGCCGGGGCCACTCTATCTGGCTCTTCTGGGAGGGCGAAGGCGACGAACGCCGCCTGCAAACCTACTACATCAATATGGAAGAGCCGTTTCGCCGCACGCCCATCGGCTTTGATACCAACGACCACATGCTTGACGTCATGGTCTCGCCGGACATGGCCACGTGGCGCTGGAAGGACGACGAGGACTTCGCGCGCGCCGTCGAACGCGGCATCTACGGCGCGGAGTTCGCCGACGCTGTTCGCGCTGAGGCTCGCGAGGTCATCGATCGCCTCGAGCGGCGCGAGTCGCCCTTCAACGAAGGCTGGGACGCGTGGTCTCCGGAACCCCATTGGCCGGCACCGACGCTTCACCCCGAGTGGTACACCGTCCCTGTCACGCTCTGGCCCCGCCGCACCTGGGCGTACCTCGACCCGCGCCTCACGCTCACCTGAGTCCCCGGCGCGCCCGAGTTGAGCCGCGCACGTAAGCAAGCGGTTTGTGGTCCCGGGAAGCCGCCCGGGCGAGCGCTCGCCGCTACACCGCGCGACCGCGCAACTCGTCGTTCGGCCCCGGCTTCGCCACCAGGATGTCGATGATCTGCTGCCAGTAGCGGCTCAACACCCACTGCCCGGCCAGTGATGCGGCCACCGCGGTGATGACGATGATCCAGTCCCCGAGGTGCACCTCGGTGAAGTCGAAGAAGTGGCGGAGTGCCGGCGTGTAGATGGTGAAGACCAACCCCGCGATCAACAGCGCGCCGAGAATGATCGTGAGCACGGGCCGGGTCAGGCTGCGCCACGACGCCCCCTCGAACCCCAGCACCTCGACCACGAAGAACAGCCCCGTGATGCCGAGCGTGAGCGACACGAGCGTGCGCGATTCGGCCACATCCCGGCCGAGCAGACCCTGCACCAGCAGGTGCACGATGATCGCCGCCGCCGCCAACGCCAGCGAAGCCGGCAGCGCCCACTTGAGCACGCTGCGGGTGAAGTCGCGGCCCGCATCCGGTGGCGGGATGCTGATCGAAATGAAGACCGCGGGGATGCCGAGGGTCAGGAGCGCGGTCACGGAGCCCTGCCGCGGGAGGAATGGGTAAGCCAGCCCGAGCATGTTCGTCGCCACGATCAGCAAGTACGCGTACAGGCTCTTCGCGATGAACAGCTTGCTCAGCCGGGCCGCGTTGCCGAGCACAGCCGTCGCCTCTTTCGCGCCCTTTATCAGCGCTTCGAAGGAGTCGTTCAGGAGGACGATTCCCGCCACCGCGCGCGCGGTCGACGTTCCCGATGCCATCGCGACAGCGACGTCCGCCGTGCGCAGCGCCTGCACGTCGTTCGCGCCGTCGCCGACCATGGCGACGAAGTGGCCCTGCTTCCGCAGCTCGCCCACGATCTGCGCCTTCAGCGCCGGCGTGATGCGCCCGAACACGCTGTACTCGTCCACGGCGGCGCTGAACGCCTCGGGACCCATGCTGCTCAGCTCGGCGCCGGAGATGACGTCGCCCTTCAGCACGATGCCGAGCTGCGCCAGCAGCGCGCCGACGGTCTGCGGGTTGTCGCCGCTGATCAGCTTCGGCTCGATGCCAAGCTTTTCCATCATGGCGAACGCGGAGCGCACTTCTGGTCGCAGGACGTCGCCAATCGTGATGAGCGCCAAGGGCCGCACACCCGTCATCGCGACGCCGAAGTCCGGAAGCGCCGATGCCTCGGCGAACACCACGCCGCGAAGCCCGGCTTCGGCCGCCTGCTCATAGATTTTCCCCAAACCTCCGTCGTCGTCGGCCAGCGGGAGCACCGTCTCGGGCGCCCCCAGCATGAACACGCGGCTCTGGCGGCTTAGCGTCAGCTTCATCGCGCTCCAGCGCCGCTCCGAGTTGAAGGGCACGTTCCCGTCGGGCTGGGCGCCGTTGGATTTCACGCTGAGCGCTTCCGCGAGCGCCCCGGCCGTCTTGCTCTCGCCCGCGCTCGCCATCACGAATGCCGCCAGCCACGGGAGGTACTGCTCCATCTCCGGCAGCCAGTGAATCTCGCGCAGCGTGAGCCGGTTCGCGGTGATCGTCCCGGTCTTGTCCAGGCAGATGACGTCGACGTAGTTCAGGGCTTCGACGGCGTTGATGTCCTGCACGATCGCGCCCGCCCGCGACACGCGCACCGCGCCCACGGCGAACGCCACCGTCATCCCGAGGAGCAGCCCCGTCGGCACCACCGTGGTCACGGTCGCGGTGGTCGCCTTGATCGACTCCGCCACGCCGCGTTCCTCGACGTTGTAGGAGATCAACAAGAGCGCGGCCAAAACCCCTGTTGCCGTCAGCAGCACACGCAGCAAGCCTCGCAAACCTGATCTGCAGCGGCGTCGACCTTCGCACGACCTCCCGGGCATCGGCGGTGAGCTTCACAGCGTAGGCGTTCACGCCCACCTGCTCGGCCGTGTAGAAGCAGTCGCCGGCCGTACAGAAGCTCCCCGAGCGCAGTTCGCTGCCCGGCCCGCGCTGCACCGAATCCGACTCGCCGGTCAGCAGCGACTCGTCTACCTCGGCCGTGCGCGCGACGACCGGGCCGTCGGCGACAACCTGGTCGCCCTGCTTCAGGTGGATAAGGTCGCCCTGCACCACGTGCTCGGCGAGCAACGGCGTCTCCATCCCGTCGCGCACAACCGATGCGTGTGGCGCCGTCAGCGCCACCAGCTCGCGCAGCGTGCGCGTGGCCTTGATCTCCTGGTAGGTCGCGACTGCGACGTTCGCGACCACGACGAGCCCAACGAAGAGGCCGTCGCGAAACTCGCCAACGACGAACAGCGCGAAAATCAGCGAGAAGAGGACAACGTTGAAGAACGTGAGGGCGTTGCTGCGGATGACGTCCCCGTCGGTGCGCTGCCGGGTGCTGTCAACGTTGGCGAGCCCGGCCGCGGCCCGACGATTCGCCTCGACGGTCGTGAGACCGCCGGATGGCGGAGCCAGCGGTGGCATGGCCGGCGTTGAGGGCGGCACCGCGCGCGGCTGCGGGACTGGTTGCGCCATTGGGTTCAAGCCTGAGGGAATTCGCGCCGGTTGAAAAGCGCCAGCTCCCGTCCTTTCGCCGATGCGTACCGCCCCGAGCTACGCGCTACCCGGCAGCGCGCGATGCGACCGCGTGGCCGCGGCTAGGCCTTCAGCCCAACGATAGCGAGCGTGATTAACAGGCCGATGAACGCCCCGCACATCAGCGACAGATAGCCAATCGGTTTCCACATCTCAAGAGCCTCCATGCGGCAGTTCGAACACCGCCCTTTGACATGCTACCGCTACGTCCGCTCACCTGCATGTCACGCGGCCGCAATGTCAGCCGGGCACCCGTACTATAAAGGGATGCAACCTCCGGCCCACCGCGGCACTCGATCGTGACCACCTCGCTTGTGGCCGACTTCGTCCTTCGGCCGGCAGCGCGGGCCGCGGCGAAGCTGCTCGCCCCGACGGCGATCGTGCCCAACGCCGTCACCGCCCTGGGCGTCCTGCTCGCCGCCGGGGCGTGTGCTGCGCTCGCGGCGGGCTGGAACATCGTCGGCGGGCTGCTCGTTCTCGCGGTGGCGCTCTTCGACCATCTCGACGGCGAGCTCGCCCGGGCACAGGGCTCAGCCTCCCGCTTCGGCGAAGTCTTCGACGCCGTCGCCGACCGCCTCGTGGACGCGCTGCTCATCGGCGGCCTCACGCTCTACGCCGCCCGCTTCGAAAGCCACTCCCATCCCGAGACCCTGGGCATGCTCGCCCTTGGAGCGGCGCTCGTCGCGAGCCACAGCCGCGCGCGCGTCGATGTCGACCTTCGCGGCCAGGTGCCGGCGGCGGGCATGGACCCGCTCTGGGGCCTTGCCGGACGCGACACGCGACTGCTCATCGCAGCAGGGACGGCCATCGCCGGCCAGTGCTACTGGGGCCTCGCGGCGTTGGCTGCGCTCGCCGGCTTCACCGCGGCCTGGCGCCTTGTCTACCTTCGCGCCAAGGGCATCGGCGGGCCGGTCAGTTCCCGAACTTGAGCTCGAACGGCCCACCCTCGTCCCGAGCCTCGATCTGCACGTGCGCCCGCCCGGCGGCGTGACGGAACGTCACCTCCGCCGTCTTCGCGTCCGGCCCATCGGCGTCGTGCGCCACTTCCTTGTCGTCCACGAGCACCCGCAGGTCGCCGTCGTGCACGATCGTCAGCCGCGAGAGCCCGTCCGTGACCTGGAAATCCGCCGCCGCCCGCAGGAACCAGCGGTCGTCGTGGAAGTCCGGGAACGGCGGCCCGGCGAAGCTCATGTCGAGCGTTTGCGCCGCGCCGCTGCCGTTCAGCAACTCGCCACCCGTGATCGGCACTTCGTAGAACTGGATGAGCCAGCTGTTCGAGGGCGCCGTCAGCTCCGTCGCCGGCTCCGGGGTCGCCGTGGGTGACGGCGCGGGCGTGGGCGTCTCGCCGAGGTGCACCTGCCCGGGCGCAGCGTTCTGCGACTCGCTCGCAGCGGGGTTGAGGAACAGGAACCCGATGCCCAGCGCCACCGCCAGCGCGCCCAAGCCCACGGCCTCGCGCAGCCCGATTCCTCGCATCCGTATAGCGTAGAGGCGCACCCCTGCTCGCGACAGCCACCGGCAAACGGCCTTTTCCCCGCGCTCGTACCTGTCGACCTGTCGACCTCTCGACCCGTCGACCCATCGTCTCGCTCGGGCGCTCGTTCGCTCGTTCGCTCGTCAAGTAACAACCCGGGGCTTCCCGGATTGCACGAAACCGATCCCCGCCTACATTCGAACGATGCATCGACGTTCTCGATGGGCCGCGCCGGCCACGCTCCTCGCCGTCGCCGCCCTCCTGCTCACACTCACCTTCTCGCGCACCGCCGACGCCGGACCCCACGAGAGCGAGCGTCAGCGCGGCCGCCATGCCCTTCCACCAGCTCGTCCCCGCCATCGCCGCCGACAGCGCCGAAGGCACCGGCACGCTGCCCGCGGCCGCCTCCACGCCCACCGTCGCCGCGAACGCCTGCGGCTCCGGCCACGCCAGCCTGGTCAACTTCACCGACCCCGCCGCGGCCGCGATCGACCGCACGCCGACCGACGCCACCGTCGCCTTCCTTCGAACGCGCGAGCGGCCCTCCGTGCCGACTGACGCCACGCGCGTCGGGCCGGTCGAAACCACGCTCTATAAGGTAAGCGTCGAGCTCGTCAGCGCGACCCTCCAGCCGAACAAGGCCATCGTCGTCGTCGTCGAGGACCCGGAGCACGGCGGCACCCTCCGCGTCACCCTGCCCGACCGTTCGTGCACCGACGGCGCCACGAACGACGACGCCGGCGCCATGTTCAACGCACGCACCGCCTTCCGTCTCGCCTGCGGCGACCCGCCCGCCTCCGGCAAGCGCGACCTCACCGGCACGGCCACGCTCACCGGCGTCGGTTTCTGGGGTTCGCCCGCCCACGAGGACGCCGCCCAGAACGGCATCGAGCTCGGCCCGCTGCTCGACTTCGAGTTCACCGGCGGCGGCTGCGACCCGAACCACGTCACGCCCACGCCCGTCCCGACGCAGCCGACGCTGCTCGCGATCACGGTCGGCGTCGACGTCCTGCCCTACGCCGGCGCCCACCCGGGCGATCTCGTCACCGGCGTCGTCCACACCCAACCCGCGGGCATCGAAGGCCTCGAGTGCACCGTCCTGTACGCCAGCCCGCCCGTGCTCGGCAGTTCGGCCGGCACAGTGCTCATCGACCCGGCGCTCGACCCGCAGCTCACCGACGCCAACGGCGTTGCGACCTGGCAGTGGCACATCCCGCTCGATAGCCCGGCGGGCGAAGGCCGCTTCGAAGCCCACTGCGGCGGCAAGCTCGCCGTGGTGAAGCTCATCGTCGCCGCGCCGTAGGCCCTCACCCCCCGGCCCCCTCTCCCGCGTTGCGGGAGAGGGGGTGACGAAGTTCCTCGGCCGCCCGGCGAATGCGAGCAACGGCGTCGTCGATTTGCGTCTCGACGTCCGCCGCCGTGACCCGGACGAACCGAACGCCGGCTTCGGCAATGATCTCCTCGCGAATCCGGTCACGCGCCGCGTTTTCCGGGCCATCGTGGATCGGGCCGTCGATTTCGATGGCGAGGCCCCGTTCTTCGCAGTAGAAGTCGACGACGAAGATGCCGAAGGGGTGTTGACGACGGAACTTGAGACCATCCACTTGCCGGTTGCGAAGCCGCTCCCATAGGGCACGCTCCGTTGGGGTAGCGTCGCGGCGGAGGCGCCGCGCCGCCGGGACGTTGTTCCGCCTGAAACCTCGCACCGGCGCACTTTACCATCGTGCACCCCCTCTCCCGCGTCGCGGGAGACGCGTGCACCCCCTCTCCCGCGTCGCGGGAGAGGGGGCCGGGGGGTGAGGGGCCTTTCAGCCACGCAAAACCCACGGATACTGGTGTTCGGGTGCGCGAGTGTTCGGGAATCTCCGACTAATTCTGCAGAGGGGCGTTAACTGCTGGCCGCCTTTATACGTTCTAAACCCTGTACGGGGCTCTGCCCTCGGCTCTGCCCGTGCGTGAAACACTTGTGAAAGGCATTGACCGTTGATAGTCACATGCGTACCTTTCGCAAGACTTTACCGTCGCCAGAGCCTCGTGCCCGGCGTCGGCCGCGCATTGGGATTGAGGTGGGTTCGCTCTCTCCTCAGTCCTCGGCCCTCAGTCCTTCGATTGGGAGGCAGCTTGCAGAACAGCTTCCTTCGCCCGGCGTCCCTCGCCCGGCGAATTTCGAAAGCACCCGCTCAACCGGGTTCCCGTCCTCCTACGGACCAGTTGGTCTGTTGGATGGGAACCCGTTCGTATGTTGAGCGGGATTCGGGAGCTCGAGTCTTCACACCGAAAGGAGGATGCGCCATCTCGTGCTAGCCGCCCTGGCGCAGGGACCACACGGTCTCCAAAAAGGGCCAAGCAGAGAACGACCTGAAATTCCGAATCAGCCTTGAGGGAAAAGCCCGGACCCGCCCCGATCCAGCGCCGGATTAGGCGGAACGACGAGCGGGCGACCTCACCAACAACCTTCGAAGGAGCAGTGCGGATCTCCGTCGAGAGTTCGCCCGCAGATCCGGGCGAGTC
>CAWHVJ010000007.1:0-239209 GCA_963832795.1 uncultured bacterium
GGCCGAAGGCTGGAATTACGACGTGGTCTCGATCGGCTATCCCGGTCCGGTCCTGCACGATCGCCCCCTGTTGGAGCCGCACAATCTCGCGCCGGGCTGGGTGGGATTCGACTTCGAGGCAGCATTTGGGCGGCCCGTGCAACTCGTCAACGACGCCGCGATGCAGGCGCTGGGGAGCTATAAGGACGGGAGAATGTTGTTCCTGGGGCTGGGGACGGGGCTGGGGTCGGCCATGGTGGTGGACGGTGTCGTGGAAGCGATGGAGTTGGGGCACCTGCCCTTCAAGAAGGGCACGTACGAGGACTACCTGGGCGAGCGGGCGCTGGAGCGATTCGGCAAGACCAAGTGGAGGCACTACGTGCGTAAGGTTGTTGAGCTGTTGGTAGCGGCCCTCGAACCAACCGATGTCGTGCTTGGCGGAGGGAACGTAACGAAGCTCGAGAAGCTCCCGGCGGGTTGCCGCGCGGGCGACAACGACAACGCCTTCGTTGGCGGTTTCCTGCTCTGGAAGGACCGGGCGGCGGGCGCAGGCGATGCGGCCGTTTCGCAACAGCCACCGAGCGCGGCAACGGCGGAGCTGGCTGCGGGTCATGCGCATGCCGATGGTGCGGCGGACCGACAGCCGGACGCCCACGAGCAGCCCGCGATGCTGACGGCGAAAGCCGGCTCTGCGGGAAACCCGAATGGGTGAGCGATCAGGGGGCGTCGCACCCGGCTGGCCCGGGATCGAGCCACGCTGGACGAGCAGCGCCAAGTCCGGGGTGGGGACATCGGCAAGCGCTTCGAGCCGGGTCTGGTTCACGCTCTCGCACGGCATCCTCAACGAGGTGTACTTTCCGGGAACCGACATCGCCAACACGCGGGACTTCGGATTCCTGGTGGCCGATGGCGAGGCCTACTTCTCCGAAGAGAAGCGCGATTGTGAGAGCGCCATCGACATCCTCGCGCCGGGTGTCCCTGGATTCGTGGTGCGGAACGTGGCGAAGGACGGAATGTACTCAATTGAAAAGACCGTCCTCACCCACCCCCACATCGACGCGCTGTTGCAGCAGGTTCGTTTCTCGCCGGGCGTCCCCGGCCAGCGGCTCTACGCACTGCTGGCGCCACACGTCCAGAACCGGGGACGCGGGAACGATGGATGGGTCGGCGACTACAAAGGGATGCCGATGCTGTTTGCGCGCCGTGGTGCGGTGACGCTCGCGATGGCGTGTTCGGTACCGTTCCGCGCGCGAAGCGTGGGGTACGTCGGGACTTCGGATGGCTGGCAAGACATCTCGGCGAACAAACGCATGACCTACGAGTTCGAGAACGCGCCGGGCGGAAACATCGCGCTGACCGCCGAAATAGACGTTGAGCCGGACGTTGGCCAGTTCGTCATCGCGCTCGGCTTCGGGCGCACGCCCGCGGAGGCGGGGCAAGTCGCTCGGCTTGCGGTCGAGCAGGACTTCGAGCACCTCAAGAAGCATTTCATGGACGAGTGGCTTGTCGCGGGCAGGGACGACCACCGCGCGGAGCAGGTGGCGCCGCCGGCCGGACCGCTGGTGCCGGTGAGCCTGGCCGTGCTTCGAGCCCACGAATCGAAACGCGTGCCCGGCGGCTTTGTGGCGAGTCTCTCGATCCCATGGGGGAACAGCCGGGGCGATGACGACCTCGGCGGGTACCATCTGGCGTGGCCCCGGGACCTCGTGGAAGTGGCTGGGGCGATGCTGGCCGCCGGCGATTCCGCTGCCGCCCGGCGCGCGTTCCAGTACCTGGTCGCGACGCAGGACGCCGACGGCGGTTGGCCGCAGAACATGTGGATGGACGGCACTCCGTTCTGGAGCGGGGTGCAGATGGACGAGATCGCCCTCCCGATCCTCCTCGCCGACCAGCTGCGGAAGGAAGACGCGCTGGGCAGCGTGGACCCGTGGCCGATGGTTCGCAAAGCGGCCTCGTACCTGGTGCGCAACGGACCGGTGACGCAGGAGGACCGGTGGGAGGAGGACCCCGGCTATTCGCCGTTCACGCTCGCGGTCGAAATAGCGGCACTGCTGGTAGCCGCCGACTTCGCGGATGCCGCGGGGGAGGGCATCGCGGCGGCGTACTTGAGGGAGACCGCCGATATTTGGAACGCGAACATCGAACGATGGACGTACGTCGTGGGCACGGACCTGGCTGCACGCCTGGGGATCGACGGGTACTACGTCCGTATCGCTCCGGCCGCGCCTGAAGACGGGGTGCCACTGGCGAAGTCCATTGTGTGGATCAAGAACCGTCCCGAGAGCGGTAGCGGCGAGATGGCCGGCGGGGTGGTGAGCCCTGATGCGCTCGCCCTGGTGCGCTTCGGGCTGCGCTCAGCCTCCGACCCGCGCATCCTTTCGACAGTCGCGGCGATCGATGCGGTGCTCAAGAGCGAGACGGCCACCGGGCCGACCTGGCACCGTTACACCGATGATGGCTACGGCGAGCACGAAGACGGCAGCCCGTTCGATGGAACGGGCGTTGGGCGAGGCTGGCCGCTCTTTGCGGGCGAACGCGGGCACTACGAACTGGCGCTGGGGAACCGCTCGGAGGCGGAGGCGCTGTTCGCCACGATGTCGAGGCAGACATCCGTCGGGGGGTTGCTGCCGGAGCAGGTCTGGGACGCGGCCGACATTCCCGAGCGGGAACTGTTCAACGGGAAGCCGGCGGGCTCGGCGATGCCGTTGGCCTGGGCGCACGCCGAGTACCTCAAGCTCGCGCGGTCGCTGCAGGACGGGCGCGTGTTCGACGCGCCGTCGCAGTGCATGCAGCGATACGTCGTCGATCAGATAGGGAGCGATGCGGTCTGCTGGCGGTTCAACAACAAGGTTCAGACCATGCCGGCGGGGGGGAGTCTGCGGGTGGAGGTGCTGGCGCCCGGGACCGTCGAATGGACGGCCGACGGCTGGGGGAGCCACACGGGCGAAGGGACTCGCGACACGGGTCTTGGTGTGTACGTCGCGGACATCCCGACGGCGGCGCTCTCGATCGGCTCGGTTGTGGAGTTCACTTTCCGCTGGGACGCCGGGAACTGGGAGGGAGTGAACTTCCGCGTGGACGTCGTGGAGACGCCGAAGACGGCCGCGGCGCGGTAGGCGGCCGGACGGGCGCAGGCGAACGCCACCCGCCGACATCGGCGGCCAAACGGTCAGCGTCCCGCGGGCCCCAGGTTCCCGGGCGGTACTGGATCACAGGCGGCGGCTGCCTGACGAGCGGGTCGACGACTCGCCACGCCGCTTCCACGGCGTCCTCGCGTGCGAAGAGGCGGGGGTCGCCGCGCATGGCGTCGCCGAGAAGGCGTTCGTACGGTGACATCTCGTCGCCCGATTGATGCCGGGCGACGAGTTCGACCGGCTCCCCACGCATGCCCTCCCCGGCGACTTTCGCGGTCGCCTCGAGCGCGATGAAGACGTCGGGAGTGAGGCGGAAGCGCATGGTGTTCGCGTCCAGTTTCCCGTCCACAAAAGACTTGACCGGCGGTCGCTTGAACTGAACCTGGACCTCGGTGGCGGTGACGGGGAGCTTCTTGCCGGTACGCACGAGGAAAGGCACGCCGGCCCAGCGCCACGTCTCGATTGACAAGCGCAAGGCGGCGTAGGTTTCGACGTCGGAGTCGGGTGCGACGCCAGCCTCGGCGCGGTAGCCGCGGAATTGGCCGCGCACGGCGTCATCCTTGCGGAGCGGCGTGATCGCCTTCAGCACGGAGGCCGTCGCGTCACGGACGGCTTCGTGGCCTGATCCGGCGGGGGCTTCCATGGCGAGCAACGAGACCACCTGCAGAAGGTGGTTCTGGAACACGTCGCGGATCGCGCCGACTTCCTCATAGAAGGCGCCGCGCCCGTTCACGCCGAAGTCTTCGCTCATGGTCAGTTGCACGTTGTCGATGAATTGGCGGTTCCAGACCGGCTCGAGGAAGGCATTCGCGAAGCGGAAGAACAGGAGGTTCTCAATCGACTCTTTGCCGAGGAAGTGGTCGATGCGGAAGATGTTCTCCTCCGGGAACAGCTTCGTGAGGACGCGGTTCAGCGCCTGCGCGGAGGCGAGGTCGCGGCCGAAGGGCTTTTCCACCACGATGCGGGCGTGCTTCGAGGCACTCTCGCTGATGCCGCGGGTGACGACGGGAAACATCGCCGGCGGAACGGCCAGGTAGCAGAGGGGGCGTCGTGCGGCGCCGAGCGCCGTCTTCAGCCGGGAGAAGGTGTCGGGGAGCTGGTAGTCCCCGTTCACGAAGGTCAGGTTGCGACTCAACTTCTTGAACGTGGGAGCGTCCACGCCGCCGTGCTCGACGAGACTCGCGTGCATGCGGTCGCGGAGCTGATCGACGGTGAGGTCGGCGCGGGCTACCCCGATGATCGGCATGTCGAGTTGGCCACGACGAGCGAGCGCTTGCAGTGCCGGGAAGATCTGCTTGTAGGCGAGATCCCCGGTCACTCCGAAGAAGACAAACGCGTCGGAAGTGTTGGTCGCCACGACGTTCCCCATCACCGATCAGTCAGGTTCGACGATACGCCGATCAGGGGCGTTTGCGAGACAGCCAGGGAGGCGCGGTCCAACCAGCGGCCCGGGGACGGTGATAGGGCGAGGATAGAGCGGCGATGTAACCGGGGGATGCCCAGCCACGGATGCTTGCTCCAACGAAACAAAGGGGAAGCAAGCAACCATGAATTACGACGACTACTCGACATACCAGCCGACCACGAACCGCGTGCCGCTCATGCTCGGGGTGGCGGGAGCGATGCTGGGCGCCCTCGCGTTCGGCTTCGTCATCGCCAGTGCCGTGGGGAAGAACACCGCTCCTCAGCCGCCTGAGCCTGCAAGCGCGGCGGCGCCGGCGGTCGTGACCGAAACGCCCTCGCCGGCCACCACGCAACAGCCGTCGCCAGTGGCAACCCAGCCCGTCCCGGCCACTCCAGTCCCTCCGACCGCGACGCTGGTTCCGCCGACGGCCACACCAATCCCGCCCACCGCCACGCCAACCGTTCCCGCGATCACTTCGCCGAAATTCCTGGACTTCTACCGCGCCGAAGGCGGCAGCACCTACAAGAGCACGAAGACGTTGCTTCCATTCCGCCGGGCCGATGCGAGTTGGGACAACAGCTACAAAGACTGCCCTGGCCCCGGCTGCATTCGCGGAAAGGTGTCCGTCTGGACGGGTCTTGGTCCGCTGTCGGTGGCAGAATCGCCCTCGAGTTCCGCAACGGTCTACAACACCTTCACCGCACAGCGTTCCTCGGCCAATCTGCTGATGACGGTCAAGTGGTCCACCGCGCTCCTTTCGCTGGCCAGCGCGAACTCGGACTCGCAGACGAAGGTGGAAGTGATCGTGTCGCAGATCGACCCCAAGACGAAGAAGGTCGTGAAGGCGGTTCCGGGCATGCCGTACAGCGTGATGTCGGAGAGCCTTGGCCTGCAGGCGATCCAGGGCCTGGATAAGCTTTCGGATTCCGATACGCGGAAGATCAACGTTCCCCTCCATGGGCTCACCGTTGGCGCCAACTACCGCATCGAACTGAAGGCATCGTGCGCGACACGCGCAGCGTTCTCCATCTCCGCCACCACCTGCGCGACGACCGCGGAGTGGACGACGATGGCAGTCGAATTCGACAAGGGCCTGTGCGCGCCATCGCAAACAGGAAACGGCTGCATTTACACCAAGGACTAGGGCACGCGGGTTCGACAAGAAGGGGCCGCACCCGCACGGGTGCGGCCTTTCAACGCGTCGCAGCTATTCAGGCCCGAGCTCCAGGCGGCTGCAGAACCGGTGAGCCCGCGGCGCCGAGGGTCAGGCGAGGCGATAGCCGACTCCCGGTATGGTGACGATGACCGGCTCCTGTGCCTCGTGCTGCGGGATGCGACGCCGAAGCCGGCTGACGAGATTGTGAAGCATGTAGATGTCCCACTGCTCAGCACCCCAGACAGCGTTACCGGCATCCGTCCGCTGGACGACACCAGGCTGCCGAAGCGCAAGGAGTTCGAGGAGCGCAAACTCGTTCGGGCTCAGCGTATCCAGGGCGAGAACGCCATCGATATGGAGCTGGCGCCGTACGCGGTCGAGCATTGCGCGAGGCGGCCCCGCGGACTGTTGGGCGGCGGTCAGCGTCTCGTCGGCCACGGTCGTCGATAAGGAAAGCACGAAAGGTCCGATCTGGACGGTTGCGGGCTCTTCGACGGCGACGGGGCCGGCGGCCGGGCGGCCGTTGACGACGGTGCCATTACGGCTGGCAAGGTCTTCCACAACGAATCGCCCATCGCGTAGGCTGAAGCGCGCGTGCTGTCGCGAAACGAGAGGGTGGGCCAGCAGCACCGCATTCGTTGCGTCTCGCCCCGCCGTCACTGAGCCGACGGCCTCAACAAGCAGCCGCAAAGCCGTGCCCGGCTGCATCACGACCACGAAGAACCGGCCGTCGGTTCCATTCACGTGGCAGATGATATCCGAACGCACGGGCCCAACCGGCGCGTCCGGAGCCCGCGAGGTAGCGCAAGCAGCATGGCAGGCATCATTCTCGGCGGCCGATACGAGCTGATCCGGGAGATCGGCCGAGGCGGGTCGGCGACGGTCTACCTGGCGCACGACCGGGCGCTGGACCGCCAGATCGCGGTCAAGCTGATCGCGCCGGCGCTGGCGAACGACCCTGGCTTCCTGGACCGCTTCATGCGCGAAGCGCGGATCTCGGCGGGCCTCTCCCACCCCAACATCCTGACGGTGCACGACGTGGGCGAAAGCGACGACCACCGACCGTTCCTGGCCATCTCGCTTGTCGACGGCGAGAGTCTCGAACAGGTGATCGCGCAGAGCGGACGTCTGCCGCTCGCGGAGGCGGCGCGAATCCTGGGGCAACTGGCGGCGGCGCTCGATTACCTGCACGCCGCGGGCCTCATCCACCGCGACGTCAAACCCAGCAACGTGCTCGTGGAGGAGTCCGGGCGAGTGCTGCTTTCGGACTTCGGCATCGCCTACGCGCGCGAATCGACCCGGTACACGGCGACGGGCATGCTCCTTGGGACTCCGAGGTACATGGCGCCCGAGCAGATGCGCGGCGAAGAGCCGTCGCCGCAGACGGACGTCTATGCGATGGGGGTCCTCGCCTTCGAGATGCTGGCGGGTGTGCCACCGTTCGAGGGGACAGGCACCGGCCTGATGTATCAGATCGTTCACGAGCCGCCGCCATCCCTGCGTGCGAAGGTGCCGGACGCTCCACCGGGGATCGAAGCCGTCATCGCGCGCGCTCTCGAAAAAGATCCGGCCGCGCGATGGGCGACCCCCGGCGAGTTTGCGGCCGCATTTGCGGCGGCGAACTCAAACCTCACGGTCGCGGCCACGGCTATCGCGATTGGCCCGGCGGTGGTTGTGGCGCCCTTGCGTCCACCTCCACAGCCGACGGAAGCGGTGAGCGGTTCGCCGGGCGGCGGGCCACCGACGCAGGTCGTTGCCGCGGAGGGGGGCGGGCCACCGACCCAGATCGTTGCCGCGAAAGGCGGCGGGCCGCCGCCCGAGGTCGTTGCCGGGGAGGGGGGTGGAAGGCGCGGGTCGGGGCGACGACGCACGCTCGCAGGGCTAGCGGCCCTCGGCGCCCTCGGCCTCGGGCTCGCGGGCTACTGTGTCGCGGCGAGCCAGGGTGGGAACCGGCCCGCGGCCGTCAGCGCGATCGGGGGAACCCCGACAGCGACCGTCAGCGCAGTGCCAACACCATCGCCGTCCACGGCGGCGTCTCCCCCGCCGACGACAGGCGGGGCCGCGGTGCCGCCGGCGGCCACTTCGGCGCCTTCGCCCGCCGCGACAGCCGCGCCTGCGACCGCGACTCCCACGGTTCCCCCTACGGCGAGCCCCACTCCGCCACCAACGGCGACGCCGACCCCCGCCCCGCCGACGGCACCGTCGAACGTGACCCTGACAGGTTCCACGCTGAGCTGGAGTGACAATTCGACGAACGAATCAGGTTTCCGCATCTACTGGCGGGCGACGGACTTGAACTCGAAGAAGACGTACGTGCAGAGCGATGCGACGGTCGGGCCGAATACCACGTCCACCCAGGTGAAGACGGTGATACTGACGGCGACGACGACCGACTTCCGCCGGGGCGTGGCCGCGTACAACGATGCCGGAGAGTCGGCCATCGCCTGGGAACCCTGAGGCCACCCGACTTAACGGGGGTTCGCTGCCCACGCATCGTTCGGGTGCCTGGGAAGATCGCGCCCGTGCGCGCGCTGATTACGCCGCCGAGACAGCGATGACGCGGTCGACGGCGACGTGTAACGAGAACTGCGGGCCTTCCTCGCGAACCGCGAGCACTCGACAGAGGAGTTCGGCGTGCAACTCGTCGGCGAGAATCGCGAGCACGATCGTGGGCGACGTGGGCGCCTCGGCCACCAGCACCCGCAGACCTCCTCGCGACATATCGGCGACGGTGGCTTCGAGGTCTCCACCGAGCTGCCGGACGCGGGCCGGGAGTTCGGTGGTCACGCGCTCGGACTCACGCAGTTCGACGCGGGCGACGTTGCTCATGCTGAAGAGTGCCGCGTCGCCGGTCCAACAGACGAAGTTGGCCGAAGCCTGGATCCGTCCACTGGCCGATTTGAGGAGCATGCGAACGGTCTCGCCCGTGCGAAAAGGGAACCGGGGCGTTACGACGACCTCGATGAGCACCCCGTCGTTGTGGCTCCTTCTGCTGACCACTCGCACGGGCTCAATCGAGGGCGGGGAGAACCTTGATCGGACTACGAAGCCGTCCTCGCGTGAACGCATTGCTCTCTTCCTGTTTAGATCATGTCGACACCCCGCAGGCAGTGGAACACCCCGTCCGGTGCGAGCGCGGGAGTGCGATGGTTGCGAACGAGCGCCACCGCGTGGCGCAGGGTCGGTGGCCTCGCCAGGCCGGGGCGTGGTGGCGCTACCATTACGGCACTTCAACGAAGCGAGGAATCACATGAGCACGGTGGCCTACATCCAACGGGCGCTCGCATTCGCCCACGCAGCGTTAGCGGACGCGCGTAATGGGACGGACGAGCAGCTCCACTTCGTGCCAGACCACGGCAGTCACTCGATCGCGTGGTGCCTCTGGCACACCACTCGCATCGAGGACCTGATGGTGAACGTCCGCTTCAAAGGGGGCGCGCCGATCTGGGACAAGGCATGGGCAGACAAGACCGGCCTTCCGCTCGAGGGGTTCGGGACGAACATGGCCGACGACGAGGCGCAGGCGGTGCACATCGGCGACATGGCAGCGTTCCAGCAGTACCAGGAGGCTGTCTGGGCAGCGACGGACGAGTTCCTCCGCAAGGCCAGCGACGCCGAACTCGAACGGGAAATTCCGTCGCGCACGGGGACAGAGTCGGTTGGCGAAGCGATCTCGCTGCACATGATCGGGCACTTCAACGGACATCGGGGTGAGATCAACACGCTTCGTGGGATGCAGGGCATGCCGACGGTGATGGCTGCGCAGGGTACGCATTAGGCGTGGATTGAGGCGCGCGACGCCGGGCTCGGACGGCGGGCGGGGGAGCCTGGGCTTCGTACCCGCTCCCTTCGCTGCGCTTCGGTCGGGGCTCGGATTCGGGTTGGGGGCGTGGGAGCAGTGGGGCGGGGCATTGCCGTCTAGGCGGGCGGCGGAGCCTGGGCGTGGTACCCGCTCCCTTCGCTGCGCTTCGGTCGGGGCTCGGATTCGGGGAACGGTGCGCGGCGCTGGCGGGTGTCCCTCATCCCCGGCCCTTCTCCCGACGAGGCGGGAGAAGGGAGCTGGCGTCATGGAGTGGTGGGCGAACGCGGGGAAGCTGGAACGGCGTGGCTGGGTACCGTCGCTTACGCTCCGGCCTCGGATTCGTGCGCGGCTCGTCGCCGGGGGTTGCGCCCTCATCTCCGGCCCTCTCCCGACCGCGGTGGGAGAGGGAGATTGGCTTTCGGCTATACCAGGGCTTCGATGGCCTTTCGTTCTTCGCTGAAGGGGTCGTCTTCGGCGGCGGAGGTGCGGTCGAAGATCATGGTGTTGCGGCGGGTGGCGTCGTAGGGGGCCCAGGCGCCGAGGGATTCGTGGCCGGGGCGGCCGGTCTTCGCGAAGGAGAGCCAGGCGTCCATCATGTTCGCGGAGAGGCGCTCGACGTCGGGGCCGGTGCCAGCGAAGCGGTCCTGGGTGGGGGCGCCGGTGGTGCCGAAGACGAAGGGCATCTCGAGGGCGTGGCAGGCGCCGAGGGAGCCGCCGCGGGCGGGCGAGGCGTAGGTGAACAGGTAGGCGTAGGTGTTGGGCTGGTGCTCGTGCTGGGCGACGGCCAGGCGCAGTGCGGGGATGCGCATGCGGGCGTCGCTCTGGATGGCGTCGAGCATGTCGAGGTTCGAATCGGGCAGGCCCTTCGCGCGGCGCGACTTCCGGTAGACATCGACGAGCGCGGCGGCCTCCTGCTCGGTCTTGCCGAGGGCGCCGGCGACGGCCTTCATGAGCGTGGCATCGTCCATCGGATCGCGGCGGACGGTGGCGGCGAAGAGCTTGACCTCGTCGCGATTGGTGCCGACGAGGACGGGGATGCCGGCGGAGTGGCCGCCCTTGATGGCGTCGATGGGGCTCTGGGTGAGGGTGAGGCCGTCGCGTACAGGGCCGAACATCGGGCCGACGCCGAAGCCCCCGCGGGTCACGGCCTTTCCCTGCGCTTCGACGATGGCATCGGCGGAGACGGTGAGGACTTTCGCGGCGTTCGCGCGGTCGATGCCGAGCTCCTTGAGGAGCGAGTCGGTGAGCTTCGCCGCCGCCTCGGGCGAGGTGGCGCGGCCGGTGCCGCTCTGGAGGACGGCGCGCTGGAAGAGGCCCCTGGCGGCGCCCATCGCGAGCAGCGTGCCGACGGCGGCGGCCCCTGCGGACTCGCCGAAGATGGTGACGTTGCCGGGATCGCCACCAAAGGCGGCGATGTTGTCGCGCACCCAGCGCAGGGCGGCGACCTGGTCGAGCTGGCCGGCGTTGGCGGTGACGTCGGACGTGGGAAGGTGCTCGCCAAGGTAGAGGTAGCCGAGCGCGCCGAGTCGGTAGTTGATGGTGACGACGACGACGTCCCCGCGGACGGCGAGCGGGCCGCCGTTATAGAGCGGTTCGGCGGCGGTGCCGTGGGTGAAGCCGCCGCCGTGGATCCAGAAGAGCACGGGCCGGCGGCCGCCGTCGGCGGCGGGCGTGTAGACGTTCAGGTTGAGGCAGTCTTCGTCCTGCGGGCCGCTGGCGGCGAAGCCTGGCAGCGGGTGGCTGCTCTGCCGGGCGGCGTTGCCCCACTCCTTCGCTTCGCGGACGCCGGACCACGATGCGGGCGGCTCGGGCGCGCGGAAGCGGCGTTCGCCGCCGGCAGGCGCGGCGAACGGGATGCCGAGGAAGGCGAGATGGCGGTCGCGGGCGAGGCCGTCGAGCTTGCCGTAGGTGGTTTCGACGATGGGCATGTGGAGGCTCCGAGAAGGGGAAGTGGGGGGATTCTACGACGGCGGCCCCGAAAGAAGGGGAGAATGGGGGAAGGGGAGAATGGGAGAAGCGGTGGCGTTGCCTGGCCGAGTTCGTGGCCTGGGGTGGTACCCGCTCACTGCGCTGCGCTTCGTTCGGGGCTCGGTTTCGGGGGTGGGGAGCCCTACTTGGGCTCGAGGATCATTACCGTGAGGTCCTGGGGGAGTTGGCTGCGGCTGAACTGGATCCGGGTCTGGGGTTCGGCCTTGGCGCCGGTTTCCTTGAGGAACTTTTCGAGGGGCTCGAGGTCGAGGGTTTCGAGGTCGGTCTTGTAGTTCATGGGGATGGCGATCTTCGGGTCGATCGTGGTCATGACGTCGGCGGCGGCGGCGGCGCCGAGCGAGTTTCCGCCGCCTACGGGCAGCAGGAGGATGTCGACGTCCTTGAGTTCTTCCATCGCGGGCGGGGCGGCGGGGAGGCCGAGGTGGCCGATCTTGATGCCGTCGAGCTCGAAGACGAACATCACGTTGCGGTGGCCGTCGGGGCGCTTCGTGGCGATGCCGGTGACGAGGATGCCGCCTTTTTCGTATTCGCCGGGCGCATCGAGGAAGAGCGGATCGTTGTCGACGATAGTGCGGTAGTTGTAGCTGGCATCGTCGGCGCGGCTGATGGCGACAACGTCGGCCTGCTGCTTGGCGAGGCGGTAACCGCTATCGGGCGGGCAGGGGTCGGTGAGCACGACACCGTCGCGGCCCTTGAGGCGGAAGCAGGTGCGGCCAAGCCAGGTGATTTCGACAGGCATGGACCGATCGTAGCGGTTCGGGGGCGAATGCGGAATAAACCGATCAGGTGGGTGAGCAATAGCTGTGCGGGTGGGGCGGTGGGATCACCACAGAGGCACAGAGGGCCACAGAGGTCTTTTTGGAGGGAGGGGGTTCGTCGGAACCTCTGTGTTCTCTTGTGGCTCTCTTGTGGTGGAACTGCCCTTCGGTTTGGTTAGACGATCGACTCGCCGGCGCGGCCGGATTGGGGGAGGGGGATGATGGAGGCGTCGAAGAAGTCTTTGCGGACGAGGCCGGCGAGGTCTTCGAGGAGGCGGCTGAGGTCGATAGTGTGGCCGGCGTCGGTGACGTCGACGGTGGTGGCCCAGAGGTGGGCGAAGGCGGTGTCCTGGCCCTGCTCGCAGGCGAGGTCGTAGGCGAGGGCGTCGGTGCCGACCCAGAGCGGGTGCGATGGGAGGACGGAGTCGCAGGTGGTGTAGCGCGGGATCGGAGCGGGCGTAGTCGCCGGGCGGGCCGGTGATGACGTAGGAGCGCGGGCTGCCCCACTGCCCATCGGCGCCAGCTTCGACGATGCGGAGGACAGCGTCGCCGCCGTCGAAGGCGACGGCGCCGCCGTCGGAGCGGACGGTGGGATGGCCGGCGCCGTCGGGTTGGGTGAGCTGTTCGGGCAGCCCGCCATTGATGCCGAAGAGCTCGACCTTCGACTGGCCGGGATGGGCGCCGTCGACCTGGGCTGCGAGGAAGTCGCCGTCGGGGGTGAAGGTAGGCGCGGATGCGGTTGTGCCGCTGCCGGCGAGCTTCGTGACCTGGGTCGGCGGGCCGAAGGTGATCGTCGCCGCCGCGCAATCCTTTATAACGGCCCGCACGAAGAGTTCGCCGTTCGCGGCCCAGGCGATGCTGTTGCCGTCGGGCGCCCATGCCACCGAGGTCATGCCATCCGGCAGCGCGGTGACGGCGGCGGAGGGCACGTGCGCGACGAAGCCGCTCGCCGGGTGTCCCGGTACGGCGCTGTCATAGGCGACCCAGCAGCCATCGGGCGAGAGCGCCGGCGCGTAGTCCGCGATGCCGTCCTGCCCGGCGACCTTGATGAGGTCGCTGACGGTGCCCTGGGTGTCGTCGTAGCCGGCGAGGTAGATGTCGCAGCCGTCGAGGGCGCCTTCGTGGCACGGTGCGCTGGAGTCGAAGTTAGCGGCGAAGGCGACGAGCCACTGTCCGCCGGACGGGGCGGGGGCGCCCGGTGTGCCGCTTGCCGCCGGGGTGGGCGTCTTGCCTGCGGCGATGCCGGTGGGAGTCGAGGGGGGCGTGTCGTCCGAGCCAGAGGTCAGGCGCCAGCACGCGCCGGCGAACAGAAAGGACGCCGAGGGCGAGGACGACGAGGATGACGGCGCGCACCGCATCATTAGAACCGCTCAGCGCGGCACGTGCGGTAAACACCCGCGGGCGCGGCTACGTGTGGCGTGGGGAGCGTGTCCCCGGGTGCGGAGGAGCAGGGGTTATTCGAGCTCTTCGTCGAGGAATTCGTCGTCGTCGTGCTTGCGGCGGAAGAACATGACGGCAGCACCGATGGCACCGAGCAGGCCGAACAGTCCGAGCACTTTCTTCACGGGGAAACCTCCTTGCTCGTGCTTCCCCAATTGGACTCGGGCGCCGAGCGCGGTTCGGAGTATAGCAGCGCCGGCGGCGGGCGGTCAGCCGCGGTCCGCGCGTACAATCGCGCGCATGCCGCAAGTGACGGCCCCCGACGGGCTGACTATCAACTATGAACAGTGGGGTGACCCCGATTCGCCGGCAGTCGTCCTGCTCCACGGCTTCACGTCCGACCTGCGGATGTGGGCGGGGCAGGTGGAGGCGTTCGCGGCGTACTACCGCGTGGTCGCGCCCGACCTCCGCGGGCACGGCCGCACGGATGCGCCGGAAGACCTTGCCGAGTACACGATGGAGCGGTACTGCGACGACCTGGTGGCGCTGCTCGACGCGCTGTCGATCGATGTCTGTGCGCTGGTCGGGTGCAGCTTCGGCGGGATGATCGCCGTGCACTTCGCGACGGAACATCCGGAACGCCTGGCGGCGCTGGTGCTCTCGGACACTTCGGCGGCGTTCGACAATCCCGCGTACGACGACGCCTACCGAAGGCGTGAAGCGGCGATGGGCGCGTCGACCGAAGTGGTCGAGCGGTTCGGCACGGCGGAACTGGGCAAGCGGGCCGCGGCGAACATCACGGATTCGTTCCTCGCGGAGGGCCTGCGCAAGCGCTACGCGCGCATGAGCCGCGAAGGCTACCTCGGCGCGGCGAGCGTTCGGCGCGAGCGCCCGGACGTGCTGCCGCTGCTGGGAGAGCGTCTGACGATGCCTGTGCTCGTCTGCACGGGAACAGATGACCCCGTTCACAGCGCGAGCATGGTGATGGCGAACGAGATCCGATCGCCGCGCGTGGTGACGTTTCGCGATACGGGCCACGGCATCCCGAGTCTGCGCCCGGACGCCTTCAACGACGCGGTCCTGGGCTTCTTTACCGATGTGGAAGAGGGCCAGCCAGTGGCCGGGAGCCGCACGGTGTGAGCGCGCTTGCAGGCGGGGGAGAAGAGGTCCGCTCGGGCGGAATCTAAGGGACCGGATGGGCGGTCCGCCCGGTGCCTGGCTCTGGTTTGATAGATCTACCCGGTTCCCTCCCTGGGGCCGGTGGAGGCTCGAGAAGGTCCCACCGTCGGTGCGACTCCTTGGGCCCCGGTGGCCTTTCGGGCCTCCCTAATGCGCCGCCGCGAATGCACGACCCGCATTCGCGGCGGCGCTCCCATTCCGTGCCGGTTCGAGCGTTGTTAGTGCGCTTCCTGGGGCGTGGCGAGGCGATCGCCGAACTGCTTGCGGAACTTGGCCACCTTCGGCGCGATGACGACGCGGCAGTAGCCGGCGCCCGGGTTGCGGGCGAAGTAGTCGTCGTGGATGGGCTCGGCGCGGAAGAACGGACCGGCCGGGGTGACCTCGGTTACGATCGGACTCGGGTACGCCTTCTCGGCGGTGAGCCTGGCGACCGCCGCCTGGGCCGCGTCGCGCTGGGCGTCGTCGACGTAGAAGATCGCCGAGCGGTATTGCGTGCCGACATCCGCGCCCTGGCGGTTCAACGTGGTCGGGTCGTGCACGGCGAAGAACACTTCGAGCAGGTCATCGAAGGAGATGACGGCCGGGTCGAATGCCACGCGCACGACTTCGGCGTGGCCGGTGCGGCCGGTGCAGACCTGCTCGTAGGATGGACGGTCGGTCTGTCCGCCCATGTAGCCGGACTCGGCGGCGGAGACACCGCGGAGGTCGGCGTAGACTGCCTCGATACACCAGAAGCAGCCGCCGGCGAGATAGGCGACGCCCTGTCCGGCGCGCCCGTTGTTGGAGCCATCACGTTGAGTCACTGCGAACCTCCGGGCGTTCCAGCGTAGCAGAGTCGTAGGGGGAAACGGCTAGCGGGTGCGTAACCGACGTTTCGTCGGTGCCGAGGAGATTTCGGGAAGCCGAGGCGGCTACAATCGGCGCCATCTGTTAGCGAGGAGCGCAAGGCTTGTACACCACCGACCAGTACGAAGGGATGATCGCCGAGACCGTGAGCCTCCGCGGCCACAACGGCGACACCATCAATACCTACTACGCACGGCCGCTCGGGCCGGGGCCGTTCCCCGGCATGGTGCTGCTGCACCACTTCCCGGGATGGGACGAGTGGTACCGGGAGGCGACGCGAAAGTTCGCGCACCACGGCTACCTGGCGATCTCGCCGGACCTGTACCACCGCATGGGCCACGCTTCGCCCGAGGACATGGGGGCCAAGGCGCGGGCCGAGGGCGGGATCCCCGACGACCAGGTGGTGGGCGATGCGAGCGCATGCCGCGACTTCCTGAAAGGGCAGACCAACAGCAACGGCAAGGTCGGCGTGATGGGGACGTGCTCCGGCGGGCGCCATGCCTACCTTTGCGCCTGCCGGGCGCCGGGCTTCGATGCCGTCGCCGACCTGTGGGGCGGCGGCGTGGTGTCGCCGCCGGACCAGCTCACGCCAAACCGGCCGGTGGCGCCGATCGATTACACGAAGGACCTCTCGTGCCCGATCATCGGGATCTTCGGCAACGAGGACCGGGCGCCCACGCCGGAGCAGGTGAACCTGCACGAAGAAGAGTTGAAGAAGCACGGGAAGGACTACGAGTTCCACCGCTACGACGGCGCCGGGCATGGCTTCTTCTACTACGACCGCGCTGCCTATCGGCAGGAACAGGCCGTCGACGGCTGGCAGAAGATGCTGGCGTTCTTCGAGAAGCACCTGGCGTAGCCGGGGAGAAGGAGCAGAACCATGTGCACGAACATCGTTGAAACTGCCGCAATCGCCGGGAGCGGGAAGGGGGCGAGCGGCTGGTTCGCGCTGACCGACGCGCACGTCTCGTACGACCATCCGTTCCACACGTCGCTCGAACACGCATTGAACATCGACTTCGTCAACGCTGGCGCCGGGCCGGGTGCGCGGGTGGCGGTTGAGCTCACACGCGACTCGGCGGAGGCGCTGATCGCGGCGATTCGCGCGGCGCTGGACCGGGGCGTCGAACACGACGAGCCGGTGCTGGCCAGCGCCAGCGCGTAGGCGGGCTTTGCCCGAGAATCGGGGTCCATGAAGGTCCTCATCCTCGGCAACAGCAACGACAGCGGGACGTGGTTCGAGGGCGGACGGAAGCGCACCGACATCGTGCGCGATCGGCTGGCTGCCGAGTTCGGGGAGCCGGTGACGGTGACGACGAAAGGCATCTGGCCGAACGCGGGCATGGTCGCGACGATCGAGCGCTGGCTGGACGAGTACGAGCCGGACGTGGTCTACGTGAATGTGGTCTCGTACTGGTTCGCGTACGAGTCCGTGCCACTGAAGCTGCGCCGGCTGTTCGGTAAGCGCGTTGGTCCCGTTGTCGGCGATGCCGGGGTGAAACTTTCAAAGAGCCGCCGCTGGGGCCACAACGTCGTCGGGCGGACGGTGCGCCGCTGGGCGCAGGCGACCATCGGGGGCGACCCCAACTTCAGCACGACCGAGGTAGTCGATCGCTGTTCGGAGGCCGTGAATCGCATCATCCGGCGCGAGGGCACGGTGCTCGTGGTGAAGGGATCGCGTGGGCGGAGCAAGCCGGGCATGACCGCGGGCCAGCTCAGGCGCCACGAGGCACGGCGTCTCGAGGTGCATGCGGCGCTCTCTGCGCTGTGCGCACAGAAGCACGTGCGCTATATCGGGAACGAGAAGCCGCTCTGGAGAACGGAACCGTCGCGGCCAAAGGGCACGCGCGTGGGCGACGGCGTCCACGCGAACGCAAAGGGCCACGAGATCTCAGCGGAACAGCTGTACGGGTTCATCGGCGAGGCGTGGCGCGAGCACCTGAAGGAGCGCGAGCCGGCCGGAGTTCGCTAGGCGGCGTGCTGCGAGGGGGCGAGCCCGACCGATGCGGGCACGACGGTGGCGGCGGTCATGCGCTTTTCCGGCTGGGCGAAATCGCGGAGGGTCTCGCGCATCTCGTGGAGCTGGGCGGGCTTGGTGAGGAAGGCACAGGCGCCGAAGCGGTAGCAGTTGATCACGACGCGGTCATTGACCGTCTCGGTGAGCATGGCGACGGGCGCGCCTTCGAGCCATCGGTGGCTACGCAGCTCGCCGAGGAACTCGATGCCGTTCATGCCGGGCATGTTGTAATCGAGGAACATGAGCGAAGGGACCACGCGCTTCTCTTCGAGAAGCGTGAACGCGGCCCGACCGCTCCCGGCCACGAGGACCTGGGCAGACGGCTGGAGGCGCTGAAGCTGCTGGACCGCGCGTCCTGCCTCCGCCTCGTTGTCATCGATGATGAGAAAAGTCCATGCCATCGCAAGTTCCCGCCGGTGAAGTCGCTCACGGTGGGTATCGGCATGAAGGGGAGCGCGCTTTACACCTGATGGCTACCAAAACGTTCCCGGCCGCTGCCCTTTACCGGCGGGCGCGCTGGTCGAACGGGCTCAGGGGATTCGCACGTCGCGGTTGAGTGCAGCCGTCTGGCGCTCCTCGTCGGTCAGGTCGGCATCTCTCACGGGGGCGACGAGCGTCCAGTTGTTGCCTACCGGGCAGCGCTGGAGACGATACCAGCCGAGGCGAATGGACTTGAAGGAGGCTCCGGGCACCCAGATGGTGGTGAAGAGATGGCCGTCGCGGCAGCGGACGACGGTTTCGCCGCCGAGGTTGTAGCCGGAGCGCCGCGCCACAACCCAGATCGCGGCGATGAGCGCGATGGGAACAAGGATGACGACCAGTGCGAAGAGCATGACTGCCTTTCCACTGTACGCCTGGCAAGGCGAAGGTCCGAAAAAGGCAGTACCGGACAGATCAGGAAGTTGCCGGGCGGAACTGGACCAGCGTCACTTCCGGCGTGACGTCCTCGAAGCTGGCGACGACGGGCATACCGATGCGGACGTCGTCGGGTGCGCAGCCGAGGAGGTTCGCGGTGAGATGCGGCCCTTCGGCGAGCTGCACGATGACGATGATCAGCGGGCCTTCGTTCGCCCACTGGGGCGCGGTGGGACGGCGGGCGACGGTGTAGGAGTAGACCGTGCCGCGGCCTGACACCTCCGTCCATTCGAGCTCGTCGTCGGGGCCGAAGGGCGAGACGGAGCGGGGGTAATAGACGAAGCGGCCGGTCTTCTTCGAACGCTGGAGGACGAGCTTGTGTTCCCGGGCGGCGTCCCAGAAGGGCTGCGAGACGGGCGTGGGCTCGGGGAGCGGCTTGGCGTAGTTCTCGTAGGTGGCGGGCTCGGTCATCAGTTGTTCCTCCCGAGGATGAGCGAGACCTGCTCGCTCATGATGCCGCCGTTGCCGTTGACGAAGGCGAACTCGGGCTTCTTCACCTGGCGGCCGCGGGCGCGGCCCATCACCTGGCGCGCGGCCTCGGTGACGTGCGACATGCCGCCGGCAAGTCCCGGCTGGCCAAACGATAGCTGCCCGCCGTGCGGGTTGAGGGGGAAGTCGCCATCGAACTGGAGGTTGTGTTCGTCGACGAAGCGTCCGCCCTGTCCCTTCTTCGTGAAGCCCGCGTCTTCGAGCGAGACGAGCACGGTGATGGTGTAGCAGTCGTAGATGCTCGCGAGGTCGATGTCCTTGCGGCGGACGCCGGCCATCTTGAAGGCGGTATCGGCGGCGGCGGTGATGGCGCTGTTCGTGAGGCTGGGCGCGTAGGTGATGCTGCGGTGGGTCGTGTGCTCGCCCGCGCCGAGGATGTAGGCCGGCGGGTTCTTCAGCTTCCTCGCCTTGCGGGCACTGGTCACAACGAGCGCGGCCGCGCCGGCGACGGGCATCACGATTTCGAGCAGGTGGAGCGGATCGACGACGACGGGCGAGTTGAGGACGTCGTCGATGGCGATCGGCTGGCCGAAGAACAGCGCGTTGGGGTTGTGGCAGGCGTTGTAGCGCTGGGCGACGGCGATCTTCGCGAGCTGCTCGGGCGTCACGCCGTACTCGTACTTGTAGCGGTTGGCGATGAGCGCGTAGCCGAAGTTGGCGCCGATGGCGCCGAAGGGCATCTCGAACTCGGAGTAGGGCGTGCGGTCGGTGCGACGGCCGGCCCAGCCCGTGCTGGCGGAGCGCTTGGGGCCGTCGGTCGTGCGGCGTTCGCGGCGGGCGGCGGTCATACAGACCACCGTTTCGCAGAGGCCGGCGTTGATGGCCGCCGCGGCGCGCAGGGCCATGCCCGCGCCGGTGGCGCCGCCGAGGTCGACGACTTCGGCGAACTTCACGTTCATGCCGAGGTACTCGACGACGGTGGAGGGGGCCATGAAGGGCGCCTCGGCGAAGCTCTCGGTGATCAGGCCATCGACTTCGCTCATCTCGATGCCCGCATCGGCGATGGCCTGGCGGCCGACTTCGGCGAGCATGCCGAGCGTGGTCGCTCCCTCGGTGTAGCGCGACGGCTTGAACTCGCCGATGCCGACGATGGCCGCCTTGCCTTTGAGTGACATAGAGAGCTCCCGCAGCGTGAAAGTCCGGAAAGCCTACCGCGAAACCAGGCGCCATACCACGAAGGCCGGCCCTTCGATGCGGCGCAAGCGCGGCGGTTCGCTATGCTGGGTGGCGCGGCCCGCTTGCCGCGGAGTGAGCATGTCCGCGATTCTCGCGAACAACCTGGTCAAACACTTCTCACCAGACATCAAAGCGGTCGACGGAATCGACCTCGACATTCCCGAGGGACAGGTCTTTGGTTTCCTGGGCCAGAACGGCTCGGGGAAGACGACGACCGTGCGCATGCTGACGACGCTGCTGAAGCCCACGAGCGGGAGCGCGCAGGTGGCAGGGATCGATGTGCTCGCGCACCCCGGGGCCGTGCGCAAACGGGTTGGGGTGGCGCTGCAGGAAGTGGGGCTGGACGACCTGCAGACGGGCCGCGAGCTGCTGATGTTGCAGGCGCGGCTGTTCGGGGTACGGGGCGATGAAGCCCGGCGGCGTGTCGACAACCTGCTCGAGATCGTGACGCTCACGGACGCCGCCGACCGGGCGATCAAGGGATACTCGGGCGGGATGCGGCGGCGGCTCGACCTCGCCTGCGCGCTGGTGCACGAGCCGAGCGTTGTGTTCCTCGATGAGCCGACGACCGGCCTCGATCCGATCACGCGCGAGGCGGTGTGGCGGTATGTGCAGGACCTGAACCAGCGGCTGGGCGTCACGTTCTTCCTGACGACGCAGTACCTGGAGGAGGCAGACCGGCTCGCGGACGACATCGCGATCATGGACGAGGGCAAGATCGTGGCGAAGGGCTCGCCGGCGGAGCTCAAGTCGTCCATCGGGGCGGACGCGATCTCGCTCATGTTCGCGGGCGGCGGGAGCGCAGTCGCCGCGGCGGAGCCGATCCTCCGGCGATTCGAGGGCGCTGAGGCCGTCCACATCACTGGCGACGAAGCCGTGCTCTACATCCGGGACGCCTCGTCCGTGGTCGCCCGAGTTGTGCGCGAAATGGACGACGCGAAGCTAACCATCACCCAGCTACGGCTTACGCATCCCACGCTCGACGATGTCTTCCTGCGGGCGACCGGCCATCACCTCACGGCGGACCAGCAAGCGGCGCAGGCGGCCAAGTCGGCGGAGGCGGTGCGATGAGGCTGCCACTTATGGACCTGGCCCTGCTCACGCGGCGGGCGCTGAGGGAGTCGATTCGCCAGCCAGCCAATGAAGTCGCGAACGCGTTCATCCCGATCTTCTTCTACTTCGTGACGGTGGGCGCGATCGGCGAAGTGGCGCAGAGATCGTTCGGGGTGGCGGACTACAAGGGATTCCAACTGCCCGTGGCGATCCTGCAGGGTGCGGCGGGCGTGGCTGGCGGCTCGGGGCTGGCGATGACGACGGACATCCAGTCGGGGTATTTCGAGAAGCTCTTGCTGACGACGACCCCCCGGTTCGCGATCGTGCTCGGCCGCATGTTCGCCGACTCGATCAAGGCGATGATCCTCACGACCGCGATCATCCTCCTCGCCATCGCGACCGGCGCCGGCTTCGAGACGGGCGCCATCGGCGTTGTCGCGCTGGTGCTGGCGGCGGGCGGATTCGCGCTCGCATATTCGGGCATTGGCATGTCGATCGCGCTGAAGACGGGCAGTCCGCAGGCGGCGCAGGCGGGGTTCATCATCTTCTTCCCGCTGCTGTTCCTGGCGCCGACGTTCGCGCCGCTGGATGTGTTCTCGGACTGGCTGGCGGCCGTGGCGCGCGTGAACCCGGTGACCTACCTGCTGGAGGGCATGCGTGCCCTCGTGGTGGACGGCTGGGACGTTGCGTCGCTCTTGAAGGGCGGGGCGGCGGTGCTGGGGATCGGGGTGTTTACGTTTACGCTGACGGGGCTGGCGCTTCGCAGCCGGGCGGGGTGATGCCGCCTGCGCGAGCCGTGGGCTGGCGCGGTCGGCTCCCTCTCGCTGCGCTGACGGTCGCCGTACTGACTCGACGGCGCGCCGGAGGTGAGGCCATGCCGCGAAAATGGTTGGCGTGCTGGCGGGGCTGCCGTGGGTTGGTGCGGTTGGCTCCCTCTCGCTGCGCTGACGGTCGCCGTGCTGACTCGACGTTGCGCCGGGGGCTGCGCAATGGCGGGTATCCCCCGGGAGAGCCGTGGGCTGGCGCGGTCGGCTCCCTCACGCTGCGCTGACGGTCGCCGTACTGAGTCGACGTCGCGCCGGAGGCGAGGCCAGGCTGCGCAAATGGGTTGGCGTGCTGGCGGGGCTGCCGTGGGCTGGCGCGGTCGGCTCCCTCACGCTGCGCTGACGGTCGCCGTACTGAGTCGACGTGGTGCCGGAGGCGAGGCCAGGCTGCGCAAATGGGTTGGCGTGCTGGCGGGGCTGCCGTGGGCTGGCGCGGTCGGCTCCCTCCCGCTGCGCTGACGGTCGCCGTACTGACTCGTCGTGGTGTCGGGGGTAAGGCCGGGTGCGGGTGATGCCGCTGGCGAGAGCGGTGGGCTGCCGCGGTCGGCTCGCTCTCGCTGCGCTGACGGTCGCCGTACTGCACTGGCGACGTGGTACACTCGCGCGCATGTTTGCTGGCATGGACCCCTCCCGTATCGACCGCACGCTGGATTCGCGCGCGGCCACCTTCGAGAACCCGACGGGTGCGCGCGGCGCCGGGGGCACGGCTCACGGCGGGCGCAAGGGCGCGCCGTCGAAGGTACTGGCGCCGGGCGAGAAAGTGGTGCTGGCGGACATCGAGGGTCCGGGGACGGTTCGCCACATCTGGATGACGTTCCCGCCGGCGCCGCCGCACGTCATGCGCAGCCTGTGGATGGAGGTCTACTACGGGAATGCGACGGAGCCGAGCGTCTCGGTGCCGGTGATGGACTTCTTCGGGCTGCCGCACGGGCGGCCGGTGGCGTACTTCTCGGCGCTGACGTCGGTGCAGGAAGGGCGCGGTTTCAACGCGTACTTCCCGATGCCGTTTCGCGACCGCATCCGCATCGAGCTGACGAACGGGAACACGCGCCCGACGGTGCTCTACTACCAGGTCGATTACACGCTCGAGCCGTCGATTCCCGACGACGCGGGCTACCTGCACGTGTCGTTCCGGCGGGAGAACCCGACGACGATGCGCCGTGACTTCGTCATCGCGGAGGGGTTGCGCGGGCCCGGGCGGTTCCTCGGGTGCGCGGTCGGCATCAGGACGATCGACGCGTGCAACTGGTACGGCGAAGGCGAAATGAAGGTGTACCGCGACGGCGACACGGAGTTCCCGACGATCTGCGGGACGGGCCTCGAGGACTACGTTGGGACGGCGTGGGGGATGGCGGCGCACACTGCGCCCTACGCGGGTGTGCCGCTCGACCTGCGGCCAAACGGCCCGCGCAGCAACCCGGAGTTCGTCGGTTTCTACCGGTGGCATGTTGCCGATCCGATCGTGTTCGAGCGGGAGATGAAAGTAACGATCCAGCAGATCGGCTACATGAGCTTCGGCGAAGGGCCAGGAAGCGGAGTTCGCGGCGTACGACCGCACCAACCCGGCAGCCGGGGCGGGCTGGGATCGGAACACTCCTGGCGCCGTCGCGCGCGGCATCGCGGAGCGCGTGGACGACTTCTGCGCCGCGGCGTTCGTGTATTGCATGGAGGCGCAGCCGGTGCCTCGCCTGGACCTTGCGGCGGCGCTGGCGGACATCCGCCGGCGCGACTGGGAACAGCCGAACCCGTTCGAACGAACGCTGGGGATGGTCGGGGGGTAGGCGAAAAGCCGCCTTACCGAACCCCTCGCACACAACACTCTCGCAACAATCGTTGCGGCGGGGTTCCTAGCATCGAAGGCGATGCATGGACGACAGATCATCTCCCGCTGCGCTGGCGCGTTCGTGGTCGGCGGCTTGTTCGGGCCGGTTGTGCTGCTGCTGGCGGCCTGCGGCGGCGGCGCGTCGAATGCTGCCGGCACGACGGCTGCCACAACGGCGCCGACCCTCGACAGCTACGTAGCGAACGTCTGCAAGGCGGTCGCCGATCTGGACGCCGCGGCGTCTGCGCCCGGCACTCCGGCGGCGTCGGCTGACGCCGGGACGCCCGGGGCGAATGCGGGCGCTCGCGCAGGGGAGTTGCTCACCGCGGCGAACGGCTTCCTCGATGCGCTCAGGGCGGATGGGCCGCCGGCCGAGCTGCAGGACTACAACACGCAGCTCGTGAGCGCTGTACAAACGGCCGTGGATGCGCTGGCGTCCGGAAGTGGCGGCGGCCCCGGGTTCGCGGGCCGCAACGGGACGCCGTTTGCCGGGACACCGGGTCCGAGGGCAAACCGCACGCCGGGAGCGCGTCCCAGCGGTGCGCCGTTCACCGGTGCGAACGGAACGCCCTTCCCGAGGGCTTCGGGCACGCCCGGGGCCGGGTTCGCGGGCCGTGGTGGCGGCGTTTCACGACTGCTCCTTCGGAACCTGCCGACGCCGCCGCAGGCGGACGCGGCGCAGCTCAACCAGGATGCGTCCGCCAACGCCGACTGCCAGTCCGCCGGGTTCACCTTCTCGGCGAACTGATTCGGCAGAGCCGGGAGGCGGCGCCGGGAAACCGCCGGTGAAGATGTGCAATTCCACGAAACGTTGCGGTGTGATGCCCTTCATAGAACCGGGAGCGCGGGCGTGCGAGATTCGTGGGGCGACCAAAAAGCCGCCGGGTGCTCCGCCCAAAGAATGACGCGCCGGGGACGTGGTGCGTTGCATGGTGGTACTACGGTGCCGTTATAGGGCAGAATTATGGGCGCCGACGATTGGTCAGCAGCGATGCTGACAGCGTAGGAGAGAAGTGATGACCGTTCGCAGTGCGACCTTTAGCCGCAGCCAGCCGTTTCCGACGGCCCTGGCCGCGCGGCTGCGTGCGGCGGCTACGCCACTGCCGGCGTTCGGGCGGGACTTCGGCATCGTGGTGGCAGTGATTGGTGTCTACTTCATCCTGCGCGGACAGGCGCCGGGCCACGACAGCTTCGCCGTCGCTTTCACGGTCCACCTGGTGGACTTCGAGAAGTCGCTGCACGTGTTCTGGGAGCCCGCGATCCAGGACTGGTCGATCCGCGTCCACGTGATCAGTGAGATCGCGAACGGGATCTACGCCTACGGGCATTTCCCGGTGCTGGCGGCGGTTGGCGCGTGGTTGTGGTTCCGCGGCCGCGGCCGCTTCACCTTCATGCGGAACACGATGTTCATCTCGATGGTGATCGGGCTGGTCTTCTACTACACGCTGCCGGCGGCGCCGCCGCGGCTGATGGCCGCGCACGGCTACGACCTGGGCTTTGTCGACACGATCTTCGGCGGGAACACGGCCGTGAGCTATGCGCAGCCGTCGCTGATCCTGAACGAGTACGCGGCGATCCCGAGCTTCCACTTCGGCTGGATCGCCATGGCCTCGGCTGCGATCTGGGTGAACGTCGAAAGCCGCTGGGTACGGTTCGGTTCCGTGATGATGAGCCTGGTGATGGCGTGGGCCATCGTTGCCAGCGCGAACCACCTGTTCATCGACATGGCGCTCGGCACGGCGGTGGTGGCGTTCAGCTGGTACGTGGCGCGGCGGATCGAGCGCCGCACGCTCGCTGCGGCCGAGGTCGACGAGGCTGAGGCGCTCGAAGAAGCGGCCTAATCAGTCGGCGAGGGCCCTCACCCCCTGCCCCCTCTCCCATCGCGATGGGAGAGGGGATCTTTGCGCAGCGGCCCGTTCGCAGCTGCGAACTGGGTGGAGCGCTACCCGTCAGTCCGCGCGGGAGCGGATCTCGTCGGCGACGGCTGGCTGTCCGGATGCTTCGAGGATGGCGGCGACGTGCTCGCGCTCGGTAGGTCGGTTCTGGCTCATCTTCGCCTTGGCCTCGAGTCGCGTGATGGGGATTTCGAAGGCGACGATCGCCCTGACGCGCGATGCCAGCCAGGTATCGTCGAGGCCGCCGGTGGTCCATGGCTGTTCGAACGGCGATTCGAACGTAGCGACCTGCTGGCGGAGAAGGGCGAGCGCTTCGGCGTCGTCATCGATGATGCGCGGCAGCACCGTAGGCGTGGACCGCGAGGTAGTTCCAGGTCGGGACTGACGGCTGCGTGTCCCCGTACCACGATGGCGAGATGTAGGCGTGCGGTCCGCTGAAGATGACGAGGACCTCGCCGTCGAAGTCGTGCCACTGGCGGTTTGCTCGCGCGACATGGGCGCGGAGCGTGCCGTTCGGACTGGCGGCGTCGTCGAGGATGACGGGGAGGTGCGTGGCGACGAGGCCGTCGGCGCCGGCGGTCACGAGGGTCGCGAACGGGTTCGAGCGGATGGCTTCGTGGATGACGTCGAGCCGTGTTTCGGCGAAGTCGCGCGGGGTGTACATGGAAGCAGGGTAGGGCGTGCCGCTCGCGGGTGGTCGAACCACATTGGCCGCAGGGGCAGGAACCAGTTGGCGTACGGCTGAGCTCAGGCTCCGGAGACGCGCTCCGGAAATGGCCGTGCCCGTATCGCCGGGCATCGCTGCCCTCATCCCCGGCCCTTCTCCCGACGAACGGGAGAAGGGAGAGGACCGCCTGACGGTCCGCGGCCCGTTGTCTGTGGAGCGGGCGCTCAGGCCCCGGAGACGCGCTCGCGCAGCGGGATGGCCACGCCGCCGAAGAGGGTCACCGTGTCGTCCGCGTTGGCGACGGACTTGAGGTACGACATCGGCAGCCGCGCAAGGAAGTCCATCGCGCAGTCGGCGCAAATACCGTGAGACGTCCGTTCGCCATCGCCGCGTTGCACCGTCTTGGTGCACCAGGCGCACACGACGGTCAGTTCGCAACCAGTCACGCGATCACTGTACGCCGGGGATAACCGGGGAAGGGTCCGTAACCGTGCGGATCCACTTCGTTGTCACCAGACCGTCACTCGGGTGGCGCGGCAGGCTCAGCCCTGGCCGTCTGCCGGGCGATTGCCACGGCCGCGGCCGCGCCGCCCGCGGCGGGAACGTGCGCCACCGGGCTGGCCCTGCGGCTGCTGGGAATCAGGGGTATCGTCCGGACGCGGTGCAGCGTGATCGGGGGGTGGGCTGGAGCGCTGAAAGACACGGCCTTCGGGCGGACCGGCGGGCCGCGGCCGCCGCGGTCCGGCGTCACGGGGGGGCCGTTCGGCTGGCTGGCTGTCGCTGCGCTGGCCAGCGCCAGGGCGTCCCTGCCGACCACGATTCCGCTGCTCGGCCGGCGCGCCGGGCGGCGAGGCCTCGGCCTGCGGCTTGCTGCGGATCTCGCGACGAGGACCGCCGCCGGGGAGGCGGCCACGGCCGGGGCTGGCGAGTGCCGGCTCGGGCCAGTCGTCGCTGGCGAGGCGCGCTGCATCTAGGCGGTCGTCTTCGGTTTCCTCGATGAGGCCCTGGGCGATGGCGTCGGCGCGGCTGATGCTCGGCGGCGGGTCGCCGCTCTTGCTGGCAGGGTCCCAGCGGACGACGAGCCCAAGGTCGCGGTCGCCGACTTCGACGCGCTGGCCGTCGACGACGAGGGTGACCTGGCGGCGGAGGATGTTGATCCCGATGACCTTGCCCTCGCCGGTGGGGGTGCTGCAGCGCTGCCCGATCTTCGGGAGCGTCTTGCGCATCTCCTTGTAGCCCTCTTCTTCGTAGGAGAGGCAGCAGAGGAGGCGGCCGCAGAGGCCGCTGATCTTCTGGGGGTTGAGCGGGAGGTCTTGCTCCTTGGCCATGCGGATGGAGATCGATGGGAAGGTGGCGAGCCAGTTGGCGCAGCAGAGCTCGCGTCCGCAGATGCCGTAACCACCGGCGAGCTTGGCGCGGTCGCGCGCGCCCATCTGGCGCATGTCGACCTTGGCGTTGAACTGATCGGAGGCGCGGCGCACGAAGTCGCGGTAGTCGAGTCGTTCCTCGCTGGTGAAGGAGAAGGTCAGGCGTCGTCCGTCGAGAGTGAACTCGGCGGTATCGAGGTGGGCGGGAAACCTGATTTCTTCCCCGAGCCTCCGGGCCTCGGGGAGGATCTCTTCGGCTCGCTGCTTGAGCTGGTCCATCTTGCGGATGTCGGCGTCGGTGGCCAGGCGGAGGATGGGCTTGAGCTCCTCGCGGCCGAGCTCGTTGATGACGACCTGGTCGGGAGCGATGACGACGCGCGCGACCTCGGGGCCGCGGACGGTTTCGACGATGACGTATTCGCCGACCTCCAGCCGCATTCCGGCGGCGTGGAAGTAGAAGATCTTGCCGGCGTTGCGGAAACGGACGCCCGCGACGCTCTGGTGGGAATCAGGCATGAGCCGTGGTTTCTTCCTCGCTAGTTATGGTCAGTCTAATCCTCGGGAAGCTCAGAAGCATGAGCTCGAGTGCGGCGCGCGGCATGACGTTGACCTGGAGGTCTTCACGGGCGCGGGCGACGGCGCGGAGGGCGCCGAGCGCGGACACCGCTTCGTCGGGGTCATCGCTGTGCTCGCGGAGGCGCTGCTCCCAGAAGGCTTCCCAGATCTCCAGTTCGTTGCCGACCTGCGCACGGTCGCGGCGGAAGCGCTCGGCGAGGTCGTTGGCGTAGGTGAAGCGCTCGGTGGTGCGGGCGGCGGCGACCTTCGCGCAGCGTTCGAGGAGGCGCGCGCGGTCGCCCATGAGGTCGGGGGAGGCGGCGAAGGTGAGTGCCTGGCCGGGATGGCCGTGGCTTGCCTCGGCCGCCCGCGCGGCGAGCGTCGGGTCGATGCCGCGCGCGACAAGGCCGGCCTCGATCACGGGCCGCGGGACGGCGCGCACGTCGATTCGGCGGCAGCGACTGATGACGGTCTCGATGATCGCCTCGGGCGCGGCCGAGATAAGCGCGAAGACCGAATGGCCCGGCGGCTCTTCGAGCGTCTTGAGGATGGTGTTCGACGCTTCTCGCGCGAGGCGGTCGGCGGGGTCGATGATGATCATCCGGTAGCGCGCCTCGAAGGGGTAGCGCGAGACGAGGTCGATGAGGCCGCGCACCTGGCAGATGCGGATGTCGCGCGAATCGGGGTGTTTGCCGTGGCTGTCGCCGTCGCGCGGGCGGCAGAGCGTGTCGCCGGGACCGAGCGCGATGACGTCCGGGTGGGCGCCTTCGTCGATGAGGCGGCAACTGCGGCAGACGCCGCAGGGCAGGTCGGCGGGAGTCTCCGGAGGCATGTCGAAGAGGGCGGCGCCTGCCGGTGGTGGCGCGGCGCGCTCGCAGTTGAGCAGCTTCGCGTATTCCAGCGCGAGCGCGGTGCGGCCGGTGCCCGCGGGACCGGCGAGGAGGAGCGCATGCGGCGGCTCGGGGCTGGCCGCGAGGCCGCGCAGCTCGCGCACAATGTCTTCGTGGCCGATGAGCGGCATGGAATTAGGGTAGCAGGGAAAGCCCAGCGATTACGTCACTTGACACTTACGTAAGTGGTTGCTTACTGTATCGGACATGGACGCAGCACTTCGTGCAATCGCCGAACCGCGCCGCCGGGAGATCCTCCGGCTGGTCAGCTCGCAAGAGCTGCCGGCGGGGGAGATCGCGAGCCACTTTGCGGTCACCCGGCCGGCGATCTCGCAGCACCTCAAGGTGCTGAAGGAGGCCGGGCTGGTGGACGAGCGTCGTGACGGGACGCGGCGGCTCTACCGCGCGCGGCCGCAGGGCCTCGCCGAACTGCGCGCGTTCTTCGAAGACATGTGGGACGACTCCCTCGCTCGACTCAAAGCAGAGGCAGAACGAGACGAACGCGCCCGCGATCCCCGTAACCAGAAGGAGCCCCGAGCATGACCACTTCACAGACCTCCACGATCATCGAGCGCGAAGTCCACATCGACGCGTCGCCGGAGACGGTGTACCGCTTCTTCATCGACCCCGAGCAGTTCGTGCGCTGGATGGGCCGCAAGGCGGAGATCGACGCGCGTCCGGGCGGGCTCTTGCGGCTGGACTACAACGGCTTCGACATCATGCGCGGCAGCATCGTCGAGTTCGAAGAGAACCGGCGCGTGGTCATCACGTGGGGCTTCGAAACGCTTGGCGACGCCCCGGCGCCGGGCAGCACGCGCGTGGAGATGACACTCACTCCGGAGGCGGGCGGGACGCGATTGCGGTTGGTGCACAGCGGGCTGGACGAAGCTTCGGCCGAGGCGCACCGCGGAGGCTGGGACCACTTCCTGGAGATGCTGCGCCAACAGGCAGCGGGGGCCCCGGCGCCCGAACCGGTGACGCTCTCAGAGTCGGAGGAGATGGCGTCGAAGCTGAACACGTTGCTGGTGAACGTGCGCTGGGCGATCGAGTCGTGCCCGGCCAACCGCTGGACGACCCCGACGCCGAACGATGGCCGGCAGGTGAACCAGGTGGCGAACCACATCGTCGGGCACCTGTTCCTGGCGGACTTCGCCGCTGCGACGGCGCGCGGCGAGCGGGCGCCGGCCGCCGATTTCACCGGCGAGATGCTCGAAGGGTTCAATGCGCAGGCGGCGAAGGAATCGACCGCCATCACGCAGGCCGAAGTGCTGGCGGCGCTCAAACGGGACGGGCCGAAGGCGGTCGAGACCGTGAAGGCGCTGACGGCCGAAGGGCTGGACCGGACGCAGCCGATGCGGTTCGCGGGCGGCGCCGAGCTGAGCGCGCGGCAGATCGTGCAGGGTCCGCTGCTCGCCGACATCGCGGGGCACCTGGAGTCGATGCGGGCGGCCAGCTAGCTCATCCAGGGGTAAGCGATCCGGGGGGCATCGTCTGCGTGCTGCCGGGGATGAATTGAGGGGCTTGCGAATCGGTTAAGAACGTCCGCGCGGGCCGGCCCGCTCGTGTACTATCGCCCGCACGATGAGCGGCCTATTGGCTACCCGAAAACGAACAGCCGTTGCTGTGGCAACCGCCGCGTGTGCGTTGCTCTGCGTGCTGCTGGCGAGCGGCGGTGTGGCCCGGGCGGCGACGACGCGTACGTGGCTCGGCGGAACGGACGCGAATTGGAGCACTCCCGCCAACTGGAGCCCACCGGGCCCGCCGGTCGACGGCGATTCGCTCGTGTTCCCAACGACCGCCGGGACGAAGGCGACCAACAACGATGTCGTCGACCTCGACCTCGGCTCCATCGAGTTCGCGGGCTCGGGCTACACGATCTCCGGCGACGGGTTGACGGTCGATAACGCCATCTCCACGGACCAGGGCGTGGGAGCCGTCGTTTCGGTGCCGGTCACGCTGGGCGGCGCGATGACGATCAATGCCGCGCGGTTCTCGGTGCTTACGTTCGACGCGACGCCGCTGTCGATCAACCTCGACGGCCACAATCTGACCGTGCAGGGCGACGGGCAGGTGAACGTCGAAGGCGACATAACAGGCACGGCTAACCTGTCGGTGCTCGGGCCGGGGGCGCTCGTGCTGAGCGGCGTGACGACCTATACGGGCTCGACGACGGTGGACGGCGGGACGCTCTCGCTTTCAGGCGGGTCCATCGGGCCGCCTGGGATCACGACCGTCTTCGGTGGGGGCGCGTTCGGTGGTACCGGCTCCGTGGGGCCGTTGACCGTGGCGGACGCGCTGCTGTTCCCGGGGATCAACGGCGTGCCCGGCGCTATCACGACACCGGCGCTGACGCTTGGGGCGGCGACGACGGCGCGGTTCACGCTGGACAGCTTCGCCGCCAGCGGGAACGACGTGGTCGTGGTCAACGGGCCGGTGGTGCTCGGCGGCGCGCTCTTGCAGCTGCGCTGGGCGTTCGACACCACTGTCGGCGACCAGTTCACGCTCATCTCGGGCGCGACGTCGTTGAGCGGCACGTTCGCGGGGCTGCCGGAGGGGGCGGTGTTCACGCAGAGCGGCAGGCGCTTCTCGATCACGTACAAAGGCGGCGCCGGTCACGACGTGGTCGTCACGCGGCTGGCGGCAGCGCCGGTGGACCTGGCGATCAGCGCGACACCGTCGGCATCGACGTTCTCGCCCGGCCAGTCGGTGACGTTCACGCTGGTGGCGACGAACAAGGGTCCGAGCGACGCGCCGAACGTGGTGGTCACCGTGGACCTCCCGGACGGGCTGGGGTTTGAGTCGGTGAGCGCGCCGGACGGCTACAAATGCGCTGTGCCGCTGGTTGGCGAAGCGGGCCAGGTGAAGTGCAATGCGCCGCTCCTGGCGGCGGGCGACAGCGCGACGATCACGGTCGTGGCGCGCGTGCTCGACAGCGCGACCGGGACGCTGGTCACGCCGGCGGCGGTTTCCTCGGATGGCGCGGAAACGGCGTCGGCGGACAACTCGACGACGGCGTCGATCATGGTGCAGGGTGGGGCGATGCCGTTCCACCTGCGGGCGGCGATGGTGGCGAAGAGCTGACGCAGTGATACTGCGAGCGGCGCCGGCGCTCGACAGACGAGGCTCGTCGCGGAGTGTGTGGCCGCTGGCGACAGAAGGGTTTGCGGAAAACAGTGAACGCGTCCGAGCATCCGCGTGCGGTGGCCGCGAGCATTGCGGTGGCGTCGTCGCTCGGCTTGAAGGTCGAGGATGCCGTCGTTGTCCACGATTCGAACCGGATCGCGGTGAGGCTGATGCCATGTGGCGTTCTTGCGCGGGTCGCGCACATGGGGCAGCGGGCAGGCGCGGCGTTTGAGGTCGAGGTTGCGCGGCGGCTCGCCGAAGCGGGCAGCCCGGTGGCTGAGCTCGATCCGCGGGTTGAGCCGCGTGTCTACACGCATGACGGCTTCGCGATCACGCTCTGGACGTACTACGAGCCGCTGCCAGCTCAAGACATCGCGCCAGGCGAGTACGCCGATGCGCTCGCGCGGCTGCATGCCGGGATGCGGCGGGTGGACCTGGCGACGCCGCACTTCACGGATCGCGTTGCGGAGGCGCAGCGGCTGGTTGCCAACCCCGCGGACACTCCCGGAGCTCGGTGACGCTGACCGGGAGTTGCTCAGCCACGCGCTTCGTCGCCTTACGCAAGCGATCGTGGAGCGGGGCGCCCCAGAACAACTCCTGCACGGCGAGCCGCACGCAGGCAACGTGCTCAGGACGAAAGACGGGCTGCTGTTTATCGACCTGGAGACGTGTTGTCGCGGGCCGGTCGAGTTCGACATCGCGCATTGCAGCCGTTCGATCGTCGCGAGTGACGGCAATCGCTGGGACGTGGATGCCGGGTTGCCGGACGAGGTAGGCGAGCACTATCCCGGCGCGGATGCGGAACTGATCCGGCTGTGCTGGCTGCTCATGCTTGCGATGGTCGCCGCGTGGCGCTGGGACCGTCGCGACCAATTTCCGGACGGGCAGCGAATGGGCGAGGAGTTCGTCAACGAGATTCGGAAGCGGGTGGATCAGTACGGGTTGAACATCCGCCGCTGAGCGCGGGCGGGGCGCGGCGGTGCGACTGCGCGAGCTACGCCGCGCCGACGAGGCGGGATGAGCTGAGGGTGACCTGTCCCTTGGTGCTAACGAGGTTGCGGAGGCTGCGGGCGAGCTCTTCGCTGGCGGCTGCGCGGGGAAGGTCGAACTCGGATTCGAGGCCGTCGGCGTCGTGGATGACGAGGCGCACCTCGTCGCGACCGACTGCGTCCTTGAGCATGGCCACGACGGCGCGCAGGAGGTGCTCATCGGCGAGGACATCCTCGGTTTCGTAGAGCGTGACGACGAGGCGCGCGGAATCGGCGTTGATCGGCGGCTGCACGCCCGGGCGAGAGGCTTCCGCGGTAGCGGCCGCCTGCGGCGAGGCCGCGCGGTGGCCGTTCGTGGTGTCGGCGGCGCGGCCATGGCCGTTGTAGGCGCCGCTGCGGGGCGCATCGCCGTTCGTTTCGCCGCGGGCGGGGAAGGTGCGGCGCGCCCTGGGCGCTTCCACCTGCCACTGCTCCGGGGCGAAGCCGACGACGGTGCCCTCGGACGAGTCGAAGGGCGCGGCCTTGCGGACGTTCACGCTCAGGCGATCGCCGCGTTCACGCAGTTCGACCGAGACGAGCAGGACGTGGCCCTCGGCCCAGCACTCCTCGCCGGTGAGCTCGAGCGTGTCGTTCCAGACGGTGAGCTCGACGCTGCCGGAGAGGTCTTCGAGGTCGACGATGTAGAACTTGCGGCCGTCGCGGGTGGTCCGCGCCTGGACGCGATTCACCATGCCGGCGATGGTGGCGACCTGGCCGACCATCTCGAGCGTGAGGTCGGAGACGGAGTGGGTGGTGTAGCGGGCGAGGTCGGCGGCGGCCGCGCGGAAAGGATGCTCGGAGACGTAGACGCCGAGGAGCTCTTTCTCCCAGGCGAGCATGTCCTCGCGGCGGGCGGGCGAGCCTTCGAGCTCGAGGGCCGGGAGGGGTGTGTCGACCTGGCTGCCGAAGAGGTCGAACATCGTGGCCTGGCCGCTCTCGCGGAGCTCGCGTTCGCGCTTGGCGAGGCCCATGAGCCGCTCGGCGTTCATGACGAGCGTGCCGCGGTCGCCGAGCATGTCGAGCGCGCCGGCCTTGGCGAGGTGTTCGAGCGCGCGGCTGTTGGCGGAGGAGAGGTCGGCGCGCTTGCAGAAGTCCTCGACGTCGCGGTAGATGCCGTCCTTTTCGCGGACGGCGATGATGCCCTCGACGGCGCTCGCGCCGACGTTCTTGACGACGCCGATGCCGAAGCGGATGGCGAGCGAACCGTCCTGGCGGCGTTCGACGCTGAAGTTCTCGTAGCTGGCGTTGACGTCGGGCGGGAGGACGTCGATGCCGAGCTTCGAGCACTCGGCCACGGCGGCGGCGATGCGCGCGTGCGTGTCCGGCGCGCTCTTCGTCATCTGGAGGACGGCGGTCATGTACTGGACGGGGTAGTTGGCCTTGAGCCACGCGGTCTGGTAGGCGATGTTGCCGTAGCACCAGCTGTGGGCCTTGTTGAAGGCGTAGCCGGCGAAGGGCTCGATGAGGCTGAAGATCGCCTCGGCGTCGTCCTGGCTGTAGCCCTTGGCGATGGCGCCGGAGACGAAGCGCTCGCGCTCGGCGAGCATGATCTCGGCCTTCTTCTTGCCCATCGCTTTGCGCATGATGTCGGCCTGGCCGAGCGTGTAGCCGCCGAACTGGCGGGCGATGAGCAGCACCTGGTCCTGGTAGACGATGACGCCGTAGGTCTCGTTCAGGATCTCGGCGAGGTCCGGGTGCGGGTAGGTGATCTCGATCTCGCCGTGCTTGCCCTTGATGTAGCGCGGGATGTGCTCCATGGGGCCGGGGCGGTAGAGCGCGACGAGCGCGCAGAGGTCGGCGATGTTCGTGGGCTGGAGGTCCTGGACGTAGCGGCGCATCCCGCTCGATTCAAGCTGGAACACGCCGAAGGTCTCGCCCTTGCCGAGCATCTCCATCGTCTTCGGATCGCTGTCCGGGAGGTGGACGACGTCGATGTCCTCGCCGGTTGTTTCCTTTATGAGCTCCGTCGCGCGCTGGAGGATGGTGAGGTTCGAGAGGCCGAGGAAGTCCATCTTCAGGAGGCCGACCTTGGCCACCTGGTCCATGGCGAACTGGGTCGTGGGGATGCTCGTCTCGTCCCCGCGGTTGGGGCGCTGGAGCGGCACGTGCTCTATCAGCGGGTCGCGCGAGATGACGACGCCGGCGGCGTGGGTGCTGGCGTGGCGGGAGACACCTTCGAGCTGTTGCGCCGTATCGACCAGCCGCTTCACGCGCGGGTCTGATTCGTAGACGTCCTTCATCTCCTGCGTCTGCAGGGCGTCGGCGAGGGTGATGTGGAGCGCGTTGGGGACGAGCCGCGCCACGCGGTCGGTGTCGGCGTAGGACATACCGAGCGCGCGGCCGACGTCACGGATGGCGGCCTTCGCGCCGAGCGTCCCGAAGGTGATGATCTGGGCGACGCGGTCGGAGCCGTAGCGCTCGTAGGCGAAGCGGATCATCTCGTCGCGGCGGTCGTCGGCGAAGTCGAAGTCGACGTCGGGCATCTCGCGGCGCTCGATGTTGAGGAAGCGCTCGAAGACGAGGCGGTTGGCGACCGGATCGATGTCGGTGACGTCGAGCACGTAAAGGACGAGCGAGGCGGCGGCCGAACCGCGGACGCCCATGCGGATGCCGGCCTTGCGGGCGAAGTCGGCGATTTCCTTGACGACGTAGATGTAGTCGGTGAAGCCGGTCTGCTTGAGGACGTCGAGCTCGTAGGCGAGGCGCTCCTGGAGCTCGGGCGTGACGTCGTCGAAGCGGCGATGGAGGCCGCGGAAACAGAGCTCGGCGAGGTATTCGCCGCTCTCGCGCCCTTCGGGCACGGGCGGTTCCGGGAGGAGCTGGCGGTCGAAGTGCAGGTCGAGGTCGATGTCCTTGGCCACGAGCTCGGTGTTCGAGATGAACTCCGGGTTCGAGGGAAAGAGGGCGAGCATCTCGGCTTCGCTCTTCACGTAGTAGCCGGTGCCTTCGATCTTGAAGCGGTCCTGCTGATCGACCGTGGAGTTGGTGCCGATGCAGAGGAGGACGTCGTGCGCCTCGGCCTCCTCTGGAAGCGTGTAGTGGCTGTCGTTGGTGGCGACGACGGGGATGCCCATCTCGCGGCCGATGTCGGCGATGACGGGATTCAGGCGCGAGAACTTGGCGTCGCCATGGTCCTGGACTTCGAGGTAGTAGTGACCGTCGAAGATTTCGCGGAAGTACTTCGCGGTGGCGACGGCGCCTTCGCGATCGCCCTCCTGGATGCGGCGGTGGAACTCCGATGAGGGGCAGCCGCTGAGGACGGTGATGCCGGCGCTGTGCTGCTCCATGAGCTCGCGGTCGATGCGGGGCTTGTAGTAGTAGCCCTCGAGGTTCGCCTTCGTCACGAGCGAGATGAGGTTCTTGTAGCCGGTCATGTCGCGGGCGAGCATGATCAGGTGGTAGGGCGAGCTGTCGCCGCGTTCGCGGCTGTGGCGGCTGCCCTGGGCGACGTAGGCTTCGACGCCGACGATCGGTTTGAGTCCGCGCTCGCGCGCTTCGCGGTAGAAGTCGACCGTCCCGTACATCGCGCCGTGGTCGGTCATGGCGACCGATTCCATGCCGAGCGCCTTCACGCGCTCCATGAGCGGCGCCATCTTGGTCATGCCGTCGAGCAGCGAGAACTCGGTATGAGTGTGTAGATGGGTAAACATATGTACGGGAGGCCCAGTCTACACCCGGGAGGGGCGCGGCTAAAGGGAGTTATGGCGCCTACGAGCGGTTGGCGTCCGGCTGCCACACGTTGTGAACGCCGGTAGCTGCGCGCTTGCACCCGGGCCAGGCGGCTCGCGTTAGCGTTATTCCAATGTTCTTCGACAACTGGTACGGGCTCGTGCGGGTCGCGGTGGTCGGCACGCTGGCTTACGGCGGCCTGGTGGCAATCCTTCGCGTCTCTGGAAAGCGGACTCTCACCAAGATGAACGCGTTCGACCTGGTCGTGACGGTGGCGCTGGGTTCAACCCTCGCCTCGATCCTCCTGACGAGTGGTGTTTCGCTCAGCGAGGGCCTCCTCGCCTTCGTCGTGCTCATCGGACTCCAATACGTGGTGACGTGGAGCAGCGTCCGCTGGAAGTGGGTGAGCAAGGCGGTGAAGGCCGAGCCGCGACTGCTCTACTACCGCGGCGAGATGCTCCACGACGCCCTCAAGCGCGAACGCGTCACCGAAAGCGATGTGCTCGAGCAGGTGCGTGGTAGCGGTCTCGATTCGCTCGAGCAGGTCGAGGCGATCGTGCTCGAAACGGCCGGGGAGGTATCGGTCATCCACAAAGATGGGAATGGCGGCGAGCGGCCATTGCGGGGGATCGACGGGTACGAACGCGTACGGCACAAGAACCGGTCGATGCCGCCGACCGACTGAGGGATGGTGCGGCGCGCTTGCCGGTCAGGCCATCATCCGCTGCTGGAGGCGGGCAACCAGGCCCAGCAAGTCCCTTATGGTGCTGCTGGGGGCGGTGCCGGCCCCGGCGTAGGGGCTGGCGCTATCATTGCATCGTGACGACGGCTCAACACCTGCTGACGGCGGACGAATTTCTCGCCCTCCCGGACCCTCCACAAGGCGGAAAGATGGAGCTCGTACGCGGAGAGGTAAGGACGATGGCGCCCGTCAATATGACTCACGGCGAGCTCGCTACCGAGATTGGCTCAGCCCTTCGGTCGTTCGTGCGGCCGAGGAAGCTTGGCAAGGTATTCGTTGAAACAGGCTTCCGCCTGCAAGAAGACCCGTCCACGGTCCTGGCGCCGGACGTCTCCTTCCTCGAAGCGGTGAGAGTCCCGTCGAGGCGGCGTGGCTTCGTGCCCGGGCCGCCGACGCTGGCAGTCGAAGTGACGTCGCCGGACGACAGCGACCGTGACGTGGCCGACAAGGTGCAGGAGTACCTGGCCTTCGGCACGGGCCGCGTGTGGGTAGTCCGACCGGAGCTGCGCACCATCACCGTGCACCGACCGGACGGCTCGGCGCAGACGTATCGCGGCGACGCTGCGCTTTCTTCTGACGATGCCGGGTTCGGCGCAGAAGGGTTTGCGCTGGCGGTTGAAGAGCTTTTCAGCGCGGTAGACTAGGGCCGCTGGAGGCCCCAGATTTCGACGCTGTTGCCGCCGACGATCTTCTGGCCGTCCTCCACGCTGGGCGAGGCGGCGATGATGTCGCGGACGGTCTGGGCGCTGTAGCCGAGCGTGCTCTCCGGGTGCGGGTAGTCGGAGGCCCAGAGGACCTTGTGCGGGCCGATGTGGCGGATGAGCTCCATACCGATGGGGTCTTCCTGGAAGGTGGCGTAGCAGTTCTGCCACCAGTAGTAGCTGGGCAGGTTGGCGAGCTTGGGGTTCATCTCGGTTTCGAAGTCGCGGTAGATGCGGTCGGCGTCGAAGAGGGCGGCGGGGACCCAGTGGATGCCGCCTTCGGTGAAGATGACCTTGAGGTTGGGGTGCCGTTCGAGGATGCCGGAGAAGGTCATCAGGCCGAAGAGGCGGCGGAAGGGCGCGAAGGTCTGCATCTGGAAGGTGCCGAGGGCGCCGAGGCCGCGCGTCTGGATGTTTTCGCCGATGTGGAACGAAATCGGGTAGCCGCTCTCTTCGATGGCATCCCAGAGGGGCTCCATGGAGCGGCTGTTGTAGAAGACGCCGGGAGGTGACGACGGGATCTCCATGGCGCGGTAGCCCTGCGCCTTGAGAGCCTGAAGGTTGTCCTTGGCGGATTCGGGCTCCCACCAGTTGAGGATGCCGACGCCGTAGAGGCGGTCGGGGTAGGGCTTGCAGTAGTCGGAGAGCCACTCGTTGTAGGCCTTCATGCAGGCGTCGCGCAGTTCGAGGTCCTGCAGGCCGACGAGCGAGAGCGTGCGCTGCGGGAAGATGACGTCCTTGTCGACGCCTTCGGCATCGAGGTCGGCGATGCGGACGTCGACGTCCATCATGCCTTCGCGGCCTTCGACGAGCATGGTGTTGAGGCCGGGACGTCGAGCATCCGGCCCTCGGCTTCGAGGTGGGAGAAGCCGTCGTCGTCCCACCAGATTTTCGGTGCGCGGTCCTTGAAGCGAGCGGGCAGGCGGTCCTTCCAGAGGTCGGCCGTCTCCATGACGTGGCTGTCAGCGGAGACGACGACCGTGCCCTTCGGCAGCGGCGCACCCTGCGGCGGAATCTCGCGCTCGCGCGGCCAGGCGATGGTGTTGCCGGCGGCGGAGGGGACGGCGGTGAGTTCGGGGATGGTCGTCATGGCGGGCCTCGGGCGGGTCCTTCGTGTGAGGCGAAGGATTGCGTGATGGCTGTCATTCTAGGATCCGGTTGCCGCAGACTTGCTACAGCGTGGTCCCGAGTCACGAAGGTATGCAACAGCGGCGGAGATGGGCTGCGCACTGCATGTCGAACGGCGCAAAAGAGGTTCAGTGACCCCTTTACAGCGACCCCTTGAGTTGCGATTATTTCGAATAGAAGGCCGCGTGCCTGCCTTCCAAGGAGCCCACCCATGGCTAGTGCAATCGCCGAACCAATTGTTCCAACCAAGGAGCAGCAGCCTTCGCTTGCCCGCGTGCACGAGGCGTTGGGCCGGTCCTTCCGCGACGGTGCGGCCATCGTTGGGCCGTCTGGCGAAAGAGACGCCCATCCGGCTGAAGCGCGCCGCTCTACGAGGTGCTGCGTATCCAGAGCCGTCCGGGAATCCTAGAGCGTGGCCAGAGCCGATCACGGTCGTGTCGGCAGACAAGGAACGTTAGTGTGCGGCTCTGCCCGACTCCAGCAACGCTGCCGACCTCCTAAACATTTCGCGCCCCTTCTTGATTCGGCTTCTCGACGCGGAACAGATTCCGTACCGGAAGGTGGGTACACATCGTCGGCTAGCGCTAGTCGAACGTCCTGACGTACAGACAGAGCCGCTCGAAGGAGAGGAAGCACTGTGCTTGGAGAGCTAGCTCGCGAAGCCCAAAAGTCGGCAACCTACGAATAAGTGCCATACGTCGCGGTCCATGGATGCCTGTGTGCTCCACCCCATGCAGTTGTGCGACACGCTGCTTCGGCTGGCCGACGCAGGCTTCTACAGGCCTGTCATCGGAGACCGCTGGACAACTCGACTCGATGAGTTACGCAATCGCAGTCCGTAATAGCAGGACGAGGGAATGCTCGAGGCACCGTGAGTCCGCCGCAGGCGACGAAACGTATGGAGGCTGCCAGTACCGCCCCGTCGAGGGCCCTCTCGATGCCCAACAACCGGGTTCCGCCGTCGATCATGCACATCCACGCCGGATCGTCCGTTTCACAGACGGAGGCCAATGAGACCGTCCTCGTCGAGGGGTTCAACGATATGCTGACGGCGTCGCTGACCCGGGCGCGCGTCCGTCAATCCGAAGGATAGACACGTCGTCGCTACCGCCGTGGCGAGCCACGCCGACGTTATCGTGACGCGCCAACATCAAGGACGTCGCTCCGGATTCGCTGTACGAAGAACTGGGCATCGTTGTGCAACTCCCGGACGAGTTCCTCGCCCTTCAGGTCGGACTGAATGACGGTCTTGCTGTCGGAATCCTGCGCGAGCAGGCCACAGCCCTTCAGCACCCGCCGATGAAACCTATCGAGGAACTGCTCGGCTCTCTCCAGAAGAACTACCCGATGTTCGTTTCGGCTGTGCGCAATGCGCGAAGTTGATGTCACGCGGGGCCGACCGTAGTCAGGCAGGTGCGAGCGGTTTACCCCAAACGATGTCGCCGATGATGCGGCGGCGTACCACGCCATCAGGACAGTGGCGGCTCAGGAGCGCGCGCACTTCGGCATCGAACGCGTCGGCGTCGATGTGCGCGCGGGTGAGCGTACTGGCCGCGTGGTAGCCGGCGATGAAGTCTTCGATGGGCTGTTCCACGGCGACCGGCGATGTGGTGCGATGGCCGGCCAGGCGGAAGACGCCGGCAGCCTCCCAGGCCGTGATCATGTCGAACGGTTCGTAATCCGGGTCCGTCGAGTAGCGCGCGATGATGGCAGTCAGCTCGGGATCCCAGGCGTCGGCGTGTTGTCGCCCCCTAGCGCGGCTGAACCGGGGATGTCGAGTACCGCGAGCGCACCGCCTGGCGCGAGCGCCCCCGCCAGCTTTGGGAGCAGGACGCGGTAGTCCATCCAGTGCATGCTCGCGCCGCCGACGATGAGCCCATAGGGCGGGTCGAGCGTGGCCTCCTCGGCGCGCGCCTGCTGCCAGCGGATGTTCGGTGCGTCGCCGCCGGGAAGCGTCTTCGCGACGGCGATCATCTCGGCGGAGATGTCCACGGCGTCGATGCGATCGACGCGGGCGGCGAGGGGGCGCGTGACGTTACCGGTGCCGCAGCCAAGGTCGAGCACGGCGCGATTCCCGTCGGCGAAGAGCGAATCGAGGATGTCGAACGTCTCGTCAGGATAGGTGGCGCGGTAGCGGTAGCTCTCGGCGGCGTCGACGTCCTGCCAGCGCATGGCGTGCCGGGCACGGACGGCAGCGCGCTTAGCCTCGTGCTCGCTCACGGTGCGGCCGCCGTCGCGAAATACCGGCCGCTAACACCTTCTTCGGGACGACCATCCGCCAGGCTTCGAGGACGAGGTCGCGCCACTCGTCGTCATCGAGGGCGGCGAGGTTGGCGCCGACCCAGTTGAAGCGCATGTCGGACGGGCGCGGCAGGTGGAACTTGTGGGGATAGGTGCCGACGAGGGCCTCGCGCATCTCCTTCGGGAAGGCAAATCCCATGGTCTCGCCGTCGGCGGAGAAGGCGAGCCAGACGATGCTGCGAACGCGGTACTTGAGGCGGCCGCGGACGACCGCCTCGTCGCTGCGGGGCAGGGTGCGTGCGAGGGCTGCGATGTCGTTCATCGTCACCATGGTCGCGATCGTACGCGAGGCGGGGGCGGCCGACTGTGAGCCCGGCCACGGCGCGACGCTGTATTCCGTATACTCCGCGGAATCCATCGCGAGGAGTCATGCAATGGCCAACGCAACCATGTTCGACGTTTCGGGGAAGACGGCGATCGTCACGGGGGCCTCGTATGGCCTCGGCGTGACCTTCGCGGAGACGCTGGCCGCCGCGGGGGCGAACGTCGTACTGGCGGCGCGGAGCGCGGAGAAGCTTCAGGCGGTCGCGCGCAGCATCGAGGACCGCGGCGGGAAGACGCTGAGCCAGCGCTGCGACGTCTCAGACCCGGCGGACGTGAAGGCGCTGGTCGCCGCCGCGGTGGACGCGTTCGGGCGCGTGGACATCCTGGTCAACAACGCCGGGGTGGCGGCGGACGCGGGGCTAATGCCCGAACGGATGCCGGACGAGGCGTTCGTGCAGACGATCACCACGAATGTGCTCGGGACGTGGTACTGCTGCCGCGAAGTGGCGGAGCGCATGCTTGCCGACGGCAAGGGCGGGTCGATCATCAATATCGCGTCGATCATGGGTGTGCTCGGGCAGCAGAACGGTCCAGCGGCGTACCAGGCATCGAAGGGGGCGGTCATCAACCTGACGCGCAGCCTGGGCGCAAGCTGGTCGGACCGCGGCGTGCGAGTGAACGCGATTGCCCCGGGCTGGTTCCCGAGCGAGATGACGGCGGGCTGGTTCGCGGTGCCGCAGTTCCTGGAGCGGTTCGTGAACGAGGCGCCGATGGGGCGCATCGGCGACCCGTCGGAGCTGGCCGGCCCGTTGCTCTTCCTTGCGAGCGATGCCTCGAGCTTCGTCACGGGGCAGACCCTCATGGTCGATGGCGGCGCGTCGGCGGCGATGGGCGGGAATTACTCGCCGGAGTTGTTGGAGTTGCAGGCGGCGGTCATCGGGCCGCTGGGCGAGCGCATCGTGGCGAAGTAGGGGGTCAGTACGCGGACGGACTCGTCATTAGGTCGACGCAGGACGCGGATTCGCGCGACGGGGATGGTTCGATGCTGGGGAGCGTACCCGCTCGCTTCGCTTTGCTGCGCTCGGGGCTCGGATTCGAATGCAGGGTCGAATTCGGGGTTTGGGAGTTGGCGCGGGTTTATCAGCGCGGCGGGGATTGGTTTGAGGCGGGGGAGCGTACCCGCTCGCTTCGCTTTGCTGCGCTCGGGGCTCGGATTCGAATGCAGGGTCGAATTCGGGGTTTGGCAGTTGGCGCGGGTTTATCAGCGCGGCGGGGTTGGTTCGAGGCCGGGGAGCGTACCCGCTCGCTTCGCTTTGCTGCGCTCGGGGCTCGGATTCGAATGTGGGGTCGGATTCGGCGGCCGCGGTTAACCCTCTGGCGGTTCCTGTGCGGGCCACTGGCGGCGGAAGAGGTAGGCGAGCGCGCCCATGGCGACGCCGACGTTGAGGGACTCCACGCGCGGGTCCATGGGGAGGGCGACGGCGAAATCGCTTTCGCGGCGGAGGAGGTGCGCCACGCCCTCGCCTTCGCTGCCCATGATCAGCGCGGTGCGGCGGGGCCAGTCGAACGCCGTGGCGGATTGGGACCCTTCGCCGGCGTCCGCGGCGACCACCCAGTAGTCGTGCTCTTTGAGGGTGCGGATGGCCATCGCGAGGTTCTGGGGGGCGGCGACAGGCGCGATGAAGCTGAGGCCGGCGCTGGCGCGGTGGACGCCCGGCGTGAGCAGCGCACCCCGCCTCGGTGGCAGCACCACGGCGTCGACGCCGACGGCTACCGCAGTGCGGAGGATGGCGCCCAGGTTCTGGGGATCGGTAACGCGGTCAACGAGGATAACCAGCGACGCATGGCCGGCGTTCCGCGCGACGGCGGCGAGGTCAACCGGTTCCTGGTGGCGGAGGCGCACAAGGACGCCCTGGTGGACGCCGTCGGCGGTGAGCTCGTCGAGGCGGTGGGCGTCGACGGGCGTCGTGGTGAGGCCGGCCGCCTCGGCTCGGCGAACGAGATCGAGGACGCGTTCGTTCTTCGTATCGCGGAAGAAGAACAGCGACTTCGCGGCACCGGCTTCGAGGGCCATGGCGCAGGGGTTGATGCCGAACGCGATGTCGTCGGGCGTGGAGTTGGGCTTGGGGCGAAGCCGTGCCATCGCGAAGAGGGTATCAGGACGGCTCCCACGCGCGCGGCCGGGACCGACGCTGCGACGGGCGGCTGACCTGGCGTCGTTCCGTGGACATTCAAGGTGGCGGGTGGCGCCTTGCTTCCGCGCGGCGTTGGGACGGCGGGGGTCCTGGATGTGGCGGGCCGGACCACGGTTGATCGGCGGCGGTTCGGTGGTTCTGCCGTTCCCTGCCCTTAACCGGCTTTCCTTCCGCGATACGGGGCGCAAACGTACACTTCGGGCACCAACCGAACATCCGGAGACCGAATGATCCGCTGGTTCGCGACAGCGTTTCGCACCCCTGCGCTGAGCGCTTCGCTGGTCTGCGTCGGCATTGCGGTGCTTCCTCTGCTGGCTGCGTGCGGCGGCGGTTCAGCGGTCGGGAAGACGATCCCGGACAACACGAAGACTGGCTCGACGGCGGGCCCGGCGGCCAACACCACACCGAACGACGCGAGCAAGTCGCCGACGCTGGCAATGCCAGTCAGCAAATACGTGGTGAGCCTGGACGACCTCGGGATATCGTTCATCACGAACGTTGACCAGACCTATGTGCTGACGGCGGCCAACTACGGCAGCTCGAACGTGTTCAAGGGCGGCGACGGCCCGGGGATGCTGGCATCGTGGGGCTACAAGGGCGGGTACGAAACCAGTTTCCGCCCGGAGGGTCCGGACGGGCCGGACAAGGCAGTGCTCAACGGCGCCTATTACCTTTGGGTTGAGGCGCACCTGTTCTCGTCCGCCGATAACGCGCAGAAGGCGTATGACTTCTTCGATACGAAGCTGAAGGCGCTCGGCGGGACCTCGGTGGAGGTCGCGGCGATCGGGAACGAGTCGGAGGCGTGGCAGTTCGCGCAGGGAGCAATCACCGGATCGAACCAGCAATCGGTCGACCATCGTGTGATGTTCCGGCGTGGGAACGCGCTGTTCATCGTGCGCACCCTCGGGGCCGACTCCTTGATGACGGTAGACCGCGCGCGAGCGATTGCGGGAATCGAAGACGGCAAGGCGCTGGGCACGGTGCCAGCCGTGGAGCCGACGCCTACCAGCAACTTCACTCCGAACGCCGGCACGTCCGCGTCGCCGACGGCGACGAACTAGCGTGCCGCGGCGAGCGCTGTCGCTGATCCTGGGGGCGGCGGGCCTGTGCGGCATGCTCGCGGTCGTGGCATCGGCCGCATGCAGTAGCAATCCCGTCAGTAAGACCGTGGCGAACGGAAGCGTGGCCCCGGTGGCGAAGAGCACGGGCGGGACGTCCGGTGGACCGAACCCGACGGTGCCCGGCCCCGCGAGCAAGTACGCGCCCTCGCTGAAAGACCTTCCGGGAATCTTCAATGTGAACGTACCGGAGACGTTCACGCAGAACATCTCGACGTTCGCCAGCAGCTACCTCTTCACGAGCGCACAGCAGGGGCAAGACCTGTCGACGCAATGGAAGATCATCGACGGCTTCAAGGTTTCCTACGACCCGGAGGGCCTGGCCGCGGGGGTGGTGAAGGGCGAGTACTTCGCGGTAGCGGAGGTCTACCTGTTCCAGGACAACGCCGGGGCGTCGGATGCCTACACGTACATCGCCGGCGTGTTCGCGAAGGGTGGCGGCGCGGAAGCGCAGGATGCGAAGCAGCTCGGCAATAGCTCGGCGGGGTATCGCATCGTGCAGGGCACGGTGGGGGCGTCGGACGTCGCGCAGGTGTTCCACAGCTTCGTGTTCCGGCGGGGCAACATCGTGGCCGTGGTGCGGACGCAGGGCGCAGAACCTCGGATGACGATAGACAGAGCGCGGGACATTGCGGTTATTATCGACGACCGGATCCTTGGCAACCGGGAGGCGACCGCGCCCACGCCGATTCCCACGCCGAAGATCAACCTGCCGCCCACGGCCGAGCCGACACAGTGAGGCGGCGGGCGAGCGGTTGAGCGTCCGAGTGAGGATGAGGAGGGATCGTGCGCAAGCGATGGCTGGGCATCTTCGCGCTGTGCATCCTGGGTTGCTTCGGTAGAGCGGGAGCGCTTTCCACAGCATCGGCACAGGACGCATCCATCCCGGGCGACCACGTGATCGTCCGGCTCGCCAGCGGCGTTTCGACCGAGGCACAGCTGGCCGACGGTACGACACCAACGTTCGACGACCTGGGCTACCGGTCGGTCCCCGTACCGAAGGGCGTCTCGCGCGACGACTTCCTCGCGCAATTGCGCGCGGAGCCCGGAGTGGTCTCGGCGGAAGCGGATGTGCCGGTGTACGCGGCCGAGAACGTGCCAAACGATCCACTTTACGGAAACCAGGCGTCGTACCTGAGCCAGATCGGTGTGCCCACAGCGTGGGACCTCGCGACGGGGACCGGAAAAGTCGTGGTGGCGGTGATCGACAGCGGGATCGATGTGAACCACCCGGACCTGGCCGGCCGCCTCTGGACGAACCCGGCCGAGAGCGCGGGCGACGGCCTCGACCACGATGGCAACGGCTGCGCGAACGACGTGCACGGGTGTCGCTATGTGCAGCTGACGCCGGCGAACCACGCGGTGTGCGGTTACTCCGACACTACAGGCACCGGCACGGCCCCGACCGGGCTTATCGACGACGACAGCGGTTCGACGAGCGCAGCGGCGCACGGGACGTTCGTCTCGGGGATCATCGGGGCCGCCGGGAACAACGGCGTCGGGGTTACGGGCATCGCCTGGAACGTGCAGTTGATGACCGTGAAGGTGCTCGACTGCGGTACCGGCGCCGGCGGGCTGCCGAGCGGGTACATGTCGGACGTTGCCAGGGGCGTCCTCTACGCGGTGCGGATGGGCGCGAACGTCATCAACATCAGTCTCGCGAGCCCCAGCCAGATGGACGACACATCGGACATTCGGTCGGCGCTGCAGGTGGCGCAGAACAGCGGGGTAATCGTGGTGGCGGCGGCTGGGAACTACGGGCAGAACGCGCAGCCGGGGCCGGGCTACCCGGGCGCCTACACGCAGTACCCGAATCTGATCACGGTCGGTGCGGCCGACCAGAACCATGGGATGCAGTGGTCTTCGACGAGCAGCTACGGCCCGGCGCTCGATCTCGCCGCCCCGGGCGGGCCCGGGCTGTCGAGCACCGCGCGGACAAGCATTTTCAGCGAGGGCTACGTCACCGACCACAACGGCGGGACGAGCTTCGCCGCGCCGATGGTGGCGGGCATGTTCGCGCTGATGATGTCGCGCAACTCCCACCTGAACGCGGCCGACTACATCCAGATCGCGGAGGCGACGGCGACGCCGCCGGTGGCGGCGCCTCATGGACAGAACTGGGCCGGCGCCGGCGTCATCAACGTGGCGGCGGCGGTTGCGCGCGTCCCGATGAGCGTCAACGGGGCGCCGCTGCGTGACTGGACGGACGTGCCGGCGGGCACGGAGATGCGCGCGAGCATCGACGGGAACGACTGCGGCTCGACGAAGACGATCGCGATTGGCCCGGCGGCGCAGTACGACATCCGCATAAAGAGTGCGGCGGAGCAGCCGGGCTGCGGGGCGCCGGGGAAGACGGTCCAGCTTTCGATCGGGGGCGTGCCCGCGGAGCCGACGGTGCCGTGGGGCGGTCTGAACGTCGATCTCGGGTTTTCGAAGGTGGACGTGAGCACGGTATCGCCGCCGCCGGGTGCTGTTGTGGTGCAGACGCTGAACGGCGGATGGAGCAACATCGCGCAGTTCGACACTGCTGGGAACCTCCCGTCAGCCTTCGGTTCACTGCCGACGCCGTGGAACGCTGCGTACCACTGGGACCCGACGAAGAAAGCGTTCGACGGCACGCTCGGGGCATGGGACCGCTTCATCCGCGGGGCGCCGGCGGTGGTCAACACGTGGAACAGCGTGGCGCTCTACGACACCTTCTGGGTCGATGCGCCGGCGACCAACATCGCCAGCCTGAACCCGGAGCCGCCGCCGGGCCGCGTGCTCGATCTCGAGCCCGGGTGGAACAACTTCGTGTTCACCGGGAACAGCGCTGAAGTGGAGGATGCGCTCTCGGCGATCGCGGGGAAGTACACGGAAGTGGCGCAGTACGACAACGCCACGAAGGCGTGGCTGATCCACATGCCGAACCAGCCACGGCGCTACCTGAACGACTTCGGCGGGCTGTTCAAGCTGAAGATCTACTGGATCTACATGACCGCGCCCGGCACGGTGACGATGAACTGAGGGCTGCGTGACAGCGCTCGCATTCGCGATGGGCAGCGGCCGCGGCAACGTCGTGGGATGAGCAAGACACCATGCGGCGCGCCAACGACTACAGGGCGGCCGTGCGCCGGGCGTCGGGTTCGTGTCCGCACCACGGATCGGCCCGTAAGCCGGCGGCACCGGCCGCTGCGCCGAACGAGGCGATTGAGAGCGGTGTCGAGCTGCCTGGAGCCTACGCCGACCGCGACGAGCGCGGTTTCGCGTGGTGGGCGGTCGGCGCCGTGGCAACGGGACAACTCTCGACGTCGCAGGGTTCGACGATCGCGAGCCTCATTCGGATCATCAACGCGATGGGGCTGCCGCCGGCCTCCGAAGAAGAGGCGCTCCGGGAGGCGGAGTTCCGTGGGCGGATCCGTCACGGCAGCCCGCCGCGCACGCCCGAAGAGTGGCAGCGCGCGGCGCAGTTCTTCGACGACGAGGCGCTCGAACGGTTCCGCGGCTGGGAAGCGTCACTGGAAGGCGACGGACGTTACATCGATGATCCAGAGGGTCTTGTCGATGGAAGTGCTCTCGAGGGTGAGATGCCCGCTGTCGCTGATCGTGAGGATGGTGGTGGTACCGATCTCTGACAGTCCGTAGCGCAGCAGGGACGCGCGCTTGCCGTCGGCGCGGGTGCCCTGGATGGTAACGACAGCTTCGGCGGGCGCGCTGACCTTCGCGGCGAGGGTGCCGATCGCGACGCCGGTGTAGTCCTGGCCGGCGGCGGTGATCTTCGCGGTGGCGAGCGCACGGAACTCGGAGACGGTCGGGTTATAGGTCTGCTTGCCCGCGACCACGGTCAGGGCGATGGAATCGTCAGCGGCGGGCGTGGGCGTGGGGAGCACGACGTCGGCGGCGGTGGGCTGTTGCAGCCCGGAGCTGGTGGTAGCAGTCGGCGCGGCGGTGCCGGCCGTGGTCGGGTCGGTTGAGGGTTTGTTATCGCCTCCGCCACAGGCGGCAAGCAGGAGAGCGGTGGCCGCAAAAGCAGCCATCAAGAATCGCAGCATCGAACCTCCGGGGGCAGCGTTGAGGGTAGGCTGGGGCTCGGCGGGGGGCAATGCCGGAGCGTGCCGAACGTAAATCGGCGGTTTACGGAGTGGGGGACGGCGAACCGGTGTCGGCGCTCGTTGTCGACGTCTCAGTCGGAACGACACTCACGTCCGGCGTGGAGGTGCCCGTGGGCGTGGCTGTCGGTTCCACGGTGCCGCTGGGCGTGGAGGTCGCGGTGCCGGTTGGCGTCGTGGTGCCGGTCGGAGTCGTGGACGGTGTCACGGTGCCGGTTGGTGTGCCGGACGGCGTGGCCGACGGAGTGGTGGTCGGTGTGGCCGTGGGCGTTGGCGTAGTGAGCGCGGTGACGGCGGCGTCGCCGAGGGCGGCGGCGGCGGCGCTGGCGGGAGCTTCGAGGGCCGGCTTCTTGGCCGTCACGTCCTGGAGGACGGCGGTGCCCTGGTCGGCGATGGCCTTGACGCGGAGGCGCTGAACGTCATCGAGGGACTGGGTCTTGCTGAGGTCGGCGGTAAGGGTGCGCACTTCGCTCGTCAGGCGATCGAGGTCCGAGGCGGAGAGACGGTCGCTGTTGGAGAGGGTGTGAATCTCCTGGACGCGGGCCTCTGTCTGCTTGAGCTGGATGTTGACGCGGTCGTTGCCGCTGGAGAGCGTGTACTGGAGGCGTTCGTTGGCGAGCTTGAAGCTGTAGTTCCAGTCGCCGGGGACGGCGCTGCCGGCGGTGACGAAGCCGAGCGTGAGGATCCCGATGCCACAGGCGGCGGCGGCCACGGCCATGCTCGCGAAGGTTGTCTTATAGGGGGAAACAACCGCGGGCGCCTTTTCGCGGGGCTGGCGGGCGGCGGCGAGGAACTTGCTCTTGAGCGAGGCTTCGAAGAAGTAGCTCGGGGGCTCGCTCGAGAACGCTTCCTGGAGGTCGCCGGTGAAATCGAGCTCGTCGCGCAGCCAGTCGGCGTCGTCCGGGAAGATGCCGAGGACGAAGTCGAGGTCGAGGCCGTCGTCGATGAGCGACTGTGCCTCGGCGTAGGTGGCGGACCGTTCGTCGGGCTTGCGGTCGAAGAAGCGCAGCATCAGTCTCGGCGCACCATGGTCTGGAGTTTGGCGATGGCCTTGTGCTGGAGGACTTTCACGTTGTTTTCGGTCTTCTTGAGCGCCTGTGCCGTCTCTGCGACGGAGAGCCCGGCGCCGAAGCGGAGGGCGATCACCTGGCGTTGCGCCTCGGGGAGCTTTTCGGCGGCCTCGCGAACCACGGCGATCGTGAACTGGGTCTCGATCTCGGTAACGTGGTCGGCGGTGAGGTCGGGGATAAGCTCCGTGAGCGGTGCGGTGGCACTGCGGACCTTCTGACGGCGCACGTGCGAGACGATCTCGTTGCGTGCGATGCGGAAGACCCAAGCGCCGAAGGGGAGGCCGCGGAAACTGAAGCTGCCGAGGTTATCGATGAGGCGGAGGAAGATCTCCTCGGTCACATCTTCGGCGTCTTCGCCATTTCTCAGGCGTGCGGAGACGTAGCGGTAGACTCGCTGGAAGTAGAACTCATAGAGCGCCGAGAGAGCGTCCTGATCGCCTTGTTGGGCGGCGATGACGATCGCTTGTTCGTCAAACTCAGGCGCTAGCTCGTCTACCGAGACGTTGACCAAACCAGCCCCCTGGGCCGCGCCGGATGCTTTCGAAGCCGAGCGTCCTCCTTTCGAGCATATGCAGGCATCAGCCTGTGTACTAGAGATAACGCGGGCGCCGCGCAAAGGTTAATGCCGTGTTGCGAAAGTGCGACGCGCGGCTTGACGGTAGCGATCCGGGGGTGGGCCGGGGGTGTTCCGGGGGTCCGTGGGTGACGGGTCGCCAGCGGTTTTGTGTCCGAGATTCTTCATAATATCGGACACAAATGCTGTTGAGTGGAGTAGACTGGACGCAAATCACGGGGAGTCAGCGTTGTCGTGGAGCCCTACATCCCCGAGCCGCTGCCGCCGAAAGGCCTTGACCTCGGGATGGTTGTCGGGAGGGTCGGGCGCGCGAACGCCGCCCTGGCCCGCTACGACGGCTTGCTCCAGGGGTTGGTGAACCCGGAAATTCTTCTTTCTCCCCTCACTACCCAGGAAGCCGTGGTGTCCTCTCGCATAGAAGGTACGCAGGCCACCTTCGACGAAGTCCTGGAGCACGAGGCCGGCCAGCTGCAGCTTGGCGAGAAGGCCGAGGACATCAACGAAATCATCAACTATCGGACTGCGCTCTCGTTGGCCCGCGAAGTGGTGGCGGAGCGGCCCATCAGCCTTGGGCTGGTGCGGCAGTTGCACGGCGTGCTGATGGAAGGCGTTCGCGGCCAGGACAAGGCCCCCGGCGAGTTCCGCAAGGACCAAAACTGGATCGGCCGATCCGGGTGCTCCATCGATGAGGCTTCCTTCGTTCCTCCGAGCCCGCTCATCCTGGCCGATCACCTGGAGGCTTGGGAGTCGTACACGCGCGCGGAAGACGTCGACCTCCTCGCACAGCTCGCCGTCGTTCATGCGCAGTTCGAACTCATCCATCCATTCAAGGACGGGAACGGGAGAATTGGACGGCTGCTCATCCCGCTGTTTCTGTACCAGAAGGGAGTTCTGTCTACCGCGGGCTTCTACCTGAGCGAGTACCTCGACGCTCACCGGGACGAATACTATGGCCGGCTGGCAGCGATCTCCGACGCCGGGGATTGGACGGGTTGGGTTGCGTTCTTCCTGGATGCCATCGAGGCGCAGGCGCGACGAAACGGCGACCGGGTGCGCAAAATGCGAGCCCTCTACGACCGCATGAAGACGCGTGCGGTTGAACTGACGCGGTCGCAGCACGCACTCGCCGCCCTCGATGCGTTGTTCTACAGTCCAATCTTCCAGACGAGCGATTTTGTGGCGCGGTCGGGCATACCCAAGCAATCGGCTCTGCCGATGCTTCGCACCCTGCGAACGGCCGGCATTCTTGTCCCCGTCCGCGAAGCCAGCGGAAGACGAGCGGCCATCCTGGCATTCCCCGAGTTGCTCGACATCGTGGAGGACCGGACGAGCGCGAGCGTCGGTCGCTGATCGGGATTTTGTGTCCAGTGAGTTCCAGCTCTACGGAGCTTGTGTACGACATATCTGCGTTTCTTGGACACAAACGTCGTTGGGTGTCGCAGACCGGACACAAACGCCAACGGCCACTACCTTGCGGGGTCGGCCAATCCCGCCTCGGCGAAGCCGGCGGCGCGGAGGATGCACGAATCGCAGACGCCGCAGGGGCTGGCGCCGCCGGCGTAGCAGCTCCAGGTGAGGTCGAGGGGTGCGCCGATCTCGGTGGCGTAGCGGACGATATCGGCCTTGCTCATGGCGATGATCGGCGCTTCGACCGCCATCGCCACGCCATAGGCGGTGCCGAGCTTGCTTCCCAGCCGCAACGCCTCGACGACGCTCGCGTAGAACTCAGGGCGGCAGTCCGGGTAGCCGGAGTAGTCGATGGCGTTTGCGCCGACGAAGATCGCTGGGCCGAGTGAGTGCGGATCGGCGCCGTCCTGTTCGATGAGAGAGAGCATCCAGCTTTCGAGCGCTGCGGCGGCGAGGGTGAGGAAGAACGTGTTCCGCATGGGCACGTAGGTGATAGGGATGTCGGCGGACATCTCCTCGGCCGGGCGCGACGCCGGGATGCGGAAGCCCTCGAGGTTCGTGATGGCGGAGTACGAGGCGAGCGAGGCGTAGAAGCCGGCATCGGCTTCGAGGAGCGGGATGTCCAGCCGGGCGGCGACCGCGCGGGCTGATTCGATCTCGCGGGCGTGGCTCTGGCCGTAGCTCACGCAGAGGCCGCGGACGTCGTACCCGGCGCGCACGGCGTGCGTCGCGACGGTCGTCGAATCGAGGCCGCCGGAGAGGAGGACGATGGCTTTCATGGCTCCTCCTTTAAGGATGGAGGATGTCGCGGAGCTGTTCGCAGACGTAGTCGACCTCGGCGTCGGTCATCTCCGGGAAGAGCGGCAGGCTGATGGCGCCATCGAAGATGCGCTCGGCGACGGGAAAGTCGCCTTTCTTCCAGCGTTCGAGCTTCTGGTAGGCGGTGAAGTAGTGGAGCGGGATGAAGTGGACGGAGGTCTGGACGCCGCGCTCGGCGAGCTTCGTAATCACGTCGTCGCGGGGCACGGGCGACTGCTCGTTCTTCACGCGCACCATGAAGATGTGCCAGGCGCGGTGGTTCTGCTCGTCGAAGGCCGGGAGGATGAGGTGCTCTTCGTCGCGGAGGTTGGCGAAGTAGCGCTGGGCGATGCGGGTGCGCATCTCGTTGAACTCGTCGAGGCGGCGCAGCTGGCGGCGGCCGAGGGCAGCGGCGAGGTCGGTGAGGTTGTCCTTGAAGCCGAACTCGGCGACGTCGTAGCGCCAGGTGCCGCCGGCTTCGTAGCGCTTCCAGCCGTCGCGCGTGATGCCGTGGAGCGTGAGCTGGCGGACGCGGTCGCTGAGCTGCTGGTCGTCGCTGGCGAGGGCGCCGCCTTCGCCCGGTGGTCATGTTCTTGGTGGCGTAGAAGCTGAACGCGGTGGCGTCGGCGATCTGGCCGACGTGGCGGCCGCGGTACATGCTGCCGACGGAGTGGGCGGCGTCGCTAAGGACGCGAATGCCGTGGCGCCGTGCGATCGCCATGATCTCGTCCATCGCGCAGGGCTCGCCGGCGAAGTCGACGGGGATGACGACCTTCGTGTGCGGCGTGATGGCGCGCTCGAATGCTTCCGGGTCCATGTTCGCGTCGCCGTCCCGGACGTCGACGAGGACGGGTGTGGCGCCGCAGTGGACGGCCACGTTGGCGGTCGCCGAGAACGTGTAGACGGGAGCGATCACCTCGTCGCCGGGGCCGATGTCCCATGCTTCGAGGCAGAGGTGCATGGCGGCGGTGGCGGAATTGACGGCGTTGACGTACTTCGCGCCGCAGTAGGCGGCGAGCTCGGCTTCGAGCTCCTTCACGTTCGGGCCGGTAGTGAGCCAGCCGCTGCGCAGGGATTCGGTGACAGCCTCGATGTCGCTCTCATCGATAGCGGGCTTAAAGAAGGGGATGCGCATCTCGGGCACGGGATCAGCGTAGCAGGGGGCGGCGCTGGGAGCAGCGCGCGGGCGAACCGGGTCGTCCGCCAGCGGCGTAGCATCACGCGGAAAGGCCAGAGGGTAGACCGTGATGACGACCGCCGAACAGCTCCAGCTTCTTATCGACCGCGCCGAGATCAGCGACGTCGTGCATCGCTACGCGACGGGGCTGGACACGCACGACTGGCCGCTGCTCCGGTCGATATTCACGGACGAAATCGACGTGGACATGTCTTCCATCGGCATGCGGCCGGGCCGGATGAAAGCGGACGACTGGGTGGAGAGCGCCCGGGTGCTGTTCGCCGGCTTCGACGCGACCCAGCACCTCAGCGCGAACCACGTCCACGATATTCGCGGCGACGAGGCAACATGTACGAGCTACATGCGCGCGGAGCACTTCGTGCTCAACAACGAGGGCGAGAACTACTACACGATGGGCGGCTACTACGTGGACGAACTGGTGCGCACGCCCGGACGGTTGGAAGATCCGGTCGGTCACGCTGAACGTGACGTGGAACCGCGGGAACCGGCACGTACTGCGGCTCGCGACGAAGCGCGGCCGCGAACGGACGGGGCAAGGCTAGCCGGCGGCGTCATCCGGGAGGTGCAGGCGTGCGCGTAGAACGGCCGTGTCGTGACTTCGACGGGGGCACCGGTTGCGTCGCGAAGCGTCTGCTGTAGCAGCGCGGGCCAGCTGACCTCGCCGGGCGCGAGCTGCGCGCCGAGCGTGTTGCTCTGCCCGAAGATCAGGACGCGGAGTGAGTCGCTCACGGGGGAGAGTTTAGGGCGCGGCTGGTCGGAAGCGAGAGAGCGGCTAATAGCCGGTCCGAAGGTCCACAATCACGTCCGCTGCCTTCGCGGCTTCCGCGCCATGGGCTGTGAGCACTTCTCCGCCCACGAATCCGCGGGCGTCGAAGCCCGCCTTGCGCAGAATCGCTGCACGCGCAGCGGCCCGCTCGACGTCGGGCGTATCGATGGTCAACGAGATTTCGGCGACGATGACGGCATCGTGCGACGCGGCTGGCGGCTTCGTCGTGCCGAAGACGATAAGATCGAGTGACCGCACGGCCTCCAGTTCGTCCTCGGTGATGCGCCCGGCCGCGACGGCGTCGTCCAGGTCGAGGTCATCCGGGCTCACCGCCCGTGGCCGGCGCAGCCAGCGGCCGAACCACGCGCCAACGTGGTGGAAATAGCGCGTCTCCATGTCGTGGCCTTCGAGGCGGCCGACACGTGAGTCGATGGTCTTGAGGGTCCGCCCAATGTCGGCGAGGCCGCGGTCCAGCGAGTCTAGCCGCGTTTCGAGTGTTCCAACCCGCTCGTCCAGCCGCGTCACCGATTGGTCGAGTCGTTCCACCGCTGCCGATAGCCGCTCGACGGCGCCCGGCAGGCCGGCCATCTCCTCGCCGAGGATGAGCGGGCGCAGCTCCGCGCGCCACTCGGGGTGTTCGAGCAGGAGCTGTACGAGCGCGCGGTAGTCGTCGACGGCGAACGCCATACACGTAGTGTACGGCAGCGGGCGTGGCGGCTTTGAGGGAGGCGCGGCCGATCGAATCTCAGGCCCAGTGCGGTGTCACGCTGGCGAGCCGGTCGGCGACTTCGAGATAGGGCTGTGCCTGGGCGCGGTGCCCCAGATTCGAGGAGAAAGAGGCCGCTCGAAACCCGCTCGATGTACGACCATTGCCAGATGCTTTCGCGGTCGACCCCCGTGCGCCGGCCGACGGATTCACAGCGTTCGACGGCGGCGGCCGGGGCGTCGGTCTGCAGAAGCTCTTCGTTCCAGCCACGTAAGACGACGCCGAGGTCGTGGGCGGGTTCCGACGCCAGGCCCTCGGGGTCGATCAGCCTGAAGTCCTCGTCCGCTTCGCCTGTCGTGTCGGGCCGCGCCTCCAGGACGTTCCAGGGGTGACCGTCGCCGTGAACGAGGACCGGCTGTTGGCCATCGAGCCGGCGTACGCGCTGCCCGGCGTAGTCGATGGCGCGTTCGATGGACTCTTCTGAGCAAGGCTGGTCGAGCTTGCGCCACGTGCGCGCGATGAACTCGGCCAACCACGCGGCCTTCCTTGCACCGCGTTCGAGCCCGTGGCCGTCGAAGTCCAGTGGCCGCCAGCCGCGAGCGAGGATGCTCGTTGTGACGGCGATCTGGCGAGCGGTGGACCATCCGAGCTCGCCGAGCGGACGGCCCAATCGCTCGAGCAGCAAACTGCGACGCGCCTCGTCGTACTTGAGGAGTTCGACGTAAGGGTCGCCGTGCGCGACCTGAAGCCCGCGCAGTTCCTGCTTCAAGCCGTCGACCGTGGGAGGCAGCGCAACCTTCAGGACCGCGAGCCGGCCATCGGCCGTCACGGCCTCGGCGACGTAGGCGAAGTTGCCACCAGTCAGCGCGCGGCCGAGCGTGATGCCCCAGTCTGCCTCGAGGCTCGCGAGCAGCTCGGGGAGCGCATTGAGCCAGCGCTGCCCGTCCGCCCCGATATACGCCGCGGCAGCGCGCAGCTCGTCACTGACCTCGATGGTGGCCATGCCGCCCATTGTGCACGCCAGGCATCGACGGAGCCCGGGCGAAGCCGAACCGCTCCGCGATCAGCGGTTGTTGTCGCAGGTCGAGCCATCACCGTCGGGGGCGTCCGAGTTCGAGCCGTCGGGGCAGATGGTGTTCTTGAGCTGCGGCCGGAACATCGCGCCAGCCGTGGAGGCGCCGGTGAGGTTTGCGGCATCGAGTGCGGTGTGGGACACGACCGCGGCATCGAGATTCGCGCCACTGAAGTTCGTTCCGCCTGCGTTGGTCAGATACAGCTTCGCTCCAGAGAGATTGGCGCCGGTAAGGTTCGCGCCGCTCAAGTTGGCGCCCTCCAGGTCCGCCCCCGAGAGATCGGCGCCAGCAAGGTCGCAGCCGGCGAAATTCGCCGCTTTCAGGTTGGCGCCGTGCAGGTCGGCTCTTTCCCCGGTGCAGGTCTTGCCGTCCGGCCCAACCGAAATGCCCGCGTAGAACGTTGGGGCGCAGAGCTGAACCGCCGATCCGCTCCCCTGGCAAACCGGCGGAACCCACCCGCCATCCTTGGATGGCCAGTAGTCGCTGACGCCGACCGTCCCGAGGCATGTGCCGCCGTTAGCGTCGCTGTTCGTGCCGTCCGGGCAGACGGTGTTCTTCCATCGCACGTCGCGGACGATCGTATTAGTGAGGTCGGCGCCAAGCAGGATGGCGTTGGAAAGGTTCGCGCCCTGGAGCGGGCTGCCGCTGATGTCGGCGCCTGTCAGGTTCGCTCCGGTGAAGTCCGAGTTCCCGAAGGTCGAGTTTCCCGACATGTTGGCGTCCCTGAGGTCGGCGCCGCTGAAGTTCGCGTTGTTGCCCGTAGCGCCCGTCATGAGCGCGCCACGCAGATTGCAACCATGCAGGTCGATCTGATTGATGTACCCGGACACGGGCTCCCCGCTGAGGTCGCAATTGCCTTTGTCGTGGTCGGCAACGTTCGGATAGTTCTTGTAATCGCAGTAACGGCTCGATGCTGAAGAAGAGGTCGCGCAGCCCGGCGGCGGGCCTGAGCGCTGGTCCCATACGGGTGTGGGAGTGGCCGTCGGTGATGCTGTTGCGAGCGCGGCGGCAACACTATCGTTCCCGGGCCGGGTCGCGAACGTCGCCCAGGCGACGCCGCCGACCACCGCCAGGCCAGCTACCGTCGCGCCGCCCGCAGCGAGCTTTGCCACCGGCAGGGCCAGCAGGCGCGTGCGCGAATCGCGCCACGCGACGCCGGGCGCTCCGCTCCCGCTTCCAGTACGCCGCCACGTCTTCGCGCGAGTCGACGCCGAGCTTGGTGATCAGTTCGCTGACGTGCCACTTCGCCGTCGCGAACGAGATGCCCAGCTCGCCGGCGATCTCGCCGTTGGTGTGACCGCGCGCGATGAGGTCCAGCACCTCGCGTTCGCGCGCGGTCCATACCAGCCGCTCCGCGGTGTGTGCTCCACTCGCCATGGGGGCTAGGCTACCGCGCGGTCAAACCGCTGTGACCATCCTATGGAGCGAATTGCGCCTCGTCATTGACTTGTGAGCGGGGCCTACCCCACCTCGCGCGCCAGCGCGACCACGCGTTCGAGCGTGGCGGCGCGCTCTTTGGGCGTGGCGCCCTCGGGTTGGACGCGGATGGTGTTCACGCCGGCGGCTTTGTGCGCCTTGATGCGGTCCCGGACCATCGCCTCGGTGCCGATGAGGTTCGTCAGCAGCACCATCTCGTCCGGGACGCGTGCGGCGGCCTCGTCGCGCTTCCCATCGAGCCAGAGCCGCTGGACGGCGACGGCTTCGTCGGCGTAGCCGGCGCGCTTGTAGGCGTCGTTGTAGAAGTTGTGCTGCGCCGAGCCCATCGCGCCGAGGGTGAAGGCGAGACCGGGCTTGCGCGGCGCGATCAGCTTCTCCACGTCGTCGCTGAAGGCGACGGCGCCGGCGGCAGCCTGGAGATCGACGTCGGCGAGCGAACGGCCGGCCTTCGCGGCGCCGGCGGCGATGTGGCTGAAGAAGACGTCGGCGTGCTCGGGGATGAACGAGGTGCCGAGCCAGCCGTCGGCCTTTTCGCCGGTCATCTCGAGCGCCTTGGGGCTGAGCGTGGCCAGGTAGATCGGCACGTCGTGCGGGCGCGCGCTCGAGCGGAGGGCCTTGCCCTCGCCGCCCGGCAGCGGGAGCGTGAAGTACTTGCCTTCGAAGGCGACGCGCTCGCCGCGGGTGATTTTGCGGACGATGTCGATGGTCTCGCGGAGGCGCTGCTGCGAGCGCCTGAAGGGGACACCGTGCCAGCCTTCGACCACCTGCGGGCCGCTCGCGCCGAGGCCGAGGATGAAGCGGTCGTGGCTCATGGAGGCGAGCGCAAGCGAGATCATGCCGATGTTGGCCGGCGTGCGCGCGGCCGCCTGGATGATGCCCGTGCCCAGCCGGATGCGGCTCGTCTTCGCGGCCATGTAGCCGATGGGCGTGGCGGCATCATGGCCCCACGTCTCAGCGGACCACGCGAAGTCGACGCCCATCGCTTCGGCGGCCTGGACGAATTCGGCCGCGCCCTCCCAGTCTTCGTTCGCGACGCCGATGCCGACTGCTACCTTCATTTCTTCACCCCGTTTCGTTCACCACATGAGGACACGAGAGGCCCCAGGGGAGAGAGCTTACTCCGACCGCGACGGTGCGCCTTATTGCGAGCGCCCAAGCGCCTCGGTGATGGCCTGCATCTGGCGGGCATGGTCGAGGTCGTGGATGCGGAGGAAGAGCAGCCACTCGCGCCAGTTGAGCGGGCCGAACATGGGGTGCGTCCAGGTGACGTCGAGGTGCTCGTCGCCGCTGGCCTTCCCGACCCGCTCGAAGAGCGCGGTGCGTTCGGCGACGAGCGCGTCCCACCACTCGCCGGCGGTGCGCGAGACGTCGGTCTTCTCCATGCGATCGGCGACCGGGGCCGGGCGCGTGCCGGAGTCGATGGCGGCGACGATGCCGCGGCCCAAGCCGTCGGCGCCGCCGACGATGTGGGCCATCACCTCGTTCGCGCACCACTCGCCCTCGGCGGGGCGCTCGGTGAAGCGGTCCGCGGGCACCGCCAGCGCCGCCTCGCGGACCTGCTCCATGTCGCTCCGCACCTTGTCGACGAGGTCGGCGACAGAGAGCTTCGCGGCCTGCGTCTGCAGGTAGCCGCGGATGCGTTGTTGTTCGGGGTCGAGGGCCATGGTCCACCACCTTGAGTTGCTTGAAGCAACGGAATGCTAGTAGGCGGAGGGGAGGGGTGGCAAGCGGGGGCGAAGCAAGGTGGTGCCGCTCGTGACAACCGCCGCGCCGGTTAGTAGCTTGTTGATGTCTCCGGGGCGGACATAGCCCAACTCCGGGGCGGCCAGCGCGAACATGACTACCGACCCTCTGGACATCCTGACGCCGCGTGAACAGGAGATTGCCGCGCTCGTTGCCCGCGGCCTGACGAATAGGCAGATCTCCCTGGCGCTCGACCCGCCCTGCGCCGAAGAGACGGTGAAGAGCCACCTCAGGGAGGTGTTCGCGAAGACCGGCGTGTCGAGCCGGACGGAGCTTGCGGCCGCGTGGGTGCGGCACGAACACCAACCCGGCGACAAGCCTTCGCAGGCGAACTACCCCGAACGGGGGATACCGGCAGCCCCGCCCGAGACGGAGGATTCGCCTCATCGCAGGCGGGCGCCGGTTCTCCCGGCCGCCGAGGTGGGAGCTTTTATCGTGCGCATTCCGATCCCCTCGTTCGTCAGGGCGCACCGTGGCTCTGCCATCGCGGGCGTGGCCCTGGTGGCGGCGCTCGTGATTGGCGCAATCGTTCTTCGGGGCGACGGCGGCAGTGGGAACGCGCTATCGGCCCGCGACCTCGACGTTCCGCAGTCCGCCGTGGCGGAGGACGCCGGTCTGAAGTTCGACATCGACAACGCCGCCTTCAGTGGGACCGCCACGTTCGTCGATCTCGGGCTGACTGTGCGAGACGAGCCGAACCCGATCGTTCGCGTGCGCGTCGCCCCGGGTGCGCTCGATGCCCGCTCCCTGGTGCTGGCGCCGGGCTCCGACGGATTCGGCGCGTCGACCGCGAGGCACGGCCTCGTGCGCCTTGGGGCTGCGTCGCCGAACGGCGCGGCCCTCAGCTTCACGAGCGTGGACGCGACCCGGGAGGACGGCACGCACGTGACGATCGCCGGGCACTGGGCTCTCAACCTCGTTCTTCCCCCGGACCTCGCGGACCGTCTGCGAACGGAATCACTGGTCGCCGACGGCCCCGCTGTCGATCAGTCGATCTCGGTTTCAGTGCAGGCCGCGATGCGGTCGACGAGCGAGACGCTGGTCACCGTTCACGTTGAAAGCCCCGAAGCGATCAGTCAGCTCGGGCAGCCAACGCTGCTGGTCTCGGGCCGGCAGTTCACGGGCGGATCCATCGCCGAGCAGGAGAACGGGACGCTGATCACGTACTCCTTTCCGCCGACGCCGTTCGGCTCCCCGGCGACGGTCCAATTCGGGCCGTGGGTGAAAGTGGGCGCGTCTGAGGCTGGTTCGCTCACGGTTGATCTCGGCGCAGTCATTGCGCGGAACTCGCTGACGGGCGCGGACCGGGAGACGGCAGAGATAATCCCCTCGGACACGATCGAGACGAGCGGGGTGATGCAACCCGCGACATCGCTGCGGTTCTCGACCATCTTCAACTCGACTCAGTATCCTGGGCGGCACTGGACGGCCAGTTTGACGTCGCCCGGCGCACTCAGGCCCAACGGCCCGTCGAGCTTCTCGGTGACAGGTGCGCGCGGGCAGAAGCTCGATCTTGCAGGGATCGGCGTCGGCTACCACAAAGATGCCGCGAACGTCGTTTCCGATCCGTATACCGACGTCGACTTCCTGATCGATTCGCTGGACGACATCAAGGGTCCGGTGACCATCACATACGAGGGCCAGCCGGAAGACACCATCCATGGCGACTGGACGATGTCACTCAAGCCCGCACCCTAGCCGAGGACTCAGGACTCAGGACTCAGGACTCAGGACTCAGGCGTCGAGGACTTTGAAGAGGTCCGCCAGCGTGAGCGAGAAGCCGGGCATCGCGACCGACTCCAGCGCTGCCACCGCTTCGCCGTCGCGGTCGCCCTCGAAGATCTCCGCTCTTCGGGCTGCCGGGTCGATCAGCCAGCAGGTGTCGACGCCGGCGCGGCGGAACGCGCGGCACTTGTCGCGCAGCGAGTCCAGCGCCTGTCCTGGCGAGCGTACTTCGACCGTGAGGCTGGGTATCGAGTTGTCACCGCTGGGCCGCCCCGGCGCCCAGTAGGCGGTATCAGGCAGCCGGTAGTTGCGGCCATCCAAGCGAACATGGCGTTCCGGTCCCGCGTCGCCGCCGTGCTTGTCGATGTACTCATCGAAGAGGCGGTCCAATCGTCGAACGACCCGGCCATGAGCGCTTCCTACCATCGGTTTCTGTCTCACCACTCCGTCGAGGTATTCGAGGTAGGGCTTCACCTCGGGAAGCGCCAGGTACTCCGCTTCGCTCATCCGCTGGCCGTCGTAGCGCGACGGCCCGTCGCTTTCGTCGAAACGCGGCCGTGGTTTTCGGATCGCCATGGCCCCAGTCTACCAGAGGGGGTTCAGCACCCCGGCGCGGCCGTCCGTATAGTTTCGCCGCATGGCGGCGCCGTTCGAGGGGATCCGCATCATCGACTTCAGCGAGGGCATCGCCGGGCCGCTGGCGACGATGCTGCTGGCCGATTTCGGCGCCGAAGTGATCAAGGTCGAGCCGCCTCGCGGCGACCGCATGAAGCACCACCCGGGCTACCTCTGTTGGAACCGCAACAAGCAGCGGCTGGTGCTCGATCTGCAACGCTACGACGACCTGTCGTTCGCCAAGAATTTACTTGCCACGGCCGATGTCGCTGTGTTGGACTGCGCGCCGGGGGAGGCGGAGCGGAGCGGTCTCGACGCCGTGACCCTGCGTGCTGCGAACCCCGCCTTGCTCCACGCCTGGTTCCCGCCCTACTCCCCCTCAGGACGCTGGAGCCAGCTGCCGCCGGACGACGGTCTCCTTTCTGCGCTGGGGGCTGTCTCGGATCTGCAGCTGAGTTACGAGGACCGCCCGGTCCACCTGGTGACGCCGCAGGTGAGCTACGCTCACGGCATGCTCGGGGCCGGCGCCATCGCGAGCGGGCTCTACGAGCGGGCGCAGAGCGGGCAGGGGCAGTCGCTCGTGGTGAGTGGGCTGCACGCGATCGCCTCGGTCGAAAGCGGCGGCACGATCCGCTCCGAGGGCATGATGCGGATGGCCTCGCGTTCAAGCCGCGGCGGCGTGCCGAACTACCGCCTCTACCGCTGCCAGGACGGGCTCTGGCTCTTCCTCGGCACGCTCACGCCGCAGTTCTTCCTCAAGGCGCTGGAGGCGATGGACCTGCTCGACCTGATGACGCTCGAGGGCGTCGAGGGCGAGATGACGAACCTCTGGCGCCCGCCGCTCAACCAGGTGGCGTTCGAACGGCTCGACGCGCGCTTTGCGGAGAAGCCGCGCGAGGAGTGGCTGCGCATCCTTCACGAAGCGGGCGTGCCGCGCGCACCGGTTGGCACGCTCGACGAGTGGTTCGCGAGCGAAACGGTGGCGATCAACGAGATGCGTGTCTCGCTGCAGCACGAAACGCTGGGGCGAGTCGACGTGGCGGGTGTGGCGGCGAAGCTCTCGGAGACGCCGGGCAGCGTTCGCCACCTCCTGCGCGACGTGAAGCGCGACGAGATCAACCCACACATCCCTGGCAGCGGCGTCCCTCTCCCCGCGCACGGGGAGAGGGTGCAGGGTGAGGGGAACAACGGGGACGCTTCCTCGCTGTCGGCGCCGCGCTCCGGCGGCCCGCTCGCGGGTGTGCGCATCCTCGACCTCGGCGCGTTCATCGCGGGGACCTACGCAAACTGCATCCTCGCCGACTGGGGCGCCGACGTGATCAAGGTCGAAGGGCGCGACGGCGACCCGTTCCGCACGTACGGCTGAGCTTCGTCGGCCACAACCGCGGGAAGCGGGGGCTCTGCATCGACCTCAAGGACCCCGACGGCCGGGCGGCGTTCTACGACATGGTCCGCGAGGCCGACGTGGTGCTCGACAACTACCGCATCGGTGTTCGCGAGCGCCTGGGGATCGACTACGCCACGCTGCGCGAGCATCAATCCGCGCATCATCAGTTGCTCGGTCACGGGCTACGGCCTGCGGGGGCCGCTGGCGAACGACCCCGGCTTCGATCCGCTGGTGCAGGCGCGCAGCGGGATGATGCACATGCAGGGCGGCGACGACGAGCCGGTGTTCTACCAGGTCGCTGTGAACGACAGCGCGAGCGCGATGATGGCGGCCTTCGGCATCGTGACGGCGCTCGTAGCGCGCGAACGGACCGGTGTGGGGCAGGACGTGCAGACGTGCCTCGCGAACCAGAGCATCATCTGCCAGTCGGGCGAGGCGACGTGGTACGAGGGCCGGCCCGCGAATCCCGTCGGTGCGCGCGACTGCCTCGGGACGAGCGCTCTGAGCCGGCTCTACCGGTGCGCCGACGGGTGGATCGCGATCGCCTGCAGCGCGACGGAGCAGTTCGGGCAGGTTGCGCTCGCGCTTGGCCACCCGGAATGGTGCGGCCGCATGACGGCCGAACGCGCGCTCGCGGAGCCGGTGGAGGGGGCGCTGGCCGAGCTGATCGCGGCGGCGCTGGCGGAGGTGCCGCGCGACGAGGCGATCGACCGGCTGCTGGTGCGCGGCGTGCCGGCTGCCCCCGCGCTCACCATCGACGACTTCTTCGCCGACCCGTGGGTCGCACAGAACGAGTACTTCGAAAGTTTCGACCACCCACAGTTCGGGCCGATCCGCGCCCCGCGCACGTACGCGGCGTGGGGGCGCACGCCCGGCGGGCTCGCCCGTCGCTCGCCTCTCCTCGGCGAGCATTCGCTGGAGGTCCTGCGGGACTACGGCTTCGACGAGGCGCGCATCGCGAAGCTGGTGGAGGCGGGCGTCGTGGTGCAGGCGGCGCGGCCGTGAGGTGGCGGATTACGGCCACCGACCGTTAAGGTGATGCCGATGACCCGTGAACTAACCAAGGAGAGATGACATGAGAGCTGACGAGGTTCGCTTCCTCTATGCATACGACCGCTGGGCAACGCAGCGCGTGCTGGCCGTGCTCGATGGTCTCGATCCGGCGGTGTGGGCAAAGCCGAACACCAATGGCGAGATGAGCCTGGGCGCCACGCTGGCGCACCAGTTCGGCGCGGCCCAGCGCTGGCGGAACGCGTTCCAGCAGACCGGCGAGGAGCCTGAGCCGGAGTCGGGGCCGCTGCCGACGATCGACGAACTGCGCCGGTGGTGGGAGGGCGAGTGGGCTGTGGAGGACGCGTGGCTGCCGACCGTGAGCGACGGGTTCGTCGATTACGTCTTTGAAGGCACGCCTGTGTGGCAGATGATCGTGCACGTCATCAACCATGGCACGCAGCACCGCGCGGAGGCGGCGGCGCTGCTGACGGCTGAGGGCCGCTCGCCCGGCGAACTGGACCTGATCAACTTCGTGGACGAGCGGGCTGCAGGCGCTGGCCAGGGGTAGGCCCGAGACCCAGCGCCTACGCGGTCGCCCAGCTGTTCGCTCCGGGGTCGTATTCGAAGCGCTGGCCGAGGGAGGGGATGACCGGGTGCATGCCTTCTTGCTCGAGCGCTCCGCGGAGGGTGGTGAGCGCGCCGCCTTCGCCGTGGACGAGGAAGACGTTGTGGGGCAGATGCGGGGCGGACTTCACCCACGACACGATCTCGTTGCGGTCGGCGTGGGCGGAGAGGCCCTCGGCATCAAGGACCTGGGCGTGGACGGGGATGTCCTGGCCGTGCATGCGGAGCGTTTGGGCGCCCTGCTGTAGCGACCGTCCGCGCGTTCCGGCTGCCTGGTAGCCGACGAGGACGATGAGGTTGCGGCGGTCGGGCAGGAGCCGTTCGAGATGGTGGAGGACGCGCCCGCCGGTCATCATGCCGCTGGCTGAGATGATGATGCGCGGCCCGTGGAGGTGGTTGAGCTCGCGCGACTGCTCGACCGAGCGGTGGAAGCTGACGCCCGAGGGGAAGAGCTTCGAGCGGCCGGAGGGCAGCGGGTCGAGCTCCTTCGAGCCGCTGTAGCGGCTGTAGATGCCGGTGACGTCGACGGCCATGGGGCTATCGATGTGGATGGGCACGCGCGGGATCTCGCCGCGGTCCATCATCTCGCCGAGCAGGAGCGTCACGATCTGGGCGCGCGCGACGGCGAAGGCGGGGATGAGGACGGTGCCGCCGCGGCCGAGTGCGACGCGGAACGCGCCTGCAACCTGCTCCTCGAACGATTCCTGGTCGTGGATGCGGTCGCCGTAGGTGGATTCGAGCACGAGGGTGTCGCAGCCGACGAGCGGCTCCGGGTCGGGATGCAACGGCCGTTGCGGGCGGCCAAGGTCGCCGCTGAAGACGATCGAAGTGCTGCCGGCGTCCGTTCGGGCGTGGAGCTCGATGAATGCCGAGCCGAGGATGTGTCCGGCCTGGTGGAAGCGGGCCGTGAGGTTGCCGAGGTCGACTTCCTGGCCGAAGCGCACCGGGTGCATCTGCGCGAGTGCCCGTTTCGCGTCCTGCTCGTCGAACAGCGGCAGCGCGGGGTGGTGCTTGCTGAAGCCCTTGCGGTTCGCGTAGGCGGCGTCCTCTTCCTGCAGGCGTGCGGCGTCGGGCAGGAGGATCTCGGCGAGATCGCGGGTGGCGTCGGTGCAGTAAATCGGACCGCGGAAGCCGGCTTTGACGACTCTCGGGAGGTAGCCCGTGTGGTCGATATGGGCGTGCGTGACGAGCACGGCCTCGATCTGGCGGGCGTCGAAGCTCGGCGCCGCCCAGTTGCGGTCGCGCAACGCGCGCAGGCCCTGGAACAGCCCGCAGTCGATGAGGAAGTGGCGATTCTCGATGGTCAGTTCGAAGCGGGAGCCGGTGACAGTTTCCGCGCCGCCGTGGAAGGTGAGCGAGAGTGGCACGCTCGGAGCCTATGGCGAGGCGGGCTTGCGCACCACAAGGTTGCGCCACCCGGACCGCGCTCCATCGACGAATGGCCGGCGCGGGATGCGAAAGGCAGGCAGAGGCTGTGGGCGAAGCCGCCGCCGTGAACCAACGCGGCGTTGGCAGGGAGGAAGACCTTGGCCGCCGACCTACTCGCGACGGGCATCGAGCACGACATCCAAACGTACAAGCGCCACCTCAACCCCATCGTTCGGGGGTGGGAAGAGGCAGTCGAACGCGCGGGTTGGAGGGGCGATGACGATGAGCCTGCGGAGACGGTTCTGTCCCGGATGGCCGAGAGCTATGCGGGGCTGTGGCTTCGACCGCTGGACCCGTCGGCTTGGCTCGACTTCTGCGCCGCGGGTGCAGCGTTCCAGGCAGAGGCGCTGCGGGTGATGGTGCCGGGCCGTAGTGAGCCGTAGCCAACGCAACGACGCTAGGATGGGTGCCTACCAGGAGAACGATCTGTGTTCGCATTCCCGGACGGGTATCTTGAAACTCTGTTCGGTTTCCTCACCACGCCCCGCGCGCACTCTGCCTGGGACGCCACGCGAGAAGAGACCATCGAACTGTTCGGCCCGCTCGCCACGCTTACTCCGGGACTGTCTCTAGCCGAACTCGGCGCAGTCGAAGGCGAATTTGAGTTCCGGTTCCCGCCCGACCTTCGCGTTCTCCTGAGTGCTGCGCTGCCGACCGGGCGCGACTGGCCCGATTGGAGACACGGGGAACGCCAGGAGCTGCGCAGACGGCTGGCGTGGCCCGTCAACGGGATCTTGTTCGATATCGAGCATGCCGGTCTCTGGTTGCCGAACGACTGGGGTCCAAGGCCACCGGCGGTCTCGGAGGCGGTCGCCGTTGCCCGGGAGGCCATGAAGCGAACACCGAACATGGTCCCCGTCTGGGCGCACCGGTACATTCCCGGGGGACCCTCGGAGCCCGGGAATCCGGTCTTCTCGGTCTGGCAGTCCGACATCATCATCTATGGCTGGGATATCGCCGAATACTTTCATCGCGAGTTCGGTGCACCACTACCGGAATGGGCAGCCAATTCAGCGCGGATTATCGAATTCTGGAGCGACCTTGTGCTCAGGCGGGCCGAGGACCGTCGCTGATCGCCGACGTGCGCTTCCTACTCCAGCGCGACAGCGAGCTCGACGATGGCCAGCGGTTCGGCGGCTGCGCGGTAGCGGCGGAGCGCCGGCCGGGCGGCGGTGATTGCGAACGCCAGAGCGAACGTCCCGACGGCCAACACCGGAACCACGATTTCGAGGCCGAAGACCTGGCCGGCGCCGCTGGCGGGGCCGGCGGCGAGCATGCCGAGGCCCATGCAGAGCGGGAAGAGGCCCATAACGCGGCCGCGCATCTCGTCGCTCACGGTGTGCTGGATGATGGTGGAAGCCGAGACGGTGGTTCCGACGAGTGAGAAGCCGAGGGCGAAGTTCGCCGCGGCGGTGAGCAGGACGATGCGCGAGAGCCCGAAGACGATGGCGCTGGCGCCGAATAGCAGCGCCATCGCGCAGAGCGTGGCGCCGCGACCGGTGATGATGTGGCGGTGCGCGAAGAACACCGAGCCGATCATCGCGCCGCCGCCCCACGTCATCGCGATGAGACCGAACTGCGCCTTACTCAGGCCCATCACGTCGGTCATCCAGACAGGGCCCAGCACCGCCGGGCCCGGCATGCCGACGACCTGGATCACGAAGACCGTGGCGATGACGGCGAAGATGGTGGCGTCGCGTCGGGTGTATGCCAGGCCTTCGCGGATGTTGCCGAGGACGCCGGCGGCGCGGTTGGCCTCGCCCACGCTTCGGTAGCGAAGCATCGAAATGAGCGGAAGGATCGCGATCCAGGCGACGAGCGTCCCGGCGTAGACCTGGCCGCTATCGAAGACGCTGTTCAGCAGGCCGACGAGCGGGAGAGACAGCGGGGTCGCCAGCTGCTGGGCGATCATCTGCAGGCTGATGCCGTTCGCGAGGTCCTCCATGCCCACGATGGCGGGCGTGCTCGCCGTGCGGGCCGGCATGTCGATGGCCATGTTGCCGGCAGCCGCGAAAGTGAGGCAGAGGAGCGCGATCATCGTCGCTTCGCCAAATGGGTGGGTGAGCATGAGGAGGGCGACGAGCGTGTTGAGGCCAAGCGCGGTCGATTCGCAGAAGAGCAGCACGCGCCGTCGCTCGAAGCGGTCCGCGATGGCGCCGCCGAAGAGGCTGAACAGCAGCATCGCCGCGCCGCGGCTGACGCCGAGCAGCCCGACGTACAGGACCTGGCGCGCGGCGTAGTGGTCCTCGACCCAGAACACCTGGGTGAGGAACTGGACGGGCATGACGAACGAGACGATGGCGGATCCGGCGAGCAGCAGCCGGAAGTCGCGGTGAGCGAGGGCCCGCATCGACTGGTGACGCCGGAAGAAGGAGCCCTCTGCCATCGACGGATTCTACTGCCCGGGCGTGCACATCCGCCGAGTGACTTCGAAGACCATCTGGCAGTTGAGCTTGAAGCTGTCGATGCCGACGCGTTCGTTGTGGCCGTGGACCGTGCGGCCGAGGTCGGGGCTGTTGAGCCCGCCGGAGAAGCCGTAGGAGATCACGCCGCGATTGCGCAGCACGCTGCTATCGGTGAAGCCGACGGTGATGCCCGGGACGACGACGGCGTCTTCCATGTGGTCGTGGATGACGTCTTCGATGGTGCGGAAGAGCTCGGTGTCGAAGGGGTTTGCCTCGGACCAGCCGGCGTGGACGCGCTCGATGCGGACCTTGGGGTCATCGATGACGCGTTCGAGCTCGGCCTGGAAGTCGTCGGGCTTTACGCCGGGCAGCAGGCGGCAATCGAGTGTGGCCTCGGCGCGCGCGGGGATGACGTTGTGCTTGATGCCCGCGGCTGTGGTCGTCGCGCTGATGGTGTTGCTGAGCAGGGCGCGGACGCGCGGGTCGTCGGCGGCCGCTTTCGTCAGTCCTTCGACGGTGGCTTCGCCCTTGAAGATGCCTGCGTGGGCGAGGCGGGAAAAGTACTCGGAGAGCAGCGGCGAGACAGTAGAGGTCGCGCTGCCATTCCTGCACGCGGAACATCGCGCGGACGAGGCGGTCGAGGGCGTTGTCGTCGTGGGGAACCGAGCCGTGTCCGGGGCGGCCTTCGGCCACGAGGCGCAGCCAGAGCGGGCCCTTCTCCGAGACGGCGACGTTGTAGACCGGGCGCTCCACACCGAAGACCTCGGTGACGCCGCCCCCGCCCTCGTTGATGACGAACTCGGCGTCGAGGGTCTCCGGGTGGTTGCGTTCGAGCCAGCGGATGCCGAACTCGCTGCCGGCCTCTTCGTCGGCCATGGCGTAGAAGACGAGGTCGCGTTTGAGCGGCAGGCCGAGGCGCTTCACGGTGAGGAACGTCATGAGCTGAGCGATGCCGAGGCCCTTCATGTCGAGCGCGCCGCGCCCCCAGATGAAGCCGTCCTTGATCAGCCCGCTGAACGGCTCTTCGTCCCAGAACTCGCGTTGCACGGGCACGACGTCGGTGTGGTTGAGGAGCATGAAGGGTCGCGCGGAGCCGTCGCCGGGGATGACTGCGCGGAGCGAGACGCGGTCGTTGCCGGCGTCGTAGAGCGAGTAGGGGATGTCTTCGGCATCGAGGATTGCGCCGAGAAACGTGCAGGCCGCGCGCTCGCGGCCGGGCGGGTTCGAGGTGTCGACGCGGATGAAGCGGCAGAGGAGGTCGACGGCTTCGTTGGTATAGGCATCCCAGTCGATGGTGGGCGGAGTCGTGGGCACGGCGACCTCGGCGGCGAAATGTGCGGCGAGCGTAGCGCATGGCGGAGCGGGCGCGCGACCACGCCACTCAATCCGAGGCGCCGCTAAGCTAGGCGTCGAGCCAATTTCGTTCGGAGGAGCAGCTCGCGTGCGCGGCACCAGCCCTCACCCCCTGCCCCCTCTCCCATCGCGATGGGAGAGGGGAACCTCGATCAGCGGCGGGTTCGCGGTTGCCAAATTGGTGGAGCAGCAGGCGTCGTGACCGCTCCGGCGCTTGGGTCGCGCCTTGTTGAGTTCTGCCGGCTGCTGCGCGCCCGCGACCTCGCGGTCACGCCCGGGCGGGCGCTGGACGCCGCACGGAGCCTCGAGCTGGTCGACGTTGCGGATGGTGCCGCGTTCCGGGCCGCGTTGCGGGCGAACCTGACGATCTCCGTGGACGAGTACCCGGCGTTCGACGCGGCGTTCGACGAATACTGGCGCGACCTGATCGCGGACGCCGCTGAGAGCCCGGAGGGGGACAACTACTTCCACGTCCAGGAAGGACCGCCGCGGCCCCCGGAGGTGGTGTTCATTCCCGCCGCGGTGGAGTCGGACACGATCTCGGGCGACGGCGATTCGCTGCTGCCGGGCGGCGATCGCTCGGCGAACGACGCGAATCTGATCACCCGCAAGGACTTCGCCGACTACTCGGCGGCGGATGTGACGCGCGCGCGCAGGCTGATCCAGCAGCTGACGCCGGCGCTCGCGACGGCGCCGAGCCGGCGCTTCCGCCCGGCCTCGTCGGGGGGCGCGGTCGACATCCGGAGAACGGTTCGCGCGGCTCGCCGGAGTGGCGGCGAGGTCGTGAACCTGGCGTACCAAAAACGGAAGCTGCACCGGCTGAAGGTGGTGGCGCTCTGCGACGTGAGCGGCTCGATGGATGTGTATTCGAACTACCTGCTGCAGTTCCTCTACGCCCTGCAGGCGGAGGCGGGCGGCGTGCGGACGTTCGTGTTCAGCACGCGCCTGCACGATGTGACGCACATTCTCCGGCGCAAGCAGTACGGAGAGGCACTGGCGGGCCTCGCGGCCGCCGTCGACACGTGGAGCGGCGGGACGACCATCGGCCAGTGCATCGGGGAGTTCAACCTGCGCTACGCGAGCACGGTGGTCGGCCCGAAGACGGTCGTGATCGTTGTCAGTGATGGGTGGGAGCGCGGAGACACGACGCGGTTGGCGCACGAGATGTCCGTGCTCCATCGGCGGGCGTACCGGGTGATCTGGCTGAACCCACTGAAGGGGCACGCGGGCTACGAGCCGCTCGCAGCGGGAATGGCGGCGGCGCTGCCATACGTCGATCACTTCCTCCCGGCGAACACGCTGGAGAGCCTGGAGCGGCTGAAGCGGACGCTGGCGGGGCTGGGGTGAGGTGCTACAGTGTGTAGCAATGCGACCGGTGTGTAACGCGCCCGGAAGGGGTGGATTGAGACCATGAGCATGGTGCGAGTCCAGATTCTGTTGACCGAGGAGGAGAACGCACTCCTGCGGTCCGAGGCGCTGCGCGAGCGAATCTCGTTGAGCGAGGTCGTACGGCGTAAGCTGCGCGTTTCGAACGAGACGGCGCCGCCATCGGACGACCCGTTCTTCAAGATGATCGGTTCAATGACTGGCGAGACGGCGAACGACCTTTCGACACACCACGACACCTACATCTACGGCGGTGAACTCGACGCGTGAGGTGTGTGCTCGATACATCGGCTGTCCTCGCGTTGCTCGCGCCAGAGGATCAGTACCACGCTTCGGCGAGGAAGTACGTGCGCGAAGAGCGGAGCCTCAGCCTCCATACGACAACGGCCGCGGTCGCCGAGGTCTACACGGTGCTACGGCGCCGGCGAGGGTATCGCTTCGCGATGGAATGGGCAGACTCGTTTCGGGTCAGTCGTGTGGTCGCGATCGAACAATCGTCGCGTGACCAGGACGACCGCGCGTGGGACGTCCTGCATCGGCTGGCGGGGGTTCCCCTGAGCTACGTCGATGGATCGCTCATCGCGCTGGCGGCAAGGCTCCGCGTCGACACCGTCTTCACGTTCGACCAGGACTTCCGGGACGCGGGGTTGAAGGTCGTGCCCGGGCTCGCCCGGGCTGTAGCCATTGCCTCGCCGCTGGCGCGGCTTCAGTATTCCGGGGCAACTGTCGCATCAAGGAGTTCCGCTGTGTCCGACGTCCTGTTCGAGAAGCGCCCCGACGGCGTCGCCGTCCTGACGATGAACCGGCCCGAGAGCCTGAACGCCATGGGCGGAGAACTGGTGCCGCTCATCGGCCGGTACCTGGAGGAATGCGAGAGCGACCGCGCAGTGCGCTGCGTGGTGCTCACCGGCAACGGGCGCGGTTTTTGCGCCGGCGGCGACGTGAAGGGCATGCAGCGCCGCAACACGCCCCGCGAAGACGGGGCGCCGCGTGAGGTCAACTTCGTCACGCAGCTCGAACGTTCAGTGGCGGAACTGCGCGAGAGCCAGGACACGACAACGCTGAAGCTGCACACGATGGGCAAACCGACGATCGCGCTCGTGAACGGCGTTGCGGTGGGCGCGGGGTTCAGCCTGGCGCTGGCGTGCGACGTGCGCATCGCGTCATCTCAGGCGCGTTTTGGCACGGCGTTCAGGAACGTGGGCCTGAGTGGCGACTTCGGTGGTTCGTACCTGTTGCCGCGGCTCATCGGCAGCGGCAAGGCGCGGGAGCTCTACCTGACGGCGGAAATCGTGGGAGCCGACCGCGCGCTCGAGCTCGGGATCGTGAACCGGGTGGTGCCGCACGAGCTCCTGCTGGAGGAGGGGCTCGCGTTCGCGGCCTCCATCGCCGCCGGGCCGACCGCTACGTATGCGCGCATGAAGGACAACTGGAACCTGGCGGAGACCTCCACGCTGGCGGAAGTGCTTGATCGGGAAGCGCTGAACATGCGGTTGAGCGGCCTGAGCCGCGACAGCCGCGAGGCCGTGGCGGCGTTCGTGGAGAAGCGCGAACCGAAGTTCGTGGGCGAGTAGCCGCCGTACACGTACTGTTTGCGCGATTCCAACGCCTCGTACTTCCGGCGGATTCCGGCGGCGCCGCCGCGGGCGTAGCATCGAGGAACACCTGTTTCCACGGAGTACGCGATGAGCTTCACCGACCGGTATGGACTCGCCTTCACGACGTCTTCGGCGAAGGCAGCCAGCCATTACCGGGAGGGCCTCGACATGGCGCTCGCCGGGAACGCAGGCGCCGAAGAGGAGTTCGCCGCCGCCACGCTGGAGGACGAGGGATTCGCGCTGGCGCACGTGGCGCTCGCACGGACGCTGCAGTTCCGGGGCGCCGCAGTCGACGCCAAAAACGAGGCAGCCCGTGCGCGCGAGGTCGCCGCTGGCGTTTCGCGGCGGGAGCAACAGCACATCGACTGCATCGTGACGGCGGTGGAAGGGAACCCGGCGAAGTCGCTCGAGCTGGTGAAGGCGCACCTGGAGGAGTTCCCGCTCGACGCATTCGCGGCGTCGCAGGCGATGGGCGTGTACGGCCTCATCGGCTTCAGCGGGCGCGTGGACCGCAACGACGAGCAGATGGCGTTCTGCGAGAAGCTGGCGCCGGCATACGGCGACGACTGGTGGTTCCTGTCGCAGCACGCCTTCGCGCTCAACGAACTGTTCCGCACGGCCGAGGCGCGTCCGCTGACCGAGCGTTCGCTGGCGTTGTACGAGCGGAACGGCCATGCAAGCCACACGATGGCGCACGTGTTCTACGAGGAGGGCGAACCGGGCGACGGCGCCGAGTTCCTCGATCGCTGGGTGGTGGGGTACGAACCCGGCGCGCAGCTCTACGGGCACCTCCACTGGCACCTGGCGTTGTTCGAGCTGGCGGCGGGGCGGCCGGAGCGTGCGCTCGCGATCTACGACGGCATCCTGCGCCCGGAAGTGAACCCCTCGCCGGCGTTGGGGGTGATCGCCGATGCGGCGTCGTTGCTGTGGCGCTCAGGCATCAGCGAGCACGACGACCAGTCCGAGCGCTGGCCATCTCTCGCCGCGTGGGCGGCGACGGCCTTTCCGAAGCCGGGCCTCACGTTCGCCGACATGCACTGCGCGCTCGCCTTCGCGGCGGCACACGACCAGGCGCGGATGGGACAGCTCATCGATGGGCTGACGACGCGGCTCGAGGCGAACCGGGTGCCGGCCGGGCCTGTCGTGGTTGCGCTCGCCCGGGGCGTGGAAGCGTTCGCGAACGGCGACTATGCCCGGGCCGTCGAGGAGCTGGAGCCGGTGCGCGGTGAGGTCGTGCGCATCGGTGGAAGCCACGCGCAGCGGGACGTGTTTGAAGAGACGCTGCTCGAGGCCTACCTGCGGGCGGGACGCAGCGAAGCGGCGGAGGCGCTGCTGACGGAACGGCTCGACCGCCGGCCGTCGATCGCGGACGAGCGGCGGCTGGCCGCGGCGGCGCGCGCCTGAGGCTTGCCAATCGCGGCGCGGCGTGCCGTGATACGCAGCATGCCTGAACTCGAACGTCCTACCGTCACGCTCCATTACGAAGACACCGGCGCCGTCGCGACCGGCAACCCGGCGCTCGTGTTCCTGCACGGGTGGTGCGACAGCGCCGAATCGTGGCGGGAGACGATGGCGGCCTTCAAGGCGGAGTACCGCTGTATCGCACCCGACATGCGCGGCTGCGGCCAGTCGGGTATGCCGCGCGACCACGCATATGGGCCGGAGCCGCTTTCGAACGACGTCGTCGAGTTGTGCCGGTCGCTCGGGGTCGAGAAGCCGATCCTCATCGGGCACAGCTACGGCGGGTACCTGGCCGCCGAGATCGCACGGCGATTTCCCGGTTTCCCCGGCGCTGTGGTCGTGGAAGACCAGGCGCTGGAGCTGCGCGAGTTTGGCACGCGGATGCGCCAGCTCGAATCGGTCATCCGGTCGCCGGAGTCGCACATGGCGTTCCGCATGCAGATGCTGGATTCGCTCGCGGGCAGCGGGCTGGGGAGTGCCGACCGGGCGCTCGTGTACGGCACGGCCGAGAAGACGCCGGTCGAAGTGGGGCAGGCGTTGTGGGCCGGGCTGTTCGAGTTCTCGCCGATGGAGCTGGCGAAGCGCAGCGACAACCTCATGGCCGCACTCGCAATCCAGCCGGCCCTCAGCATCGATGCGGAGGAGATCCCGGGCTACTACGAGACGTTGCACTGGTTCGCGCCGAACGCGCGCACGAAGGTGATTGCCTCGGGGCACTACATCCACCTGGAGAAGCCCGACGCGTTTCGCGCCGCGGTGCGAGAGTTCCTCGCACAGATCTGATCTCTGCGGTGGACACGCGCAATGTGAAGATCCTGCCGTGTGCGGGGGTGTTCAGTTGGCGCGGATCGGCTTCGCCCCTACCCTACGCGCCATGAACGACGAACAGAGCAAGCGACTTTCCGACGCGGCCGACGCCCTGATTACCGCCAGCGACGCGCTGGAGGAGGCGCGCGACACGCTCGCCGACACACGCTTTGACAGCCAGGTGGAGCGCGAACGGGTCTCGGCTGCCCAGCAGATGACCAGCAAGCTCGACAACGCCGGCAAGCGTATCGAGGATGCCGTGCGCAAAGGCACGGTGGCAGCGGCGGCGCTCGCGCGGGCCGGAAGCTACCAGCGGTACCGCGACGCTACGTCGGCGGCGCGCGAAGGCCGCACGCTCGCCCGCCAGGCGAACGAACAGGACGGCACGGCCAACAAGCGAACGAAGGGCCAGGAGTCGCTCGAAAAGCTTGAGGCCGCGCTGAACAACGCGGCCGTGATCGTCTTCGGCGAGTGAGCCCGGCTAGGGAGCCGCGGGCACCACGAGGTCGTCGGCGATCTGCTGCGGAGTGAGCGTGGCGCCGACGAGCGCTGTGGCGGAGCACGACGCGCCGTTGCGCGTGAACACGACCGTGGTGTTCGAGGCGGGCGCCACCATCGAGCCACAGGCGACAGACATGAGCGGCTCCGACACTTTCGCGTCGAAGTTGATCGCATTTGATGCGGTGAGCGTTGGCGAATCGGTGAGCCAGTACTCCATGCGGTAGCCCGCATTGTTCGGCGCGAGTGCAACACGGTGGAGGGCGACCTTGCCGCCGTAGGTGCTCATCAGCGCAGGACCTGGTTCGAGGACGACAGGCTGCGGTGCCGGCGCCGACTGGAAGGCCAGCGCGAGTCCGGCCGAAGGGATGATGTGGTTCGGGGTGGCGAGCAGCGGGATCGCCAGTTGGTCGCCGCTCGACGGGGTATTGCCGACGTTGTTCACGTCCTGGATCTGCAGTGGGTAGCCGGCCTTGGCCGAGCCCGGTTCACCGTTGAATACCTGGGCGATCGAATTGAACGTATCCCCAGGGCGCGCTGTGTAGACGAAGTATCGGGCGGTATCGGCCTTCAGCTCGGCCGCGGATGGGGTCGGCGTCGCTGCGGGCGTGGGCGTGTCGGTAGGCTTCGGCGTTGAGGTTGCGGTGGACGTCGAGCTGGCCGTGGCGCTGGTCGAGGCTGCGGCGCTGGGAGTCGTGTTATCGGAATTGGAGCTCGAGCAGGCTGCCGCGGCCGCGCCCAGCGCGGCAACTGCAAAGAGCGTGAGCCCGAACCGGGTGGCGAGTGCCGCCCGGGGCTGTCGAATGATCTGGAACTTGTGCAAAACGCTCCTCCGTCAGTACCACCGTAACGAAGGTCGCGCCCGTGTTACTTGCGAGCAACATAATCGGGGCTTTCCTTTGCGAAACCGAAACGCCGCGTTTACTGCGCGTCGAGCAAGGCACGGGTGAGATTGGCTTCGCCGGCGTGCTCGGCGGCGTGGCGCGCCGCCTGGAGGAGGACGGCCCTGACCCGGGATCTTGCCGAGGCGCTGATGGTCGCAGATGCGGGTCAGGCCGGCGGGCCGGCCGCCTCGAGCGCGCGCTCCATGCGGACGACCAGATCGGCATGGCGGGCGGCAAGTTCGGCGGCCGTACCGCTCTCGCGGAACTCTGCCGCGCGGTCGTAGGCGTAGGGCTCGCCGCAATAGTGGCTGAGGACGTTGCGGTGGACGTTGGAAAGCGTGTGCAGCGTGAGCGCATACAGGCTGTTTCCGGTGGGCACGTCGGGGCGCCAGTTGAGGGCGTCCGCGTCCAGGCCTTCGATGCGGGAGAGGATGCTCTCCAGGCTTTCGGTGATCGCGCCAAAGAACATCGCCGTTTCGGGGTCCATGGGCATGCGCGGCATTTTGGGTGGGCGGACGTCGTGAGGGCAAGGGCGAACCGGGTGCGATGGGGTCCCGGTTGCCGGGCCGACCGGACGTAGGCGCGGCCGCCGCTGGCTGACAACACTGGGGGTACGCGGGAAGAAGCAGCCGGAGCAGGTCACCGGTGCCGATCACCCGAGCCGCGGCGCGTAAGGCGCCCCGGAACAACCAGGGAGGTATTCCGATGACCATCGCAACGACAAACGTGGCCGATCTCGCGCACGTCATGGAGCAGATGCCCTATGGCATGTACATCGTGGGCAGCCGAGATGCCGAAGGTGTCCCGAACGGGATGATGGCTGACTGGGTGATGCAGGTTTCGTTCCAGCCGCGGCTTATCGCCGTGGCGTTCGAGAACGACGCGCACACGCTCGGCGCGATCCGCGCCAATCGGCGCTTCACGGTCAACCTGCTGCCTGAAGGCGAGGCAGGGCGCAAGCTCGCCGCGCGCTTCGCACAGCCGTTCGACGACGGGAAGGTACTCGGCCGCCGCCATGACGGCCACCGGCCGTTCCACCCGAAGCTCGAGGGCGTGGCATACACCGCGGCCGAGGGTGGCGCTCCCATCCTGGATGAGGCGCTTTCGTGGATGGAGTGCGAGGCGATCGAGTTCGTCGGGCTTGGCGACCACACGCTCGTGGCGGCGAAGGTGCTGGCGGGCGAGGTGCTGCAGGAAGCCGATCCGTTGACGTCGACGTACACGGGCTGGAACTACAGCGGGTAGCGCCGGGCCGAAGGGTCGACCCGCCGAATCCGAGCCCCGACCGAAGCGCAGCGCAGGGAGCGGGTGCGATGCCGAGTGGGGCTCGGATGAGGAAGTTGGACACAGCTCCGGCGCTGTCGCGCGACTGGAGAGCGTACCCACTCGCTTCGCGTTGCTGCGCTCGGGGCTCGGAGTCGGTGGCACAGTGCCTGAACCAGTCTGTCGCCCTGGTCACAGTCGACCCGGCGAAGCCGAGCCCCAAGCGAAGTGAAGCGCAGGGAGCGGGTGCGACGCCGAGTGGGGCTCAGATGAGGAATTTGGACACAGCTCCGGCGCTTTCCGCACGACTAGCGAGCGTACCCACTCGCTTCGCGTTGCTGCGCTCGGGGCTCGGATTCGAGACGCAGTGCCTGAACCAGTCTGTCGCCCTGGTCACAGTCGACCCGGCGAAGCCGAGCCCCAAGCGAAGTGAAGCGCAGGGAGCGGGTGCGATGCCGAGTGGACCTAGCCTGGTGGTGTGTCATTCGCGGCCGGAGAGCGTACCCGCTCGCTTCGCGTTGCTGCGCTCGGGGCTCGGATTCTGGTCGTAAAGGCTATCATCCTGCGGTGTCCGCGCCGCTTGCTTACTTTCTGACGTTCACCGCGTACGGTTCTCGACTCCACGGAGACGAGCGCGGCACGGTTGACACGCTTCACAGGACGCTCGGTCAAGAGTTCGCTCCAACGAGCCGCGGTCGAGTCGAGTACCTGCGATCCCGAATGCGTGCCCCAGAGATGGTCTTCGGCTCCGAAATGCGAGCTGCCGTGGACAGAGGAATCCGCGGAGTTTGCACGAGGCGAAGCTGGCAGATTCACGCGCTGAACGTGCGGACGAACCATGTTCACGTCGTCCTTTCGGCGCCCGAGCGGCCTGAGGTGGTTCTCGGGGCTCTCAAGGCGTCCGGGACGAGGTCCCTGCGGAAAGAAGGGCTCGTCGGTCCGGGCGTCCGGGTGTGGACCGACCATGGAAGCACCCGCTATCTCTGGCAGGAGCAGCACGTAGAGAGCGCCTGCATCTATACGATGGAGTTCCAGTGACGCGTTGTTAGAGGATCCGCCGGGGACCCGCCACCGAATCCGAGCCCCGACCGAAGCGCAGCGCAGGGAGTGGGTGCGTTGCCGAGTGGGGCTCAGATGAGGAAGTTGGACACAGCTCCGGCGCTTGTCGTGCGACTGGACAGCGTACCCACTCGCTTCGCGTTGCTGCGCTCGGGGCTCGGATTCGAGTCGCTGTGCCTGAACCAGTCCGTCGCCCTGGTCACAGTCGACCCGCCGAAGCCGAGCCCCGACCGAAGCGAAGCGCAGGGAGCGGGTGCGTTGCCGAGCGGGGCTCGGATGAGGAATTTGGAGACAGCTCCGGCGCTTGCCGTGCGATTGGACAGCGTACCCACTCGCTTCGCGTTGCTGCGCTCGGGGCTCGGATTCGAGTCGCTGTGCCTGAACCAGTCTGTCGCCCTGGTCAGAGTCGACCCGCCGAATCCGAGCCCCGACCGAAGCGAAGCGCAGGGAGCGGGTGCGATGCCGAGTGGGGCTCGGATGAGGAAGTTGGACACAGCTCCGGCGCGTGTCGTGCGGCCGGAGAGCGTACCCACTCGCTTCGCGTTGCTGCGCTCGGGGCTCGGATTCGGTGACGCTTGTTGGGTGTGTCGTGCGGACCGTTCGCGTGGGGTGCTACTCTATCGCCCGCACGGGACCCTGCGCGGCCCAGAGCACCGGCGGTTCGGCAATGCTGCTTGCCTTCGACATTGGCAACACGTCCATCCACATTGGACTTTTCGACGGCGACGTGATCCAGGACACCTGGCGCATCGGCGTTGAGCAGGAAAAGCTCCCCGACGAGTACGGCGTCCTGCTGCTCAGCCTTCTCGCCACGCGGAACGTCCGGATCGAGGACGTCGATGCCTGCATCATCGGCTGCGACGTGCCACCGCTGATTCCCACCTTCGAACTCGTCTGCCGCAAGTACTTCAAGCGCGAGCCGATGGTCGTCGGACACGGCCTCCGGACCGGCGTGCGCATCCTCTACGACAACCCCAAGCAACTCGGCGCCGACCGCATCATCGACGCGGTGGCGGCCATCCGCTTCTATGGCCCGCCGGTCATCGTGGTCGACTTCGGCACGGCCACCGTCTTTGACGCGGTGAACGAGAAGGGCGACTACCTCGGCGGGGCGATCGCCCCGGGCATCGGCATCGCAAGCGAGGCGCTCTTCAGCCGCGCGGCCATGCTCTACCGCGTCCAGCTCGAACGGCCGCCGGTGGCGATCGGCAAGAACACAATCCACGCGATGCAGTCCGGCATCTTCTGGGGGTACGTGGGGCTCGTCGAAGGGATCGTGGCGCGCTTCAAGGCGGAGTTGCCGGGCAACGTGAAGGTCGTCGCCACGGGCGGGCTGGCGCGCGAGATCGCGGAGGCGACGACCTGCATCGACATCATCGACGGGGACCTCACCCTCAACGGACTCCGCCTCATCTACGAACTCAACGACGACGTGCGATGACAGGGGAACAGGGAGCAGGGAACAGGGAACAGTCCCCCACGCGACCTCCCGCTGCCCGGGCGGCGGGTTGTGCTCGGCGTCACGGGCTCCATCTCCGCGTACAAGGCGGCGGACCTTTGTTCGAAGCTGCGGCAGGCGGGAGCCGATGTCGAAGTCGTGATGACGCCGGCGGCGGCGCAGTTCGTCACGCCGCTGACGTTCCAGTCGCTGACGGGCCGGGCCGTCGTCATCGACATGTTTGTGGCGGAGGAAGCGGAGGCCCACGTCGAGGTGGCGCGGCGGGCGGATGCGCTGGTGATTGCGCCGGCGACAGCCGATTGCATCGCGAACCTCGCCCACGGCCAGACGCCGGACATGGTCACGCTGACGGCGCTGGCGACGACCGCGCCGGTGCTGGTGGCGCCGGCGATGGACAGCCAGATGTGGGCGCACGCGGCGACGCAGGCGAACGTCGAGACGCTGCGCGCGCGCGGCGTGGCCTTCGTCGGCCCGATGGAGGGCCGGCTGGCGAGCGGGCGAGTGGGCGCGGGCCGGCTCGCGGAGCCGGTGCAGATCGTCGGGGCGCTACGCGCCCTGCTCGGCCGGCGGGATGGCGACCTCGTCGGGCGGCACATCGTCGTGAGCGCGGGACCGACGCAGGAGCCGCTCGATCCGGTTCGCTATGTCGGCAACCGCTCGACCGGGAAGATGGGCTTCGCCATCGCGGAGGCAGCGCGCGACCGCGGGGCGCGGGTGACGATCGTCGCGGGACCGATCACGCTGGAGACGCCGGCGGGCGTGGAGCGTGTGGACGTGCGGACCGTGGCCGAGATGCTGGCCGCGCTGGAAATCGCGACGGCGACATCCGATGCGGTGGTCATGGCGGCGGCGCCTGCGGACTTCCGGCCGGCGAACCCGCAAGGCCAGAAGATCAAGAAGAGCGACGGCGCTGAGAGCATGACGGTCGAGCTCGCGAAGAATCCGGACATCATCGCGACGTTGCCAGGAGGCGGCGTCCGCGTCGGGTTCGCCGCCGAGACCCACGACCTGGCCGCCTACGCGAAAGCGAAGCTCGTGAGCAAGCGGCTCGACTTCATTGTCGCGAACGACGTAACGATGGCCGGGAGCGGCTTCGGGACGGAGACGAACGAGGTCACCATCTTCCACGCCGACGGCCGGGTGGAGGAGTTCCCCCTGCAGAGCAAGTACGCCGTGGGGCACGCGATTCTCGATCGCGTGGCGGAGCGCCTTCCGGCGAGTGTGGTTAACAGGGAGCCGTAGACAGCGGCGCCACGCCACAGCACACTACCGGACACTCGAACAGGGAGTTGCATGAATGAACGGTCCCGAAGTCCTGCTGGCGTCTATGAAGTTCAACCACCAGATGACGATGGCGATAGCCAGCGATTGCCCGGCTGAGATGTTGGCGAAGAAAGTCGCCGGTAGCACCATCAACCCGGCAGGCGCCATCCTTGTGCACGCGGTCACGGACGAGGACCTCTTCATCCAGGGGATGATGCAGGGGAAGCCGCCAATCATGAAGTCGGGTGGCTGGGAGGCGAAGACCGGCATCTCGATGCCCGCCTCGCCGATGCAAACCCCGGACTGGGCGAACGGAGTGACGATTGACCCCGCGACGTTCCTGCCCTACGCGCAGGCTGTCTTCGCGGCGACGGAAGCCTACATCGGTTCGCTTTCAGACTCGGATCTCGACCGCGAGGTCGATGGACTCCAGGGCAAGACCAGGATGGGCGACTTCCTCGCCGGCATCGGGGTGTTCCACCTCGGCGAGCACCTCGGCGAGATTGGTGCGATCAAGGGGATCCACGGCCTCAAGGGGCTGCCGTTCTAAAGGCGCACCTGAGAAGCGGGCCATGGTCGCAGCACGGACCTGACGCGCGCGGCTCGGAGGTGCGGCTCAGTGCGTGGAGATGCGTGCCGGAAATCGCCGCGTTCCGCGTTGCCGGGCGTGACGCATCATCCCCGGCCCTTCTCCCGACGACCGGGAGAAGGGAGACGGCGCGGGCGCTTCGGGGACGGTTCTGTGGAGGGCCACTTAGCGCAGTGATGCGCGGAGCGGGCGGCGTCCGTAGCCGAGTGCGCTCGCGCGCGGCGGCGGGATGTCACCTGCCGGCGCGAGCTTCGGGAAGCGCTCGAGCAGTGTCCGCAGCGCGACGGCCGCCTCCATCCGCGCGAGGCTCGCGCCCAGGCAGTAGTGCAGCCCCCACCCGAAGCCGAGATGTGGGTTCGGGGTGCGCTGGAGGTCGATTCGGCCGGGATTGGGGAACACGTCGGCATCGTGGTTGGCGGCGGACACGCAGAGGAAGACGTTCTGTCCGGGCTTGAGCTCGTGACCGCCGCGTTCGTGCGCTGCGGAGACCTTCCGTGAGAGCGCGCGCGCCGGCCCCTGGACGCGCAGGAACTCCTCGACCGCGGTGTCCATGTGCTCAGGGTGAGACCGGAGCCAGTCGCGCAGGTCGGGCCGTGTCAGCAGGAGCCCGGTCGAGTTCACCAGGAGCGTCGTCGTCGTCTCGTGGCCGCCGAAGAGGAGCAGCGTGCAGGCGCCGATGAGCTCGATGGCAGTGAGGTCGTTTCCAGCTTCGATGACCGCTGAAAGCAGGCTGCCGGACGGTTCGCGTCGCTCGCGTTCTATGAGGGCGCCGAAATAGGCGATGAACTCGCTGGCGGCGGTGGACACCGATTCCTCGGGGGCGCCGCCGGGATTCGGCGAAAAGACGAGCTGGCCGAGATCGTGGGACCAGCGGAAGAAGCTGCCGCGGTCCTCGGGCGGCACGCCGAGCAGGGCGCCGATGACGAGCGCCGGGATCGGTCGCGCGAAGTCGTGGAAGAGCTCGGCCTCGCCGTCGACGAAGGCATCGAGGACGCCATCGACGATGGCCTGGACCTCGCCTTCGAGATTCGCCACGCGGCGGGGCGTGAAGGCGAGGTGGACCGGCTCGCGCAGGCGGGTGTGCGCCGGCGGATCGCGGAAGTTCATCCAGCCGAAGAGCATGTCGGTCGCGCGCTGGAAGACTTCGCCCTTGCCGCGGGCGGCGCGCTGAAACGAGCCGGTCTTGTCGGACGAAAGGACATCAGCATCGCGCAGCCCGGCCTCGTTGGCGGCGTGGGAGAGGACGATCCAGGCGTTGTGGTGGTCGCTCCACTGGACATCGCCGTGCTGGCGAGCGGCGGCGAAGTAGCCTGCGGGATCGAGCAGGGATTCCGGGGAGTCGAGGTTGACCTGGGCGCCCGTCATGGCGTGAAGCCTAGCTCAATCGCGAGCGTTGCGGGGCACTGGTACGGGAGCCGCACACGAAAATGCCCGGAGAGAGGCCGGAAGGGTAAGGGTGCGTGATTTGGTCTCAGCCTCTCGCCGAGCGCTTCATGGTGATCATCGGACGCCGTGCCGCCGGGCGCCTTGGGGAAGGCCCGCGACGCCGCTGCGATTGCCCGGATCGCCCCGCTCGCGCTTTACCGGGCCGTGTAGCCGCCGTCGACGGGGAGGACAACGCCGGTGATGAACGAGGCTTCCTTGCTGGCGAGGAAGGCGACCGCCGCAGCCACTTCTTCCGGCTGGCCGAGCCGGCCCATCGGGTGGAGCGACGTGATATACGCCTCGTATTCGGCCTCGGTGCGGAGCATCTCGGTCATCGGCGTGACGATGTACCCCGGGGCGACAGCGTTCACGCGGACGCCGCGCGGACCGTAGGTGACGGCGAACTGGCGCGTGAGGCCGACGACGCCGTGCTTGGCGGCGACATAGGCACCGGCGCCTTCCGCGACAGGCGTCCCGGGTGGCATCGCGGGGCCGGTGAGCCCGACCAGCCCCGCCACGGAGGCGGTATTGATGACGACGCCGCCCCCGCGCTCGGCGAGCAGCGCGGCACCGTGGAAGAGGCCGTGATACACGCCGGAGAGGTTCACGGCGATGGTGCGTTCCCAGCCGAGGCCGCCTCCGCCCACGCCGGCGTTGTTGAAGATGATGTCGAGGCCGCCGAGATCGGCGACGGTCCTGTTGAGGGCGTCCTTGACGGCGGCCTCGTTGGAGACGTCGAGCTTGATGGCGGCGGAGCGGCCGCTGTGCTCCGCGATGAGCGCGGCGGTGTGCTGCGCTCCCGCCTCGTCGAGGTCGGCGCACATGACGGCGGCGCCGGAGGTGGCCATGTGCAGGGCAGTCGCGCGTCCGATCCCGGAGCCGGCGCCGGTGATGAATGCGGTGAGGCCTTTGAGATCGGGCATGCGGACACCTCGACGTGTGGGTGCGCGTAGCCTAGACAGGGAACAGGGAACAGGGAACAGGGAACAGCCGCTCACTTCGTTCGCTGACTCGCTGCGCTCGGGAACAGCCGCTCACTTCGTTCGCTGACTCGCTGCGCTCGGGAACAGCCGCTCACTTCGTTCGCTGACTCGCTGCGCTCGGGAACAGCCGCTCACTTCGTTCGCTGACTCGCTGCGCTCGGGAACAGCCGCTCACTTCGTTCGCTGACTCGCTGCGCTCGGGAACAGCCGCTCACTTCGTTCGCTGACTCGCTGCGCTCGGGAACAGCCGCTCACTTCGTTCGCTGACTCGCTGCGCTCGGGAACAGCCGCTCACTTCGTTCGCTGACTCGCTGCGCTCGGGAACAGCCGCTCACTTCGTTTGCTGACTCGCTGCGCTCGGGAACAGCCGCTCACTTCGTTTGCTGACTCGCTGCGCTCGGGAACAGCCGCTCACTTCGTTTGCTGACTCGCTGCGCTCGGGAACAGCCGCTCACTTCGTTCGCTGACTCGCTGCGCTCGGGAACAGCCGCTCACTTCGTTCGCTGACTCGCTGCGCTCGGATTCGGTTGTCCGCCGCGCGGCGGGGCATTCTGCTACGCTCTAGGCCGAGGTACCACGATGACGGACAGCGATTTGCGTACACGCTCGAAGAACCTGTGGAACGAGGGCAGCGTGCGCCGGGTGCGGGTGTTCAAAGAGGGCAAGGACCTCATCAACCTGCCGCTGCACGTGACGGTAATCCTCGCCCTCGTTGTGCCGTGGCTGGTTATCGGCGGGATCCTGGTCGCGTTGCTGTTCGGCTACTCGGCCGAAGTGACGGACGCGTCGGACACGGATGCACCCGCGCCTCCGGACGAACCAACGATCCCGCACGACGACATCTAGCGCCGGCCCGCTACTGTTTGGCCAGGCCTGCTTTGATCTTGTCGAGCGCCGTCGCAGGCCCGGGCGAGCTGCGCCCCGGCGCGCCGGGGCCGATGGCCGCGGCCTGCTCCATGCGGACCGCCTCGCGGATGCGGGCCACGGCGGCCCTCGCCGCCTTGAAGGTCGCGTCGAGTTCCTCCAGCGATTCACCGCTGACCAGCGCGGGGTCGATGGCGGGCTCGGTGGCGAGCAGCGCTTCGCGAAGCCGAGCGAGTGTCGCGCGCTGTGCATCGGGCGCGACATTGGAGGCGCTCGCCACAGGGTCGCTGGTCTCGGGCTCGGGTTCGGTCACTGCCTGATCGGCGTCGTTGATCTCGATGTCGTCCACGGACGTCTCCTGGTGGGAAGTGCAACGAGCGTGGACGGGCATGGGCGGTAAAGCCAAGGTGCAGTTGTCACTCCTATCGAACTGGTTCGCATGCGAACCCGATGCTAGCCTGCGACCACCGGGATGGGTGCTCGAACTGCCTTTGTTGCGGCCGTGCTGGCCGCTGTGCTCTTGCTCGCGGCCTGCGGCTCCGACTCTGGGAAGACGCTCGGCAGCGGCGAACGCCTGTCCCACACACCCACCGTGCCATCCAGCGTCACCGTAACGGTGCCTGCTGGAGCGACGGCCTCGGGCTCGGCCGAACCGGCGCCCGTCCTCGGTGGGAACGTGACCGCGATCAGCCCGGTGCATGGAGCGACGGTTCGGCAGGCCACGACAACCTCGCCCGATCCACAGAATCCGCACGGCGTCTGCGCGAAGGTCGATTTCACGGACCTGCCGGAGAACTTCCAGTGGTTCCGGATGGTGTTCGACGGCCAGGAAGTGACGTCGCAGCTCGTGCTGATCGCGAAGTCGACGGAGGCGCCGAAGGACGGGAGCATCTGCTACGCGCCGGAAAAGGGATTCAGCGTCGGCCACCACATCGCGGGTGTGGCGGTAGAGAGCCCGCGCGACCCCACGGCGTCGCCCCGCCAGATCGTGCAGTGGTCGTTCGACGTCGTTCCCTGAGCGAGCGCTGTAAGCGGCACGCTTTCCCATCGCGCGGCAGCTGTCTACGCTGTCGGCCGTGACTTCCGCGCGCACCTGGTTCCTTGCCTCCCGCCCGTTTTCGTTCACGGCTGCGATCGTGCCGGTGGTCGTCGGCACACTGCTCGCGGCCGACGAGTCGTTCAACTGGTGGAAGGGGCTGCTGGCCGTCCTCGGTTCGGTGGCGTTCCTCGCCGGCACGAACTTCGTGAACGACTACTACGACCATCGCAAGGGCGCCGACGGGCCGGAGTCGCTGGGGATGGCGGGCTTCATCCAGCGGGGCATTCTCGAGCCGCGCGCCGTGCTCATGGCGGGGATCGTCTGTTTCGCCGCAGGGGCCGCGATTGGCGTGCTGCTGTGCGCGGTGACGAGCTGGGAGCTGATGTGGATCGGCGTCGCCAGCCTGCTCGCCGGCTTCCTCTATACGGGCGCGCCGATTCACCTGGCCTACATGGGCCTCGGGGAGGCGACCGTGTTCGTCTTCATGGGCCCGGTGATGGTGGTGGGGGCGTACTTCGTCCAGGTCGAATCCTGGGACTGGCAGCCGGTTGTGGCGTCGCTGCCGATCGCGTTCCTCGTAACGGGCATCCTGCACGCGAACAACCTGCGTGACATCGAGAGCGACCGGAAGACGGGCAAGCGCACAATCGCGTCGTTCATCGGGCGCGAGTGGGCGAACCGCGAGATGTACGCGTTGCTGGCCGCCACCTACGTCAGCCTGGTGGTGGCGGCCGCCGTCGGCGCCATGCCATGGGAAGCGCTGATCGCGCTGGCGACGTTGCCGCTCGTCCGGCCGATCGTGCAGGTGATTCGCGCCGGCGGGAACCCGAAGAAACTGAACCTCGCGCTCTTCCGGACGGCACAGCTGCACATGCAGTTTGGGGCCGTGCTCTCGGTCGGACTGCTGGTTAACTGGCTGATCCAGTCGGTTTAGGTCGCAATCGCTTTCATCGATGTAACTCGCGAGCCCGCTGCGATGCGGGTGAAAGAGGTCTGCGTTCGGCTTGACTGAGACGCGACGGGGCGGCGCGCACGATTAGAGTGAAGCCGGTGATTTGTACCGGCCGGGAGGCAAAGATGGATAAAGACCAGGCCAAAGGCAAGACCAAAGAGATGATGGGCGCGGCCCAGAAGAAGACCGGCGAAATGACCGGCCAGGACGACATGGAAGCCAAGGGAGCGGCGCGCGAGATGGAAGGCAAAGCCCAGGGCGCGTACGGCAAGGGCAAGGATGCTGCGAAGGAGATGGCGGACAAAGCTCGCCACTAGGTCGCAGCGCGAACCCACCACAATGCGGCGCCGCCCCCTGGGCGGCGCCGTTACATCGTCAAGGAGGTGATCCAATGAGCACACGACCGAGAGCACCCGACCCGAACGCGCATACTGGCGTGCGCCCCGGTGACGCCGTCCTCACGCGCGACCGCGAGCAGTTCGCGCACGTGAAGAGCGTGCGCGGGTCGTATTTCGAACTGGACGTCGCGCAACGCGGAGACTTCTGGCTGAGCAACCTGTACGTCGCATCGGCCGACGACGGATGCGTCGTACTGAACGTCTCGCGGGACGAAGTGTACGAGCACCGGCTAAACGCTCCGGGAATCGACGCCGCTGAGTTCCACGACCAACTCGATGCAGGAGTGCTCGACGACGAAGAGACGCTGGCGCAGCGGGAGCGCATGGAGCGCGAGCTCGAACGCCAGCGCGAACGCATGGATCTGCCGCCGGAGGATACCGCGACGGCGGGGACGGCCGTTCGCGGCGCCGTCAGCGATGGCGACGAAAGCCAACGCGCCGTCTCGGCCGCCGAAATCGACGAGGAGCGGGAAGAGATCATGGAAGACGTCGACCCGCAGCTCGGGCTGCGGGTCGAACAGTAGGCCGGCTGTACTGGGACAGCCGTGAGGAGAGCCCGGCTCAGTGAGCCGGGTTCTTCGTGTGCGGGCGCTTGCCAAGGTCGCGCCAGGACGATTCCTCGATGTCGACCTTGTAGTGCTTGCCGGCGGCCTTGATGTTGGCGAACGCCTGCTCGCGATCCTCGTCGGAAACACCCTTGACCTGGTCGAAGCGGGCGAGGGCGTTGCGGACGTGGTTCGCATCGGTGAGCGGTTCCTTGCGCTGCTTCGGGAATGCGTAGGCGCTGTCGGGCAGATCCTTGCGATCGTCGGTGTCGAGTTCGCCGTGCTCGGTGTGGGCTCTCCAGGTTGTGTGTGCCATGTGTGCCTCCTGGCTCGTGATGCTTCGAAGCTAGGCGCGCGGGCGTGATCGACGCCTTGCGCGAGGGATGGCGCCCGTTTCGCCCCCGTGACATGTGGGTGTACACACGGCGGACGGCTCTGCCGATGATCGCGATGTGGGAAAAGTACTGGTGGCGCTCGTCGCCCTTTCGTTGCTGGCCACCTCGAAGTGCTACAACGCCGACCTCGCGCAGTCCCTTTCGGGTGTGCCCATCGTTGGCGCGATGATCGCGCCGCCGGCGGCGGTGCCCGCCTACGTCGACACGATCGGGACGCCGGCGCCGACGAGCTTGCCCGACACGGACCCGAAGACGTGGTTCCCCACCGACGCGACCGCAGACCCCTACAACCCGACAACGTGGACCGCCATCCGCGACTTCCTCGCGAATACGGGAAACGAGGCGGGCTTCACGGAAGCCTGCAAGAAGATCACCGACGCGGTCGGCGCAGACCGCACCAGCGAACCCGTGCTCGGGGCGCTGGCCTGCAGCGAGGACCCTTCGGTGACGGCGTTGCAGGCGTTCCCGCTGGCGCTGCTGTCGCTGCAGGCGGAAGTGGCGCTGTGGCTCAAGGACGCCCCCGGATCGAGCATCGGGGCGATCGAGGCGCGGCAGGGCGAGCTGCAGCTGCTGTGCACGGGCGACACGATCCTGCGGCTGGGCGGCGCAACCGGGCCGTTCGGCAACGCCTGCACGAAGGGTCTCGACCCGTCGTACCTCAGCGGCGCCGGCGCCACCACGTTCACGGCGGTGGGCGCGGCGTACGCCGAAGTCGCGACGGAGATCGCGAAGCGGGACCCGAAGACGGCGGCGCAACCGGCGTACTTCGGCGGGGCGGCAGCGACGAAGACGCCGTAGTCTTGCTGCGGGCGGTGTGTACGCCACGGCGAGCGCTTCTCGGGAGACTTCATGTTCAGGCTGACCAGCGATGACATCGCCAACTTGAGGTGCCAAATTGGGATCTCAAGATCGTGGTAGGAGACGCCACGTCCCCTGTGCGGACCCCGGCGACGAACACGCCGTGGTTATCAAGTCCGCGCTGATCGTGAGCGGCGACGGGCGTATAACTCGGCGCATGAGCGATGCACCCGTCACAACGATCGAAGCCGTAAGCGAGATGATCCTGACCATCCGCGGCACGCGCGTGATGCTGGACTCCGACCTCGCGGCGCTCTACGGCGTGGAGACGCGCGCGTTGGTGCAGGCCGTCACTCGTCACATTGAGCGCTTCCCGGATGACTTCGCGTTCCGACTAAGCCGCGACGAGGTCGGCGATCTTGAGATCACAGATTGTGATCTCAAGATCGTGGGGTGGGCGCAGGTACTCGCCATACGCGTTCACCGAGCTCGGCGTGGCGATGCTCTCGAGCGTCCTCAACAGCCCGCGCGCGGTGCAGGTGAACATCGACATCATGCGTGCGTTCGTACAGTTGCGGAGCGTACTGGCCGAATACGAAGAGCTGTCAGCGCGGCTCGACGCGATGGAGGAGCGCTACGACGAACAGTTCAAGACCGTCTTCGACGCGCTGCGGACGCTTATTGCGCCGCCGCCCGCACCCCAGCGAAAGCTCGGCTTCCGCGATGAGGCCGTGGAGTACAGCGCATGACGCGTGAGATCCCGAACCTCGCCGACCGCAGCTCGCTGCGCATCGGACTGATCAGCGATACGCACATCCCGGAAGCGCGGCACGAGCTGTGGCCGCAGGTGTTCGACGCGTTCGCAGGCGTCGACTGCATCCTGCACGCCGGCGACATCCACGACCTCATCGTGATCGACCAGCTCAGCGACGTCGCGCCCACCTTCGCCGCCCGCGGCAACGGCGACGACGGCTCCGGGGGACGCCCAATCCAGCCGTTCGACGACCGCCTGCGCGAAGCGTGGCTGCTGAACCTCGCCGGGTTGCGCGTGGGGCTGACGCACGACGTGCCCATCCCGGAGTACCCGCCGCATCTCACGCTCGACCGGGCGATGAACCGCTACTTCGGGCGGACCGATCTCGACGTGCTGATCTACGGCGACACGCACGTCGAAGCGATCGACCACGTCCAGGGTGCGCTCTGCGTGAACCCGGGGTCGCCAACGTATCCACGCAACCTCGACACGCAGCTGGGCACGCTCGGGTTCCTCGAGATCAGCGACGGCAAGGCGGAGGCAACGATCTGGCAGCTCACGGAGGACGGGATCGAGCCGTTCAACTGGAACAAGTGGCGGCGGCCGTGGTGAGCGCGTGAGCGAACGCGTTTCGATCGACCAGATTGCGGATGCGATTACGGAACCGTGGAAGCCGGTCGACCTCGCGCCCGTGAACGGGGCGATCGTGCGGCTCGCGCGGCTCGAAGGCGCGTTTCCGTGGCATCACCACGACGAAGACGAGATGTTCCTCTGCTGGCGCGGCAGCTTCCGCATCGAGATGCAGGGCCGCGAGGCGGTGACGCTCGCGGCGGGCGATCTGTTCGTCGTGCCGAAGGGGACGGAGCACCGGCCGGTCGCGGAGGCCGCGGCGTACGCGCTCATGGTCGAGCAACAGGAGACGCGGCAGTACGGGAACTGACCGGCGTCGGGCGCGGGAGGATAGATTGGCACGGACAGCGTTCATCGACCACATCGGTATAGGTGTCCCAGATCTTCCGGCTGCAAAGCGGTATTACGACGAGCTGATGCCCGTTCTTGGCCTCAGCCAGTGGTTCCCGACGACGCCCGACGGGTCCTTCAACCTCGGACCCGACGGCGCAAGGGGTCCGCAGCTATTCTTCTACCAGGCGCTGGAAGAGCACGACTATTCGCGCCATCGCCCGGGTCTTCAGCACATCGCGTTCATGGTGCAGAGCCGCGCGATCGTCCGGGAAGCGTACGAGTGGGCCGTTGCGCACGAGGCGGAGATCGTCGACCAACCCCGGGAACATCCCGAGTATGGCGTGCACTACGCCACCTATTGGCTCGACCCGCACGGCATCATGCTGGAGGCAGTGTGCCACGCGCCTGGCGAGTGAGCGGGCGATTACGCGACCAGCCTGCACCGGGGGAGAGAGGAAGAACCTACCCCCGCTCTTCGACCACCCTCGCCCACTCTGCCTCCGGGTCGTCTGAGCCGAGATGCGCCGAGGCCGCGCGGTGCGACTCGATGCCGGCGGCGACGAGCGCGACTTCGTCGGCTACCTGGCGGGAACGGTCGACGGGCAGGATCGGGCCCCAATGCATGGCCGGCCGCAGTCCTTCGATGTCGAGGCCGGTGAACTGGTGCAGCAACCGCAGGATGAGCATCGCCCGGCGCTCGTAGACGGCCGTGCGGATGAGCTGCTTGCGCGCCACCTTGCGGGCGATAGGGTCGAGCTCGGTGTTGAGCGCGATGCCGCTGAGGCCCTGCGGGTTCGCGCCGAACGCCGTCCGCGGCGATTCGCCGAGGTCGTGAAGCGTGCGGTACACGAGGTCGATGTAGTCGGTGTGGGCCGCCACGCCGCCGCCCTTGAGCAGGTCGAGCAGGTACGCCTTCGTGTTGTCGGGCAGTTCCCACACGGCGCCGGGCTCGACGACGATGTCCTCGGCCCGATTGATGCCTTCGAGTACGGCGATGGGGTTGCCGCTGAGCTCGAGGATCTGGCTGAGCTGCGTGTATGCGCGGTTCAGCTCCCGGCTCGACTCGATGAGCGCCGGGACGTCGCTGGCGCCCCAGGTCTGCTTCGGTTCGCGCACGTTCGGAAAGATGAGGAACGGCACGAAGCCGTAGGGATTGGGCAGGCGCTCGGCGAGCTCGTTGCCGCGCCAGAGATCGAAGGTCGCAGCGGTCCAATGTTCGGTGACGAGGCCGGCGTCGCCGGGTTCTGTCCGGTACTGCGAGGCGACCGCGGTGATGCGCGAGGGGTCGTCGGCGAGCCGCCACGTGTAGATGCCCTGCACGTCCGGCGCGCTGACGCGGACCGCGCCGCCGGCGACGTCCCACGTGACCTTATAGGCAGCGTCGCCGAGGACGGCGCAGTCGAGCTCCGTTTCGAAGTCGAGCTGGGCGAGGCCGTTCGCGGACTCGACCTCGCGCAGGGCGCGTTCGGCCGCGCGAATGCGGTCGCGGCCGGCGGGCGTGTCGCCGTCGCGCGCTTCGAGCTGCACCGACTGGCCGTTGAGCAGGTAGCTGGTGACCTTGTCGACGATGGCCTTCGCGTAGTTGAAGGTGAGGCGGCGCTCGCCGCGACGCGCCCGGCCGGTCCACTGGCTGCCGTTGTAGAAGGCGAGGTTTTCGCGGTAGCGGCGCAGGCGGTCCTCGTCGATGCGCTGGAGCTGGACGGGCAGTGGCGGTTCGGCGGGGGCGGTCGCGCGGCGTGGCATGGCGTGTCTCCGGAGTGGGTGTGGGGAGACGGTGGGGTGGTGGGGGGGCTAGCTCGAAGGGGTGGGTGTCGCTGGCGACTGCCGTTTTGGGGTGATTGGAGTTGATAGAATGCAGTTGTGACAGCGAAGGAATCACTCGCAGCCATGGTTGCGGATTTTCCGAGGACGAAGCGCGCGACGCAATCATCCGGCTCACCGCAATGCGCCCGTCGTCGACGCTCACCGCTCACCCAACGGACAAGGAGGCCGTCCGCACGCTGTTCGCGAAGTGGCGGCAGGAGCCGCCAGTTATGACCGAGGAAGAGTGGGAGGAATTCGCCGCGGCCGTCGACAGAGAACGGCCCCACCGCCCGTTATTCCATTGAGCCGGCCAACCCGTGACAACTCACCGGCCTAGCTCCCCCGACTGGTACGAGATCCTCGATGTGCCGGCGAACGCCGATGCGGCGGCGATCCGCGCGGCGCATCGGCGGCGCGCGCGCGAGGTGCATCCCGACATCAGTAACGCTGAGGACGCGCACCAGCGGATGAGCGACATCAATCGCGCGCGGGATGTGCTGCTGGATCCGCAGGCGCGGGCGGCGTTCGACCGGACGCGGGTGCGGGCGCGCGCGGCGGCGCCGATGGCGGGGATGCGTCGCGGCGCCCCGGTGACGGGGCGAGCCCGGCCGGGGAAGATGCATTTCACCTTCGCCAGCGGCACACCGCTGCCGGACGACGCTGTCAGCGAAGAACCGGCGGGCACGCCGGACGAACCCGGCCGCTGGCGCTGGGACCCGCGAGGTGGGACCGCGCAGGAGGACTGGTACGCCTTCCTCGGCGTGCAGCCGTGGTATACCGACGCCGAGATGCAGGCGGCCGTGCGCGGCCTCGTCGGGAAGACGATCGCGAGCTCGCTGCCGGCAGACGAGCAGGCGCGGCGGCAGGCGAAGCTGCGCATGGCATGGGAAGTGCTGGGGAACCGGCGGAAGCGCATCGAATACGACCGGGGGCGGCCACCGTGGCAGCCGCAGCCCGGGGAGCTTACGAACCTGTATGCCATCCTGGGCGTGCGGCGCTCGGCGAGCCTCGAGGAGCTTGGCGAGGCCGCCACGGCGCGCTCACGCGAAATCGGCGACAAGGCGTGGAACGCCGAACTGCGCGAGCGCGAGATGAAGCTGCGCGAGGCGTGGTGGGTGCTGCGCGATCCCGTTCGCCGCGCCGCCTACGACGCCGCGCTGGCCGCGCAAGCCGCGAGCGGTTCGCCCTAGGGCACAGGCTCGCCGGGAGGCGCGGGAGCCGCCGGGGCGGCCGGCGCTGCAGGCGCCGCCCCGGGAGTGACTGGAGCGGCCGGAGGCTCGCCGGGCGCGGGCTTCGCCGGTTCGAGCGTGGCCGCGATCGCCTGCGCGACCTTGAGCCGGTCCTGCGACGAGCGTCCCTTGAGGTCGCAGTGGATCATCGTCATGCCCGAGCCGTGGCGGATGATGAGGTCGGTTTCGCGCATCCAGAACTCGTTGCCGCCGCTGCCGTCGACTGAGCGGCCGGAGCTGGCGAGGCGCTTGGCCATGAAGCCCATCATGGCGCCCATCGGCCCGGTGGCGTTCAGGCTCATGGCCGCCACGGCGACCACACTGCCGTTGCCGTCGGAGAAGGTCTGGACCGCGCCGGCCTGGGCGAACGGCCCGAGGTCGCTGTCGAACTGCTTGCTTGGAGCGAAGGCCGGGCCGGCGGACGCTTTCACCGCGGCTTCAACGTTGGGCACGGCCACGGGCGTGACCATTGAGGCGATCTCCGGGTTGCCGGGCGGCCTGTTGCGCGGCAACCTCGTCGGCGGTCTTTGGCGCGGCTGCCAGCTACTTCGCAGGCCTTCACGAAGTGCAGGTGCGGCGTCATCGTCACGCGGACCTTGTCGCCGCGGCTGGCATGGATCGCGCCGATGGCGAAGGCGTCGAGCTCCTCCCGCTTGCCGTCGTCGACGGCGGCGCGGCCCTCGTGGAGCTTGACCACCTGTCCTTCGTAGATGACGGTCTTGCCCATGTCGCTGAAACCGCGCCACGCCCGGATCAGGCCCGCCATGAACCGCACGAAAAGGTAGACGGCGACAATCGACGCGAAGGCCGCAAAGACGAGGACGATGCCGAAGAAGACCTGGCGCTCCTGCGCCGTGGAGCCGGTTCCGGAGTTGAGTGCATCGGACGCGATGCTGTAGACGACGTTAAGCAGGACGGGGAGCGCGACGAAACAGAGCCCGCCCCAGAGCAGGATGCGGCCGAGGCCTCCCATCAGGACACCGCCGGGCGAGGCGCCGTAGCCGAAGCGGCTCGGGTATTCGACGCGAACCTGGCGCCACATGCCGCCGGCGCGGCTCCACGCTTCGTCCGGGTCGTCCGGCGCAAGCGGGATGTCGTGGGCGGCTTCGTGCGCGGCGCCGAGTGCGACGCCGTATGAGAGGTTGCGTTCCCAGAGGACGACGGAGGCCGCCTGGGCATGGTCGAAGGCGTGGTTGTGGCGGAAGTAGTTGCGCACGCCGAGCCAGCGCGCACAAACCTGCTTACCGAGCTCCGTGTCGCGGATGGCCTGCGTGCGCGTCACCGCGACCATGGCCGCAACCCAGACGGCGCCGGCCGCGTAGAACCAGTCGCTCCGCGACCACTGGTCGCTGCCGGAGCTGCTGCCGCCCGTGTCCTCGAAGAGGTGGGCGAGGGCGAACGACGACGCGAACAGGCCCAGGGCGATGCCGAGGCCGACGCCGATGATGGCGAAGTCGTGGATCTGCCAGCGGTTGCGCGCGAGGCCGCGATCCCGTGCATCGCTGACGACGCGCTTCTTGAAGCGATTGACGAAGTTCTTCGCCTGGCCTTCTTCACCCAGGTCGAGCGCCTTGGCCGGGCAGGAACCACCGGTCGCCCGCGACTTCACGAGGTCGAGCACCTGGCGCTCGTAGTCCGTGAGCTTCTCCTTCGTCTGGTCGCCGTCGCGGATGCGGACGACGTACTCGTCGCCCGCGATGAGGTCGATGCCGAGCACGCGGCGCGCGGCAAGGTCGACGAGCGTGGCAGGGATGGCCGTGCTCGTGACCTTCCAGCGGTTGGCGAGGAGGTTGACGATGGCGGGCGGTTCGTCGCCGAGGTCGGTTGTTTCCGGGCCAGCGGCGGGCATGCGGGGGAACGTCCGCCACCAGCGGTAGGCAAACATGATGAACCAGACGGCAAGGGCAATGAAGCCGGCGACGAGGGCGAGGAGGGAGACCCCGGAGAACCCATCGAACTTTGGTCCGCCCGAGATTCCCGTGAGTGCGAACAGCTCCACCACGGCACAGCCTCCTCAGCCACAACCGGCGCCGAACAGTCTAGCGCCCGCGGCAACTGGGGGAATGTGAAAGATCTGGCACATGATCGGTGGCGGGGGCGGACTGGTCGTCGCACAGGCTTGGCTGCGCGCTCGGCCGATCCAGCGCGTATTCTGGACGGATGCACTGACGCGTGTGGGGGGCCAGCCCTGAGCGGTGGCGTGGACGAATCAACCCGCCTGCGTCTCCGGATGAACGAATGAGCGACCAACGACTCGAAGAACTGCTGGCGGTCGATTATTGGTCACGAAAAGAAACGCGCGGCGATCAGGATTGGGATGACATATTCCAGCAGCTCTTGTCCTTCATGTCTGACGATCTTCCAATCGACTTTGATCGTCCGCTTCTTTCCGACGTTGCCGCCGAAAGGCTGGGCAATGCGATTGGCGCCGAAGCCAGCCACCGATATGGGTATGCATGGCCCAAGGTGGCGGAGGTTCGGGCGCGGCTGGCTCCGATCTTTGAGGCTGTCACAGCTCGCGAGCGGCGAGCCCCCGGAGCGGTTGAGGCGTTCTCCCACGGGTGCTTGGACCTGCATTCGTTTCATAAGCTCCACCAGGTGCTCATCGTGGAGTGGCTCCAGGCCTTGCAGGGCAGCGGGGTGGACACCCCGGAACGGCTCGTCGCGGAAATCAGGCTTTGGCCCTGGGGCGACAGCCTCTTCCGCGCGAGGGAGGCACTGATCGAATACCTGGGCAACGTTGCGCAACTCGTTCGAGCAGTCGCCGCCAATGAGTTGGGCAAGACCCTTGATGACCTCGAAGTCGAATTTGAAAGCGAATGGACTATCGCATGGCCGCTGTTCGAGGCGGTGAAGCGCGCGGAGATGGAATTGCCGGGCGTTGCAGGCCCATTCATCTGGGGACTGCCCTACCGTGTCCGCGAAGAATTTCGAGTTCAACAGTGGGTGTTCGACCTCGTCGTGGAGCGAGAAGGAATCGAGCAGGAGGTGCCATACTTCAATTCGCTGGAATGGATTGCGGCGGACGAGATACTCAGCCAATCACCGACGTGGATCGCGGCCCTCGTTGCTGCCGGCAGAAAAGACCTCGCCGACACAGTGGCGCTGGAGACCAAGGTTCGCGGTCCCGATGTCGCGAATTATCTCGCGAACCTGACTGGCGACCCTGATGATCAGATAGCTCGAGCGGCGGCCGCCAATCTCGCTATCTATTACGGACGCGCCACGGCGGACGCGACAACGCGCGGGTTCGTGGCGGTCTTCGATGACGCGACACTGTTCAGGGCGCTCATCGTGTACGACCACGATGATCTCGTGCACCCGAGGATTGTCGCCGTGCACCCCCGGCATCCCCGTCGAACCTTCAATGTCGCGGAGGCTGATGCTCTTGTTGATCTCATCGTGCCGCCGAATGTCCGCGGTGGTGAACACGTCGAATCCGAGTTCCGGAGACGGGCGAGCACTCGGCGACGAGAGTTCAGCAATCGCGTACACGTGACGTACGGCATGGGGCGCGGGCGGAGCCCACGTGTCACCCGGATAGAGATATTCGGGAACGGCATTAAGGGCGCCGATTGGAAGCCGATGGCCTCGTTGAAAAAGTCGGCGGCAGAGGGGCTGTAAGCTCGCAGCGGTCAGGCACGTGGGACACAACATACCGCCGGGCGGCCCGCTCCCGATCGGTTCCCCTCGCGAGGACCGAGCCCACAGCCCTCATTCCCAGAACTTTGGCGCCGCGCCCCGGCGCGTGAGCTCGGCGCGCAGGTCGAGCATGGCGGTGTAGGTCGGGACGACGACGACTTCGTCGCCGGGAGCGGTGCCCCCCAGGATGCGGTCGAGGAGCGCGGACGGGTCGTGCTCGACTGCTTGCGGCGCGGGCCAGCCGGCGTACTTCAGGCGCAGCGCCATGTCCTCGGCACGGTCGCCGCCGGCCCAGCACGTTGCGACGCGGCCGGCGAGCGGCTCGTAGTCGACGTCCCAGATCCAGCTCACGTCCTGGCCGTCGGCGAAACGGTCGTTCAGCAGCAGCGCGAGGCGCAACGACGGCGTGTCGTCGGGCGTGACGTGGTGCAGGAGCTGCAGCACCTGGTTCGCGCCGGCGGGGTTCTTGCAGAGCATCAGCCGGAGTGTGCGCTGTTCGAGGCGCAGCACTTCCTGTCGCCCGAATGCGGCGGCGACGTGCGCGAGCCCGGAGACGATCGCCTGTTCTGGGAGGCCCAGCACCCTGCACACGCCGATGGCGGCGAGGGCGTTGTAGACGTTGTAGACGCCCGTCAGCGGCATCGAAACCTCGCCGAGCCCGCCCACCGTGAAGGAGGCGGAGTCCATGGAGAGCCGGACATCGCTGGCCGACGTCGCGGGTTCCTGGCGTTTGCGGTCGCAGCCGCTGCAGCGCCAGAGGCCGATGTGGCCGAAGTAGCGCCGGTCGTAGACGAACGTGCCGCCGCAGGCGCGGCACCAGCGCGCATCGAACGCTCCGGCAACCGCGGTCGCGAAGGTCGGGTCGTCGAGGCCGAACCAGTGGATCGGCCCCGGCCAGTCGATCGCGAGTTCGGCGACGGAAGGGTCATCCGCGTTGAGGACCAGCGTCGCGTCTTTCGGGCTGGCGTCGAGCGCCTGCCGCCAGAGAGCGGCCACCGTATCGACCTCGCCGTAGCGGTCGAGCTGATCGCGGAACAGGTTCGTGAATGCGAGGACACGCGGCGCGAGCGCGCGGGCGGCCGGCGGCAACGTCGCCTCGTCCGTTTCGAACAGCCCCACGGTGTGCTTCCCGTTGGCGATGGTCCCCGTCGGGGCCTGCTGCTCCGAGGAGCGAGCTCGCGATGCCGCGCATCAGGTTCGAGCCCTCGCGGTTGTGGAGGTAGGGCCGCTGCGCTTCTTCGAGCGCGCGCGCGACGATGCGGCTGGTCGTGGTCTTGCCGTTGGTGCCGGTGATGAGCACGCGTCCGCCGCCGAGCTGGCGGCCGAGGTCGCGGACGATCTGCGGATCGATACGTTCGGCTACGAGCCCGGGGAGTGCTGTGCCGCCACCGCGGCCGAGCGCGCGAGAGGCCACGGCCGCAGCTTTCCCCCCAATGACAGCAGCGGCAACGCGGGCATCCACTGAGCGGAGTGTACGGGAGGAGGGCGCGACGGATGTGAAGGAAGGTTGAAGCCGGGAGGGCATTGTTCAAGGTTGACGGACAAGGTTGAATAATTTGCTAGTGTATTCAAGTTTCTGTGATAACCTTGAATATGCCATGGGGAAACTCATTCGAAGGCACTGGTCGCCGAGCTTTCGCGAGGGGCTGCCACGGCGCGAACGGCACGGCTGCGACTACGACGCCTACGTGCCAGACCCGCTGGCGGGACGAACGTTCACGCTCGACGGCGCCACCGCGGCCGACGTCGCCGACGCCGAAGCGGCGATTGCCCGGCTCAACGCCGAGGCGACCTCGCTGGTGAACTCCGAAGCGATCGCGCGCTTGCTACTACGGGCGGAGTCAGTGGCCTCGTCGCGCATCGAAGGACTGGAAGCGGGCGGGCGCCGGCTGCTGCGCGCGCAGGCTGCGCTGGCGCTCGGCGACGAGCCGCGGGACGTCACGGCAACCGAGGTGCTGGGCAACATCGCGGCGATGACGTGGGCGGTCGACGCCGTGGCGAGCGTGGAGACCATCACGGTGGACCACATCCTCGAGATCCATCGCCGGCTGCTGGCCGATACGCCGCTCGCCGCTCACGCCGGCGTGCTGAGAGCGGAGCAGAACTGGATCGGGGGCAACCGCTTCAACCCGTGCGGCGCGGCGTTCGTGCCGCCCCCGTCGGAGGACGTGCGCGGGCTGCTGGAAGACCTCTGCGCCTTCTGCAACGACGATCCGCTGCCAGCCGTCGCGCAGGCGGCCGTGGCCCACGCCCAGTTCGAAACGATCCACCCCTTCGCCGATGGCAACGGGCGCACCGGCCGCGCGCTCATCCACGTCGTCTTGCGGCGGCGCGGCCTTGCGCCACGGGTGCTGGCACCCGTCTCGCTCATCCTCGCGACGTGGTCCCGGGAGTACGTTGAGGCGCTCGACGCCACCCGCCACGTGGGCGACCCCGGCAACATCGAAGCGCAGGCCGCCGTGAACCGCTGGATCGAGCTGTTCGCCGCGGCAGCGGTGCGCGCCGTCGGCGATGCCTGGCGTTACGAGGAGACGGTGCGCGCGCTCAACGACGCCTGGCGCAGCCGCCTCGCGCCAGTGCGGGCGAAGTCGACCGTGGAAGTGCTGCTCGACGCGCTCCCGGGTGCTCCGATCCTCACCGTAGCGAGCGCGGCGGCGCTCACCGGACGGTCGTTCCAGGCGGCGAACCAGGCGGTCGCGCGCCTCGTGGACGCCAACGTGCTGCGGCCGATCCACGTCGGCCGCCGGAACCGTGCGTTTGAAGCGACCGAACTCGTGGACGCGTTCAACGACCTCGAACGACGGCTGGCCAGCGAAGCAGGCGACACGCGCGTCGCGCCGCCGTCGCGGCCCGCGCCGCAGCGGCGGTGATCGGAGGAGGCCGCCCACCACAGAGGACACGAGAGGGCCACAGAGTTGCGAGGGGGCTACCTCCAACACCCCTCTTGTGATCTGCTGTGCCTCTTGTGGTTTATCCGCTGTGCCGTCGGGGCCTGCGCCGCAGCGGGCGTGAGCCAGGGAGGCCATTCACCACAGAGGGCACGAGAGGGCCACAGAGTTGCAAGGGGACTACCTCCCACTCCTCTTGTGTCCTCTGTGCGCTCTTGTGGTGTAACCGCCGCGCTGGGCCGGCATTCCCAAGCGCGGCGAATTCCCGTAGCCTCTCGGCACTCAACCTTGCTCTGTTGGAGGCGCTGCCATGCCCTATCTCGATCGCGATGGCGTGAAGATCTACTACGAGGTCGCGGGGAGCGGCCCGACCATCCTGCTCAGCCACGGCTACAGCGCCTCGACGCGCATGTGGGAGGGCCAGGTGGCCGCGCTCAAGGACCGCTACCAGGTGATCACGTGGGACATGCGCGGCCATGCCCAGAGCGACAGCCCGGAGGACCAGGACCAGTACTCCGAGGCCGCCACCGTCGAGGACATGGCACAGCTCCTGAAGGCGGCCGGCGCGGACAAGGCCGTCATCGGCGGGCTTTCGCTCGGCGGCTATATGTCGCTGGCGTTCTACGCGAAGCACCCGGAGATGACGCGCGCACTGATGCTGTTCGATACCGGGCCGGGCTACCGCAATCCGAAGGGCCGCGAGGCCTGGAACGAGACGGCCTTCAAGCGCGCGGTCGCGTTCGAGACGAAGGGGCTGGACTCGCTCGGCGGCAGCGACGAGGTCCGCGTGAGCCAGCACCGCTCGGCGGCGGGGCTGGCGAAGTCCGCGCGCGGCATGCTCGCGCAGTTCGACTCCACCGTGATGGACATCCTCGAGAAGATCGCCGTTCCGACCCTCGTGCTGGTCGGCGCCGACGACCAACCGTTCCTGGGCGCGACCGACTACATGGCCGGCAAGATCCCGGGTGCGAAGAGAGTCGTCATCGAGGCGGCGGGCCACGCCTCGAACATCCACCAGCCGGCCGCCTTCAACGCGGCGGTGGAGGAGTTCCTCAAAGAGAACGGAATATGAGCGGAGGCGAGCGATGACGTCCCTTGAGAACCGGCCGAACACCGCGCTCCTGGTGGTCGACGTGCAGAACAGCGTCGTACGGGGAGCGCACCAGCGCGATGCCGTCGTCGCGAATGTCGGCAGCCTCGTCGAAAAGGCGCGCGGGAACGGCGTTCCGGTGGTGTGGGTGCAGCACTCCGACGACAACCTGGCACACGGAAGCGATGATTGGAAGATCGTGCCTGAGTTGCACCCCGATCCCGCCGAACCGCGCGTGGAGAAGCACTACGGCGACTCGTTCGCGGATACGAACCTGGAAAGCGTGCTGTCGAGCCTTGGCGTCGGGCAGCTCGTCGTCGCTGGAGCACAGACGGATCAGTGCGTCCGCTCGACGCTGCACGGCGCGCTGGTGCGAGGCTACGACGCAACGCTCGTCAGCGACGCGCACACGACGGAGGACGCGACGGCCTGGGGAGCGCCGCCACCGGACCAGGTGATCGCGCACACGAACCTCTACTGGACGTACGAGACCGCGCCGGGCCGGAAGGGCGGGACGGTGGCGACGAAGGACGTGGACTTCAGCGCCAAATCCTGACGGGTCGAACGCTCCTGGACGCCTCCCGTTGCGGCGGGAATGTGACCCCCTTCGCATCCGGAGGGTGGCTCGCCTTGTGCCTTCGTGAAGCCTCCCCATAGAATGCGCCCGCCAACGCATCCTCCAAGGAGCAGTCCATGGCTTCCATTGCCGAATCGCTCGCTAACGTCCCGATATTCCAGGACCTGCCGAAAAAGGCCCTTGATCGCCTTGAGCGGATCGCCCGGGAGCGGAACTTCAAGGCCGGCGACACGATCGTCAAGGAAGGCGACGAAGGCGTCGGCTTCTTCATGATCACGAAGGGCCGCGTCGAGGTCTCGCGTGGCGGCGCCAGGCTGAACACGCTGAGCAGCGGGGACTTCTTCGGCGAGATGGCACTGCTCGACAACCACCGCCGCAGCGCCACCGTGACCGCGGCCGAGGACACCACGGCACTCGCGATGCTGCGATCGGACTTCATCGCGGAGCTCCGCGCCAACGCGGACCTGGCGATCGAGATGCTGACGATGCTCAGCCGCCGCGTCCGTGAACTGGACGCAAAACTCGCCGATTATTCCTAGCCGCGCCGCTAGAGCGACTGCACCTGTGCCAGCCAACGCTTCGAGAAGGCCGCCGCGTCGACGGTCGTCACCACGCGTGCTGCCCGGCCGGCGGAGTCGGCACGGAGCACCAGGTCGTCCCCTTCGAATGTAACCGCCAGGTGCGCGTCCTCGACTTCCATGCAATCCCAGCCGAGGGCAGCCGCGCAGGCGAGTGGGTCGTGGTGGAAGTTCAGCAGGTCACGTGGCAAGCCCGCGTTGTCGCGGACGAGCGAGGTAAGCCACGGCCCGCCGCCTTGCAGCTCGGCCTGGGTCGCCATCAGGCGGGAAAGCGGCCCGCCACCGCGGAGCACGGGCAAATCGGCGCCGCGCAGCCATGTCTGCACCGTCACGTTCACCGGGACGACCAGCGGGTTCGAGTTCTCGAAAACGATGCGGGCAGCGACGCGGTCGGCCTGCACGTTGTAGTCCACGCTCGGCGCCCACTGGGGCAGGCCCGCCGGTATCGCGCCGAGAAGGCCGCCCATGAGCACCACATTCGTAGCCGCCAGCGTGCCAGGCCGGAGCGTTTCGGCGATCGCGAGGTTGGTGTACGGGCCGATGGCCACGATCGTCGCGCCCTCGCGGGCGTTCTCGATGAGGAGATCGACCGCCTCGCCGGCGCGGCCCGGCGCTGACTCAACGAGGCCCGGCCAGTAGCGCTCGTCCTGCGGCACGGGGTCGTGGTCGAACCCGCCGAGGAAGCCCATGCCGCCGCTCGCCACTTGTACGTCGCTGCGGCCGGCGAGCGCGAGCGCGTGACTCGTGAACGCGGCACGACGCCCATAGCGGTCGGCACAGGTGGTGATGCCGACGAGCTCGACGTCCGGCTCCGCAAGCAGCAGCGCAAGGGCGCAGAGGTCGTCGGCATCGCCGCCGATGTCGGTGTCGAGGTGGATACGGATGGTCATGAGGTGCGGCGGCGACGGCGCCTGGCGCTCCGGAAGTGGACATCAGAGGCTGAAGGAACTCATCTGGAGTGATGCCTTTGGCGAGGAGAACCCCGCGAGCCCGTCCCACCTACCCGACGGCGACTGGAAACTGAACGTCGCCCCCGGCCGCGAATTTGACGAGTGCAGGCGGAAGCGGATCGCCATGCGCCTCGTACGTCTCTACGAGCGCGCGCGCCACATCGCGAGCGAAATCGATTGTCTCCGCGATGGTGCGACCCTGGGCCACGAGCCCGGGCAGTTCGTCGCTCGTCGCCAGGTACCCTCCCTCCGGGAGGGGTTCGATGTGAACTGAGACGAGCACTTCAGGCATAAGGGTCACCTCGTCGTCGAATCATAGCGCGGCAGCGGCTGTTCGGATTTCAGTTTTTCGGCCGGTCGGCCAGCGCGATAGACGAAACGCAGCCCGGACCACGCTTCGTCGATCGCACAGACCTTGTTGTCGACGAGGCCGGCGGCGAGGCCGGTTTCGCGGATGTGGTCCTCGATGTAGTTGCGCGGCTCGCCGGGGAGTTTGCGCGGCCAGGCCATCCAGAGCCCCCCGGAGTACGCGAGGAGCGGCTTCAGCTCGGTGAAGCGCTTTTCGAGGTCGGATTCGTAGACGGAGAAGTAGATGATGACGTCGAGGTTGCCGCTGCTGACTGGCACGATCTCGACGCCGGGCGGCAGCTCGCCGAGCGTAGCCATGAAGTTGTCCGGCGCGTTGAGGAGCGCCAGCGTCGACTCCGGCTTGATGCCCAGCTTCTGTGGCAACGGGGTCGCCGAGTTGGCCGTCATCAGCTTCCGCCCGCCGCCAATGCGGACTCTTCCTCTTCCACGGCCTCGGCGATCTGCGTGTCGACGGTCTGGAGGTGCGGCGTGCCGATGCGGTAGCGGCGCAGTTCCGGCATCTTCGCGCTGACGAACCCCAGCACAGCCAGGCAGCCGATGCCGCCGCTGACCACGGTGAACGTCGCCGTCGTCGCGGCCGCCAGGAATCCCGACTCAACGCGGCCAAGCTGGTTCGAGGCGCCGATGAACAGCATGTTGACCGAAGTCACGCGCCCGCGGAGGTCGTCCGGGGTCGCGAGCTGAACGGTGGTCTGACGCATGACGACGCTGATCTGGTCGGACGCACCAACGAGGCCGTAGGCCAGCAGCGACAGCCAGTACGAGCGCGAGAAGCCGAAGACGACGGTGAACACGCCGAAGCCCAGCACCGCGAACAGCAGGGCGCGGCCCGGCCGCTGCACCTGGGGGACGAACATCAGCGCGACCGCCATCACCAGCGCGCCGATGTCGGCGGAGGCGAGCAGGAAGCCGTAGCCCCACGCGCCCACGTGCAGGATGTCGCGGGCATACACGGGCAGCAGCGCGACGGCACCGCCGAAGATCACCGCGAACAGGTCCAGTGTCATCGCGCCAAGCAGCACCTGGCGGTGGAAGACGAACTGGACGCCCTCCTTGATGGCGGCGAGGCTGACGGTGCGTCGTGGTCCCTCGCGCGCCCGTGGGCGGAGGACGAACAGGCAGACGACGGAGATGCCGATCAGGACCGCGTTCGCGCCGTACGCGAGCCCCACACCGCTCAGCGCGATCAGCAAGCCGCCGAGCGCCGGGCCGGTGACGAAGCCGAACTGCCGAACGGTCGTGGTCACGGTGATCGAGTTCGGGAACGCGCCCTTCGTCACCAGCGACGGCAGCAGTGCCTGGCTCGCCGGGTTCTCGAATGCGCTCGCCACGGCGATGACGATCACGGCCGCGTAAATGACGCCGAGGTGGATGGCGCCGCCGTCCGTGGCCAGCATGAGGGAGAGAGCAGCCCCGGCGGCGATCAGTTCCGCGATGATCGCGAGCCTTCGGCGGTCGTGGCTGTCGGCGACGGCGCCGCCGATGAGGCTGAGGCCGAAGAACGCCGGGATGAACTGCACCAGGCCGATCATGCCGAGCTGCAGCTTCGAGCCGGTGATGTCGTAGACGTGCCACGAGATCGTGGCCTGCATGAGCATCGTCGCCGCGCCGAAGATGAAGCGGCCGAGGGCATAGATCGCGAAATCGCGCTGGCGAAGCGCGAGGAAGGGATCGTGGCGAGGAGGAGGAGTAGCGCCGGACTGGGTCAAGACGGCTGCTCGCGGGTTCTCGGAGTCCAACCAGAGTGGCGGAAGCGCGTGCGCGGGTCAACGTTTCGGGCGTGGAGCGCGGCGGCGGCGATGTGTAAGCTTCGGCGCATCAGAAAGCACAAGAGGTGGCTATGCCCGAAGGTGCGCTCTCAGATGTCGTCGTCCTCGAGCTCGCGACGGGCGTAGCCGGGCCGTACTGCGGGAAGCTGCTCGCGGATCTCGGCGCGCAGGTGGTCAAGTGCGAGCCGACGGACGGCGACCCGGTGCGCCGCGAGGCGCCGCTTGTGGGCGGCGAGAGCGCGTTCTTCAACTACCTGAACGAGAACAAGCTGGGCGTCCAGCTGCCGATCGACGACGCGCGTGTGGCCGAGCTGGCGCGGCACGCCGACATCATCCTGCACAGCGAACGCGGCGCGGCAGCCGATCGCCTCGATGCCGCGCTGAAGGCGGCGAACCCCTCCGCCGTCGTTATCTCGGTCACGCCCTATGGGCGGAGCGGTCCGCGCGCCGACTGGCAGGCGAGCGCGCTCACGGAGTGGTCGACGGGCGGCTACCACTACATCGCCGGCGACCCGGCGCGGGCGCCGCTGGCGCTGCCAGGGTTCCAGGCGGAGTTCCATGCCGGGCTGCACGGCGGCGTGGCGGCGCTGGCCGGCCTCTGGCACGCGCGCAACACGGGCGACGGCCAGGGCGTCGAGATCACGCACCAGGAAGCCACGCTCAACGACCACTCCTGGCTCACGGCGACGTGGACGCACCAGGGCGTCGTCCAGAAGCGAACCGGCAGCCTCTATGCGAAGTGCGCCGACGGCTTCATCTACCTCTTCAACCTGGTGCCGTACCCGAACCTGTTCATCCTGATGGAGCGCTTCGACCTGCTCGAGGACGAAGAGCTGCAGATGCCGATGAACTGGGCGCCGCGCTTCGGCGAGGTGCTCGCGGCGTTCAGCGAGTGGGCCGCCACGCGCACCAAGCAGGAGATCTACCACGCCGCCCAGGAGCTGCGCATCGCCGCCTCGCCGGTCAACACCATGGCCGACGTCGCCGCCTTTCCGCAGCTGGCGGCGCGCGAGTGGTTCGGCGAAGTCGAAGCGGGCGGCAAGCGTTTCCAGGCGACCGGCTTCCCGTACAGAGCTGAGCGAAACGCCGTGCGCGGTCCGGATTCCCCCGCCGAAGCTTGGCCAGCACACGGCGGAGGTCCTTGCACCGGCGTTTGCGTGGGCGAACGCGAGCGTCGCGCGGCCGGCGGCATCCGCGGGCGCTGCAGGCGGTACGACGGGCGGCCCGCTGGCCGGGCTGCGACTCATCGAAGTGACGGCGAACTGGGCGGGTCCTATCGCCGGGCGCCACTTCGCCGACCTCGGCGCCGACGTGATCAAGATCGAGCTGGCGACGAAGCCCGCAACCCGGGCGCTGATCTACCCGAACGACGACCTCTGGCCCGACCACTACAACCGCGCGGGTTACTTCAACAAGCTCAACCGCAACAAGCGCGCCATCTGCCTCGACCTCTCGAAGCCGGAGGGGAAGGACGTTTTCCTAAGGCTCGTGGCGAAGGCCGATGCCGTGCTCGAGAACAACGCCGCGCGCGTGATGACGCAGCTCGGCGTCGGATACGAATCGCTACGCGACGTGAACCCGGGCATCGTGATGTGCTCGATGGCCGGCTACGGCGCGACCGGCCCCGATCGCAACTACTCGGCCTACGGCAGCAACATCGAGACGTCGAGCGGGCTCGCGAGCCTGCTGGGCTACGGCGACGGCCAGTTCTTCGGCACGGGCAGCTTCTATGCCGACCCCGTCACGGGGAACCATGGGGCGGTCGCCATGCTCGCGGCCCTGCACCACCGGCGCCGCAGCGGACGCGGTCAGTGGATCGACGTCGCGCTGCTCGAAGCGGTGTCGCCGTTCTTCGCCCAGCAGTTCATCGAATACACGGTCACCGGCAAGGTGCCCGAACCAATCGGCAACGCTTCGCACGTGTACTGGCCGCAGGGGACGTACCTGACCATCGGCAAGGACTGTTGGCTTTCGATCACCATCCGCGACGACGCCGAGTGGCGGCGGTTCTGCACCGCCATCGGCCGCAACGACCTCGGCCAGGACTCCTCGCTTGGCACCGTCGAGGGCAGGCGCACCGCCGCGGCGCGCATCGACGAGGCGATCGCCGCCTGGTGCGCCGGACACGATCACAACGACGCCGCGCGAATCCTGCAGGCGGCGGGGATCGCAGCCGCGCCAGTGATGCAGAACTGGGAGCTCCACAGCGACAACCACCTCAACGACCGCGACTATTTCGTGCCGGTGCGCCATCCCACGGCCGGGACGTTCCGGCAGCCGGGATTCGCATGGCGGTTCGAACGCACACCGGCGCGCATCCACAGTGGGGCGCCGATGTTCGCCGAGCACAACTACGAGGTGTTCTCGGGACTGCTGGGCATGAGCGCGCACGAGATTGCGAAGCTGTACGAAGCCGACATCACGTCCGACGCACCCATCTACGCCGCCGGCCCAACGCTCTGATGGGCGAGGTTGTGCTCATCGCGCCGGCGGGTTGGCATGCGCCGACGGCTGACGTCCGCGTTATGGCCTACGGCAGCGTGGCCGAGGCGTCGGCCGCGCTCGCGACGGCAGGCGACGTGGTGTTCGTCAGCGATGGGCTGAGCGCCGCCGATGAGGCGAGCATCGCCGATGCCGTTCGCGCCCGGACCGGGCAGACGATAGAGGTGCGGAGCGAACGCTGGGACGGCGAAACGCCGTCGCCGCTGAGCGCGGCCTGCCGTGGCGTGATCTCGGGTTTCGGCGCGGCGGGCGCCGTGCGCGCGATCGAGGCGTTGCGCGGTTCGTAGGGCAGCGCGCCCGCGGGCGGTGTTTCACCACAAGAGAGCACAGAGAACACAGAGGTGTGTTTGGAGGGTCCATGAGGATCTCTGTGGCCCTCTCGTGTGCTCTTGTGGTTGAAGGGCATTGACGGGACGCTCCCAGGAGGGGATTCGCAGACGGCATATCGTCCATTTGCAGCGTGCGGCGGATGTGCAGGGCGATTCGCGTGAACAGTGCGTGGAGAGTGGGTGAATCCGGGCCGAACGCGTGCATATCGGGCGGTCAGATGGTGTCCAATGGGTACAGAGCGCGAGGCATCGCGCCGTTCCCTTAGGGGAGACCACCTACTGCCGCAGGAGCCCAACGTGACCGAAGCCTTCGCCCCCACCGCCGTCGTCATCGACGACAACGCCGAGATCCGCGCAAACGTTTGCGCATTGCTCGAGAGCGAAGGGCTGACGGTGGCGGCAAGCGTGGCCCACGGGACGGCCGGCGTCCAGGACGCGCGCGACGCGGCTCCCGACATCGTCTTCGTAGCCTTCGAGCATCCCATACTCCGGGCCGTACAGAGCATCGATTTCCTTAGCGACGCGCTCCCCGACACGCCCATCCTGGCGTATGCGAAGTCGGAGGAGGTCGCGGTCTTCCAGCAGGCCATCCGGGCGGGCGCGCGCTATCTGCTGCACGCACCGCTGCAGCTGGAGGACGTTCAGCGTGCGCTGGCTGCGGCGCTTGGCCGGTCGACGCCGGACAGCGGCAACAGCACCGGCCGGGTCGTTGCGGTAGTCGGGCAGAAGGGCGGCATCGGGAAGACCGCCGTATCCGTGAACCTGGCGTCGGCGCTGGCACGCGACACGCGCGGCTCGGTGCTCATCATGGACTTCGACACGACCTTCGGCGACGTGGGGCTCAACCTCGACACGCACTCGCCGTCGACCCTGGCGCAGGCCGCGCTGGGCGTGTCGCGGCTCGACATGCACTCGTTCAAGGAAGCCGTGAGCGAACACGAGTCGGGAGCGTTTGTCCTCTCGGCGCCGGCGCACGTCGGCGAATGGCTGCACGTGCAGCCCGCCGAGCTCGAGGCGCTGGTGGAAGTCGCCGCGAGCCTGTTCGACTACGTCGTGGTCGACACTCCCGGCGCCTACAACGACGCGGTCGCCTCGGCGGTCGCGGTTTCGGACACGCTGCTGATTGTGACCAGCCTGGAGATCACGAGCGTCAAGAACACCTCGCTGCTGCTGGCCATCCTTGATGAGGAGGGCTACCCGGCGGGGCGGTCGCAGGTAGTGGTGAACAACACCGCGCTCGACACAGGTCTCAAGATCACGGACAGCGCGCCCGTGCTGGAGCGTGAGTCGATCTGGAACGTGCCCTACGACCCCCGCATGCGCCGCGCCGGTTCAAACGGCCAGGCGCTCGTGATGACCCATCCGGAGTCACCGGCGAGCCAGAGCATCCGCGCCCTCGCCCACCGCATCGCCACCGAGCCGAACCGCATCGATCGCCGGGCCACGCTGCGCGAGGAAACGCCGCAGAAGCGCGCGAGCTTCCGGGCGCGGTTCAAGGCAGCGCTCAGCAAGCAGAAGGTAGCGGCGGCGGGGTAGGGCGGGCGCAAATCACGCACGGGAATGTCCGGCATAGAGTAGGGAATTCAGTCGCCGACACGCTACCCTCCTGCTATGACCGGCCGAGGCAGCCACTACAACGTCAACACGCGGTTCGAGCTCACGCCGCGCCAGCAGCAGGTCCTCGACCTCGTCGCGCGCGGCAAGACGAACGGCGAAATCGCTGAAGCCCTCGAAATCACTCTCGACGGCGTGAAGTGGCACGTCCGCGAGATCCTGGCGAAGCTCGAAGTTGAGTCGCGGGACGAAGCGGCGGCCATCTGGCGCGATCATCAGCGACCGGCGCGTCGTCTCGGCCGAGCGCTTGGCGCCATCTTCGGCGCAGGCATGGTGCGATGGGCCGTCGGAGCGACCGGTGTCGCCGTCGTTGCCGGAGTGTCCGTGGGTGCGTATACGCTGATCGCTGGCTCGCTGACCGACGGCTCACCCGTATCGGCCGACCGGTTCGATGCCTGTGACACGTCAAAGATCGCACTGGGCGTGGAGGCGACCGACAACCCGGCCGGGACCGTTGACATCACGGCCAACTTTCGCAACGAGGGTCCTCCCTGTGTCGATCAGAGTCTGAGTCTCACCGTTCGACACGCAAACGACGACACGTCGCCGGTCATCGCACGCGTCGACATCTTCGACGTATTCCCCGGCTCGGGGCCGAGCACGTCCGGGCCGATTGAGTGGCGCAATTACTGCGGCTCTCCTGGCCCGTTCGACGTCATAGCGCAGTCGGCCGGGGTTACGGCCATCACGGGCCACGCGCAGCCGCCAGCGTGCGAAGATCCTACGGCGGCCGCCTCAACGCTCGGCCCGCCTCCTGCGCTGGCGACAGGCGCGGTCCCGGACTGCGACCCCTCCAACGTTCAGCTTCGCGTTGAGCCCAACGTCGCGGGCGACAATGTCGTGTTCTTCATCACCGTCGACAACAGCGGGCCGCGTTGCCACGTCGACGGCACGCTCGCACTCACACTGGGGGACCGCGATGGGACCGGCATCGCAAACGCCGTCCGCAACAATCCCGACGCCATCCCGATCAACCTCGATGTCGACACCGCCTTCGGCTCAAACGCGTTCGCCTGGGAGAACTGGTGTGGCCCGCTCCCGCCGCACTCGTTCAGCGCCGATGCGAGCATCGACAATCGCATCGGCAGTTCACCATCGCCACCCGTTCCGCCACCGAAGTGCGTCGATTCATCTCAGCAGTCGCAGATCCGCTCCGTGCAGGCGGCGTCGCTGTTCAACGGCGGCATTCCGCTTCCGACGCCCACGCCCTAAGGCGCCGCGTGTTCCCTGTTCCCTGTTCCCCGGTTACCGGCCGACGGCCATGTTGCGCAGGCGGCGGATGCGCTCCTCCAGGGGTGGGTGCGTGCTGAAGAGGCCCGACATGCCGCCCATCGCGCCGAACGGCTTCACGATGTAGAGCGCGGAGACGGCTTCCTGCGCGGGGGTGTCCTGCATCGGGCGGCTGGCGACGCCGCGTTCGAGCTTCTCGAGCGCGTCGGCGAGGGCCTCCGGGTCGTGCGTCACCTGGGCGCCCGTCTTGTCGGCGGCGTATTCGCGCTGGCGGCTGATGCCGAGCTGGATCATCGTCGCCGCGATTGGGGCGATGAGGATGGCGACGAGCGTCAGGAGCGGGTTCTGGTCGCGACCGCGGCCGCCAAACATGGTGCTGAACATCAGCACCTGGGCGATCATCGAGATCGCGCCGGCGACGGTCGCCACGATCGAGCTCGTGAGGATGTCGCGGTTCTTGACGTGGCCCATCTCGTGGCCGAGGACGCCGCGCAGCTCGCGGTCCGTGAGGATGCGGCGGATGCCGGTGGTCACGGCGACGACGGCGTGGTCGGGGTTGCGGCCCGTGGCGAAGGCGTTCGGCGAGTCCGTCTGGACGACGTAGACGCGCGGCATGGGCATGCCGGAAAGGTTGGCGACCTCACGCACGATCGCGTGCAGGTGAGGTTCTTCGGCTTCGCTGACTTCGTGCGCGCCGGCCATCTTGAGGGCCATCTTGTCGCTGAACCAGTAGGCGAAGAAGTTCATGGCGCCGGCAAGGACGAGGAAGAGAATGGCTCCGCTGATGCCGCCGACGAGGCCGCCGATCACCACCAGGATGCCGGTGAGCAGCGCCAGCAGGGCGGTGGTCTTGATGAAGTTCATGGCTGGTGTGTGAGTACCTCCAGTACTCGATTGTTGCGTTAAGTATAGCCCCCAGCGCGACGCGGCCCCGGTAAACAGCCTTGCCGATCCGGCCGGAGACCGCGGCGACGACACCCGTGTCCGGGGTGCCCGTCGAACACGCTCCAATCCGCCGCTCGAGACCTCAGCAAAACGAGCCCGCCGCTACTTGCCCGCCTTCATGAACTCCGCGACCTTCTCGCCGATCATCATGCAGGTGAAGTTCGTGTTCGCGCTGGTGATATTCGGCATCACCGAGGCGTCCACGACGCGCAGGTTCTCAACGCCCTTGACGCGGCAGTACTGGTCGACGACGGCGGTGGGGTCGCTATCAGGCCCCATCTTGCAGGTCCCGACGGGGTGGAAGAGCGTGCTGCTGACCATGCGGATGTAGCCGGCAAGGGCTTCGTCGTTGTCGACGATGTCCTGGTTCAGGAGGACGATGCTTTCCGCCTTTTCCTGGATCGCCGGCAGGTTCGCGATGTCCCACGCTAGCCGCAGCCCTTCGAGCGAACGCCGCATGTCCTCTTCGTCGGCGTAGTAGTTGAGGTCGATGACGGGCGGCGCGTGGAAGTCGGTGGTGTTGATCGTCACCGAGCCGCGGGAGTTCGGCCGCTGCAGAACCGACATGACGGCGAAGAGCATGGGGATGCCGCCGAACATCGCCATCATCTCCGGGAACTGCGTCAGGTCGGACTGGCTGACCATGTAGATCTGCATGTCGTTGAACTGCGAGCTGCCAGCGGCGGTGTAGCGGCCGAGCACCTGCACGACGGGGTTCTCCATGCTGCAAACGCCGGGCTTCGGCGCCAGCGGGACGAACGTCTGTGGATGGTCGATGAGGTTCGCGCCGACGCCAGGCTGGTCGACGCGGCAGGCGATGCCCAGCGCCTCCAGGCGATCCTTCGGGCCGATGCCGGACCGCCAGAGGATGGGCGGGGTCTGAATCGCCCCGGCCGAAAGGGTGATGTTGTCGGCGTAGACGCTCTGCAACTCGCCTCCGGATTCGACCTCGACGCCGACGGCGCGGTCGCCATCGAAGAGGACGCGGTTGACGTGGCAGTTGCCGCGCACGGTCAGGTTGAGGCGGTGGCGGGCAGGGGCGATGTAGGCGATGGCGGTAGAGATACGCGTCCGGCCGCGGCGGTTCATGGCGATCGGGCCGACGCCTGTGCCGGTGGGGTCGTTGTTGTCCTCCAGGTACGGGATGCCACGTTCGAGGCAGGCGTCGAGGAACGCGCTCTGGAGGGGAATGAGCTCGTCGCGCTTCCAGCGCACGACCGGCACAGGGCCGCCCTTGCCGTGGAAGTCGCCGCCGATGTCCTGGTCGTCTTCGAGCTTGCAGAACGCCGGAAGCGCCTTTTCCCACGACCACTCGTCGTTGCCAAGGGCGGCCCACTCGTCGTAGTCGGAGGGCACGCCGCGGATGGCCATCGCGCCGTTGACGGCCGAGGAGCCGCCGGTCACCTTGCCGCGCGGGAAGTCAATCGGACGGTCCGGGACGGCATCGGCTTTGAACTTCCAGTCGTGGTCGACGACGGAGACCCAGAAAGCGTTCTGGAGGTCATAGGGTGTCTTATCGACATCGGCGTAGTCGGGTCCGGCCTCCAGCAGGAGGACGTTACGGTTCGGGTCCTCGCTCAGCCGTGCGGCGAGCGCCGCGCCCGATGACCCTGCACCAACGATGATGTCGTCGTATTTCATGGCATGCCTCGATTCGGGCCGGAGGATACAGCAGCCGTCGTTAACGGCGGTCAACGAGTCGCGAGGAAGGCTCCGCGCGTTCGCGCTCCCGGTGCGAGCACCCTGGGCGTTGGGCGGCACGACACCACGGCCTTCACCTGTCGCGGGCTGCGCAGTACCAGGACACGCACGCCCGCGGGCGCTGCGGCGAGCACGTCAGCCGTCTTCGCCCGCGAGGGCCTCCACGACTTGATGCCCCACCAGAGCATCGAATCGCTGGAGAGGAACGTCTGCCGGAGGGACTCGCGGTTGCCGTTCCAGAGCGGCGCGTTGCGAAACGCGCGGCTGATCGTCCGCCAGGCGAGGCGGCGATAGACGGTGGTGAACGGCAGCTTGAGCCAGATGGCGGTGTCCGCCTCGGCGAGGATGAGGTCGCGCACCATGCCGTAGTTGCCGTCCATGACCCAGCCGTCGCGGTGCGTTTGGAAGGAGCGTACGAAACGGCCGCACGGAACTCTTCCGTCGAGAGGTCGTCCCAGTTGGGTCGAGCGTGGAAGACGGCGTCGAGCTCGACCCAGGGCAGGCCGAGCGCCTCGCCAAGCTGCCGACCGAGTCGTGGACTTCCCCGCGCCGGAGTTGCCGTAGATGGCGATGCGCCTGCCGAGCGGTCTCTTCAGTCGTGGCGATGAGCGCATCGCGAGAGTGTCGCGCGAGTGGCCGTGACGGACCAGCGCGATTGTCACCACGAGAGGCACACGAGAGGTCACAGAGGTTTCCTAGAATCGGTTCTCTCGTGGCCCTCTGTGATCTCTTGTGGTGGAACCACCGGCGGAGCTCAGGCCTAGCGGAAGCGCTTGACCACGTCGTTCGCGAAGCGGTCCATCGCTTCGAACTTGGCCTCGCGGGTGCGGCCGAGGTTGAAGTCCGGGATGATCACCTCGTTCACGCCGGCATCGATGTACTGCTGGATGGTCTCGGCGACCTGGTCGGCGGTGCCTGCGATGACCGGGCGGCCGCTGGCGCGTGTGCGCTCGGCGACCGCCGGGTCGTCGGTCAGCGCCAACAGCGCGACGGCGGAGCGCTCAATCTCCTTGGGGTTGCGGCCAAGCTTGGAGCAGTGCTCATCGAGCACGGCCATCTTGCTCTTGAGGAGCTCCGGCAGGCCCCAGACGTTCCACTCGTCCGCGTACTTCGCGGCGATCTTGAGCGTCACCTTCTCGCCGCCACCGCCGATGAGGAGCTTCGGCGGAGTGGCCGGTTTCGGCGCGAGCGGCGCATCGACGACGTGGTAGTAGCGGCCATCGACGGTCGTCTTTTCGTTGCGGAACAGCCCGCGGACGATTTGGCAGGCTTCGTCGAGCCGCCGAAGGCGCTCGGGCACATCGTAGAAGGGGATGTCGTAGGCGGTGTGCTCGTTCTCCTGCCAGCCGGCGCCGAGTCCGAGGACGTAGCGGCCGCCGCTGATGATCGCGATGTTGGCGGCGGCGTTGGCCATGACCGCCGGGTTCCGGTAAGTGTTGCCGAGCACCAGCGAGCCAAGGCGAACGCGCGGCACGGCTACCGCCAGCGCGGCCAGCACGGTCATGCACTCCATCGTCGGGCCGCTGGTGTCGGCCATGTTGGGCATGAAGTGGTCGGCGAAGTAGATGCCGTCCCAGCCGGTCGCCTCTGCGTGCTGCGAAAGCGCGAGGGTGTCGTCCCAGGAATTGGCGGAGCCGGGCCAGAAAGCGAAACGCATGGGTGCCGTCCTTTGGAAGCTGTGGTGTAGCCCCGAATCATACGGCGTCGAAACGTACGTCCGTGGGTGTGAGCATCCGCTCGACCGGGGCTGACCCCGGGTCAGCGGGGAACGTTGCTCTGGCAGATCTTCTTCATGGCGAGGTACATCCCGGCGCGGGCGTAGGACTCCAGCCGGCGCCGATGCGCGGGCATCGCCCAGGTCTCGCCCGAGCGGCAGAACTCGACAAGCGGCTCAACCGCGACGTCCCACGAAAGTTGCTGGGCGATGACGCCAAGATGCTCCTTGCAGGTCGCGACGAACTCCGCGTCGTCGAGCAGCCGGTCGATGCCGGCTACGACTCCGTCGACATCCCGTTCGGGCACCGTGATGCCCAGCGGATCCTCCGCCACGCGGTCGGCGAGGACGTCGCCCTGCGTACAGAGCAGGGGCACACGGGCACGAAAGAGGTCCACGTAGCGCGTGCGGAATGCGAAGCGGCTCTCGACGTTCTCGTAGCCGAGGCAGACGCTCGCGTCGGCCTCGGCCAGGTAGTCGTCGATGCGCTCGTAGGGCACCCAGCCTTCGAGGAAGAAGACGCTCCGGCCGTCGAGGCCGAGTGCGCGCGCGGTCTCGATCGCCTTCTTCGTCACGCCGGCGGAGGGCCCGAAGGCATAGTCCGGGTGGTTCACGCCCATGAAGACGACCTTGACCTCCGGGCGGCGGACGCGAATGCGGTCCATGGCGTGAAGCAGCGTGACCGGGTCGTTCCACTCGGTGATGCCGCCGTTCCAGAGGAGGATCTTGTCGCCGGGCTCGATGCCGGGCACGACGCCGCGCATGACCGGCCCCTGCGGGTCGAGTGGTCGCGACGGCACCCCGTAGGGGACCACGTCGATGAACTTCCGCAGCGAGGGATCGCGCTCGTACATGTCGGGCGGGACGAGCGCCAGCGCCATGAGCATGCCCATCCACATGTCGCGCTGGCGTTCGTCGGCACAGAAGACGAAATCGGAAAGCGTGAGCTGGAGGTTGATGTACCAGCGGTTGCCTGCCATCCAGGTACGCCGCCACTTCGGCTCGATGTCGCGCTTCGAGAGCTCCATCCACTCGACGTAGAGCGGTGTGAAGGCGTCCAGTGCGAAGCGTTTCTCCCCGAGCAGCCGCGTGTACTGCGGCGGGAAGTTGCGCGCGATGATGGTGTCGTGCGCGCGGGCGAGGGCCACGGCGTCGTCGTTGGTGTCCCAGTGCTCGAGGCGAACGTTCGCCGAGAGCGGCGGCACTTCGCCGCGGTCGCCGGGAACAGCGAGCGTGAACTCCTGGTCCGGGAGCGCGCGGCCCAACGCGGCGGCGATCTGGTAGGCGCGGATGCCGGGGCTGGCCATCCGCGGCCCGACGGCGGCGCGGGAGAGGACGAGCGTGCTCATGACTTCGACGGCGGGTCGACGGAGTCGTCGTCGAGGTCCCAGAGGTCCTCGACGTGAAGCCGAAAGCCCGGGAGGACGGTGCTGTCGAAATCCCCTTCTGGAGGCACGTTAGCGGACCTGAAGAAGCCATGGGAATCGCGGACGTAGAACTCTGCCAACTGCCGAACGGGGTCGATGATCCAGTACTCGGGCACGCCACCACGCTCGTACTCGTAGAACTTGTCGCCCCGGTCAACGGCTTCGGTCCCCGGGCTCACGATCTCCACGACGATGTCGGCCGGCCCGTCGACGAACTTGTCACCGACGCGACTGCGGTGCTGATTGAGTACAACGATGATGTCAGGGGCCCGGCCGTTGGCGTCAGGCGAGACTCTCATGTGGAATGGGTCGAAGTAGACGCGCGCCAGTTTCTCGCCGGCGAGAAACGCCCATAGACGCTGCAATAGGAACCCGTGCACCTCGGCGTGCGCCTTCGAGACCGACATCATTTCGACAACCTCGCCATTCACCCACTCCGTGTGTTCGGGGATGTCGGGAGCGCACAGGTACTCCTCGTAGGTCATCTTTGGCCAGCGGCGGCGGGCCGAGGCGCGTGTCTGCGTCATAGCGCGACTCCGAGTTCCTTGAGCACCGAGCTGACGCGCGGACGGCTCCAGAGCCACTCCACCTGAAGGCGGAAGCCCGTGAGGACGGTGCTTTCGAACTGGCCGTCTGGCGGCACGTTGGCCGAGCGGTACACACCCGCATCGTCCAACACGTAGAAATCGGCCACCTCGCGGACCGGATCGAGGATCCAGTACTCGGGGACGCCGGCGGCCTGGTATTCGTAGAACTTGTCTCCGCGATCGACGCGTTCAGTGCCGGGGCTGAGGACCTCCACCACCAGGTCGGCCGGGCCGTCAACGAATTTGTCGCCAACACGGTCAAGGTGTTCGGCCCTGACAAATATGACGTCGGGCGCCCGCCCGCTCGCGGCGCGTTCCAGCCGCAACTGGAACGGCTCATTCAGCACATCGCCCAGGTTGAGATGCTCGGCATAGTCGCCCAGCAACCGCGTGAGGTAGGTGGTCAGGTAGGCGTGCGCCTTCGAGACCGACATCATTTCGACAACCTCGCCATTCACCCACTCCGTGTGTTCGGGGATGTCGGGGGCGCAGAGGTACTCCTCGTAGGTCATCCTGGGCCAGCGGCGGCGGGCCGACGCGCGTGTCTGCGTCATAGCGCGACTCCGAGTTCCTTGAGCACCGAGCTGACGCGCGGACGGCTCCAGAGCCACTCCACCTGCAGGCGGAAGCCCGTGAGGACGGTGCTTTCGAACTGGCCGTCCGGCGGCACGTTGGCCGAGCGGTACACACCCGCATCGTCCAACACGTAGAAATCGGCGACTTCACGGACCGGATCGAGCATCCAGTACTCGGGGACGCCGGCGGCCTGGTACTCGTAGAACTTGTCTCCGCGATCGACGCGTTCAGTGCCGGGGCTAAGGACCTCGACCACGAGGTCGGCGGGGCCGTCCAGGAACTTTTCTTGCACCCGGTCGAGGTGCTCAGTGCGGACGAACATGAGATCTGGTGCCCGGCCGGCGGCGGCTACCGCCAACCGCAACTGGAACGGGTCCGCGTAGAGCTCCCCAAGGTTGCCGGCCTCGATGTACATAGCGAGCAGCCGGTGGAGGTAGCTGGTGAGTTCGGCATGTGCCTTCGAGACCGACATCATTTCGACAACCTCGCCATTCACCCACTCCGTGTGTTCGGGGATGTCGGGGGCGCAGAGGTACTCCTCGTAGGTCATCTTTGGCCAGCGGCGGCGGGTCGAGGCACGTGTCTGCGTCATGACTTCCATCATACTTCCGCGGCTGCGCGGTCCGAGGTGGACTCCGCCTGGCGGGCCGTCTCCGCGGCCTCGTCCATCTCACGGCCAGCGTCGCGACGGCGGTCGCGGTTGTCGATGAGCTGGAACACCGCGCGCCGGCCGACGTAGCTGAGCACGCGCTGGACGAGCCCGGGGAAGCGCTCCCGCTTCGGCGCCACCGGCGGGGCGTCGCTGTTGCAGAAGTCGACCAGGCCCTTGAGCGTCACGTCCCACTGGAGCGTCGGACGCGCGGCGGCGAGGTTCGCGCGGCATTGCGCGCGGAGCTCATCGTCGTCGACGAGCTTCTCGATTGCGGCGGCGAGAGCTGCCGGGTCCTCTTCGGGGACCACGAGCCCCCAGCCGTGCTTCGCCACGTCCTCGGCGAGCACGTCGCCGTGCGTGCAGATAAACGGGAGCTCTCCCCAGATGAGGTCGACGAAGCGGGTTCGATGGCTGTAGCGCGTTTCGAGGTTGTCAAAGTACGAGCAGACGCTGATGTCCGCTTCGAGGACGTACTGCTTCGCCGTCTCGTGGGAGACCCAGCCCTCTTCGAAGAAGACGGTGCGATTGAGCTGGCCGTTGGCGGCGGCGATCGCCTTGGCGTCCTGGAAGCGCACGCCCTTGCCCAACTCACGCAGTCCGGGATACGAGGCGCCGAGGAAGAGTAGCTTGATATCGGGCCGGTTTAGCCGGTGGAGCGCTTCGAGCAGCGTTGCCGGGTCGTACCACTGGATGATGCCGCCGTTCCAGACGATGATTCGGTCGTGCGGCTCGAATCCGGGGCGCACGCCGCGGAGCAGCGGCCGGCCGGGCGCCGGGAGCTCCGGGCGGATGCCGTGGGCAGCGACATCGATGTAGCGGCGGAGGGTCGGGTCGGCGTCGTACACCGTCGGGCTGATGAGCCCGAGCGAGATCATCATCCCGATGTAGCTGTCGCGCTGGCGTTCGTTGCAGCACAGCACGAAGTCGGCCAGTGTCAGCTGCATGCCGAGGATGGTGCGCGTGCGTTGCACCCAGGCATGGCGCTTGTAGCCGTCGTAGTGCTGGATGCCGACCTCCATCCACTCCATGGCGTACTGCGTGAACAGGTCGACCACAAAGCGCTTCTTGGGGAAGAAGATGGCCACGTGCGGCGGCATGCCGCTGCTGATGATGATGTCGTGGCGCGCGACCAGCCCGAGCACGTTGCGCACGTGCCAGCGGATGGTGCGGTAGGGCACATCCTTCGGCATGACCATGTCGGCGTTGGGTCCGGCGAGCGTGACCTCGGCCCCCGGCACGTTCCGCGCCAGCACTTCCGCCATCGCGGTCGCGCGGATGCCGGGGCTGGACATATGGGTGCCGAGGTGGCCGCGGCAGAGGATGAGAATGCGTGGGCCCATGAACGCCGAGGGTACAGGGAACGGGGAGCAGGGAACAGACGCTCACCGACGCTCACTCCGTTCGCTTCGCTGCTCCCTGCGCTCGGGAAGGGGGTAGTCGCTGTCCCGTGGGCGGGCGGGCTGTAAGGATCTGCCGCGACGGATGTCCAACAGCGGGGGCCGGCTGGCGCCGAGGGGGATTCCATGCTCATCGAAGCGTTCCGGATGATGTTCGGGGGCACGCACGCGGGGCGGGGGCGCGGCGTGGGCTGGTGGTGCGTGTTGGCCTGCGGCGCCGGGTTTGTCGCGCTCGCTGCCTGGGCAGGTTCAGGTGCGTTCGAAGGCAGCTACCCCTGGAGCCAGGGTCGTGTCTTCCTGACCGTGGTCGCGGGGTGGGCCGGAGCGCTATTCCTGCGCACACGCTGGGACGCAAAGCCAGCAATGCCGCGCGTCCTCGCGTTCGGTGTCCGGTGGTTCAATCACCTCCTCACGCTCACCCTGCTCTACGTGCCGGGACTGGCGGTCCTCTGGTACTCGCTCGAGGCTGCGGACCAACCGTCGCTCAATTCGCGCGGGCAGGACGTCTGTGCGACCGAGGCGGCGCAGTATTGCGTCTCCGGGCCGCGCGCCCTGGTGCCGTGGGCCATCATCCTGCTGGTCTTCGCGGCGTTCGTCACATGGGGTTTCATCTGGAAGTGGTCCACCAATGGCGGACGCAAGAGCCGGCTGGTGAAGCCGGTGTACGACATCGCGGCGAGCGTGCGCCGAGTCGAATCGGTGATCCCACCGAATGACCCCGGGAGCGAGAGTTCCGGCCCGGAGGCGACGCCCCCGAACGGCGCCGAACGGTTCGCGCGGCGCATAGCGATCGGGTCGCTGGTGAACACGCTTTCGGCGATCACGGCCGGTGGCTCGTCGGCGCCGGCGCCGACGAGCAGGCCAGCGCCCGGTCCGGAACCAGCCGAGCCCCAGGAGTGGCCGCCCCGTCGCGCGCCGGAACGAGAACTCAACGCCTTCGCGAACATTCCCCGGCCCGATGGTCCCGGGCCGGGTCAGCCGCGGCGCGACGCGAAGCTCGACCACGTCCCAACCGAACCAGCCGAACCAACGCCCGCCCAGAGCCCGCTGGAGGCGGTCCACGCGCTGGGCGAACTGGTCAAGATGCATCGCGCCGGGGACATCAGCGATGCAGAGTTCGACGCCCTGAAGTCGCGGCTCATCGGAGGCACAGCCGATGCCGGGTGAGGCACCACCGCCGGCGGTGGTGCAGGCGTTCGGCGTCGCTGGAGCGGCGGCCGAGCCGCTGGACGGCGGACAGGGCGAGACGTGGCGGGCAGGCGCCGTCGTGCTCAAGCCGTTCGATGACCGTGAGGAGGCGACGTGGACGGCGGACGTCTTCGAAACACTCGACGGTCCCGGGTTTCGCGTGCCGCGCCCGATTCGCACCGAAACCGGGAAGGCGTGGTTCGAGGGTTGGGTGGCATGGCAGTACCTGGAGGCAGTCCACGCGGGGCCGAACGGTGGACGCTGGCCCGAGACCGTGGCAGCCTGCGAGGCGTTTCACGCGGCCTCGCGGGTGTTCCGCGTCCAGCCTTCATCGCGCGGCAGACGCACGCGTGGGCCGTGGCCGACCGGATCGCGTTCGGCGAGGCGGCGTACAGCCCGGCGCTGCCGTTCTCGCGCCTGGCCGACCGCCTGCAGCGTCTCGTGCGGCCGATCGACCTGCCGTCGCAGCTGATCCATGGCGACTTCACCGGCAACGTGCTGTTCGCCGAAGGGCCAGCCACCGGCAGTCATCGACTTCTCACCGTACTGGCGGCCGGCGGGCTTCGCCGTTGCGGTGGTGGTCGAGGACGCGCTCTCCTGGACGGACGCCGACGAGGGCGTGGTGGAGTTGGGGCTGCACATCCCCGAGTTCCACCAATTGCTCATCCGGGCGACCCTGCGGCGCATCCTCGAACTCGACGAGCACAACAGGCGCGGGCGGCCGCGCTTCGAGGAGCACCTGCGCGAATACGAGCGGACGGTGGCGATCATCGAGGGGATGTGAGCGAAGCCGGTAGAATCCCGCCATTCGACGACCGAGGGATGACAGATGGCAGGACGGCTCGAGGGCAAGGTGGCGGTGATCACGGGTGGCGCGAGCGGCATTGGGCGGGCATGTGCGGAGCGTTTCGCCGAAGAAGGCGCCGACATCGTCGTTGGCGATCTCGACGAACAGCGCGGCGCGGAAACCGTTGCGGCGGTGAAGGCGCTCGGACGCAAGGCGTCGTTCGTGCGGACCGACACGAGCGTCGAGGCAGACTGCGAGGAGCTGGCGGAAGCCGCCGTGCGGGCTCACGGCGCGATCGACGCACTCGTGGCCGCGGCCGGCATCTCGCATGCGCTCTACGTGAGCGGCGCCGAGCCGCACGAGGTCCGCGCGGATCGCGGCGAGGCGGCGTCGGTGCTCACCAAACCAACCGAGTACTGGGAGAAGGTGCTCAACGTGAACCTGACGGGCGTGATGATGACCGACCGCGCCGTGGCGCGGCGCATGATCGCGGCCGGCAAGCCGGGGTCGATCGTCAACATCGCATCCGGCGCGGCGAAGATCCCCCTGCCGGGCTCCGCGGAGTACTGCGTCTCGAAGGCGGGCGTCTGGATGCTGACGAAGGTGCTCGCGCTCGAAATCGCGCGCCACGGCATTCGGGTCAACGCAATCGGCCCCGGGTTCATCGAGACGCCGATGACCGCGAGCATGCGCGCCGACGAGCAGCGCCTCCAGCGGCTCATCGCGGGCGTGCCGCTGGGCCGGCTGGGGACGCCGCTCGATATCGCCAACGCGGCGCTCTTCCTCGCGAGCGACGAGTCGAGCTTCTTCACGGGCGAGATCATCTTCCCGGACGGGGGCCTCTTCACGGGCTGAACCCTGCGCCGCCATCGACCGCTTTCGTGTAGAACTGGCAGCGGGCGGACCAAACGTTGGAGGAACCGATGGGCTCTCTGGATGGAAAAATCGCGATCGTGACGGGCGGCGCGCGCGGAATTGGGGCGGGCATCGCGAGCTGCCTCGCTGCCGCTGGAGCAACGGTGGCCGTGCTCGATCTCGACGGCGCCGAAGCCGAGAGGACCGCTGCTTCGCTCACCGTGCCCGGCATAGGAATGGCCTGCGACGTTGCGGAGGACGCCGCCGCCGCTGCAGGGGTCGCGGAGGTCGTGAAGCGTCTCGGCGGGCTCGACATCCTTGCGAACAACGCGGGCGCGGGGCGTGGCCCGCTCGATCCGGCGGTCACTCGCCCAACCGGCGGCGGCGGCCGCGTCGCCGACATGACGCAGGAGTCGTGGGATGAGCAGCTCGCGCAGAACCTGCGCACCACGTTCGTGATGTGCAAGGCAGCAATTCCCCACCTGCGAGCGCGCGGGGACGCTTCGATCGTGAACATCTCCTCGATCGCCGGCCTGGGCGCATCTCCGACGCTGCCCGCGTACGCCGCGGCCAAGGCGGGGGTCATCTCGCTGACGAAGAGCCTCGCCCTCGAACTGGCCCCCGACGACATCCGCGTGAACGCCATCTGCCCGGGCTTTCTCTGGACGCGCGCGTGGGAGGGGCTGGCGACCGGGATGAAGATGAGCGTGCCGCAGTACGCCGACCGCAGTCCGCGGGACATCTTCCTGGAAGTGGTGAAGAACGGCGTGCCGCTGCGGCGTGAGCAGACGCCGGAGGACATCGGCAATCTCGCCACGTTCCTCTCGAGCGCGGGCGGCCGCAACATCACGGGCCAGGCGATCGCGGTGGACGGCGGCATCACCCTCCGGTGATCGCCGCGGAAGCGCGGTGCTGTTGGGGCGAGGCGCGAGCCTCACGCATCGTTCGAAAGCCGTCCCGCGGCGATGCCGATGAAGACGCCCAGGACCGTCTCTATGACGTGGGTCAGGGTCTCGCGCACCGACGGATCGCCGTGGAAGATGCCCAGCGCTACGAGTCCGGCGAGCGACAGCACCATCGTCAGCGCGAGGACGCTGACGATGGTCGAAACGAGACGCCCGATCGGAATGTCGTCGTTGCTCATCGGGGCAACACGCGGCCATCGCGGCGGATGCAGGCAGGACGGCCGGGCCGCCGAAGCCCATGCAGGAAGAGCCCCGCAGCCGCGCGGAACACGACGGCGACGCCGAGGAGGTAGATGGCCAGGGAGGGATGTTCGTGCATGGCGGACCGCCTTTGTTCTGAGTAGGCGCAGCATCGCGCGCGGCGGCCGCTGTACCGACGGGGCGATGTCACGACGACGGGAGCTGTCGCGAAGCTATATGCCTTGACAGGCATATAGCTGGTGGGCCACGATCGCCGGCATGCCAGACGACGAGTCGCCCGCCGCTCTCCTCTACCGCCGCTTCCTCGAAGCCTGGAATCAACGCGACGCTGCGGCGATTGCCGCGCTCTTCACGCCGGATGCGACGGTCGTCGGGTTCGATGGCAGCCAGATGTTCGGCCGCGACGCCGTGGGCGCCGAGCTCGGCGCGATCTTCGCCAACCACGTGACCGCCACCTACGTTGGCAAGGTGAAGACGGAGACGCCGCTTGGCACGAAGGCAGCGATGCTCACGGCCGTTGCCGGGATGGTCCCGCCGGGCGAAAGCGACCTCAACCCTGCCGTCAACACGATCCAGTCGCTCGTGGCCGAAGACCGCGGCGGCGAGTGGGCGATTGCCCATCTGCAGTCGACTCCGGCGGCGTTCCACGGGCGGCCCGAGCTTTCGGAGGCGCTCACCGCGGAACTCCGTGAGCTGCTCTGAACTGAGTCGTCGCCGGTGTACGCTCCTCGTATGAGCACCAGTCCGCCTGCCCGCACCGCCATCACCGCCACCCTCTCCGTACGCCGCGGCACGGAGGCCATCGCGTTTTACAAGGCGGCGTTCGGCGCGGTTGAGCTCTTCCGCGTGGGCGACGAAGCGTCTGGCATCGTCGCCCAGCTTTCCGTCGACGGCGCTGAGTTCTGGCTGGCGGACGAATCGCCAGAGCACAAGAACTACAGCCCTGAGTCGCTCGGCGGCTGCAGCGTGCGCATGCTGCTGATGGTCGATGACCCCGACGCCGTCTGCGCCCGCGCAGCCGCAGCAGGCGCGACGATCGTCGTCCCGGTCGAGGACAACTACGGCTGGCGCCTGGGCCGCATCGTCGATCCGTTCGGCCACCACTGGGAGGTCGGCAAGCCCGTCGTGCCGCACCACTCGCCCGGGTAGCACCTTCCTCGCGCGTGCCGGGCGATATGCGCCTGCGAGTTCCAGCTTTGTCGCGACGGCGCTGCTCCCGCGCGTCGCGTCGCATACTTTTCGCATGGCCGCGCCCGTCCTGATCGGCACAGCTTCGTGGGCGGACAAGGCGCTCACGGAGAGCGGCAAGTTCTACCCGCCGGACGCCGATTCCGCGGAAGCGCGACTCCGCTTCTACGCGAGCCGGTTCCCGCTGGTCGAGGTGGACACGACCTACTACGGACTCCCCCAGCAATCCATGGCGGAGCAGTGGGCCGAGCGAACGCCGGACGAGTTTGTCTTCGACGTGAAGGCCTTCGCGCTCTTCACCGAGCATCCCGCTGCGGTGGCACGGCTGCCGAAGGAGTTGCGCGCCGAACTGCCGGCCGCACTCGCGGGCAAGCGCAACCTCTACCGCAAGGACGCGCCGCCGGACGTGGTCGACTACTGCTGGCGTGCGTTCATCGACGGCCTTTCACCGCTCGCCGCGGCGGGAAAGCTCGGCGTCGTGGTGTTCCAATTCCCGAAGTGGGTCTTCCCCAACCGGCGGACGTGGTCGTACTTCGACGAGATCAAGGATCGGCTCGGCACGTACCGCGCCGCCGTGGAGTTTCGCAACGACATCTGGCTCCGGGCCGACAACCGCGAAGAGACCCTCAATCGCCTCGGCGACCTCGACTTCAGCTACATCTGCGTCGATGAACCGCAGGGATTCCGATCGTCGGTGCCGCCCGTCGTCGCCGCGAGCAACGATCTCGGTTTCGTGCGGTTCCACGGTCGCAACCGCGACACCTGGGAGAAGCGCACGGCGCGGGCTTCGGACCGGTTCGACTACCGCTACGAGGAGGCGGAGTTCAAGGAATGGGTACCGGGCTTCCATGAGCTAGTGGGTGAGACCCGGGCCGTCCACGCGATCATGAACACGAACAACGACGACCAGGGGCCGGCCAACGCCGAGCTGCTGGCCGGCATCCTGCGGGCGGCCGGCTTGAACGTGCGTCCCGGCGGATAGCTCACGGCGGCTCTTGCATCCCGTTCACACGCGCCCGGCGTTTGTTGTTAGGTCCGCGTCCCCGGCGGCGGGCGACGATAGATGCACGATGACGTTCGCCTGGCAGCCCGCCGCGAACGCACGGCGAGGTGCAGCTCAGACCAATGCGAATCGACCGATGACAGCCAGCAGCGGCCCGTACAGCAGACCGTTGCGCCGCCGCGACCTGCTGGTGACCGGCCTCATCCTGCTCGGCGTCATCTACGGCGTGCAGCTGTTCGTCGAGCTCACCCACATCCTGGCCGTGCTTTTCCTCGGCGGAGTGGTTGGCGTCGCGCTGACCCCGCTGGCCGACGGGCTGGCCAGGCACAAGGTTCCGCGCGTCGCATCGATCCTCGTGGTGTACGGGATCGGTGTGGGACTGCTCGCCGCACTGGGCTGGTATGCCGTCGACTCGATCTCGAGCGAGCTCCAGCACCTCAACGATGTCCAGGGGCGGTACCACTCCATCGCCCAGCGGTTCAACCTGCCGAGCGCCGACGAGGCGAAGAACTTTATCTCGGCGCATGCGTCCGGACTGGCGGGTGGTGTCGAAACTGGCGTCTTTCGCACCGTCGGCGCCCTGCTCGATATCGGAACGATCCTCGTCACGGGCGTGCTCTTCGCCGTAACGAAAGACCGCATTCGGGGCGTGGTCCTCTCACTGCTGCACCCTGATCAGCGCGAGCCCACGTCGGACATGATGGACCTGCTGGGCCACCGCGTTCGCTTCGCCGTCCTCAGCCTGTTCCTTGCCATGCTCGCCGTGGGCGTGCTGACGTACGCCGGGCTGCGCTTGCTCGGCATGCCGTTCCCACTGGTGCTCGCCGCTGTCGCGTTCGTCACGGAGATCCTGCCTTTCATCGGGCCATGGATCGGGTATGTGCCCGCGCTTCTCGTCGCGTTCACGCAAGGCTGGGTGATGGTCATCGAAGTGTCTGCGCTGTACTTCGCGGTGCAGGAATTCGAAGCGCATGTGATCGTGCCGGTGCTGCACAGCCGCGTGAACCAGGTGCCGGCGATGCTCATCGTCACCTCGGTGCTCATCGGCGGCGCGCTGCTGGGGGTGCTGGGCGCGTTGCTGGCGCTGCCGGTGGCCGTCATCGCGTACACGCTGTTCTTCGAGTGGATCGTCCCCTGGCGCCAGCGTCAGTTCGGCGATGAAGAGCCGGCTGCCTAGGTTTCACCAACGACCTGCCACCGTGGACCGCGGTTTAGTGCGCTGCGTCGATGGCGAAATCGGCCGCGTCAGGCTCCACGGCAGGATCGCCCTCGGCTGCGCCCTCGCGGCTGTAGCCAGCCGCCTGCAAGAGCTCGGAGCGCGTCGCGGCATCAGCATCCAGCGCCCGCAGGAGTGCGATCAGCATCGGCCGGGATGGCCGGCGGTAGCCGAGCTCACAGGCTTTCACGGTGGCGACCGCGACGTTCGCCCTTTGGCTCAGCTCCGCTCGGGAAAGGCCAGAAGCCTCGCGCAAGGAGCGCATCCGTACTGTCCACGTCGACATGAAGCGCATTGTTCGCAGGAACGGATCGATCAGGAATGCCGCCATGGATACGCGGAGTAGCCACGGGCACATTGTCTTCGTCCCCGGTCAGCCACGACGATGCCGCATCAGCAACTCTCGAGGTGTGCCCAGTGGCGACGAACCCGTTCACGAAGATCGTGGCCAGCCGCAAGGCCGAGGCCGCGAAGGAATCCGCTCACCACCCGGCCGACGAGCATACCGCCCCGGCAGCGGCCACGGTCACGCGGTCGGCGGGCTCGACCGCCCTGGACCACGCCGCCGGTGCGCGCGCCGAGGAACAGGCGCAGTCTGCCCTCCGCGATGGGGACGACCGTCACACGACGCAGACACCCGACAATACCCCGCCGCCGGCGCACACTGCGACTGGCGCAGCCGGTTCGACCGACGACACCGGCAATCCCAATCATCCATTCACCACGGACCTCAACTCCGAGCTGGCCGGTGCTGAAGCTGCCGCCAATGGTCAGCTGCAACACCTGGCCGACCTTGCCGGTATCCAGTCGGGGGATCCGACAGGTGGTTCAGGAGCGCCGCAGTCGCCAGCCGACAGACTCACGCACGGGGGCAGCGCCGGTACTGATCCGAGGCAGAGCGCGCGCCAGGCAGCGACCGATCCCGAGGACCGCGGCAAAGGCGCCGATGCCTTCGCCGCCCTCCAGGGCGACCTTCGCGATCAGGTCACCGGCCACGATGGGACCGACGCGATGACGGACGCGCTTACCGGCGTGCTCAACGAGGCCGCGAGCCATTCCACCAGTCCGCTCAACGTCGCAGACGCGCTGACCGACGCGCAGAACTCCGTGACGCCCGCCGACCTCGCCAAGGCCGCGGCGAAGGCCGGCGTCACTCCGCCCGGAACGAACGAGTTTACGGGCGCTGAGGGGGAGAAGGAGGAGGGCGGCGACGACGGTCCGGGCGAGCCGGACAACTCGGCTCCGCCCGCGGCGACGACCCCGCCGCCCAAGGAAGACAAGGGATTCATCGACCATCTGAAAGACGTATTCACGCATGCCGCCGAGAAGCAGGCCGATGACCTTGGGAAGATCGACGGAGGAGGCTCGGTGGGCACGACGACGGTCTTCCAGGCGCAGGAACAGCAGGGAATCAAGAACCTCGAGACGGCTGCCGGCAAGACCCTGGGCGGCTTCGCTCATGGCGGGGACGGGAAGGACGGAGGCGGCGCCAAGGACTCGCTTCCCCCGGACAGTGGCCTCGATGCCCCGCCCACTGCGGCCCAGATAGCTTTTGCGAAGGCACTCAACGACATCACCCATACCGGTCCGGCGTTCCACAACCCGGGAAACGTCGATCCGGGCCCGGAAGGCGACACCTCCGGCACGTCGACTGGCCCGGTGAGCTCCGGGGTGCTCGCGGCAAACACCGGCGTGGCAGGCGAACACAGGCTCCTCGGCGATCCGGGCACGGTGAACGGCGGCATCAGCGACGGTCCAGGAGCCACCGGCCACCTGCCCGCCGGCGGGACCATCGGCCACGGACCCACGGGCGAGCCCGGCGACGCCCAAAGCGGCATCGTCCAGGACGACGGCAACGCTGTCCACGGGTCAGCGCACGACACGGGCCCGGGCGGCGAGCACTTTGGCCCGAGCGACAGTCTCGGCGCCGCTCCGCCAACCTCACCGGATGATTCGTCATCAAATTCCGACGACTCGAGCGACGACTCGGGCCATCTTTCGCTCGACCCGGCGCTCGTGGCGCAATTCGAGCACGCGCACCTGTTCCCTTTGGACACACCCGACCAAGACGACTGAGTGGCGGACTAGACGGTGCGTTAGGAGGACCAGCGGTCGGGCGGGACCGCTGCCCCAGGGCACGAACGGGGGCCAACTATTTCGCTCGACGTTTTGTCTGGACAATTGGTATGCTCCGCCAGTGAGCCCAAGGCGTTACGACATGCAAAAGCGCAGCCACGCGGTTGGCGCCACCCGCGGCCGGATCGTCGATGCGGCCATCCGCCTGCACGCGCGACGGGGCGCCATCAACACCAGCTGGGACGACATCGCCGCCGAAGCCGGCGTGTCGCGCGCCACCGTCTATCACCACTTCCCCTCTCTCGCGGACCTGGTTCCGGCCTGCGCGCAGGTCGCGTTCGACCTGGCCGAAGTGCCGGGACCGGAGGCCGCACGCGAGGCTTTCGCCCGCTTCGCTACCCCCCGCGAACGGCTCGACTTCTTCATCCGCGAATCGTGTCGCTGCTACGCGGCCGGGGCCGAATGGCTTCGCGCCGCCTGGCGAGAACGCGACCTGGTTCCAGCGATGGGCCTCGCGGTCGAGCGCTTTCAATCAACGCTCGGCGTGCTGCTCGAGGCCGTCCTGCAGGGGATCGAGCTCTCGCAAGACGCGCGCCAGGTGATCGAGACGCTCGTCGACTTTCCGTTCTGGGACGCGCTCAACCGCCAGGGCATGCCCAATGAGCAGATTGCGCTCCACATCCTTCGGCTCACCGAAGTGGAAATCGAACCCGGGAGATAGCCTTGGACACCCACGAACACCTCTGGTTCCTCGACACGCTCGTCACGCCGCGCGTGCCCAGCGCCGACGGGAACGACGCCGTCTCCGTACTCGAGTCGCGCGCCCGGCACGGCGACTCGCCCCCGCTCCACGTGCACGGCGAAGACGAGATCTTCCACGTACTCGACGGCAAGATGCTCGTGCGCGTCGACGGCGCCGATCACGAGCTTGGCCCGGGCGACATGTTCGTCGCGCCGAGCGGCCTGCCGCACTCGTACCGGGTGGAGTCGGACGAAGCGCGGTGGCTGGTGATCACGGCCGGCGGGAAGTTCGAGCAGTTCGTGCGCGCCTTCAGCCGCCCCGCCGAGCAGGCGGAGCTGCCGCCGGCGTCGCCGCCGCCATCACCCACCGAGATAGAGTCGCTCGCAAAGGCGTGCCGCCAGTTCGACATTGAACTCGTGGGGCCGCCGATCCACTGATCCGCCCTACTTCGTCCCGTTGCAGGCGTTGTCCATCTCGGTGAACAGGCCCTTCACGGAGTTCTTCAGGCCCGTCAGGCTGGATGAAAGCTGATTCGCGGTCGTTGAGAGACTCGCGGTGTCCGCGTTGTCGACGACCGTTCCGACATCACCGGCTGCCGACTGGACCGCGTCGATCTCGCTCGAAAACTCCGTGCCGGCCGCCGACTTGAGGTCCTTCAAGTCGTTGGTGAACGTATCGAAGCGGGTTTTGAGCGTGTTCGTTCCCTCGGTGACCACGTTCGTATCGGTCAGCGCGGAGTACGAGGTCTCGGTGGCTTGCCGCTCGTCGCAGTAGGTGGGTTTCGAGGAGGACGAACAGGCGGCTCCGGCGGCAGCGAAGAAGAGCAGCCCGGCGAGGGCGATCAGCAGCAACTTCCGATCCACGGCGGCCCACCTCCATCTGTGGTGTTCTGGGTGCCAACAGACCGTAGCGGGCCTCATCCATGATCACCCCCGCGCGTTGGGGTCTGGCGTTGAGTCGCCGTTTCAATAGCGCGACAGCGTCGCGCCACCAACGCCAAAGCGACGTGTGGCCGAGGCGCGGACAGTAATCTGGGAGACTCATGAGAATCGTGCGGCCCATCCCCTACCGCCTCGATCGGTTTCGGAACGATCCATCCTCCATTCGGGACGCTGTCTGGCTGATCGCCGGCGCTACGGTGCTGTCGGTGGTGGTGGGAGCGGTGGTGATCCGGGTGTTCGATCGCACCGAGTACCCGACGCTCGGGAAGGCGTTGTGGTTCACGCTGCAGACCGTCACCACCGTCGGCTACGGCGATGTCACGCCAAAGCGCACCGTCGGCCGAGCCGTCGCTTCCGTCGTGATGATCACGGCCATCGGATTCATCAGCGTCATTACGGCGGCGATCACTTCGACGTTCGTGCAGGCGGCGCGCCGGCGGCCGGCCGGGAAGATGCGCGTTCAGGGCGGCGAGGACGACGGCGGGGTTGCCGAGGCGCTCGCCGACATCGCGGATCGGCTTGGCCGGATCGAGGCGAGGCTCGACGACCTGCCCGGGCAGCGGACCGGCGACGATCCGGGTCCGCGCGTCTAACGGTCTGCGAGTGCTGCGCGTTCCCCGTTCGCCACGGAGCGCGACGCCGTGGCGGTCGCTCTTGACTCGCTGAGTACGATGAAACGCGTGCACTTCAGATCACTCTTCCACGTGCCGACGTATTTCACTTGAAGACCAGCACCTTGCTGCAGCTTTCGTCCATACATGGTTGTGGAGGGACATCGTTGGGATCTCGGCTGACCGTCCACGAGCGGACGGTTCTTTCGTTGCTCAAAGAGGGCCGCGGCGACGCGTTCATTGCCGAGCAGCTGGGCGTATCGCTGCACACGCTCCGTGCCACCCTCCAAACACTCGCCGAGAAGCTCCAGGCGATCCCGGCCGAAGCCGAAGCCTGAGCCCGCCCGGCGTCTAACCGTCCCCGTCGTCGTCGTGCAACGGGGGAAGGCAGAATCCGAACTCCATGCCGCCGGCTTCCCTCCGCTCCGCGTAGATCTTCCCTCCGCTCGCCTCCATCAGCCGCTGGCAGACCGCGAGGCCGAGCCCCAGCCCCACCGTCCTCTCGGACGTTTCCCCCGAGCGGAAGTACGGCGTGAACAGGCGTTCCACATCCGCTTCGGGGACGCCCGGACCGCGGTCGAGGACAGCGACAGCGACCCAGCCATCCCGCGAGCCAACGGCGACCTCGACGTCGGTGCCGGCGTACTTTCGGGCGTTGCTCAACAGGTTCTGCAACACCTGTTGCACCGTGACGACATGGACGTTGACCGGCGGCATTGACTCGTCGATCGACAGCGCGATCGTCATCTCCGGGGTCTTCTTCGCGAAGTCGGCCGTGACCGACGGAATGAGGCGTTGCAGGAGCTGCGGTTCCGGAGGCTGGACGACACCGCTCTGCAGCTGGGAGAGGAAGAGCATGTTTTCGATGAGACCTCTCAACCGCTCGCTTTCCCGCCTGATGTCGTCCTGGAGTTCCCTGCGCGCCTCCAGCTCCAGCGCATCGCCGCGCCGCCAGAGGACGTCGGCGTCGCCAAGAATCATGGTCAGCGGGGTGCGCAGTTCGTGCGACACGAGCGCGAGGAAGTCATCCCGCGCTTCGAGTGCCTCGCGAAGCTCCTGGATGTCTGCCGCCGCGCAGACGATTCCCGGCTCCGGCGCCGTGACGTGCTGCGCCCGCACGACGTGCCACCGGCTTAGCCCGTCGTGGCCCACCAGCCGCACCTCGCTTTCGGCATCGACGCCGGCGGTCACCTGCGACACCAGCGATTCGAGGCGGTTGCGGTCGCCGGGCACGCAAGGCAGGTCGCACAGGTCACCCACGCGGTCCGTCCCGAAGTAGTCGCGGTATGCCCGGTTGGCGAAGCCCCCCGTTCCGCCCTCGGGCGTGCGCCACGCAAGCACCGGCATCTGGTCGGCGAAGCTTCGCAGCAGGCGTTCGGCGTACGTCACGGCCTGGTGGGCCGCTTCGCGCCGCTCCATCGCCAGGTCCCTGCGCCACGCTGCCGCTCCCACGCCGCCGACCACCACGGCCGCAACGGCCCAGAGCGTCGGCAGGCCGAACCCGTACTGCGTCGACGCATCGCCGAAGGCGTCGCTCCTCGCTCGCTCGAGGAAGACCATCCAATGGGATTGGGGGACTTGCGCGAAGCCGACCACGCTGTGCGGCGTCCCGTCGATGGCCAGCGCGTCCGGAAGCACGCCGGCGGGGGAAGCCTGTGCCGCTTGCAGCGTTCGTTCGGCAGCTACGGGCTGGAGTGACTGGACCGCACCGTCCCGCGAGACGATCTCACCGTTGGCGGTGACCACGGCCGAGTGCCACGCGTCCAGCGGCGCGTTGACCACGGCGTCCGGCCGGACGGTGCGGTTCTCGGTCTCGATGACCCCGGTGAAGTCGCCCGCGGCGTTGTAGGTGGGGTAGGCAACGATGATCAGCGGGCCTGGCTGCACGTCCCCTACTGCACTCACGCCGATCACGGCCCCGCCGGAGCGGTTGGCCGCGGCCACGAGCTCCGGGGCGGCGGAGCGGTATGACGCTGAGCTGTTGGGCAGTCCCGAAGCGGCTGCCACCCCGCCAGAGGCGTCCACCCAGAGCAAGGCATCGACGTTGAGGGAAGCGAGTTCGAGCGGCCCGAGGAACGCCTGGACGGCCGCCGGATCGCCGCTCAGCACCGAGGGCGATTGAGCAATCGACTGGGTGAGGTGGATGCGGCCCTCGATCTGAAGGGCCACCGCTTGCGCGAAAGACTGAGCCGAGCGCCGCGACGTCTCTTCGGCGTCGTTCACCGAGCGGTCGTGGCGCTCCTTTAAGAGGAGTGTCAGCAGCACGCCGAGCAGGAGCGCGATCGTGGCGACGAGGGCCGTGGTCCTCGCCGGTTGCCAGCGCCAGGGTCGATTCGCCAGGTTCATGGCTCACGCGCCGCCCGCTGGAGTCCGGTACCGGCGAAGCGGCGATGCCTCCAGCGGACTCTATTCCGCTCACGTAGCCACGCGGTGACGAAGCGCGGGCCAACCGTCACACGCGAGCGTCGAGATCGAAACAGTGCTCCCGAGAGTCTGGTCTTCCGGCGAGCGGCCTTCGCGTCCGGGCCTGTCGCGGGAGAGGCCCGCGCCGCCCGCCGCGCTGACGGGTAGCGGACGTTGATGCTTCTGCAACGGATCTGCCAGCCCGTTTCCTACGCTAATCGTTGAGGCTTCTGCAATGAAACCACGCGTAACCTACGCCCGAATTCGAGCGACAGGTTACGCATGCCGATTCCCGTTCTTCCGAACCAGGGCGAGTTCTTTGCGGCCGTCTTCGAGCAGTCTCCGGACCCGATTCTCGTGCTCGCCGCCGACGGCCGTCCGCTGGCCGCAAACGATAGCTTCCGCATGCTCACGCTGGGTGGTGACTGGCTGGCCCGTCCGCAGACAGAACGGCAGGCGGTACTGAACGGTCTCGCGCTCGACGACGCGCAGACACGCGACTTCCTGGTGCGCGCCTTCTCGGAGCCGCCTCGGGAAGCCGAGGGCAGGTTCGCGACAAAGGACGGGCGCTCGGCGGCCATCTGGATGCGGCCGATCTGGTCGGGCGAAGGCGAATTCCTCGGCCGCGCGTTCTACGGCCGCGATGTCTCCACGCAGGCTGAGGCAGAACGCGCACGTGTCGAGAGTGAACAGCGCCTCGCGCTCGCCCAGAGCATTGCCGGCATCGGGACGTGGGAATGGGATTTCCAGTCGGGGCGCGTCACCCGCTCTCCCGAGCTTCTGGCCATCCTTGGCCGACAGGACGAGGCCGTCGCCGGCACCTACGACGACTACCTCAACGCGGTCCATCCGTTGGACCGGAAGTCGGTCGCAGCCTCGGGCCGTGCGCTGCGGAAGGCCGGCCACGAATCGAACCAACATCGCATCGTGCGACCGGACGGCACGATTCGCTGGGTGGAGGGACGCGGCCGCCTGTGGTATGACGTCCTGGGGCGGGCCACCGGCGCCATGGGCGTGACCCTCGACATCACGGATCAACGAGCGGCGGCGGCGCTGCTGTCCCGGGAGCGAGAACGCGCGGACCTCCTTGCCAACGTCGGCGCCGCCATCGCCGACACTCGCTCGGCGCAAGAGACGGTGGCCGCCGTCGCGAACTGCGCCGTCGACCACTTCGTCGACGCGGCACTGGTGAAGACCCGCGACGGGCGAACCGCCGAATCGTTCGCCGCGAGGCTGCCGAACACGCGCCGGGCAATGTTCGCGCGCCGGCTCCGGGATCTGCTGCCGGTGGACGACAACCCCGGAAACGCATTGCCGGCGCGCGCGAGCGATGCGGAGTCGAGCTACGGGCTCGTGCTGCCGCTGCGCTACGACGGCGAAATCCTGGGGACACTGGTAGTTGTCCGCGACCACACGCGGTGCCCGTTCGACGACGGCGACCGCGGCATCGTCAGCGAGCTGGCGCGGCGGTTGGCGATCAAGCTTCGCCACCACGAGTTCACCGCCCAGCTGCAACGAGCCAGCGAGATCAAAGACGAGATCCTGGGCATGGTCTCGCACGAGCTCCGCACGCCGTTGACGACGCTCCTCGGGAACGCGAATGCCCTGCGGCGGCACGGCGACAACGTGCCCGACGAGTCGCGCACCCAGGCGCTGCGCGACATCGAGTCGGACGCCGAACGCCTCCACGAAATCGTCGAAAACATGCTCGTCCTTGCACGGCTGGATGTGGACGCTGAGCCGTTGATGGAGCCAGTCCTCCTGCAGCGCATCCTGCCGCCTATCCTCAAGGAACAGCGCTTCAGCGGTCCGCAGGTGGTGACGCTCGACATCCATCGCGACCTGCCCCCGGTGCTCGGGCATGCGGGCTACATCCGGCAGGTCGTCGTCAACCTCCTCAGCAATGCATCGAAGTACGGCGGCGCCGGCCCGGTCGAAATCACCGCGGTCCCCAGCGAGGGAGGCGCCGCCATCCACGTCGCCGACCGCGGACCGGGGATCAGCGACGAACTCGCCGCCCGCGTCTTCAGCCCGTTCGTTCGCGCCGGCGGCACCACGGGGACGCATGGGCTCGGGCTTGGGCTGACCGTCTGCAAGCGCCTCGTCGAAGCGCAGGGCGGCGGCCTCGCACTGTCATCACGCCCGGGCGGCGGCGCCACCTTCACGGTCAACTTCCGTGGTGTCGAACAGGCGACGGAAAACTAAGCGCAGGCCCTGCCAGGGATCGCTTCTCCGAACTGCGTGACGCCCGCCCCTCGAGTGCCGGGCACGCTCGCCAACAGTTCTCCGGGACACCATCACCCGGCAGGCCGCGCCATGGCTCTCACCCTCTCCGGGGCATCTCCTCTCGTCGCAGCCCGACCGTCGTCACCGTAAGCGGCCGGCGCCTGTTGGATCGCCGGGGCGTGTTCGTCAGAGCCGCTGGTCATGCCTTCGGCGATAGCGTCGGCGGTGCTCTTCACAGCGGACTTCGCCACTCCGACCGCCGGACCACCAATCATCGAGAGGGTGGTGTTCACCGCCCACGACACGAACCCGCCGCCGCGCTTCCCTTCTTTTTCGGACCGGCGACGATGCCCCCGTCCGCGCCGGTCCGACTCGCCGCCGGAAATCCAGCCGAGAGCGGCGCCGGCGCCGAAGGACGCAGCGCTGAGGGTGAACGGGTGCTTCGCCACCGGCGTGTCGGAGCCCTTCGTCGTCGCGGCGGTTTCATGCACCTTATCGGTGGCGCGATCCACCCGCTCCTGCACTCCGTCGCGAACCGAGGCGACGTCGTCGCGGACGCGATCCTCCAGTGCGTCGAGTCGCCTGGTCAGCTGCCAGCGTTGACGCTGGATGTCGTCCTCGATTTGAGCTGCGCTCTTGCCCATGAGACGTCCTCCCGGATGGAGTTGGCGCTGCGCTTCGGCCCAGCGCTCAGTTGCTTGGCGAGGCTCATGGCTACGAGCCCGGCGGCCACGGCGATGAGCAGCATCGCGCCCGCTACCACGAGGGCCGCCGCCCACAGCGGCATGACGTTGTCGAGCGCAAACATCGCGGAGACGCCGGCGAAGGCAAAGAAGCACATCGCCGTCATCCATGCGACCACGCCGGCAGCCGCAATGCCCCCGATCAGCCGCCCCTCGTCTCGAAGGACAGCCTTCGCGAGCTCGACCTCGCTGCGAGCGAGCTGGCGAAGGTCTTCGGCGATGCCGCGGACCTCTTCGGCCAGCTCGCGTACTTCTTCGCGGGCCTCCGCGGTGGCTCCGTCGTTGCTCACGGGCTTAGCGAATCATGCGGGCGACGACGAAGCCGGCGACTGCTGCAGTGACGGCTGCCTGGATCGGATGCTCCTTGACGAAGGCCTCCAGGTCGTCCCACATCTCGTCGGTCTCGTGCTCGCGCAGGTAGCCGGCGCTGCGCTCCAGGCTGTCAGCCATCTTGCCGCCGACCTTGCGGGCCGCGCCGCCCTTGTCGTCGAGCTGATCGCGGATGGTATCGGCGGTGTGCTCAAGCCCGCCCGCCGCGCGATCCTTCTGGGCTTCGGCGCGATCCTTGGCCTCGCCTGCCGCCCGCGAAGCGGACTCTTTCGCCTTGTCCATCATGTCGCTCTTGTCGCTGCGCCGCTGGCGCTCCATAGCAGAGTCGTCGTCTAGCAGGCCGGCCTGCGTGGGGTCCGAACCGTAGCGGGGATCCTGGCTCATGGCACTGCCTCCCACCTTTAGGTTCCCCTGATGGTATGGGAGGGAACGACGCAAACATGCTGCCATGGTCCCGCATCCATGTTGCAACGCTGTGGCTCAGCACTGGCGTCCCGCGGTCGCGATTCGTTGGCCGCACCTTTGCGTGGAGGATGAAGTTCATCGGTGTCACGGGCCTCTCGGAGCTGTGGGCTGCCTGGCCAACAGTTCTCCGGGACAACACATCCGGAGGACCGCCCCATGGCTCTCACCCTCGTCGAAGCAAGCAAGCTCAGCAACGACACGCTGCTGAGCGGCGTCATCGAAACGATCGCCGCCGAAAGCCCCGTTCTGCAGCGCCTGCCGTTCATCGAGATCGTTGGCAACGGTCTCAGCTACAACCGCGAGGAGGATGCGCCGACGGCCGCCTTCTACGACGTCGGCGACACCTGGGCCGAAGACACGCCGACGTTCACCCAGGCGACCGCCTCGCTCAAGATCCTCGGCGGCGACGCCGACATCGATAACTTCCTCAAGTCCACCCGCTCGAACATCCAGGACCTGGAGGCGGCCGTCGTCCAGCTCAAGGCGCGCGCCGTCCAGGCCCTGTTCGACGACACCTTCGTGAACGGCGACGACACTTCCGACCCGAACAGCTTCGACGGCGTCGATCTGCTCGTCTCGGCCGGTCAGACCGTGAGCATGGGCACCGACGGCGACAGCCTCACGCTCGCCAAGCTGGATGAGCTCATCGACAAGGTGCGCGGTGGCAAGCCGGAGCTGCTGCTCATGAGCCGCCGCACGCGCCGCAGCCTCAACATCCTCGCCCGTGCCAGCGGTAGCTTTCTCGAAGCCGACCGCGACCAGTTCGGCAACATGCTGCAGTTCTACGATGGCATCCCCATCGGACTGAACGATTACATCAGCGACGCCACGACGGTGGGCGCCAACTCGGACTGCAGCACCGTCTACGCGATGCAGTTCGGCGAAGGCGCCCTCGCCGGGCTCACGGCTCCCGGCGGACTCACCGTTGAGCGGGTTGGCAGCCTGGAAACCAAGGATGCCTCGCGCATCCGTGTGAAGTGGTACGCCGGGCTCGCGCTCTTCAACAGCGTGAAGCTCGCGAAGCTGAGCGGCGTGCGGGTGTAGCACCAGCCACGATCGCACGAAACGGGGCGCCCATCCGGCGCCCCGTTTTCATGTCGCCGCGTTCGTCGTCAGGCGAGGCGCGGGCCGCTGCGAATGGCCCGCAGGATGAGCAAGAACACGATCGCCCCGAGGATGGCGAGACCGACGCTTCGCACATCGAACTCGCTCACCGTTCCCCAGCCGAGCTGGGCGCCAATGAACCCGCCGATAAACGCTCCGACGATGCCGACGACGATGGTGATGACGAGGCCCAGCGGACCGAAGCCTCCAGGTCCACCCACGACAAGGTCGGCAACGGCGCCGGCTATCAATCCAAGCAGAATCCAGGTAAGAACGCTCATGGCGCCCCCTCTCTTCCGTGGCGGCTGTAATCGCACCGACACGAGTGATCAGGACGTTACCCATGCGCGCCGGGTTCGGGCAGCCACGGGAGGGGTCCGCCGATTTCAACCGTCTCTCAGAGCGCGGGGCAGCCCCACGGGGCTAGCGCTGAAGCATCCGCTCGTAGATGCGGACGTGCCGCTCGGCAATCCGCTCCCAGGTTCGCGCGGCAGCGTAGGCGCGACCAGCGGCCGAAAGACGCTCGCGCTCGGCGGCGTCGAGAAGGAGACGATCGGCTGCGGCGAGCGCCTCCGCGGGCGAGTTCGCGATGACGGTCGCATCCCGGAGCGCCTGCGTCGTGTGCCTCCCGGCCGTCGTGATGACCGGCAGACCGGCCGCCAGCGCTGCGAGAAGCGAGCCCCGCCGTTCTGAGGCCCCGTCGCGGAACGGGAAGTAACCCAGCGTGGCCCGGGCGAGTTCCTTTGCCACCGCCTCGTCGTCGACGCGGCCTGTGAAGTGGACCGGCAGGCCGGCTGCGTGTTCGTGGAGCGACCGTTCGTACGTCGAGGCCTCGCCCTCGGAGCTGCCGACGACTCGGACCTCCCACGGAGCATTTGCAGCGGCCGCCAGCCGAGCGAATTCGATCACCTCGTCGAGGCCTTTCCCCCGGTAGATCCCGCCGAACGCGACGATCGTCCGCGGCGCGGTCGCCCTGGCCAGCACGGCCCGAATGTTGCTGCCCAGCGGCACGACGAACGCGCGCGACCGGATCCATGGCGCCCACCGCCGGGTGAACCGCCGTTCGAAGTCGCTTGTGAAGATGAGATGGCTCCGGAGGAGCATCGGCAGCAGCATGCCGCGCCCTGTGAAGCGGCCGAAGACGCTCGCTTCGTGCACCGTCACCACCGACGGCCGGCGCAGGGCGAGCAGATGCGGCAACAGGCTGTGGCCGTAGGCGTGCATCGGGTATTGGACGTGAACGATGTCCGGCGCGGCCTCGGCCGCTTGCGCCAGCGCCCCGCGCGCGGCCCGGGCACCCCAGTCCGCCGACTCGAGCCGCGCGACGTCGATGCCGGCGGCCTCCAGCGACTCCGTCAGCCGGTCCGTGTAGTGCCCGATTCGCCGTTCCGAACTCCGTGGCCCTGGCGTTCACCATCAGCAGACGGATGGGGCGTTCTTGCACGGCGCCAGCATGAGCGATCAGGTCACGCGGAACCACAGTCACCAATCACCGTCTCCTCGGCCGCCTGGGCTCAGGCGCCGTAGCCGTAGAAGTCGATCGAGCCGGGGGACTGGCCGAAGCCGCTGAGCAGCGTCGCCATCTCGCCGCGGTGGATCGAGCTGTGGGTGAACGCGTGCACCAGCATCCGCCACCGCGGCCAGGCGGTCACTCTGCCGTGCGGCAGCATCGCTGTGATGGCTTCGCCCAGGTCTTCGTCGGTGGCGGCGGCCAGGAACGGGTCGATCCGGGCGAACGTCTCCTCGCAGAGCGACTGCACGGCAGCCGCGTCGCCGAACTGCCCGACATCGCGGAGCCCGAACTGCGGGATGCCGGTGCGGCAGAGCTCGTACCACTCCTCTTCCACCGCGACGATATGGAACGCAGTCTCGTGCAGGCTCCCCAGGCCGTTTGCGTTCGGCGCGTCCCACTGCTCCGGGGACAGCCGCGCGCAGAGGTCGACGAGCTCGATATTCACGTCGTGGGAGTAGCGCACCATCGTGGCGAGGATCGTTTGGGTGAGCATGGCCTTCTCCGCTTGTCGTCGTTTCGGGGCGCGGGACCGTGCCCACCATACCGTGGGACGTTTTCGCGGTCAGCAGGCCCTGGCTGTCCGGGCCACGAAGCCACTCCACGACAGTATTCGTGTGGCGGCAGAGGCGTCCTCAATATTTCGCTCGATGCGAGATATTGACGAAATCGAAAGGGATTTTCCTGATTTTTACGGTCTTCAGGTAAAGCATCGACTTCCTTGCCCTCGCTCGAAGGCGGCGCATGATACGTTTCTGCAAGCAGCCTCACACCACGCCGGGGACCACAATCCCCGCTTGGGAGGCCGCTGCTCGCGCAGGCCCCCGCAACTGTGGCCGGGAAACCCCCGATCTCCGCTGTGGCCGAGCCGCCCGCGGCCGTTAATGATGTCGAGGTATTGAGGCAGTGGTGGTGGAACAGGGCCGCGAGCTGACGCTCGAACGGAATCTCTATTACGCGTCGAAGCTCGTCTCGCAGGTGGCGCAGAACCTCCTGCTCGCCGCGCTCTTCGTCATCGCAGGGACCAGCTCCCACGCGGCGCTCGGCCTGAGCAGCCTCTTCGTCGCCACCCTCATCCCGGCCGTGCTCTTCGGTGTCATCGGCGGCGCAATCGGCGACCGCATCGGTGCCTGCCGCGGCTTCATGTTCGGCTCAGTGCTGCGCTTCACCGTCGTCCTCGCGGCCTGCGTGTTCACGTCCGGCCCGAGCACGGCCTGGATGGTCGCCTTCGCCTACTCCGCCGTATCGCAGATCTCAACGCCGGCCGAGATGGCCATCATTCGCATCATCCGCAGTGGTTCCACGGCCCCGGCACATTCGTTCGTCGTTGCCGCCCAGTACGGCGGACAGGCGATCGGCATGCTGCTGCTCGCTCCGATGCTGTACGTCCTTGGCGGGGCGCAGGCGATCATGATCGCTGGCGCGGCCGGGTTCTCGGTCCTCACGGTGATGACGATCGCCCTCTCCGTCCGCCTTCGCGCTGTCCACGACGTCCACGAGCAAACGGCGCGGGACGCCTTCAGCCTCCGCGAGACCATGGGCTTCTTTCGCCGCACGCCGCTCGCGCGCGATGCCGTCACGGTGCTGGCCATCAAGTCGATCGCGGCGCAAGGCATCATCGTCGCCCTGCCTCTGTACATGAAGCACGACCTCCATCTCGGCAACGAGGCGACAATCTTCCTGCTCGTTCCGGGGATCATCGGCGCCGTCATCGGGCTCGTTTGGGCCGGGCCGACCGTGACGCGGGATCGCGCAGCCTCGGTCATGCGGCTCTCGCTCATCGCGATGGCGGTGGGTGTATTCGCCCTTTCGGCCCTCGATTTCGGGGTGACCGCCGTCGCCGACCATAGTCACCTGGCGCCCATCGCCTACATCGAAGACTCCATCAACACGACCTACGTCGTGGCCTTCCCGGTGGCCTTCCTCATCGGCCTCAGCCTCAGTGCCTCGCTCGTGAGCGCACGCGTCGCCCTCAGCGAGACGGCGCCCATCAACCAGCAGTCCCGCGTTTACGCCGTCCAGGGAACCCTCACGGACGCCATCGTCGTTGTGCCGCTGCTGCTCCTCGGTGTTGGCGCACAGTTCACCGGGGCGCGCGCCACGCTGGCCGCAATCGGTGTCCTCGCCACGCTGGCGTACCTGGCGATCGAGCATCCCCGCTTCAAGGGCGTGCCACTTGCCATTCCCGAGCCGGTGCTCGTTCCCGTGCCGGCGACCGCTCTCGCAGACTCGCTCGACTAGCTTCGGGCCGCGTCCACCCCGTTTCCCCAACCGGCCACCGACCTCTCTGACTGTTTACAGAAGGGTTACCGAAACGCGCTTGAGCGTCCTCCGGCCACCGTCGATGGTGCCGGTGACTCCTGTTGCGGCCGCCCCGCTTCAGCGGAGATCCGCCTCTCCAAAGGGCTGACCACCGATGAAACGACACATCCTCCCCGGCGCCCTCGCCTTCGCCGCGCTTGTTGCGCTCGGCGCGTTCGTTGCGTTCGCCACGAGCAGCGACACCGTCCTCCATGGGGGCGACTCCGTGCATCTCACCTGCCAGGGCAAGCGGCTGACGACTTCGCGCATCAACATTAACGAGATCACCGCGAACTGCGTCGCGAACAACACGCCCACTCCCACGCCGAAGCCGCCAACGGCAACTCCCACGAAGTCCGCCTCGGCTACACCGACGAAGGCCGCCACGGCCACGCCCACCGCGACCCCCACGCAGACTGGCGGCAGCACCGTCTCGAAAGTAGGCGGCTGCCAGGTGTTCCCTGCGAACAACGCCTGGAACCAGGACATTAGCTCCCTTTCCGTCGACGCCAACAGCGCGAACTACATCTCGGCGATCACCAGCCAGGGCGGCAACCAGTTCCTTCACGCCGACTTCGGCTCCAACCCCGCTTACGGCATCCCGTTCATGGTGGTGCCCGCAACACAGCCGGCCGCGCCCATCACCTTCACCGCCTACGGCGACGAGAGCGATCCCGGTCCCTACCCGGTGCCGCAGAACGCTCCGGTCGAAGGCGGCAGCGGCAGTAGCGGCGACCGCCACGTGCTCGTGGTGCAGCAGGGCAGCTGCAAGCTCTACGAGATGTACAACGCCTACCCCAACGGCAGCGGCTGGAACGCCGACGCCGGCGCCGTCTGGGACCTCGGATCGAACGCCCTGCGCCCATTCGGCTGGACCTCCGCCGACGCCGCCGGCCTGCCGATCCTTCCCGGACTCGCCCGCTATGACGAGGCCACGGCCGGCGAGATCACCCATGCCCTGCGGTTCACCGTCGCGAAGACGCAGAAGGGCTTCATCCTCCCGGCCACGCACTACGCCAGTTCCAGCACGAACGCGAACTACCTGCCCATGGGCGCCCGCCTTCGGCTCAAGGCCAGCTTCGACACCTCGAAGTACACCGGCGAGGCGCGAACCATCCTCGAAGCGCTCAAGACCTACGGCATGATCGTCGCCGACAACGGCTCGAACTGGTACATCACCGGCGGCAGCGACACGCGCTGGAACGACACGGACCTCAACCAGCTCAAGACCGTCCCCGGCACAGCCTTCGAGGTAGTGTCCACGGGCGCCATCCAGCACTGAACGGGCCGTCCGTTGGGGCTGCTACCCACCACCGAACTGGTAGTGGGTAGCGTCGCACTGTTACCCAAATACCGGGCCGCCCGGTCAGGGCGGCACTCGCGCATCACCAGCCCAACCAGTCAGTACGGCGACCGTCCAAGGGAGCCGTCGCTGTCGGCGGCGTGCCACCGTACGCGCGACCTGGGTCCACGTCGTCGTAACGGTGTATCGGACGAGTAAGATATCGAAATACTGGAGAGAACCGTGAAGATCAGCTACGACCCAGACTCCGACACGCTATCCGTAGTGTTTCGTCCGGACACGGTCGCCGAGAGCGACGAGGACAAAGAGGGCGTGATCCTGGACTACAACGATGCGGGCGAGATCGTCGGCATTGAGATCCTCGAAGCATCTCGCCGCGTGGCCGATCCTCGAACGATCGAATTCACCGCTCTCTCCGCGTAGCAAATGCCGGGCATCATCACCGTCCTCGAGCCGCCCATCGCCGACCGCGTCGAGCAGCTCTGGGACGAGATGGAGCGCGAGTTCAGCATTCCCCGCGGGTACCCCGGCGCGCTTCCGCACTTCTCCTATCACCTCGCCGAGAGCTACGACCTTGGTCGAGCTGCGACCATCCTCCGTGAGCTCGGGCCGGAAACCCCTCCCTTCCATGTCGAAACGAGCGGTTTCGGTGTGTTCACGGGCGACGAGCCCGTGTTCTACGTCCCGGTGGCCCGGAGCCCACAGCTGGCCGGCCTGCATGCCGCCATCTGCGAGCGCATGCTCGCCGCGGGCATGGAGACCACGCCCTACTACCTGCCGGAGCGCGCCCTGCCGCACATCACGATCGCCCAGCAGAACGTCCCGCCCGCTACCGTACCCGCGCTCGTGCAGTGGCTACTGCACCAGGACTTCTCATGGCGGGTCCACGTGACGAACCTCGCCCTCGCCGAGCAGACGCCCGACGGCGCCATCATCTACGAGCGCGCGGAGCTTGCCGGCGCTGGCTAAGGTCACCGGCTCGCGCTACGGTTCCAGCCACACTCATGCGAGGCGTTGCTATGGTCGGCACGATCCGCATCTCCCACCCCGCCTTCTCCGGCGCGAACGCGAAAGAGACGCTCCACTTCTACACCGAGGTGCTCGGCATGGAGCTGGTCCTCCGCCAGGACAACCTCGACTACCCGTCCGAAGAGCACCTCTTCTTCCACGTCGGCAACGACAACTTCATCGCCTACTTCGTGCCGAAGGATGGCATCGATCCGGCAGTCTATGAGCTGGCGAAGTCCGGTTCGGGCCACATGGACCACCTCGCCATCGACATCGACCTGGAGCGGCTGGAGGCGGCGCGGGAGCGGCTCGTGGCAGCCGGCGTCGAGGTCGAAGGGCCAATCGACCGCGGCTACGAGCGCTCCATCTACTTCAAGGACCCGAACAACGTGACGTTGGAGCTGCTGGCGTGGATCACGCCGCCGCCCGCCGGCCTCTCGCAGGCAGCCATCATCAAGACCGCCCAGGCGATCCGCGAAGCGCGCGGCGCGTCCTTCATCGAAGACCGCGACGTGCGCGCGGCGATCGAAAAGCTCCGCGCGCCGGCGCCCGCCTGAGTCAGCCCACGGCAGTAGCCCGGCTGTCCACCGGCTCCGCGAGGACCAGGGGCGCCGCCGATAGGTTTCATCGCCCCGTGCGCGACCGCTGCTCGGGTACACTCCGCGCACCAGGACTGGGGGGTGTGGCTCTGTGGCCAGCAAGTATCGGCTCGGTCGTGGCCGTCGGATTCTCAACGCGCTCGCCCGCGCTTCGATTTGGGCGGGCGTTGGCGACGGCCGTATGCACCTGCTAACCGTGAGAGGCCGCTCAACGGGCAAGCCGATGTCGACGCCTGTCAACGTCGTGACGCTGGAAGGCCGCCGCTGGCTGGTCTCTCCCTACGGCGACCGAGAGTGGACAAAGAACGCCCGGGCCGCCGGCGAGGTGACACTGAGCCGCGCGCGCAAGTCGGAGGTCGTTCGCCTCACACAGGTCGACGCGCAGACCGCTGCTCCAGTCCTTCGTGAGTACCTTCGCACGACGCGCATCACGGCCCCGTACTTCGACGTCACTGCCGATTCGACTAACAGCGACTTCGAGAACGAAGCACCAAAGCACCCGGTGTTCGCGATCGCGGACGAGTGACGCGGCCAGCCGCCCGTTCGCCTCAGAACTGGAGCGGCCACCTCGCTCCAGCATCTTCCGCAGCACCGGCTCAAGCGCGTCAGCGACGCGGCGGTGCGCTTCTTCGGTCATGTGAATCCCATCGCCGAGGATCATGTGTTCGCGGTCGCCGCCGGCACGGAGCGCGTCTTCCGCGTCGGCCCAGACCAGGCGGCGTTCTTCGACAATCGGCCGGAGCGCCGCCCGGATTTGTTGCAGGGCAGGCTCCAGCCTGGCATCGCTCGCCGGACGTCGGCCGTGTAATGGTGACCGCCGACTACCAGCACCTGCAGGTTTTCGTCTCTGCGACAGCTTGCGGATGACCTCGCTCGCCGTCTCGATGAAGCTCTCGACGCTCATCAGCGTCCCCATCCCGATCAGCTTCCGGGCCGTGCGCCGCGGCGAGCGTGTTCGTGCGCTTGCCCGGGCGGTCCGACTGCTCGGCGACACGACGTCGTCGTGCGTTCGAGCCGCCGGTAGAGGTTCGCCGCGCGTCGCCCGAAGCGCTGCTCCACCCGGATCTGCACCGTGGCGAAAGCGCACCAGAAGGCGCGCCAGCGTCACGATCACGACATCCGGCCGGGCCTCTTCAACCAGCTTCAACGCGTAGTCCGCCGCCCCCGGCCGGTAAACCGCCCAGCGCCAGTTATCGACGACCACGGGCTCAGCCCGGCCTTCGCTCAGCCGCTCCTGGATGAGCGAAGGCCACGTCCTTTCCCCGGCGGTGAAGAGCGTGCCCACGGTATCGCTATGGCCAAGAACGGAGATACGCACGACCGAATCTTACGTGCCGCGCTGTTGCCGAACCAACGAGATACGGCCGCTGGGAGTCACAGGGACCGAGCGTCGGCCAGGAGTTGCTCGAGATGCTGCCGGGCGCTGTCGTCGGGCGCGAGCATGCGGGCGATCCAGTCGCGGGCATACGCCTCATCCAACGCCGGGCCCTGCACGGCAAGCAACTGCTCTATGTCGATCCAATCCTTCGGCCGGTTGAACAGCGTCTTAAAAAGAACGATGTCCTCCGCGGAAAGCACAGACAGCGTCTCGCCGAAGAAGTCGACGTCCACGGCCCGCTCGCGGCAACTCTCATGAAACGGGTCGTATGCGAAGAACAGATCGACGTAGGTTCCGGACCAGTCCAGGCGCACTTGTTCTCGCGCGAGCGTCTCTGTCCTCTGGGCTGCACTGGCAACAACTCCCACAGCGGCAGCGGCTTCAAAGACACGTTCGGCTTCCGAAGCGGGGAGGAAGATGTTGATATCAATGTCTGTCGTCCCTCGCGGCTCGCTCCAGTAGACGAGAGCTAGCGCGCCGCCGAACGCGTGGGGGACGCGCGCATCGCGCAGCGTGCGTGCAATCGTCTTGACCAGCTCGTCTGGAAGGAGCCCCGGCTCAGGAAGGGGCACGGCGGGGCGGTGTTTCAACCGACGAGAAGCGCGGGAAGTCCAGGGGCGGCTTTACGTACGGATTCGGCCGGTGCCGCGCCGCGTAGACCGATAGCCGCATCAGCCCAACGAATGCGGCCGACCGCTCGGCATGGCTGCGGCCCCGCCATTCCGCGGCCCGCGCCTGGATGCTCTCTCGCTCAGACCATTCGGCTGCGCGACGTCGAAGCTTCGATGTGCCTGCGGTTTCTGTCACTAAGGCAGATTCTACCACTCCGCCGCGGGCCTTCAGGCGATGAGCGCTGCCAGGATACCCGCGAGGAACACGCCATCCACGACGCCCGCCCCGCCGATCGAGACGACGCCGCCGCCGACGCGGTTGAAGCGCCCGATGTTCAGCAGGTCGGCGCCGATGAGCGTGCCCATCGAGCCCGCCACGTACGCGATCGCGGCGGTGTTCGACGACCGGCCGCCTTCGAGCAGCCACGCCAGGCCACGGCGACCAGCGGCGGGATGAGCGCCGGCATCTCGATGCCTTCACCGCGGACCACGTGCGCGATCTGGTGGCTGACGAGCGCCACGATACGCGGTCGCGACGCCGATCTCCCAGACCGGCGCCTGCGTCAGCAGCCACGCGCTCAGCACCACCGGCACCACGCAGCCGCCCACGTTCACCGCCAGCACCTGGTGCTCGATTTCCGGGTGGCGGTGAAAGACGAAGTTGCCCATCACGAACAGCGGCGACTCCGCCGAGACCGTCGTCCGCGCGTAGATCGGGATATTCACCATCGAACCGATGATGCTCGACAGCAGGATCAGGCCGATGGCCCACTCGGGCAGGCCGAGCTTCGCGAAACCGTTCGAGACGATGTTCGCCAGCAGCAGTCCGCCGACGGCCGCCACGAGCAGCGCCAGTGCCGGGTTGATGACCAGCCGCGGCTCCACCAGCCCGATCGGCTCTTCTCTCCCGGTAGCCCAGCGTGGCGCCGTCACGCCACTATCTTGCTCCTGTGCCGGTTAGCGCGCCGTCCCGCCTGCGTGCGAGCGCCAAACGCGACCATCGAAGTGTCAGCGGGCCAGCGTCAGAGCGACTTCGCGAAGCGGATCATCGCCTCGTTCACTTCCTTCGGGCTCTCCTGCTGAGTCCAGTGCCCGGCGCCGGGAATCATCACGACCTCTTTCAGGTTGGGCACCGAGGGCTTCATCGTCTCCATCATGTTTGCGCCCGGGATCATCGTGAGCACAGGGTCGCGGTCGCCGGCGATGAACATCGCGGGGATGGTGACCTTCGCGGTGGCCCATGCGCCCATGAGGTCGAAGTTGCGGTCCATGTTCCGGTACCAGTTGAGGCCGCCGCGGAAGCCCGTCCGCTTGAACTCGCTCGTGAAGAAGTCCAGGTCCTTCTGCGTCAGCCAGGCCGGCAGCTCCTTCGGGTCCTGCATCTGGTCGAGGAAGCCCGCCGACTTGTGCAAGTGGCGCGCGCGCTTCGCCGGGCTCCGGACTTCCCGAGGCCGAGAACAGCAACATGCGCATCGTGCGGGCGACGTCCGCCTCGAGCTCTTTCTCCGCCTTCCCCGGCTCCTGGAAGTAGAGGATGTAGAAGAAGTTGTCGCCGAAGACGGCTTTGAACATCTGCGTCGGCGGCATCGGCCCGCGGCCCGAGTGCGGGACGCTCAGCCCGATGACGCCCTTGAAGCGATCGGGCCGGAGCATCGCTGAGTTCCAGGCCACCGGGGCGCCCCAGTCGTGGCCGGCGATGATCGCGGTCTCTTCGCCGAGCGCATCCAGCAGCCCGATGATGTCGCCGACCATGTGGAGCTGCGTGTATTGGTCGATCGCCTCGGGGCGGTCGGTCTGGCCGTAGCCGCGCTGGTCCGGGGCGACAGCGTGGAAGCCGGCGTCGGCGAGCGCGCTGATCTGGTGCCGCCACGAGTACCAGCTCTCCGGGAAGCCGTGGCACATCACGACCAGCGGGCCGCTGCCGGCCTCGGCGATGTGCATGTTGATGCCGTTCGTCTGGATGGTGCGGTGCTTGATCTCGGCCATAGCGCGTGGCTCCTGTCATTTCAGTGAACCGCTATTCTCACCGACCCACGGCGGCGCGTCGAACGTATAGTCGAACGTTCAGAGGGGACCGGCTGCGTGACCAATCTCAGCAGGGTAGTACTCGGGCCAGACGCAGTAGCTCATGCCGCGGAGCGGCTGCAGGCGTTCACGAATCTGAATCTAGATCTTCGCGACTCGTTCCCGTCATGGACTGTGGTACCCGGGCCGGTGGTCGGAACGGTTGAAGCGCGGCAAGGGGATCGAAAGTTCCTCGACGGCGTCGGCGGCGAAGCACCGCCTGTTCGAGCGCTACTGCCGTTGGTTTTGGAGCACCTCAATTCCAGCGCCACAGCTGTCGCGGTGTTCGTGCACCCATTGGTCCGAGCGCACGAGCCGCTGCTCCGCTGGGCCCCCGTTCGCGTTTCAAATGTCGACGACTTTGCGGTGTGCATTTTGGATCGGGAGACGCGCTCCGCGGCCTACGTTGCTGCCGCAATCCACGAATTCTTCCAGCATTACTTCGTGGCGGTCTTCGGTAGTTCGAAGCAGTCGGCCTATGATCTCCACCGCGCTCTGGAGTGGCCGCGCGACGTGTTGGCTGAGACGCTTGGGTCATGGACGACACTCATGGTCGACGCATTCGACGAGGAGTCCTTCGTCGCTGTCGACAATCCGGCTTAGTCCGGGAACGCGCGAAGCCCGCGACTTGGCGGAGGGGTCCAAGAGTAAGGGCGGCGTGACGGGAAAGCTGGACTTACGTCCCAGCGGCGCGGCGAACGGGAAGAATCAGGGCTAACTCGCGCCCAGCCTGTATTCCCACCCCGGCTGCCACTCGAAGGGGCCGTCTAGCAGCGATTCGAGAGGCTTCCCGTTGATCCAGTGTTCGAGGCCGTAGTACGTCGCCATGTGCCCGATGACTACCACGCGCTTCCCCTCCCAGCGCAGGGGCAGGTCGCGTAGGAAGAGGCGAATTCGGGCGACCGCCTGTCGCCAGCTCTCGCCGCCAGGGTAGGGCTCGTCGAGATAGGGCAGCCGCGGATGCACCTTCGTCGTGGGAGCGCCGTTGAGCTCTCCGTAGTCGCACTCGCGCAGGCGCCAGTCATGCAAGACGGGGAGCGCCGCCCCGCCGAAGGCGATCTGCGCCGTCTCCACTGCCCGGGCCAAATCCGAGCAGAACACCGCGGAAACCTCGCCGCCACGCGCACTCCGTTCGTTCGCCAGTTCACGCCCGTGCGCTGAGAGCCGCCCGGGGTTCCAGCCGGTCGCGAAGCCGGCTTCGTTGTCCTCGGTAATGGAGTGCGTTTCGAAGACGATCTCGATCATGCGTCCACGCTATCCCCGCTTCGCCGCGCTGCCAATCGGGGCCGCAGGCGGGCGCGCATCATCGTCGGAGCGCGAGCGATTGAAAGTGGAGCCGTTCCGAACCGACGTCGACCGAGTGGAACTCGATGATCGCGAACCCGGCGTCGCCCACGGCACGCTGCGAGTCGCCATCGGAGAGAAATGAGAAGTAGCGTTTCGGCTCGTAACTGTCCCCTTCATCGATGCCGTCAGATGTGTCCCCGCCGTACTGGCCGAGAAAGAACAGTCCGCCCGGCGCGATCGCCGCGCGGATGCGCCCGAGCGCCCTCGGAAGATCGGCCGGCGGCACATGCAGCAGGCAATTCAGCGCGAACGCCGCGTCGAACGTACGACCGCCAAAGTCCATCTCCAGGAACGGCGCGACGAACGCCTCGAGGCCCTTCTCGCGGCAGAGGCGAACGTGCTCGGGCGAAAGGTCCGTGCAGGTGACTGTCATTCCGTTGTCGGCGAACCACTTGCCGTGTACCCCCGGGCCAGAGCCCACCTCCAGCAGCGACGTCCGGCCTTCGTCGCGGAGCCGCGCGAGAAATGCCGACCGCTCGACGGCCTTCCATTCGTCCACGGCCGCCTCGTTCCGTTGAGCGGCAGCGCGGTTGTAGGCGGTCGCCAGGTTGGCGAGCAGGGCTTCGTCAGTCACGCGCGTTGCTCCGCATGGCTTACCGGCGGGTCGACGCGCCAGTACTCCGCACCGTCGGGCGAGCGGTCCAGGTACCCAAGGTCGTAGAGGTCGCGGCGCAGGCGCGCCCAGTCGCCGAACGTGTGCCAGTCCTGCAGGATGTCGTTCACCTCGCGTTCGCTGTAGTGCCGCCACGGCTCGAACAGCTCCGCCAGCTGTCCCAGCGCCTCCACCTGCAGGCGCCGTTTCACCGGCCAGGCGCGAAACCGCCCGCGGGCATCCATGAACGGCGCGAGTTCCTTCGTTCGTTCCATCGCGACCATTTTCAACCACGGAGGACACAAGAGGTCCACAGAGAAGGGAAGGGAGCGCGCAACGCTATCCTTTGTCCCTCCTCTCGTGGCCCCCTGTGTCCTCTTGTGGTCGTAACCCCCCGGGCCGGAGCGCCGGCCTACCGGCGCTCGCCGTAGCTCACCGCCAGCCCTGCGCGCGCGTCCGACTGGATGCCGTACTGCGGGATCGGGTAGCGCAGGCCGTTACCGGAGAGCCGCTTCATCCCCGTGATCGTGCGGGGGAGGTACTTCGGCGGCATCGCTATCAGGAGTTCGTCGTCGAGGACGCCGCCGTAGCGCCGCTCGGCGAAGCAGGGGATCGCGAGGCTCGGCTCGCCCGTCGCCAGCGCGCGTCCCCACGAGTCGGCGCAGGCGGACTCGCCCACCACGCTCCATTCGAACTTCTTGTAGCCGCTCCACTGCAGGCCGTTGATGAGGATGATCATCTGCCCCGGCGTCGCGTAGATGAGGCAGACGTCCGGCGGGTCGAGCCGGCCGCTGGCCAGCGGCGAAACGGCCATCGCCTCGTACTGGCCGAACGGGACGGTGTCCATCGCCGCCTGGTGCGCGGCCGAGTCCTCGATCGTCTCGAACCAGACGCCGGCCATGTTCTTGCCCGAGAGCCACTGCTCGTCGCGGGGGTGCAGGCCGATGACCGCGCCGCACTGCGCGCCGACGAGGTCGTCGTTCGTGATGCCGACCGTCCACCCGAGCCGCGCCGCCTGCGCGACGATCTGGTCCGTTGTATGGATGGTGCCGTTCGGCCGGCGGATCTTCGGAATCGCCTGCATCTCCGCGGCCGTCGCGAACATCTTCATGCCCACGGGTGTCGTCTTCAGCCGCAGCAGCGCGTTCAGGTCGTCGACCAGCTTCGGCCAGTCGTATTGCTCGGGCGATTCGAGTTCGATGTCGGCGGGATCGATGGTAGTCATGGGACGCCTCCGTGCGCCCGATTGTGCGAGCACCGCGAGCGATTGTCACCCGCCGGCCACGAGCGAAGACTGGTGTCACGGCTGGCACGGTCGAACTCTATAGTGCCCGGTATTCCGGAGCGGGGTTCCGTCATGCGTTCCAGGCTTCTCGTCCTCATCGCCGTTCTGCTGGCTCTCCCCCTCGCATTCGCCTGCAGCGCCGCCGACAAATCAGCCGACCAGGCGAAATCGATCGCGGGCGGCGTCGGCAGCAAGCTCGCCGCCGTCGACGTCGTCCACGCAGCGGCGGCGAAGTCGTCCGATAGCGGCACGGTCAGCTTCGAGATGACGATGCAGACCTCCGGCGCCACCGACGAGCTGACGAAGGCGCTGGGGCTTGACTCGATCAAGGCGAGCGGCGCGATCGACTTCGACGCCCGGCGCGAGTCGCTCTCGATGAACATGTTTTTCGTCAAGATCGAAATGATCGTGGCCGACGACGCGACCTACATGCGGCTGGACGGCATCGGTGAATCGAAGTGGTACCGCGAGGATGCGTCCGGCGACCCGGCCATGGGCGACACCTTTAGCGCCGAGACCAATCCTGCCAACGGGCTCTCGCTGCTCACCGGCGTCGCACCGGACATCCACGCTGTCGGCGAAGACGACATTCGCGGCGTCCACGCCACGCACTACCAGGGGACCGTCGACCTCACAAAAGAGGCCGCCGAAAAAGGCTTTGGCTCTGCGGACGACGTGGGTATAACGACATTCCCGGTAGACGTCTGGATCGATGGCGAAGGGCGCGTTGTGCGCATCACCGAAACGCTCGACTACAGCCACACCGGCACAGATTCGACGGCGGCCAAGGATGTCGCCGAGACGATCACCATGGACTTCTTCGACTACGGCAAGCCCGTCGACATCCAGGCGCCCGACCCAGCCGACGTGACGGACAAGAACCCGTTCGACGACCTCTTCGGCGCGCTCGGGTCCGACCAGAACCCTTAGCGCGCTAGACTCGCGGGATGCAGTTCCGCGAACTCGATGCGCACGCGTTGGCCGAGACCTGGCGTGAGTCCTGGGGAGAGTTCGTCGTCTCGAAGGGCAACGTCATCCGACCGGACGACGTCGAGGCCCTCGGCCTGTACAGCGACGCCGGCGAGCCGGCGGCTGTCGGCAGCTTCGTCGTCAGGGGCGAAGAAGCGGAAGTCGTCTCGCTGGACGCCGTCAATCGCGGCGTCGGCCATGGCCGCGCAATGCTGGCGGAGATCGAGCGGCGCGTTGCCGCGCGAGGCGCACGCCGCTGCTGGCTCATCACCACGAACGACAACGTCCACGCCATCAGCGTCTACCTCCGCTGCGGCTACCGCCTCGTCGCCATCCACCTCGACGCGATGGACGAGGTCCGCCGCCTGAAACCGGAAGTGCCGCCCATCGGCGAGAACGGCATCGCGCTCAGGGACGAATGGGAGTTCGAGAAATGGCTGTGAACGACGGGGACCCGCGGCGCCGGAGCAAAGATCCTGGAGACCTGGGAACAGAGCAGAAGGTCGCGGAGATTCTGCAGCGGCCGTATCACCGGATCGTCAGCGGCGAGCCGGCAGAAGGTTACCTGGGGGAGGTGCTTGAGCTCGAGGGGTGTATCACCGCGGGAGCAACACCCGAGGAAGCACTCCGCAACCTTGACGAAGCCATGGCGGTCTGGGTCGATTCGGCGTTAGCCGAGGGCGACCCGATTCCCGAGCCAGCGGCTGGACCCTTGCGTCCGTCGGCGCATTTCATCACCACTACCACGGCAAGGCTAACGCGGGAGCTTGAGGTCTTCGAGGGCGAGGCGGTGGTCGGAACCATCCGCGTCGAGATCTCAATGCCTGTACAAAGCAACAAGAATCCCTGGGACTGGCAGTGCGAACTGGTCGTCTTCGGCGCGGATTACTCGCAACCGATGACCATCTACGGAGGCGACGGGGTTAGCGCCGTCCAACTCGCGCTCGGCGTAGCCGAAGGGTATTTCCAGGGGTACTCGCGAGATCATGACGTGCGCTGGTTCGGCAGCCGCGACCTCGGCTTCTCCGTGTACCGGCTGTTCAAAGACTCGGACGGCAACCCTACGTGATTCTCAGCGCGCCGTGGAACCCGTTCATCGGGACGGGTCCGCGTTCGCTGTTCCCTGGTTCACCGCCAGACCGCTTCCGCCAAACTCAGGAAGTTCCCAAACGGGCTACGCCCCGGCTTCGATCACCTGGGGCCAGCCAGACAACGTCTCGGCAGAGCTTCCCCAGGTGTCGCGCGATCGCATTCATCGCGACGGACGGATCGATGCCGGCGTCCACCTCGATGTCGGTGCCTTCTGGGCCGTGGTCGTGCTTGAAGAACCAGATTTGTCCGACGGAGCGGTCTGAGATTGCGGCGAGCGAGTACGAGTCCAGGCCGTCAACACCGCGTTCGAAGCGGATGCCAAAATCCTGCTCTAGCTCGGCCGGCTCGCGGGGCAACATCGCCACGGTTCGACCTTCTCCGCTCGGCCAGCGGTCGATGGGTTCTACCTGTTTCATGGCGACTGGAGCTGAGTGTTTCGCACGATTTCTATCTTGACTCGCGCCACGAACTCGTCCCCTTCAACATCGGCGCGGCGCCCTCCGCCCGACCATCGTACTTCACCGCGTCGTCCGTTGTGATCGGGAGGTACGGCGGTGAAGAACTCAATCCCGCGTGCTCCCTCAGGCAGTGGTCCGCGGAACGCCTGTACCTGCGGCCATGCGCTCCCTCGCGGAGTGCGTCCCCAGAGTTCCCCGGACTCCAGCTGCAGCAACGCGTCATCGGACGTTTGCGTGGGGCTCTCAACACGATGGTACGGCCCGTACCGCGCGGGCCCGGATGGCTCAGCGCCGCTCATATTCCCTGACTACCGCCAGACTGCTCCAGCCACGCGCAGGAAGTTGCCGTTGCAGATGCGCTCCAGACGATCGTCGCTCCAGCCCTTCGCCTTCATCGCCCGCAGGATGACCGGCAGGCCGGTGGCGTCGCCGATGACGTTCGGCACGTCCGTGCCGTCGAAGTCGCTCCCGAACGAGACATGCTCGTCGCCGACGAGGTTCACGATGTGCTCGAAGTGGCTGAGGATGACCTCCAGCGGCACGTCGGCGTCGCCCTTCATATCCGGGCGCAGGAAGATGTTCGCGAAGTTGATGCCGATCGTCCCGCCTTGCTTCGCAAGCGCGCGAATCTGGTCATCGTCGAGGTTGCGCACGTGCGGCGAGATCGACTTCACGCTCGAGTGTGTCGCGATCACCGGTTGCGTCGACTCATCCAGCATGTCGCGGAACCCGGCCGGGTTGATGTGCGAGACATCGAGGATGATGCCGAGCCGGTTGCACTCGTGCACGAGCTCGCGGCCGAGGTCGGTCAGGCCGGTCTCCGGGAGGTGGCCGCCGAAGGCGACGCCGTGCGCGAAGATCGTCGAGCGGCTCCACGTCGGCGCGAGGCAGCGCAGCCCGGCTTCGTAGAAGACGCGCAGCTCCTTCAGGCTCCAGGAGATCGGGTCTGCGCCTTCGAACATGAACACGCTCGCGAACGCGTCGTTGGCCCAGGCCGCGCGCACGTCGGCGACCGTCCGGCAGACGCGGAAGCGGCCCTCGCTGGCGTCGGCGATGCGGAAGACGTCGTTCATCTCGTCCATCGCGTAGGCGAGGGCGTTGAACTCGGCGCGCTCGTTCGTCAGGTAGATCGACGTGAAGCAGCCGCCGAGGCCACCACGCATGGCGCGAGGGAGGTCAACGTGGCCGCGCTTCTGGGCCTCGGTCACCTCGCTCAGCCGAGCCGTCCGCGAAGAAATCCCGCCCGCCGCGGGGCCCGAACGTGCTGCCGCGCGGCTTGATCGCGGTGATGAAGTCTTCGTGGCCATCGAAGACCGGCGGGAACTCGCGGCTCAGCGGCGGCGCTTCGACCACGCTACTGCCCCGGCTTCCAGACCATCAGGAAGGCGATGGCGATGACCGAGAGGCCCAGCAGCCCGCCTACGATCTGCATCTGCATGGCGGTGGACTTGTAGGCGTCCGGCAGCGGCGCGTCATCGGCCACGCCTTCGAGCGATGCCAGGGCGCGCTTGGTGTTCCGCCGCTGCACGAACACCGCGACGGCTAACGCGGCGAGGAACCACACGATGGCGATCGTCAGCCAGGCCGGCATGTTGTCCTTGTACTGGTTCGGGGTGTTGCTGTTCCCAATGAGCAGCCCGCCGAAGATGAACAGCAGGACGGCGCCCGGGATGACCACGAACTTTTCGAGGTAGAGCGAGAACTTGAGCATGAAGCGGGTCGCGCCGACGCCCGAACGTTCCGCAAAGCCCTGCATGAACGGGTAAACGAACGTCACGCCAAGGGCCACGATGACCGTAGCGACGTGCAGGAAGAGTTCGAGCTTGTAGCTGTTCACGATGCCTCCGGGCGCAATGGCCCGTCTGGAATCATACAAACGGCTCGTTTACGAGCAGCAGTTCAGCCCACCGTTCGCTCGATCGCGTCGTGCAGCTTGCAGTCGCCGTTATTGGCATCGGCGACCGCCGTCGAACGCACCCAGCCGGCGTTCGGCGCGCTGATCCGGTACCAGCCGCCACCGTTCGTTTTGCCGTAGGTCCCCGGATTCGTGAGCAGGAACTCCTCCGCCCGAACCTTCGCGAGGTCCGGCAGGCTCGCGACGCTCGCGGAGGCGCCATCGGCCGCCGCCCGCACGACCGTGCCGGCGCCAAATCCGCAGACGAGCATATCGGTCGGGAGCGCATACGAGCGGAAGATCTGCTGCTGGGTGCCGTACCAGTAGCCCCAGCCGCCATCGGCGGTTCGGCCGAGCACCACGGTCGCGCCGCCGCCCTGCGGGAAGCCAAGTTCGAACGCGGCCGCCCCGCGAGACGCGTCGGCCGGGTGAGCGTCCTTCACGAGACACGCCTTCCCCTGGGGGTTGTTCGTCTTGCAGTCGTCGTTCGAGACCGCGTCGAAGATGCCGAGCCCGGCATTGAATGCCGCATCGAGCGCGGCGGACGCGCTCACCGTGGGGGTGGCTGACGGCGAGGGCGCCGGGGTCTGCGTGGGAGCCGGCGTCGCGGCTGTGGTCGCGCTCCCCGCAGGGGTAAACGTAGCGTCGGGCTGGATGGTCGTCTTCGTACCGCCGCCACAGGCCGCGGCCAGCACTGCGATACCGGCGAGCAGCCATGCAAGTCGCACCATCGAACCACAGCCCTCCGGTGCTCGATACTAGCGGCACGCCCGGTGAGGCGCCTTTTCCATCGCTTGCCGGGAGAGTAAGTTTCACCAAACAACTGACAGGGATCGGAGGCACCGCCATGGACTACACCCAGATCGCCTACGAAGTCGAGGATCGCATCGCCACGATCACGCTCGACCGGCCCGAGCAACTCAACGCCTTCACCGACACCATGAAGCGCGAGCTGATCGACGCCTTCGATCGTGTCGACGGCGACGACAACGTCCGCTCGGTCATCGTCACGGGCCGCGGCCGTGGCTTCTGCGCCGGCGCGGACCTCTCGGGCGGGCCGTGCCACGTTCGACGCCTCGAACCGGGGCCGCCCGACCGACATCGCCGACTACCGCGACGGCGGCGGCCAGCTCACGCTGCGCATCTTCGAGTGCAAGAAGCCGGTGATCGCGGCCATCAACGGCCCGGCGGTGGGCGTGGGCATCACCATGACGCTGGCGATGGACATCCGCCTCGCATCCGACCAGGCGCGCATGGGCTTCGTCTTCGCAAAGCGCGGCATCGTCCCGGAGGCGTGCAGCACGTGGTTCCTGCCGCGCATCGTCGGCATCCAGCAGGCGCTGGAATGGGCCTACAGCGGGCGTGTGTTCACAGCCCAGGAGGCACTGGCGGGTCGGCTCGTGCGCACCGTCCACCCGCACGCCGAACTGCTGACGGCGGCCCGTGAACTCGCGCTCGAACTCGCGAAGGACACCTCCGGTGTGTCGCAGGCGCTCATCCGCCAGATGATGTGGCGCGGACTGGTGGCCGACCACCCGATGCAGGCGCACATGGCCGACTCGCGCGGCATCCTCTACATGGGCCAGTCCGCCGACGTCCGCGAAGGCGTCGCCGCCTTCCTCGAGAAGCGCGCGCCCGACTTCCGGATGAGCGTGAGCAAGGAACTCCCGGATCTCTTCCCCTGGTGGGAGCCGCCACAGTTCCGCTAAGAGCCGTTCGCTTTGCGCCAGGCCGTCACGATTGCGTCGGCATCGAGCCGCGCGTACCACGAGTGGCCGGGGGCGTTCGTGTGGAGCCGGTCTCCGCGTCGCCAGAAGTCCATGTTCTCATCGACCTGCCCGTCCGGATCGGCGGCGACGTAGGCCACGTGCGCTGCCGCGCAGAACCGTTGGACGCCGGTGTGGACGGACCGCAGCGCGCCTGGCGGCTGCGACCTCCATGACCACGGCGCCATCTGGCCGCGCACCACGAGCCCGACGCCCTCGTGGCGGATGATGCGCCGCACGCATGCCTCTACCGTCTCCACGACTTCCTCAGGCGTGAAGTATGTATCGCCGCCGATCGTTCGCAGCGCCAGCCAGCGCCCCGCATGGAAGACTCGTGTGGTCGCAAACCACGAGGAACCACCGAGGCGCAGTCCGGCGCGGGAGAGTGGCCGGCCGAGTGGCCCCAGCCGCCGCTCGAGCCGCAACGGCGTCGAACGGTAGAGGTACCAGAACCCGTTGATGTGGTAGATGACGGCATCCGGCGTGTAGCGCTCCATCCAGCGGTCGATGAGGTCCGGGAGCTCCGGACTCGGCCAGATAATGCGCGGGGTCACCTCGACCTCCTCGCCGATCGCCTCGCGAATGAGCCGGGCAGTCTGGGAGTAGGAGCGTGCCTCCTGCGGCAGATTGCCCGCGGCATCGTCGCTATTCGAAAGCCAGAGGACCCTCACGGAATCGACTCTACCCCGTGGTCCCTCAAGGGGCCTTGCGTCGGCCCGGGACGGTCCCGGCACGGTGCTACACTAATGGCCATATGACAGCGCCCGCCCGCGTCGAGATCGGTCGGTACCTCTATTCCGACCCCGGGTTCCGGGACGGTAAGGTATGCCTCACCGGCACCGGGATGTCGCTTTTTGCGCTCGTCGCCGCCTACCACCACGGTCTCAGCATCGACGAGCTGGCGCACGAATACCCGCCGATCCCCCGAGAGCAGGTCGAGGCGGCTATCGGCTACTACCACGCGAACCAGCGTGTCATCGATGCCGAGATGCGCCGCGAAGACGAGGAAGAAGAGCGCCTGTACCAGGCGTGGGCGCGCGAGCATCCCGTAGAAGCCAGCTGATCTTTGGCGGCCCTGTACCTCGACGAAGACGCCCAAAGGACGACGATCGTCCAGGGCCTGACGCGGCGTGGCGTCGATGTACTCACGGCCAAGGCCGCCGGCATGCTGGGCCGCGCGGACGAGGAACAGCTTGCCTACGCAACGCGGGCCGGCCGTGTGCTCTTCTCCTACAACGTGCGGGACTACGTCAGGATCCACGTGGAGATGCTGGCTGCGGGCGAGACACACGGCGGCATCGTTCTCGCGCCCAAGGAGCGGTTCCACTTCGGCGAGCAAATCCGGCGCCTGGAACGCCTCTGCCTCGCCCGCACCGCGGAACAGATGCTGAACACGATCGAGTTCCTCCAGCGCTGGGGAGACGAGACGGAATAGCGTCCGCCTACGCCCGGTTCATCAGCTTGCGCGCGATCCGCTCGGCCGCGGTGCGATCCCCCGGCTGCAGGTCGCCATCGAGCACCAGCGCGCTGAGCCGCTGTTTCACAACGCGGATCCACGGCCCCGGTTCGCGATCGAACATCGCGACCAGGTCGTCGCCAGTGAGCGGGCTTTCGGCGCGGAGGGCCGCGGCGTCTTCTTCCGCGGTCCGCCGGCACGCAGCCTCCAGCCGATCGTGGTATTCGGTGTCGTCGTAGGTGTGGCTCGCGTTGTCGGCGCGCTTGAGCGCAATGAGGTCTTCCCAGTGGCCCTCGCACTTCGACATGAAGCGCCGCACGGAGCGCCTGTCATCTGGATCGGGCCGGTCCATGTGGCGCCGGACGAGCAGGCGGATCGTCAGCGACTCGCGGCGGCCCAGCTTGAGCCGGTCGAGCAGCCCCTCCGCCAACGCCGCGCCCACGGTTTCGTGCCGGTAGAACCCCCACTCCCCGTTGGCCTTCACGTGCCGCACCGCGGGCTTGCCGAGGTCGTGGAGGAGCGCCGTCCATCGCCGCAGCCGCAGGTCGCCCCCGCCGATGGCGGCGACCGTCGCGACCGTGTGTCCCCACACGTCGTAGCGGTGGAAGCGGTTCTGTTCGCAGCCGACCATGCTCTCCAGCTCCGGCAGCACCACCTGCAGCGCGCCGGTGGCGCAGAGCGCTTCGAGTCCGCGCGCCGGCCGGCGGCCCTGGAGCAGCCGGTCGAGCTCGGCCGTGACGCGTTCTTGCGACAGCGTCGCCAGCAGGGGCGCTGTCGCCGTCATGCCGGCCAGTGTGTCCGCCTCGATCTCGAAGTCGAGCTGGCTGGCGAAGCGGAGCCCGCGCAGGATGCGGAGCGGGTCCTCGCGGAACCGGCGTTCCGGCTCGCCGACAGCCCGGATGACACGCGCGCGCAGGTCCTCCTCGCCGCCGAACAGGTCCAGCACCCGCCCGGTAAACGCGTCCTCGGCGAGCGCGTTAATCGTGAAGTCCCGCCGCGCGAGGTCCTCTTCGATGGACGTGCCGAACGTGACGTCGGGCCAGCGCGTGCCGCCGCCGTAGCTGTCGCCGCGAAACGTCGTGATCTCGCTCCACTCGCCCTCCACGTGCACGCCAATGGTGCCGTAGCGCTTGCCGACGGTGATGACGTTCGCGCCAAGCCCGGCTGCGATCTCCTCGACTTCGTCGGGCAGGGCGTCGGTCGCGTAGTCGCGATCGTGCGCGGAGCCTTCGCCGAGGGCGCGGTCGCGAAGGTAGCCGCCCACCAGCCAGAGCTGGCGCTCGCGAGCCGCGAAGGCGGCGTGAAGCTGTTCTCTCGTGGCGCTCACCCTTCGAGTCTACGGCCTCGATTCCGGTCACAGCATGGTTACAGAATGCTTGCCGTTGCGAGTCCGTGCTGTAGTCTGGCCGGGCGGTTGGCGGGAGAAACGGGTCTGTGTGCGGGAACATTTGCAGCGCTGGCGGGACTTCAATCCCTCTCGCCAGCTTCTGATCGTCCTCGGCGCGTTCTTCGCGGTCGCGCCCGCGTCCATCGCCCTGGCCGCGCAGACGCACGTCGTCCAGCCCGGCGATACGCTCTCCGCCATCGCCGACAGCTACGGCCTCACGCTCAACGATCTCGTGACCCTGAACGGCATCGCGAACCCTGATCTGATCTTCGCCGGCGAGACCTTGAAGATCGGGGCGGATGCCCCGCCGCCCACGCCGGACAGTACACACGCCGTCGTCGAAGGCGACACGCTCGCCCAGATCGCCGCCAAGTACGGCGTCTCGGTCGAATCGCTCGTCGAAGCGAACTCGCTCGACGACGCGAACTTCATCTACATCGGCCAGGTCCTGCTCATCCCGGCGCCCGGCCCGTATTTCGACGTCCCAGATCCAGGCCCAGGGGAAGGCAGCGCTCCAGGCGGCCGAGGCGGAGTTCAACCTGCCCTCAGGCCTTCTGCTCGCCCTCGCGTGGCAGGAGAGCGGCTGGAACCAGAACATGATCAGCAGCGCGAACGCCATTGGCATCACACAGATTCTCCCTGAGACGGCGGAGTGGGCGGTGCCTCTCCTCGTGCCCGATGCGACCGACTGGGACACCAGCACCATCGATAACGCACGCCTCGGCGCCGCGCTCCTGCGCTACTACCTCGATGCCAGCGGCAACGACCTGCGCATCAGCATCGGCTCGTACTACCAGGGCTGGTCCAGCGTGGAGGACAACGGACTCTTCGGGGAAACCGAGGTCTACGTGACGAACGTGCTGGCAATGATGCCCCAGTTCAGCTAGGGCCCCGGGACTGGAGAGGGGGCTGCCGTGTCCTCCCATCGTCCACGTAGCGTCCACCGTTCGTTCACCGCCGGTGGACGTTTGGTGTAAGCGGAGACGTGTCCATAATCGCGCCGACGTGCGCGAGCCGCTTTCCCGACGGCGTTTCCTTGGCCTGGCGGGCGGCGCATTGTCGGCGGCGGCCCTGACCGCTGCCGGCTGCGGCGACGGCGCTTCCGATCAGCCCGAGCCCGGCAACCGCTCCGAGTTTCTGTTCATCGATGAGGCCGATCCGACGGCCACGCCCCGAGTCTTCCTGGCACCGGGCGGCGTCGACTTCCGTTCCGGGAGCATGGCTCCCGTCTCGGCGGGCGGCGCCACTCCCGCGACGGACCCGTTCGTCCCTCCGGAACTGCTGGAACAGCCCACGCCAACACCGACTGCGGTTCCGCGGCCGGCGTGGTCCTCCAACCTGCTCAAGCAGGTCGTGTCATCGGGTCCGACCGACCGCCCATTCGTCGCCCTGACGCTCGACGACGGCTGGTCGTCGCGCGACGCCGTGCTCGACGTCCTCAAAGCGAAGAAGGTGAAGCTCTCGCTCTTCCTCGCGGGGCGACCGATCGCCGGGGACTACGGGTTCGTCGCGCGGGCGCTCGATGCGGGCTGCGAGGTGGCGAACCACACGATGGACCACTACGACCTGACGGCGAAGACGGCCGCCTACATCCAGGACGACATCAGCCAGTTCGAAAACGTCGTGAAGTCACAGGTGGCTGGCGCCACGACGGCCCCGTTCTTCCGGCCAAGTGGCGGGGCGCTGAACCAGACCGTGATCGATGCCGCGGCTGCGGTTGGCTACCGGCCGATCCTCTGGAACGCGTCCAGCGGCGACGGGCTGGCGTCGAACACGCCGGAGCAGATGACGCAGTTCGCGCTCAACGGCGCGAAGCCGGGCGCCATCATCCTGATGCACTTCGGCGATCGCGCCGTCGTCGCGCTGCCGCCGCTCATCGACGCCCTGCGCGCAAAAGGCCTCGAGCCCGTCACGCTCACAAAGCTCTTCGAGACGGTGAAGGGCTAGCCTTCCTTCAGGAACTCCACCCAGTTGCCGTCCGGGTCTTCCACGATCGCGATGGTGATGCCGGGACGGAACTCCCGCACGGGCACGACGACGTTGTAGCCCTTGTCGGCGCAGTCCTTCGCCAGCTCCTCGATGTTCGAGACGGAGATGGTGAAGTAGCGATAGCCCGTCGAGCCGGCGATGCCGCCCGGCGGCGATTTCGCCGGCGGTTCGCTCCCCGGCTTGATCACCTTCACGAGCGTGGTGCCGCAGCGCAGGCGGTGCATCACGCCGCCGCCGCCCATTGGCATGTCCGGCTCCTGCTTGAGCCCCAGCGTGTCGCGGTAGAAGGCGAGCGCCTTCTCCGAATCCGTAACGATGATCCCGAGATCTATCGAGTCCTTGGTCAGTGCAACGCCCAACTGCTTCCTCCCTGTGCAAGTTGCAGAAGCATACGGGATCCCGCCGCCGGTCTAGTTGCCGACGGCCGCAGAATCGCCCGCCGACGGTGACGAAGTCGGCACAAACGCCTTCGTCGAAGGAATGAGCAGCGCCGAGCCCCGCTGTCGGCGAGGTAGTGGCCTTGTCAATCTTCGTCGTGGCGGCTTCGTCGCCGTGGCTGTCGCGGAGGCGGAAGGCGACGTCGACGCGGTGGGAGTTCGCGAAGGCGTTGGGCTGATGCTCGGAGTCGCCGTCGGCGTACTCGTGGGCGTCGCCGAGGGCGTGGCCGTCGGGCTCGGAGTTGCCGAAATCGTCGGCGCTGGGCTCGGCGTCGGGTCCGCCGGCGAAGGTGTCGTGGCGAACGACTGCGGGGACGTGCTCGACGTCACGCCATACGTCTGGCCCTGGCTGACCACCGTCACGTCGCCCCGGCTGACCGAGACCACCGCCGACTGCGCGTCGACGGCGAACGTCGCTTCCGAGCTCGGCTGGAGCGAGGCGCCCCAGTCGCCGCGGGACACCGCGACCTCGCGCGTATCGCTACGGACCGTCACCGAGCCCGCGCGCACGTCGAGCCCCACGCGCTGACCCGATTCGGAGAACGTGAGCGCCGCGCCCGCGCCCATCCCAACGTGGACATCGCCGCCGATGGCCACGTCGCCGCCCGAACGGGCGACGATCACGTCGCCGGGGCGGGCGTCGCCGCTCCCGCCGCCATTGACCTGCACGTCGCCCGTCGCGCGCGCCACCAGCGGCCCGCCGCCGCCGGAGCCCGGTACTCCGCCCAGCAGCCACGCACCCGCGATCGCCGCCAGCAGGCACGCGAGGAGCGCCGGGCCGGCTGTTCTCCCTGCGCGGGCGACGCTCATGCGCAGCGGCCGGCTCGCCTGGCGCGGCAGCTCGCGCATGATCCGCAGACGAAGCGCATTGCGCCGTTCTTCCGAGAGGGGCGGAGTGCGCGCCGCGCCGAGCAGCGCTTCTATCCGCGCGCGCCAGCGCTCATCGCTGCTATTCGGCTTCATCGAGCAACACTCCGCGCATGCGGTGTAAAGCCCGCATGAGCAGCGCACGCACCGCTCCCTCGCGTTTGCCCACCAGGGCCGCAATCTCCTCGTGGCTGCGGTTGTCGAAATACCGCAGCACCACGACGTTGCGTTGTTCGTCGGTGAGCGTGGTCAGCGCCTCGTGCACCACGACACGGGCGTTGAGCTCGCCCGCGTCGGCCCGGCTCTCCGGGTATCGCTCGTCGATGGGCTGAAAGGGAGGCGACGCTGCACTGCGTCGCCAGTGCGTCCGCAGCTCGTTGCGCGCGATCGTGAAGATCCACCGGCGGAACTGCTGCGAACCGCTGTGGTAGGCCTTCGCCGATCGCCACGCGTGCATGAAGACGGTGGCGACGATGTCTTCCGCCGTCGCCGCCTCGCGGCAATGCCCGCGCACGAACGCGTAGATGTCGTCGACCAGGAGCAGGTAGATCTGTTCGAAGGCCCCGTCGTCACCTTCGGCCGCCCGCGTCGCCAGCCCATCGAGCATCGCGGCCTCGCGGTCGGCGGGCGCAACTGTCCCCGCGAGCCTCCAGGACTCCTCCACAGCACCTCCCCCGATGCGCCGCGGCCAACGCGACGTGGGGCCATGCTAGGACAAGCGTGCGCCGTTCAAAACGGTATCGGCCGAACTGTTACGGTATCCTGAGATTTGCATGCCCGAACAGTACGTCGCGTCCGATAAGCGCACCGGCCTCGAGGTCGCCGTCACTGGCGAATTCCCTCCCTCCCACGATGAGCGCATCCGCATCGCCCGCACGACGACGCTCTTCACGCGCCTCATGTCGACCATCCTCTCGACCGAGAACGAAACGCTTCGCCGCGAACGGTTCCTCGCGATCGAAACGCAGCTCGAGATGGCCGACGCGCTGATCCGCGAGGATATGGAAGAGGTCCAGGAGCTCATGCGCCGGACGCTGGAGAAGATGGGTATCACCGCAGACCAGATGGACGAGATGGCCCGCCACATCCTCGACCAGCTGCGCCAGGGACCGGATGGACCCGATAACCCCGGCCTGCCTCCGCTCGACGACCAGCCGCCGCCCACGGCTTAGACGGCCACCGACCTCGAAGAGGCTCGCCACGCTTCGATCATCTGCCGGCCCATCGCGGGCAAGTCTGGAGCGGTCGCCGCGCCCGTGGCGCCGGCGGCCACACGGCCCCACAACTCGAATACCGACTGCATCTGTTCGCGGTGCATGAGCGCGTAGGTGCCGCCAATCGCAGCCAGCCGCTCGCCAATTGGGAGCACCGCCACCTCGCCCGACTGCGTCGCCTGCCACGCCACGCGCGTCCCAAGGTGGTCCCACGGCCAGGCCAGCACGACGTTGGCGCGGTCGCCCAGCGAGGCGCGGAAGCCGTCGGCTGTGCGCCGGGCCAGCAGGGCCGCTTCGTTCTGCACCTCCGGCGCCAGCGTCAGCCAGTCCCGGCACTCGTCGCGCTCGGCGTAGGCAGCGCCGCAGATGAGCGAACCCGCATTGCTGCACAGCTGTTCGAGCCGCGCGAAGGGGACGCCCCCGATGTCCTCGCTCCCGGCCACCTGCCGGAAGATCCAGGCGCCGAACGGCTCGGGCGCAGCGGGCTCAGTCTTGCGATGGCCGAACAATCTCACCCTTCTATCGTCGGCGCCCCGGCCCAGAACGCCAACCGGTGACATCCCGGTATTTGAGCAGCGCGCGAACCGTGGCACCGTCTCCGCCCATGGCCTGCCCACACCCGCCGGAAGAGCTCTTGCGCGTCTACGAGGGGACGGCCGTGCCTCGGCCCGACCGAATGGTGTGCGGACTCTGTGGCGAACTCGTCTACCACCGTTCCGGCGTAACCAATCGCTCACACGAAGTTTACAAATCGGATGTTGATATGTTCCCTACCGAGGCAGCACAATCCGCTCCCGAACACTCGTGGCGCGCACGTTCGCAATAAATCGAAACGGCGAGCGATCAGAGCGCCGGCTGCGGAGGAAGGGCGGTCCACCCGTGCCCACAGAGAACGAATCGCAGGCGGAGCGCCTGGTCCCGGGCCAGACCGTCCGGTCAATCAGCGGGCGAACGCTCGGCGTCGTCGGCGATGTCGCGCAGGCCTCCTTCCGCCTCGACACGCCCCTGGCCGCGCTCTGGCTGCGCGGCGACGCCATCTTCACCATCGAAGGCTCCCTCGTCTCGCTCATCTGCGAAGAGCAGGGCCTCCCGCGCTTCGCGGTGTGAGGGCGCGGGGGGAGGCGGCCGTGACGTCGACGCGCCCGACCGGACGGAGTGGCGTGAACTTCGGGCGCTATGGGGTCATCCGAGAACTCGGCCGCGGCGGCATGGCCACGGCTACCTCGCCGTGACCCGTCGCTACCGAAGTGGCGGTCAAGGACGGCCTCGAGTTCGTGCCAGGCCCTGACTTCCGCGCTCGATGAGGCGCGCGCCATCCGTGCGACAAAGGTCACCGTCGAGTCGTACGACTTCGGCGTGAAGAGGCCAGCCCTACGTCGTGATGGCGTACATGCCGGGCGCGACGCTGCGGACCGCCTCGACGGAGCATCCCGCCGAAGAAGTCGTGCGCATCCTGACACCCGTTGCGTCGGCTCTCGACAGCGCCCATGCCGCCGGCTCATCCACCGCGACTCAAACCCGCGAACGTCCTCTTCACGGTGCCGGCGTCCGACGTTCGGTTCGCAAGCGGGAAGAATTGAAAGAATACGCGGGAAGAGGCCGTGAACGCGCCCAGCAACGCTCCGAGCGCGAGGCAATCCTCGCGGTTCCAGCGAGCCCTCTCGGGGGCCTCACGAGGTAGCGCGGCCAACTCTTCGTGTTCCACGCGGCCATCAGCGCTTCGTCCGATAGAGCAGGCGCGAAGTCGAGGCCGGCATCTTGCGCGAGGTCGCGCCACCAGACTCTCTCCCCACTCCATGCGCCGTTGGGTATCCGTCGCACTATGGTGGCCGACTCCAGTTGGTCACGGACCCGCTCAAGGATCGGGAAATCCCGGAACAGCGCCTCATGGTCGGTGTCGTCCCAGGTAAGGCGCTCGTCATCGACAGATGTGTCCCGGTAAACGCGGTGAAAAAGCTTCGCGCAGGACGCGGTGAAAGGTCCAAGCGGCATACCCGAGACGGGCGGCGCGCGGCAGCTGCGGCCTGGAACTCCCATCGAGCGGCCGCACCGCATCGGTTTCCAGCCGTTCAGCAATCCACATCCGTGTATCTACATCGACTCGCTGCACCCTTCGCCCCCGTCAATTGGGCGGAATCCCACCGGCACATCCTACGACACGGGCGGCCCCGGCCCGGGCGCTACGCATCCCAGACGGCCGTGACGACGGCGTCCTGGGGGTCGTTGTGGTCGCCGGTGTCGACGAGCACGCGGCGCCCGGCGGTCATGTCGGCGCTGGCGATCGCGACGCTGGTGCGGACGTCGGTCATGGTCTGGTTGGGGGAGCCGTCCAGGCGGATGGCGGCGCGGAACGTGCCCCCGTCCCAATCGGCGATTACTCCTCGGTAGACGGCCATTACGCGGCTCCGCCGCGAGGACTGAGGTGCGAGGACTGAGGACTGAGGGCCATGGCGGTTTCCTCCGCGTTATGTCGGCGCGAGCTCAAATCGCACAGTCGGCGAGTCTGGGAGATGGGCAAGAGTTTTTGCCAGTCAGAACTCTTCGATGGTGGCGACGGTGTCGTACTGCGCCTCCGATGGTGGCGATGGTCTCGTACTGCGCGCCTGCGGGGCTGCGCTTGTAGCGCATGCCGAGCTCGACGATGTGGCCGTCGACGTCGCTGTCGACGGTGACGCGGTCGAGCAGCTGGAGGCCCGGGTGGAACGGGGCCGTCAGCTGGGCGGCGGGCTTCTCGACGACGACGCGGCGGAGCGCGTTGGCGCTCCACGCGTTGGCCTTGGCGTCGGTGTCGGCGTCGAGGTTGCGCAGCTGGCGAAACTCGGCGCCGTGGGCGTAGATGCCGTCGAAGTCCATGGCGTCGGCGTAGCGGTCGGGACCCTGAACGCGGAGCCAGTTGGCGACGTCGCCGGCGTCGGCGACGCGTGCCAGGGCGGAGTACTCGGGCCACGCGTACGCCTTTGCGACGGTGTCGCTGGTGGTGGTGCTGACCACCTCGGCGACTACGCCGTTAGCGCGGATGAAGTCCGGGACGACGGCGAGCAGGCGCTTTAGCACGGTCGCTCCGGTCTCGGCGATCGCGACGCTGAACGCCGGGCTGTAGGCGCTCCAGTCGCTCGAGGGCGCGTCCGGGTCGGTGCCGAGTGCCCATGCGCAACCGGCTCGAGCTGCGATGCGCTGGAATACCTGGCTGCGCGTCTTGACGCCCGCTGCAACCTGCCACGCTTGCGGCGCCCGCCAGCGTGCGAGGTGTTCCCACGCGCTCGAGGCCTCGACGGTGACGGTGCGGCGGCCGCCGGCGACGCGGGTGAGCACGCGGTCGATGGTGAACGCTTCCGTCACGCCAAACTCCGCCGACGCTCCGTTGCTGACGTAGCCCCCGGAGATCGCGAGCTCGGCGCCGGCGAAGAGGGCGCCGTCGGCGAGCAGTGTGCCGGCGACGTCGTCGAGCTCGACGCTGCAGCGCGCGCTCTCGAGGCCGATCGTGTAGCTGCAGCTGACGAGCTGGTCGGTGTAGCTGGTGGCGGTGCCGATGGGCGCGAGCCACACTCCGCCGGGCCTCGAGGCGATGACCTGGCCGCCCGCGGTGTCGGTGGCGATCGCGAGTCCGTGGTCGCCCTGGGCTTCGTGGGGCGCGCCCTCGCGCCACACGCTGCCGACGCTGCCGCTCGGCTGCGGGTGCGACGTGAAGGCTCGGGAGACGGCGACGTCGCCGCTCTCGAGCTGGGCGTAGGTGCCCTGGCAGTTGAGGGACACGAGGGCGATCGACGGGGCGGCGAAGCTGACGGTAGACAGCGCGTCGGCCTCGGCGACGGCGTTGTTGAGGCTCGACCATGCGCCGGCCGGGAGGAAGGTGTCGCCCATGCGGATGGCCCACACGCGCGGGTTGGTGGTGGTCACCTCGGTGCCGGCGATCAGGAGGGCGAAGTCGGCGCCGTCGTAGGCGACGGCGATGCCGGTGAGGCTGGCGGCGCTGCCGCCGCGGCTCCATGCGGTCCCGCTCCCGGCCCACACTCCACCGGTGCGGCGGATGCTCTTTAGCGTGGTTGTTCCGGTGAGCGTGTAGAACACGACGACGTCGCCGCCGGTGGTGTAGGCGGCGGCGATGTGCTCGATGGCGGTGGCCTCGGTGACGAGGGTCGAGGCGGTGCCGCAAGCTCACGCCGTCGTTGGTGCTGGTGCGGATGCGGAGGCCGGTACCTGGGGTGTCGGTGAAGGCGATCAGGATCTCGCCGCTCTTGGCTGCGAGGGCGACGTCGGCGGCGGTGCTGATGCCGTGCTCGAGGGTGGTCCAGCTGGAGTAGCTCGAGGCGCCGGTCGGCTGGTTCACTCGCGAGACGTCGACGAATCCGGCGGCGTTGCGGGCGCGGATAAGCGAACCGCCGTTGTCGGGTGTGACAACGGCGGCGTGTGGGTAGTCGGTCTCGACGGCGGTGTAGACCCTAGTCCAGCGGAGGAGGTCGATCCCGCCGCGCGACGGGCTGGCAAGGACGTCGACGTAGGGACGGCGCTGACTGCCGGCAAGGTGGGCGGCGAGCGTGGACGGAGAGGGTCACGGCCATGACTGCGAGTGAACCGGACGCTCGCCCTAGCCCGAAGGCCCGGCTGTCACCCGGCCCCAGCGCTATCGCTCGGCCAGCACCAGCCGCTTGAGCGACGCAGCCGCCCACGCCCGTGTTTGTTCGAGCGTCCAGCCGTAGCGATCGACCAGGAAGATCCACCACGCGACTTCGCCCAACGCCGCGATCGTTTCGGTCGCATCTTCGGGGCTCATCCCAGGGCGCAGCGCGCCCATGCGCCGCTAACCGGCCGGCCACACCCTGCGCACCGGCGCGATGGCGGCGCGTGCCTTCCTCGGCAATTGCAGCCAGCTCCGAATCCACCGACGCCGCGTCGAACGCGCAGCGCACGATGTCGCCCGCGTTCGCGAGGATGCGGTAGGCGATCTCCATCGGCAGCTCGACCAGCTGCTCGGGGTCCTCGAGTCGCGGCAGCGAAGCTGCCAGCGCCCCCACCCCGGCGAGCTCGTCGATCAGGTTGTTCATCTGGCGCACCAGCTCGGCCTTCGAACCGACGCTGTCGTAGATCGTCTGCGGCGACACGCCCGCGTCCCGCGCGATCGCCGCGATCGTCGTCCTCGCGTAGCCGTCGCGCGCGAACAGCCGCCGCGCCGACTCCAGGATCGCGCGGCGCGTCTGCTCGGCCTGGACCTCCCGGCGCGTCATTCCAAATCACTCACTTGACAAGCGTTCCAGTCACTGGAATATGATTCCATCTTAGCAAGAAAAGGAGTCGCCGTACATGACCACCGCAATTCTATCGACCACCGAACGGGGCGCCTGGAAGCCCGCGCTCAGCGCCCGCCTGGGAGGAATCTCGGGTCTCGTCTTCGTCGTCACTGTCATCTTCCAGAACGTTGTTCGCGCCGTCATCGATCCCGCCGCCGATGCCTCCCCGGCCGACGTCACGGCGTGGACGGTCGACCATCGTCTCGCGCTGGAATTGCTGGCCGCGCTGTTCCTCTTCGAGATGCCCTTCCTCGCCGCCTTCGTCGCGACCATCTACCGCCGCACCGTGTCGGGTCCCAGCGGCTGGCTGGCCGCCACCGGCCTCATCGGCGCACTCGCCATCGTCGTCTTCTTCTCCATCAACGTCGCGGTCGAAGTGGCGCTGACGGCCCAGGGAGCGGCGCTTGCCGACTCGCCGGCGGTCACGTCCGCCCTCTGGTCGTTCCACCAGGCGCTCTTCGCCATGAACTTCGCCGCCGTTGGCGTGGCCCTGCTCGGGCTCGGGCTTGCCGCCGCCGCGCACGGGCTGATCCCGCGCTGGATGGGGTACGCGAGCGTCGCCGGCGCCGTGCTGCTCGTCGGCGGCTCGCTCGGCGCCGTGGCGGCAACGGAGGGATCGATGGCGCCGCTCGCCATCGCCATGCCGGGATGGCTCGTCTGGATGGCGTTTGTCGCCGTCGCCAGCTTCCGCCTGGCCGCGTCGCCGGAACCCGTCGCGTAACGTCCACCGAAGGGCGGGATGTGAGCCGCGGCGTCGTCTACACTTGGCGCCACGCTTGCCCTCAGGAGACTGAAGTGCTCGACATCCCGCCCGCCGCCGCCGAGGTCATCATCTCTGGCGCCCTCGCCCACCTCGTCACCCTCAACGCCGACGGCAGCCCGCAGGTCACCTGCGTCTGGACCGGCATCGAAGACGGCGAGATCGTCATCGGCCACCTCAACCTCCACCAGAAGATCCGCAACGTCCGCCGCGACCCCCGCGTCGCCATCTCGTGGGAAACCGGCCACACCGGCGGCATCGGCCTCGAGGAGTACCTCGTCGTCCACGGCGATGCGCGTGTCACCGAAGGCGGCGCCCCAGAACTCCTCCAGCAACTCGCTCGCATCTATATGGGCCCAGATGTGCGCTTTCCGCCCATGCCGAACCCCCCGCCCGGTTACGTCATGCGAATCGCACCACGCCGCTTCACCGGCATCGGTCCGTGGACAGCCTGAACGCCGCGAAGCGTTCGGCAGCCGTGCTAGGCTTCGCCCATGGTCGAGTACAGCGGCCGAACCGCGCTCATCGTGGTCGACGTCCAGAACGACTTCGCCGACCCGTCCGGCAGTCTCTACGTCCGCTCGGGAGAGGACGTCGTGGCGATTGCGAATCGTGAGATCGCCGCGGCCCGCACGGCCGGCGCTTTGGTCGTCTTCACCCAGGACTGGCACCCGCCGGAGACCCCGCATTTCGCTACCAGCGGAGGCATCTGGCCGGTGCACTGCGTGCGTGACACCTGGGGCGCCGAGTTCGCCCCGGGCCTCGAGACCGACGGACACGTTGTTCGCAAGGGCATCGGCGGCGAGGACGGCTACTCCGGCTTCAGCGTGCGCGACCCCCAGAGCGGCGTCACCCGGCCCACGCAACTCGATGCGCTCTTGAAGGTCCGCGGCGTCCGCGATGTCGTCGTACTCGGGCTCGCGACCGACTACTGCATCAAAGCCACGGCCCTCGACGCGATCGCACTCGGCTACGCGACGACTGTCCTGGGCGAAGGCATTCGCGCGGTCGACCTGCAGCCCGGCGACGGCGATCGCGCCCTGGCCGAGATCCGCGCCGCCGGAGGCGTCGTTGGCTAGCAGCGCCTGGGTGAACGACGACAACGCCGCGCTCCTCACGGACCTCTACGAGCTCACGATGGCGTCGAGCTACTTCGCCCACGGGATGCGGGGCGAGGCCACGTTCGAGCTGTTCATCCGCCACCTCCCCGAACACCGCAACTTCCTCATCTCGGCGGGCCTCGACGACGCCCTGACCTACCTCGAGCGGTTCCGCTTCGACGCCGACGGCGTCGCGTACTTGCGCACGCTCGGCCTCTTCGACGAAGCGTTCCTCGCCTTCCTCGGCGAACTGCGGTTCACGGGAGAGGTGTGGGCGATCCCGGAGGGCGAGGCCTTCTTCGCCGACGAGCCGCTGCTTCGTGTCACCGCCCCGCTCATCGAGGCGCAGATCGTCGAGACGTTCCTCTTGAACTGCTTGAACCTGCAGACGATGGTCGCTTCGAAGGCGGCCCGCATCGCCATCGCCTGCGGCGAGCGCGGATTCGTGGACTTCTCGCCCCGGCGCGACCACGGCGCCGACGCCGCCATGAAGGTCGCGCGGGCCTCCTACATCGCCGGCGCCGCGGCGACGTCGAACGTCCTTGCCGGCCGCGCCTACGGCATCCCGCTGAGCGGCACGATGGCCCACTCCTACGTGATGTCGTTCGACGCCGAGGTCGACGCCTTCCGCGCGTACGCCCGCGACTTTCCCGGCCACGCGACGCTCCTCATCGACACCTACGACACGCTCCAGGGCGCCCGCCATGCGGTTGCCGTGGCGAAAGAGATCGAGGCCGACGGCGGACCGCCGATCGCCGCCGTGCGCCTCGACTCCGGCGACCTCGCCGAGCTCGCGGTCCAGGTGCGCGCGATTCTCGATGACGGCGGCTGCGGGTCCACGCGCATCTTCGCCTCCGGCGACCTCGACGAATACCGCATCGCCGAACTGCTGGCTGCTGGCGCGCCGATCGATGCGTTCGGCGTGGGCACGCGGCTGGGTACGAGCCCCGATGCGCCATCGCTCGGCGGTGTCTACAAGCTCGTCGAGGACGTCCACGGCCCGAAGCGAAAGCTCTCCCCGGCGAAAGCCACCTGGCCCGGCCGCAAGCAGGTCTATCGCTTTGTGGAGGCCGGCATCCTCGCCCGCGACGTCGTGGCGCTCGCCGACGAGCCGCCGCCGGCGGGCGGCCGTCCCCTGCTACGCCGCGTGATGGCGGGCGGGCGCCGCACCGGGCCGCGCGAGTCGCTGGCCGATCTCCGGGCACGTTGCGCCGAGACACTGGGCCAGCTTCCCGACGAACTGCGTGCCCTCACCTCCTCGGCGCCATACCCGGTAGAACAGTCGGAAGGCCTGCAGTCCGCCGCCAGCGCCCTCGCGCGGGTCATGCACTAAGTCGGCTTCTCGTTCGGGATGGTGGCGCCCGGGATGGCGTCGTACGCCGGCAGGTACGGCTTGATATCGAGAACCGGCGTGCCGTCGATCGCGTCCAGCCCTTCCACCCGGACGGTCGCCCCTTCGACATCGATCACGCGCACCGCCGATACGCCCAGGTGGTTCGGACGCAGCTGACTGCGCGTCGCGAAGATGCCATACGTGCGCCCGCTCGCCAGTGTCAGCGTCTCCGGCTTGTCGGGCGCCGCCACGGCCATGTCCGCGAAGAAGACGACGATGACGTGGCTGTATGCTTCGATCCCCGCCAGCCGCGGCTCATGCTCCGGCAGGAACTCGATCGCGCTGACGACGTGCTCCCAGCCGCGCGGACGCGGCTTCGCCACCTCGTTGCGCACGTATCCGACCGCCTGCAGCGTCACCTCGCCGGGCGGCGCCGGACGTTCGAATGCCGGGCGCCGTCGCCTGAACCACATCGTGCTACTACTGGCCCTGCGCCGCGCGGAAGACCGCCGGGTCGATGCCGAGCCCCGCGGCGATGCGGTCGACCATCTCCGAGATGCTGCGACCCGCGGTGAGGCCGCCATCGACCACCAGCGCCTGGCCGGTCACGTAGCTTGCGGCGTCGCTCGCGAGGTAGGCGGCCGCCTGCGCGATGTCGTTGGGCACGCCGCTCCGCTTCATCGGCGCCCAGTCCGCGAACGCGTCGGAGATCTTCTGCACCATCTGCTCCGCCGCCGGCCCCGTGAGCCCGAACGGCGTGGTGAAGATGTTCGTCCCGATGACGCCCGGGCAGATCGCGTTCGCCCGCACGCCGAACTCCCCGAGCTCGACCGAAACCGAGCGCGTCAGGTGGATGACCGCCGCCTTGGCGGCGCTGTAGACGTGCGGCCCAAACCCGGCCTGCATCCCGGCGACGCTCGCCGTGCTGATGATGCTGCCGCTGCGCTGCTGCTTCATCACGGCCGCCGCGTGCTTGATGCCGAGGAACACGCCGCGCAAGAGGACACCCATCGTCTGGTCGTAGCCGGCCATATCCGTCTCTTCGACGCGGCCCGCTTACCCCGCCGAACCCGGCGTTGTTGAAGATGACGTCGAGCTTGCCCCACTTCTCGACCGCCCGCCCCACGGCCGCCCTTCACGGCGTCCTCGTCGCTTACGTCCGTGCGCAGGTACAGCGTCGACGGCCCGAGGTCCTCGGCGAGCTGCGAACCGCGCTCGTCCTGGATGTCGGCGATGACGACGCGCGCGCCCTGCTCGGCGAACAGCCGCACCGTGCCCTCGCCGATCCCGCTCGCGCCGCCCGTGATGACCGCCACCTTGCCATCAAGTTGTGCCATTCCTGCCCCCGTTTGCTCGTGCTGTGACCGGAGTCTACGGGCTCGCAGGCGCACCGTCCGTCGCACGGTGGCCCGGGCGGAATCACCACGAGAGAGCACAAGAGGACACAGAGATTTGCTTAGAACGATTCTTCAAAACCCTCTGTGCCCTCTCGTGGCCTCTTGTGGTTCAAACCCCCGCCCGGCGCTCGCTACTGCCAACGGGCCGTGGCAGCCGGATCGTGAAGACCGCCCCGTGGTCGTTCCTCGCCGACAGCGTGCCGCCCATGGCTTCGACGAACTGGTGGGCGATCGCCAGCCCGAGCCCGCGCCGGCGCGCTCGCCCGTTTCGGCGTGGCCCCGGTAGAAGCGATCGAAGATGTGCGGCAGATCGTCTTCGGCGATGCCCTCGCCGCTGTCGCTGACGCTCAGTTCCACGCCATCGCCGCTCACCTCAGCCCGGGCAAGTACCAGCCCGCCGTCGGGCGTGTGTCGCAGCGCGTTGCGCACCAGGTTCTGCAGCACCCGTACCAGCCGGGCGGCGTCGCCCATGCACGGCAGCGGCTCGTTCGGCGCTTCGATGACGACGGTCACGCCCGCTTCCCGGCGTCCCACGTCTACGAGTGGCGCCACCGCTTCCCGGAGGGTCGCCGCCGCGTCGATGGACGCTATCTCCAGCGGGAGCGGCGCGGCATCGTCGCTCGCCGCGCGAAAGAGGTCGTCGATGAGCTGCTCCAGCCGGGTCGACTCCGCGAGCAGCAGAGGGAGGCGCGTCCCGTCGCCGGTCTCCTCAGCCAGCGCTTCGAGGTGGCCGCGGATGATGGCGACGGGCGTGCGCAGCTCGTGCGAGACGTTCGCGACGAGCTGACGATTCTGATCGAGCAGCGCCTCCGCGCGGGCGCGCTGCGCCGCGAGGTCATCCATCGCCTCGGACAGGCGGTCGGCCATCGCATCGAAGCTGTTGGCGAGCGTCGCCACCTCGTCTTCGCCCGTCGTTCGAACACGCCGCGTGAGGTCTCCCGCTGCGAGGGCGCCCGCCGCCGCGTTCAGCGACTCGAGCGGGTCCGCGATCGTGCGTGCGCTGCGCACCGCGAACAGCGTGGCGACGGCGAGGCCCGGGATGAACAGGATGAACGCCGTTATCCCAAACGTCGCCGCCGAAGCGCGCAGCTCGGCCCGCCACAGCGCAGCGCCGGTCGGGCTGGCAATCGCCGCCTTCTCGACGAACACTACTGCTCCCGCGGGACGCTCAAGCGGATACGCGCCGATCCCGGCGATGCCGCCGTCGAAGCTGCCGAGCTTGCTGTTGTGCTGGAGGTTGGTCGACCCCGACGAGGCTGCACCGAGCACAGCCGCCCGCTGGGCATCCCCCGCGAGAGACGCCCCGCTCAGCGCGCTGTCGCTCGAAGCCCACACGCTGCCAGTCGCATCGACGATTGAGATCGAGCGGACGTGCGTGAACTGCGCGCTCGGCCGGGCGTCGAACCGCGTCTGGTTCGGCGCGCGGTAGATGACGATGTCGCCCGAAGCCATACCGGCGAGCGCGTTGGTCACCTCGGAAGGCGCGGCCGCGTCGAGCGTCGCGGGTACCAGGTTCAGCCCGGCGAGGACGCGCGCTGCGGCGCGGGCGTCGTCCGCCGGCTCTTCGGATGCGCGATCGTTCACCGCCGCCCCCAACGCGGCCAGGAAGCCGATGAAGATCAGCGCGGCCGCCAGCGACACGAACAGCGTGAGCAGGTAGCTGCCGGCCAGCCGCCAGCGCAGGCTCCGGCGCGCCCGCCGCCGGTAGGCCGTGATGAGCGGCCAGACGAGCAGATAGCGCAGCTTCGAGAGGACGCGGCGCATCAGGCGCGGTCGGCTTCCAGCCGGTAGCCCGTCCCCCAGACCGTCTGGATCGCGTCGCCCAGCGCCCCGAGCTTCTTCCGCAGCCGCAGGACATTCGTATCGACCGTCCGATGCCCGACATCCGACTCCTCCGGCCAGATGCGTTCGAGCAGGTAATCGCGGCTGAACGCCCGGCCGGGGTTCGCGACGAACAGCGCGAGCAGGTCGAACTCCGTCGGGCTGAGGTGGAGCGCCGCGCCGCCCGCCTCCGCCGCCCGCGCCCCGGTATCGACGACGAGCGCCCCCGCACGGTGCACGGCGTTGGCTGCGTCGTCGCCGTTGTGCGTTCGACTGGCTGCGCCGCAGCAGCGCCCGGACACGTGCCCGCAGCACGCGGACGTGTACCGGCTTAACGAGGTAGTCGTCGGCGCCGCCTTCCAGCCCGTTCACGATGTCGAGGTCGGTGCCGCGCGCGGTCAGCATCAGCACCGGCACCAGCGAGTGCTCGCGCAGCGCGCTTGAGCACGCCCAGCCCGTCGAGCTTCGGCAACATCCAGTCGAGCACGACGAGGTCGAACGAGCCGGCTTCGAACGCAGCGACCGCTTCGAGGCCGTCGAACGCGCTGCGCACGTCGTAGCCCTCCCGGCCCAGCTGCTCCACGAGGAGCGCGTTCAGCCCAGGTTCGTCTTCCACCACGAGGATGCGGGCGGCCATCGTGCTGCGATTGTGGCAGTTGCCGCCGGGCGCGGGAATCAGGGATTGTGACACTTCCGCCACACCTTCCAAAGATGCTCAGGATGCGGTCACCCCACATCGCAACCGCAGAGGAAGACCCATGATCGGCATTCTCGGAAGGCTCGCCGGCCTGGCAGTGGCACTGGTCCTGCTCGCCATCGTGTTCGGCATCTTCGAACGCTTCTGGCCCGCCATCCGCGGCCACCACCTCATCAGGCGCAAGGGCTTCAAGACCGACGTCGCCTGGTTCGCGTTCACCCCGATCGTCGGGCGCGTGATCGTCGCTGTCGGCGTCGCCCTCGCCATCCTGCCGCTTGTCCTCGTCGCGCGCGTCTCCCTCGACAAGGCGTCGATCCAGGCGTTCATCAACCGCGACACGTGGATAACCGCGCAGCCCGCCTGGTTCCAGGTCGTCGCGATCCTCGTCGCCGGCGACGTGCTGTCCTACTGGCTGCACCGCGCCTTCCACGTCCAGCCCACGCTCTGGCGCTACCACGCCGTGCACCACTCGTCCGAAGACCTCGACTGGCTCTCAGCCGTCCGCGTCCACCCCTTCAACGAGATCGGCATGCGCGGCGCGCAGGCGTTCGCGCTGATCGCGCTGGGCTTCAGCCCGGCGTCGGTCGCCGCCTTCGTGCCGGCGCTCACGTTCTACGCGATCTTCCTGCACGCGAACGTCTCCTGGAGCTATGGACCGCTGAAGTACGTCATCGCCAGCCCGGCATTCCACCGCTGGCACCACACGAGCGAAGAGGAAGGCCTGAACAAGAACTTCTCCGGCGCCTTCCCCTGGCTCGACATGCTCTTCGGCACGTTCTACATGCCGCGCGGCCAGCAGGCCCAGGTCTTCGGCGTCAGCGGCGAAGGCGTCCCGGAAAACTTCCTCAAGCAGCTCGTCTACCCCTTCCGCCGCCACCGCTCGGCATCCTCCTCGACCATCCCCACGCCCGCCGGCGGGCGCTAACCGAGCGGGCGGCGAAGGCCACCACAAGAGGACACCAGAGGGCCACAAAGTTTGGAAAATGGACTCCCCTCTCCCGCGAAGTCGGGAGAGGGGTTGGGGGTGAGGGCTGCGCGCGTCAGCGGGGACCCTCCCCGCGCCAGTCGGGGACCCGCGGCCAGCCCGGCGGCGTTTCACCACAAGAGGACACTAGAGTCCACAGAGGGCCCAATTGGACCTCACAATCTCTGCGGCCCTCTTGTGTCCTCTGTGGTGAAACCCTCAGCCACTGGTTCCACTGCCAAGCCGTCCGACCGGAACTGGAAACCCAAAACTAAAAACTAAAAACTCGCCCTACTGGTTCCCCGGCATCTTGAACTGCGCCAGCCGCTCCTCGCGGCCCGCCTGGCGCTCCGACCACAGCCGGCCCGTCGTGATTCCGCCGTCGACCACGAGCGCGTGGCCGGTCACGAAGCTGGCCGCGTCGCTCGCCAGCCAGAGCGCCGCCTCGGCGATGTCCTGGGGCAGCCCGGCGCGCTTGATCGGCTGGCCCTGCGCGAGCCGCACCTTCATCAGCTCGACGGTCATGTCGGCCTGCTCCGGGCTCAGGCCCATGCCCTTGCCGAAGATCGGCGTCGCGATCCCGCCCGGGCAGATGCAGTTCACGCGCACGCCCGATTCGCCCAGCTCGTTCGCCACCGACTTCGTCAGGTGGATGACCGCCGCCTTGGCCGCGCTGTAGACGTGCGGTCCGAAGCCGATGCCCACGCCCGCCACGCTCGCCGTGCTGATGATGCATCCCGATCCCTGCGGCTTCATCACGCGCGCCGCGTGCTTCATCCCAAGGACGACGCCGCGCATCAGCACCGCCACCGTCTGGTCGTACGCGGCCATGTCGGTGTCTTCGATTGGCCCGCTCACGCCGCCGAAGCCGGCGTTGTTGTACATCACATCGAGCCGGCCGTATTTCTTCACCGCGTGCGCGATGGCGGCGCGCACCTCTTCCTCCTGCGAGACGTCGGTGCGGTAGTACGAGGTCGCGGGGCCGAGCTCTTCGGCGAGCTTCTGGCCGCGCGCATCCTGGATGTCGGCGATCACGACCTGCGCGCCTTCGTTCGCGAAAAGCCGCACGGTGCCTTCGCCGATACCGCTGGCGCCGCCCGTGACGACGGCCACTTTCCCTTCAAGACGATTCATTGTGTGTTGAGCTCCGGGGTGTTTGAGCCGAGTATGGCCGCGGACCCCGCTCGGTGCGAGCGGGAACAGTGCGACCGTTGAACTTCACCACAGAGGCACAGAGGACACAGAGCTTTTCTGGCGGTCATCGGTCCGCGGCTGGCAGTGACGGCGTCGTCCCGACGAAGAACGCCCCTCGGAACTCTGTGGCCCTCTGTGGCCCTCTTGTGGTGTCGATCCGCCGGGCAGCCTATGGCGGGTTCGGCAAGGCGGAAACGCCCTTCGCACGTCCTCCCGAAGCGCCTAAAGACTCGCCTTTTGAATCCAAATCTGTTAGAATTGTTGAAGTAAGCGCACGGTTTGCCATCTCCCAAAATGACCCGTCGCGCCGAGGCAGATAGCTCCTTTTTATGACTACACAACAGGCATCCGCGAATTCGTACACCGCTGCAAACATCCAGGTGCTCGAAGGGCTCGAGGCTGTCCGCCGCCGACCCGGCATGTACATCGGCACCACCGACAAGTCGGGCCTCCATCACCTGATCAAGGAGCTCGTCGACAACGCTGTTGACGAGGCGATGGCCGGTTTCTGCGACCGCGTCGATGTCATTATCGGCAACGACGGCTGGTGCACGGTCCGCGACAACGGCCGCGGCATTCCTGTCGACATCCAGAAGCAAACCGGCAAGACAGCCGTCGAAACGGTCATGACCGTCCTTCATGCCGGCGGCAAGTTCGGCGGCGGCGGCTACAAGGTCTCCGGCGGTCTGCACGGTGTCGGCTCGAGCGTCGTCAACGCGCTCTCCGAGGAGATGTGGGTCGAGGTTGTCCCCGACGCCGACGCCCAGGGCAAGCAGCACGCAGGCAAGATCTACCGCCAGGACTACGCAAAGGGCATCCCGCAGAACGACCTCGCGCCCACGCCCAACAAGGCCAACCGCGGCCACGGGACCACCGTCAGCTTCAAGCCGGACTCGGGCATCTTCGAAAGCGTCGACTTCGACTTCAAGATCGAAGCCGAGCGCCTGCGGCTCTACGCCTACCTGACCAAGAAGGTCTGGTTCCACCTCTTCGACGAGCGCGACGGCCGCGAGGTGAACTACTACTTCGAGGGCGGCATCAAGAGCTTCGTTCGCCACGTCAACCGCGACCGCGAGGCGCTCAACCCCGAGCCGATCTACGTGGAGCGTGAGATCGATGGCAACGTCATCGAGTGCGCGATCCAGTACAACGACGGCTTCAACGAGTCGGTCTTCACCTTCGCGAACTCCATCAACACGGTCGACGGAGGCAGCCACCTCACCGGCTTCCGCACGGCCCTCACGCGCGTGCTCAACGACTACGCCCGGAAGTCCAAGATCCTCAAGGACAACGATCCGAACCTGACGGGCGACGACGTCCGCGAGGGCCTCGTCGCCGTCATCTCCGTGAAGCTGCCTGAGCCGCAGTTCGAGGGCCAGACGAAGACGCGCCTCGGCAACCCTGAGGTCTCCGCGCAGGTCCAGAGCGTCCTCGCCGACGCGCTCTCGCAACATCTCGAAGAGAACCCCAACGACGGCAAGCGCATCATCGACAAATGCCTGATGGCCTCGCGCGCCCGTGAAGCGGCGCGCAAGGCGCGCGACCTCGTCCACCGCAAGACCGCGCTCGAGAGCGGCACCCTCCCCGGCAAGCTGGCCGACTGCTCCAGCCGCGACCCGGAAGAATCCGAGCTGTTCATCGTCGAGGGCGACAGCGCAGGCGGCTCAGCCAAGCAGGGCCGCGAACGCAAGTTCCAGGCCATCCTCCCGCTCTTCGGCAAGATCCTGAACGTCGAAAAAGCCCGCCCCGACAAGATGCTCGGGCACGAAGCCATTCGCATGCTCATCACCGCCCTCGGCACGGGCATCCGCGAGACCTTCGACGTCACCAAGCTGCGCTACCACAAGGTCATCATCATGACCGACGCCGACGTCGATGGCGCCCACATTCGCACGCTGCTGCTCACCTTCTTCTTCCGCAACATGCAGCCACTGATCGACGGGGGCCACCTCTACATCGCGCAGCCGCCCCTCTACCGGGCGACGACCGGCAAGCAGATCAACTACTTCTACAGCGACGCCGCCCTCGAAGACTTCCGCAAGGGCAAGAAGAACGTCAACGTCCAGCGCTTCAAGGGTCTCGGCGAAATGAACGCCGAGCAGCTCTGGGAGACGACGATGCAGCCCGACAAGCGCACGCTCCTGCGCGTCGCCGTCGAAAGCGCCTCGGAGGCCGACACGATCTTCTACGAGCTCATGGGCGACGAAGTCAGCCACCGCCGCAAGTTCATCCAGCAGCACGCCACGCAGGTCAAGAACCTCGACGTTTAGGGCGTCGTCCGTCCTACGGGTTTTCTAGCGGCCTGAGCTCGGCTGACGGCGGCTGCTCCGCTTCGGCGATAAGCTCGCGCAGCGCGGAGATCTCGCTGCGGAACGCCGTCCGTCCCTTCCGCGTGATCTTGAGCCACGTGCGCGGCTTCCGGTTCTCGAACACCTTTTCCACTTCCACGTAGCCGGACTCTTCCAGCACCTGCAGGTGCTTGCCCAGGTTGCCGTCGGTGAGTCCGAGCGTGTCGCGCAGGTAGCGGAAATCGGCGCGGGCGGCGCCGTTGAGGATGGTGAGAATGCCCAGCCTGACGCGCTGGTGCACATCGTCATACAGCCGGTTCGTTGGGTGCGTCACGCGACGGTGCTCCTGCGGCTCCAGTTCAGCAACGACAGCGACAGCATGATCGCAGCGAAGAACCCCACCTGCCACGCAATCGCCGCGTCGCCGCTCGAAGACGACACTGCCACGAGGATCACCACCACCATGCTGGTGACCGCGACCAGGAGAACCGTGCTCCGCGCCCACAAAGCGAGGATTGCGTAGCCCAGTGTCATCGCGATCGTCGGCCCGGCAAGGTTGAGTTGATCCAGGCCGTGTGCGCGTCCCTCAAACGAACAGAGGGGCGCAACCATCGACACTGCCATGATGACGGCGAGCCACGCGAACAGCGGCGCCTGCAGTCCGGCCGCCTTCCCCGCGCGTTTGTAGTGAACCGCGCACAACGCGCCGGCGACGAGATTCAGCGGAAGGAAGTACGGCGCCAGGTGGTCGCGACCGATCACGAGCACGGTCGGGAGCGCGCCAAGGTTGACGAGGCCATAGGCGAGGAGCGGAAACCACACCATCGTGCGCGGACGCCGCGACGCCGCGTCCAGTCGCGAAAGCTCGCGAAGCGTCTCCTCCACTGCCGGCGAAGTCATCAGGGAGCCACAGATTACTCTCTGTTGCAGAGTGGTGCCACCCCGTGCTACTGTGCCAAGCACTTTCTAAAGGAGAGTGCTCTGATGAACCGCTTCCGCCTTGCCGGAACCCTCATACTCACCGGCATCCTCGCCGCCGTGGCGTGGCGCGTGATTGTCGCCCCCGCCGTACTGGGCGACTTCGATCCCGCCGATCTGGCGCACCGCGACCGGGCCTTCGTCTCTATCGGCAATGTTGCCGTCGCCGTGCTATTCGCCTTCGCCCTCTGGCTCATCGCAGCGGCACTCCACGGGTCGGGAAAGGACGGGCTGCTGCGCTTCGCCGTCATCTCGGGCGCCGCGGGCGCCATTGCCGCAGCCATCGGGACCGTCGGGCTGGTGTGGTGGCACGCGCCCATCCTGCTCCTGTACCTCTACGTGGTCGCGATGGGGGCCGCGTGGGCATTGGCCGGCTTCGCCGGGTTCAGGACGTTCGACGGCGGACTGCGGTGGGCTGCTCTCGGGACAGCGATCGTCTATGCGCTCGCCGGGCTGTCGGTGATAGCCGGCGCCTTCATCATCTTCGTCATGACGATCGCCGCGGCGCCGTTGGGGATCGGGTTGCTCGCGACCCGCCAGCGTGCCGGCGCTTCGCACGCCGCCGATCTCGCGTTCTCGGAAGCGTGATCGGCTGGCCCGCGCGCAGGCCTACGGGCGTCGTCGTCGCAGCTATGGGATGAGCGGGGCCGGCTTGAGGTCAAGAACCTCGACGTGTAGCCGCGCTGGCGGTCGCTGAGGGGCCGACGTGTTATGGGACTGCAACAACAGGGGCACGTGTTGTCATGCGTTGCAGTGTATATCTCATCAATATGCGAGCGTCGCGCAAGCGAGCTTGGGAGCCCGAGGGCCACTAACCCGCGCGCGGCCGCCTGAGATGCGGATTGAAGCGCCTTGCGAGGGCTCATGATCACAGCGGCTGTGGCCTGCCTGACAGGGCCGGCGGCCGTCGTTCTGGCTGACCACTACGGATTCACCGCGACGTACTACAACACCTACATTATCGGCTGGAACACGTACTACTACGTTTTCTCAACCATCAATACAAGTAACGGCAACTTCGCGATCCAGACATATTAGGGGCGCAGACCCTGGTGGGTTCTGCGGCACCGTCGGATACCAAGCCCTTGAGCGCGTTGGGTAGGAAGGAGTTCCAGAGATGCGAGTGCACCTATCGCCGCGCGGCACATTAGCGGCGGCCGCCGCCGTCGGCGTCGTGGCCGCGCTGGGCCTGATCTTGGCGTTCGCGCTCACAGGAGAACAGGCGAAAGCCGGTGTCGAGCTTCGAGCGGACGGTACGGTCGTTGCACCCTCACTGCGCCCGGAAGACGCGATCTCGCAGGCGGCCGATGAGGTTGGCTGCCCCGTCCGCGTGCCCGACAACGTACCCCATGGCCTCGTTTTGAGCAGCGTCAGGGCAGAGGTTGGCCCGGTGGGCCCAGATCAAAACGGGATCACGCGGGATCTCAGCTTTGTCCGATCGGTGACGCTTCGGTACAGCGACGGCAATGCTCGCCTGCTAGAGATAGACGAGCTTCCACCCGGCCGAAGCATCGGCGGGCCGCCCGCGTCCCGCAGCATCGATTCCGGCGTCGCGGGCGTTTCGGCACTCGCTTACGATGGCCAACAGATGGTCTACGTCGGCTGGAACTCGGAGACCGCCCACTACCTCGCGAGGTACCATGACGACAGGGACGGGACCGCCGCCTCCGATGTGGAGCAATTGCTCCTCGCGACGCTCAAGTCTATGAAGTGAGGTTTTGGGACGGAGTCCACGGCGTGACTTGCAATAAGGAACTGATCTAATTCGCCCCTCACGCCCCCGCCCGCCCTCACTCCTGGTACGGCGGCTCCGGGTAGTACTCCATCGCTTTCTGCACCTGGCGAGCGACGTCCGCGCTCCACAGCCGTCCCACGAGGTAGAGCGCCATGTCGATCCCGGCCGACACGCCCGACGCCGTGACAACGTGCCCCTCGTCCACGAAACGCGCATCGTCGACGACGTCGACCGTGCCAAGCTGGCGCATGCGCTCGATCGATGCCCAGTGGGTGGTCGCTCGCTTGCCGGCGAGCAGACCCGCCTTCTCCAGCACGAACGAGCCCGTGCAGACCGAGGCCGTCACTCGGTGTCCTTATCGAGCCGCCGGATGAACTCGAGCATGGCCTGGTTGTGAACCTCGCTGCGCGTTCCCTGCCCGCCCGGGACGACGACGATGTCAGCCTTCGGGCAGTCGTCGAAGCTGTAGTCGGCTACCACCCGCAGTCCCTTCGCGCACCGCACCGTTCCGCCACGCTCCGAGACGGTGAACGCGTGGCACGAGTCCGGCACCACATTTCCGAGCATGGTGAACACTTCCCACGGCCCGACGAAGTCGAGCTCCTCGGCGTTCTCGAACAGGACGATGGCAACGTTGCGGGGCACTGGCTTCTCTCCGGTGGGCGAGTCTCCGATCGAGCGTAGGAGCCCAGAGCGGCGCTCCGATAGGGCCAATCGCTGGCCGCGTTCGCGCGATCAGGGTGCGGCGTTACGTCAGCGCCTTGCGCACGATCACGTGCCGGCCCTCGGCGGCCTCTCGCACGCGCTCGAATCCGGCGTCCAGGTACATCTCGATCGGCCCGTGGTACGCCCGCGCCGCCGACAGCGTCGACGCCGCGGGGTAGCCCTCGGCCACGGCGAGGCCGCGTTCGCGGAACCCCTCGCAGGCCGCGTCGAGGAGCATTCGCCCGATGCCCTGCCGCCGGTACGACGGCGCCACGACAAAGCAGAGGATCGACCCGACGGAATCCGCGTCGTCGCAGGCGAACTCCGGCTCTTGCGTGACCCACGGGTAGATGCGCCGAGGGCCGGCGTTGCACCACCCGGCCGGTCGCCCATCGACGTAGGCCATGTAGCCATGCTGTTCGCCGTTGCGCACCAGGTCGACGCGCGTCGCGCGGTTCTCCTCCCACGTGCGGCGTTCCCAGTCGTCGCCGGCGTACTGGGGAAAGACGCAGTAGCAATCGGCCCACGCCGGGTTGTCGGCGAAGCCGATGTGGTCGAAGAACTCCAGGCAGTCGCCGAGCGTGCCTTCGTTGAGTGGCCGCACTTCGCGCGGCCCTGCCGGTTGCTCCCGGCCGTCCCAGTCCGGCAGCCGAGACCGCGCCTCCACGAGCGCCTGGATGCGCTCATTCGGCACATGCGGCTCAGGGTGCACGCGGTCGTAGTGCGTGCGCACGGCGGCGAACGCCGCCGGAGCGTCCTCGCCAATGTCGATGCGTTCGCCGCAGAGGCAATGAATCACGGCCATGGGTACCTCCGCCTGGAGTTGAGCCGGCAGCATAGAAGAACATACGTTCGCACGTCAACCCAAGAAGAAGGGGCCGGATTCCCGGCCCCTTCGATGAGTCGCTGTCAGCGAACGCTTAGAGGCGCTCGATGATCGTGCTGATGCCCATGCCAGCGCCGATGCACTGCGTGGCGAGGCCGTAGCGGCCGCCGCTGCGCCGCAGCTCGTGCGCCACGGTCAGGACGAGCCGGGCGCCGGTCGCGCCGAGCGGGTGGCCGATGGCGATCGAGCCGCCGTTCACGTTCACGCGGTCCAGCGGGATGCCGAGCTCCTTGCAGGACGGGATGACCTGCGCGGCGAACGCCTCGTTGAACTCGACGCGGTCGATCTGGTCGGCGGTGATGCCGGCGTGCTTCAGGGCCTTCTTGGTGGAAGGGATCGGGCCGAGGCCCATGACCTGCGGCTTCACGCCAGAGATGCCGAAGCCGATGATGCGTGCCAGCGGCTCGAGGCCGAGCTCGCGCGCCCGCTTCTCGCTCATGATGAGCGCGGCGCTGAAGCCGTCGTTCGTCGGGCAGCTGTTGCCCGCCGTGATGCGCAGCTCCGAGCCGGTCGGGCTGACGATGCCCTTGACCGTCGGGAGCTGGCCCAGCGCTTCGATGTTGGTGCCGGGGCGAATGCATTCGTCGCGGTCGAAGATGATCTTCTTGCCGCGCTCCGACTCAACCCAGTTGCCGTTCTCGTCGAAGACCGGCTCTTCGACTTCGAGGGGGATGATCTCGTCCTTGTAGATGCCCTTCTCGTAGGCGGCGACGGCCTTCTTGTGGCTGTCGACGGCGAACTGGTCCATCTCTTCGCGGGTGAGGCCATAGACTTCGGCTACGTTCTGCGCGGTCTGAACCATCGAGAGCACCGGCGAGTAGTCGAGGATCTCGTCCTGGAAGGGGACGCTGAACTCTTCGAAGTGGTGCTTGCCGAGGTTGCGCTGCTCCTGGGTCTGCTCGAGCCGGCGCTTGTTGAACTCGGTGATGCGCGTCGTCTCGCGCGCGCCGCCGCCACCGCCGAGCTGGCGGCCCATGCGCTCAGCGCCGATGGCAATCCCGGCCTCGGTCGCGCCGACCATGATCGACTGGGTGATGCGGTGCAGCGTCTCCATGCTGGAGCCGCACTGGCGGTTGCTGTCGACCGCGGAGATCTCGGCCGGGAGGCCGGCGAGCCGCGCGATGGTGTCGGCGCCGATGCCGGCCAGTTCGCCCGCGCCACCGACGTTCCCAAGGGCGATGTCTTCGATCATGTCGCCCGTGACCTTCGGGTTGCGCTCGAGCAGCGCGCGCACGACCTGTGCGCCGGTCTCATCGAGGCGGGTGGCAACGAGCTTGCCGCGGCCGCCACGGCCGAATGCCGAGCGCACTCCATCAACGATTACAGCGTTCTGCAGTTCCAAGTGGATTCCTTCTGGCAGTGGGCGCGGAGCAGCCCGCTCCATTTCGCCCGCCTGTTGTGATGCCCGCAATGATAGGAGTATTGCCGGGAAAAAGGAACGTCAATAACACCTATCGACGTATAGGCGCGGAGCGCACCCGGCGCCGCCGTTCTCTGCCCATCTCGGGCCGCAAAACTCGTCTTTACTTTGCGCCTTGCGCCCGCCGTCACCCGCCCGGCCGCGCTGACCATTTCCTTATCGAGAGCGGGCCAGCAACCAGGGAGTGACCAGCATGAACCGCCTCTACAGTTTCCCGAACCGCGGGTTCGTCATCGAAGCCAATTCCGTCAGGGCGGGACTGGATTCCGACCTTCGCCGCAGCGGCCTCGCCCACGCCGCCGTCCGCACCCTCGACGGCATCTACGTTGAGCCGGCGACCGCGCTGCAGCCGGTGCTAGAGGCCGTCGCCGCGAGCGGTACGCGCATCCGCAACGTTCGCGCCTGCGGCACCGGCCCGGAGTGGCACCAATCCGCGCGCCCCGCCGCGAAAGCGCGCCTGCGGCTCACCAACCCGCTCAGTCCGGGTTGGCTGCCGACGTTCCCGGCGGCGTAGCCGTCACACAATCGTCACTGCGTGGATGTAGCGGTGGCGTAAATAGTTGTATAGTCATAGGGCAATGCCTACAGAAGTCGAGCCGGCCGGCGCTCCCCCTGCCACTCGCGTCACCATCTCCGCCCCCCTCGAACTCCAGTTCTGCCTCTTCATCATCGAACGAGCGGTCACCTCATCCGCGGCGAAGTGGACCCAGGCCTGGCTGCCGGACTTCATGCGTGACCACCGCGAGCTGGCCGACGCCGTCGCCGGCTTCTGGGCCGATGGCGCCCCGTCTGAGTGGGGAGAGCTGACCGTCTACGCCGACGCCGCCGGCGTCCTCTTCCTCGACGACGTGGCCACTGCCCTTCCTCGCGTGGAAGCCGTCGCCGCGCGCGGCCTCGTGGTCCCGCCGCTCCCCGCCGAGGAGCCCCACGTGCAGCCGCTCATCCAGGCGCGCGTCGATCGCCTCGCCACTTCTCCCGCCGACCGCGAACGCTACTTCGAACTGCTTAACGACGTCTGGGCAGCCCTCGAACCTTCGTGGCAGAAGTGGGGCCGCGCAGCCGCCCTGGCGCTCGCCGATCAGCTTCGCCAGCAGGCGCCAAAGCTTGCGGACCCTCGTCTCATCCTCCCGCCGAACCACTTCGCGCGTCGCGCCGACGGTTGCGGCATCGCCGTCTCCGCCGCCATCGACCGCGGTGAAATGGTCGTTGTGCCGCTCGGCCTCGCCGGCGTGGGGTATGCCCTCTTCGCGCTGCCCGGAGTCGTCATTGCCGCCTTCGGGCCCGATGCGGAAAAGCGGATCGAGCAGCGCCGACAGCTCGCCGAAGCCGCCGCCACACACTTCAAGGTGCTCTCCGACCCCACCCGCAACGCCATCCTCGGCGCCGTCCTCCAGACCCCGCAGAGCATTACGGAGCTCGCCGAGGTGTTCCAGCTGTCGCAGCCAACCGTCAGCGTCCACATGAAGATGCTGCGGGAGGCGAACCTCGTCGTCGCCGAGAAGTCGAAGGGCCAGACGCTGTACCGGGCCTCGGGCGAGACCGTGCGCGGCTACGTCGCGGAAGCCGTTTCGTTACTCGTCCCCGATGGATGTTAGCGGCGTTACCGTGTGGCCCTCGGCGGCACACTGCGACGCCCCTCAGCACGCTAGTGAACGCGCCAACCCGGTGATCTTCAGATTGATGAGCCTCGTGCGGCCGGGCGTGAACTCAAACCCCGCCAGCAGCTACTGGGGGAGCTTTCCAGCCTTTAGATCATCCATATAGCTCGGCCAGGGCGGCGGTGCCTGCCACCCAGTTTCGGCCTCCATCTCCAACGCGCAGCTGGAATAGACAAGCAAATTTCCGCGGGAGATATCCATCGGCCGGGTTGGCGAGCCGGAGCCAACGGCGAATCCCACGCTCGCCGTTAGGCCTCCAGGGGTGCCCTGGCCCATCAGAGCATCGATCAACTTCTGCACACCGCCACTGGAAACGCACGCTGTGAGGCGGTCGTGAAGGTCCTCGCGCTCGGCCGTCGTAGGCGTACCCCGCTGGGCTTGCCATTGCCGGCTGGTTGCGTCGAGATACTTGGCACGGCACTCTGACCAGACGTCGTTTGCGGCATGGATCTCGGTGATGTCGTGTACCCCGAGGAACGTGTATTGCGCTGTACGCAGACCAGCGTCTGGGAGAATCACTTTGACGGGATACCCTGCCGTCTCCAGGCACTGCCTCACCGCGGCGTGGGCGGCATCGAGGTCGGCGATGCTCACCACGGTCGGGGCCGGAGCCGCGGCGTCGATCGGCTCGGCCGCAGCGGAGGGAGCCGACGTGGAGGCGGCATTGACGACCGCCATCAGCACGACGGCTAGCAGCAAGCCGACCGCCGGCACCATAAGTGTTAAGGGCAATTTCCTCATTGCGGGCGCTCCTCAGTCTGCGAATGCCTCGATCGTGGGGCTGTCCGTTCCGCCCATGTACGATGTGTCCCGGATCTGGCCGTACGCGTATTGCCTAGTTGTCAATTGCACCTTCTGCCACGCGCCCCCCGGGCCGTTGACCCAATCCTCCGGTCCCCAGGGCACATACGTTCCCGTTCCGCTGTTCCAGTACCAGCCACTCGTGTAGTACTGCTCCGCACACGCGCCCGATGTGCTCATTATCACGTAGCCCTGATTGAATCCCGACGTCTCGTCGTAGCTACAGCTCCATGTGCCGTACGCGGTCGTCGGATTCACCGCGTTCGCCGTTTGCAGCGCGGCTGCCAAGGCGCTCCCCAGCACCGCGGCTACTGTTGAAAGAGTAACTCGCCTACGAACGTTCATCGCCCGAAAGTACCTTGTCGGAAAAGAAGCTGTCAATACTCCTGATTCATTACTGCTATTGGTGTGCCCGGAGCCAGGCCGCCATGGGCCGGCAGCAGTCCGGCTGGCACCGCGGGGCCCTCGTAGAGCATCCGTCTGGCGGAAGCTGTGCCGATGCCAACGAACGGCACGTTTTTTCGGTTCGATTAAAATGTTTGGCGATATAGCTAAATACCTATTGACTTAGCTACTTGCCTATGGTCCAATGCTTCCACCGGTGGCCCCGCTACCGAGTTCTGCCAGGGAGCAGCCACCATGAGCCCGTTCACCGGCGACCCTCGGCTCCACGAAGAGTTCGCACGCATTCGCGAAGAGGCCCTCTCCCGCCGCGCCGCGCGCCGGCGCAGCCTCGGCCCCGCGCCACGCCAGCCGGGCTTCCGTGCCCGCACAGCATCGTTCCTGCGCTCCACCGCCGACCGCATCGCCCCGCAGCGCGGCGCCAGCACCACCGAGTACCGCACCATCGCGAGCCCTGACTCGCTTCCGCACTGACCAAGCCGTCGGGCCAGGGAGCCCTCCTCTCCTGCCCGCCTCCAGCAGAAAGCCGGCGCAATATGCGCCGGCTTTCTGCTATGTCGCCTTCTGGCGGAGAGGGGGAGATTCGAACTCCCGGTGACTTGCGCCACACCGCTTTTCGAGAGCGGCACCATCAACCACTCGGACACCTCTCCACGCGCGAGTGTAGCAAAGCCCACCGCCTGCGGCGAAGGAATTCGCCTCTCGCCCGTGCGCAATCACCGCTGATACTGTCCCCGTGATGCACGCCTCCCCGCCCTCAGGCTCGACGCCACGCTCGGCGTACCTCGCCGGCGCCCGGGCGTCGCTTCCGCTGTGCGTCGCGCTGGTAGCCTTCGGCGCGTCGTTCGGCATCCTCGCGCGCGCGGCCGGGATGGGCCGCATTGCTCCCATCGTGATGTCGATGACGACCTTCGGCGGTTCCGCCCAGTTCGCCGCCGCCTCGATCCTCGGGGCCGGCGGTGGTGTGGCAGCGGCAGTCGTCGCCGCGCTCCTCCTCAACGCCCGCTACGGCATCATCGGCCTCTCCGTCGCGCCGGAGCTGCACGGCAACGCCCCGGTGCGATTCGTCAAGGCACAGCTTGTGATCGACGAGTCGTGGGCGGTCGCGAACCGCGGCGACGGACACGTCGATGGCCGCGTGATGGTCGGGGCCGGCATCGCGCTCTACGTGTCGTGGCAGGCGGGCACGATCCTCGGCGCGTTCGGCGGCGGCCTGCTCGACGATCCCGGCGCCCTCGGCCTCGACGCCGCCTTCCCGGCCCTGTTCCTCGCCTTGCTGGCGCCGCAGGTACGCAGCCGCCAGGCCCTCGCCGCCGCGCTCGCCGGAGCCACCATCGCGCTCGTCCTCACGCCGCTCACGAAGGCAGGCGTGCCCGTCATCCTCGCCTCGCTGGGATGTCTCGCCGGCTGGCGGCGCGCCATCTCCGCCCCGGAAGCGTCCGCCGAGCTCCACGCGACAGAGTCGCTGCCGTGAGAGAGGTCTGGATCACGCTCGCGTTCACCGGCGTCGGCTCGATGGCGCTCAAGGCGGCCGGGCCGGTCGTGGTCGGCGCCCGGCGGCTCCCGCCGCGCGCCATGGGCCTCGTCGGCATGCTCGCTCCCGCCCTGCTCGCCGCGCTCGTCGCCACGAACGTCTTCGCCGGCGACCGCGAGCTCGTCCTCGATTCCCGCGCCGTCGGCCTGGCGGCGGCTGCCGTGCTGGTCGCCTTCCGGGCTCCGGTCCTGCTGGTGGTCGTCATCGCCGCCGCCGCGACGGCGGCCGCCCGGGCGCTCGGCTAGGGTGCGGGCCGCAGACGAGCCGCGGCCGCCTCCCTGACCGCTGGCTCCTCTGTCGGGTCAGCGACCATTTGCGCCAGTCGTTCGCGGGCCGCTGGCTCGACGAGAGCGACGTGTGAGGCACCAATGGCGCGAGTCTGCGACTCGCAGTCGTAGAGGCATTCGAACGCCAGCCTCGAGGCGAACGATGTGTCCGTCGCCGCCAGTGCCTCGGCCGCGAAGTGGCGCCCGTAGGTATAGCGCATAGTCCGGAACGCCCGCTCGATCTCCGGAAACGGCCCCTCGGCCGGGAATCGCGCGATCATCTCGAGCGCATTGCAAAGGCCGTGCATGTGGGAATCCGTTGGCGAGGCGGAGACCTGCCGGCGAATCCACGGCAGGTCATCGAGCGTAGCGTGCCGCTGAAGGATGCCATCGGCCGCCCTACGTCGGGGCCACGGACGGCCCCGCCATGTTCGCGCGAGGGGAAGGACAACATCAGGAGGGAGTTCCCGCAGCTCCCGCGCCGCGATAACGCGCAGCGCGCGGGGGAGATCCTTGTTTTCTACCGCGTCGCGCGCGGCCGCAAACGCTCTCGCATCGCCCTGCGCCGCGAGGGCCACCGCCGCGACTGCTCGCATGGTTACGTCAGGGGCCTCGAGCGCCGCAACCAACTGCTGGATGTCGGCGCGGCTGCGGCGTTTCGCGAGGCGCATGGCTCGCGCGCCCGGTCGTTCGAGCGACCCGCTCAGAAGGAACGCTGTGTCCGCGGGATCTGGCTCGGCACGCGGCCGGCGGAACGGCCAGCGGCGACGGGCAGTCTCCAGGAATGTCCCAAATACGGTGTCCTCACGTATCCAGGAAGCGAACGGCTCGTCGTCGGGAAAGGGCAACAGCTCGTCCGGCGCGCTGGCCCTGATGCGTTCCAGCGCCACATCGCGGAGGCCGGCCCAGTTCGCCGGCTCGCCGGTCGAACCCAAAGCCTCGAGGGCGTCGCGCCAACCGGCGCCAGAGGGCGCGTAGGCGCGGAGAATCTCGATAGCCTCCCCGCTACCCCGGCAGCGCGAGCTGCCCGACAACAGAGCGCGCCAGGTACGCATCGTCTTCATCTTCGTCGTGCTCTGCGATGAACTTCGAGAGTGGACCGAGCGGCAGCCCGACTTCAGCTGCGAGCGCGCCGTAGTACCAGTCGCGACGGTCGAGTTGCCGGTCCCACAAAGGACCCTGTTCTATGCATTCCTGCAGAAGCCGATGCACCTTCGTCGGCGGCGCGTTCAGCGCATGCAGAAAGCCGCCCCCGAGCCCGCGCTGCAACTCTCCGCGAAGGGTCCGCGGCGGTGACCAGTCGCTGAACACCTCACTCAGTGCACCATCGCCCGGTAATCAGCCAGTGCCTGCCGGATCACCGTCAGCGCGCGCTCGCGTCCTTCGAACGGCTTCACCACCACTTCCTTCTCCTCCAGGGCTTTGTAATCGAGGAAGAAGCGCTGGATCTCGTTCATCACGTGCGGCGGCACGTCGCTCAGCTCGCGGATGTGACTCACCGCCGGATCGTTGGCGGCCACGGCGAGGACCTTGTCGTCGGCCTTGCCCTGGTCGCGCATGTGCATCACGCCCACCGGACGCACGAACACGATCGTCAGCGGCGCGACCGGCTCCTGGCCCAGCACCAGGACGTCGAGCGGGTCGCCGTCGTCGCAGTAGCTCTGCGGAATGAGGCCGTAGTTCGCCGGATAGTGAACCGAGCTGTAGAGCACTCGGTCGAGCTTGAGCATGCCCGTCGGCTTGTCGAGCTCGTACTTATTCTTGCTTCCTGCCGGGATCTCGATCACGACTGGAAGCTCGGATTCGATCGTCGATTCATCGACAGGGATGTCATGCCATGGGTGCGTCACCCGGCCATTCTCCCACACTGACAGCCGGGTATTGGAGCTGGCCCGCCGCGCGCGGCACCGTTCGATGCATGACCACGCTCAGCGACATCCGTGACCGCCTCCGCATCGACCTCCACGACCCCGTCACCGGCAGCGAGCGCTGGCCCGACGCCACTCTCGACCGCCACATCGAACGTGCCGTGGAGGAGGTCAGCCTGGCGATTCCGCAGGAGCTGACGACGAACCTCGCCACCACGCCCGGCAGCCGCGAGCTGTCGATCGCCGCAGTCGACGGCCTGATCGACGTCGAGCGTGTCGAGTTCCCGTCCGGCGACTTCCCACCGTGCTTCGTCCCGTTCGAACGCTGGGCGGACAGCCTGACGTTGATGCTGAGCACCGCCCCGAACGGCGACGACGCGGTCCTCTACTACACCGCACGCCACACCCTCGACGCCGCCGGCAGCACACTGCCGCCGTTCCTGGAAGACCTCGTGGTCACCGGCGCCGGCGCCTATGCCGTCCTCGAACAGTCGGCGTTCACCATCGACACGCTCAACACCGGCGGCCCAGCCGTCGCCGAGCAGATGGAAGCGTGGGCCCGCGCCCGCCTTATCGCCTTCCGCCAGCTCCTCCTCCAGTACGGCCGCAACAACCGCGTCCGCCAGCGTCGGCTGCGCCGCGCCTGAGGCGGGGAGCAGGGAGCAGGGAACAGGGAACAGCCGCTCACTTCGTTCGCTAACTCGCTTCGCTCGGGAACGGGAACGGGGAACCGTCGGTCGCGTAGACTGCCGCCGTGGTGCTTGCCTATCGACAACTGGATGTCTGGAAGCGGGCGTATGCCGTTGGGATGGAAGTGCTCGACCTCGCTGAGGGTAAGGAGTTCAACGGGCGCTTCTGGCTGCGCGATCAGCTATGCGGCGCGGCGATGTCAATCCAGGCGAACATCGCCGAAGGCAACGGCCGAAGCACGCCCATGGACTACGCCGCGTTTCTCGATCGAGCAAGGGCTTCGGCGTTCGAGACTGATGCCTGGCTCCTGGCGGCAGCGGACAAGGCCCTGATTTCGAGGGACGCGCAGGAGCGGCTGTCTCAAAACATCGACGACATCAGCGCGATGCTCTTTGCCATGATGCGCTCGCTACGCGCCAAGTCAGCGCTGGAATCGCGAGCCACCGCCCGATAGCCCACGGTTCCCGGTTCCCGGTTCCCGGTTCCCGGTTCCCTGCTCCCGAGCGAAGCGAGTTAGCGAACGGAGTGAGCGGCTGTTCCCCGTTCCCCTGTTCCCTGTTCCCTGTACCCCGCTACCCTAGGCCTGATGGCCGAACCCACGTGCCACTATTGCGATCGCCCCGCCGATGAGCAGTGCCCCACCTGCGGCCGGCTCTTCTGCCTCGAACACGGCGAAGACGTCTGCATGCGCTGCATGTCGCCGCAGGCGGCTGCTCCCGGCTCCCTGCTCTACCGGGGGGCGCTGGTTACGCTCGTGGTCGGTTCGCTGATCGCCGTCTTCCTCTTCATCCGCCCACCCGAATCGAAGAGCATCGCCGATAGCGTGCGCACCCTCGCTACCGCCACGCCCATCGGGCTGGCGACCGCGACACCGACCCCGCCGGGTGGCGGCCCCACTCGCGCCGCCACCGCCGCCGCCACCGTCCCACCGACGTCCGCTCCTTCAGTCAGCGTGACCGCGGGAACCACTCCCGCGGCCAGCACAACCGCCGCGCCGAAGACCTATACCGTGAAGTCCGGCGACACCCTCTCGGGCATCGCCGCCGCCAACAACACCACGGTCGACGCCATCCAGGCGCTCAATCCCGGCGTCACGCCAGAAACGCTGCAGGCAGGGGCCGTGCTGACGCTGCCATGAACTGGCAAGAGGACGACGAACTCCGCATCGAGATGAAGAAGCAGAGCGTCCGTTCGCGGATCATGCGGTCCGCCATCCTCTGGACGCCGTTGTTCCTGGTCAGCCTCGGCGGCACGCTGTTCTACCTGTTCGACACAGCCACCGGCGGCGACCGCGGCGGCACATGGGTGCTCGTCGTCATCCTCGCGGTCCTCGCCACGCTTTTCGGCTTCCAGTCGGTCCAGTCGCTTATGGACCTGCGCGCCGCGCCCCAATCGACCTCCGGCTTCGTCACCCGCCGCTGGTCGCGGAGCGACTCGTTCGTGATGAAGAGCCATTACGTGCGGATCGAAAAGCGCATCCTCCGCGGCGACCTCGACCTCCTCGATGGCATCGTCGAGGACGACCACGTGCAGGTGAGCTTCTATCCCCACAGCGCCGTCATCGTCTGGCTCGAAAAGACGCCCCCACCGGAAACAAACGGCGAAGAATCGCGCACGAGCTAACCCGAACGGCGTTCGTTCTTGGCTTCCAGATTCGCTATGGTGGTGGCCGTGGCAACAGAACGGCAGGGTCTCGCCCTTCCCCATGCGCCGGTAGCGCCCCTCCAGCGACCGCTGCCGCTGCGGGTTGTCCGCGGGATTGGGCAATTCATTCGAAGGCGGCCACTTGGCGCCTTCGGCTTCCTGCTGATCGGCGGGATGGTCTTCCTCGCCCTCTTCGCCCCGTTCGTCTCCCGCTATGACCCGAACCAGGCGTTCAGCCACCCCAACCCCGCCTTCGATGAGCAGCTCTACGAGCAATCACTCACCGACCCCACCGTCCGCCTCCACAATCCCCCCGAGAAGTTTGTCCGCGGCGACATCTTCGATCAGAACGCAGGCATGTCAGCGCAGCACTGGCTCGGCACCGACCCACTGGCCCAGGACACGTGGGCGCGTCTCGTCTACGGCGCCCGGCTGTCCCTCTTCGTCGGCCTGGGAGGCGCGCTTTTCGCCTGCACAATCGGCACGCTGCTCGGCCTCACCAGCGGCTACTTCGGCGGCTGGGTCGACGACGTCATCCAGCGTTGCACCGATGCGCTCTTCACGTTCCCTCCGCTCATCCTTCTCCTCCTCATCGTCCAGGTGGTCGATAAGCCCAACAAGTGGTGGATCACCATGTCGCTCGGCATCCTCGGCGTCAGCCAGGTTATCCGCATCGTCCGCTCCACCGTGCTCTCCGCGCGCGAAGAGGTCTATGTGCTGGCAGCCCAGACCATCGGGGCCTCCGACATGCGCATCATGCTCCGCCACATCCTGCCCAACATCATGGCCGCCGTGATCATCGTCTTCAGCATCTCCATCGGCGGCTACATCCTCGCCGAGGCTGGCCTCGCCTTCATCGGCCTCGGCGATCCCGTCGCCATCTCGTGGGGCAAGATGCTCGACCAGGGCCGCCAGCAGGGCGTCTCCGCCCCGCTCTTCGCCTTCTGGATCGGCATGGCCATCACCCTCTCCGTCCTCGGCTTCAACCTCGCCGGCGACGCCATCCGCGACATGTTCGACCCGCGGTTGCGTGGGAGAGGCGGAAGGCCCGGCTTCTGAGTCCAGGGGACGGGGAACAGGGAATACGGTCACGCCTCGTCCCAACTCACCCCTCGGGCCTCGCCCTCGACTTCCTCGGAGCCGCCTCCGACACGGCGCAGGTCCACCCGATGGACGAGTTCTTCCACCACTAACGCGACGATGCGCAGGCGCCATCACCTGTGCGGCCGGGGTCTACGGACCCCGGCCGCGTGCCATCAGCGACGCTCCGGCGAGCCACTCCCTTCCGGCAGACGCCGAAGGAGCGTGCGGCGGGCAATGTTCGGTTTCAGCAGCGACGTCGGCGCGCTACGCCACGGTTCCCTGCTCCCCGTTCCCGAGCAAAGCGAGTCAGCGAACTCAGTGAGCGTCTGTTCCCTGTTGGAGTTCCAGCACCTGCCCCGCCTCCACGCCTCCCGCCGCTCCCGCCGCCATCTCGATCATCGACTTCGTCCGTCGCGGCGCGGTCGAAATCCCAATCCACGGCTTCACGTTCCGTCCGACCTTGAGCACCTTGCCGTCCGCGTCCATGAACACCACGTCGATGGCGAAGCGCATGAACATCATGTGGATGGTGCCGCCCGGCCTGAACGCCAGCGCTTCGCCCGGCGCCAGCTTGCCCGCGAGCATCAGCCCGCGGAACCGCGTCCAGAAGTTGTCGGCCATGCGCACCTTCGACGCGATCACGGCGCCGGTTTCGACGTTTCGAAGGACGGAAAACGAACTCATGGCGCGCCTCGGGAGTGCTCGGAAGCAGTGCACATCCTAGCGCCGGCTCGACACCCGTTGTCACATGGTTAAGCCCTACTTCGCGAACCAGAGCCCCTCGGATGCGTCGGAGAAGCCGAACGCCTCGGCCATCTCCCGTGCCGCAGCGAAGCCACGCGCAATCTCGCCCGGCTCGTGCGCGTCGCTGCCGAAGCTGACCGCACGCCCGCCTTCCTCCCGCCACCAGCGAACCACCTCCGCGTGCAGCGGTACTGTGGTGTTGACCTCCAGCGCGCGCCCGGTTCGTGCCAGCGCGCGGAGCGCGACGCGGTACTCTTCCTCGAACGCTTCCGGCGAAAAGGGCCCGGCGCTCGCGGCTGGCCAACCGCGGACCGGGTAGTCGATGTGCGCCAGCACCGCGAACGGTGCATCCGACTCCGCCAGCCGCGCCACCTCGTCCAGGTACCCGCGAATGACCTCGCCCGGTTTCATGCCGCCGTAAAGGCCCTCGACGTAGCGGTACTGCCCGTCGACCTCGAGACAGTGCACCGAGCCCAGCACGCGTTCGAACGGCAGCCTTCCCAGCAGGCTCGTCGAGCTCGTCCGGCCACCAGTGCGGTTCGCCCAGTTCGACGCCAGACCAGATGCGCAGGGCCGGGAATCGCGCGCGGCACACCGCCAGCCGCTCGGCGTACCCCTCGACGTCCAGCGGCGGCGCCTGGAACACGCCGTCCGAGACAAACTTGCGGATCAGGGGCGGAAGGTGGGGCAGCGCGTCAGGGTCGATCGGCGTGGGCGTCGGGTCCCAGTGCTCGGTAAACGCGATCGCCGGCAGACCAAGCTCCATGGCGCGCACGCACGAAGCTTCCATGGCGCCCAGCTCCGCGTCCCACGACCACTCCGTGTGGACGTGGTTATCGGCCGGCAAGGCGGCTGGCTGCGGCTCGTCGCTCATCGCCGGCAGAATACTCGCGTCGTCCGGCACGCGCGTCGCTTGGCGTGCTGTGGGACGACTGGCCGAACGCCGGACACAGAAGAGCCGCGACGAAGGTCGCGGCTCACTTTGGGGCGATTGTCCCCGGTCGTTGAATCAGAGCAGCCAGACGAGCAGGACGATCACCAGGACGAGCAGAAGCAGTCCACCACCGCCGTACGCGTAATACTGTCCCTCTTCACCTGCGGTGATTGCCTCGTTGAGCTTTTCCTTCAGTGTGTTCACGAGAAGTCTCCTTTCCGAGTCGCTCCTTACTTCCAACCTACACGGCACACGAAGCCATACGAGTCAATTTTGGCTGAATATTATCGCAGGGCTGTGACACGTTAATGTCGCAATTTCGGAACGGAGAATTGGACGGCGTGCCAAAGCTATAACGCAGATCGCAGCGCGAAAGTCGTGCGCGCGTTGACGCGCGGCCCACCCGCCCTGAGGATCGCGCCAGGCCGGCAGTACGCCGTCCCGGAGGACCGATGCGACCGTACCGACTCGAGTTGGCCGTGGGCGGACGCGACCTCGTGCAGCAAAACGACCTGGTGGCCCTCGCGGAACGCGAGGGCTTCACGGGCGCGTGGGTCGCCGAGGTGAACGGCGCCGACGCCATCACCCAGGCAACGGCCATCGCCGCCGCCACCACTTCGATGCGCGTCGGCACGGCGATCATCCCCATGCAGACGCGCGACCCGCTGCTCATGGCCATGACCGCGCGTTCGCTGCAGGAACTCTCCGGCGGCCGCTTCATCCTCGGGCTGGGCACGAGCACCGAGGTCATCGTGAAGGACTGGCACGGCCGCGACTGGGGCAAGCCGCTCGCCGGCACGAACGAATACGTCGCACTGCTCCGGCGGCTGCTCGCGGGCGAACGCGTCACCGAGGCCGGCGCCTTCCCGATGCGAAGGGCCAGCCTCGCCGCGCGCCCGTTACTGGAGGTCCCAATCTACCTCGCTGCGCTCAACGACGGCATGCTGCGGCTCGCCGCCCGCGCAGGCGACGGCGTGATCCTCAACTTCGTCAGCCCGCGTCAGGTGAAGCGCGCCGTCGAACTCGTGCGCGCGGTTCGCAGCGAGGCCGGCCTCACGTCGCCCTTCGAAGTGACCGTCTTCTTCCGCGCGACGGTCGTCGACGATCCTTCGGCGGCGCTGGCGCGGTACCAGCAGGAGCTTCTCACCTACCTTCTCGCGCCCGTGTACCAGCGGTTTTTCACGGCCGACGGCTGGGGAGAGCTCAGCCAGTCCACCGCAACGCTCTGGGAGCGCGGCGAACGCGAAGCGGCCCTCGCCGGCGTCCCCATGGAGTTCATCCACGAGCGTGCGCTCGTCGGCTCCGCAGCCAGCATCAGCGGCCAGCTCGACGAGTACGCCGCCGCCGGCATGGACACGGCCTTCGTCCTGGCCGTGCCTCTGCCGGGCTCGGACTTCCAGTCGGTCTCGGCCGAGTTCGTCCGCGCCATCGCCGGCGCAACTGCCGCCGCCCACTGACGCTGCGCTGTTCGCCAGCGCTCGATCAGGGCCGGAACTGGAGCGCGCGCGGCCCGAGGCGCGACGGCTGCGTCGCCACGCGGTAAGCGTTCTCCACCCACTCGCAGATCAGCTGGCGGGTGTCGCGCGGGTCGATGATCTCCTCGATCTGGAAGCGCGACAGCGGCCCCAGCGGCCCGCGCGCGCTCTCGATGCGGGCGTTGAGCTCGGCCCGCAGCGCGGCCGGGTCGGCCGCTTCCGCGAGCTGTCGCCGGTACGCCGCCTCGATTCCGCCCTCCGGCGGGATGCCGCCGACATCGGCGGCCGGCCACGTGACGCGCACCGAAGGCCGCGACTGCGGTGTGGCGTAGTTGTTCCCTGCCACTCCGAAGCTGCGGCGCATGAGCACCGTGAAGAGCGGCACCCGCACCTGTGCGAACGCCACCATCCACTCGCCGCCCCGCCGGATCGTGCTCGTCGTCTCGTGCTCCAGCCCGACAGCGAACCCGGGATTGTCGACCAGGTTGAGGACCGGCAGGTGGAAGAGGTCGCAGAGGTCGAGATGGCGCGTCAGCTTGCTGCAGCCGTCGGCCGTCAGCGCGCCGCCGTTGACGTGGCGGCTGTCCGACGCGATCACCCCCATCGGGTAGCCGTTGAAGCGCACGAAGCCCGTGACCTGGTCGCTCCCCCACAACGAGCCGATCTCGAAGAACGAATCGGCGTCGGCCATCAGCCGGATCGCCTTCCTGATGTCGAACGTCGTCGTGCGCTTCCGCGGGATGAGCGTGAACAGCTCCTCCTCGCGCCGGTCGGGCGGGTCCGAGGGGTTCGCTGGCAGCACCGGCGGTGCGTCGAACACGCTCGCGGGAAGGTACGAGAGGAAACGCCGCGCCATCGCGACCGCCTCCTCCTCCGTCTCCGCCAGGTTGTCGACCGAGCCGTTGCGGCAGTGGACCTGCCAGCCGCCGAGGTCCTCCTTCGTGATGTCGTAGCCCATCGCGTGGCTCACAACCGGCGGCCCCGCGACGAACAGCTGCGCGATGTCGCGCACCATCACGGAGAAGTGGCCGAGGACGGCTTTCGCCGCGCCGATCCCGACGACGCTCCCGAGCAGCATGTTCACCACCGGGACGGTCGACAGTTGCTCAGTGAACATGCTGCTGCCGAGGTGCCCGGGCAGGTACGAGCCGCCGCTGCCCGTCACGCGCGGGCGGCCCGCCGTGATCGCGCCCGAGCTCTCCCGCGCGGCGCTTTCGCCCTCGGCCTTCTGTGCGGGAACCATCGCCGCCACGCTCCCGCCGCCGGACGAGCCGTCCAGCAGCCGGACGGCCGGCACGCGAAGCTCGATCGAGAGCCGGTCGAGGTACCCGCTCTTGGCGCCAATCGCCCCGTCGGAGTGACCGCCCCGGGAGGTGAAGTCGTCCGCGCAGACCACCGCCTTGCGGCCATCGATCGTGCCCCAGCCTCCCACGTGGTTGGCCGGCGTGAAGTCGGAGACGTGCCCCTCGTCGTCGTAGGAGGCGAAGCCGGCAGCGCTCCCGATTTCCCGGAACGAGCCGGCGTCGAGCAGCAGGTCGATGCGCTCGCGGCACGTGAGCTTCCCGCGGCTGCGCTGCCGAACCACGCCCGGGTCCGTCGAGCCGGGCGCGAGCCGCCTGTGGGCGATGCCCTGGAGGGCGGCGATCTCGTCGAGCACCGGCGCCCAGCCCTCGTCGCCCGTCGCGCGCGGGGCGGCTGTCGCGCCTTCTCCCGGCTCGATCACCGCGACCACCTGCCCGGCGCCGACGGCATCGCCGGCAGCCAGCGTTTGCAGCCGCGCCACTTTCCCCGCCGACGGCGCCGTGATCGCCGTCTCCATCTTCATCGCGCTCACGACCAATACGGTCTGGCCGGCTGCGACCTCCTCGCCCTCCTGCACCGCCCACTCCACCACCGTGGCCGCGAGCGGGCTCTCGACACCCACCAGCCCGGGCGCCACGTCGAGGGAAGCGTGCTCGCCACCCGACACTCCGTTGCTGGCGACCGCCGCCCCGGCCAGTCCCGGGCGTGACGCGAGGAACGCCGCCGGACCGCCCTTCGGAGCTGCCGGGCTCTTCGCGCCGAGCCCGGCGAGCCACGTCGTCGTGGCCGCGCCCGCGCGGAACGTCGGGTCCGAGAGGACGGCCCTGAGCTCGTCCACGTTCGTCGGCAAACCCGCCACGTGGAACTCTTCGAGCGCGTGCAGCGTCCGGTCCACGGCCGAGACGAACGATCGCGACGACGTTGACGTACCGATCACCTTCGCCAGCAGCGGGTCGAACTGCGGCGGCGGCGTGTAGCCCGCGTACCCGCAGCCGTCGACGCGCACACCGGCGCCGGCCGGCTCGCGGTACCCGCTGATCTGGCCGGGGGCGCGGGCCACCACTCGCGCCTGGACCGCGAACCCCTGCGGCCGCCCGACGTCCTCTTGCGTGGCGATGCCGAGCTCCGCGAGCGTGGCGCCCGCGGCCACGCGGAACTGCGCATCCACCAGGTCGAAGTGGAGCACCTCCTCGGTCACCGTGTGCTCCACCTGCAGCCGCGGATTGCACTCGATGAAGTAGTACTCCCCGGCGGCCGGCGAAACGAGGAACTCGACCGTCCCGGCGTTCACGTAGCCGGCCGCGCGCGCGAGTTTCGTGGCATCCGCCAGCAGGCGGGCACGAAGGCCCTCGTCCAGGTTCGGCGCGGGCGCGATCTCGACGACCTTCTGGTGCCGGAGCTGCACCGAACAGTCGCGTTCGAAGAGGTGGACGACGTTCCCGTGCGAATCGGCGAGCACCTGCACTTCGATGTGCCGCGGCTCGTCGACCGCCTTTTCCACGAAAAGGCGCCCGTCGCCGAACGCGGCCTGCGCCTCGCTCCGGCAGCGCGCATAGGCGACCTCGATCTCGCCCGGCGCATCGACGCGCCGCATCCCGCGCCCTCCGCCGCCCGCCGCGGCTTTCAGCATCACCGGATAACCGAGCTGGCCCGCCACGGCTGCCGCATCATCGGCCGTTTCGACTGCCTCCGGGCTGCCTGGCACCACCGGGATGCCGACCGACCGCGCGAGGTGTCGCGCGCGCACTTTGTCTCCGAACAGCGCCAGCGCCGGCGCTGGCGGCCCGATGAATGCGATGCCCTCCGACGCGCAGAGCGCCGCGAAGTCCGGATTCTCCGAGAGGAAGCCGTAGCCCGGGTGGATGGCGTCACAGCCGGAACGCTTCGCCGCCCGCACGAGTTCCGCCGCGTCGAGATAAGGGGCTACCGGGTCCCCGGCGGCGCCGCCGATCTGCACCATCGAGTCGGCGAAGCGCGTGTGCAGCGAGAGCTCGTCCGCCGCGCTGAAGACAGCCACGGACTCGATCCCGCAGCCCCCGTGCCGCCCGCGCGATGCGGATGGCGATTTCGCCCCGGTTCGCGATCAGGACGCGCTGAAACGGAGGGTTCTCCTCGCGTGCTTCCGCCATTGCTGCCTCCCTGGCGCGCACGCTCTCCGGCTTCTGCCCGTCGCGCTCCGGCCACGAATCATATGCGAATCCGCCCGCCCACAACTTCCCCAACTTCTGCGGCGTCCGTGCCTCTCGTCGTGATCACCGCCCCGCGAACCGGAGTTAGCGCGACCTCCTTCTCCCTGCGCACAGGGAGAAGGATTGAGGATGAGGGTCACCCCGGCCGGACGCCGCCACCGCTCCAGGCCTTCAACCTCTGTGGCCCTCTGTGCCTCTCGTGGTGATCACAGGCTGCGGCCGGGGCACGCCCACACCGAGCGAACGCGAAACAGCGCCCGTCCGTTTCCGGCGAGCGCTGTTCTCGTACCCACTCGGGGCAGCCGTATTACTGACTAATCGCGGCGAACTTCCTCGCGCACCACGGTGGTGTGTGGTGAAGGGTCGCTCGTCACAGTGACGAACCGCCGGCGGAACGGCGAGCGATCGGCAAAGGGAGAGAAGCTCTCCCAGAACAGCACCGACAACACCAAACCAACCAGCCCAATGACCATCAGGATCGCCCCGACGACGCTGATATCGATGCCTGTGAGCGTGTAGTTCACGGCCCAGGCGAGGATCGCCCCAACAGCGATAAGGAAGAGACTAAATCCGATTCCCAAAGTGACCTCTTTCAGTTTCCAGTGGCCAGGCGGCTCGATTGCCGTCCCCCGGCGATCGGCCGTTAGGAGAAGCGCCGGTGGCCGGAGCTCGCTGCGGCCGACATGGGCCGTGCCTTTGAGTCCCCCACCAACCTAACACGCTGAGTGATACGGAATCATTCCATAGCGACATATCGCACGACGTTTCCACGTCCGCGCTCTCGCGCTGGCGAGCACCCTCTCGGTGCCTCGGCACTCCCTGAGCGGAGTCGCTCGCCTACGGCGCCCGCTTCGAGGCGGCAGCCACGAGTTCCGCTGATGGCGCCGGGCTCAGCCGCCCGTCTTCCATCCCCAGCACGCGCTGTGCGCCGCCGGCATGCCGGCGTAGCGTCACAACGCCCGGGTCCTGCGCCTCTCCCGCCTCGACAACGACATCCTCTCGAACGTGCGCCGCACGCCGTCGGCCGCCAGGAACACCGCCGCCCCCGCCGGCACGACCAGCAGCCACGCGACATTGACGGGCCGCATCGAGAACAGCTCGTTCAACCCCGGCACGTAGACCAGCACGACGGCGAGGGCCAGCTCCGCGGCGACGCCCACCGTCAGCCAGCGGTTGGACCGCAACGAGAGCCGCTCCATGATCGAGCCGTCGCGGCAGGCGAACACGCACCCAACCTGGCCGGCAACGATGCCGAGAAACGTCAGCGTCGCGGCCTCGTGGTCGAACGTCGACGAGCGCCCGAGCAAAGAGTCGAACGGGCGCCAACCCGCCGCCCAGTGGTAGCCGAAGAACGCCGCCAGCCCGAGCAATCCTTCGAGCAGGCCAAAGAAGAGGAACGTCTTCACTGCCAGCGAACGCGTGAGCAGCGGCCGCGACGGAGGCTCGGGGGACGCCGCCATGGCGCCGGCTGAGGGCGCCTCGGCGCCAAGGCCGAGCGCCGGCAGCAGATCCGTCCCCAGGTCGATCGCCAGCACCTGGATGACGGCGAGCGGAAGCGGCACCGGGAAGAACACGTACACGAGAAACGGCATTAGCTCCGCTACGTTGCTCGTGAAGACGTAGCTCACGAACCGGCGAATGTTCGCCTTGATCGACCTGCCTTCTTCGATCGCCGCCACGATCGTCGCGAAGTTGTCGTCGGCGAGGATGATGTCGGCCGCCTGCTTCGCCACTTCCGTGCCGCGCCGGCCCATCGCCACGCCAACGTCGGCCGCGCGCAGCGCCGGTGCGTCGTTGATCCCATCTCCTGTCACCACCACGATCTCGCCGGCTCGCCGGAGCAGCTTCACGATGCGCAGCTTTTGTTCCGGGTCGATTCGTGCGAATACCGCGTCGCCGCTCAGCGCTTCGAGCAGCGCACCGTCGCTCATGCTGTCGAGCGCCGGGCCTTCGATCACCGCGATGGCCGCATCCATTCCGATCTCCCGCGCCACCGCGCGCGCCGTCGCCGGGTGGTCGCCCGTCAGCATCACGACGCGCACGCCCGCATCGCGGCAGGCGCGGATCGCCTCCGGAACTCCGCGGCGGGGCGGGTCGTAGAGCCGCCAGAGGCCGATCACCCTCGGCTGCGTGCCCTCGGCTCCCTGCGCCAGCAGCAGAACGCGTTCGCTCCCCTCCGCTGCGTGGGCCAGCGCAGCTTCCACCGCGGCTGACGGTGGAGCTGCGAGCGCGAGCACTGCTTCCGGGGCGCCTTTCGTAAATGTCTGTCGCAGGCCGGCCACCTCGCACGTCACGCTCATGTAGCGGCGATGCGCGTCGAACGGAACGTCGCTAAGCCGCGCGTGATCGCGTTGCGCTGCTGCGAGGTCGACGCCCTGCCCGAGCGCCCACGTCGCCAGTGCCACGTCGAGCGGATCGCCCTCGAATGCCGTGCCGGCCTCCTGCGCGTTGTTGCACAGGGCTGCCGCAAGCGGTGCCATCGCCTCGTCGTCGGGGCCACTCGCCGGCACGAACCCGAGCACCGAGAGCGAATTCATCGTGAGCGTGCCCGTCTTGTCGGTGCAGATCACGGTGACGGAACCGACGATCTCGACCGCCGAAAGGCGGCGCACCGCTGCGCCCCGCAGTGCCATGCGCCGCGCCCCGATCGCCAGCGACACGCTCAGCGTCGGCAACAGCCCCTCCGGCACCAGCGCCACGATGACCCCGGTGGCGAACGTCAACGCCGTGAGGAACGCTGTGCCTCCCGTCGCCGATGCGAGGACCAGCGTCACCAGCCCCGCGAACACGGCGACCGCGGCCGTGACGCGCGCGAGCGTCGCAATCTGCCGCTCGAGGGCCGACTCGCCGCGCTGAACGTTTTCGACGAGCTCCGCCACTTGCCCCAGCGTGCTCTCCGGGCCCGTCACGCAGACAACCGCGAACCCCGAGCCCGTAACGACCGCCGATCCCGCCGGCGTGACGTTTTCGAGGTCGGCTACGTGCACAGGCCCGGCGTTGGGGGACAACGTCCAGCCCGCCTCGCGCGCGACCGGGGCGGACTCTCCGGTGAGCATCGAAAGATCCAGCGTGAGATTGTCGGAGGTGAACAGTGCAGCGTCGGCAGGCACGATGTCGCCCGCGTCGAGGCGCACGACGTCGCCCGGCACGACGTCCTCGGCGGGCACCCGCCGCGCCTCGCCATCTCGCACGACGTGCGCCTGGACGGCGACGCTGCGCATCAGCGAGGCCACCACCTGCTCGGCGCGGTGCTCCTGCACGAACGCGAACACGCCGTTGATGACGACGACCGCCACGATCGCCCCGCCAAGTTCCGGCGCGCCCGATGCGAACGCCAGCCCGGCCGCGAACCACAACAGCAGCGCCAGCGTGTGCGTGAAGTTGCCCACGAACACGAACAGGGCGCGGGTCTTCTGTGGACGCACCGGCGCGTTCGGGCCGGCGAGCGCGAGCCTGGCAGCCGCTTCGTCCGCTGACAGGCCCAATTCCGATGAGGCAAGGGCGGCCAGCCGGTCCGCTGGCGCCAGGGCCGCTGCTGCGGCAACCGAAATGCGTCGCCATCCCGGGCCATCGCCCGGAGCGGGCGTCAGCGTTGATCCTTGCGTCACGCATCAACCGTACGCGTTGCGCTCACCTCCAGTGATGTCCACGCGGATACCAATTGCCGGTCCATCGGAGCCCCGCAGGCGCCGCACGGGCTGGATTACTGCTTGGGTCGCCGCCGGCTACCCGCTGCTCCGCGCCGGCAGGGTGCGGCTGAGGCAGCGCAAACCCGCCGGGCCCATGCCGCGCCCACCGCCGCTATTCCGAGCGGCGCCGTGGCCGTTCGGCGTACGCGAACACGTCCTCCGGCGGACGATCGATATCGATGCTGGACGTGATCACGGCTGGCTCCTCTCAGATCCGGTCCGGTCGAAAATCGAGCGAATCCTAGCACTGGACGGGCACAGGAGAGCAATTCCACGAGTGGGCGCTTCGGGCCCGTATAAGCCCGCCGTTGCGGGCCGCTTACTCGGTCACGTATACTCGTGCCCGAGCATATGGCTACCAGGCGCAAAGTTTCGAATCTGCTGGGGCTCGCCGTGCTTTCTGTGGTGGTGCAGCGGCCGATGCACCCGTACGAGATGGCGTCGATCCTTCGTGCGCGGGGCAAGGACCGCGACATGGACCTGAAGTGGGGGTCGCTCTACACGGTCGTGCAGAACCTGGCGAAGCACGGCTTCATCGAGGCGATCGGCAACGCACGCAGCGGCGCCCGACCGGAACGGACGGTGTACCGCATCGCGGATGCCGGCCGCGAGGAACTGGTCGATTGGACGCGCGAACTGGTTTCGACTGCGGAGCGGGAGCACCCCCGGTTCGAAGCCGGGCTTTCGATGCTGGGCATCCTCGGGCCGAACGCGACCATCGAGTTGCTCGAACAGCGGCTGGCGCAACTCGACCGCGACATCGAGGTCGAGCGCCAGCGGCTGGAGTCGAGCCGAAACGAGATCCCGCGCGTCTTCCTGCTCGAGAGCGAATACATGCTCGCGCTGCGACGAGCCGAGGCTGAGTGGGTTCGCGAACTGCTCGGCGAGTTGCAGCGCGGGGAGTTCCCCGACGTCGAGCCGTGGCAGGCGTTCGCCGAGACGGGCGAGCAGCCCGCCGCATTCGCCGCGCTCGCTGAACGCGGCAGCACCGATGAGTGAGGCGCGCTGGAAAGGCGCCCAAGGAGAACACCATGCCGGAAATTGCGACCGCCAGGGCCACGTCCCGCGACGGCACCACCATCGGTTACCGGCAGCTGGGCAGTGGGCCGGGGCTGATGATCGTCCACGGCGCGATGCAGTCCTCGCTGAGCCAGATCGACCTCGCGGAAGCCCTCGCTGATAGCTTCACCGTCTACCTGCCAGATCGCCGTGGGCGCGGGCTCAGCGGCCCATACGCCGCTGAATATCAGCCTGAGCAGGACGTCGACGACCTCGCCGCGCTCCTCGAGGCGACGGGTGCCAACATCGTCATGGGCGTGAGCTCCGGCGCGGTCATCGCGCTCAACGCGGCGTTGGAGCTGCCCGCCATCCAGCGCCTGATCGCGTTCGAACCCGCGCTCTTCCTCGACAGTGCAGCACCGAAGCCGTTCTACGACCGCTTCATGCAGCAGCTGGGGGCGGGCGATGTCACGGGCTCGATGGTGACGGGCATGAAGGGCGCGCAGATGGGCCCGCCGATCTTCAACCTGTTTCCCAACTGGCTGCTGCGCCGGCTCACGGGCATGGCCATGGCCGGCGAAACGAAGAAGGCGAAGCCCGGCGACATCACCATGCGCATGCTGCAGCCGACGCTCCGCTATGACTTCGACCTCATCGTGCGCATGAGCGGCGACCTCGAACGCTACGCCGCCGTCCAAACCGATACGCTGCTGCTCGGCGGCAGCAAGAGCCCGGCCTACCTGCGCACCGCCGTGGCGACGTTGGAACGAATACTCCCGAACGTTCGGCGCGTCGAACTCGCCGGGGCGCATCATGGGGCGACGGGGAGCCCGAACCGCGGGGGCCAGCCGGAACGGGTGGCGGCAGAGGTGAAGCGGTTCCTGGCGGAGGGTTAGATCGAGTCCGCTGCGTGGTTCGTTGCCGGAGGTGGCACCCGCTCACTGCGCTGCGCTTCGTTCGGGGCTCGGATTCGAAGGGGTCGACCGGGGAGAGGGGGTGCCGGCTGGCTCAGGCGCGGCGCATTGTGAGGCGGAGCACTTCGTTGGGGTGGCCGCCGAGGTGGCGCTTGTAGTCCTCGTCGCCGCGGAGGAAGTCGAAGCGCGTTTTGCCGCGCGCGATGGCGTCCTGGATGGCGTACGCCTTCGAGAGCAGGCCGACGGCGAGAGGAGCGAACTCCGGGTCGTAGCCGCTGTTATAGAGGAAGGTGGTTTCGGCGTTTTCGAAGGCGAAGAGCATGGCCGTGGGCCTGGCATCGAGGGAGAGCGTCGACAGCCGGATCATGCCGAGCCCGGCGAAGGTGAGGGCGAGGTCGCGGAAGTAGGCCTCCATGGCGGGCGTGAGGAACTCGTCCTTGTCGTCGCGGCTGATCGCGCATGAACTCGAGGAAACGGTCGAAGCTGCGTTCGACGTCGGCGGGTGTGGCAGCGCCTTCGAACGCTGACGTCGCCGGCGGAGGCGAGGTGGCGAAGCTTGCGACGGAGCTCGTGGCGGTCGTGCTTGCCCAGACCGGCGACGAAGGTCTCGAAATCTCCCGGCAATTCGAGCGACCGGGCAGTTGGCTTCGTGCTCTTCGGCGTAGCTCCAGCCAAAGAAGGCCGCCCCGGATTGGAAACCGGCGCGTTGGGGCGAGTCTTCGGCGATGCCCCACAGCTGGAGTGCGGGCGTGAGGTCCTCCATGAGCCATTCGATGACGCCCTGGCAGGCCTCGGCTTCGCGGCCGGGTTCGACGAGCAGGCCGGCGTAGTCGCAGACGTTCGGGTCGCCGAGCTGGCGGGCAATGTCGCGGTCGAGATCGAGGGCGGCGACACCGATCAGCGTCTCTTCGTCGCGGATCGAGAGGAAGACGGGGTGCGCGGCGGCGCCGAAATGGCGCAGCCACGTGGCGTGCCACGCAGGGTGGGTGAAGACGGTGGCGCCGGGGACGGCGGCGTGAAGCGTCTCCCACTCGGGCGTGAGCGCCTCAAGCGACTCGGAGGTGATGAGGGGCGCGGTGCTTGTGCGGCGGTGGCGCCGGGCTTCGGGCATGGCGAGATTGTAGCGGCCCGTCCGGGCGCCGGTTGGCGGCGCTGCCGCGTTTCCGCAAGAGGGGAAGTGCTGGTACGATGCTCGTTCGGGTCGGGGTGTAGCTCAGCCTGGCAGAGCGCTACGTTCGGGACGTAGAGGCCACAGGTTCAAATCCTGTCACCCCGACCAGATTCCCCCTCATTGTCGAGCACGGATGAACTGGCGCGAGCGGTTCGTTGCTCCCTGCGCGGGTGCGCGACCTCGCCGGGTGAGGCGGCTCTTAGCCGCGCGGGGCGGCGGGGGTTAGGCCGCGTGGCAGGGGATAGAAGCGGTCCTGGCCGATGGTGTCGTCCCAGTTTTCGAACAGCCAATCGATGTCGAAGGCGGGCTTGCTGCCGACGAGGACGCGTTCCTGGATGGGCTCGTGGTAGAGGCTGATACGGTGGCCGCCTGCGCCGAACACGCGGCCGGTCACGTTGGCGGCATCGTCCGACGCAAGCCAGACGGCGATGGGCGCGACGTTCGCGGGGTCGCGGGCGGTGCCGGCCGCGGCGGCGCTTGGGGCGGGTCCGCCGCGCTCCACGGCACGTCCGCGGTCGGTCATCCGGGTGGAGGCGGAGGGCGCGATGCAGTTGCAGGTGACGCCGTAGCGCGAGAGCGCGAGTGCGTTCGAACGCATGAGCCCGAGCTTCCCGGCATGGGCGGCCGAGTAGTTGGGCTGGCCGGTGCTGCCGAAGATGCCGGCGTCCGAGGTGAAGTAAATGATGCGGCCGCCGTTTCGTGCCTGGCGCCAGTAGATGGAAGCGAACTTCGTCGGCGCAAAGCAGCCCTTGAGGTGGACGCGCACGACCTCGTCCCACTCTTCTTCGGCCATGTTGTAGATCATGCGTTCGCGGAGGATGCCGTGCGCGCAGACGAGCACGTCGAGCTGTCCATACGTGTCGAGCGCGAGCCGCACGACGCTCTCGGCGAAGTCCATGTCCGCGATATCGCCGGCGATGCCGACCGCCTCGCCGCCACCGTCGCGGACCCGCTTCACGATGCCGTCGACGCGGCTGGCGTCGACGCCCGAGCGGCCTTCGACGTCGCCGCCGGTATCGGTGACGACAAGCTTTGCGCCCTGCGCGCTGAAGGCGGCGCACAGCCCTGAGCCGATGCCGCCGGCCGCGCCGGTGATGATTGCCACCTTGCCATCGAGATGCTTGGTCGCCATGGCCTCCTCCTCGTTCAGGGGAACTGTTGTGGCGTTGGGGGCCACTTCGCCGCGCCCAGCGTGCCGGGCATCGTTCGGAAGAGTTCGTCGATGTCCCAGGCGGGCGTTTCGGAGTAGATGGACGCTTCCCACTGGGGCTCGCGCCACATGGTGATGCGATGGCCGGTGGCGCCGACGACGCGTCCCGTGATCGCCCCGCCCTTGTCGGAGGCGAGGTAGACGATGACGGGGATGACGTTGCGCGGGTCCATGCCGGTGCCGGCCGCGGTTTCGCTGGTGGGCGTCGAGCCGGCCGCGGCATTGCGCCCGCGGTCGGTCATGCGCGTGGCGGCGCCGGGTGAGATGCAGTTGGCGGTGACGTTGTAGCGGCCGAGGGCGTTCGCGCAGGAGAGCATCAACCCGATCTTGCCGGCGTGCGCTGCCGAGTAGTTGGGCTGGCCCGCGCCTCCACGAATGCCGGCGGATGACGAGAAGTAGATCAGGCGGCCGCCGGTTCCCGACGTGCGCCAGTAGATGGAGGCGAACTTGGTCATCGCGAAGCAGCCCTTGAGATGCACGCGGACGACTTCGTCCCACTCGTCCTCGGTCATGTTGAAGATCATGCGTTCGCGCAGGATGCCGTGGGCACAGACGAGGATGTCGAGCTGGCCCCACGTGTCGAGGGCGAGGCGGATGAGCGACTCGGCGTAGTCCATGTTGGCGACATCGCCGACGCTCGCGACGGCGGTCCCGCCGGCAGCCTGGATGGCCTCGACGACGGCGTTGACGCGGGACGGGTCGGCGCCCATGCGGCCTTCCACGTCGGCGCCGGTATCGGCCACCACGACGCGGGCGCCTTGTTCGGCGAACGTGCGGCTGACCCACTGGCCCATGCCCCCGGCGCCGCCGGTGACGATGGCGACTTTCCCTTCAAGGTGTTTGTTCATGGCGCTGGCATCCTACAACGCCGACGGGCCGGTGTGTGGCCCGGGCGAAAACACGGGCCGCCATGGAGTGCGCCACATCCCCCGGTTCGACGTCCGTTCCTCCCCCGCGTGGCGTAGACTCGCGGCGATGTCCAGCCGAAACGATTTCCGCGCCGCGATGGTTCGGCCCGCCGACAAGGTCGTCCTGGCGCCGCTTGCGCTTGATGCGCTTTCGGCGGCGCTGGCGAAGCGCGTGGGGTTCGCAGGCTGTCTACCTGGGCGGCGGAGGTCTTGGCTACCAGCGCGGAGTGACGGAGGCGCTGCTAACGGCGACCGAGTTGGCCGAGGCGACGAGGGCGATCACCGAGCGCGTCGACATCGCCGTCGTGGTGGATGGCGGCGTTGGCTTCGGCGATGCAGTGCACATGGCGCGGACGATTCGGCTGCTCGAGGACGCGGGAGCGGCGGCTGTGGAGATCGAGGACCAGGTGTCGCCGAAGCGCGCGCACCACCACAAGGGCGTCGAGCACCTGGTGCCGGCGGAGGAGATGGCGGGGCGCATTCGGGCGGCGGCTGAAGCGCGGCGCGACGGCGACTTCGTCATCATCGTGCGGTGCAACGCGTTCGCGCACGAAGGCATCGAGCCGACGCTGGAACGGCTCCGCATCTATGAGGATGCGGGGGCGGACATGCTGATGCCGATGGCTCGTGGCGCAGACCAGTTCGCGGCGGCGACGCGGGGATCGGCGGCGCCGTTGGCGGCGATGGTCATCGGCAGCGCTCGTCCGGCGGATGAGCTGCGTTCGTCGGGGTACGCGCTGTCGGTCGATCCGATGAGCGCGCAGGCGCTGGCGTTCCGGGCGATGAAAGCCGGGTACGAAGGGATCTTCTCGGGGGCAGGCTACGGGATGGCCGGCGCCGAGGTGATGGCTGTCATGCACGAGATCGGCGAGACGATCGGCGTCGAGGCGCTGTACGCGATCGAGGCGAAGACGACGGAGCGGGAGCTTTACGAGTAGCGAAGCGGCGCGGCGACCGGTGGTGGGCGGCGGGCGCTGAGAATGCCATACTCGGCAGCGCGCGAGAGGAGGCCCGCCGATGGAGTTCACATTCACGCCGGAGCAGGAAGCGTTCCGGGGCCAGGTCCAAACGTTCATCCAGGAGAACTGGACACCACCGCCGCCGACCGCTCATCCCGGCGACGACGTCACCAACGAGGCGGAGCGCCGCTACGAAAAGCGCCTTGCCGGGAACGGATGGCTGACGATGGCGTGGCCGAAGGAGTACGGCGGCCAGGCGGCGAGCCACATGCAGCAGCTGATCTTCCGCGAGGAGAGCGCCTACCGCGGCGCGCCGGGAGGCGGCGGGCAGGGGATCAGCATGGTGGGGCCGTGCCTGATGGTGCACGGCAGCGAGGCGCAGAAGCGCGAACACCTGCCCAAGATCGCGGCGGGCGAGGTGCACTGGGGCCAGGGCTTCAGCGAGCCCGGCTCCGGGTCGGACCTCGCTTCGCTGCAGACGCGAGCGGTGCGGGACGGCGACGACTTCATCATCAACGGGCAGAAGATCTGGACGTCCGGCGCGCACCACGCGGACTGGTTCCACGTGCTCACGCGGACGAATCCGGATGCGCCGAAGCATCGCGGGATCTCGTACTTCCTGGTGGACGGGAAGAGTGCCGGGATCACGGTCCGGCCGCTGATCAACATGCTCGGCGACCACGAGTTCAACGAGGTCTTCTTCGAAGACGTGCGCGTGCCCGCACAGAACATGATGGGCGAGGAGAATCGCGGCTGGTATGTCGCGACGACGCTGCTCGACTTCGAGCGCTCGGGCGTGAACTGGTCGGCGTCGGGCAGGCGGCAGGTCGAGCAACTGGTGGCATACGCGAAGGCGGCGCGCGGGGCGAAGGGCCGATTGGCCGCGGATCCGGTGGTGCGGAACGGCCTCGCCAACCTGCGCGTGGAGGTTGAGGCGAGCAGATTGCTGAGCTACCAGGTCGTGTGGATGCAGAGCGCCGGCAAGATCCCGAACTACGAGGCGTCGATGTCGAAGGCGTTCGGAAGCGAGTTGGGGCAGCGGATCGCGAACTTCGGCATGAAGATGATCGGCCTCGCATCGCAACGTATCGACCCGGCCGATCCGGATGCGCCGGTCGGCGGCGCGTTCGGGCGCTCCTACATGCGCACGGTCCCGAGTACCATCGCCGCCGGGACGAGCGAAGTGCAGAGGAACATCATCGCGACGCGCGGCCTCGGGCTGCCACGCGGATAGAGGGAGAGGTTCGACCATGGGAGCACCAGACAAGCTGCCTTCGTACCGGGAACTGCCTGCGGTGGCGGGCAATCCGCCGAAAACGGCGTGGGGTCTGTTCGGCCCGGACGACAATGTCGGGATGTTCAATTTGCAGACTCCGGAGCGCATCGTCGCGGCGGCGCGGCTGGTGAAGACGGGCGAGATCTTCCCGATGAACTGGGAGCAGGAGAAGCCGAATCCGCCGCTCTATAGCCGCGGCAAATTCCGCCACACCGTGTTCCGGGAGATCCCCATCGGGAACCACGGCGACGACGTGCTCGACAACTTCTACACGCAGGCCTCGAGCCAGTGGGACGGCCTCACGCACGTGGGCGACTTCGAGCACGGCTTCTGGGGCGGCGTGAAGAGCGCCGACCTTCGCACGAGCGGCGACAAGACGCGCCTCGGGATCGACCACTGGGCACGCCGCGGGATCGCCGGCCGGGCGGTGGTGCTCGATGTGGCGCGGTACCTGCAATCGGTCGGGCGCGAGCTCAACTGCGCCGAGCGCGTGGACATCACGCCGGACGACCTCGAGGCGACGCGCAAGGCGCAGGGCGTCGAGTTCGAGGCGGGAGACGTCTGGCTCCTGCACACGGGCTGGGTTGAGTGGTACGAGGCGCAGCCGCCGATGGTGCGCCAGCAGATCTCGGTGACGCAGAACCTCAAGACGCCGGGGCTGCAGTGCTCCGAGGCGATGGCGGAGTACATCTTCGACCGTCACCCGTCGGCGATCTGCGGGGACAACCCGGCGCTCGAAGCGTGGCCGCCGCCGAACTTCATGGACCCAGACGGCTTCCTCCACCACTGGATCATCGGGCGCTTCGGCATGGCCATCGGCGAGATGTTCCAGCTCACGGGGCTGTCTGAGTCGTGCGCACGGCGACCACGTCTACGAGTGCCTGTTCGTGGGCGCGCCGCTCAACATCCAGGGCGGCACGGGGAGTCCGCCCAACGCCGTCGCGCTGAAGTAGCGTCAGCGCGGGACGTCGGCGATGACGCCGGCGCGGCTGAGCGCTTCGATCTCCGGGTCGGAGTAGCCGGCGAGTTCCTTGAGAACGGCGGCGTTGTCCTGGCCGAAGCAGGGGGCGGGCCGCGGCGGGGCGTGCGGACGGTCGTGTAGCCGCCAGACCGGGCGCGTCGTCAGGTGCGGGCCGACATCCGGATGGTGGACCGTCTCGAAGAAGCCGCGCGCGGCGAGGTGCGGATCGGAGAGGAGCATGAGTGGCGAGAGCACGGGCGCGGCGCTGACGCCGGCGCGCTGTAGCTCCTCGGCGGCCTCGTTCGCCTCGCGCGGGCCTACCCATGCAGCGATGATCGCGTCGATCTCAGCCTCGGAGGCGCGCCGCCCGGCGGGAGTTTTCCACGCGTCCTGCGCTGAGCCGCTCGTCGTCGATGACCTTGCAGAGCGCCTCCCAGGCGGATTCGGAGTCGACGGCGATGGCTACCCACGTGTCCGCGTACTCGATGACGGGAACCCCGGCCACGCTCAACTGGGCACGGCCGGTGTCATCGGCGGCGCGGTAGACGTTGTGCGGGACGAAATCCGCATCGCGGTTGGACTGGCGGACGGGCAGCGGACATCCCACGGACTCGGCGACGATGAACTCGCCGATGAGCCCGATGACGTTATCGCGCTGGGAGAGGACGACGCGTAAGCCCGCACCGCTCCGTTCGCGGCGGAGAAGCGCGAGCGCGATCGCTCCGGCCGCCACCGTGCCGCCGACGGGGTCGCCGTAAGAGATGCCGCTCTTGTGGGGCGGCCCGCCCTCGTAGCCCTGGAGCGCCACGAGGCCGCCCATCTGCTCGATGGACGGGCCGAAGCCGACGCGCGTGGACTCCGGCTCGTCCAGGCTGAAGGCCGGCATCTGGACCATGATGATCCGCGGGTTGATGGCGCGGAGCGCGTCGTAGCCGATGCCCAGGTCCTCGGCGACGCCTGCGCTCCAGTTCTCCACAACCACATCGGCGTGGCTCACCATCCGCTTGAACGCGTCGAGGCCCTGTGGCTGGCGGAGGTCGAGGGCCATGCCGCGCTTGTTGCGGTTGTATTCGTTGAAGTAGGCGGACTTGTTGTAGCCGCGAGAGGTGGCGTCCCGCGAGGCGGCGCGGACGGCGTCCGGGAACTGCGGCCCTTCGATGTGGATCACATCCGCGCCCATGTCGGCCAGGAATCGGGTGGCGTACGGGCCGGCCCAGACCTGCGTGAGGTCCAGCACGCGGATGCCGTCGAGCAGCGGGCGCGGTTGCGGCTGGGCGGCATCCGTGTCTGCTGGCTCCAGCTGCAGTGCTCCCAGCACGTCGGCGGTGTGCTCGCCGAGGAGCGGGGCGCGAGCTGCATTCGCCGCGATCGCCATCGATGGCGAATGGCGAAGCCGGGACCGTGTGCAGGCCGAGCACGGGATGGTCGACCTCACGCCAGAACCGGGCATCGACGAGCGGCTTCCACTCGAGGAGCTCCCGCGGGGTGGGGATGAGCGCGAAGGGCGCCCGCGAGGGCTGGGAATCTTCGTAGACCTGTGCGGCGGTGCGGCCGGAGACCCACTCGTCGACGAACGCCGCCACGAGGTCGTTGTTCTCGGGGTTGAGGAGGAGGTTCGCGAAGCCCGGGTCGTCGATGAGTTCCGGGTGGCCGATGCACTGGTAGACGGACGGCGTCTGGCGGGCCATGGAGGCGAGGCCGACGTAGCCATCGGCGCACTGGTAGATGCCCCAGACGGCGCGGGCCTGGTTCCCGGCGCGCTCGGCGTCGGAGCCGCGCAGCATCGCGGCCGGGCCGAAGCCTTCGAGGCTCGCCGCCTGCGCCTCCTGCACGGAGATGTCGATCCAGTCGCCAACGCCGGTGCGGCGCGCGCCGAAGAGGGCCGTGGCGGAGGCGGAAAAGACGTGGAGGCCGGCCTGGTAGTAGGCCTGGCTTCCGGCCGTCTTCAGCGGCGGAAGTTCGGGTTCGCCACAGAGCATCATCTGGCCGCCGGCGGCGAATGCGGTTAGCGCGGTCGTGTGCCAGCCGGCGCGCGGACCGTCGAGGCCGAACGGCGTGACCGAGCAGACCACGAGCGCGGGGCGCTCGCGCCGGAGCGCGGCGATGTCGATGCCGAGCGCCGCCCACGCTTGAGGCCCGCTGGATTCCACGACGAGGTCGGCGGTTCCAACGAGATGCCGCAGCCGCTCGACCTGCGCAGGGTACTCAAAGTCGACGACGACGCTGCGCTTTCCGGCGTTGAGGTAGGCGAACAGGGCGCTGCTCTCGAGATTCCCGGGCTTCAGCGATACGAGCCGGCGCGTGGGATCGCCGGCCGGTCCTTCGACCTTCACGACGTCGGCGCCGTAGGTGGCGAAGAAGCGCGAGCCGAAGGCGCCGGCGACGTCGGTGCTGAGGTCAATCACACGGAGGCCATCGAGCAGCGGCACGGGTCACTTCCTTTCGATGTGAATGGCGGGTAAGCGCCCCCTGGCGGCGCGGTGGTACGGGCGGTGCCGCATTCTGAGCGCGGACGCGCGAGAGTTCAAAGCCGGGGGCCCCGGTCCTCTTTCCCCGCGGCCGGGGTCGCCCAGCCCGGGCAAGAGGGAACTCTCGGCATGTCGCGGACGCGGCGCATCGCACCCGCTCACTGCGCTGCGCTGCGTTCGGGGCTCGGTTCCGGTTCCCAGCTAAGCGACGAGCACGGTGGCCTCCCGGGACTTCGGCTCAGGGGCGTTCCGGCGGCTTCGTGTCGGTGCCGGCGATGGGGCGATCGGATGGGGCGGTGGCGTAGGCGCCGCGGAAGTCGCGGAAGGGGGCGTCGCGCCATTCGAGCGCGGCCTTGAGGCCCTGTTCGCGGGAGATGCGGCCAAACTCGCCGGCTTCGGGGCGGTGCTTGCTCATCGCTTCGACGTCGGTGCCGGACATCAGGCCGTTGCGGATGCCCATCGCCTCGTACTGGCGGTTCACCGAGCGTTTCGAGTACATCAGCAGGTTGTTGTCGATGTTCGCCATGCGGCGGGCGAAGCGCTCGGTGAAGGCATCGAGGTCGTCGCGCGGGACGGAATAGGTCGCCCAGCCCATGGCGGCCATGTCCTTGCCGCTGAACGCGTCGCCGACGTAGGCGAACTCGCGCGCCTTCGTCATGGGCAGGTGCCAGGGCGCCCACATGATGTCCATGGTGCCCATGGCGCGGACGGGCGGGATAGCCGATCTGCGCGTCCTCGGCGACGATGCGGAAGTCGCAGAACGAAGCCAGCTCCGTGCCGCCGGCCAGGCAGTAGCCGTGGACCTGGGCGACGATCGGTTTCGCCAGCTCCCAGAGGATCCAGTTGCCGAGGAGCACGTGGCGCGACCAGTCGTAGTGCGCCGGGTGCGTGGTGTTCGTGTCCGGCAGCTTCGAGCGCGGGTGAACGTAGGGCGACCCTTCGCGCGCGTCGCGGCTGGGCGAGAGGTCGTAGCCTGCGCTGAAGGCGCGGCCGGCCGCCTTGAGGACGATGACGCCGATGTCCCGGTCGGCCTCGGCTTCCTTCAATGCGTGGAAGAGCTCGCCACGCAGTTCGTTGGAGAGGGCGTTGAGCTTCTCCGGGCGGTTGAGGGTGATGACGGCGAGACGGTCGTCGCGTTCGTAGAGGATGTTCTCGTAAGACATCGACTGCTCCCTTTTCGCGGATGTGGTGACCATTCACGCAAGACCGAAGGACGTCAAGCGGCGGGTGGGGTCTGCGGCACGATGCGCAATTGTTCGGGGCCCCCACCTACGCCGAGAATGGCGGGCAGCGACGGGCCACACCCGGCCGAGGAGGCGCTATGAATGATCGCGTGGAGCTGGAGAAGGTCGACGAGGGGAGAGTGGCCATCGTCTCGATGGCGCGGCCGCGGTACCGGAATCCGTTGAGCGCGCAGATGATGGCGGCGCTCGTCGAGGCGTTCGAAGCGGCAGAGCAGGACGACCAGCTTCTCGGTGCCGTGGGACATCGGCGCGAGGCGTGCGAAGCATTTGCTCTTCGAGGGACGCTTCATCTCCGCGCAAGAGGCGTATGAGTACGGCTTCGTGCAGGCCGTCTACCCGGAAGCGGAGCTCGAGCGGGAGACCATCGAGTACGCGAAACGGGTCGCCGTCGAGGTGGCACCGCTCGACGGCGGTACACGTTCGCGATTCACGCTCACGCTTGACTTGAAGGGCCACGGCATCGGTGTGCTGTTCGCCATGCTCGCCCGCCGTTCGGCGCGCAAAACCGTGCCCGAAGACCAGAAGCGGCTAAAAGCGATCCTCGAATCGCCCGGAGGCCCGGGGCCGAAACCCGGAGCGTAGCGGTTCACGAGGCCACGTCGCCCGTTCCCGGTTGCTATGATCGCTTGTGGGATCGGAGGGGCACTTGGACTCGGACTGGCCATCGGTGCGTCGCTTCGTGCTGCGGACGGCCACGTCGCTCGGCGCAGTCCTTGCCGTAGCGGGCGCAGTGCACCTCGCATCCGGTCTCGGCGCGTCTGCAGCGCTTGCGATCGGCGCGGCGCTTGCGATCCTCGCCGCCACCTGGATCGCCATCGGCGGCGTTCAAGCGCCCGGCGACATCAGCGCCCCGTCCGTTTCCGCGGGCGGCCTCGCCGGCAACGCCAGCCAGGGCCTCATGGTTGCCCAGCACGAAGTGCTGCTCCAGGAGCACATGCAGTACGTCCGCTCGCCCAGGAACCAGCTCGAACTCCTCCGGGGCCAGCTTCCCCCGGAACATCCCCGCACCCCGTCATGGGCACGACCACTCATCACCGCCGCCGTCATCGCAGCCACCGTCGCCTGCGCGCTCGCCCTCGCGTCCTAACCTCGCGCTCCCGAGCGAAGCGAGTGAGCGAACGAAGTGAGCGGCTGTTCGCTGTGTTAGTGGAAGCTCCCGCCCAGCAAATCCCGCGCCATGATCAGCCGCTGCACCTCGCTCGGCCCCTCGCCGATGCGCCGGATCCGGATCTCCCGGTACCACCGTTCCAGCGGCAGGTCCTTCGTCATGCCGTAGCCGCCGTGGATCTGCATCGCCCGGTCTACGACCCGCCCACCGGCCTCGCTCGCGACCAGCTTCGCCATCGCCGCCTCCGTCCGGAACGGCTCCTTGCGCAGCGCCTTGTCGGCGGCGGCCAGCGTCAGCCAGCGGCTCGTGCGGATGTCGATCTCGTTGTCGACGATCATCCACTGGATCGCCTGCCGGCTCGCGAGCCGGTCGCCGAACGTCTCGCGCTGGTTCGCGTAGGCGATGGCCATCTCCTGCGCCTTCGCCGCCACGCCGATGCACCCCGCTGCGTACGGGATGCGCTGGCGGCTCAGCCGATCGTTCGCGATAGCGAAGCCCTTGTTCACCTCGCCCAGCACGTTCGTCGCCGGCACGCGCAGGTTGTCGAACTGCAGCTCGGTGGCATAGCTCGTCGAACGCAGCGTGTGCACGACCCTGCGGACGTGGAATCCCGGCATGTCGTGGTCGACGATGAAGCACGTGATCCCGTTGCGCCCCTTCTCCGGGTCGGTGCGCGCGAACACGATGCCGTAGTCCGCCACGTCCGCCTGGCTGATGAAGATCTTCGCGCCGTTCAGTACCCAGTCGTCGCCATCTTTGACCGCGCTCGTCGCGATCGCCCGCGCCGGGTCGCTCCCGCCAGACGGCTCCGTCAGCCCGAAGAAACCCGTGCTTCTCGCCGCGCAGCGTCGGGAACAGATAGCGCTGCTTCTGGTCCTCGTTCGCCTCGAACAGCTGCGCCAGCCCCGCGCCGCCGAACACGCCGTAGCAGGGCGTGTACAGCCCCGCCCGGTGCTGCGCCATCTCGATCGCCATCAGCGTGCGCGTCACGATGTCGATGTCCGGCCCGCCATACTCCGGCGGGATGTCGAGCCCGTAGAAGCCCATCTCGCGCACCTGCGCGACCAGCCGGGCACGGTCCTCCGGCTCCAGCTCGGTAGCGTCGGGATCGAGGTCGGCTTCCAGCGGGACAATCTCGTTGCGCACGAACTTGCGCGTGGTGTCGACGATCAGGCGTTGCTCTTCGGAAAGTTCGAGGTCCATCGCGCGGATTGTGGCCGCACCACCCCGCCCTTGTCGATCCCATACGTGCGCAAGACGAAGTACGGAATGTCGCCCCCGTCTCTGTGGTCTCTGTGTCTCTCGTGGTGGAAGTCCGCTCCACGGCCGCCCCTACTTCAGCGCCCGCATCCAGATCTGCGCCTCTTCAAACCCGCAAAACCGCCCCCAGAACCGCTCACAGTAGTACTGCCACCGCTCGTTGCGATTCGCCAGCGCGTCCAAAATACGCCCCGCGACACGCCGCCCGCGCGCCGGGAGGAACGTGTCCGCGTTCATGTTGAAGTACAGCCGCTGCTTCACCATCTCGAACTTCGCCGGGTTGTAGTACCCGAACATGTAGCCGTCGAGCGTGTTCGGGTCGAAGTAGTCGAACGTGTCGAGGTACACGCCCCGCCGATGCGTCGGGTCGCGCCACGTCCCGAACGGCGTCGTCCCGTGCGGGAAGCGAAACTGCACCAGCGCGCCCGGCTTGCAGATGCGCCACACCTCGCCCATGAAACCCATCAGGTCTTCCATGTGCTCCACCAGGTGCGACGCGTACACGTGGTCGACCGAGCTGTCGCCGAACGGCAGCGGCCGCGTCACGTCCGCGACGATGTCGACCTGCGGGATCTTCGCGATGTCCACGCCAATGGCCCCGACGCGCTTCCGCGATCCGCAACCAAGGTCAACAACCACGGGCCGTTGGAGCATTCCGGGATTATCGGGCAAGCGGGAATAGCGAACACGCGACCGGCTGCATGGCTCAGGCGAGCCGCCGATCGCCGCCCTGCCCGACTCGCACGCCGCGCGAAGCAGTTGGGCGTATCGTTGCGGCGATGAACGCGCGGTTCTTTGGCGCATGGTTGCTCGATTCGTTCGAGGTGCAGGCGGCCGACGGCACGCGAACGCGCCCCTGGGCCGACGACCCGACCGGCATCATCTCGTGGGACCCGTCCGGGTACTTCGCCGTTCAGCTCGGGCCGCGCGTGCCCGCTCCCGGGAGCTACATCGCGTTCTTCGGGACTGCCACGGCGGCGGACGGCGAATCGGGAGTGATCGTCCTGACGGTGCTGGGCTCGTCCGCGCCGGAGCGGGTCAACGGCGACCAGGTTCGCAACTTCCTCTTCATCGAGCCGGGGTTGTTGCGGATGCGCCCGCCGGCTGGCTCGGACGGATCGCAAAGCACGTTCATGTGGAGGCGAGTGGGGACGAGTTAGCAGCCACCGGCTGGCGCCCGTCGCCCAAAGCCGCTACAAAGCGCGCAGGATAATCCGCGCGGGAGGCAACCAATGCGCATCGGACTCATGGTCGAAGGCCAGAACGGGCTCACCTGGGAGCGCTGGAGCCACATCCTCGCGCTCGCCGAGCGCCTCAAGTTCCCCTCCGTCTTCCGCTCCGACCACTACTTCATCGGCCCCCAGCAGAACTCGCTCGAGGCCTACCTCTCCTTCGTGATGGCCGCGACCCAGACCAGCACCATCCGCTTCGGCCCGCTCGTCTCGCCCGTCACCTTCCGCTCGCCGGTCGACGTCGGCCGCATGGCGGCGCAGATCGACCTCCTCAGCGGCGGCCGCTTCGTCATGGGCCTCGGCGCCGGCTGGAACGAAGCCGAGCACAAGGCCTACGGCATCCACTTCCCGCCCGTGAAGGAGCGCTTCGACCGCCTCGAAGAAGCCATCAACGTCATCAAGACGATCTGGGCGTCCGGCCCGGGCAGCTTCGACGGCAAGTACTACCACCTCGAAAACGCCGACTGCCAGCCCAAGCCGGCCGCCGGCCGCCCGCCCATCCTCATCGGCGGCGGCGGCGAAAAGCGCACCCTCAAGCTCGTCGCCCGCTACGCCACCGAGTGGAACGCCGTGAACATGACGCCCGACATCCTCCGCCACAAGAACGAAGTGCTCGAACGCCACTGCGAGGCCGAAAAGCGCGACCCGAAGACCATCACGCGCAGCATGATGGCGTTCGCCATCGTCGGCGCCACCCAGGCCGACCTCGACGCCTCAACCCGCCGCCTGATGTCGATGTGGGGCGCGCCCGCGGACATGGACCCGGCGGCCTACCGTGCCGCCTCCAAGGCCCGCGGCATCATCGGCGGCACGACGGAAGAGGTCGTCGACACGCTCGGCAACCTCGCCCGCGAAGGCTTGCAAGAAATCATGTTCCAGCACTTCAACTTCGACGACGACTCCGTCCCCGAGTACCTGGCGGCTGAGATCGCCCCGAAGGTGCGGGAGCTGTAACGAGGACTCAGGACCGCGGACTCAGGACTCAGGGATCGGTACCAACTCGCGTCCCTCTCCCCGCGCACGGGGAGAGGGATTGAGGGCGAGGGGCAGAGCGCCCACTCGTGCTCGCTCGTTGGCCGCCGGGGACCCGAGACGTCAGCGCGGGAAGTCGGCGCCGCCCAGCCATTCGGCCGTGAGGGCGTCGATGACGTCGATGTGAGCGTCGACGCTGGCCGGGGCGTTCGATTCGCCGTGGACGTAGTAGCCGTCCGGCGACTCCGAAACCACCAGCCATACGAGCCGCCCGTCCTGGATGGCGCCGCCGAGGTCACGCCCGACGTTCCGCCAGCGGCCCAGCCCGGCGTCGATGAACGTGTACGCCGGCCACCGGTCATGGGCTACCTGCCGCGCGGCCGCTTCGTCGACTGTGGCGGCTTGCTGGTCGAGCGCCGAGGGCGCGTCAAGCCGGATGCCCACTCGTGCCAGCGTGCTTTCGGGCAGCGTCGCGAGCGGCACGGGCGGCGGAGTGGGCGTGCCCTGCCCCGGCCCGGCGAGGGCCACGGCCACCGCTGTCGCGATGGCGAGACCGGCCGCGATAGCTGCGATCGCGGGTTTGTTGAGGGAGAGGCGGCGGGTGATGTTCACGGACATTTCTTATCCCACACGTATCCGGTTGTGGTGCCCCCGTTGAGGTTCCCGTAGTCCGTCAGCGTCGTCACGGATGTGGCATAGGGGAAGAAGTTGTGCCAGCCGTTGGCGTCGTGCAGTTGTGTTCCGGAGAACACCTCGAGATTACTGATGTTGCCCGGCATTTGGCTGTTGAAGTCCTTAACCTCGCCCGCTGCCTGGGTATTACTGGGGTAGAAGTTAGCCCCGGGCGAATAGCCAGCGTAGGGCCACTGAGTGCCGTCCAGGTAGAACTCGAACCCATATGTCGCACTGTTATAGTGCACCAGGTAGGTGTGGTAGGTTCCGATGCTAGTCCCACTGCCGTACCACGTGACTGGGGACGGGTGGTAGGAGTCCCAGACTTGAGAGAATGTTGTTCGATAGCCCCCAGCGTCTTGCCGCCAGCCCATCTGTGCCCAATCGTGAGCCCCCGGGCCGGCGAGCATGTCCCATGCCGTCGTTGGCGCGGCGCCGGGCGCGACGTATGGAGAGTAGGTGAGGATAGTTGAGGTCACATCGACCGGCGCCGTGTAGGCCGTGTTGTACCAGCCCGAGAAGAATACGCCCGAACCGCCCGACCTACCAGGGTTGCAGGCGTTGGCGCGTCCGGCAGGCGGGAGCACGGCCGCGACGGACAGAGCTGTAATGACCCCGACAGCAACGGCCAGCTTCGCCGCTGCCGCCCGACGCGGGCTGGCGCTAGTGCGCAAGATCATATCCTGACCCACCTTCCGACAGCGAGTTCCGCCAGTGAGAGCCGTAGTCCTGGTATCCGTGGCCGTTAGAGCAGTCGGGATACGTTCCGTATCCCGGATTGCCGCTCGTACCATAGCCAGTGCTTCCGTCCACGTTCCAGGAGGACATGCGGTACTGAAACGGGTCGCCGCCGCACCGGGCGTATGCCGCAACGTACGTCGAGATATCCGAGCTATAGGGCGCCGTCGTGTCCCCCCAGACGGCCCAGTCGAGCGTGGTGGTGTAGAACGACTCGCAGGCCCGGCCCGTGAGAGTGCCGCCGGTCACACCGACAGCCACCGTCTGCCAGCACTGAAACTCGGTCCAGAAACCGTCGGCCGTAGCCCGTTCCGGAACCGTAACAACCGTCCCTAAGATGACCGCCGCCAGAATGGCTGCGATAAGCGACCGTGTGTGCGTTAGCCTAGTCATTGCAGGGGCCCTCTCCAACAATCGCCGCTGCGATGGGGCCTAGAACGGCTCCCGGAGCCACTTCGATCGGGCCATAGGCTTCGTGCCGCTCTGCGACCACATTGCCGGTGGCATCTCGGCTGACGGAGTCCCAACCAAGAAGCCGGCCCGATGCGGGATCGAAAGTCACGACTCGAGAAGCAGGCTGCGTGACCGTTGATCCCCACGCCTCGGCAGCCGTCGCCGACGAGACGCGAGAGCCGGGGAGAGTCGACGGCAGGACCAGCGCTGGTGCATGAGCCGCGCCCTGCTCGACGAACCCGCTCGGTTGCAGCTCCGCTGGCACCACGATTTGGGGTAGCGTGGCATCGAGAGCGGCCCTTGTTGAGGCAGAGTTAGCACGACAGATGGCGGCTCCGGGACCAGGAAGCGACTGGTCGAAACGGACAGTCATCGAGTTCGCGTCCTGGACTATGGTCTGGAACACCTTCCCGTCGATCGAATACGCGCCAACAAATCCGTCCGCCCGCCCCCCCGCGGCGAGATGGATCCAAAACTCTCCGGTCACCGTCTTGCCGTTAGACTCGTCTGGCACGCCTTGCGCCCAGTCGTACTTCGTAAAGATGCCGTGGATGATCGCTGGGCCGTCGCCCGCCATGGGCGCGAGGTACGGTCGCGCCCCGGCCGGCGGCACGCCTCCACTTCCCGCCGCGCCGCCGCCGGGCGTTGGGGTCGGCGCGGCAGGGGACGGCGCTGCCGCTGGATCTGCGGATGCGGGAGAAGGGCCGAGCCACCCGCCCGCCAAGGCGATGCCCGAGACGACGATGAGTACCGACGCAGCCGCTACCACGAACACGGACGCTGACGCACGGGCCATCAGCGCGCCTCGATCCACGGCCTGCAAGGCCTTTCCTCTGCGAACTCAACTGACATCCGAGAAGCTCCCTCGTGCTGAGATCTCGCACGCGCGTGTGCAGCCCGCATGTTCCCCGCTCACAGGTGACTTGTCTGTCCCTGTCAGGGACATCTCTTTGTTTGTTATGGAATCGTAAGGCAGCACTCCAGGTGCTCCCTCGCCCAGAGGCGGACGCTGTGGTCGTTTAGCTCGTTCGCCTCGCAAAACCGTTGCAGGCGCTTCTTCACGGTCTCGTAGGGGATGCCGGTGCTGTCGGCGATGTCGCGGTTGGTGAGGCCGCTCGCCGCGGGGCGAAGTACGTCCGCGGTCGTCCGGGAGATGTTCGGGATGTGCTCTTCTTCGCTCGGCATTCGCCGCTCCGTCCTTCTTGGGGCGCGCTTCGAGTCTACCCATGCCGGTCAAGACGCCGCGGCACGCTCAAAGGTTCCGTCGCCGCCCTTGCCGCCACGCGCTCCCCGCGCCGACACTGGCGCGCATGAAAGAGTGGTGGGTCGACGAACTGGCCTACGCCGGACAGGAGCACCTCGACGAGGCCTACGTCGCCGGCTACGAGCGCAAGGCCGGCTTCGATCCCGCCGAGGACATCGCCGTGCTCCAGGCGCACGGCCTCGGCGCCGGTTCCACCGTGCTCGACCTCGGCGCGGGCAGCGGCGTCTTCCCGGCGGCCGTCGCGCCGCTCTGCAAGCACGTCACGGCCGTCGACGTCTCCCCGGCGATGCTCGCCTATATGCGCGCGAAGGTCTCGCGCCTCGGCCTCCCGAACGTGAGCGTCGTCGCGGGCGGCTTCCTCTCCTACGAGCACGACGGACCGCCGGTCGACTTCCTCTACTCGCGCAACGCCCTGCACCAACTCCCGGACTTCTGGAAGGGCATCGCGCTGACGCGGATGGCGGCGATGCTCAAGCCCGGCGGCATCCTCCGCCTGCGCGACCTCGTCTTCGACTTCGAACCGCGCGACGCCGACGAGCGCATCGAAGCATGGCTCGCCGGTGCGGTCGACGACAGCGCCCGGGGCTGGACCCGCGCCGAGCTCGCCGAGCACGTCCGCATCGAGTTCAGCACCTACAGCTGGATCTTCGAACCGATGCTCGAACGTACCGGCTTCGCGATCCTGGAAAAGGACTACCGCCGCAACGCCTACGGCACATACACCTGCCGCCGCCGCCCGTAATCCCGGGGGAACCAATCGCCCCCTCCAGGCGTTGTGTTGGTATGAGGCTCTTCCTTGGCGTTGGCATCGCGGCGTTCGCCATCGCCCTCGCCGCTTGCGGAAAGGGCAATTCGCCGCAGGCCACGCCATCGGCCACGCGCCTCCTCCACACCCACCGCGCAGGCGCACCGCCTCGCCCACCGCGACCACCACACCCTCCGGCGACCACCTCCCCACCGGCGAGCCCGTCGGCCCGCTCGCCGTGTACAGCGCGCGCGTCGGCCCTGTCGCGCCAAACCTCAAGCTCGCCATCCACGCGTTCGACATCGGAGCGGGCCGCGAGTGGGCCGCGTTCACCTGCGACAACGGCTGTGGCCACGCCCAGGTTTGGAACGATCGACAGGTCATCTATTCGACGACTGACCATTCGGTCGTCGTCCGGTCCTTCGACGCCGCCGCCCGCAAGCTCTTCAACGCACCGCCGGGCGAGGACGTCACAGGCCTCGCCGTGTCACCTAGCGGAAGACTGCTCGGTATCACGATCAGCAGCACCGACATGGCCGAAGGAACGGGCCAGATTGTATTCGTCGACATCTCCGATCCCGCGGCGCCCACGGTGGTCAAAACCGTCGAGCGCTCCGATCCCGGACTCGCCGGGTTTACTGGCTACTTCGCGTCGCCCGAATGGGTGGCGGATGACGCCGGCGTCTTCGTCGTCGGCGCTGTCGGGAGAGATGGACCCGGAGCCGGCGCCACGGTGTTCCTCGATGGCACGGTGGTCGTCCACGAGGTCGAACGGCACGCCGTCTCTCCGGATGGGCGGTTCATGTTCGACACCCTGGGTTCGCCCTGTCCCTACGTCTTCTTCGGCCCGACCGTTACGGTCCGCGATGCCGTCTCCCAGAAGGTGCTGACGACATACACCGTCAGCGGTGGCGCCGCAGCCGCCCTCGAATGGGCCCCGGATTCCTCCGCCGTCCTCATGGAAACCTGGGCGCACCCGGACGACGGCTGCGACGCCGTCGCACAGTGGTCCCTGCTGCCCGTCGACGGTGGCCCGCCCACGCCGGTGGCCGACCCCGGCGCGCTTCGCCGTCAGTGGTACGGATCGACGATATTCGAAGTCGCGTGCGATACCCCCGGGCCAACGACGATCGCCAGCGCCACGGACGGCTACCTTTACTGCCAGGGCGTGCCCGGCGGGGAGCTCTCCATCGGCGGCAAGCCCGTCGGGAACGTGATGAACGTGCACTCGATCGGCATCACGCACTAGCTCCCGCCCCCGTGCCGTACACTCGCACCGATGCGCACCCGCCTCGACTTCGATGGCTTCGCCGGCGCGGCCGAGGCCGCCGCCGCGCCCTACCTCTATGTGCCGTTCGAAGTGCCGCTCCATTGCTCGCGGCTCGACGTCTCCTACCAGTACATGGCCGTCCACGGCGAAGAGCCGTGTACCGTCGACATCGGCATCTTCGATGTTCGCGGCACCGAGCCGTTCACCGGCGGCTTCCGCGGCTGGAGTGGTTCCGACCGCCGCACCTTCTTCATCGCCCACGAGCGCGCCACGCCGGGCTATGTCGCCGGGCCGCTCCCGTCCGGCAGGTGGAGCGCGCTGCTAGGCCTCTACGAAGTTCCGCCCTCCGGCGTGCGCTGGTGGGTCACCGTCGAACTGGAATTCGCCGCAGAACCGCTGCCGGACGTGTCGATCGCACAGGCACATTCCACGCCGTCGCGCCTCGCCAAGAGCGGCTCCGGCTGGTACCGCGGCGACCTCCACTCCCACTCCGAACACTCCGACGGTGCCAACACCATCCGCGAAATCGCCGACTACGCCCACACCCGGGGCCTCGACTTCCTCGCCATCACTGACCACAACACCACGACTCACCACGCCGAGATGGCCGCCACCGAGACGCCGGTGCTCCTCGTCCCGGGCGAGGAAGTCACCACCTACAAGGGCCATGCCAACGTCTGGGGCCTGCCCGAGTGGGTCGAGTTCCGCGTCACGAACGACGCCGAGATGCAACGTGTCCTGCGCTGGGTCGAATCCCGCCAGCGGCCGATGTCGATGAACCACCCGAAGTCGCATGGCCCCGCCTGGGAGCTCGCCGACCCCGGCTTCGCCGTCCGCGAGGTCTGGCAGGCGCCGTGGCGCTGGTACAACTGGCAGTCGGTCCGTGCCTGGGACGAGGTGCTCTGCGAGGGTCGCCGCATCGTCCCGGTCGGCGGCAGCGATGCGCACTGGGTGCCGCCCGCCGCCGAGCGCCACCCGAACACCGTCGGCGATCCCACCACCTGGCTCTACTGCGAAGGCGGACTCAGCGAACAGGCCGTCCTCGACGCCATCACGGCCGGCCGCACGACCATCTCCGAAGCGCCCGACGGACCGTTCGTCGTCCTCGAAGCCGCGGACAAGGGCGAGCGCATCACCGCTCACCACCATCGCGCCGCCGGCTGCGACCTCGTCTTCATCGCCGACGGCGAGCCGAGCCACCGCGTCACGCTCGAACGCGACGACGGCGTAATCGAGCTGCCGCCGACCGTCCGCTTCGACCGCTACCTTCGCGCCGAACTGCGCATCGAAGCCCCGAAAGACCGCGAGGACGTCCGCGCCCTCAGCGCCCCGCTCTACCGCTGATGCGGCGACCGTCCCGGCGCACCATCACCCTCGGCGTCGTCCGTCATGGCGAGCAGTCGTGGGCCTACACCCTCGTCCGCAGCACGCGACGCATCCGCACCATCGCCCTCCACGTCGATGGCGGCGAGCTGCGCGTCCTTGCGCCGATGCGCACATCTCAGGCCGAAATCGATGCGCTGCTGGCCAGGCGTTCGGACTGGATCGCGGCTCGGCTTCAGGCAGTTTCGGAGTCTCCGCCGGTGCTCCTGGCGTCGGGCACCGCCGAGCTCCCCTATCGCGGCGTCTCTCTGCGCGTGAGCGTCACCAGCACGTCAGACCGGCGCGCAACCGTCGAGCTGACGGAGGGCGAGCTGCGCCTCTCCCTTCCCTTAAACACCCCAAGCGGGCAGGCCGAGCCCACCGCCCGCACAGCCATCGAAGCCTGGTACCGTGCCCGCGCGCTCGAACTCGTGCGCGAAGCCGTCGAGCGCTGGAGCGCCACGTCGGGCCTCGTGCCGAAGGCGGTCTTCGTCCGCGATCAGAAGCGGCGCTGGGGCAGCTGCGCCCCCGACGGCACGCTTCGCTTCAACTGGCGCCTCGCGATGTTTGCCCCGGCCGTGCTCGAGTACGTCGTCGTCCACGAACTGATCCACCTGCGCCACCGCAACCACGCCCCTGCGTTCTGGGCCGCCGTCGAGGAGCTTCTGCCCGCGTACCGTGAGCAGCGTGCCGCGCTGAAGCAAGCAGTTCCGAACCTGTAGCGCCGCATGAAACAATGACCCCATGCGCATCCTCGTCATGGGCGTCTCCGGCGCGGGCAAATCGACCATCGGCAGCAGGCTCGCCGAGCGCCTCGGCCTGCCGTTCGTCGAAGCCGACGACTTCCACTCGCCGGCCAACAAGGCCAAGCTCGCCGCGGGCATCCCCCTCACCGACGCCGATAGGGAGCCGTGGCTGCAAACCATCCACGACGCGCTCGTCGCGCTGCCCGGTGGCTGGGTGCTGGCCTGCTCCGCGCTCAAGCGCAGCTACCGTGATCTGCTCTTCGCGGGCCTCGACGACGTCCACGTCGTCCTCCTCGACGCCGGCGAGGGCGTCATCGCCGATCGCCTCGAACACCGCGCCGGCCACTTTGCCGACCCGGCGATCCTCCCGAGCCAGTTCGACGCCCTCGAGCCACCGCAGCACGCCATCATCGCCGACGCCACGCAGCCCATCGACGCTGTGGTGGCCGAGATCGTGGAGGCCGTTACACCGAAAGCAGACTGACGGGCTGCAGGTTATCGAGCGCGAAATCCTTGAGGTTCTCGGTGAGCACGGTGGCCCCGACGCGCAATGCGACGGCCGCTATCAGCATGTCTTGTGTTGTCACCTGAATGCCTGTCCGGCGGAGGTCCCGGCGGTTTCTGCCGGCCAGCAGCCCGTCCTCGCGAAGTACCGGCCACATGGCAAGGCTCTCGATAAAGGAGTCTACCTCGGGCCGATCACCCCGCGGGCGTCCCGCGTAGTATTCCGCGAGCGTTACCACGCACGTGCCGAGAGTTTCGCCCCGCGAGTGCAGCCGGACAATTGCGTCTCGTGCGATGGAGTTGTGCTTTGCCAGCAGGACGAAGCACGTTGTGTCGAGCATGTAGGCCGTCATTCCGGCTGGCTATACCAGTGCTCTTCGAGCCATTGTTCGCGGTCGCTCATGCGCTGTCGATCGCGGCGCAGTTCCCCGGCAACCTCCTCGAACTCGTGCCGCTCATCGTCCGGCTCACGCGGCGGCCACGCCAGCATCGCGTCGAGCGCAGCACGTCGCCCGCTCCGCATCACGCTCTCTGCCACCGCTTCTGTGATGAACTCCGAACGATGACGGGGCCCAACGAGCTCGTCGAGCTGTTCCAGCAGGCGCGTGGGAATGACGATATGGGTGCGAGTGGTTGGTTCGGCGGACATGGCCCACTCCTTATGGGACATATCGTTAGCACACAATCAGTGGGCTTACCTGTGGGACTTGTTCGTCGCCACACGCTGAACCGATCTCGCATCGAGGCCACGCGCTACAGTAGCCCCATGAAAGCCCTGCGATTCTTCGAACCCGGCAAGGTTGGCGTCGTCGACGTGCCCGAGCCGCACTCCGGCCCCGGCGAGGTCGTGCTCAAGGTTCACGCAACCGGCCTCTGCAACAGCGACGTGCGCGTCTATCTCGGCGAGAAGAAGGCCGCCGCCGGCGTCATCCCCGGCCACGAATTCACCGGCGAGATCGCCGAGGTCGGGTCCGGCGTCGACCTCCCTCTTAACCAGGTCGTCTCGGTTTGTCCGATCCTCTGCTGCGGACGCTGCTCCTTCTGCCGCGACGGCTTCCGCAACCGCTGCCCCCAGCGCAAGACCCTCGGCTACGACCTCGACGGCGCCATCGCGCAGTACGTCCGAATCCCCGCGCCGCTCGTCGCGATGGGCCAGCTCCTGCCCATCGATCCCGCCATCGCCCCCGAGCTTCGCGCGCTCCTCGAGCCCTTCTCCTGCGTCCTCAACTCGATCGAATCGCTCGCCATCGGCGCCGGCACCGACGTCGCCATCGTCGGCGGCGGCCCGATGGGCCTCCTCCACCTCATCGCCGCGCGCGCATACGGCGCCGCGAAGATCATGGTCGTCGAGCCCGAAGCGGAAAGGCGCGCGGTCGCCCTCGAACTCGGCGCCGACATCGCTGTCGACCCCGCCGATGCGGTGACCGCCGGCCGCGACCTCACGGCGGGCGAAGGCTTCCCCGCCGTCGCGATGGCCGTTGGCCTTGCCGTCGCCGCGCCGCTCGCCCTCGACCTCGCCCGCCGCCTCGGCAGCATCAACCTCTTCGCCGGCTTCCCGCCCGGCTCGACCCACACGTTCGACCTCAACCGCATCCACTACGACGAGGTCCGCATCCTCGGCACCCAAAACGCGCCCTTCCATCTCTATGGGAAGGCAGCGCGGCTCATCCCCCGCCTCCCGCAGCTCGCGCGCGTCGTGACGAACCACTACACCCTCGACAACGCCGCCGACGCCTACACGGCGCGCCTTGGCAAGGCAGGACTGAAAAGCGCTGTCATCGTCTGACATCCTGACTCCCTTCTCCCGCTTCGTCGGGAGAAGGGCCGGGGATGAGGGCGTCACCGCGATGCCCGCCGCCCTCTCGAATCCGAGGCCGGAGCGTAAGCGACGGTACGATGTCCCCGGCTGCCAGCTTCCCCGCTTCGCCACCACCCATGACACCAGACTCCCTTCTCCCGCTTCGTCGGGAGAAGGGCCGGGGATGAGAGCTGCGCCGGGCCTTCCGGCACCCACCTCCGCCGCGGCGCTAAGATAGCGCACCACCCAATGGAGACCGCCATGAAGTTCGGCCTGCAGATGTTCCCCACCGACTACGCCATCCCCGTGACCGAGCTCGGCAAGGCCGCCGAGGACCTCGGCTTCGAATCCCTCTTCTTCCCGGAGCACACGCACATCCCCACGAGCCGCAAGACCGAGTGGCCGGGCGGCGGACCGCTCCCCATGGAGTACTCGCACACGCTCGATCCGTTCGTCGCCATGGCCGCCACGGCCGCTGTCACGAAGACGCTCAAGGTCGGCACCGGCATCTGCCTGGTCATGCAGCGCGATCCGATCACGCTCGCCAAGGAAGTCGCGAGCGTCGACTTCCTCAGCGGCGGCCGCGTGCTCTTCGGCATCGGCGGCGGCTGGAACGAAGACGAGATGGAGAACCACGGCACAAAGCCGAGCCTCCGCTGGAAGATTCTCCGCGAGCGTATCCTCGCGATGAAGGAGATCTGGACGAAGGACGAAGCCGAATACCACGGCCAGTTCGTGAACTTCGATCCGATCTGGTCGTGGCCCAAGCCCGCGCAGAAGCCGCACCCGCCGATCCTCATCGGCGGCGCCGGCCCCCGCACGCTCGACCGCGTCGATCGAATACGGCGACGGCTGGATGCCGATCGGCGGCCGCACCGGCGAAGTGCTGGCTGCGAAGATCAAGGAGCTCCAGCAGATGGCGAAGGACGCCGGCCGCGACCCGATCCCGGTCTCGGTCTTCGGGGCTGCGCCGTCCCCTGAGGCGATCGAGCGCCTCTCCGCCATGGGCGTCGACCGCATCCTCTTCGGCATCCGGCCCACTGGCGCCGACGAAGTGCTCCCGGCGCTCAAGCGCTACGCCAGCGCAGCGGGGTTGTAGCTCAACCGGTACCGCACTTCGAATAGCGGCTCGGCGGCAGCCTCTTGGCCGGGGACGACCGTCGCTGAGCCTTGGTCAACTGTCCAGCCGGCAATCTCGTAGAAGCGGCGCGCACGCTCGTTCTTCTCCAGTACCCAGAGCGTGATCGGCTCGAAATGCCGCTCACACAGATCGGCCACGGCGTGCGCGAAGAGCTGGCGGCCGGCTCCGGTGCCCCATTGGTCCGGATGCACATAGACGGTGTAGACCTCGCCGGTTGCGGGTGTGGCATCGGCGTCGCGGCTGGGGCCGGTGTACGAGATCCCGACAATCTGCCCCTCCGCTTCGGCCACCCAGTAGCGCCTTCCGCTTGCCGGGCCTTCAGCGAACCATTGGGCGTTGCGGACGGCGCGCTCCTCTATCGAGAGAGGCGAAAGGTAGCCGAATGGCGCGTATGCCACCTGCTGCGATCGAATGTGAGTGCTGGCGGCGGCTTCGGCGTCCCCGGGGGTGGCAGCGCGGATGAGAACGCTCATGGTGCTCAGTATCGCCGAGCGGAGTCCATGATTCGCGTC
>CAWHVJ010000008.1:0-161904 GCA_963832795.1 uncultured bacterium
GCTGGCGCGGGCGTGGCAGCGCGCGCACGCCGAGTCGGTGGCGCGGTGAGTGCTGAAGGGTCGCCTGGTTCGCTGTTCCCTGCTTTGCCGAGATGCTAGATTGGCGGCGCATGTACACCGACCTGGCGATCTTCTCGGGGCGAGCGCACCCGGAACTCACTGAGGCGATCTGCACCCGTCTTGGGCGGCAACCCGGCAAGGTGGACGTCTTCGAGTTCACCAACGAGAACATCTTCGTGCAGTACCAGGAGAACATCCGCATGCGGGATGTGTACCTCGTGCAGCCGTTCTCGACGCCGGTGAACACGGCGATCATGGAGCTGCTCATCATGATCGACGCCGCGAAGCGGGCGTCGGCCGGACGGATCACGGCCGTCATTCCCTATTTCGCGTATGGCCGCAGCGACAAGAAGGACCAGCCGCGCGTGCCCATCAGCGCGCGCCTGATTGCGAACCTGATCGAGACTGCGGGCGCCGACCGCGTGCTCACGATGAACCTCCACGCGGGGCAGATCCAGGGGTTCTTCAACGTGCCCGTGGACGAGCTGAACGCGCTCTATCCCGTGTCGGCGCACTTCATTTCGCAGCGGCTCGAGAACTTCACGGTGGTTGCCACGGATGTCGGCGACGAAAAGCGTGCGCGCGACATGGCGGTTCGGCTGGGCATGCCGCTGGCGATCATCGACAAGCGCCGGCACGGCAACACGGGTGTAACCGAGGCGATGCACGTGATCGGCGAAGTGGAGGGCCGCAACGTGCTTGTGCTGGACGACGAGATCGACAGCGCCGGGACCATTTTGGCGGCGGTCGGGGCGTTGCGGGCGAACGGCTGCTGCGAGGTCGTGGTGAGCGGCTATCACGCTGTCTTCAGCGGCCCGGCCATCGAGCGGCTGCGCTCGGCCAATGTGCGCGAAATCGTGGTCACCGATTCGCTCCCGATTCCGCGGGAGAAGCGTCTGCCGAACATGAGCGTGATCCCGATCGCCGCGCAGCTCGGTGACGCGATCGGCCGCATTCACTCGGGGCAGTCGGTGGGCGCGCTGTTCCAGTAGTTTCCGGGTCGCGGCGTCCAAAAGCAGACTACAACCAGTTGCCTGTCTCTCGTGGCGGCCCGCACGCCGAAGCTGCGCGATCGCCCGGTCTACTTCGTCCCTGGGGGCACCCGTGAGGCCCGGTATTTCGGGTAGCCTTCCTGCACGAACCGGCTGAGCGTTGCTTCGTCGATCGCCGCCGGGTGTAGCCAGTCGAAGTAGCCGCGGCGATAGACGACGGCGACCTCCATGATCACGTCGTTGTAATCCAGGTCGCCGCCGGTGTCGTCCCAGCCCACGGTGCTGAGCGTGCCGTTGTCGTAGAGGTCGAAGCTGTGGCCGACCGCGGCGTCCCGCGCCCAGGTGCCGCCGTTGGGATTCCGGTGCTCACCCAGGAACCAGTAGTCCTTTGGGCCGGACTGGACCGAGAACTTGACCCAATCGCCCGGCGTCGGACGATGCTCGCCACCCACACCACTGTCAGGCGGCGTGTTCATGAACTGCGGCGGGATCCAGCCGTCGGGGGTCATCCAGGCGTGGATACGCTGGTAGAAGGCGGCGTCGCCACATTTGATCCGGTAGTACACCTGGTGGGGGATGTACTGTGGTGCTCCGTTTACGAACTCCCACGGCGGGAACTCCATCCAAAACCCGGCCATGATCCCGCCCGAGAAGTCGACCTCGAACTCGTGCTTGTTCTGCTTGAAACAGCCGAGGTCCGGGGAATTCGGGGTCGCGAACCAGGGGAAGGTCCATTCGACTGCTGGATGCGTCATGTCTTGCCTCCTTGGCGGGGCCGTGGCATCTCAGCCAGCCATGCGGCCCACTGCGGAAGCGGATTCTATGAACCTGCCGCGGCTCTTCGCTATGACGTCGTTCACACATTCCCCGGGTTGTCCCCGGGCGAACCCCCGCCTGTCACCACTTCTCGGCGTGCGCGGTTCCCGGTATGGTCCGAGCCACGGAGGCGCCCCATGCTCGTCGAGATCGACCACATCGGCATCGTGGCCCGGACGTGGGCCGAGGCGAACGAAGTCCTTATAGAGAAGCTCGGGCTCGTGGTCGACGAGAAGCGCGCGCCGTTGCCGGATGGGACCTATTTCGCGCCAGAGCGGACGCACAACTACTTCATCAAGGTTGGGCTCGGCAAGACGCGCGTGGAAGTGCTCATCCCGGCGGACGAGACGAGCGGGACGGCGCGGTTCCTGGCGCGAAACGGCCCTGGGCTCCACCACATCGGGTACGCGTGCTCCGACGTGGGCGAAGAAGCTGCGCGCATCGAGAAGACAGGCATGCGGCGTATCGACCTCGGGCCAATCGACGGGCGGCGGCTGTCGGCGGCGTTTTTCCACCCGAAGAGCGTGAACGGCATCCTCACCGAGCTGGTACCGGTGTATCGCGAGCCGGCCGGCTGAGGTTCATCCCTTCGTAACGGCGGGTCGCCCTGCGCTGAGTCGTCGAGCCCCTCCCCACGCGTACGGTGTCGGAAGAACTACGTCGTCGCGTGCGTTCGCGCGCGTCACTGAGGAGGACTAATGACGACACAGCAATCGATGAAGACGAGCGATGAATCCAATGCCCGGCAGCTCGACCTGGCGGACGAACAGGGGAAGGCGTTCAAAGACGCCCTGACGGAGATGACGCGCAAGGAAGCCCATGGGAAGTCGGCGACTTCGGGCGATTACCTCATCGGCGTTGCCGTTGAAAACGCCGAGGGCCTGTACGAAATGCAGGACGGTTCGCTGAAGTGGCGAGAGCCTTCGAAAGAGAACGCGCACATCGAAGTGGTCGTCTGCGACGCCCGCGACACGCGGTTCCTGCCCGGCCTCGATGTGGAAGTGGAAGTGCTGGACGGCAGCGGTAAGCAGGTGGGGCGGCACAAGCAACCGTTCCTCTGGCATCCGTGGCTGTACCACTACGGCCGGAACTGGGAAGTGCCGGGCGAGGGAGACTACACGTTCCGCGTGCACGTGGAGCCGCCACCGTACATGCGCCACGACAAGGTCAACGGCAAGCGTTTCGCTGCCCCGGCGGATGTCGAGTTCAAGGGCATCCACATCAAGCCGGGACGAAAGATTTCCTGACGGCCGCGAGGCGGCGCCAGCCGGCTGCGCGGGATGGCCGTTCCCTTTCCGCGCAGCCCGACGGGGCGGCACTAAGCTAGAACCATGGCGCTCGGGTTCATCGCCATCGCACTGCTGATCATGGGGGCCGTGGGCACGGTGAATCCGTGGCTGGCCGACGGTGGTGCGGCGCTCGCGATGCTGCTGGCCGCGGCGTCGCTCTACATGGAGATCCGCCAGGTGCGGGCCCGCCAGGTGGCGGTCGGCGTACCGGCGCTCATCGGCAAGACGGCCGTCGCTCGTACCCCGCTGGCGCCTGACGGCTTCATCTTCATCGCTGGCGAACGCTGGCGTGCGATCCTCGACGAGGGCTCAGCCGCGATCGGCGATCGCGTCACGATCGTCGGGAACGATGGCTTCAGCCTGCGGGTGCGCCACGAACCGGCTGAGAGCCGCACCTGACGCTACCCGTCTTCCCCGTTCCCCGTTCCCTGTTCCCTGTTTCCTGCTACACGGCCACGGGCGCGCTTCCGGCCGCCTCCAACCGTCGCTTCGCTTCTTCGACGACATTCGCGGGGAGCGGGCCCTTCGCCGCGGCGGCGACGTTGTCGCGCAGGTGGTCCACGTTCGCCGTGCCCACGATCGTCGTGTCGAGGTCCGGGTTCGAGAGCGTGTAGCGGAGGGTGAACTCCATCCTGGTCATCCCGTCGAGGAGGTCATCGAGGTTCGCCTTCTCCCAGCGGTCCTTCGCGTCCTCGGGCACGAGCCGGCTCCCGCGGCGCGTCCAGTCGGTGGGCGCTCCCCGAGCAGCCCCGCCGCGGATGACGATGCCCGCGCCGGCCGCGGACGCCTTCGCGATGGCGGCCTCGTGCTCGCGCTGGATCGCCGACCAGGGGATCTGGAAGGCATCGAAGACGCCCATGTCGATCTGCTCGGGCAGGTTCGGGAGCGTGCCCGACATGCCGACGAAGCGCACCTTGCCCTCGCGCTGGCACTGGAGCGCGGCCTCGAGGCCGCCGTCCTTCTCGAGCTGCTCGCGCGATGGGCTCCCGTGGAACTGCACGAGGTCGAGGTAGTCGGTCTTCATCCGGCGCAGGCTCTGCTCGATGCCGGCGCGGACGTTCTCGGCGGTGAAGATGTGCGGGTTGGGTTGGCCAGACGGGACGGCGGGAGGCGCGCCGACGATGCAGCCGCACTTCGAGGCGAGAAAGTACTCGCTGCGGCGGTGGGCGATGGCACGGCCGATGTGCTCCTCGCTCTTGCCGTAGTCCGGCGACGTATCGATGTAGTTGATGCCCGCGTCGAGCACTGCGTTAAGCACCATGTCGGCGGTCTCGTCCGAGATCTCCGGCCCGCGGGGCGCCCCGCGCAGTTCCATCGCCCCGAATCCCAGGGCCGTGGCGTCGATACCGGTCCGGCCGAGCGTTCTTCGTGCCAGCGTCATGTGTGGTCTCACCTCTGTCTTCGAATGTGCGTCCGAGCCTAGCACTACCAGCCGGGCCTCTCCACGCTCCGCGCGAGATTGCTGTGCGCCCGGCCGCTGGCACTTCGTGGCCGTTAACTGGGCGCTCGCCGTCCGTTAACCGGGCGTCTATGGCGCCTTAACCTTCCGTGCCCAGACTCCGCCGCGCCCGTCCACGGGCCACATCGAGGAGGAGATCGGTTGTCCCCCCAATTCGTCCGGAGCTCTCATCGCGTCCCACTGAAGGGACTTACTGCGTTACTGCTGCTGGCGCTAGCGCTCGTCGCTGGCTCGAGCGTGGGAACGGCGCATGCCGACGTTCCCGCCGGCAAGATCAACCATGTCATCGTCGTCTACCAGGAGAACTGGAGTTTCGATGGCCTGTTCGGAAACATCCCGGGAGTGAACGGCCTGGCCAACGCCGCTTCCGCGCCGAAGCAGGTCGACAAGGGCGGCACGCCATACGTGACACTGCCCCAGCCGTTCAACACCGGTACGAAGTCGGTTGACCCGCGCTTTCCGTCCGACCTCCCCAACGCGCCATTCGATGCCGCGAAGTACGTCGCGCCCGATGAAAAGACGGGCGACCTCGTTCACCGGTACTACCAGGAGCAGCTTCAGATCGATAGCGGCCGGATGGACAAGTTCGTCGCCTACAGCGACGCCGCCGGCCTCGCAATGAGCTATTTCGACGCCAGCCAGCTGCCGCTCGGCAAGCTTGCGTCGCAGTACACCATCGCGGACGACTTCTTTCATTCTGCGTTCGGCGGTTCGTTCCTGAACCACTTCTGGCTGGTTTGCGCGTGCACGCCATACTGGCCGACCGCGCCGGCAGCGAACTTCGCCCAGCTCGACGACAACGGCGCGACTTATCAAGGACGGGTCGGTCACTCCCGACGGGTATGCGATCAACACGTCGTTCACGGTGAACCAGCCGCACCCCGCGAACATCACCGACCCGGCCGCGCTCGTTCCCAACCAGACGATGCCGACAATCGGCGATCGGCTGTCCGAGAAGGGCGTGTCGTGGGCCTGGTACTCGGGCGGCTGGAACGACGCGCTCGCCGGCCACGCCGATCCGCTGTTCCAGTTCCACCACCAGCCGTTCGCGTTTTTCGCGAACTATGCCGACGGCACGGCCGCCAAGGCTGAGCACCTGAAGGACACGACCGACTTCTTCTCGGCCATCACCAACCACACGCTGCCGTCCGTTTCGTTCGTGAAGCCGCTCGGGCCCGACAACGAGCACCCGGGCTACACCGACGAGCTCCGTGGCGAGCAATACGTCGTTGACCTCGTGAACAAGGTGAAGGCGAGCCCGTACTGGGCCGACACGGCCATCATCGTCACCTACGACGAGAACGGCGGCCGGTACGACCACGTCGCGCCACCGCCGCCCGACCGCTGGGGCCCGGGCTCACGTGTGCCCGCGATCATCATCTCGCCGTACGCCAAGAAGGGTTTCGTTGACCACACCCAGTACGAAACGGTCTCGATTCTCAAGTTCATCGAGGACCGCTGGGGGCTCGCACCGCTGGCCCAGCGCGACGCCAACGCCAACAACCTGCTCAACGCCTTCGACTTCTCACAGCAGGTCGCACCGTTGCCGCCCAACACCGGCTCCGGAGCCGCAACTGCGCACACGTCGAACTTGCTGCGGGTGACCGAGGCAGTGCTGCTGCTCGCCCTGGTCGGTGTCGCGGCCCTCTGGGTTCGCCGCCGAGCCTGAGACCCGAGCACCGGCAGCCGCTTCTCCAGACCCCTCTAACGGAGAAGCGGCTGCCGGCATCTCTCATTTCGCGTTCCCGAATCCTCGCTACTATCGCTACATGGCCTACCGACGAATCGTCGCGAAGTTCGGCACCAGCCTGCTGACTGCCGGGTCGGACCGGCTCGACCTGGAGTCGATGTCGCGGCTGGTCGGGCAGGTTGTGCGGCTGCGGAGCCAGGGTGTCGAGGTCGTGGTGGTTTCGAGCGGAGCGCAGGCGGCGGGCCGCCACCGGCTCGCGAACCATCTCCCGCACGGCCATGTGCCGAGTCGGCAGGCGTACGCCAGTGTCGGCCAGAGCCATCTCATGCAGAGCTGGGACGAGCTCTTCGACTGGCACGACACCGTCGTCGCGCAGGTGCTGCTCACGCGCCGCGACCTGAGCGACCGGCTGGGCTACCTGAACGCCCGCAACACGCTTCGCGATCTGATCGAAAGCGGCACGGTGCCGATCGTGAACGAGAACGACGCCGTTGCGCTCGACCAGGTGCTGGCGACGCGGATCGGCGAAAACGACAGCCTGTCGGCGTACGTGGCGAACCTGATCGACGCCGACCTGCTGTGCATCCTCACCGACGTGGAGGGGCTGTACGACCGCGATCCGCACGCGGACCCGACGGCCACGCTGCTGCGCCGCGTCGACCGCATCGACGCGAGCGTCGAGGCCGCGGCAGGCGGCAGCCGGGGGCACGGCACGGGCGGCATGGTCACGAAGCTCACGGCGGCGCGCATCGCGACGCAGGCGGGTGTCGACGTGGTCATCGCGAACGGGCATGCGCCCGACACGCTGGTGGCGGTCGCGGCGGGCGAGGACCGGGGCACGTGTTTCCCGGCGGTGGGGACGAAGCTCGAGAGCCGCAAGCGCTGGATCCTGGGCAACATCTCGCGCGGCGGACACATTGTGGTGGATGACGGCGCGGCAGCGGCGCTGCGCCGCGACGGGCGCAGCCTCCTGCCGGCGGGAGTGGCGGTCGTGACCGGGACGTTCGACCGCGGCGAGGCGATCGAGATCCGTGACACCCATGGAGAGCGGGTCGCGGTGGGCACGACGAACTACGCCAGCGACGAACTCGGGCGCATTCGCGGCCTCCACAGCGACCGCATCGCGGAGACGCTTGGCTATGCCTACGGCGACGAAGTGATCCACCGCGACAACATGGTGATCTGAGCGAGACGGTGCGAGCGGCCGGCTGCGTGCTACGATCGCTCCATGAGTGACCGCGCGGCGGCGAACCGGCTGATGCTCGAGCGCATCGAGATGACGAAGAAGCGCGATGCCGAGGACGAAGTGCGGATGTGGCGGGATGCGACGCCGGAACAGCATGGGCGCGCGATCATCGAATTGGCGCGGTTCGCTGACAAGATTGTGGAGTGGCGTGGCTTCCCGGATGAGCGACCACCGCTGGCGTATCCGCGGCTGCCCCAGCTTCGACCGTGACGTTGAATTCGCCGCTCTTCGACGAGAAGGTTCTGAGGGTCGCTCGTCAACTTGATGTCTGTGGGCTGCCCTACGCACTCGGCGGAGCTATCGCTTACGGCTACTGGGGTGTCCCCCGGGGGACCCGGGATATCGATATCAATATCTTTCTTCCGGAGGCGTCGGGCGCAGAAACGCTGCAATGCCTGGCTGCCATAGGAGTTGAACCCTCGTCCGCCGACGCCCTCGACCGCATCCGCCGTGACGGCCAGGTTCGACTCCGACTCGGCGAGACCTATGTCGACCTTTTCTTCGCTTACAGCGAATTCCACGAGCGCTGTCGCGAGCGCTCTCAACGAGCTTGGTGGGCGGGCACCGAGGTCAACGTCCTCTCCGCCGAGGACATCGTCATCTTCAAGATCCTCTTCAACCGTGGCCAGGACTGGGGGGACATCGAGCGCGTCGTGCGGGTGCAGGGACCGAGGCTGGACCGGGCGTACATCCACGACTGGATCGTCTCGTTCGTCGGCGAGGACGACGTGCGCACCCGACATCTCGATGAGTTGTTGGCGGGCGCGACGGACTGACGCCGGCATCGACATCCCCGGCGCGCTCGCGCAAAATCGGTCCACGCCGTGTTCGGCGGCCAGGAGGTGGACGTGGACGCTGATATCGAAGCCCTCCTGCCTGTGCTTGCCGCCGACACCGCCACGCGCCTTCAGCAGCTCGAAGCCGACATCAACGCCGTGCGCAAGGCGCGCGCCGAGATGATGGCGCCGACGCAGGGGCAAGGCCCGGCCGTCGCACTGCAGGAAGATCGCACCATTCCCGGGCCTGGCGGCGACATCCCGATCCGGGTGTACGCCCCGGAGAAGCGGCCGCATGGGGCGTACCTGTTTCTCCACGGCGGCGGCTGGGTGCTCGGCTCTCACGCGACCGGCGACCCGCCATTGCGCACGCTCGCGAACGCGGCCGGGGTGGCCGTCGTTTCCGTGGGCTACCGGCTTGCCCCGGAGCATCCGTACCCGGCGGGGCTGGAAGACTGTGTCGCGGCGGCGGGCTGGCTGGAAGAGAACGCTGCCGCGCTTGGAGTCGAAGATCCGACGGCGCTGGCGATCGGCGGGGAGTCGGCCGGAGCGAACCTCGCGGTGGCAACGCTGCTCTGGCGACGCGACCACATGCTCACGCCGTACCGGGCCGCGGTGCTCACCTACGGCGTGTATTCGGCCATCTACGACCTGCCGTCGATGAAGGCGATGTGGGACCAGGGCCTTGTCCTCAGCGGTCCGATCATGGAGTTCTTCTCGCGGGCGTATCTGGGGGAGCGGGACCGCAAACACCCGTACGTGTCACCGCTCTACGCCGACCTGATGGGCATGCCGCCGGCGATCTTCAGCGTGGGCACGCTGGACCACCTCTACTCGGACACGTTGCTGATGGCGGAGGCCTGGGAGAAGGCCGGGGCGCTGGCCGAGGTGCACGAATACCCCCACGCGCCGCACGGCTTCAACAACATGCCGCTGGGAGTCGCGAAGGTCGCAAACGAGCGGGTCTATGCGTTCTTGCGGGCGCACGTCGGCTCGGGGTAATTCGCGGCTCCGTCTGTGGGATCCACCACGAGAGGACACAGAGGGCTAGAAGGCCCGCCCGGCGTTAGCCTTCGACGGTGGCGTCGAGGGTGCCGGTGACCTGGCTGGCGAGGCCCTGGTCGAAGAGCATCTGGAGCGTCAGCTGCTGGCCGGAGAACGAACCCTGGCCCTGGCACGTCGCGACCAGTCCCTGGTTGGTTAGCTGCTGCACCTCGCCGGCACACAGCATCGCGCCGGCATCGTCCTTCAACTGGAAGCTGTTCGAGATCGCCTGCGTTCGCCGTTCTGACTGCGCGAGCTGGAGTTCGACGTCGAACGCGACTGACTTCTGGCCGGTGCCGTTGCCAACCATGGTGAGCTTCACCGTGGAGCCGGATTGGGTCTGCGTGGTAGTACCGGAGAACGTGTCGCTGAAACCGCTCGCACCGGGCGCCTGCGCCTGCGGGTTGGCGGGCTGCGTCGGCGGCTGGTTGTTCGCGGTCTGGCCGGAGTTTGTGGAGCCCTGGTCGGGTGCTGCGGGTTGAGCGGCCGCGATGTCATCACCTCCGCCGTTGCCGTGATCCTGGTTGAACCACTTGAACGGGCCCAACGCCGCAGCGAAGAAGAGCACCCCGGCGAGGAAGAGCGCCCCGAAGCCGATTGTCGTTGCGCGGTTCTCGACGACGTTGAGGCGAGCCGCGGCTTCGCGGGCCGCGTAGATCGCGGATGCGGGGGCGCGGCGCACGCTGCCCGCTTCGAGGACGGGCGTCCAGACGGTCTTCTCGCGCCGGCGCCAGACGTAGATGCGGTAGAGGACGAGGCCCACGACGATCGCCGCCGTGCTGATGTAGAGGAGCTGTGCCCAGGCCGTCCGGCTGTCCGTGCCGGTGAAGATCCCGTGGCCCAATGCGCCGACGTAGGCGAGGAATGTGGAGTAATGCAGGGTGCGCCAGGCCCTGTAGCCGATCCATCGGCGCACCGGGAAGCTGACCGCCACGACGACGAGCAGGTACATCATCGTGATGCCGATGCCCGTCCAGAAGGAGCGGTAGCTCGTTGCAAACGGGACGAGCAGGTCGAGGAGCGAATAGCCGACGAAGCCATCCCAGAGCAGCACACCGGCGTGGACCGCCACGAAGCCCAGCGTGAGCAGGGAGAGGAAGATGTGGATGTCGGTCACCTTCCAGCGCGCGACCAGGCGATCGAGGCCCTTCGTGCGGATGGAGATGCCGAGGACGACCGTGAGAAACAGGATGAGGTAGGCAACCAGGCCGGCGGATCGGGAGAGATACCAGGCTACGTTCATCGCGTCAGACTGCCTCTACGAGCCGCGTGAACGGCGTACGCGCTGGACCGGCTGGGGCCGCGGGGTAGGCTGCGGCTTCACCTGCTGCGAGGAGCTCCCGCCGGTGGTCGGCGGTTGGGTTGCGACGGGGTTGGTGGTGTCGCCCTGGGTCGAGGGGTCGCTGGTCGTTGAGCCGTTGAGGGGGTTGGCCTCGATAAGGCCGTAGAACCCGAACGTGAGGGCGACCGCGATCCCGGCCGCTCCCAGCTTCACGGGCCAGTTCCGGAACCAGCGCCTGGGCATTCGTCCCACCTTCTCAATGTCGGCGTCCGCGAGGGTCGACGTACCAGCAGGATATTCCTCGAAGATTAGAGAATCATTGGAACTGAATAGCGCGGTTTACCCCGCTCGTTCCGGTGTCTTTCCGGTCGCAACCAATCGACGGGCACATGCGGGGAGTGTTGGGGACCACCAGAGGCACAGAGACCACAGAGGGTTGGGAAATGGGAGGAGCGAACTCGGGAAGGGCTTTGTTAGCGGAGAGGCTGGATGCTGTCGTTGGCGCGTCCGACGAGGAAGAGCTGCGCGTCGGCGAACTCGGCGCCGGCCTGCGTGACGAGATCGTCGATCCGGGCGCGGGTGTCCGCGTCCATGGGGCCGAACTGGGCGTGGATCATCGTGCCGCTGAGGAACGGTGCTGAGGACACCGTGACGCAGGGCACGCGCAGGTGGTGGCCGTCATGGGTGATTGACAGTACGAAGCTGTCGGGCCGCCAGAAGGGGGTCTCGACGGCGGCGCCCATGGCGGAGATGTCGAGGCAGCGCGCGGACGAAGTCACATCGCCGGAGCTGATTGTGGCCGTGAGCAGAACCGGGTAGCGGGGGTGGGCGCGGCGATCGGAGGCGCGATACCAGCGGTTCGGGGTCCAGACGGAGAGCTCGCCATCGTGGTGCTCGCTCTGGACCACTGGGGCGAAGCGCTGTTCGCGGCCCATGCCGAGAGAAACCATCATTGGGCGCTGGCGATCCTCGGCCAGGGGTTCGGCCAGCCGGAGCCGGCAGAGCGTCTCTTCGAAGACGAGCAGGCTTGCGCTCATCACCGTGCGGGTGCCGTCTGGTGCTTCGACCAGCAGCGCCGCATGTTCACCCGGCGTCCACGCATTCGTCATAGTGAGATTTTCGGCAGAAAACGGGCGAGGAACAGCGGATGAACGTACCTGCCGAACGATATTCGCGTAAGCGGCAGGACAAGCCGGCCGCGGCAAGCATGATGCGAATCAGGGACGCCCGCCGCCGCTCACAGCGCGGCCTTGAGCGCCTTCGCCACCCCATCTTCATCCGCCGAGGCGGTAACGGTTGTCGCTGCGGCCTTCACGGCGTCGCTGGCATTCGCCATCGCGACGCTGTGGCCCACGACTTCGAACATCGGTACATCGACATCGCTATCGCCTATTGCGATCGCGTCTGCGGGGTCCACGCCCATTGCCTCGCAGAGGGCGAGCAGGGCGGAGCCCTTGTCCACGCCGGCGGCCGTGACGGTGAGGAGCGTTCCGCCGGTGTAGGCGACGGCCTGCCGCACGGTGAGGCGGCCGGCCCAGGCATCGAGCTCGGCCATGTGCGGATCGTCAGGCGCGAGGTCCGCGAGGACGGAGAGGAGCTGGGAGAGGTCGGCGTCGCGCAGATGCGTCACAGGCTTCAGCCACTCAGGCGCGTTCGCGGCCCACGGCGGCAGCTCGTCGGAGCGCCGGTAGGCGAAGTCGGGCGTGGCGAGCGTCGCGTCCCAGTTCGCGCGGTCGCAGAGGTCGGCGATGAAGGCGGCGAAGTCGGCGGGGAGGGCTCGCTGGAGAACGGGATCGCCGCTCGGAAGGCGCACGTCGGAGCCGGCCGACGCGACCGACGCTACGGGGATAAGGAGCGGCACGAACGGGCGGATGGAGGCCTGGTACCAGCGGGCAGTGGCTGGCGCGATCAAGGCGCCGTTCTTGTTCGCCTTCTTGAGGGCCTTCGCGTTCTCATCGGAGACGCGGCCGCTGGAGTTGAGCAGCGTGCCATCGAGGTCGATCGGCGACGAGCCGCTGCCTCATGCCGGTTTCCGCATCCGCAAAGCGAACATCTGCGGGAGATGGGGAACGCCCGGCGGCGTGTAGTAGCGGCGGCCCGGACCGAGCTCGGCGTTCTCGAAGCGCTTTGCGCCGTTCGAATACGGGTACTCGCGGAAGACTTCGAGCGTGAGGCCGGCGTCCAGGAGTGCGGTCACGATCTCGGCCACGCCGCGGGTGAACTCGCTGGTGGGGATCGGGTTCTCGAAGTCCTTCACGCCCTCCTCGAAACCCCAGGGGACGAGCGCTTCGCCGGCGAACGCGACGTAGTCGCCAATCCCGCCGCCGTCCGACACCGGGCCCTGGGAGAAGTAGGGCCAGTCCATCTCCATGCGCTCGTTGAACATCTGGGCCACCGGGTGGAACTCGACGATGGCGAAAAATCCGCCGGGCTTGAGCACACTGGCGACGCCGTGCGCCCAGCGGTCGATGTCCGAGAGCCAGTGGAGCGTCCCGTAAGAGCAGAAGGCCATGTCGAAGCCGTCGCCCTCGCGCGCCGGGCTTTCGAGCCAGTCGTAGACGTCGCTGCGGATGAAGCTCGCGCGGATGCCGGAGTCTTCGGAGAGCTTCTGGGCGAAGGCGATCGCCTCATCGCTGATGTCGACGCCGGTGATTTCGGCGCCGAGGGCCGCGAGCGACAGCGTGTCCTGGCCGGAGTTGCACTGGAGGTGGACCATGCGCTTCCCGGCGAGGTCGCCGAGGAGCTCGAGTTCCTCAGGGAAGAGCGTGCTGCCGCCTTCGCGGAGGAAGCGCGCCTGGTCGCCCTTGTGGCTGTTGTGGGCCTGTGTTGCCAGGTTCCACGACTGCCGGTTTTGCTCGTGGATGTCCTTCCGTAGCGTCATAGGCGGACAGCGTAGGGCTAACCACTCTCGGCGTGCACCTGCGGAAGCGCGGCGGCAGCGCGGAGGTCAGGCTGCGCAGGAGCTTCGGCGGACCAGCGGAAGCGCAGCGCCGGCACGGGCGGCGACGGTTAGGGCGAGGAGAAGCGCGCGACCGTTTCGTCGGAATTTCCTGCGGCGATCCCATTCATGCCGCATCGCCTCCCATGGCTCCGCGCAGTTCGGCGCGGGGAAGACGCGTGCGGACGCCGCTGAGGAACGTGGTGACGGCGACCAGTGCATCCGGGTAGAAGAGGCGGGCGACCGCGATGGCCTCACCGGCCGGGCGGGCGGCCTCGAGCGGGAGGATTCGTATGGCCGAGCGGTCGGCGGGCCGGGCGACCCAGCGGTCGTGGACGAGGCCGAGGTAAACGATCGTGTCAGTGGTCATAGCGTCTGCGCTCCGTACGGTTTGTTACCGTTCGAGGATCGGGCAACGGGGGCGGCGGGACCGCGGCCACCCGGCTCCTATCGACGTACCCAATCGGGCCATTGTCCGGACTAAGGGAAAACGCGTATTTGCGACGGATGTCACAATCGGCGCGATGCGGGGTAGAGTCCTGGGAGGCAAGCCAGCCGTGCCGGCCGTGCGTCCGGAAGGGAGCGCGTATGAAGGAAGAATCGATGGGGCCCGAGGAGGCGGTAGGGGCGCTCGGGGAGAACGCGTCCCGACTGGCCGCCATCACCGACGGCGTTGCGCACGAGCAATTGCACACGGCGCCGGCGCAGGACGAATGGTCGCCGAACGATGTGCTGGCGCACATGCGGGCGTGCTGCGACGTGTGGGGTGGGAACATCGAGAAGATCCTCGCGAGCGAGCATGCGACCTTCGCCGGGATCAATCCCCGGACGTGGATCAAGAAGACGGATTACCCGGCGTGGGAGTTCGAGGCGGCGTTGCGAGCGTTCCAGGACCAGCGCGCCAAGCTGCTTAGCACGCTCGGAGCGTTGACGCCGGCCGACTGGGAGCGCACGGCGACGGTACGGGCCTATGGTCAGCCGAACGAGCGGACGCTGATCTCGTATGCGACGCAGTTGGCGATGCACGAGCGGACGCACGTGCGCCAGATCGAGAAGGCGGTGGAGGACCCGCGGACGGAGTGACGATGCCGGGTGGGGTGCATGGGCATGCCTGGCGTCGCGGCGCAGCGTGCCGTGGTACCCGCTCACTGCGCTGGGCTTTTCGGGCCTCGGATTCGGGGGTCGGGGCTGACGGTCTGCTGGTCGGGGACACACGAAAAGCAGGCCCCGAACTCCCGGGGCCTGCTTTTCTTTTCTGCTCCTCTCGCCGGTCCGCTCGAACGGTGGAGAGCGCTCGTTGTCTCACTACCAGCCGTAATTCGACATGCGACGCGATCGGCTAACAACCTGAAGCCGGATCTTTTCAAGGGGCGGCAATCGTGGACTACGAGCTACCGTGCCTGGTCCGCACCGGCGGACCTGTCCTGTCAACCTGCCAGCGTCGGTAGAGTGCATGCAAGCTGTTTTTCATCTGCTTCTCCTACCTCGCTTCCCGTTCGTTGGTTTCAGCATGCTCCTCGGCGGGCGGCATTGCGTGGGCCGATCGACTCATTCGAACTGGGCCTATCGGCCCACCCGGTGGCTTTTTCGTCGCTCCGCTGGTCGGGACCGTTTGGGTCGCGAAAGTGGGGCCGTTGGTCCGCATGCCTTTGTGAAAACTTTCGCGATGATGGTAAAGACAAAACCAAGGAGTAGTTCCTAGATGTCACGAAGGACTCTCGATTTCGTCTTTGCAGGGGGAGGCGCCATTCTCGGCATCCTTCTGCTCGTTCTGGGCTTTGTCCTCGCCGATCAGGCGAACTTTGCCCACACCTACGTGAAGGATCAGCTCAGCCAGCAGAAGATCACCTTCACCGCCGCCGACAAGCTCAGCGACGAAGAGAAGAACTGGCAGCCGGGCTCGGCCTGCCTGAGCGAATACGGCGGGCAGCTCATGACCACCGGCAAGATGGCCGAGTGCTACGCCAACTTCTACATCGCCCTGCACCTGGAGACGGCTGCGACGACCGCCGGCTTCCCCGGTGAGACCTACGCCACCCTCGGCGCGATCCGCACGAACCTCTCGGCCGAAGTGGCCGCCGACAAGGCCAAGGGCGACACCGCTGCCGCCGCCGACGCCCAGAAGAAGCTCGACAGCGCAACCTCGCTGCGCACCACGGCCCAGACAGGCGAGACCCTCCGTGGTCTGCTGCTGACCAGCTACGGCTTCAGCGTCTTCGGCGAGAAGGCCGAACTGGCGGGCAACGTCTGCTTCGCCATCGGCGCGCTGATGCTGCTGCTCGCCATCCCCGGCTTCATCCACGCCATCAAGACGCCGGCCGACAAGCTCGTGGCTGCCCCGAAGGGCTACACGATGGTCCCGACGGAGCAGGCGAAGGCCTAACTCCCGCCAACGGGACAGCAACAACGAGAGGAGGCCCATGTGGGCCTCCTCTCTCTTTGTGCCGCGTCAGGAACCGGGATCGCTTAGTCGCTGTAGCCGAACCAGCGGCGGCGGCGGTCGCGGGTGAAGTCGTGCTTCTCCTCGGCCGTTTCGAGGTTCGGGCCGGTGAGCGGCGCGACCGGGGCGGGACCGCCGAAGAAGTTTGCGTCCAGCCGGGCGACGCGCTCATCGCCCCATTCGACGTAGCAGATGCCGGTGCCGTCGTAGGGCGCGGGCATCTCGCCGCCCCTGACTCCCGCGATGATCTCGTCGGCGACGACACGCGCGGCATTCTCCGAGAACACGCCAGCCTTTGGGGTGCCCACGCTGGTGACATCGCCAACCGCGAAGACGTTCGGGAAGCGCGTGGCCAGTGTGGCGCGGTCGACCGGTATCCAGCCGTTTTCGGCGAGGCCGGAGGATTCGACGACGTCGGGGACGCAATGCTTGGGGATGCCGAGGAAGAGGCCGTAGGGCATGGTGCCTCCGTCACGGAGGTGGGCGACTTTCGTGGCCGGATCGATGCTCACGACGAGCTGCTCTTTGACGAAGGCGATGTCGCGTTCGGCAAACCGATCGAGGATGGCCTTCGAGCCGTCGGGTGACGGGGGGATAGGCCTCCCCCATGGCGTCACCACGCTGATGCTGACCTGGTCGCGGAGGCCACGCTCGCGGAACCAGCGGTCGAAGAGCATTGCCGCTTCGCACGGTGCGGGCGGGCACTTGAACGGCTCGGCGAGCACCGCGATGAGAATGTGGCCTTCGGTCACCGAGGGAAGCATGTCGTGGAGGCGGGCGGCGCCAGCCACGGAGTAGAACTCCTGGCCACCCTCGACGAAGCCGGGCGTCGCGGCGAAGTCGTAATCCGCCCCGAGGGCGACGACGAGGACATCGGCATCGTATTGGCCACGGTCCGTGGTCACGCGGCGCGCCTGGGCGTCGATGGCCGTGACGGTCTCGTGGCGGAAGGTGACGCCCGGCTTGACGATGTCGCGGTAGTAGGAGCGGACCTGCTCCAGCGTTTTCCACCCGAAGAGGACATCGAACTTGGCGAAGCCGAAGACGAAGGACTCGCTTCGGTCGATCAGCGTGACCTCGACGTCTGTGCCGAGGGACTCAGACAGCCGGGTTGTGAGTTCGAGGCCGCCGAACCCGCCGCCGAGGACTACGACATGCGTGCTCATTCGTGGTGTGTCCCTTCCGACGCCAGTTCACCACCGGGTCTCCAGTCCGCTGGATGGGAGCCGCGCGCGCTGGCGGAAGGGCAAGTCTAAGGCACGGAATGTCGAAACGGAGAACGACGCGTTTAGTGCGCCGGCACTGCGGAGCGTTCGCGTTCCCACTCGGCGGGGTCGCCGTAGCCGAGGTCTTCGATGCCGAAGCTGTGGAGCGCCTCGAGGGCGAGCATGCGCCGGTGAGCCTGGAACGTGACGACGTGGGCGAGTGCCGAGCCGAACGTGAAACCGGGTCCGCCGCAGGAGTCGAACTGATCGTCCCACGTCGCCTCTTCGGCGATGCCGGCGGCGAAGGCGTTGAACGGCTCGCCGATGGCGTCGAGGCGGACGAGCATGCCCTCGACCGTGCGGTCTTCGGATGCCTCGAAGTCGCGGCCGTTGAACGATGCGAACCACATCTCGCGCGTGAAGATGAGCCTGTCGAGCAGCTCGCGGAGCGTGCTATTGGCCACTCCCCACGGGTCTTCCGCGAACATGACCCGGTCGAGCTGCTCGTCGCTGAGGCCCTGGGCGCGCTCGAGCATTCGGCGCGTGAGCCACTCGTCGTGCTGCAGCATCCTGTCGATGAATTCCATCTCCAAACCTCCAATTGTTCCCTGCCCTGCGGCAAGGAAGTGAATGCCGTTCCGCGTGGGGAGCTGTCGGCGGCTCCCGGGGCGGCTACGGAATTGCGTCGGCGAGACGCCGTAAGCGCGGGCGAAGGAGCGCGTGAACGCTTCCAACGACCCATATCCCGAATCCAGGGCGATCTCCGTGACCTGCGCGTTGCTCTCGAGCAACCAGTGGGCGGCGCGCTCTAGCAAGAGGCGCCGCCTGAGCGCTCCCGGCGCCTCGCCGACCGATTCGCGGAACATGCGCGCGAGGTGCGTGCGACTGTAGTGCGCGCGCTCGCCGAGCGACGCGGTCGGCGCCATGCCCGGCGTTGGCGGGAGAGCGTCGGCAAGCAGCGCCACCAGCGCCGTCACCTGCTCGGAATACCGTCCTCGTGCCCTCGCCATAAGGCGATGTTACGCCCGGCGACAAGGGGCGCGCCTGATATTTCGTGCCATATTCGCTCTTAGGGACCGGCAGTAGCGGCCGCGGCGAGGGCTCACTCCAGGAAGCGCAACACCATGTACGTGAGGGTCCAGTCGAGCGGCGGGAGCGCAGCCATCGGCGCGAACAGGCTCCAGGTGCCCTTCCACATCCCGAAGGCCAACAGCTCGAGGTCGGCCAACACCACGCCGGCGGCGAGCGTGAGGGCGAGGATGCGGCACTCCCACGCCCTCTCCTCCATGCCCGGGGCGGCCATGGCGTGGAACGCCATGGTGATGATCACCGTGAACAGCACCGCGACCGTCGAGATCGACATGAACAGGGTGAAGGCGCCCATGGCTTCCCAGCGCAGAGGATCGGCCGTTGGGTCGGGCCGGCCGTCGCGCACGATCGTTACCAGGGCGAGGAATCCAACCGCCTGGACGAGGACGGTCAGTGCGAGCGGGAGCTTCCCACGCTCCGCCGGGATCCGGGCAACACTCCGAAACAGGCTCATGGGATTCCTTCACTCAGATGTCGTGACCGGGCCGATTGTAGCCACGCCAGGTTACGAATGTTAGAACTTGTCACTCCGCCGTTGTAGGAGGACGAACGCACCCGCTCCGGCAAGCGCGATGCCGACGAACACAATCGCCAGCAGGGCCACGTTTCCCGAACCGCTCGTCTTGCCGCCGGCCGATGTTCCTGTGTTTGGCACGCCCGGCGCCGTTGGGGTTCCGCCGGAGCGCGGCGTGTTGCGGGGCTGCGTCGGCGCCGGCGATGAGGCGGCCGGGGTGCTGCTTCCAACGGCCGTGGGCGTCGAGTCGGTCTCTGGCGGTGGTGGGCCGTTCCCGCAGGTGAGGCCCTCCGGCGGCACGGTCAGGTTGAGCAGGTAGGCGTTGACGGCGCTGTCGACGCAGCTGTCGCCCTGCGCGTAGATGGTGTGTCCCTCGCCGCGGTGGGTGATGAGGTGGCCGGATTCGAGCTGTTTGCTCATCGCGACCCCGGCTTCGTAGGGCGTCGCGGGGTCGTTGGTGGTCGAGATGACGACGATAGGGGCGGCGCCCTTCGCATGGGGCACGGTCAGCGGGTCGGGCGTCGTCTGCCAGTAGGCGCACGTCAGGCCGGCGGTCGCCGCGGAGGCGCCGAAGAGCGGCGCGGCCTTTTCGAACTCAGGCACCCACGACATGTAGGTCGCCGGGTCCTTCGGACACGTCGAGTCGTCGTAGCTCACTGCGTCGAAGGCTTCGAAGAGGTTGGGGTAGGAGCCGTCCGGCCGCCGCTCCAGGTATTGATCGGCAAGGTTCAGCAGCCCCGTGCCGTCGCCGCCGATGGCATCGGTGAGCGCTCGCGTCAGGCTGCCCCACAGGCCCTGGCTGTAGAGCGCTCCGAGGATCCCGGTGATGGCTTCGCCGGGCCCGGTCGGGCGGTCCCCCGACGTGGGGAGCGGCTGCTGGTCGATGCGCGCCAGCAGGTCCTGGACGGCGGTCCCGGGATCGCCGTTGGCGGCGAGCGCACAGTGACTTGCGCGGCAGCTCGCCAGGTACGACTCGAACGCGCGCTCAAAGCCGACGATCTGGGCGACGCTCGATTGCTTGAAATCCTGGGAGAGATCAAGCGCACCGTCGAGGACGAACGCGCGGACGCGGTCGGGGTACATGTCGGCGTAGACCGCACCGATGGCGGTGCCATAGGAGTACCCCACGTAGGTCAGCTTGTCCTCGCCGAGGGCCACGCGGATGGACTCCATGTCGCGCGCGACATTCTTCGTGCCGAGGTAGGGGAGCAGGTTGGGGTACTTGTTTGCGCAGTCATCCGCGAACTTCTTGGAGACATCCTCGACCTGCTGCCATTCGGCCGCGTTGTCGGGCGAAGGGTCGGCCGCGACGAGCTGCTGCAGGTTGGAGTGGCAGACGATGGGCGTGCTCTGGCCGACGCCGCGCGGGTCAAACGCCACCAGGTCGAAGCGGTTGCGGATGTCGCTGGAGACGATGCCGGCCCAGTACTTCATGAAGTCGATCGCCGAGCCGCCGGGGCCGCCGGGATTCGCGAGGAGCGAGCCGATGCGCTGCCCCTGGTTCTTCGCGGGGAGGCGGATGAGCGACAGGCTGAGTGTCGCGCCGGAGGGATTGGCGTAGTCGATCGGGACGGCGAGCGTGGCGCACTGGAAGCCGCTCGGCTGGCAGGATTTCCAGGTGAGGCTCGTCTGTGCGGGGGCGGCGTTTGGCGCCTCCGCTACGGCTGCGTGGCTCCCACCACCGACCGCGACCAGCATCACGCTGACCGCTACAACGAGCAGGAGGACGCGGCGCATCAGGAGGAACGTAGCAGACTCCGCCCGCTAGGAAAGAGAAAGCCGCTACCCCTTCCCGAACGCCAGCCCTTCGCGCCTCAGGCTGACCCAGCTGTTCTGGCCGATGACGACGTGGTCGAGGACCTGGAGGTCGAGGAGGGCGCCGGCCGCGATGAGGGCCTTGGTGACGGCGACGTCCTGGGGGCTGGGGCGCGGGTCGCCGGAGGGGTGGTTGTGGGCGAGGACGACCGAGAGCGCATCGAGGACGATGGCCTCCCGGAAGACTTCCGCCGGACGCACGTTCACGGCGTTCACGCTTCCGCCAAGAACGGGCGAGACCGGCCCCAGCAGCCTGCCGCGCGTGTCGAGCGCGAGCGCAAAGAGCCATTCCTTGGGCAATCCGACAACGCGCGGATGGAGGAGCGCGTAGACCAGTTCCGGGGTGGTGAGCAGGGGCCGTTCTTCGGGCACGACCTGCTGCACTCGGCGTCCGAGTTCGACGGCGGCGGCCAGCTGGGCGGCCTTGGCCGGGCCGAGCCCGCGCGTCCGTTGGAGCGCCTTGGCATCGGCGCGCGCCAGTCCGGGGAGTCCGCCCAGCGACTCGACGAGGCGGCGAGCCATGTCGACCACGTTCTCGCCCGGCACGCCGGAGCCGAGCACGATGGCGATCAATTCGCCCTCGCTCAGCACAGCGGCGCCGTGCTTGAGGAGCCGCTCGCGTGGCCGATCGTCGTCGGCGAGCTCGCGAATCGTTCGGTATGGCGCCTGCATTCGCGCCCGCTCGACCGGCTCCATGTCCACCATCGCGCGGAGTGTACAGCGAGCGGGGACTCGTGGAGACGGACAGCTGAACGCAGAACGAGCGGCGAGCGCCGTGTAACCTTGCCACAGCAACGAACGGAAAGGGCCTCATGAAGCTTCTGCTCACTTCCGCGGGCATCAAGAACACGAGCATCCACAACGCGCTGGTCGGCTTACTGGGGAAGCCGATTGAAGAAAGCAGCGCCCTCTGCATCCCCACCGCGTCGTACGCACAGCCGATGCAGGGTCCCCTCCGCGCGTGGAACTTCATCGCCGGCCGAGAGCCCCGCTGCCCCATGAACGAGCTCGGCTGGAAGTCCCTCGGTGTGCTCGAACTGACGGCGCTGCCGAGCATCGATCGCGAGAGCTGGGTCCCGTTGGTCCAGCAGACCGACGTCCTGCTGGTGAATGGCGGCGATCCCATGTATCTGTGCTACTGGATGCGCCAGTCCGGCCTGGCGGACCTCTTGCCGTCGCTGCGCCAGACGGTCTGGGCGGGACTGAGCGCCGGGAGCATGGTGATGACCCCCAGGATCGGCGAGGACTTCGTGCACTGGAAGCCGCCCACCGGTGGCGACGAGACGCTGGGGCTGGTGGACTTCTCGATCTTCCCGCACCTGGATAACCCGGACTTACCGGAGAACACCATGGCCGACGCCGAAAAATGGGCCGCCGGCATGTCGATGCCCTGCTACGCGATTGACGATGAGACCGCCATCAAAGTGGTCGACGGCAGCGTCGAAGTGATCTCCGAGGGGCACTGGAAGCTGTTTACTCGCTAACGCCGAGCGGCTCAGTGGTTGCGGCGGTGAGTCGTGAGCCAATTTCCGCTTGACGCGCGGGTGGCGAAACGCCACGCTTCGTCACGACAACTGAATACGAGCATGGGGCCGCGTGACGCCTAGACGTTTCGCGGAATGGGGAAGCCGGCGAGATTCCGGCGCTGTCCCGCAACTGTGACGCTGCCGCTTACGCGGCCGCCAAGCCAGACCACCCACCGATGCTCCCGAAATCCCTCGCGCGAAAGGGGTCGGTCAATGGTTCGCCATCCCATCTAACCCGCCACCGCAAGGGGCGGGTTTTGTGATCCCGCCCTGCTCTACCGCTTCGTCTCCGCCCGGCCACGCCTGTCGGCGTGCGCCCGGGCCCGCCAGTAGAGAGGGTCCATGAAACGCATCGCTATCCTGTTGGTCGCGGCGATCTGCGCGCTGCCGCTGCTCGGCGCCTCGGCGGCGCTGCCCCAAACCGATGCGGCGCTCCGCGGCGCCGACTACATCTATACACAGCTCCGGGCCGATGGCGCCTACGGCTCGGACAGCCTGGGCCAGACCGAAGACGCCATCATCGCCATCCGCGCCGCAGGCTACGACCCCGCCAAAGACCACCTCGCCGGCGGCCAGACGCCCGCCGACTACTTCACAGCCAATGTGGCCTCGGCGACGACAGCCGCGGCTGCAGGAAAGGCCGCGTTGGCGGCGAAAGCGCTGGGACTCGACCCGAAGTCCGTGAACGGCACCGACCTGATCGCGACCGTGAACGCGGGCTTCGATGGCACGACCGGGCAGTACGCCGCGGACGACTTCAGCCAGTCGCTGGCGATGCTCGGGCTGGCTTGCACGGGCAACAGTGTTCCGGCTGCTGCCGCGACGGCGCTCAAGGGGACGCAGGTCGACGACGGTGGCTGGGGCTTTAGCGGGGCGAGCGACCCCGACACGACCGCGCTGGCCATCCAGGCGTTGCTGGCGGCGGGCGTCTCGAAGTCGGATTCGGCCGTGACGAAGGCCATCACCTACCTCAAGACCACGCAGCTCCCGGACGGGGGCTGGGGCTTCGCGCCAGACTCCAACACGTCGTCGACTGCGTTCGCGGTCCAGGCGCTCCTGACCGCGGGTGAGAGTATCGACATTCCCATCTACATCCAGGCAGGTCCGCACCCGGTGGACTACCTGCTCTCGCAGCAGGCCACCGACGGCTCGTTCAGCGGCTTCGACACGCTGCTGGCGACGAACCAGGTGGTGCCGGCGCTCGAGGGCCGGACGTTCTGCGACGCGCCTGCGACGCCGATCACGCGGGTGCGCGCGCCGGCCACGCCGACGCCGGTGCCGACCACGCCGACCGCGACAGCGACGCCAGTCCGCACGACGGCGCCGGGAGCTCCGAACACGGGTTCCGGCGCGGCGGCCGAGGGCCCGTCGGCTCGGGCTCTCGAGATGCTCGGCATCGCGCTGCTGCTCACGAGCATCGCCGGCGCGACGCTTGCCACGAGGAGCCGTCGCCAATGACCGTTCTCGCCATCCCAAACGCGGGCGGGGTGCGCTGAGGTGCACGCCGTTGCGTGGATGGCGTGGGTGGCGCTGGTCATGGCTGTCGCCCTGACCACGACCAATCCGTACTACCTGGCGATCGTGCTGCTCTCCATCCTGCTCGTGAGCATCCTCGCCCCGAAAACGAGCGCGGGCCTGGCGGGCTTCCGCACGTTGCTCGCCCTCGGCACCGGGCTGTTCGCGATGTCGGTGGCTATCGCAGTCATCAACGGGAACTACGGCAGCCATATCCTTTTCACGGTGCCCGGACCCGACCTGCCGATCGTGGCTTGGGGGGCTGCGGATCGGTGGGCCGGTGTCTGGCGAGGGGCTCGTCGCCGCGGCCATCCGGGGCCTGGCCGTGCTCTGCGTGTTCCTGGCGTTCGGCGTCTTCAACGGCGCGGTCAGCCCGCACCGGGTGCTCCGGAGCGCGCCTGCCGCGCTCTTCCACGCGGGGCTTGTCGTGACGGTCGGGCTGACGCTGCTCCCGGCGACGATCGAAGATGTCCGCCGGATCCGCGAGATGCGGGCACTTCGCGGCGCGGGCACCGGAGTCCGCAACCTGCCGGCGCTCGTGGTGCCGGCGGTCATCGGCGGGCTGGAACGCTCGATGCGGCTCGCGGAGGCGATGGAGGCACGAGGCTACGGCTCGGCGCCGCCGCCGCCCCGGTTCCCCCGCATCGTGGGCGCGCTCTCCGCGCCGCTGCTCCTGCTGGCGGCCTCGCTCTGGTTCTACTACGACAACCTCAAACCCTACGCGGCGGCATCGGCGGTCGCGGGGTTCGCCGCGCTGGCGTTCTGGTGGATCGCTGCTGCGCGGCAGCGCAACACCACGAGCCTTCGCAACGACCCCGTCTCGCGGATCGACGCCGTTCTCGCGGTGGGTTCGTTGGCGGTCGGGTTATTTGTCATCGCCGGCGGCCAGCTCGGGTGGGTGGAGACCTCGTACAACCCGTTCGCGGGACTGCCGTGGCCGCAGTTTTCGCTTGCGGCTGCGCTGCTGGTGCTGAGCCTGCGCGTGGCCCGCGGTGCGGCTCGTCTTCGAGCCAGCCGCCGCCCGGCGGCCGGCCGCAGCCGTCAGTCCGGAACAGCGCCGCCCGGAGCGCGCAACGTGATCGCGACACTGCGGAACGTCAGCTACAGCTACCCCAACGCCATCGACGCCGGCGCTCACCGACGTCTCCCTGGACATCGACGAGGGCGCCTTTGCCTTGTTGGCCGGGCCGTCGGCCGGGGGAAAGTCCACGCTGCTCCGGCTGTTCAACGGGCTCGTGCCGCAGTTCCACGGCGGCCGCATCAGCGGGGCGATCAGTGTCGCGGAGCTCGATCCGGTAACGACCCCGACGCGCCGTATGGCGGCTGTGGCGGGGTTCGTGTTCCAGGAACCAGAGGCGCAGGCCGTGACCGAGTCGGTCGAGGACGAGATCGCCTTCGGAATGGAGCAGCACGGGATCGCCGTCCCGGAGATGCGGCGGCGCCTGGAAGTTCTGCTGGGCTCTCTCGGGATCGAGCACCTGCGGCACCGCAGGCTGGCCACGCTCTCCGGGGGCGAACGCCAGCGGGTCGCGATCGCGTCGGTGCTGGCGCTCGAGCCGCGGCTGCTGCTGCTGGACGAGCCGACTTCGCAGCTCGACCCGGCGGGGGCCGAGGCGGTGATCGCGGCGGTCCTGGCGCTGCACCGCGCGGGCGACCTGGCCGTCCTGCTCGCCGAACATCGCCTCGACCGCCTGCTGCCCGTGGTTGACTCCGTGATCGAGGTGGAGGACGGCCGGGCGCGGCAGATGGAGCCGCGCGAGGCAGCGGCTCAGCTCCGCGCGGTTCCGGCGGTTTGTGAACTGGCGCGGCGGTTCGCCTGGGAGCGGATGCCTCTGACCGTCGAGGAAGCGCGGCCATTCGCAGCAGGCCGTACGTCGCAGGGCCACAGTTCCGCCCGCCCTGCTCGGCCGGGCGACGAACTGCTGGCGGTCGAGGGGTTGACCGTCGCGTACGGAGAGCACATCGCGCTTCGCGAGGCGACGTTCTCGCTGCACCAGGGAGAGATCGTCGCGCTGGTCGGCGCGAACGGCAGTGGGAAGAGCACGCTGTTCCGGGCGCTCGCGGGTCTCGTGGCGCCGGCGGCGGGGACGGTTCGTCTTCGCGGGGTTCGGCGGCGCCCTCGTCGGTGCAGGCGCGGACGGCGACGGCGGGGCTCGTTCCGCAGGATCCGGCGGTTGCGCTGTACCACGAAACGGTGCGCGGTGAGCTCGGCGAGACGCTGCGCGAGCGACGACACGCGCGGCAGCGGCGGCGACGAGATTCCGGCGGCGCTCGAAGCATGGAACCTCGCCGAACTGGCCGACCGCCATCCGCGCGACCTGTCGGTCGGGCAACAGCAGCGAGTGGCGGTCGCCGCCATGCTGGCGCACGAGCCGCCGGTCTGGCTCCTCGACGAGCCGACGCGCGGGGCGGATTCCATCGCGCGCGATTGGCTCGCCGAACGCCTTCGGCGGCACGCGGCGGCGGGTGGGGCTGCGATCGTTGCCACCCACGACATCGAGTCGGCTGCGCGCTACGCGACGCGCGTCATCGCCCTGGACGACGGCCGGATGGTCCACGACCTGCCGGCGCGGCGGGCCTTCGCCGCCGGAGGGCCGTTCCCCACGCAGGTCGCACGGCTGATCCAGGGCGCGCTCGTCCCCGAGGACGTCGAATGACGTGCTGCGCGCTGCCTCGCTGGCTCGGCCCTCGGCTGATCGTGGTGCTGACGGTGGTCGTGGCGCTGGGCGTGCACGTTGGCGTGGCGTACGCCGACGGCGGCGAAGCGGGGCTCGTCATCCAGCACGGCGATGGCTCAGTCGACACGTACTGCGTTCCGTTCACGGGCGGCTCAGTCTCGGCCTCGGATGGTTCTCGCGAAAGCGGGGATACCGGTCGTGCAATTCAGCGGAGCGGTCTGTGCGGTGGGGACGCAGGAGGGCTGCTTTGCGCCGAGCAGCTTCGATACCTGCTACTGCATGAGCTTCCCGCCCACGAGCACGTACTGGGCGTTCTACATCGCGCCGTACGGCAAGCCCTGGCAATACTCCGCGCTGGGTTACCAGGACCCGCGATCGGTGCTGCACGACGGGGACATGCAGGCATGGCGTTGGGGCAAGGGCGGTCCGAACAGCGCACCGTTGCCGCAGCCGATCACGCTTCGAGCAGGTCTGCGGGCATGCGCCACGGGGCGGGCTCGCGCTGGACACGGCCACGGCGTTGGCGCCCACGCCGACGGCGCCGCCGCCAACCCCGGCGCCGCCAGACGCGCTGAGTCCCGCCGCCGCTCCATCGGCACCGCCAACGGCGGCGAGGGCGACGGACGTTGCGTCGACGACGACGCTGCCGGCGAGCAGCGTGGCGACGCCGACATCCGTCGTGCGCAACCACGGGACGGCGACGGCCGTTCCCCAGCCGCCTGCGACGGGGTCGAGCGGTGGCGGCGGGAACGCCGGTTCGCTCGTTGCGTTTGGGGCGCTGGCGGCGGCGCTGATTGCGGCGATTGCTGGAGCGCTGGTCTGGAGGCGCCGCCATGGCGCTTGAGCGAACCGTCGTTCGGCCGCGGCCGATGCCGCTCCCGTCGTTCTCGACGCTCTCGTTCGTGGCGCTGAACCTGCTCGGGGTCCTCGCCTACCTGCACCCGTTCATCTCCGCGGGGGCGACGCACACTGACTCGCGCTGGTTCGAACACAACACCGACGCACCGCTCATCTTCGCCGCGGTGGCGGCCCTTTCGATGCTCCTGATCGTGGCCGAGCTGACGACGGGCGGGCTGAACAGCAAGTCGCTGGCGGTGCTGGGCGTCCTCTCGGCGCTGGCGGCCGTGCTGCGCACGATCACGCTGCCGGCGGGCGCGAACCTGTACTTCTTCCTGGTGATCCTCGGGGCGTACGCCTTCGGGCCGCGGCTGGGGTTCTTGCTCGGGGCGTTGTCCTTCTTCCTGAGCGCGGTCGTGACGGGAGGCGTGGGGCCGTGGCTCCCGTTCCAGATGTTCGCGAGCGCGTGGATGGGACTTGCTGCTGGGTCGCTTCGACCCATCGTCGCGCGCTCCGGGCTTCATGGCCGCGCGGAGCTCGGCATCGTCGTGGCATTCGGGGTAGGCGCGGCGTTCTTCTACGGGGCAGTCACGAACCTCTGGTTCTGGCCCTTCTGGACGGGCGGCCCCGACGTCACGTACCAGCCCGGCATCGGTGTCGGCGAGGCCATTCGCCGCTACTGGAACTTCTACCTGCTGACGAGCTTCGGGTGGGACCTGCTTGGCGCGGCGTGCAACGCCACGATCATCGCGGTCACCGGGCGGGCCGCTCCTGCGTGCGCTGCTGCGGTTCAAAGACCGCTTCACGTGGCGCGACGGGCGCCGGGGGCTCAACGACTATAAGTCGATGCGACCGGGCGCGCGCTAGCCCTGAGGATGCTCCATGTGCTCGCGCTTCAGGGCGATGTCGTGGCGGGTCTCGAACGTCTCTACCTGGGCATCGAGACGCGGGGAACCAGCAGCCGCGACGGGGCCTTCCATCTTGTAGTCGTCGAGCACGGCGACATCGAAGTCCATGACAAGCCGGCCGTCCTCGGCATGGAGGAGAACGGCCTTGGAAAGCCAGAACGCGTCCTCGTGGGCAGGGTCAATCATGAAGGCGCCATCGCTGACGCGTTCGACGCGACCAAGCTCATGTCCATCACGCGTGGCGACAGAGTCGCCGGGGTGTGCGACGGCGGATCGGGCGGATTCGCCGCGTCGTGGAGCACTCATCGTCTACCTCCGTTCGGGCGGGGGCGCCGCGCCCGGTGTACCCAGCGTATGTGCGGCCGGCGCCTCCGCGGTTGCGGGAGCGGCGTGCGCCCTCGCACGGCCGTGTCGACGTCGCAGGCTCTCGCCATCAGCGCGCAAGACCCGTACCGTTTCAGCACTGAACCCCACGGAGCGACTTCGCCAGATGACCGAGCCGAACCGACGCGTCCTGATGATCGCTCTCGACGCGCTCGAAACAGCGACCCTCGAAAAGCTCATCCAGCGGGGCGCGCTGCCTAACCTCCGGGAGTTCACGGAGCGGACGATGCGCTTCGACGTAGCGTCGGACGGCGCGATTTTGCACGGCTCGATCTGGCCGACGTTCGCCGCGGGCGCTGGCCCCGGCGAGCACGGCGTGTACTTCTGGATACAATGGCTGGCCGAGGAGCAGCGAGAGGTTCGGAACGACCACCCGGCGCTGGCGTACGAGCCGTTCTGGAGCGCGTTCCCGGAACTGGGACGGAGGGCGCTGGTAGTCGACGTTCCGTACGTCCCGACTGTCGAAGGGCCCGGCATGCGTGTACTGCAGCCCTGGGGACTCCACGACGAGATGGTGCCAACGGCATACCCCGCGTCGTTCCGCGGGGAGGTAGTGCGGCGGTTCGGGAAGCACCCGTTGAGCTTCGATACGCTCGAGCCGCAGTCGCCGCGCGACAAGCTGCGCATGGCGCGAGATATGGCGAAGGGCGTGGCGATGCGGGCAAAGCTCATCGAGACGCTCGCGGCGGAGGGCGGGTGGGATCTCTTCGTGGTCACGTTCGGGGAGCTCCACAAGGCCGGGCACTACCTTGCGGGGCCTCAGCAGCTCGACGCGACAACCTCCAACGACGACGCGCTCGCACGGATCCTTCGCGAGCTGGACGCGGCCTGGCCGCGGATCGAGGCGGCCGCGGGGCCGCAGACCGACCTCGTTCTATTCGCCCTCCACGGGATGGCCCACCAGGTTGAGTACAGCGCCTTCGGGCCGCAGCTGATCCACCTCGTGCTTGGTGAGGAACCGGTGGATGAGGCGGCGCATCCAGACCTGCTGCGGAGGTTACGCGAGGTCGTTCCGGATTCGGTGCATCGCGCTATCTGGAAACGGCTTCCCGCGCGCCTGCGCGCCGCGCGGCAGGCCACGCTGTCGGCGGGTTCGATCGACACGGTTGCGAGCGGCCTCTTTCGGGTGACGCATGATGGCGCGGCGGCGGCGCGGGTGAACCTCGCTGGCCGCGAACGCGACGGCTTCGTGGGACCTGCGGAGTACGAGAAGCTTCTTGGCGATCTCGCTCAACTGGCGCTCGGATCGGTGGCTGAGGATGGCCAGAAGGCGTTTGTCGAGCCCTGGCGCCAGGGTTTGATGCGGGGGCCGCGTTCGCACCGCCTGCCGGACGCGCTGTTGCTGCCCAACCCCGATGTCGTGCGGACGGCCACGCTCCGTCTCGCCGACGGGCGACTCCTGTCGTCCACACGCGAAGAGGCCCGCAACGGCGTACACACCGGCCAGGGGTTCTGCTTCGTGCGGCCGGCGGGCGAAGCCCGGGCGTGCGCGGACACGGTCAACGTCCGCGACTTCGCCCCGACAGTGCTTGGGCGGTTGGGCGTGCCGGTGCCTCCCCGGCTGCAGGGCGTGCCGTTCTTGCGATGAAGGCGCGGCGTCTGGGCGTCATCGGCTGCGGCGCCGCGTTCGAACGGCTTTACGCGCCTGCGCTCAAGCGAGTGGATGCATTCAGCGTCTGCGGCGCGGCCGATCCGGTGGCGGTCCCGGGCGGGATCGCGCGGTTTGGGAGCGCGGAGGATCTCGTCGCGAACGCCGGCGTCGACTGCCTGCTCGTTCTCAGCCCTCCGGCTCTCCACGAAGCCCACGTCGCACTGGCGCTCAGAGCCGGCCTGCCGGTGCTCGTGGAGAAGCCGCCTGCGCTCGAGCCTGGAGCGTGCTTGGGATGGAACGAGCTGGTGACGCCGGCCTTCCCGCGGCGTTACTGGCCGCGCTATGAACGGCGTCGGGACGTGCGTGAGTGGCGCTTCGTGCTTGAGACCGACCCTCGTACGTGGGGTGCGCGACACCAGGCGGGGGCGCTGACGGATCTCCTGCCGCACGCGGTGGATCTCGCCCGGTGGTTGTCAGGGAGCGACATAACGACAACGATGGTAGCCACGGCCCTTCCTCGCGGTGCCCGCGGGGAGTTCGGCCTGGAGAGCGGCGCGACGTTTGCCTGGGAAGTACGCCACGGCGGAGGGTACGCAGAGCAGCTCGAGGCGGACGGCCGGGCTGTGCGGGCGCCGGCAGGGATCGCGACGCGGTTGGCCCGACGGCTCGGACGGAGCCCGACCGAGGACGTGGCGGCCGTGATGGCGATGCTTTCGGACTGGAACAAGCGCCTCGCCGGCGGCGAGGCTCCGCGACTGGCGACGGCGCGCGACGCAGTCCGCTGCGTCGAAGTGCTGGCATCGGTTGGCGACCTTCTCGCTGGCGGTCGATGACGATGCACCGTGCCGGCGACGAGGCGGTGCCTGCGGGCGTTTCGGTCGTCATCCCGGTGAAGGACGACGAACGCGTGCTCCGCTGCGTGGCGTCGGTGCTCGGCTGTGAGCCCGCGAGCGCAGACGAGATCATCGTGGTCGACAACGGCTGCAGCCCGGCCTTCCAGGGATGGCTGACGGGCAACCTGCCGCCGCAGGTGCGCCGCGTTAGCCTGGCCGACGCCGGGGTCTACGCTGCCCGCAACGCCGGGATCGAGTGCGCCAGTGGTGGCATGGTGCTCTTCACCGACGCCGACTGCGTCGTGGAGCCGGGGTGGATCGTGGCCGCGACCGCGATGCTCGAGAGGGGAGCGGACATCGTGCAGGGTTACTCGGGAACGGTCCGCAGCGACCGCATTTCCTGCCTGCTGCAGTCCCGCTACGACAAGCATCTCCGGCGCGTGGCCGCCGGCCAACCGACCGAATGCGACACGCGCAACCTGGCTGTTCGCCGCTCCGTCTTCGAGGCGGTCCGCTTCAACGCCCGGTATCGTCGCGTCGGCGATACGGAGTTCGGACTAGTCGCAGAATCGCTGGGGCTGCGGGTGGCCTACGCCCCGGAGATGCGCGTCGAGCACGAGCACGCGCGGGACCTGCGGCTCTTCGTCGCCAAGCAATACTGCCACGGTTGGGGCGCACAGCGGCTGATGCAGAACCACCCGGAGGTGCGGTGGCACGGGGGCCACCTCTACGCGGTGTCGCACGTTTCGCGGGCAGTCCAGCGTCTGGGGACGCTGAGGCCCGTGCAGTCGGTGCTGCGGCTAACCGCCCTGACGGGGGCGACTGTCCTGCAGCGAACGGCAGATCGCTTGCCCTGGCCGGTCGCGTACGGCGCTCTCACCGCGCTCGACAAGCTTGCGGCGCTCGCGGGCCACCTGTCGTATGCACCAGGCGGCGCTGAGCCGTCGCCGTCAACGGTGCTGGGGAGGCAATTGGCCCGCGACTGACCGTCTCATGCGCAACCCGCCAGCGCGCGTCGTAGGAGGCCCGCCGGAGCGGCTACCCTGCCGCTATCCCGCCTGGCGCGCGACGGCTTCGGCGGCGGCCTTCGCGGCGGCTTCGTCTCCCAGGTACCGCGAGGAGACCCTGCGCAGGTCCGCGTCCAGCTCGTAGAGGAGGGGAATGCCGGTGGGGATGTTGAGCTCGGCGATGTCGTCGTCGCTGATCACGTCGAGGTGCTTCACGAGGGCGCGCAGGCTGTTGCCATGTGCTCCGACGAGCACATCGCCGCCCCGCTCGAAGGTCGGGGACGATGGCGTCGTACCAGTACGGCAGCGCGCGGGCAACGACGTCCTTCAGGCACTCGGTGGCCGGCAAGAGCTCGGGCGGGAGGCCCGCATAGCGGGCGTCATGGTGTGGATGGCGCTCGTCGTCCCATCCGAGTGCCGGGGGCGGCGTGTCGTAGCTGCGGCGCCACGCGAAGACCTGCTCGGGGCCGAACTTCTGTGACGTCTCCAGCTTGTTCAGCCCCTGGAGCGCGCCGTAATGGCGTTCGTTCAGCCGCCATGAGCGGCGCACCGGGAGCCAGCCCAGGCCAATCTCGTCGAGCGCGATGTTGACGGTCTGGATGGCGCGCCGGAGCAGCGACGTATGGACGACGTCGATGCGGCCCGCCTCGCGGCCGAGCGCTTGCCCGGCGGCGTGCGCTTCTTCAACGCCCGCGCTCAGAGAGGGGCACATCGTGCCAGCCGGTGAAGCGGTTTTCCTGGTTCCAGGTGCTCTCGCCGTGCCGAAGGAGGATCAGCGTGTACGTGCTCTCACCCACGTTCGCATTACACCGCTTTCAGCGAAAACGGGCCACCTGCGCGCCGCCGCGGCGGGGGCGGCCGTTACTACTCCTCGCCGGAGAAGCGCTCCCAGGCGGCCTGGCGGCTGATTCCGAGGGCTTCGCCGATGCGGCTCCAGGGGACGTTGCGCGAGCGGAGTTCGCGAACCTGTGCGGCTCACGCCGCGTTCGGAGGCGTGGAGGGCTTCGGCGACGGGGCGCAGGGAGGCGAGGAGTGCGTCGTCGGACATGCCGGCGAGGTCGGCGAACGGTTTGGCGGGTTCGTCGGCGAGGATGGCGTTGCAGAGGGCGACGCAGCCGTCGCAGATGTAGACGCCAGGCCCGGCGATGAGCTTTTCGACGTTGGAGGCTGGTTTGAGGCAGAAGGAGCAGTAGAGGGCGGTTTGGGTGGCAGCGGCGGCGGTGGCCATGTGCGCGACTCCGGTTTGAGATGGGCGTCAGGTTAAGCTTGACGCGGAGGAGGTGTCAAGCAGCGCCTTGACAGTCGTCGGCGCGATGTTGAGCGTCTACGGCCGGGCGTCGTACCCGCTCACTTCGCTGCGCTGCGTTCGGGGCTCGGGTTCGTTGGGTGAGGGCCGTGGCGGTTGTGGGGTGGCGTGTGGCTGGTTCGAGCGCCCGCGCCCACAGTGGGGCGCGACTACCGGCGTTGGAATTCGGCGATGCCGCGGCCGCTGCGGTTGGCGGCCGGCGTTGGTGAGGCGGAGGCCGGCTTCGTTGGCGAGGGCTTCGAGCTCGGAGAGCGTGCGGCCCTTGCCGCCAACGAGAACGAGCATGAGGAGTTCGGGAGAAGCGGGTTCGTCGTCGACGGGGCCGCCGACCACGACGAGGCGGCCGTTCGCGGGCAGCGCTTCGGCGCAGCGGTGGAGGATGCTGCGTGCTTCGGGATCCGGCCAGTCGCCGAGAACGCTCTTGAGCAGGTAGAGCTCGGCGCCTGCCGGCAGCGGGTCGAAGAAGCTCTGCGGGACGAGCTGGACACGGTCGGCGACACCGGCCGCCTCGAGCACCGGAGGGGCGTTGGCGATGACGCGCGGGACATCGACGAGGATGCCGCGCAGGGCGCGGCGTGGGCGCAGGACCTCGGCGAGGAGGGAGCCTGTGCCGCCGCCGACATCGACCACGGTGGTGATGCCGTCCCAGTCGTTGTTGAGGAGGACCTGGCCGTCGGGAGTGCCGTGGCCGGGGCCCATAAGCGCGTCGAACGTTTCGGCGACGCCGGGGTTGGCCTCGAGGTCTTCCCAGAATGGGGCGCCGAACACTTCGTGGTAGGCGGGCCGGCCCGTCTGGACGGCCTTCAGGAGGCTCGCCCACGCGCCGGCCATGCGTCCGCCGATGCCATCGAGGCCGAGGCCGATACGGGCCCCCGGGTCCAGCAGCGGGCGGGCGGCGTCGTTCAGGGCGAAGTGTCTTGGCGAGGGCTCTTCGAAGATGCCTTTGCTCGCCAGGTGCCGCAGGACACGCTCAAGCGCGTCGGGGTCGCAGGCTACCTCAGCGGCGACCTCGTCGATGCTCCGTGGGCCGGTAGCGAGCGCCTCGGCGACGCCGAGCGTTGCCACGACGCGGATGGCCCAGGGTGTCTCGAGGTCCGTCAGTGCCCAGAAGTCGACCGTCTCGTGCGCCATGTGGGCGGAGTCTATGCCCGGCGCGACGGCTCGACCACGCGGTCCTCGGTGTCGGTCGCGGCCCACATCCCGGCGGCTCCGCCGGCCAGGAACGACCCCATCGCGATCAGCCAGGCGATCTCCGGGTAGGCCACCCAGCGCTCGATGCCGCCGTCACCCAGCCGATCGAAGATCGGCGTGACATCGCCGAGGAGGGCGAGGAACAGGCTGCCCAGCGTCACCACGCCGAGACCGATCGAGGCCCAGCGGAACATGCCGGAGATGACCGACCCGGCGAGGATCGCGGCCACGCCGCCCGATCCGAACGTGAGCAGCGCGAAGAGGCCGTGCATGGGTGCGCGGTTTCCGGGGAAGACGCCGACTCCGAAGGCTCCGATCCCCATCAAGCCCACCGAGATCCAGAGGCGCCGGGGCGTCCGAGAGCGGCGCACAAGGTACGCGGCGGCCATGATCGTCGCCCCTGACACCAGCATCGTCGCGTTGAAGATGTGGGCGGAAGGCTGGCGGATGACGCTATCGGGCGGCTTCGTGGCGCCGAGGTCGCTGATCTCGTTGTCGTGGGTCGTGTACGTGTCCGGGTATACGGCCTCCGCCGTGATGATGCCCATGAGGATCACGAAGCCCGCGAGCAGCAGGAGCATCCCCGCCAGGGTCCGCGCGCCTGCGTGTTCGACGGCGAATTCGCGAGCGCGCACAGTGTCCGTTCTCGCCGTTGGGCCGCGATACGCTGCAGATGCCATGGTGAACCTCCAGCCGCTCGAGGCTCACGCTAGTCCGTTCCGTGAGTGCGGCGCAGCGGCCACGCGGACCGTTCGTATGCTCTAACGGTCCGTTCTTGGGTCCTACCAGACGCCGGCGGCCTTGCTCTCGGTATCGGCCGGAGCGGTCGTCGCCGGCGCTTTCGGGCGCTTGAACACGTAGAGGAGTTGCATCGTCTGCGCGCCCTGCAGCACCGAGACCATCTCCCAGCCCTCGGCCCCCAACGCGTCGAGCGCGTCCTTCTTCGCCGGCCCGTCGCTCAACATCGAGCAGTATTCCCACGTCGTCATCGAGTCACCCCATCCAACCCGGATTCGTATCCCAGTAACGCACGGCCGAAGGCCATCGATCCAGTGGTACGCGGGTCACCCCTGGCGGCGCTTACTGGCTGGCGGCTGCGTCGCGTTTACGGACGGCGAGCGCGCTGATGACTTCGCAGCAGACGCGGTGGGCGACTTCGGCGGTGATGCCGGCAGGATCGTAGGGCGGCGAGACCTCGACGACGTCGAGGCCGGCGAGCGGCACCTTGAGCGCGATCTCGCGGACGGCGCGAAGCAGCTCGCGAGCAGAGAGCCCGCCCGGCTCGGGTGTGCCGGTGCCGGGAGCGAACGCGGGATCGAGGACGTCGATGTCGACGGAGAGGTAAATCATGTCCGGGCCGTCGAGCGCCTGTTCGATGGCGTCCTGGAGGACGGCGTCAAAGCCACGCTCTTCGATCTCGGACATGAAGTGGCTGCGAAGGCCGTTCTCCCGCATCCATTCGATGACGGGTGGCGGCGGCCAGTAGCCTCGCAGGCCGACCTGGACGAAGTTCCGCCCGGCGACGTGACCGGCTTCGATGAGGCGCCGCATCGGGGTGCCGTGGCTGAGCGAGACGCCCCAGGACTCGTCGGCGGTATCGGCATGCGCGTCGAAGTGGACGATGCCGACCTTGCGGTCGTGGTGGTCGGCGACGGTGCCGGCGGAGGGGTAGGTGATTGAGTGGTCGCCGCCGAGGACGAGCGGCACGCACGCCGGGGCGGCCGCGAGCACCTCGGACATCTTCGCGCGGATGCCGTCGTGGCCGCGCTGGATGTCGCCCGGGACGCAGTAGGCGTCGCCGGCATCGATGCCCGTGATGTAGTCGAAGGGCTCGATGCGGAAGCCGAGGTGATGGAAAGAATCGATAGTCAGGTAGCTGGCAGCCCGTATGGCGCGCGGGCCGAAGCGCGCGCCGGGGCGGTGGGTGACCGCGACGTCGAATGGCGCGCCGACGACGGCGATGTCGGGCTTCGCCTCTGCGATGGCGGCGGGCTGCCACACCCACGGGAGATGGAGGAAGGTCGAAATATCGGAATACGCAGGGTGCCCGCGGGGATGCGACATGGCGCGCAAAGGGTACACCGCGCGAGGCCGAACGGGTGCGCGCGGCGCTCCGGAATGGCAGGAAAGCGGCTCGTTAAAGGCTGATTGCGAAGCGCGAAATTCGGGGATTTCCCTTCCGAATGGGGGTACTCAAGGGTTGCCTTAGTCGCAAACGACGATGGTATAGTGCCTTGGCGCCGCTCACGGGGCGTCCCGTTATGACGGGACGGCAGCGCGCTTTCTGGGGAGGCCCGTACCTATCCTGAGAGAGAAGGACGGTCTGGTTTGACCGAACCACTCCAGGTCGGCCAGTTCGCGATCGTTGATCACGAGCCGGTGGACCGCGGGCCGAACGCCGGCGTTTTCCACGGCAAAGGGCCCACCGACGATCGCGCTGAGCTATTTATCGTGGCCGAAGGGACGACGCCTGCGGGCGAGGCGTTCGCGGGCCACGTCGTCTCGGCGCTCGGCCATGCCTTCAACTCTCTCGATATGAGCCTCACGGGCGCGCTCCAGCGCCTGTTCGAAGAAGCGGAGCGGAACCTCCTTGATTGGAATCGCAAGAGCATCGCCCAACACCGCGTGAGCCTCGGGCTGAGTGCGTTCGGGCGACGCGGCACGCAGGCGGTGGTCGCGCAGGCCGGACCGTCGGCCGTGTTCCACCTGCACGACGGCGAGGTCATCGCGTACTTCGCCGACGAGGAACATGGCCGCCCGATCGGAGCTGGCCCGGTTTCGCCGCAGCTCACGCGCATCGATTTCGCGCCGGGCGACCGGCTGCTGATGATCACGACGCCCGCGTTGACGGAGCTCGATGACGAGCTGATCGGCGGGATGTTGAGGCTGCCTGAGCCCCAGGTACTGCAGGACCTCTACCACCGGCTCCGCGACCTCCGGCACCTGACGACGGTGCTCGTGACCGGCGCACCAGAGCTGCCGGCGCTGCCGCCGGGCGACGATGACTTCGTGATCGACGCGACCTCGCTGCTGCCCGAGGGCGGAGCCGACGATGCCGGAACGGAAGTGGCCATCGCCGTCCCCGAGAGCACCTACCAGCCGAGCCTCTTCGTGAGCGCCCAGGCAGAGGATGCTGTGGCGACCGCGCGCAGACTTCTGACGGAGGTCATGCCGCGGCGCCAGATGGAAGCTGCGGTACCGACACTGATGGAGGAGATGCCCGCGCCGCTGCTGCGGGTGAGTGGAGAGAGCCCCCTGGCGCAGCTCGCGGCGGAGCGGCAGGCGCGGGCATCGCTCGCGCACGCGGCGCTCGCGAATGCGGCGCTCGTCGCGCGGCAGGCACAACGGACGACCGGTGGCGGCGGGTCGCGGCCGCCGACAGATTCGCTCAGCGGTTCGACGCCGGCGCGGCGGCGGCACGACCGGCGTGACAGCTTCTCGCGCGGCCTTGTCCACGAGGAGGTGCCGGCACGGCCTTCGCCAACGGTCGAGGCCATGCCGCTGGTGGACGAGCTGGCGGCTGAGCATCGTACCCGCGCCGCGACCGTCATGCCGATGGCCCAGACGATTGCGGGCGACACGGCGGCGACGATCAACAACGGCGGATCGCTGGTGCGCGTCCGCGGGAACATGGGCGGGCGATGGAAGTCGTCCGGCGGCGGGACGTTCTCCCGGCGCCCCACGGCAAACGCCAGCCTGCCGCCGACCTGGCTGGTGGTGCTGACGGGCCTGGGCATCCTCCTGGGGCTTATCGGGTTCATCATGCTGCCGAAGCTGATGAGCCAGCAGTCGGGCGAGCGGTACGCCTCGCTCATCGACGGCGCGCAACAGCGGCTGAGCAATGCCCAGGTGCTCGCGGACCCCGCGGAACGGCGGACATCGCTGACAGATGCGCAGGCGATGTTGCTCGAGGCGAAGGATTCGAAGCCGAACGACGCGGCCGCAGCCCAGCTCCTCGACCAGGTGAACGCGGCCATCGCAACGATGGACAACATCAAGACGCCGGCCGCCGTGGAAGTCGTGGGCTCGCTGGAGCAGTTCGGAGACAAGCCGGTGAGCGTGGCGCGGATGGCGGTGAGCGACGACACGGCCTACATCCTGGACAACGCCTCGGGCCAGGTGATCGCGATGACGCTGGCGACGGGCGATCGAAAAGTTGTGTTCGGTCAGGACGCCGACAAGCACCAGGGCCGCCCCGTGGCGACGGCGTTCCTCGACTCGAGCGACTTCGCCGGGCCTGTGGACCTGATTGCGGACCAGTCGCACCAGCTATGGTCGTATTCGCCGCCGAACGGGCTGGCTGCGGTGCCGTTCGCGGCCCCGGCGGGCGTGACGATCACGGACATCGCCACGAGCGGGCGTGACCTGTACGTGCTCGATGCGAACGCGGCGGTGGTGTACCGCTTCACACAGGACGGCAACGGGTTCGCCGCCGCCCCGCAAAAGGTGCTGGAGACGCCGGACCTGGCAGCCGCGCGACGCTTGATGGTCGACGGCGACATCACCACTGCCGACGCGAACGGCGCGTTACACAGCTTCACGGGCCAGGTGGCGCTGCAACTGTCGCAGGGCGGGATCGACAAGAAACTGATCGCCGACGCGACGCCACAGACGCTGACGAAGAACGGGGAGCTCGGGTTCCTGGACGCGCCGAACGACCGGATCGTGTTCTTCCGACGCGACGGGACGTTCTCGTCGCAGTACCGGCACAAGGACTTCGCTTCGAGCAGCGCCTTCGCCGTCCGAAACGGGATCGGCTACGTGTTCAGCGGCGGGAAGCTGCGCAAGGTCAGCTTCTAAGGCGAGTGCCCGCAGCCCTGCTTCCCTGTACCCTCTGCTGGTGACTGAAGAGAAGGCCTACGCCGCCGCGGGCGTGGACATTGCCGCGCGGAGCAAGTTCGCAGCCAGCCTGCCCGCCATCCTGGCGCAGGCGCGCCGGCCGGAGGTCCTGAGCGATGCGGGTCCGTTCAGCGGACTGTTCCGCCTCGGAGAGAAGTACCGCGACCCGGTGCTCTCAGCGAGCGCGGACGGGATCGGGACGAAGGTGAAGCTGCTGCTGGCGGCGGACCGGCTCGACCTCTGCGGCCCGGACATCCTCGGCCACAGCGTGAACGACATCATGGCCTGCGGCGCGGAGCCGATCTTCTTCCTCGACTACATCGCCGGGAATGGGCTGACGACCGAGCAGAAACAGACAATCGTCGAGGGCGTGGCGCGCGCGTGCGCCGAGCAAGGCTGCGCGCTCCTCGGTGGCGAGACCGCCGACATGCCCGACGTCTACGCCCCGGGCGACTTCGATCTTGCCGGCTTCATCGTGGGCGTGGTCGAGCGCGATCGAATCATCGATGGTTCGAAGATCGCGGTGGGCGACGTGCTGCTCGGTATTCCGAGCTCGGGGCTGCACACGAACGGCTACTCGCTGGCACGAAAGGTGCTGGGCGTCGGCGACGGCGAACCGATGGATGAGACACGTACACGGCTGGAGGAGCGACCGCCGGTGCTGGGCGGCAAGCGCGTGGGCGAAGCGTTGCTGGCGACGCATCGGCCGTACTACCAGATGGTCGCGCCGGTGCTCGACCGGGTGCACGGCATCGCACACATCACCGGCGGTGGCTACGTCGAGAACGTCCCGCGCATCCTGCCCGCGGGGGTGACGGCCGCCTTCGAGACGCGCTCGTGGCCCGTGCTGCCGATCTTCGAGCTCATCCAGCAGCGCGGCGAGATCTCGGCGGAGGAGATGTACGAGGTGTTCAACATGGGCATCGGGCTGGTGCTCATGGTGTCGGCCGACGATGCCGCCGACATCCGGGCGGCGATACCCGAGGCGCTCGATGTTGGGCGCATCGTGGCTGACACGGGGCGGCGGGTCGAGCTGAGGGGACTGTAGCTCCGAGCGATGGCTGACGACGGGCTCATAGGTACCTGGGTAGGGCTGGTCGACGGTGGAGGCCCGTCACCGACGTTCGTGTGCGTGCGCATCGGGCTCGAGGGCGCTTCGGCCGACGTGCCGGCCGAGGGGCGATTCCGGGCACCGGCCGCCGTTGAGGGCCGAAGGCTGTTGGTGAAGGTTGGTGGAACCCAACATGCGCTGGCGCCGGGTAAGGGGTTGGAGCGAGAGCGCGCCCTGAGCGACGAGGACATGCGGCGGATCTGTGGAACCTACGTAGCGGGTGACGGGTCCACGGCGCTGGTGTCCACTCGGGGCGTTGGCGACGAGACGGTGCCGTTCGTTTTCCGCGCCGATGGCCGCGGCAGCTACGAGGCGGTGCGGTTGCACCCCGTCGGCGCCGAGCGGTTGCTGGGCGAGAGCGGCGAGGTGGTGAGCGTCGGAGCAGCGGACAGCGGCAGGCGCCCCACACTGACGTTCGATGCTGGCGGCGCAACGCGGACGTTGGAGCCCGTTGATCTGTACGACGAGGAACCGTTCGGCTGGCAGTCGGGCGACCTGTCGCTGTCGGGGACGTTGTTGTTGCCGCGAGCCGAGCGGCCGACGGCGGCCATCGTGCTGATGCACGGGACGCAACCGGGGACGCGCGACTTCTACCGGATGTTCGCGCACCACTTCGTCATGGCAGGCGTGGCTGCGCTGGTGTTCGATAAGCGCGGGTTTGGCGAGACGGGTGGCGACGCCGACTCGCTGCTGGTCGACCGCGCGAACGATGCCGCCGGAGGCGGTGCGGGCGCTCAGGCAGCACCCGCGAATCGACGCGGACCGCGTCGGGGTGTGGGCGTTCAGCAACGGATCGTGGTCGGCGGCGATGATCGCGGGCGGGACTAGAGCCCGTGCGGTTCGTGGTGCTGGTGGGACCGGCGGGCGTCTCGCCGGCGGAGGCGGAGATTCACCGGAAGCTGCAGGAACTGCGCGAGTGGAAGGTCCCGGATGAGACGCTTGCGCGGGTGCGGCGGGCCTGGACGCTCGCGTACAGCTGCGTGGTGGGGACGTGGGATCCCAAATGGGACACTGAATACGACGAGCTCATCGGCGCGCTGCACGATGATTCCCAATTGAGATCGATCCCGCTCGCCGACTATGCCGTGCAACAGCCGTGGCTGGCGCCGGTGCCGCCACCGTTTCGGGCGTCGCAGCTGCGGGAGATGGCGTTCGGGCAGATGCCGGAGATGGGCTACGACCCGTGCGACGACCTTGCGCGTGCGACCGCGCCGGTGCTGTTCGTGATCGGGGAGGACGACACGAACACGCCCGGACGGGAGGGAGCGGCGCTCGTGGACGAGGCGCTCCAGCGCGCAGGCAACCCGGATTCTAAGGTGGTTCTTTTCCCCAACGCCGGCCACTTCCTGAATGAGACCATGCCGATCTCGGGGATGAGCGCCGCGGAGGCGGCGGGCGAACTGCACTGCCTGCGGTTCGTGCCGGGATACTTCGAGATGGTGACGGAGTGGGTGGTGGCGCGGGTGCGCGACTGAGGTTAGGGCCGGGTTGAGGCGGAAGGCTCTCGTTTCACCTATCGGCGACGGCTAAGGTATATTTCGCGCCAATACCTCAATCCCCGGAGTGACCGCATGGCCTTCAGCGTCAATCTCGAGAAGTTCCGCTTTCCCGCCGAGTTCAGCGGAGGCGTGAAGGGCAAACGCGTGCTCATCAGTGGCGCGGGCAAAGACGGCGGCCTGGGCCAGTCGTTCGCGCTGGCGGCCGGGCTGAACGGCGCGGCATCGGTCGGCGTGCATTTCCACACGAGCTACGAGGACGCCCTCGACGTCGTGGACGTGCTCACGCAGCAGGGCATCAACGCCTTCCCTGTGCAGGCGGACGTCACGAACGCAGGTGACCTCTGGGCGACGCGCAGCTACATCATCGAGCGCATGGGCGGCGCTCCGAACCTCGTCATCTGCAACTCCGGGCTGACCGAGAAGGGCTATGCCTTCGGGCGGTCGCTGCGGGAGGTCGAAGGCGAATCGATGGCGAAGCGGCGCGCGCGCGTGCGGCAGGCGTTCATGTCGAACCTGGAAGAGACACGGGCCGTGCTCGACACGAAGGTCGACGGGTTCATGTTCATGACGCACCTCTGGGCAGGCGAGGCGGTGTACGCCGAGGAGCCGCTGCAGATCGTCTACATCTCGTCGCGCCAGTCGATCGACCCCGGTACGAGCGTACCGGGCTATTCGATCGCGAACTGGGCCGTGTTGCAGCTGCCGAAGGTGCTCGCGGTAAACCTTGGCCGGTCGGCGAACCTCGTCTCGGCGTTCTCGGTGCTGTATCCGTTCGTGCGGACGGGCATGACGGGCGAATACGCGGAGAACCCGAAGGTATTCGGGCGCTGGCAGCCGCGCATGCTGGAGACGAACGAGGCCGCGCAGGCGTTCCTGCAGGTGCTGGCACGTCCGGCGGAAGAGACGAACCAGGGGATGTTCGAAGTGCTGGTCGACCCGGTGGAGGGGGAGCAGGACGCCGTGCGGGTGACCTGGCACGAGGTGAAGTTCAACGTCGAGGAAGCGCCGACCGTGTGGAGCGCGGAGAAGGCGCTGACCTACAAGTAAGCGGGTCCAACGAAGGCCGTAGTGTAGGATCGAGCCATGGCGTCGCGTGCTGCCGACCAGCTCCTGACCGCGGAAGAGTTCGCGTGGGTGGCTCTGCGCCTCGCCGAGACCTTGGCCTGATGGCGGACGGCGACGCAGGGCAGGAGCCGCGCTACGCGGCGAACTGCCGCTACCTCCAGATGACGTTCGGGAACAATCCCGACGCGGGGCTGATCAACCTCTGCCGGCACATCATCCGCGACGGCCGAGAGTGCGTGGGCCCGTTCCTGGATGACACAGAGACGCAGTGCGGTCTGTGGGAGCAGAAGCTGAAGGGCGTGCTGCGGAGCGAGGGCTGGCGGTAAATCCCGGTCGAACCACGGTCGCTTCGCGACTGAGGCTACACGACGGCGCAGGCCCAGGCTTCGCTCTGGGTCTTGAGGCCGTCGGCTTCCATGTTGACGTAGTTGCGCGAGAGCCGCGCCATAGAGGACGCCGACGAGCCCGGAGAGGCCGCCCTTCGTCTGCAGCGCGAGGCGCAGGTGCGTGCCGCCGTCCTTGCTCGGCGAGATTTCGTGGGTGGCGACGATGCGGCCGCCGAACGCGGGGCCTTCCCACGTGAAGGACTTTTTGCGGCTCGAAGGACGATGACGGTCATGGTGCTGGCGGGGAGGCTTCGGCTGCTTCACTTTCGCCTTGCTGCCGGCGCCGAAGCGTCCGCTGCCGAGCGCGCGTGATCTTCGTCATGGACTTCGTCCATTCCGGCCAGCGTTCGACATCGGCGAGGATGGCCCAGACCTGCTCGGGGCTGGCATGGATTTCGCGCGTGACTTCGAGAAACATCGAACACCTCGACGTGGAGTTGATGATCGCAGTGTGCGACGACGGTTGAGCGGTCGACACCGGCTTTGGTCGCGCAGGGTTTCCGCCAAAGGGCGGACTGGAACCTGACGACACCGCCGGGGGCCGGTACTCTAGAGCACGTGAACGTCCTTGCAATTGAATCTTCGTGTGATGAGACGGCGGCGGCCGTCGTAGTGGATGGGCGGGTGCCCCGCTCGTCGATCGTGGCCAGCCAGGTGGACCTGCATGCCAAATATGGCGGCATCGTGCCGGAGGTGGCGAGCCGGCAGCACCTGCGCAACATCGCGCCGGTTATCCGCGAAGCGCTCGAGGCGGCGGAGTGCACGCTGGACGACATTGACGGCGTGGCCGGGACGCGCGGGCCAGGGCTCGCGGGCTCGCTGCTGGTGGGCTACAACGCCGCGAAGGCGCTCGCGTTCGGGCGCGATCTGCCCTTCCTGGGTGTGAACCACCTGGAAGGGCACATCTACGCGAACTGGCTGGTGGAAGGGCCGGAACCGCGGTTCCCGGCGTTGTGCCTGGTGGTCTCGGGCGGGCACACGGACCTCGTGTTCATGCGCTCACATGGACAGTACGAGCGGCTCGGGGGCACGCGCGACGACGCCGCCGGGGAGGCGTTCGACAAGGTCGGGCGGTTGCTCGGGCTGCCGTTCCCCGGAGGGCCGCACGTGGCGAAGGCGGCGCTCGAAGGCGGGCAAAGTTCGCTCGATCTGCCACGCGCGTGGATGCACGGCACGTTCGACTTCAGCTTCAGCGGTCTGAAGACAGCGGTCCTCCACGTGGTGCGCGACGGCAAGTACGACATGGCGAGCATCGCGTGGGAGTTCCAGGAGGCGGTGGTCGACGTGCTGGCCGGCAAGACCTCGCGGTTGGCGCGCGAGCTGGGGGCGACAGAGGTCCTCGTGGCCGGGGGCGTTGCGGCGAACACGCGGTTGCGCGAAGAACTCCAGCGGCGCTGCCCCGTGCCCGTGCGCATCCCGCCGGCAAAATTCTGCACGGACAATGCGGCGATGATCGGCGCGGTAGCCGGCCATCGTTTCGCGCTGGGCGAACGCAGCGCCGATCGACCAGGACATCTTCACGACGAACCAGTGGTCGAAGGTTTCCGCGCCGGCCGGTTGACGATGGTGCAAAGATAGCTACCCGACGGCCGAAAGCCAGCGGACAAACTGCGCGGTGGCATCAGCACGGCTGGCCGCATCCGTCTTCGCGAAGACGCTGGACACGAGGTTACCAACGTGGCGGGACGTAATTCCGAGCAGCAGAGCCGCCTGGCGGTTGGTCTTGCCTTCGGCCAGGCACAGCAGCACGCTCCACTCTCGTGGCGACAGCCGGAGGAAGCGGTCGCTTCTGATGGGGTTCTTGCGGGAGATGTCGCGCAGCGTTTCTCCGAGGCCGCTCACCGTCATCCCTACATCCGACGCCACCCCATCGGCAGCGCGCCCGGCCGCCAATCCGACGAGCACGCTTCGCTCGATCTCCGTCAGGTCGTCGGACGCCTGGTTCATGCCGCCTCTCCGTTCTCGGGGCCCGTCTGGCTCGCACGCAGGCGAGACCGGCATTCTACGCGCCCGCGTTGAGCCGCATGTTATCTGAACCTACGGGGTCGGCGAAAGTTCCGATGGCTGTTGGCAGCGCCCTAGGGCACTGTGAGGCCGCCGCGCTGAGGCGCGAAAAAGGCCGGCAAACCACCGGCCTCTTTTTCACTAGCGGCTTGGGCGAAATTTACGTTGGCGAGGTCCAACTGCTGTAGTATGTCCAGTCGCTCAGGTCGTGTGGAAGCATGTACTGGCCGCGTTCGGTGAAGCATCCATAGTAGAAGCCGCTGGAGTACGGACAGTTTCCGTAGGAGTCATGCGGCACGGCGTTGTAGTCGTACCAGCTCATGATGTGAACCGGGACCGGGCAACCGGTGCTATCGAAAGACCCGATGACCTGACTGTTCCAGTATCCCCCATAAGATAAGTTGTTTGCGTAGACGGGGAACAGGTACCCGTCATGCGTACCGGGCGAGGAATGCATGGCGTAGATGATCGCCTGGAAGTTCCACGACGAATCGTAGATCCCGACGGAGGTCGTCGCACAATAAGGCTGGCCAATTGGCTTCGCGTGGCCAATTATTGCGTGGGCCCGCGCAGTCACAGTTAGATCACCGCTAACGCCCCACGCGTTGAAATACGCGGTGGACGGGTTGTAGTTCGATACAAAGTCGAGCCCGCGGCCGTAGTTGGCGGCGCCCTCGCAATCGATGTGCCATCCGCAACTGTTCTGTGCCGACCCGTAGTCGATTGGAGGGTAGAAGTTGAACGTCGTGGCTACCGTCGCTCGCGCCGGCGCCACCGGAGACATGACTCCGAGCGCGAGGCCCACAACGGCAGCAAGGAAGGCCGTGCGGACGTAGCTCCTGATCATCATTGCGTCAGCTCCTTCGCGATCGCGAGCACTTCGTTGACCGGCGAGTTCTCGCCCCGCAGCTCGGTGATTACATAGCCATCCGCAACGGGCCGGACCATCGTGATGTACGAGCCGCCCCGGCCATCCGGAATGATCGATCGAGTTACCACGGCTGCGAGTCCGCCAATTGTCATCGCCGACACTCGATCGGCGGCCCCGTAGGCGTAGTTCCAGGGCTCTGGGCGTAGCACGGTGCTGATCCCCACGGCATGACCAGTCGCCGTGACAATCACCACCCGGCCAGCCGCTATTACCTTGTCTCCACACAACGTGGCGAGCGCCGAGTCCGGCAGCTCGGGGTGGTCGGGCTTCAAACCCGCCGGCACGACGCTTCCGAAGATCGCCAGGGCGGTCCCGTCGGCAGCCGAGATGTTTTTGTGGGAGAGCCCGGCCGAACACTGGTATTCGGGTCCGTCCACGCCTTCTGATCCCGAGCGCATGGTGATTCCGTTGATCACACCCGCGAACTGCGGCTTGGCCCACTCCGCTGTAATAGTCGCGCCGGCGGCTTCGTCGGTCCCCGGAGCGTCGGCAAACGGCGTGCCGGGTGTTGGCTGGCCTTGCGCCTGTGCGTCGCCCCGCGTTACGGCGCCAGTCGCGGGGCCCCTGGCAAGCCTGGCGGCGGCGAAGGCCCCGGTTGCGACGATGGCGGCGAGGGCCGCAACGCCGAGAAAAGCCCACGGGCGAGCCCTGGTGAGGTTACGCATGACACACCCCGCGCGCAGGCATCCGCGACCGGGCCGTTTCCATATTGATAGTTCGCACAGGCGTCCTCCGCATTGGTATGTGGGGCGCGTAACGCACCCTACCACCACGTTATGACGCTCCGGAACCGTGGAATGTTCCACGTAGGCTGCTCCATCGTTTCCGCCATGGCCAACGGCCGTGTCTGACCGCGGGGTGTCCCCGCCGGCCGGTTGACGAAGGTGCAAAGATGGATGCATCTCCCTGCTGGGGTGCGCCATGCCGATTCCCGTCGCTCGTCTAAATCACGCTGTCCTCTACGTCCGCGATCTCAACCGATCGGTGGCGTTCTACCGCGAAGCGTTCGGCTTTGAGGAGATCGCGCGGGAGGGCGGAATGATGGCGTTCATGCGGGCGGCCGGTTCGACGAACCATCACGATCTCGGGCTGATGCAGGTGGGGGCAAACGCGCCGGCGCCCCCGCGCGGGGCGACCGGGCTCTACCACCTCGCGTGGGAGGTGCCGCGGATCGAGGACCTCGCCGCGGCACGGGTGACGCTGGCGGAGATGGGCGCGCTCAGCGGGCAAAGCGATCACGGCGCGACGAAGTCGCTCTACGGCGCCGACCCCGACGGCAACGAGTTCGAAGTGATGTGGATGGTGCCGCGGGAGGACTGGGGCGAGCACGAGCGGCGCGCCGTCATCGAGCCGCTGCGCATGGAGCGCGAGGTGGCGAAGTACGGCGGGTGAGCGCCGGTTAGCTTGCACGCTGGTGCACGAGACCACAGACCGCTTGCTTACCCGCGCGGCTCCATTCAACTGGGGAGCGGGCTGATGCGGTAATCTCCGCGCTACTTCCGGTGCGGGGGCCTGCATGACGTTCGACGAGTTCATCGGGATGGAGCACAGCGGCAACGAGCGCGAGGCGATCGCGGTGGTGCGGATCGAGGCACATCACTGCAACCCGACCGGGAACATCAACGGCGGTGTCTTCCTGACGATGGCCGACAACATTTCGACCGGTGCGGCCAACCGGGCGTACTTCGAGAAGACGGGCGAGCGGAAGTTCCTCGTCGGGGTCGACCTCCACGCCGTGATGCTGGCGAACCAGCAGGGCGGGACGGTGCGAGCGGTGGCGGTGCCGGTGCGCGTGGGGCGCCGGATCACGGTGGTGCGGACGCAGGTGTTCGGTGACGACGATCGGCTGCTCGCCGAAGTGACGACGACGCACGTGCCGACGTAGGAGCGACGCGGGCGTCACGCCGCAGTGCGACGCGCGGAGCGCTACTTGAAGTGAGGCAGCACGGTGTCGGCGAAGAGGCGGCCGGCCTCCTTCGTGTCGCGTCCGAAGAACTCCATCACGAACATCGTGCAGCCCAGGTCGATGTGCTTCTGGATCTGCTCGCGGACGCGCTGGGGGCTGCCGGCGATGGCGAGCGGGCCGGTGGGGTCGCCCATGTGGCCGCCGAAGATCTTCTTCGCAGTCTCGACCATGGGGCCGGCGCTGGCTTCGTCGGGGGCGATGGTGACCAGGCATTGCTGGCTGATGGTGACCTCTTCGAGTGGGCGGCCGACGGCAGCGCAGTGCTCCTTCAGGACGCCGACCTTGCGCTCGAGCAGGCCCTGCTGGGCGGCCAGGTTGTTCCAGATGTCCGCCTCTTTGGCGGCGAGCTTGAGCGTCACCTTTTCGCCGGCGCCACCGATGAGGAGCGGGGGCTTGCGCGCCGGCTTGGGCTCGCAGACGACGTTGTGCGCCTGGACGTACTTGCCTTCGAACGTGACCTGGGGCTCGTCGCCCCACATGCGCTTGAGGAGCGTGACCGTCTCGCGCAGCTGGCCGAGGCGCTGGCCCGTCGAGAGGAAGGGCACACCGAAGTCGGTGAACTCGCGCGGCATCCAGCCGGCTCCGAGGCCCGGGATGATGCGGCCGCCGGCGATGTTGTCGATGGTGGCGATGACCTTGCCGAGGTGTGCCGGGTTGCGCATGCCGGCGGGCGTCACGAGGGTGCCAATCTCGACCTTCGAGGTGACGGCAGCGACCGCCGAGACAAGCGACCACGCCTCGAGGATGGGGATGGTCGGCGACTGCGGGCCGTAGAGGTGGTCGCAGACCCAGAGGGAGTCATAGCCCATGGCCTCGAACTCGGTGGCCGCGCTCTTGCTCTCGTCCCAGGTGCGCTTGATCTGGGGGATGGTGACGCCGAAATGAATCTTGGGCATGGGCAGCCTCCGAGGGCAGGTATGTGGGCGGAAGCCTACGGCGCGGCGGGGCGGTTGTCAGCCTCGAGGTGTCACTGAGGCGAAGGGGTCATCGCCGCACCGGAGGGCGGCGAGGCTGGCGCGGAGCATTTCGGCGGCCGCGTCGTCGAGCGAGCCTTCGGCGGTCAGCTTTGCCTTCAGGAACGGTCTTCGTGAGGGACGCTTCGAGGACGTTAGCCGAGAGCATGGTCAGCGTTTCGCGGAGCGATTCCTGCGCGTGCGTGCCGCCGGCGGGGGCCGCGTTGAGCAGCAGCACCGGCTTGTCGATCAGTTCGCCGCTGGAGACGAGCCAGTCGAGGGCGTTCTTGAGGGAGCCGGGCACGCCGTGGGCGTACTCGGGGCTGGAGACGATGACACCGTCCGCCGCGGCAAGGATGGTGCGCAGCTCCGCCACCGCCGGATGGGCGGGCGCGCCTTCGAGGTCGTCGTCGGGGTTGAACTGTGGGAGCGTGGCGAGGCCGTCGTAGACGACGATCTCGCATGCCGGCAGGCGCCATGCGCTGCACTGCGCGCAGGAGCGCTCCGTTCGATGACTGGGCGCGGAGGCTGCCGGAGATCGCGACGACGTTCACGGAGACTTGCGATCGCGTTGCTTCGGCGAGGCCTCCTCGGCTTCGCCGGGCGTCCCGGCGACGCGGCCGATGAACTCCCGGACGGCTGCCTCGTAGCGCTCGCGCTCGACGTTCCACGAGCGGACGTGACCGGCGGCGGCCACGCGTTCGTAGGTGACGAGCTCCGGGTTGGCGGCGGCGAAGGCGTCACTCAGGGCGACGGGAATGACGCGGTCGGCGTCGCCGTGGAAGAGGAGGATGGGCACGCGGAGGTGGCCCGCGCGGGAGGCGTAATCGAGCTCGTCCCACTGCAGGCCGTAGCGTGCAGAGGCGATGCGATTGCTGACGGCGAGGAAGCGCACCGGCAGGCCAAGCTGCGCGGCGCCGTGGGAGACCGTCGTGCGCAGGTCGAGCATCGGCGCGTCGAGGATGAGACCGGCGACGCGTTCGGCGAGGGGCGAGCGGGCCATGAAGCTGAGCGTGATGCCGCCGCCCATGCTGTAGCCAACGATGAGGAGCCGTTCGGCGCCGTTGGAGAGGGCGTAGTGCGCGGCGGCTTCGAGGTCTTCCCACTCGGTGCGGCCGTAGGCATAGCGGCCGTCGGGGTCGGACGGGCCCTCGACGTCGTTGCGGTAGGTAATGGCGAGGCACGGGAGGGCCGCGGCATGGAGGACGGGGATGATGCGCAGGGCCTCGCGCCGGTTGGCGCCTTTGCCGTGGACGAGGATGACCCAGGTGTCGGAGCGGCCGGGCACGAGCCACGCCGGCAGTTCGCCCAGCGTGGACGGAATGCGGACGTGTTCGAAGCCGAGCCCGTGCGCGGTATGAGGGTCGGCCGGGTGAGCGAAGGTATCCATGCGCACGAGATCGCCGATGCGGGTCGCGCCCTGCACCGGGAGGAACTCGCGGACGATGTCGTGGCCGCGGCGTTCGAGCACGGCGCCGACCTGGTCGTAGCCGTGGATGCTTTCGATTCCCCAGACCCCTGGTTCGTCGGCTGCGTTGCGCGGGCGGCGGGCGGCAGCGCGGAGCGTGATAGTGGCGTCGGTCAGCTCGACGACTTCGAGGTCGTGCGGGTCGGGGCCGCGATCGGTTTCGGGCTCGAGGCCGCCGACACGGAGCATCCGGGCGAGCAGCAGCCCGAACGCGCCGACGAGGGCGACGACGCCCCGCGCTGCAAGCAGCCGTCCAGCGAGCCACTTCATGACTAGGACGCCTCACGGCGTGGCAGCCATCTCGGCGCGCACACCCAGGACGCCCTGTGCAGCGAGCGCTTCGATACCCGAGGCGTCCATGCCCAGCTCCGCCTGCAGGACGGCGGCGGTGTCGGCGCCAAGGAGCGGCGCCGCGACCATATCGACGTCGCTGTCGCTCATGTGGATCGGCGGAGCGAGCATCTCGACGTCGCCGCGGATGGGGTGATGGACGGTGCGGACCTGGTTGCGCGCGTGGAGGTGCTTGTCGGTGAGGACGTCGACGCTGTCGTAGACGGCGCCGCAGGGCACGCCGCAGGCGGCGAGATGCTCCATCGCCTCGAACTTCGTGTGCTGGCGCGTCCAGTCGGAAACGATCTCCTGGATGAGGTCCCAGTTCTGGGCGCGGGCGCCAATGGTGTTGAAGCGGTCGTCGGCGCCCATCTCGGGGCGGCCAATGCCGATGCAGAGCGAGTCCCACATGCGCTCGGTGACGATGTGCATGTAGATGTAGTCGTTGGGGCCGCCGGGCGCGCAGGGATAGAGGCCGGTGGCGGGCATGCCCGACGAGCGCGAGCCGCGGCGCGGAACCGGGCCATCCGGGAACCGCTCGCGGATGGACATCGGCATGCGCATGAAGTTGGTGACGGTCTCCTGCATGGCGATCTCGATCATCTGGCCGCGGCCGGTCGTGCCCCGCTGGATGATCGCCGCGAGGATGCCCATGGCGAGGTGCATGCCGGAGCCGGTGTCGGCGACCGTCGCGCCGGGCTTGACGGGTGGGCCGTCGGCCTCGCCGGTGACGCTGAAGGAACCGCCCGTAGCCTGCGCCACCCAGTCGAAGCACTTGAACGAGCTGTACGGGCCGTACGTGCCGAAGCCTTTGATCGTCCCGTAGATGACGCGCGGGTTCGCCGCCTGCAGAACGTCGTAGCCGAGGCCGAGCTTCTCCATGGTGCCGAGCGAAAAGTTCTCGATGACCACGTCGAAGCGGGGGACGAGCTGAAGGAACAGGTCGCGGCCCTTGGGCGTGGACAGGTCGATGGCGGCGCTGCGCTTGTTGTGGTTGAAGGAGAGGAAGTAGAGCGAGTCGCGATCGCCGGCTTCCGTCATGCGGCCGGGGTCGCCGCGGCCCGGCGGCTCGATCTTGACGACGTCGGCGCCGAACCAGGCGAGGTACTGGCCGCAACTGGTGCCGGCCTCGTACTGGGTGAGATCGAGAACCCTGATGCCATCGAGCGCAGGCATGGTGCACCCCCGGGGAAAGCGATGGGACGAGTGTACAAGACAGGGAACGGGGAACGGGGAACCGGACGAAAGGGAGAATGGGAGAACGGGAGAATGGGGGACGGCGGTGGCTAGTCCGCGGCGACTATGTCGACCGAGATTTCCACCGCCGGGATGGTTCCGCGGTTTTCGAGCCAGTGCATGGTGTTGCGGTCCTCGGGCCAGCCGACGCCGGGGCCGTAGTCCGTCGCGACGCCGTCGCGGTGGTCGGTGATTGTGCCCTGGAGGATGTAGACGGTGCCCGGCCTGCCTTTGTGGTCGTGCAGCGGACCGAAGACGGCGCCTGGGGCGAAGGTGAACATGCGCATGCGAAGCTGGCGGCCTTCCATCCCCGCTATCTCCGGGCCAAGGTCGACGGTCGCAAGTACTTGCGACGTGACGCCCTGTGTCTCGGGCACGTACCTCTTCGTTGCTCATGGTGCTCTCCTCGCTGTTCCCCGTTCCCTGCTCCTGCTCCCTGTTCCCCGGCTCAGCCTTCGCGCTTGAACGGCGGGTCCTGGCCGGGAGCGACCTTCGACTTCGAAGGCGTTGAGGGTCATCGAGACGAGGGTGTAGTAGCCGATCACGGCCATGATCTCCGCGAGGCCGCGTTCGCCCCACTGCGCGACGGCCTTGCGGTAGAGCTCGATGGGCAGCCGGTGCTCGGTGTGCATCGTCATGCAGACGTCGTACATGAGGCCGCATTCGGGCGGGTCGGCGGGCCGCTTGCCGGCGTAGACCTCGTCGACGACCGACTGGGGGATGCCGAACTCGACGGCGCGTGGCGCGTGGGCAGCCCATTCGACGTTTGCTTCCCAGAAGCGCCCCGTGATGGAGATAGCCAGTTCGACCATGCCGCGGTCCACGGAGGTGCGTTCCCAGAGGAAGCCGCCGAGGCCGCGGAGGCGGTGGGAGAGCTCGGCGTTGAGGAGCCAGGGGTCGAACGGTCCGCCCAGCGAGCCGTCGGGGCGGGCGCTGCGGGTACGGGTGAAGCTTTCGTACTCGGCGCGCTGTTCGGGCGTGAAGGTAGCGGGGTCGACGAGGGTCTGGCGGGTCATGGCGCTCTCCGGCGTGGGATGAGCGCTGATTCTAGCCCAGCGCCGACGGTGGCACAGGACTCCTGTGTGCATCGTCGGCCGGGCTCTGGAGCCCAACGAGATTCCCGTCGGGATCCTCGACCTCCGCGTACCGCGAGCCCCAGAAGGCGTCGAAGGGGGCGAGCTGCCCGGTGGAGCCGGCAGCGGTGAGCTCCGCGTACAGGTCATCGACGGCAGCGCGACTTTCAAGGCTGAACTGGAGCGCCTCTTTGGGGGCGCCGCCCGGCTCCCGAAAGCCGGCGTCGTAGGCGCGCGTCAGCGCGTACGTCCCGAAGGCGAGGCGGATGCCGCCGGGGAGCTCGGCTGTAGCGAGGATCTGGTTCTCGGCGCCATCGGCGAAGACGAGCCCGAGCCGGCGGTAGAACGCCACCGTCGCTGGCATGTCGCGCACAAAGAAGTGCGATCCGGTGAACCGTGGCGAAGCGGACATGGCTGCCTCCTCGATGGGAGGGTAGCGGATCAGGGGCGCTGAGCGGCGAAGCGAACGCTAGAGCCGCCAGGCGGGTGGCTGGGTGCCGTCCGCGTCCGTGAAGCCGTACGCGCGGGCGAGGTCGCCGACGGCCAGCGTTTCGCCCGACTTCGCCAGGACACCGGCGTCGGCGGCGAGGGCCGCGACGGCGCGTCCGAGGTATTCGGGAGATTCGGTGCCGTCCAGCGGGAAGGGCTGCTGGGCGTGGGCGAGCATGACGCGCTCGGTGCGCATGAAGCCGGGCGCAAGCGCGACGGCGGCGACGCCGTGGGGCCGCAGTTCGGTGGCCATCCCGAACATCATCCGCGCGATGGCAGCTTTCGCCGTGTCGTAGTAGACGTTCCCGAGGAAGTCGCCGAAGGACCAGGCGATGGTGCTGACGATGAGGCCGCTCCCTCGCTCGATCATGAGCGGGGCGGCGTAGCGGCTGGCAATGAAGGCCGGCTGCACGCCCGCCGCGAACATGCCTTCCCAGCGCGACAGCGGCTGTTCCCAGAACGGCGCCGTGAAGGTCGCGTAGTCGTGGTGTTCGTAGCCGCCCCAGGCGTTGTTGACGAGGAGGTCCAGGCGGTTCTGTTCGTGGCGGACGCGGTCGAAGAGGGCGGCGACGTCGTCGGCCCGGGAGTGGTCGACGGCAACGCTGACGCCCGTGCCGCCGCGGGCCGTCACTTCGTCCGCTGTGTCCTCGATGGTGCCCGCGATGCCCTCGGGCGATGGGTTGGCGCGCGTGCTGCGGCCGGTGACGTAGACGGTGGCGCCGGCCTCGCCGAGGACAGCGGCGATGGCCGCGCCGGCGCCGCGGCTGGCGCCCGTGACCACGGCGACGCGGCCCGTGAGAGAACCTTCATGGGGCAGGGGCATGGCGGCCTCCATGGCGCGGAATGCGCAGCGCACAAGTGTGCGCATGGCTGACGACAGGCATTGTCGCCGGCCAATGTTTGCGCGGCGACCGGCCATCGGCCACGATCGGGCCGCCGCACGACCGCGGCCGAAAGGACGACCGCGTGACCGACATCGATTGGGCCGCCGTCCACCGCGAGGCGCTCGACATCTTCGTCCGCTACCTCCAGATCGACACGTCAAACCCGCCGGGGAACGAGAAGCCGGCTGCGCGCTACCTCGGCTCGCTCATCGAGGCAGCCGGCGTGGAGTGCGAGTACATCGAGACGGCGCCGAACCGGGAGGTGGTGGTGGCGACGCATCAAGGGTGACGGCTCGAAGCGGCCGCTGATGCTCTGCAACCACACGGACGTCGTGCCGGTGGAGCCGCAGTACTGGGAGATGCCGGCGTTCGAGGGCGTGATCAAAGACGGGCGCATCTACGGCCGGGGGGCCGTCGACATGAAGGGCTGCGGAGTGATGCAGCTCATGGCGTTCCTGCTGCTCAAGCGGCTGGGCGCACCGCTGAAGCGCGATCTCGTCTTCTGCGCGGTGCCCGACGAGGAGGCCGGGAGCGAAGATGGTATGGTCTGGCTCTGCGAGCATCGCCCGGATGTGGTCGACGTGGAGTTCGAGCTAAGCGAAGGCGGCGGCGGGAGCACGCGCTTCGGCGGCCAGGAGACCAAGCTGTTTTCGATTGCGACGAACGAGAAGGACATCTGCTGGCTGCGGCTGACGAGCGTGGGGCGGCCGGGACACGGGAGCGTGCCCCACAACGACAACTCCGCGGTGTACCTGGCCCGCGCGCTGGTGAAGCTGGCGGACTGGGAGCGCGAGCTGATCTTCACGGACGAGACGAGCGCGTACATTGCGCGGCTGGCCGACGCGGGGCTGATGCCGGCGATGGCGGACCGCGCCGCGGTGGAGGAACGCATCCGCGCCACTCCCGAGCTGCTGGCGATGTTCGTGAACACCCTCAACATCACGATGCTCAACAGTGGCATCAAGGCGAACGTGATTCCCGCGAAGAGCGAGGCGGTGATCGACTGTCGTCTGCTGCCGGGGCAGCACAAGGCCGAGTGGATGGACGAGATCCGCCGCCGCATCGACGACGAGCGCATCACCGTGGAACTGTATTCGCCGGACCAGGGCGAGCCGATGGCGGTGCCGTGGGACACGGAGCTCTTCCGCACCATCCAGACCGTCGTGAACGAGGCGATGGAGGATGCGATCGTGGTGCCGGGCATGACCGTCGGCGGAACCGACAACCGCTTCCTGCGGGCGATGGGCATCCCGGCCTACGGGTTCATCCCATGCTTGCTCAGCAGCGAAGAGCGGCGCGGTTTCCACGGCAACAACGAGTTCCTGACGGTCGAGAACTTCCAGATGGGGACGGAGCTGATGTACGAGATCGTCCGCCGGATGGTGGTGTAGGAGGGCAAGCGATGTTGTACGTAACGATCCTCACGTCCGACCGAGCGCGGGACCCGGAACTCTGGGCCACGGTCTGGCAGGGCAAGGCGCCCGCCACGTTGAAGATCCTGCACGTCTACAACCTTCTCACCGACAAACGTGTCTTCGTCTGGGAGGGCGAGTCGGTCGCCGACGCGCGCTACATGGACCGGCTGAACGAAATCGGCGAAACGCAGACGTTCACGGCGCTCGACCAGACGACGGGCTGGCAGCACGCCTTCGCCGGGGACGTCGAGGCGATGCGTGGCTGGTTCGCAGAGCGGCACCTGCCCGAGGCGGCCATCGAGACCGCGATCGACCTGCGCCGCCGTGGGCACGAGGCGCCCAACACCCTGGCCGCCCGCCGCGCTGCGCGCCAGTGGGTGGCCGAACAGGAAGCGAGGGGATCCCATGGCGATTGACTGGACCGCCGTCCACCGTGAGGCGCTCGACATCTTCGTGCGCTACCTGCAGATCGACACATCGAATCCGCCGGGTAACGAGAAGCCGGCCGCGCGCTTCCTCGGCTCGCTGATCGAGGCGGAGGGCGTGGCGTGCGAGTACATCGAGACGGCGCCCAACCGCGAGGTGCTCGTGGCGCGGCTGAAGGGCGATGGGAGCAAGGGCGCGCTCATGCTCTGCAACCACACCGACGTCGTCCCGGTGGAGCCGCAGTACTGGGAGATGCCGGCGTTCGAAGGCGTGATCCGCGACGGGCGGGTCTACGGCCGCGGCGCGATCGACATGAAGAGCGTCGGCGTGATGCACCTGGCTGCCTTCCTTGCAATCAAACGCCAGGGCTTGCCGCTCAAGCGCGACCTCGTGTTCTGCGCCGTGCCGGACGAGGAGGCGGGGAGCTACCTGGGGATGGAGTGGCTCTGCGAGCATCGGCCGGACGTAGTGGACGTGGAGTTCGAGCTGAGCGAGGGCGGGACGGGCGTGGCGAAGTTCGCCGGCAAGGAGACGAAGCTCTTCAACGTCGCGACGAACGAGAAGATGGGCGGCGGGCTGAAGCTCACCGCGGTCGGGCACGCCCGGCCACGGGAGCCGGCCGCACGCCGACAACTCGGCCATCCACCTGATGCGCGCATTGCTCAAGCTGCACGACTGGGACCGGCCGCTCATCTACACGCCGGACACGACCGCGTACCTGGACCGCCTGGCGGACGCGGGGCTGCTGCCGCCGCGTTCCGATACGGCGGCGATCGAAGCACAGATCCGGCGGTCGCCGGCGCTGCTGGCGATGTTCATCAACACGCTCAACGTGACGATCGTGAACAGCGGCATCAAGAACAACGTGATCCCCGCCAAGAGCGAGGCCGTCATCGATTGCCGCCTCCTGCCGGGCCAGACGCGCGAGGAGTGGCGCCAGCAGGTGATCGACTACATCGACGACCCGCGCATCACGGTGGATTACAGCCGCCGGCCGCAGAACACCGCGCGCAAGCCCGCCGCGTGGGATACAGAGCTCTTCCACACGATCAACGACGTCATCAAGGGGGCGATGGAGGACGCCGTGGTGGTGCCGTCGATGACCGTCGGCGCGACCGACAACCGTTTCCTCCGTGCCCGCGGCATCCCGGCCTACGGCTTCATCCCCTGCCTGCTGAGCTCGGAGGAGTCGGCGGGGTTCCACGGAAACAACGAGTACATCACGCTGGAGAACTTCCAGATGGGGACGGAGCTGATGTACGAGGTGGTGCGGCGGATGGTGGTATAGCCGGTACGAGGAACGAGGCATGAGGGATGAGCACGGGTAGCCGCGGGCCACGGTGGCCGCCGGACTACGATGCGATCACCTCACCGGGCTCCAAGTCGGCCTCACGCTCTGCAACGCCAGGTCCGAAAGCGCCAGGCATCGGGGACCCATGTAGCTCCTCGCACCGTCGATCAGAGCTACTTCGCTGTCGAAGACACTGTGCACCGATTCCAGCACGGCGACGCGGATCAGATCGTCGAAGGAACTCTCTCCGGGACCAAGGCATTCGAGGAACGCGAACGCACGACCCAGAAACGCTTTGTTGGGCTGCTCGTCACGCAACGCGTCCTTTATGGCGGCGGCGAAAATCGATTCGTAGACGATGTACGCGACGTCGTGTTCACTGAACCGTTCTGGATACGCCAGGTCCGGGAACGCTTCGTTTAGCGCCTCGACCATCATCGAGTTCGTGGCGTCGTCCAACTCAGTCCTCAGTCCTCAGTCCTCGTAACGTCGCTTACTTCGGCCACAACACCATCTGGGTGCAGCGGAAGAGGGCGATCGGCTTGCCGCGTGGCCTCGTCGCTGACTTCGGCGTCCCAGACCTGCGTCATGCGGCCGCCGTGGAAGAGGGTCGCGCGGCAGCGGATGGCGCCTTCGCGGGCGGTGCCGAGGTGGTTGCTCTTGGTTTCGATCGTGGTGAAGCCGATGGCGCCCTCGGGGAGGGAGCGGACGCAGCCGTAGCCGCAGAGCGTGTCGGCGAGGCCGATGATCGTGGCCGCGTGGAGGAAGCCGTTCGGCGCCATGTGATGCCGTTCGAGCGCGACGCGGCCGACGGCAAGGCCTTGCGAGATCTCGAGCACTTCCATGCCGAGCAGCCCGGGCAGGTGGCCCTCGGAGCGGCCGTTCCAGTAGTCGACGGTCATTTCGGACTTGGGCGGGAACGTTGGCAGCGGAATGGTCATGGAATTAGCGTTGCAGAGTTAGTTGCATGTTGCAACTGCCGATTTCGGGCTGGGTAGTTGTTTTCACCACGAGAGTGCACAGAGGGCCACAGAGATCGTTTGCCTCGGAATCTTTGCTCGTAATCTCTGGTGTTCTCTGGTGTTCTCTCGTGGTGATCGCGCCCCGCGTGGCGATCACGCCCCGTTCGCCGCGCCGGGCTCCGCGCGGCTAGCATTGCAGGGTGCCGACCATCGATGCGCATACGCACATCTTCGCGCCGTGGCAGGTGGCCAACCGGGAGGCGCTCTGCACGAACGACTCGACGTTCGCCGAGCTCTACGCGGACCCGAAGGCGACGCTGGCGACGGACCACGAGCTGTTGGCGGCGATGCGGGAAGCGGAGCTGGACCGCGCAGTGGCGGCGGGGTTCGCGTTCACCCACGAACGCGACATCGCCGGGCAGAACGAGTACCTGCTGCACGTGGCGAAGACGAACTCGCGCATCATCCCGCTGGCGACGGTGAACCCCGGGATCGTGGGGTGGGAATTGGCGGCGCGGAACGCGCTGGCGAACGGCGCGCGCGGCTTCGGCGAGCTGCGGCCGGGGAACCAGGGCTGGGACCCGCTGGGTCCGGCCGGGCAGGCGCTCTGCAAGCTGGCGAAGGCCAGCGATGGGGTGCTCCTCTGGCACGTGAGCGAGCCGGTGGGCCACCAGTACGCGGGCAAGCGGGGCGGCATTTCGGCGCCGGAACTGGCTCAGCTCGCGACGATGTTCCCGGGGGTGCGCATGATCGCCGCGCACATGGGCGGAGGTCTTTCGTTTTTCTTATACATGCCAGAGGTGCGGGAGGCACTTCGCGACGTCTACTTCGATACCGCGGCGAGTTCGTTGCTGTATGATGAACGGAGTGTTGCGCAACTCGTCGCCGTCGCTGGCCACGGACGCGTGCTCTTCGGCTCGGATTACCCGCTGCTTTCGCCCCGGCGCCAGCTCCAACGCATCAACGCGCTCCTGCCCGGCGATGTCGCAAAGGCAGTGTGTGGCGGAAACGCCGATACCCTGTTCTCGGACTCATAGGTACGCATGACTGAAAGCTCACCCGACCAGGTCAGGCTCTTTATCGCCTGCGAAGTTCCCGAAGACGTCAAGCAAGACATCGGGAAGGTCATCGAAACGCTCCGTGGCCGCAGCGGCTCTGCCGTCCGTTGGATCCGGCCGGAGGGCGTGCACGTCACCCTCAAGTTCCTCGGCGAGGTGCCGACGAAGAAGCTCCCCTCGGTGAAGCTGGCGATCCAGGAAGCGGTGGTCGGGCACTCGCCGTTCGAGCTCGAATTCTCGAACATCGGGACGTTCGGCGGCCGCGAGGGCCTGCGCATCATGTGGGTCGGCATCGCCGGCGACGTCTTGCGCCTCGAGGCGCTGGTGCGGGCGGTGAACGCGGCCCTGGCCGTGGTGGGCTTCGAGCCCGAGCGACGGCCGTTCCGGCCGCATCTCACGCTCGGCCGCGTCCGCGACGAGATCCCGACGCGCCAGCGCGCCGAGATCGAGGTCGCCGTCGGGAAGATGGCAGTGCCGGGCACGAGCTGGCGGACGACGCAGGTGTCGCTGATGCGCAGCCGGCTGACGAGCGCGGGCGCGAGCTACGAAGTGCTGGCGACGTTCCCCCTGCGGGTTCTGGCCTCCTCGTTGTAGGGCGAGGGGCGGAGAGCGGCTCTACGACAGAGGACACAGAGCGCCACGGAGGTTTGGGCGGAGACCGTCACCCGCGGGGCTGACTGGAGAGCCGCTTTACTCCGTCTCCCCCTCGACCTCCTCTGTCGGGAAGGCGTGCGCCGGGACGCCGACGGCCGTGTGGTGGGCGGGGACGTCGTGGACGACGACGGCGTTGGCGCCGATCTTCGCGTGGTCGCCGATCCAGACGGGGCCGAGGATCTTGGCGCCCGTGCCGATGCTGACGTGGTCGCCGATGGTCGGGCCCCAGAGGACGAAGGGCTGGTGGACGCTGTTCGTGACGCCGAGTGTGACGAAGGGGTTGAGCTGGACGTCGTGGCCGAGGAGCGTCCAACCGTCGACGACGACGTGGCCGTGGGCGATGACGAGGCCGCCGGTCGAGCGCACCTGGTTCCCGATGCTGACGCTGAAGAGGAAGTGGTTGAGGCGCGAGACGCCCGAGGCGAGCGGTCCGAAGCCGGCGTCGTAGAGGAACGCCTGCAGGCGGAAGAGCACGATGGCCGGGAACATGTGGAACGTGCAGAGCAGGTAGAGGAAGAGCATCCAGCGCGGCCGCGACTTCTTGAACATGCCGAAGCCGAGCGGCCACTGGCTGTAGAGGTCGATATCGCAGCCGATGAGGCGGCGCGTTTCGCGCCAGGTCTGTTTTGGCCGTGGTTGCTCTCGCACGGCGAGAGCTTCCGGCGGGCGGCCACTCCCTGGCAAGCCCGCCGGAACCCAATCGCAGTCGTTACCTGCGAACGGCAAAGGCGGTGGCTCCAACCAGCACGAGGCAAGCACCCGCGATCAGGATGATGGCGGCGACTTCGTCGCTCGAAGCGCCGGCGTAGCCGCTGCCCGTGGCAGGCGCGCCCGGGCGGCGAGCGGTGGCGGTGGCTGCGGGCGCGGTGGCGGTGGTCGTCGAACCCGGCGCGGAGGTGCTCGTCGCAGGAGGCGTCGTTGCCGTGGCGGCCGGCGTTGTCGGCGCTGCGGTCGGCGTGGTCTGCGCAGCTGTCACGACGATCTTTCCGACCATGGCGTCGTTCGCCTGGACGTGGGCTTCCGTGGCGAGAGCTTCAGACGCGTGGATGCTGCAGTAGTAGTAATACGTGCCGGGCGACGAGAACGCCATCGTCGTGCCGCTCGTGTGGCCGGAATCGATGGGGATATCGGGCGAGACGTCCTCGAGGTCAACGATGTGGGTGCCCGCCGCCCAGTTGAAGGTGACGGAGTCGCCGACGCTGACCGTCGTGATGTTTGGTGAGAAGCGATTCTGAGGGCTGCCGACGGAAACCGCGGCGTTGGCGGCGTGCGCCTCACCGCGGCCCACGAGGAGCGCGCCCGCGGTCACCATCGCGAGCACCAGCGCGATTATCGCGGGGAGGGCCAGTTCGGCCACGGCCGCGGATTTCCAACTCGATACCTTCATTGCCTTGCCTCCGGGGAGAGATACCGTGGCCTACGGAGCAATGCTCGCGGACGGATTGCATGCGGCCGTTGCGTTTTCCCTTACTTTCCGAAAACCTCGATAAGCGATGATTTCCGCTATGCCTCAATCCGATGCGGCCAACCGCTGCGTATGCATGCCTGATGACCGCCGATCGCGCCGCCTCCGTGGCAAGCGCGCCTGCGCCCCGCAGGCTGCATCCGATCCCGTTGAGGGCAGACCACGTGCGGCCTGAACCGCCGCCTGACGACGCCCTGCTGCTCGCGGCCGTGGCGGGCGGCAGCGAGGATGCGCTGCGAACGCTCTACGAGCGGTATGGGGGACTCGTCTTCACGGTGGCGTTCCGCATCGTGGGGGACCGCGATATCGCCCAGGAGGTGGTGCAGGACGTCTTCCTGCGGTGCTGGGACCGGGCGACGAGCTTCGATGCGGAGCGCGGGCGCGTGCAGGCGTGGCTCATCCGGGTCACGCGAAACCGGGCGATTGACGTGCTCCGCGGTGCGCAGCACCAGGCGCGTTCGCGTGATCGAGAACTGTTGCCAGGCGACTACGCGCGGCCTTCGCTGACTCACCGCGATCACGGCGATTCGGTTGCGCTGAAACTGAGCGTCGAAGACGCGCTGGGAACGCTTCCCGGAGGCGCAGCGGCGAACGCTGGAGCTGGTGCTCCTGGGCGGCCTGACGCAACGGGAGATCGCCGAGGTCATGGAGCTGCCGCTGGGCACGGTGAAGACGCGCATCCGCGACGGGATGGTGAGGTTGCGGGCTCACCTGCTGGGCGGCGCGCCGAGCACGGCATCGCGCAGGCCGGGGGTGGCCGATGCCTGACGAACACATCCTCGATGAGCTGGGCGCGTATGCGCTCGGAGCGCTCGAACCTGCGGAGAAGGAAGCGGCCGATCGACACCTGGCGGTCTGCGCGGACTGCCGCGCGGCGGCGGCGGAGTATCGCGGGCTCGCCGCGGACCTGCGCGAGGGCCAGCGGCTCGAGACGCCCCCGGCTGGAACGTGGGAGGCAATCGCCGCGAAGCTGCCGCGCCACGCGGAACCGTCCGCAGGCTCCCAACCCATTGCGCTTCGAGCCGAGCGGCGGCGGCTGCGCGTGGTCGTGCTTGGCTGGGCGGCGACGGCTGCCGCGCTGCTGATCGTTGCCGGCTGGCTGGCATGGGACTCGACCCGGTCCAATCCCGATCCGAGCGTCGCAGACCTTGCGAGCGCCGGCGACACCAGCGTGATTCCCCTCGCCGGCGCCACCACCAGCGGCACCGGGCGCTTCTTCGTGAGCGCGGACGAAGGGCTGGGCGGGCTGGCGGTGAGCGGATTGCCATCGTCGCCGACGGGGATGACGTACGAGGTGTGGTACATCAGCAAGGAGCAGGAGTGGACGCCGGGCGGTTCTGTGCACGTGAACGCGGCGGGAGACGGCCTCGCGAAGCTGACGCTGCCGGAGAAGCTCGACGACTTCGCGGGCGTGGCCATCTGCACGGAGCCGCCGCCCGGATCGGCGGCGCTCTGGGGCGAGATGGTGCTCAGCGGGCCGCTCTACGACTAGGGGCCGCCGGTCGACAAGGTTGGCCGCCGCCATCGACAATCGCTGAATGCCCGAAATACCCGAGCTTGAAGCGATCCGCGGCTACTTCAACGAGCAGATCGTCGGGAAGCGTGCGGCGACGGCGGAGGCGCGCATCCCGGTGGTCTTCCGCACGCCGGCCCAGCAGTTCCGCGAGACGCTGCCCGGCGACGCCTTCGGCGAGGTGCTGCGCCACGGGAAGTTCCTGCTCTTTCCGCTCGCCTCGAGCCGCGTGCTGGCGATCAACCCGATGTTGACGGGACGGTTCCAGTACGTCGAACCGGGCACGAAGATGCGGGCGAAGACGTGCATGGTGCTCGGCATCGAGGAGGGCCGCTCGCTGCGGTACTCGGACGAGCGGCTGATGGGCAAGATCTACCTGGTGCCGGCGGACCAGATCAACACCATTCCGAACTGGGCCACGAATGGGCCGGACCTGCTCGATCCGTCGCTCACGGAAGACGCGTGGTTCGCGGGGATGCGCAAATACCGCGGCCAGATCAAGTCGATCCTGACCAACGCGGAGTTCGTCCAGGGCATCGGCAACGCGTACGCCGACGAGATCCTCTGGGAAGCGCAGATCAACCCGTACATCCCGAAGACGAAGCTCAGCTGAGGAGCAGTTGCGGTCGTTGTTCCACGCAGCGCGGAAGGTGATGGCGTGGGCGACGCCGCTCGTGCGCGGGAGCATGGTGAAGGGCGACACGCTCGACTACGAGGAGCGGCGGGACTTCATGCGCGTCCACCGCCTCGGCGGGAAGCCGTGCCCGCGGGATGGCACGACGATCAGCGAGATCACCGCGAACCAGCGGATCACGAGCTTCTGCCGCACATGTCAGCCGGAGATGCCAGCGTGAAGGTGCTGGTCCTCGGCGGCACCGTGTTCCTTGGGCGGCACATCGTCGATGCGCTGGTGGCGGGCGGCCACGAGGTCACGCTTTTCAACCGTGGCGTCTCAAACGCCCGGCTGTTCCCGGAGCTGGAGACGATCCACGGTGACCGGACGAAGGACCTCTCGCCGCTGGTCGGGCGGCACTGGGACGCCGTGATCGACGTTGCGGCGTACTTCCCGCGCGTGGCCCGGATGTCGGCGCGCGAGATCGATGCCGGACACTACACGTTCATCTCCACCATCTCGGTGTACCCGGAGTTCGCTGTGGCGGGCATCGACGAGGCGACGGAGGTTGCGACCGTCGCTGACCCGGACATTGAGGACATCGGCGGCGACCGCTATGGCGCGTTGAAGGCGCTCTGCGAGCAGGAGGTCGAGGCGGCGCATCCAGGGCATACGCTTGTCATCCGGCCGGGGCTGATCGTGGGCCCGCACGACCCGACGGACCGGTTCACGTACTGGCCGCAGCGCATCGCCGCAGGCGGTGAGGTGCTCGCGCCCGAGGGGCCGGACGTGCCAGTGCAGGTGATCGACGCGCGCGACCTCGCGGAGTGGACCGTTCGCATGGTGGAGCGCGGAGCGACGGGGACCTACAACGCGACGGGAGAGCCGGGGCGGCGCACGCTCGACGATGTGTTCCGGGCGGCGAAGGCGGACTCCGGCAGCGATGCAAGGGTGACCTACGTGAGCGAGGCGTTCCTGCGGGCTGAGTCGGTGGCGCCGTGGGGCGAGATGCCCTTGTGGGTGGGGAGCGACCCGGGCATGGCAGGGTTCGCCGCGGTGAGCGTGGAGAAGGCGCTGGCTGCGGGGCTGACGTCCCGGCCCATCGCCGAAACAATCCGGGACACGCTGAAGTGGCACGCCACGCGGCCGGCGACGCCTCTGCGCGCCGGGCATCACGCGGGAGCGCGAGGCGGAGCTGCTGGCGAAGTGGCACGCGCGCGGCTGAGCCTCCCTCAGGAAGCTGCTTCGAGCTCCATCGCGCCAAGTAGCTGGGAGATTTCGTCGAACCCATACGGCTTGGCGACGAGGCGAAGGTTGTGTCGCCCCGTCAGGGCGGCCACGCCGGCGTCCGTCGTCGCTCCGGTAGCAATCACGACGCGCTCGACGATCGCAGGGTCGATGGCAGCGAGGGCACGAACCACATCGTCGGCGGTTTCGCCGGAGAGCCGGTAGTCGCAGAGCACAAGGTCGAAGTGGCCGCGGCGGACGAGTGCCACCGCGGCGGCGGCGTTCTCGGCGACTTCGCACTCGTGGCCCATGCTCGTGATCATGCGCTTGCAGACCTTGCGCAGGCTGGGCTCGTCATCGACGACGAGGACGCGCGCCTTGCGCGTGAGCACGGGACGCGGGGGCTTCTCCGGTGTGGCGGGGACGTCGGCGACCATAGGCAGCAGAACACGGAAGGCGGTTCCGTGACCGGGGGCGGAGTCGACCTCGATGCGGCCGCGGTGAGAGGAAACGATGGAGTAGGACAGGCTGAGGCCGAGGCCCGTGCCCTGGCCTTGCTTGGTGGTGAAGAAGGGTTCGAAAACGCGCCGCGCGGTCTCCTGGTCCATCCCGTGGCCACTGTCGCGCACTTCGAGCAGCAGTTCGCCGGAGGCGACGCGACTGGTGCTGATACGGATGCGCTTGTCCGGCGTATCGGAGACGGCGTGTTCGGCGTTGGTGACGAGGTTGAGCAGCACCTGCGTGAGCTGGTTCTCGTTCCCGAGCACCTGCTGGGCGTGGTCGCCGAGTTCGACGGAGACGTCGATGCCCTGTTGTGCCCACGCCATCCGGCGCAGGCGCTCGACGTGGCCGACAACTTCGGTCAGTGCGACGCGGCCCTGGGCGACGGGCCCCGGCCGGGCGATGAAGAGCAGGTCGCGCACGATGTTGCGGGCGCGCAGGGCTTCCTTCTGGATGATGCCCAGCTCTTCGCCGTAGCTGCCGCTGGCAGAGACGGACATGACCTCCGCGAACCCGAGGATGGCGGTCAGTGGGTTGTTGAGCTCGTGGGCGACGCCGCCGATGAGCTCGCCAAGAGCGGAGAGGCGGGACGCCTGGGCGAACTGTTCGTTGTGGCGGGCCTTCTCCTCCTCGCGGAGCACCTCCGCCGTGACATCGCTTGCGACAGCGAGCAGGGCGAGGTTGGGATCGTTCAGCGGGACGAGCTCGTAGTCGTACCAGACGGTTTCGCCCTCAAGCTCGAACTTGACGCGGCCTCGCGCGGGGACATGCTCCGTGGCCGCGCGGAGGAAGTCGTCGCGCATGCCGCGTGGAAGCGCCGGCAGGTGTTCGTCGACGTTGCGAAGCTTGCGCTCGGGGTCGAGGACCTGGGTAAGGCGATGGCCGTTAGCGTTTTCGAAGACGACCTGGAGTGTAGGGCTGAGCACAACGACGGCTTCCGAGAGGGAGCTGAGGATGAGGTTGTAGAGCTCGCTCTGGCGCGCGACGAGCTCGTTGGTGCGCGCCGATTCCATCGCCGGGCCGATGATCTGTGCGGCCTGTCGCAGGAGCCGCAGTTCGCGCTCGCCGAATTCGAAGCCGGCCTCTGCACACGTGACGCCAAGGAGGCCGGCCACGGAGCCGCCGGCGTAGGTGGCCGTCAGCGCAACCGTCTGCACGCCTGCGGCGTGCCCGGGATGCTCGGGATGGATCCGGTCGATGCCGCCCCACGCCTGGCCGGTCGCGATCGCTTCGCGCCCGAGTGGCCCGAGCGGGAAGCGGCGGTCGGGAGCAGTGCTGAAGTAGTACCCCTTCGATGCGGCGTCAACGAACATGTAGGAGACCGTCGACTGGGGCACAACGCGGCCGAGGGGAACGCCGCAGGACTGCATCAGCGTGGTTGCGTCGGCTGCCCGGGAGGCGATGGCGCCGATCTCGGCGATGATGCGCTGCTCCTCGGCCTCTTCGATCGCACGCTGTGAGGCACGGGCCGCTTCCATGGCGGGCCCGACGATCTGCGTGACGCGCCGCAGGATGCGGAGGCTGCGTTCGTTGAACTCGTGGCCGGCGACAGTGGTACCGACGGTGAGGACGCCGACGAGGCGGCCGCCGGAGCGGGCGAGGGTGTGGGCGGCGCCCATCATGCCGAGCTGTCTGGAGCGCTCGATCACTTCGGGCGTCTCGCCCTGGGCGGCGCCGTAGGCGACGGTCTGACCCTCGGCGATCGCGCGGCGTACGACGGCGCTTAGCGGGGCAACAACGTCCGACCCGTTGCCGATGAAGCGCACGGATTCATCCTCGACGAATCCGAAGGCGACGATTGGCGAGGGCACGAACATCGACACCGGCGCGACGAGCTCGGCGATGACGGCGCGTGGTTCGGGCACGCCGGCGGCAACGGCGCCGATGGCGGCGATGATGCGTTCTTCCTCCGCTTCGGCGGCGGTACGGGCGATGCGGAGCTGGTTGGCGACGGCCTGGGCGAAGATTCGGCCCACCACCTCGAGGAAACGCATCTCCTCCTGGGCAAACGGCCGGTCCACCGCGCGCGAGATGTGGAGGAGACCGATGGGTGCTGCCCCGTCCTGGAGGGTGGCCAGCAATGAACGGCGCAGGCCAGCCTCATACATTTCATCGACGAGCGGTGTGATGCCGGGCCTGAGCGGAAACTGGGCGACGTTCTGGGTGCCAGCGAGGGCCAGGTGCAGCGCAACCTCTCGCGACGTGACGCTGCCAGCGTGGAGGTTCTCTCCATCGCGGGCGTTCCAGTCGATGGTGCGGAGGCGGTCGCGGGATTCCGGATCAATGGTGGCGAGGCCGACGTATTCGCAGGGGACGGCGCGGCGGACGAGTTTGGGCAGCCGGTCGAAGAGCGACTCCACCGGCTCACCGGCGTTGAGGAGGAACGAGAGCTCGTTGAGCAGCGCGGTTCGCGCGGCTTCGCGCTCGATGCGCTCCACGCGCCGGCGGTTGCCGATCGCCTGCCCGAGAAGGTTGCCCAGGGTGAGCAGGAACTCACACTCGTCTTCGACGAAAGCGTGGTTCTTGCGGCGGCCCAGCACGAATTCGCCCACGGGCTCGCCATCGTGGCGGAGCACGACCGCGGCCACGCGCAGGATGCCGCCGCGCAGCAGCTCCGGCGTCGTCCCTGCGACCACGCGGTCCGTCCGGTACTGGACGACGCCTTCGGCATCGAACATGCGATCGATGGCGGACGCCTCGAAGGTGGTGACCTCGCCGGCCGGTCGCACGAGCACGGGCCGCGAACCGACCTGCCGCAACTCTTGCGGGTTGTCGGTCGCCTCCATGAGGCCGACGTAGTCGAATTCCACGGCCTGTTCGAGCAGGGCAAGGATGCGGTCGAAGAGCGGTCCGACGGACTCGCCTTCGTTCAGCAGCAGCGCCACCTCGTTGAGTAGCTGGCTGCGGGCAGCGGCGAGGCGCGCGCGTGCGGACTGGCGGTAGTTGGCGACGGCCTGTTCGAGCAGCGCGGCAATGAGGCCAATGAACGCGCGGTCCTCCTGGCCGAACGAGTCGTCCTTTTCGCGCGCGAACACGAGCAGTCCGAGCGTTTCCCCGTTCATCTGCAGGACGGAAACGGCGCAGCGCTTGAGCCCCGCGTCGTTCATCGCCTGGGGCCATGCGTTGTCGACGTCCCGGGTGCGGCAGTCGACGACGCGGCCGAGTGCCTGGATCACATCGGCGTCCACCTCTTTGTGACGCAGACGGCGGCGCGGAAGTTCGTACGTGGCGGGCCAGCTCCCGGCGAGGCGCCAATCGGCCGGGCCTCTCGTGAGCATCAGGTAGACGGCATCGAACTGGATGGCCGCGCCCATGAGCTGGCGAAACCGTTCGAACGTGTGGTCGATCGATTCGCCGCTGTTCAACAAGAGCGCGAGCTGGTTGACGAGGGCGCTGCGCGACGCCTGGCGCTCCAGCGTGTCGAGGTGGCGGTCCTGGCGGACGGCGGTGGCGAGAATGCGGCTCGCGGATCGGAAGAACGCCGTTGAGGACGGGTCGAAGGACTCGGCGCGGGCGCGCCCGATGGTGAGGACGCCGATCACGTCGGGACCGTCCAGCAGTGGGCACACCCAGCCCACGGAGATGCCGGGGTCGAGAAGGTGGGCGAGCGCGGGATGACCGCCGGCAGCCGGCGCGAATTCGAGGCCGTTCGGATGGCTCGCTATGACATCCAGTGCAAGCTCACGGCGGCGGTAGCGAGGACGCTCCGCCGGGGATGGTGCGGGATCAGGGTAGGCCGCGGCGGTCATCGCGAAGCGGCCATCGGGCTCCATGACGAGCAGCGTGACGCAGTCGAAGTCGGCTGCGGCGGCGCCCGCCTGTGCGAACGTGGCGAAGGTGTCACTCACACTGCGGCGCTCGCCCATCCGCTCGCTCAACTCGAGGAGGATGTCGCGCTGGGCGTCGCTGGGCCGCTGGTCCGAGGTGTCGTGGCGGTCTTCGGCCATCTGCTCAGTTTTGGACGCGGGCGGTTCCTTCGATATGAGTGGAACCCCTGATAGGGAGGGGAGGGAACAGGGAACCGGGAACAGGGAGCAGGGAACAGGGAACGGGGAAGAGGGAACGCGAAGCGCCGTTCTGGCCGCCAGTAGCATGCGCTCCGTTCCCGAGCGAAACGAACGGAGTGAGCGGCCGTTCCCGAGCGAAGCGAGCGGCCGTTCCCTGTTCCCCGTTCCCTGTTCCCTGCTCCCTGTTCCCGCTTCCCCGTTCCCTGTTAAGCTCGGGAGCGATGGAGCCGGTCTCGCGGTACTACACGTCGCAGCGGTTGCGGCTGCACTACCTGGTGTGGGGCGACGAGTCGAAGCCGCCGCTGATCCTGGTCCACGGGACGCGCGATCACGCGCGGTCGTGGGACCGCACGGCGGAGGCGCTTGCCGACCGCTACTGCGTGTACGCGCCGGACCTCCGGGGCCACGGCGACAGCGACTGGGCGACGGGCGGCGACTACTCGATCATCGACTATGCGCTGGATATCCACGCGCTGGGCGAGGCGATCGGGCGTGCGCCGTACACGATGATCGCCCACTCGCTCGGCGGAGGCGTGACGCTGCAGTACGCCGGGAGCTTTCCGGAGAAAGTCGCGCGCATCGTCACGATCGAGGGGCTTGGCGGCATCGGCTGGGCGCACATGGCGCGGCGCCCGGCGCACGTGCGCATGCGCAGCTGGATGGAGAGCATGCGCAAGCTGGAACAGCGCGAACTGCACACCTACCCAACGCTCGAAGCGGCGACGAAGCGCATGCGCGAGGCAAACCGCCGGCTTTCGCCCGAACTGGCCGACCACCTGACGGAAACAGGGGTGCGGAAGGCGAAAGACGGCTATACGTGGAAGTTCGACAACTACACGCACGCCGGCTCACCCTACGAGTTCAACATGGAGGACGCGCGCGACCTCTGGAATCAGATCCGCTGCCCGATTCTCATCATCTGGGGCGAGGAGAGCTGGGGCGCGCGTGAAGGCTCGCTCGACCTGAGCGCATTCCACGACTACCGCTACGAGCCCGTCGCCAACGCCGGCCACTGGGTCCACCACGACCAGTTCGAGGTGTTCATGGGACTGGTCAACGGGTTCCTCGCCGAATGAGGCGGACGGTCCTTGCGGCGGCGGCGCTGGTCGCGCTCATGGCGTTCGGAGGGCTCGTGTCGTGCGGCGGCGGCGACTCGACCGCGAACGCAACTCCCGGGACGCCCCGGCCGACGGCCACGCCGAAGCCGACGACCACCGGCAACAACGTGGTCGACGCGCTGGCGAAGCTGGAGTACCCGGCGGAGCTGAAGAACGGGCGAACGCTGGGCAAGCCCGATGCGCCCGTGACGATCCAGATGTTCGAGGACTTCACCTGCCCACACTGCCTTGAGTTCAACGCGACGATTGAGCCGAGCCTGATCGAGCAGTTCGTCAAGACGGGGCGGGTGAAGCTGGAGTTCCACTACTTCCCGCTGCGGCAGTCATCGGTGGGGCCGATGGTGGCGGCGGAGTGTGCATCGCAGCAGAACATGTTCTGGGAGTACGGCGAGCGGCTGTTCAAGGAGCAGGCGATTGCGGACGCGCTGCCGACGGACCAGGTGCCGGACGGGCTGGCGAAGGCGTTCGGGCAGGACAGCCTTATCCGGTACGCCCAGGAACTGGGCCTCGACACGACAAAGTTCAACGACTGCTTCAACAGCGACGCGGTCTTCGACCCGGTGCAGGCAGATGCGCGGACGGCGGAAGAGCAGAAGATGCCGGGGACACCCACCTTCGTAGTGAACGGTGTCGCGCTGATCAACGGTTCACCGGCCAGCCTGAACGACTGGAAGAAGCTGATAGACGCACAGCAGTAGGGGCGGTAAACGGCCCCTTCCTTACCTTTCGGCGAGTGCTCCGGGGCTGTGCGAACATCGGTCGAAGGCGCCCCCCGCCGAGGACAGCATCGACGCTATGAGCCTTCATCGACTTCTCCCCTTCGCCGCGCTTGCGGCTGCCCTTTCGATCTTCGTTGCGGCCTGTGGCGGCGGCAGTGCTTCCGGCGCGACGGCGCCCGCGGGCGCTTCCAATGCGGACCCCGCTTCGTCGGCGTCGCCCGGCAACGGCCCTGCCCCGACGGACGACGCGGCCTACCTCAAGGCGGTCTGCACGGACGTGAACGACGCAATCAACCCGATCCTGAACAAGATCGCGAACGACCCGTCGTTGTTGTCGGACCAGCAGAAGCTGATCGCAGAGTCCACGCCCGTGCTGTCCGACCTTTCCACGAAGCTCTCGGCCATCGAGGCGCCGGCGGACCTGAAGCCGTACCACGACGAGCTCGTCGGACGCTTCAACGATGTCGTGGCGCAGGCGAAATCGGGCCAGCTCAAGGGCATCGGCGACATCGGGAACGCGACGCGCGGCGCCAACGTGCCGCAGGACGTGAAGGACCGTGTACGGAATACCGGCAACCAGATTCCCGAGTGCCAGCAGAGCCTCGCCTTCGGGTCGGACTTCTTCGGCTAGGACGGCGGCCGTAAAGCGCGGTTTCGTTTTCACAAGGACGGCTGATGCTATCCTGCAAGGACCCGCGATGAGCGGTCTCCGGGAGCTTCAGATTGCCCGGAACCTTCGCCCCCAGGAATCCGAACGACTATGTCCAACCGCCAGGCCCGCCGAGAACAGTCGCGCACGACTCGAACGACACGCCCCACACGTCCCGCTCCCGGAAAAACGCCGAGGAAGGGCTCGGGCGGCGGTGGCGGCGGGTCGAGCCTGCTGACGCGCCCCTACCTTATCGGAGTGTCGGTGGTGATCGTCGCGCTGGCGGTGGTGCTGGGCATTGTCGCGGCGAACACGGGCGGCGGCAGCAGCGATCAGTACGTCACCGACCTGCAGACGGCGCTGACGGAACTGCCGTCCGACATGGCGAACGGCACGAAGCTGGGCAGCGACAGCGCCCCCCTCAAGCTGACGGAGTACGAGGACTTCCAGTGCCCGTTCTGCCTGAAGTACTCGGCCTCGCAGGAGCCCACGCTCGTCAACGAGTACGTGAAGACGGGGAAGATGCAGATCACCTACGAGAACCTGCCCATCCTCGGAAACGGCGAGTCGGTGAAGGCCGCGATCGCAGGGCTGTGCGCCGCCGACCAGGGCGGCGACAAGTTCTGGAAGTACCACAACCTGCTCTTCACCGTAGAAGCGAAGGCCGGGCAGGCGGACGCGGAGAAGATCGACGCAGGCCGCTTTAGCGATTCGAACCTGAAGGACTACGCGACCCAGGTGGGCTTAGACAGGACGCAGTTCGACAGTTGCTTTGGGAACTCGAGCGACAAGGTGAACACGATCACCGACCAGCAGCGCACGGCGAAGAGCTTCGGCATCACCGGCACGCCGGGCTTCCTCATCAACGGCCAGCCGCTGGGGACGGGGACGCCGTCGACGCTGGACGACTGGCGCTCTCTGCTCAATGGGGTCCTGAATGGGACGCCGACGCCCGCGGGTTCGGCATCGCCCGCGACAACCGGGACGCCCTCGGAGGCCGTGAAGCCATCGACTACGGCGAGCCCGGCGGCGACGACGGCGCAGGCTACCGGCACGCCCTAGCAGATGGCTGACGACGAAGAAGGCGGCGCCACGCGCTGGGACGGCTGGCTCGGCCCGAAACAGTGGGGGCCGCTCGTCGGCGTCCTCGCGGTAGCCGTCATCGCGCTCGCGGTCCTGCTCGCGCTGGGCACGTTCGATGACAGCAGCAACGTCTCGGCGGCGACCGCGGCGCTCTCGGCGAACGCGGATACGCACCAGCACGCCGACTTCGCGGTCTTCATCCGCGGGCAGCAGTTCGACTTTAGCCAGCCGCAGTTTGTCTCGGGCGAGGGCGACGAGCGCGACCCGTACGTGCACATCCATGCGCCGCGCTTCACAGTCGTGCACGTGCATAAGCTGGGCGTGACGTGGGACTACTTCCTCCACAGCCTTGGCTTCAAGCTCGACGACCCGTCGTTCAAGGCGGTCACGCCTGATAGGACAACGCTCACGCTGCCGGACGGCACCGTGCTCAAGCAGAGCGCGACGGAGACGTTCAAGTTCTACGTGAACGGCGTGAAGGTGGATGGCGTTTCGAACACGGACATCCACGACCTCGACCGCGTGCTGATCAGCTTCGGGCCGGAAACGGAGCAGGACGTGGTGGCGAATCAGCTCCCGAAGGTGACGGATCAGGCGTGCATCCCGTCCGAGCGCTGCACCGACCGTATCCCGAAGGACGAGCCGCCGGAGCAGTGCACGATCAGCAACGACACGTGCGTTAAGCCCGGAGGATAGTTCGGGCCGCTGACGTCACTCTTTTGTGAGCCGAGTCACGGGTAAGCTTCCAGCTGTGGCGGCGGGCGTTCTGCGTCACGACACTTCCCCCGGGAGCACGAGCCTTGTTGTTCCGCCGCGCAGCCTCCGAAACCACCCACCCCGTACTGCTGAAGTACGCCGAAGAACGGGCATCGAGCCTCCAGAACCGGGTCGCGGACGGGATCACGGCGTTCGCGGGTTCGATGCTCTTCGTCTACATCCACATCGTCGTGTTCACCTGGTGGATCCTGACGGACGGACATCCACTGCTTAATGATCCGTTCCCATTCGGGCTGCTGACCATGGTCGTATCGCTGGAGGCGATCTTCCTGAGCACCTTCGTGATGGTGAGCCAGAACCGCGCCGATGTCCGCAGGCAGCTCATCGCCGACAACCAGTGGCGGCTGACACAGCAGCAGTGGAAGGAGAACGACGAGATCCTTGCGCTCTCACAGCAGGTGTTCGATTTGAGCAAGGAGATCCACGCGCTGACGCAGCAGGTGCACGCCGCTGTCGGGGCCTCGAAGGACCCGACGGCCGGGTGAGGTCAGACCGGTTCGAGGGGCCGCGGACTGCCGGCGGGGAGTTCAACGCCGATACGGTCGCCAGCGCGCACTGCCCCGCCCTCGACCACGATCGCCATGATGCCGGCCTTGCGCACGAGGTTGCCCTCGGCGTCGCGCTCGAGCACGGCCTGCATCAGCCCTTCGGCGAAGCCATCGAGCTGCAGGCACGGGTTGCGTAGACCTGTCACCTCGACGACCGCGCCAGAGGGAAAGACGAGGCGCGTCCCGGTTGGGAGCGCCAGCAGATCGAGACCGCGCGTCGTGATGTTTTCGCCCATATCGCCGGGAGCGACGGCGAAGCCGCGCGCCCTCAGTTGGTCATGGAGTTCGGCGTGGATGAGGTGCACCTGGCGGAGGTTCGGCTGCGAAGCGTCGCGCGCGACGCGTGAGCGGTGCTGGACGGTGGCGCCGAGATGGGCGTCGCCGTCTACGCCGAGGCCCGCGAGCAGCACGATCTCCGTCGCACGACGCCTTCGAGAAGGAGTGGCTGGCGCTACGGTGTACGGCTTCGACAATCGCGGGCACGAAATAGAGCTTAGCGGGCCGGGTCCGGCGGCGGTGCGTCCACGGCGCTGACGAAGTCGTTGAGCAGCGAGCTGAGAGCGTCGGCGTGGCCCTGCCAGAGATGGTGGTCGGCGCCCGCGAGCATTTCGAAGCGCGCGTTGGGCAGGAGCCGCGCGACCTGTTCGATCGGCCATGCCGGCCGGATGTCGTCGCTGCCGTAGACGAAAAGGGCGGGCGTCTCAAGCCGTGAGAGCCGCGCGAGCAGGTCGGGCTGCTTGATGTAGACCTTCCACTCGGCGTTGAGCTGGAGGTTCACGTCGGGGTTGTAGGGGTAGGCGTAGTCGAGTGGGGGCTCGCGGCCGGCGTCGCGGCCCTCCGAGTAGGCCGCGTGCCAATCGCGGTCGTTGTGGATGCGCCCACCGGCGAGGCAGACGATCGCGTCGGCACGGCCTGGGAACTCAAGTGCGTAAGCGAGGGCGAGGTCCGCGCCGGCGGAGTGGCCGAGAACGACCCAGCGCTCGAGCCCGAAATGGCGCCGGATGCGTTCGACGTCGGCGAGAGCCTGGTCGAGCGTGTAGCGGTCCGCGAGGGACGAGCGTCCGCAGCCGCGGGCGTCGAAGCGGATGGTCCGAATGCCGTCGCCAAAGAGCGTGGCGACGGGCTCGAGGTAATCGCAACAGCCAGGCCCGCCGCTGATGAGGAGCACCGGCCGGCCCTCACCGAGCGTCGCCGTCCAGAGGCGGGCGTCTTCGTCCCCGATGTAGCTCTCCATGGTTGCCTCAGGTGGTGGACGGGGGCGTATCGAACGTCTTTGGGTTGAAGACGTAGTCGAAATGAAGCCAGAGCACGCGTGAGTAGTGGAAGAAGACGGGCATGAGCACGAGGATCATGCCGATGGTGGCGCCGAGGATGAGGGCGTAGGGCTGCCCGGTGAGCAGGAGCGCCAGCCAGACCGGCATGGTGCCGAAGATGCCGAGCGTGTAGCTCGCATACATCGCACCGGTGAAGTAGCCCGGCTCGCGCTCAAAGACGAGGCCGCAGACCGGGCACGCTTTGCGCATGCGCAGGAACCCGCGATAGACGCCGCCCTTGCAGCAGCGGGGGCAGCGCATCGTGAGGACTGCGAGCGCCCGGCCGAGGGGGCTCACATGGCGTGCGGGCGTTGCTGACATCTGGATTTCGGAGCCCTGATCCTTCCGCCGTGAGGGTACACCGAATGCGGCGATGGCTCGACGACGCCAGTTGGCGTCCGAAGGCGGGCCGCCGGCTGCACGCGCTACCGCAACGTTCGCCGTCGGTGTTGCAACGAAGGCGAGATGCGCCGAGCCGCGCGCCTTGTGCCGTCGACCGGAGCAACGCGCCACGATCGTAGCAGGACTCGTGGAGGGTTCACCATGCAACTACAACTCGACGATACCGAGGTCACGCTGCTGCGGACCATTCTCGAACGTCACCTTGGCGACTTCCGCATGGAGATCGGGAAGACGGAAGACTACGACATGCGCCAGTGGATGAAGCGCGACGAACAGTCGATCAAGGACATTCTGGAGCGCCTCGGATCGCCCGTCGCGAATTAGCGCCGCGCGTAGGCCCGGTGCTCGACCATCGTGCAAGCGTCCTGGATGGCGGCGAGCCCGGCCTCGCGGGCCCGCTCCGGGCCTGCATCGTTGACGAGCGCCGCACTCCGCACGTTCGGCAGATAAGCAACAGGCCCGGCGACGGTCACCGGGCCTGCGCGGTTACCAGATCTGGCTCTCACTTCAGGGGAAAGTCGAAGTCCCCCTTGACGACGTTGCCAGCGGATGTGTTCGTGATTACGACCGCTGTGTTGGGCCCAAGTTCACCTTTCACGACCACCGAGGATTGGTTCGCGTTGACGTCGTACGACGGCGTCTTGGCGAAGTTGCCCGAGCCGTGCACGACGGCCTGGGCGACGCCGTCGAAGCTGACCGTTACTACGGACGCGGGATGGGTTGCCATGACCGAGGGTGCAGGATCGGTGTTGACGAACTTGATGTTCGTCATCGCGGCGGAGGTGTCCGCCGCGACGATGAAGTCTTCGCCGTCAATCGTCATGTGCTGACCGGCGAGGAGCGCAGCGCCCGTGGTCTCGAGGTTGAACCCGCTATTGGAGGACCGAAAGAACGGCCCGAATCGCACCGTCGCCCCCGGCTGGATGTCCGTGGAGTTGAATATGGCGCTCGATGACCCGGCGGGCAGGCCCGGCACGCCATCGGGGCCATCAGGCCGCTGTCCGTTTTCGCCGTAAGCCTGGGGCAGCACTATCGATCCATCGGGATTTACCACCCGTGGAACCCCGAGCATATCGGCGAAAGCATCGGACGCCTCCGCGCGTGTCTTGTAGTAGACCGCCGTCCGGGACTGGTCCAGCGGCTTTGCGCCCTGGAATTCGAGCGTCACGCCGTCGACCGTGCGCGTGTCGAGCGCGGGCGAGTCATTCGGTTGGATCGACGCCAGCGGCGAGCTGCCATCGGGAACGGGGCTGCTCCCGAACAGGCGGCCCGGGCTGCCGCTTGCCCAGGCGGCCAATCCCCCAGCCAAGAGCGCGGCCAGCGGGATGCAGGTCAGCAGAATTGCTTTGACTGTCCGGCGGGGTGCGATGCTGATTGCAGTCATGATCTCCTCCTTGAATGGCTGGGCGCAGTCGCGAACTCACCAGGCGCTTTCATAGAAGCCACCTGTGTGGTCGTGCCAGAACTCCGCACCCGGCGGTACGTGCCCATTAGTGTTGCACTGCTCGTCGCGGCTCGCGCCGAATTCCTGCGACATGAAAAAGTTGTATGTCCCGTCCCAAGTGAAGTAATCCCACGCGGGAGTGTTGTAGTAGTCAAGTGGGAACGGTGAATTGAACCAGTTCTTCCATCCCGAGGACTGAGCTTCGCCCGAAATCGCGTCGGCGTCGCAGTTGAGATACTCCGACGCGGAGTTATAGATCACGTCCATCCGAAGCCAAGTGGTTCCGACGTTGACGCCGGGACCCCAGTAGTTGGTGGCGGAGTCGTAGTACATTCCCGTCGCGGCGTAAAAGTCAGTACCGTACGGGTCCGTGCGCCAGTAGTTGCTCGTCACGTACCACGTGTCGTAAGTGGCCAATGCTTTCGGCGCCCCGACGTAGCCGCCGACGAATGCAACGACCGACGCGATCACCATGAGAACTGAGATTCTCATTCTTGACATTCCAGCTACCTTCCCTTCCTGATGTGGCTACCCCGCGCGCTGGGCTTCCGCGAAGGTCGCACGCCGAGGTCCGGAGGGCTATCCCCACGGGGGGACACCTCCTCCCTGTTACGCTTCTGCAATGCAGCACCCAGCGTGGTCCTTTGCCCAGCCGATTGCGCTGAACCGATCCAGGCTCGTCTTGTCGTAAAACCGTTGGAGGCGTTTCTTCAGCGCGTCGTCCGCGAGCCCAAGGGCGGCTACAATCTCGGCGTTGTGGAGGCCGCGCGCAAGCAGCGGGAGGAACTCGCGTTCCGCTGCCGTGAGTTCGAAATGTCCGGAGTCCGTGGCGGGCATGGCCGCTCTCTTTCTGGGGCGCCCGGGCATGCTAGCACGCGCCCCGGCCGATGCTTAATACCCGCTGGTCGGGCTGGAGTGTCTGTTCACGACGGAACGTGCGCACCGGCAATGTCCTCGGGGATCACTTGAACGAATGCGAAACGCCGCACCCCGCCGCCCTTGCGCGGCCGCTTCGCCCGCTGGGTCCCCAACCGTGGAGGGTTCACCATGCAACTACAACTCGATGATGCCGAGGTCACGCTGCTGCGGACGATCCTGGAACGCCACCTTGGCGACTTCCGCATGGAGATCGGGAAGACGGAAGACTACGACATGCGCCAGTGGATGAAGCGCGACGAGCAGTCGATCAAAAACATGCTGGAGCGCCTCGGATCGCCCGTCGCGAATTAGCGCCGCGCGTACGCTCGGTGCTCGACCATCGTGCAGGCGTCCTGGATGGCGGACAGCCCGGCGGCGCGAGCGCGCTCCGTGCCTGCATCGTTGACGATCGCCTGCTGGAGCCAGACGGCGCCTGCCCCTACGGCGATGGCGTCGTCGATGACGGGGTCGGTCTCCTCGCTCCGCACGAACACGTCGACGAGGTCGACGTGGCCGGGCACATCGCGAAGGGTCTCGTAGGCGGGCTCGCCGAGCACTTCGTCGGCCGGGAAACGGCCGCGGTGCACCGGCACGATGGTGTAGCCGACGCGCTGCAGGTAAGCGGCGATGCGATAGGCAACGCGGTTGGTGCGGGAATCGAGCCCTACGACGGCGATCCGCTTCGCCTCCATCAACGCCTGGACTGCGGGCTCCATCAGCGCTTCCTCTTCGCTTTCGAACGCTTCTTCGGCGGCGGCACCTCCGCGCCGGTCTCGGTATCGATCTCGACGAGCTCCCAGCCCTCCGGGATACTGACGGTCGAGCCGGTAAGCGTGGCGACGGCGTTGCCGACGGCGAGGGTGCGGTCCATGCCGTCCGCCTGGCCGTAGACGGGGACGGGGACCTGCGCCAGCGTGAGACGCTTGCCGCTCACCTTCACGAGCACGAGCGCGAACTGGCGAAGGTCGTCCGCGTGCTCGTGCCAGCGGTCCTCCTCGCCTCCCTCGATCGTGATCTCGAAGTGGTCGATCTTGGCGAAGGGGACAAGTTCCTTCGTGCCGATGCCCATGCCCAGGTAGCCCTGCTGCCAGGTCGCCGAGCCCTTCTGCTTATCGATGACAACGTCGGCGCCGACGAGCGCGCTGATCAGGCTCATGACGGAGAACGGCACGAGGATGAGCAAGACGACAAGCAGCAGCGTCAGCACCCAGAACGGCAAGGAAGACCCGCCGAGCGCGATCCCGGCGATGGCCCCCGCCGCCATGAGGATGCCGACGAACGGCAGGATGACCGTCCCGCGCGCGCTCTTGATCTCGATCTTGTCGGGCGAGATGACGGCCATCGCGCGGTGCAGAAGGATGGTGCGGCGGCCGTCGCGACGTGTGTCGACGACGTGGCCGGGAAGGTCCATGTCCACGCTGCGAGGGTACAGCGAGCGGGGCGCGGCGGGTAGCGCTCCGGGCAGGCGGCTCATCCGGAATCCGAGCCCCGAGCGCAGCAACGCGAAGCGAGCGGGTACGCTCGTCAACGCCAGGAATCGCCCGGAGTTGTCGCACCCGTCGAGCAGCGGTCCCTCGCCCGGCATGGAAATCCCGATTGAGCATCGACCGGGCTCGCTGAAGCCATATTCCACCGCACGCCCGGCATCGCACCCGCTCCCTGCGCTGCGCTTCGGTCGGGGCTCGGATTCGTTGGGCAGATGCGCCCGCGGCTCGTGCAGCTCAGTCCGCCAGCTCCACCAGTGCCCGCGCCACGGCCTTCGGGTCTTCGAGCATGTGGAAGTGGCCGGCGGCGAACTGGCGCGCGGGCCAGCCGAGCCGCAGCGCTTCGACGAAGGCGTGGATGTAGGCGTCGCTGAAACGCAGGTAGGCGCATGGCGCGTCGGGCCAGCCGGGCACGTGCGGGAGCGGCTCTTCGTACACCGCGAGCGGCATGGGCTGGAGGTCGGCGGCGAACGCCGCGCGCACGCCGTCATCCGGGATGACCGTGCGGAGGACCGCGTCCGGCCACGGCTGGACGAGCCCGTCGCGCGCGCCCTGGCGAAACGCCTCAGCCCCGGCGGAGTCGCCGAACGCCTCGAGGCGGCTCTTGCCCGGCGCGGGAAGGGGTGCGTCGACGAAGAGGTAGCGCCGGACGTGATGGCCAAGGGCGGCGCCAATCGCGGGGAGCAGTTGCCCCGCGCCGCTATGCCCCGCGACCACGAACGGTCCGGCGTGGCCGCTCGCCTCCACGGCCGTGCGCACGGCCTCGACGTGGAGGGCGTGATACGACCCTTCGAGCGCGGGCGGCGAGCGCAACTCCGGGACGACGCAGGCGTGGCCGGCCGCTTCGAGTTCGCTCGGCGACGAGCCTCCAGGTGTAGGGACCGACGAGCGGGCTGTGGACGAGGACGAACGTTTGCGCCATCGCCGGACAGCATAGTGCCCGCGGCACGCGCCCGGTGCTACACGGTGGCCGGCTCTTTGGCGAAGAACTCCAGCACGGCCTGCCTGTAGCGCGGATCGCGCACCGCGCCAATGTGACCGCGTCCGGAGAGCGCCACGAGCTTTGCGCCGGGAATGAGCGGCACCATCTCCTTGACGCCGGGGTAGAGGGCGTCGCGCATGCCGGCGACCGCCAGCACCGGCACACGGATTTCGCCGAGCCGGCTCGTGTCGACTGGGGACCTTCCACGGAAGACCCCGGCCCACGCTGCCCGCATCGCCAGTGGGTCGTAGTGGCGCATGTACGTGAGCAGAAAGCGCGCCCCCCGGCGGGGCCGGACCCGCGCTGGCGGCTCGGCGCCGGGCTCGTCGCGGCGGCCGCGCTCGCGGCGGTCGCCGTTCTTCGGCCAACGCGAACCCATGCCGCCGATGACCGCCGCGCTCACGCGTTCGGGGTGGTTCAGCAGGAGGTTGAGCGTGACCATGCCGCCCATGGAGTAGCCCATGACGCGGGCGCGCTTGACGCCCTCGGCATCCATGCAGGCGAGCACGTCCGCGGTGAGGAGGTCGAGCGAGTAGGCATCGGCGCGGTGGGGCTTCTCGCTGCGTCCGTGGCCGCGCAGGTCGGGGACGATCAGCCGGTAGTGCGGCGCCAGCGCGTCGAACCAGCCGCTGAGGTCCCAGTTCGTGCGGCCGCTGGCGGTGAAGCCGTGGACCAGGACGAGCGGCTCGCCTTTCCCGCGCGTCTCGTAGTGGATGCGCACGCCGCTGGAGCGAATGTCGGGCATGTTCTGAGTGTAGCCGGGAAAATTGCGTCCAGATCTGCCGCGGGGGCGCTGGAGATACTTCGCATCACGCTATTGATCGGATACACTCGCTCTATTGTGGCGCTTACTGGCGCCGGAGGATGGCTGTGACTTCACCGACGTTCGTAGACGTCCCGGGCCTGAATTTCGACTGGCTGAACCTGGATACCGAGAAAGGGCTCGACATTTCCGTGGGGCGTCGCGGCCTCACCCTCGAGCAGATCAACGCCATGACCTATGGCGTCGAAGGGCGTGACGAGGCGGGCATCTCCGTCTTTGGCCCCCGCGGTTCGGTGCTCGACCCGCGCTCGCCGCGCCACGCGCGCCAGTACCGCACGAAGGCCGACGTCTGGTCCGAGAGCGCGATGCTGCTCTACGAAGAGGCCAACCAGCGCCAGTGGGCCAGTGCCGTCGACATCCCGTGGCACGAGATCCAGCCGCTCTCCGACGACCTCGAGATGGCGATGTGCACGCTCTGCACCTTCCTCACCCAGGTCGAGTTCATCGCCGGTGACCTCCCCGGCCGCTACATGGAAGAGGTCCACCCGGACCACTTCGAAGCCCAGCTCTTCCTCGGCACGCAGATCATGGACGAGAGCCGCCACCTGGACGTCTTCCGCAAGCGCACGCTGGTCAACGGCGGCGGCATGGTGGATGCCGGCTTCGGCGCCATCAACCTGCTCAGCGTCGACGACTTCACCGAGATGACGGCGATGCTCCACCTCGTGGGCGAGGGCTTCGTGCAGACGCTCTTCCGCATGGGCGAGCTCATCAGCCAGAACGACGCCGAGAAGAAGATCTTCCGCCTGGCCGCACAGGACGAGAGCCGCCACCTCGCCTTCGGCGTCACGCACCTGAAGTACGTGATGGACACGCAGCCGTGGCGCAAGGAAGAGATGCACCACTACCTGGACATCCAGGAAGGCGCGCTCGCGCAGAGCCAGCAGGCCAGCCTGACCACCAACCCGATGACGGGCGAAGCGCTCGCGATTCTCGCCGGCGGCGGCATCGAGCACATCGACGAGGGCTACGCGAAGGTCTCGATCATGCGCAAGCGCCAGGTCAACGAGTACATGCACCGCCTCGAAGTCATCGGCCTTGGCGACCGCCGCGAGCGGATGGCTCCCGGCATGCGGTCCCTGCTCGACCCGGTGGCGTAAGCCGCCGCTTCGACCGCGTATTGAGTACTGAGCCGGGCATCGTCCCGGCTCTTCTCAAGACCCGAAGAACACCCAATCCGGCGCCGACCACTCAAAACTCAACACTGGAACTGCTCGCTATGGAACTCTCCCGCGCCACCCGCACCCGCGCCCACCAGCTTGGCTGGAGCGAAGACCTCATCGCCCGCATCGAAGCGCTGCCGATGAAGGACTACGCGATCAACAACATCGCCCTGATGAAGATGCCGCCGGAGCGGATGGAGAACTTCGTCGCGATGGTGGAGAAGGACCCGGAGAAGTTCGGCGGGCTCGGCTTCAAGTTCATGCAGGCGAAGCCTGAGCGCGGCATCCGCGCCGTCCCCGGCGAGCACGGCCTCGGCACCCCGGAGATCAACATCGGCTCCTACGGCCAGGTGCCTGACCAGTGGCCCTACGAGAACGACACCCCCCTCGGCAGCCACCCGGACATGAACAACTACGCGCCGGGCAAGTACACCATCTACGACAAGTCCGAGGTCTGGGCCGAAGGCGTCGACCACCTCTACGAGCAGGCCATCCGCGAGCGCTGGATCCCCGCGACCGACCTGGACTGGGGCAGCCTGAGTGAGCTGCCCGAGGAGATCGAAACGGCCGTCGGCCAGCTCGCCACGGTCTACAGCTCCCACGCGCTGGTCGAGCAGAAGATCATCTCGAAGTGGTTCGAAGAGATCAGCTACGGCTTCCACGATGTGAAGCTCTTCCTCGGGACGCAGGTCTACGACGCCGGCCACAAGGTGGAGGCGTTCCGCAAGCGCGCCCTCGCCAATGGCGGCGGCCTCGGCCGTGCCCCGCTCGGGCAGGTCTACCGCGGCTGGTACGGCAGCCTCAAGTTCACCGAGCTGATCATCGCCCTCGACGTCGTCTACAAGTCCTACGAAGTGACGATGTTCGAGGCCGGGCAGGACTTCGCGCGGAGCGAAGTCGAGGCGAAGATGTACGAGCTGATGGCGCGCGACTCGCGCCGCCACCTCGAGTACGGCAAGCGCCACACGCTCTGGTATCTGCAGCACCACCAGCGCGGGCGCGAAAACGTCCGCTTCTGGCTCGATCGTGCCGAGAGCAACCTCGCCATCGAGATGCGCCACAGCCATCCCGAGCGCGAAGCGCTCGCGCTGCTGCTCGCGGGCGACATGGAGCGCATCCAGGCCGGCGTGGAGAAGCTGGGCTCGCTGCGCCAGAAGCAGGCCGCGGACTACGTCGATCTGCTCGAAGACATCGGCATCGACCGGCTGCCCTCGCTGAACACGGGCCTCACGAACCTGGCCGAGGATCCGCTCGCGACGGTGTAAGCGGCGCGGTCAGCGGGCGGCGACAGCCGCGCCCGGTTTCGTCTGATCTGCCAGGGGCGACGGCTCGCTGAGCAGCGCCGCCATGATCGCGTCCGCCTGGATGCGGTGGCCGGCGGCGTTCTTGTGAACCCCGTCAGAGTGGCGGAGCGGCGACCTCGCCACAGCCGCAAAGCCTGGAATGCAGTTGGCGATGAGGAAGTGGTGGCGGCGCGCGGCGGCGTTCATGAAGTCGCGGTGTTCGGCCAACCGTTTGTTCGCGCCCTTGTTTTCGCGTTCCACGGCGTCGGCCAGGGGCGGGGCGTACATGATGACCACGATCGTTCCCTCGCGCTGCGAGAGCTGGCGCATGATCTCCAGCTCGATCGAGGTGACCTCTTCTTCGGTGGCGAGCGGTTCGGCGCCGATCACCATCCGCGCCAAACGCCGCCCGGCGCGGTTCAGGCGCGCCCTTCCGCCGTGGGCGTCTGCGGTCATCCCCTCGAAGCGCAGCTCGAGACGGCGAAAGAGGCGGTAAGCGCGCTCGCCATAGCGCCGTCGAACGCGCTGGCCGACGGTCCCGACGATGAAGTGATACCCGCCGAAGGCGAAGACCACGAGGTCGGGCTCAGTCTTCGCGAGGGCGGCCTCGACCCTGGGGACAGCCTTTGGGCCGGCAGGGACGACCGGGAGGTCGGTCACGTCGAGTGGTTCGCCGATGGTCGGCTCGAGTTCGGCGGCGACAAGGAACGGCCACGCCTGGGACGGATCCGGGAGGGTCGAGCCTCCAGTGTCGCTCGATCCGATGACGAGCATCTTCATAGCAGATCCTTTTCGCGAGGTCGGGCTTGCCACGGAATCCTGACACATTGGGAACGGACGGAGAACCCGTCGAGTGGGGCATGATCATCGCTTCGCAGCCGCGTACGCTGCGTCCGCGGACCAACGGAGGCGTGACATGCCCGCGAAGCCAGCAGAACGTTCTACCGGCGCCGCAACTGACGAGCACGGAGCGATCCCGGTCGAGGCCGACCTTTCCCTCGGCGGCGGCCGGTACTTCACGAGCGCGGGGCGCGACACGCTGCGCTTTTTCGACGACGCGAACGAATGGCGCCGCATCTTCGCCGAGCTCCTCGGGACGTTCTTCCTCGTCCTCGTGGCCGTCGGCTCGACGATGGTGAATGCGCGCTTCGGCGGCGTGCCGCTGGCGGCGCAGGTGACGGTGCCGGGCCTGATGGTCGGGGCGATCATCCTGTTCATGGGCGCCGTTTCCGGCGCCCACCTCAACGCCGGGGTCACGCTTGCGTTCGCCCTGCGGGGGGACTTCCCCTGGCGGCGCGTGCCGCTTTACCTGGTCGCCCAGGCCGCCGGCGCCATTTTGGCCCCGCTGCTGTTGCTGGCGCTCGTGGGAAAGCAGGGCACTGCCGGCCTCACGTTACCCGGACCCGGAGTCAGTACGGCAACGGCGATGTACTGGGAGATCGTCCTCACGGTCGGGCTGGTGAGCACGATCCTTGGTACCGCCTCCGGCGCACAGAACCTCGGGCCGCTCGCGGCGATCGGCGTGGGATCCTACATCGCCCTCGCGGGGCTCTGGGCAGCGCCTGCGACCGGCGCGTCGATGAACGTCGACCGCTCGCTGGGCCCGGCGCTCGTCTTCAACGACTGGACATCGTGGTGGGCCTACGCCGCCGGCCCGGCGATTGGCGCCGTGATCGCCGTGGGCTTCGCCTGGATTTTGCGCGGGCCAGGTGGCGGCTTCTACGGACGCCGCGCCGCCCAGGGCACGCTTGGCTGGCTCTGGCACCCGGGGCCGATCGAATATCCAATTCCCGACCGGCCGGACGAAGTGCGGCCGGCCGGGAACGACGTCAAGCCGGGCCCGGATTGACGAGCGCCGCCGCTACTTCTTGTACTTGTCGATGAAGGCGAGGATGCGCTGCCAGGCGTCGGCGGATTCGGCTGCGAACTGCTCGTAGGCGCGATCGAAGAAGCTGTGCGGCGCGCCTTCGTAGGTCTTGAATTCGTTCGGGACGCCAGCCTTATCGAGTTCGGCCTTGAAGGCATCGGTATCGGACTGCTTGATCATCTGGTCGGCGCCCGCCTGGAGGCCGAGGATGGGCGCGGTCATCTTCGAGACGCGCTGGATTGTCGGTGCGATGCCGGAGGGCTTGCCGGGATTGACGAGGTCCTGGATCGTCCCGCCTGGGTGCCCGTAGAAGCCGATGGCGCCGGCGAGCCCGTGGCCCTCGGCCGACTGGTTCCAAGAGCTCGAACCGCCGAAGCAGAATCCGACCGTGAAGATCGAGGTGCACGAGCCGCCGGCAGGCGACTTCAGGTAGGAGACGGCGGCGGCGACATCCTGAGCGACCGTGTCGGGGTGGGTCTTGAGCACCTGCGGCATGAACTCGAAGTCGGCGCCGCGCTTGGCAACACCGGCGGTGCGCCCGAAGTAGTCGATCGCGATCGAGTTCATGCCGGCCTCGGCGAAGCGCAGCGCCAGCTCTTCGTAGAAGCGGAACAGGCCACGGACGTCGGGCATCACGACCACGCCGGTGGTGCTGGCCTTGTCGGGGCGGGCGGCGAAGGCGGCGAACTTCGTGCCGTCCGCGGCCTGCGAGGGTCACATCTTCGGAGTCGACGGCTGCACCGGCGATGGCTGGTATGGGAGGATGGGCATCATAGGGAAAGCACATGGAGGGGCTCCTTGAATTCGTGGGTTGGAATGCGGATTCTACGCGCCACGTATGGCCGCGGGCGACCGAGGAGACGTGTTGAATGCAAAGAGCGGTTATCAAAGCGGATATTGATTTTCTTAATAACTGACTTAGGATAGTCAACGAACGGCAACAAAGGAGCCAGCCATGGACATTGCGACCTTCAGCCCCGAGAGCCTCTTCCAGCCCGCGATGTTCGCGAACCCCTATCCCGTCTACGCCGAGCTGCGCCCGCATACGCCGCTGCGGCTCGAGGCGGGCGGGCAGGCGCTGTACCCGTTCATGAAATACCGCAACGTCTACGACGCCCTGCGCGACCACGAGACGTTCTCGTCGGCCGCCATCGGGCTGGTGCTGATCGGCGACGACGAGCCGCGCCACGGCCACCTCCGCCGCCTCGTGAACAAAGTCTTCACTCCGCGGCGCATCGCTGACGCCGAGCCGTGGATCCAGGCCATCGCCAACGAGCTCTTCGCCGACATGCGCGAAGGCGAGGTCGACGTCGTCGACCAGTACACGATGCCGCTCCCGGTGAAGGTCATCGCGCGGCTGCTCGGCATCCCCGGCGAGGACTACCGGCAGTTCAAGGAATGGTCCGACGCCTTCATTGGGCAGCAGCTCGCCGGCCATCAGAACAGCGTGATGGAGATGGGCCAGTACTTCGCGAAGATGGCCGCGCTTCGCCGCAAGGAACCGGGCGACGACCTCATCACCGCGCTCGTCAACGCCGAAGTCGATGGCGAAAAGCTGTCGGACATGGAACTGCTCGGCTTCTGCGTGCTCCTTCTCATCGCCGGCAACGAGACCACGACCAACCTCATGGGCAACATGCTCAACATCCTCGCGGGACGTCCCGACCTCTGGGCACGGCTCAAGGCGGACCGCTCGCTTGTGGAGCCGATGATCGAGGAGACCCTCCGCATCGAGAGCCCGGTGCAGTTCCTGCCGCGCGTCACGACGCGGGACGTCGAAGTGGACGGGCTGACCCTTCCGAAGGGCACGCAGGTCGCGCTCTACATGGGCGCCGCGAACCGCGACCCGGACGCGTGGGAGGATGCGGACGAGTTCCGCCTCGACCGCGACCTGCAGACGCACGTGGCGTTCGGCTACGGGATCCACTTCTGCCTCGGCGCACCGCTCGCCCGCACCGAGGCGCGCATCACGCTCAACGCGCTGCTCGACCGCTACAGCACGATCGAGCCGGGCAGCCGGCCGGGCCACCGCCTCGATGTCAGCCCCATCATCTACGGCTTCAAGGAGCTCCCGCTGACGCTGAAGCCCTGACGAGGACCGGGCCAAGCACGTACACGCGACGCGGACCGGGCCATACATCCCAGCCGCGAGCGAACGCGAGCAAGGATCCGGCCCAGCGCGTACCGGGATCGCGGCGTGAACCCCTGCTCGCGTTCGCTCGCGGCTGGGACCAGATCGCTGACGGCATGAACGTTCACCACTAACGTCTCGTAAGTGGCTATACTCGCGGGCACACATTCACGTGCACGGGAGAGTTCGCCACCCATGGAATATCGCAATCTCGGGAAGTCCGGGCTGCAGGTCTCGGTCGTCGGCCTTGGCTGCAACAACTTCGGCATGCGCTGCGACTACGACCAGACCGTCGCCGTCGTGAACAAGGCGCTCGAAGTGGGCATGAACCTGTTCGACACGGCCGACGTCTACGGGGGCCAGGGCCGTTCCGAGGAGTTCCTCGGGAAGGCGCTCCAGGGCCGCCGCCAGGACGTCGTCCTCGCCACGAAGTGGGGCAACCGCATGGGCGAGGGGCCGATGAAGAGCGGCGGCTCCCGGCGCTACATCATCGCCGCCGCCGAAGACAGCCTGCGCCGCCTCCAGACCGACTACATCGACCTCTACCAGATGCACGTGCCGGACCCCACCACGCCCATCGACGAGACGATGCGCGCCCTCGACGACCTCGTCACCTCGGGCAAAGTCCGCTACATCGGCCACTCCAACTTCACCGGCTGGATGACGGCCGAAGCGCACTACGTCGCGCAGATGCGCGGCTACGCGCCGTTCGTATCAGCGCAGAACCAGTACAGCCTGCTCGATCGCGGCATCGAAAAAGAGCTGGTGCCGGCGTGTGAGAAGTACGGCGTGAGCGTCCTGCCCTACTTCCCGCTCGCGAGCGGCTTCCTCACGGGCAAGTACAAGAAGGACCAGGAGAAGCCGGAAGGCGCGCGCCTTTCCAACCCGGCGATGGGCCGCATGGCAGACCGCATCTTCAACGACCACAACTACGAGGTGCTGGACAAGCTGGAGAACTTCGCCGCACAGCGCAACCATGGCGTTCTCGACGTGGCCATCGGCTGGCTCGCCAGCAAGCCATACATCGGCAGCGTGATCGCGGGCGCGACGAAGCCCGAACAGGTGGAAGCGAACGCACGCGCCGGCGAATGGAAGCTGACGGCGGAGGAGATGGCCGAGGTCGACGCGATCGCGCGGTAGACGAGGCAGGATGCTCCCGTGACCACGCCGCTGCTTGTTCGACGGTCCTTCGACGAACGCGCCGACGCTGATCCTCGCGCACGGGGCGGGCGCGCCGATGGACAGCCCGTTCATGGCGACCATCGCCGCCGGGGTGGCGGAGGCGGGCATCCAGGTGGTGCGGTTCGAGTTCCCGTACATGCGTGCGCGGCGCGAGGGCCGGCGTCCCGGGCCCGACCGCGAGGCGGTGCTGCTCGACACGTGGCGCGAGGTGGTGTCGGGCTTCGATCCGCGCCTCCACCGTCATCGGCGGCAAGTCGATGGGCGGGCGAATAGCGAGCATGGTGGCGGACGAACTCCACGTGGCGGGGCTGGTGTGCCTCGGCTATCCGTTCCATCCCCCGGGACGACCGGAGAAGCTGCGCACGGAGCACCTGCGCACCCTCACCACGCCGGCGATCATCTTCCAGGGCGCGCGCGACCCGTTTGGGAATGAGCAGGACGTGTCCGGGTACGCGCTCTCCCCTTCAATCGAGGTGCGCTGGATGCCGGACGGCGACCACGACCTCAAGCCGCGCAAGGCAGCCGGCTTCACGCACGCGGAGCACCTGGCGACGGTGATACGCGGCGTGGCCGACTTCGTCTCCAGCGTCACGGCGCGTCAGGCGGGCCGCTGAGGCTGAAGCTGCCTCACCCGGCGCTGCGCGGCGCTCGCGGCTTCCCTAGAATGCGGGCGGCGGCCACTGCCGCCGCGGCGTGCTTCGCACCAGGGAGGACATCATGGCCAGGCCACTCGACGGCATCCGCATCCTCGACTTCACCCGCTACCAACAGGGACCGTACGCGACGGTGATGCTGTCGGACCTCGGCGCGGACGTACTCAAGGTCGAAGAGCCGAAGCACGGTGACCTTGGCCGGGCGCTTGGCCTGCAGCCGGACGGGTGGTGCGCGTATTTCGAGGCGCACAACCGCAACAAGCGGTCCGTGACCGTCGATCTGCGTACGGACGAGGGCCGCGCGATCATCCACAAGCTCGCGGCCGAGGTCGACGTCGTGACGGACAACTTCCGGCCGGGGGTGATGAAGCGGCTGGGCATCGATTACGACGCGCTGTCGAAGATCAACCCGCGGATCATCACTGGCTCGGCCTCCGGGTTCGGTCCGCGTGGCCCGAACGCGAACGATCCCTCGTTCGACATCATCGGCCAGGGTATGGGCGGCATCATGTCGAACCAGGGTGGCGGGCCTGACGAACCGCCGCAGGCGATCATGAGCGGCGCGGCCGACCAGGTTGGCGCGATGGTGTTCGCGCTTGGGATCTGCGCGGCCGTCGTCGCGCGCGAACGGCAGGGTGTTGGCCAGCACGTCGATGTCTCGCTGCTCGGCTCGCAGGTCGCGCTGCAGGCGCTGCAGCTGACCGGCTTCCTGCGGAGCGGACGCCAGCATCCGACGCCGCAACGGGCGAACCCGGTGTTCTGCCACTTCCGCTGCGGCGACGGTAAGTACCTGACCATCGGACTGCTCGACCCGAAGTGGTGGCCGGGGCTCTGCCGCGCGCTGGAGCGGGAAGAGCTGGAAACCGACGAGCGCTTTGCGACGGCGCGCGACCGCCAACTCAACCGGGGGGCGCTGCTGCAGGAGCTCGACGCGGCGTTCGACCGGAAGCCGCGAGCGTACTGGCTTCCAGCGCTCAAGGCGGCCGACGTCCCCTGCGGGCCGGTCCACGACTACGCCGGCGTCGCGGAAGAGCCGCAGGTGCTGGCGATGGAGTACATCACCTCGCTCGACCATCCCAACCTCGGGCCGGTGCGCGTCGTGAACTCGCCGATCCGGATGTCGAAGATGGACGTTGGCGCGCAACACACCGCGCCGGAGCTCGGTCAGCACACGGAAGAGGTTCTGCTGAAGCTGGGGTACAACTGGGACGACATAACGCGACTGAAGGATGCCGGTGTCATCTAGCCGCGCGAGGAGATCGCAATGACCGAAATCAACGGTGGCCGGCTCGCGGCCAGGCAGCTCAAGCTGGCGGGAATCGACACGGCCTTCGGCGTCGTGGCCGGCCCGATGATCGAAGTGATGGCCGGGATGCAGGAAGAGGGCATCAAGGTCGTGAACTGCCGCCACGAGGAGTCGGCGTGCTTCGCGGCCTCCGCATGGGGCTACATCACGAAGAAGCCCGGCGTCGTGGTGGCGGGGTCGGGCCCCGGGATGATCAACACGGTGACGGGGCTCCACGTGGCCACGGAATCGGGCATGCCGCTGGTTGTGCTCGGCGGCTCCGTGGATGGGCGCACGCGGGGCCTGGGCGGCTTCCAGGAGGCCGACCAGGTGGCGTTCGCGCGGCCCGGGGCCAAGTGGACCGCAACCGTCGACAGCACCGAGCGTATCCCGGAGCTGGTGCACCTGGCGCTGGGCAAGGCGGTCGCCGGGCGCCCGGGGGGCGTCTACGTCGATTTCCCCGGGCAGTTCGTGCGCAAGGCGCGTGGACGACGAGTCGGTGGCGCTGCGGCGGGCGGCGCCCGCGGTTTCGCGCACCCATGCCGGACCCGCAGATGGCAGGGCTGATCGCGGCGATGCTGGCCGGCGCGCGTCGGCCGCTGATCCTGGTCGGGAAGGGAGCGGCATGGGCCGACGCCGGGGCGGCACTGACGCGGCTCGTGAACCTCGGCATCCCCTATGTGGCTTCGCCGATGGGTCGCGGTGTGGTCGCCGATGACAACCCCATGTGCATGAACGCCGCCCGCTCGGCGGCGCTTTCCGGTGCCGACGCGGTGCTGATGGTGGGTGGCCGGTTCAACTGGATCTTCCAGTTCGGCCGGGCACCACGGTTCGCGGCCGAAGTGCGCCTCGCGCAGATCGACATTGTGGCCGAGGAGATGACGAGCGCGGCGGACCTCGAGTTCGGGATGGTCGCCGACTGCGCGCTCGGCGCTGAGGCCGTGGCCGATGCGCTGGCTGGCCGCGAGATGGCTTCGAAGAGCAGCGGCTGGCTGGAGAGCCTGCGCGATGACGCGCGCAAGAACGAAGCGGGGATCAGCGAAGCGATGGCCTCGGACGAGCAGCCCATCAACCACTACCGGCTGCTGCGCGAGATTCGCGACGTGCTGCCGCGAGACGCGAACGTGAGCGTCGACGCGGAGCTGACGATGGGCGTCGCCCGGGCGGTATTGCCGAGTTACAACCCACGGTCGCTGCTGAACTCCGGCACGACGGGCTGCATGGGGACCGGTGTGCCCTACGCGCTGGGCGCGAAGCTGGCGCTGCCTGATTGGCCCGCGGTCGCGGTAGTCGGCGACTACGCCTTCGGCGCGGCCGCGATGGAGGTGGAGACGGCTGCGCGCGTCGGCGCGAACGTCGTCTTCGTCATCTCGAACAACGGCGGCATCGCCGGACACTCGATCCAGGACCGGATGTTCGGGCCCGACTCGCCGCCGATCGCCGCGCTGCTGCCGGTCAACTACGAACGGATGGGCGAGATGGTCGGCGGCTTCGCTGCGCGCGTCACGGACCCCAACGAGATCCGGCCGACGATCGAGAAGGCGCTTGCCGCGAACACGGTGGCCGTGATCAACGTAATCACCGACCCGAAGGGCGGACGGCGCGGCTCGATGTATCTCGCCTAGGGCCGACGGCGGCGGTGTACGCTGTTCTCCCACTCTACGCGATGGAGGCGTTCCTACTTGGAAGCGATTACGGACGGCGACTTCGAGGTCGTCATCGCCGGGCCGGCGGGGTTCGGTAACAACATCTTGATCGTCATCGACCGCTCGACCGACGAGGCGGCGTTCGTGGACGCACCGGACGAGGAGCAGAGCATCGCCGCGGCCGAGGCTGCGCACGTGCGGCCCTCGAAGATCCTGCTCACGCATTCCCACGGAGACCACACGGCCGGGATCGAGGCGCTGAAGAAGCGTTATGGCTGCCGCGTCTACGGCGACGCGCGCGAGCCGTGGCTCAAGCCGGGCGAACTCGACGAGCCGGTGACGCACGGCGAGACGGTCTACGTCGGAAAGCTCGGGTTCGATGTACTGAGCGTGCCCGGCCACACGCCTGGCAGCACGACCTTCGTGCACGGCAGGCACGCCTTCGTGGGCGACACGCTGTTCCCGGGCGGCCCCGGACGCACGCGCACGAACGAGAACCTCCAGGAAGAGATCGCCTCGATCACGACGCAGCTGTACGCGCTCCCGGACGACACGGACATCTACCCGGGGCACGGCGCAATGACGACGATCGGCGAGTCGAAGAAGGAGTACGCCGTGTTCGCGGCGAAGCCGCACGCACCGGACCTCTGCGGCGACGTGAACTGGGCCGAAAGCTAGGGTCCGCGCCGTCACCGCCGGTGGGCGGCGAAGAATTGCCAGATGAGTTCGCTCGCGTTTATCTCGTGCGTGGTGGCGCCGGCGCCGCCGTGAAAGGCGTTGTCCTCCGCCCCCGGCCAGGTGTGGGCCGCGCCTGCGATCACGTAGAGGACGACGTCGTTCCCCCCGCAGCCGGCGTAGCTTTCGCGGGTGACGTGTTCGCTGACGCTCTCTGAGATCGCTTCCGCGCCGGTGCAGCCGTTGTGTTGCGCCCAGTCGGCCATGGCCGGCTCGGCAGTCTCGAAGGGGACGTTGTAGTCGTCGGTGCCGTGAAAGGCGACGACGGGCATCGGGCGTCCCGGGCAATCCTGGTAGACGACGCCGGCGACAGGTGCGACGGCGGCGAAGAGGTCCGGGAGCAGGCAGCCCACCTGTGACGCCATCTCCGCGCCGTTCGACATGCCGGTGGCGAAGACGGCGCCGGGGTCGACGCAGAGGTCGGTCGTGAGCTGGCCGACGAGGTCGCGGGTGAAGTCCACATCGATAAGCGTGCTGCCCGGTTCGACGTCGACGACCTGCCACCACTGCGGCGAGTCGAGGCCCTCGGGGCTGACGAGGATGAAGCCGTGCTCGTCGGCGACGGGGACGAGGCCGCTGTAGCGCTCCTGGTCCTCGGCGGAGCGGTCATAGCCGTGGAAATTGAGCACGAGCGGCAGGAGCGTCTGACCGTCGTAGCCCGGCGGGATGTGCAGGCGGTAGCTGCGTCCGACTCCGTCGCTGGTGATCGTTTGGACGGTGTCTCCCGGTGTGTGCGGGGTGCCGCAGGCTTGCGGCGTCGCTGTGGACGGGGCCGCCGAGCGCGAAGCGCGGGCTGCCGCGGCGGTCGTCGTCTCGCGGGCGCCGTCGATGATCGGCGAAGCAGCCGAGGTCCCGCAAGACGCCAGGGCCACGGCCATGAGCACGAGGAAAAGGATGGCGCGCACGGCTCGATTATCGCCGCGCGGGACGAAGCTGTTGTTTCGCTCCCTTTACGTGGCTGCGTTTCGATGCTCCGCGTGGCACCTGTGCTACCCTGTTCGCGTCCGAGCCGGCTGGCCGACGCCTTCGGAACGGAACGCATTTCAGGATCGAATCCATGGCGCAAGCTCCCGCATCCCCGGGCCGTCTCGAGCGACGCAAAGCGCGCACGCGCGCGGCCATCCTCGAAGCGGCGAGCGACCTCTTCCGCCAGCAAGGCTACGAAGACACCGCCATCCAGCAGATCGCCGAACGGGCGGACATCGGCGTGGGGACGTTGTACGGGTACTTCGTCTCGAAGGAAGACATGCTGCGCGAGGTGCTCAAGCTGCACAGCGAGCAGGCGATCCAGCGCTACCGCGCGACGGTCGACCACGCCACCCCGAGCATCGATCGGCTGCTGACGGCGCTCAACACGTTCGCGGATTACATCGCCGACAACCGGTCGATTCTGCAGGCCGCCTTCCAGATCAGCGGCGAGAACATCCGCGGGGACGAACAGCCGATGGAATGGCTGGTGGCCGCATACGCCGCCATCGTGGCGGACGGTGTCGCGAGCGGGGAGCTCGGGCCGGTGCCGGCTGATGCCGCGGCGCGCATGCTGCTGGGCACGTACCTGATGGCGATGCTCGGCATGGGGATTTGGCGCGGGCGGGACGAGACGGCGACGCGCTCGGACCTCGAAGAGCTGGTGCGCCTGCTCGTGCGGCGCTAGACGATGGCGACCAGCATCGAGGCCGCCCGGGCTGCCGCCGCGGCGGCGATTGAGCGTCGCAACGGCGACCTCCGCAATCTGAGCCTGTCGATCCACGCCAATCCCGAGCTCAACTTCCAGGAACACCACGCGCATTCGCTGCTGACGGACTACTTCGAGAAGCAGGGGTTCGCTGTTACGCGGGGCGCGTACGGCTTGCCGACGGCTTTCGAGGCCGTGGCAGGCAGCGGGTCGCCGGTCATCGCGGTCCTGTGCGAATACGACGCGCTCCCTGGCATCGGGCACGCCTGCGGGCACAACCTCATTGCGGCCTGCGGCGTGGCCACCGCCGTCGCGCTGAAAGAGGCGCTGGGCGAGGGGCAGGGAACGGTGGTCGCGCTGGGAACACCGGCCGAGGAAGGCGGTGGCGGCAAGATCCTGCTGATCCACCGCGGGGCGTTCGCCCGCGTGGACGCGGCGATGATGTTGCACCCCGCGCCGTACGACAGCGCTTACATGAACGTGCTGGCGCTGACGCACATCACGGTGGAGTACTTCGGGAAGAACGCACATGCCGCGGCCGCGCCGTGGGAGGGCGTGAACGCGCTGGACGCCATGCTCCTTGGCTTCAACGCGATCGCGGCGATGCGCCAGCAAATCCTGCCGACGGACCGCGTGCACGGCGTGATCACGAACGGCGGTCTCAAGCCGAACATCATCCCCGACTACACGTCGGCAGAGTTCTACGTTCGTTCGCGGAACAGCGCCGAGTTGCGTGAGTTGCGCGCGAAGGTGGTGGCCGCGCTGGAGGGCGCCGCCGTTTCGGCGCGCTGCACGGTGAAGGTGGGCGAGCCTGCGGGCGAGCTGCCTTACTCCGACATGGCGCACAACGACGTCATGGCGGACGCCTACCGGAAGCACTTCGAAGAGTTCGAGCTGCGACTGCCGCCGAAGGCTGCGGTGCTCGGTGGGCCGGGAGCGAGCACCGACATGGGCGACGTGAGCTACGTGGTGCCGTCGATCCACCCAACGTTTGCGATTCCCACGGATGCCGGGAACCACACACCGGGCTTCACGGCGGCGGCGGCGAAACCCGAGGCGCACGAGGCCGCGATGCGGTCAGCGACGGCGCTTGCGAACACGGCGCTCGACCTCTACCTGGAAGCGGGCGTGCTGGACGCGGCGAAGCGGGAGTTCGCTAAGATTCGCCGGAGTTGAGGCTGGCGGGCGGCTGGTCGACAGGCCGGGCGCCGCTGGCGCGGCGGAGTTCCTGGAGCCGCTCAGCCTCATCGAGGGCTGCCTCGAATCGTTCCCGCGGGACAAGGACGAGCATCAACAGGACGCCCACGAACACGACGGCGGCATCGTCCATCTGGCCAACGACCGGGATGAAGTCGGGGATGAGATCGAACGGCATAGCGAGGTAGGCGACGACGACGGCGAGCATCGCCTTCGCCGTCAGCGGGACGCGGGGGTCGCGCAGCAGCACCCGCCCGAACTCGAGTTTGGCGCGCATGCCGAGGGCCTTGAAGCGGCGGCCGCGAGAGCTCATCCGGAGCACCCGCATGGCGACAACCATGAGTGCGAGCAGCACGAACACTGCCAGCAGAAGCCACGCATACCAGGTCATGACTCCAATGTAGAGCGGACAGCGAAGGAAGCGAAGGGGCCGGGTCAGGCCGCCCGCGCGTCGCGCGTCGCCGATGCCGAGCACCGCGTAGAGCGCCGCGATGCACACCGGGTCCAGGTGCCGGCCGGCGTCGCGATCGAGAACGGCCATCGCTTCGCCGGTGGTCATCGCGGCGCGGTAGGGCCGGTCGCAGGTGAGCGCGTCCCAGACGTCGGCGACGGCGACGATCCGGGCCTCGAGCGGGATCTCGTCGCCCTTCAGGCCGTCCGGATAGCCCGCGCCGTCGAGCCGCTCATGGTGTGCGCGGATGATGGGTGCGGCCTCGGCGAGCATCTCCGAACGGACGGCGATAGTGCCGCCACGCGGGCTGTGAAGCTTGATGACGGCGAACTCGCCGGGCGTGAGCTTGCCCGGCTTGCGGAGGATGCTGTTCGGGACGCCGATCTTGCCGACGTCGTGCAGGCGCCCCGCGAAGCGCAGCACTTCGATGCGGTCGGCCGGCAGCCCGAGATGCTCGCCGATGGCGACGACGAGGTCGCCGACGCGGCCGATGTGCTCGGCGGTCTCGGTGTCCTTGGCGGCAACGGCGGCAGTGAGCGCGACCAGGGCCTGCGGATCGCCGTGGCGGATGCCGTCCACCTGTTGGCGCAGGAAGAGGCCTTCGACGACGGCGCCGAGATCGCCGGTAAGGCGGTACTGGCGCAGGAGCGCGACGACGCAAAGGCCGAAGCCCATGAGCATGACGAGGTGGTACTCCCACCAGGAGAGGTGCCAGAGCTGGCCGCGGACCATGAAGATCTGCGCTTCGATGAGGAAGCCCATGCCGATGGCCATGGCCGCCTGGAGTGGCAGGAGCGCGAGCCGCCACGCCTGGTAGAAGCGCCAGCCGGCGAAGAGGAAGCAGAGGATGGCGGCGCCGCCGATCAGGTAGCGCGCACGGTCTGAGCCGATTGGGATCCAGCTGAGCATCGTCGGTTCGAACAACGCCACCCAGACGTGGCCCGCGAGAACCGTGGTCAGGGCGACGGTGAGCCAGGTCTTGTGCCGGAGGACGAAACGCGAGGTGCGCTGGACCGAAGCTCAGCACGGAGAGCGCGAAGAACACCCCGCTGACGAAGAGGCTGAGCTGGGCCGAGTAGCCGACGACGATGCCCCGGGCGATGGTCGTTGGGTCGACGACGTGTGTGACGCTGTCGACAGGCTCCGTGATACCGGCCGGCGGCGAGCCGCCGTAGACGGATGGGACGGAGACGGGCGCGGTGTAGGTGGCGAAGTCTGAGTCAGTGGCGGACTCGGTTGTCGTGGCGGTGGTGTGCTGATGGAAGAGGGGCGAGGTGCCGAGCCCGTGCGCGACGAAGATCGTGGCCATGGAGATGAAGCCCATCGCGAGGAAGAAGGTGCGCGGATCGGGAAGGCGGCGGGCGGCCCAGAGGACGGCGACCGCGAACAGGAGCGAAAGCGCTGCGACCACCGAGACGACGTAGAAGTGCGTCGTTGGCGAGCCGACGACGACATCGAGCGAGGGGCGCCGTTCGAGCAGGACGGAGGCGGCGAGCGGGGCCGCGAGCAGCAGGGCGCCGGCGATTATCGACAGCGGTAGCCGCGGGGGCAGAGGTCCTGCGTGGTGGTCCATCGAGATGCCGGCTCCCTGGTGCGCTCACGCGGCCCGCGGGCCGAATAGCAACTATTCAGAGTTGTCGGCGTTAAAGGGCGCGGCATTGAGCTTCGCGGGTAAAGCCGTAGGAATTCGGCGGCTCTAGCGGAGCGGCGAGAAGTCCGTTGGCGTCATGATGCGGTTCTCGATGTGGTGGACCAGCGGGCCATCCTTCTCCGATTCGGCGCGGACGGCCTGCCACTCCGGGTCGGCGGCGAACGCCTTCCACGCGGCATCGCGCTGCGCAAGGTCCTGGAATCCGAGGACGTACCAGAGTTCGTCGGTGCGGCCGCCGATGCTGTTGAGCCAGTAGGCGACGTTGACGATCTCGTGCTTCTCGAAGAGCTTCGTGGTGTGGTTGCGGAAGCGGGCGAGCAGGGCGGGCATCTTGCCGGTGCAGGCGGTGTAGATGCGGAGTTCGTGGATCAAGCTGTCCTCCGGGGCGCGGTTTGCGGGCTGCCCGGAGTGTAGCGGGATTGGCGATCCTCAGGGGGCCTTTGCGGCGCTGGCAACAGCGGTGTAGTCCACGCCGGCGACCACGAGGTAGGCGATCGGTGGCCCGTCATAGCTCACGATGCCCATCACGTACACGAGACCGCCGCGGGTTGCGGTGAACGCGTATCCCGTCGTGGTACCGGTGTTGAGCGAGACGTACAGGGGCCCGACGGCGCCGGGGAACAGCTTTGCGAGCTCGGTCGAGGCGTCGGCGCTGCTGGCCGGCATGCTTGTCTTCGGCTCGGCGAGGACGACGAGCGTCCCGCTCGCGTTGGCCGATCCGGCCGCAGTCGTGAGCGCTTCGTTCACGCCGTTGTAGATTCCGTAGGCAAGTTGACCCGTGGCTGCCAGCCCGGCGAGCGACGAGGCGAGGGCGGGCGGGAAGGCAACGGCAGTGCTGCCGGTGTAACCGCCTGCGGTGGTGACCTTCACCTGCTTGCCCTTGTAAGTAGAGATGGCCGTGGTGAGCGACTGCCTGGCGGCATCGGCGCTGACGGTGGCGGTGACGACCGTGGTGTTCGCGCCGGGCGTTATGGCCGGAGCCGGTGTTCCCCCGGCGCCAGGACGAGTGGCGCTGGGCAGCGCCGCGGAAGGCGATGGCCTGGGCGGCACGGTCGTGGTCACGGTGGGCCGGGCACCCGACGAAGTCGGCCGCGCGACCGCGTACGGCGTGAGGTGATCGGTGGTCGCGACGACGGTCCCCTCGGTGAGTTCGCTATCGACGAGCACCCAGGTTCATGGCGGTTTCGTCGTAGTACATGACGGTCGCGGTATCGCTCGAGACCTGGAAGCGGAGCTCGAATGGGTCGCTGAGCTTTGTGATGGCGCGGTCCTGGTCGCGCGCGGTGATCTGGTAGACAGGCGAGAGGAGGGTCCACCCGTCTGGCGCGGGCGGCGGTGTGGTAAGTGCCCCGAGGGTAACCATGAGCGCGGTGCGTCCGCTGCTGCGGACTTCGAGGCGTGCATCGGAGGACCGCAGCGACTTGCCGGCGCCAACGCTGCCCGTGTCGCCGGCAGGAGTGGGCGAAGCGGGGGCAGTCGCTGTCGGGCTCGCGACCGCGGTTGGCGGCGCCGAGCTGCCGCCGGAGCACGCCACGCCGGCAATGACGGCGCAGGCGACGAACGCGCCAGCGAGGAGGCGGAGATAGGAGCGGCGGGACATGGCATACCTCGGCCGGCCACGCCGATCGCGTCGCGCGGACCACACCGTAGGTATCGGAAGGTTGGCCGGAAAACGAGAGGCGGTGGGCTAGCCGCGGGGGGCCGGGATGAGGCCGGCCTGGCGCAACACGGAGAGGATGCGGTCGCGGCCGATGACGCCGATCACGCGGCCCTCTTCGACGACGGGCATGTGCAGGAGGTCCTGGCTCTCCATCTCGAGGAGGACGTCGGAGGCGGAGCTGCTGCGCGCGGCGGGCTGCAGTTGGGCGCTGGGCACCATCGCCTGGGCTGCGGTGGTGCTGTCCCAGAGTGCCTCGGGGATGGCGCGCATCTGGTAGCCGCTGATGATCCCGGCGAGCTTGCCGTGGTCTTCGACGAAGTAGCACACGCGCGGGTTGATTTCGAGGACGCCGCGGGCCAACGCGGCGACGCTGATCTGGCCCTCGACGACGGGCGGGTTCTCGATCATGAGGTCGCCGGCGTTGTACTGCTGGAGGGTGCGGATGAGGCGGTTCTGGACGAGGCTCTGGCGGGCGGCGTTCTCCATGAAGAGGCCGATAAGGACGAGCCAGGCGCCGCCGAGCGGGCCATCGGTGACGGGGGTGTTGAAGCCGATGAGGCCGGCGAAGCCGACAGCCATGATAAGCCAGGCCGTGCCGCGGCCCGTCCAGGCGGCGACGACGGTGGCGCGGTTGTAGCTGCCGCCGAAGAGCCAGATGAGCGAACGGAAGACGCGGCCGCCGTCCATGGGGAAAGCGGGGAGGAGGTTGAAGACGCCCAGCACAAGGTTGATGCCGCTGAGCCAGATGAGGACCTGGTCGACCGGGCGGCTGTTGTCGGCGCCGATGGCCCACCATGCGCCGAAGAAGATGACACCGAGGACGATGCTCGTCAGCGGGCCGGCGATGGCCATGAGGAGCTCGTTCAGGGGCTTCGTCGCTTCGCGCGTGATCTGGGAGACGCCGCCAAAGATGAACAGCGTGATGTTGCGCACCGGGATGCGGTAGGCCTTCGCGACCACGCTATGAGCGAGCTCGTGGAGGACTATGGAGACAAAGAAGATCAGGGCGCTTGCCGCGGCCATGATGTAGTGCGTGCTCGACGTCTCGCGGGGGAGGACGTCGGGGTAGTACTGGGTGGCGAGCATCCACGTGGCCAGTCCGAAGAGGATGAACCAGCTTGGATTGACGAGGATGGGAATGCCGAGGAGGCTGCCGAGACGAATGCTTCGCATGATGACCTTACAGCCAGTGTACATGGTGCCCGTCAAGCCCGAGTGTGATCGCGGCGGCGGCGTATGCCATGGGTGATACGCCGCCAATGCTGCGGGGCGAACGCGTGCTGCTGCGCCCGCCACGGCCCCCGGACAAAGAGGACCGCCAGCGGCTCGGGGTGGACGCGGACATCGTGCGGATGTTCGGCGGGGACATGCCGAGTGAAAGCGGTCTCGAGGCGGTGGACGTCGATCGCTGGTACGAGGGGATTGAGAGCACGCCGCTGCTCTGGATGATCGAACACGAGGGCCGATTCATCGGCACGGTGCGGCTGCACAACCTTGACGAGCATGACCGTCGCGCACAGGTCGCGATTGGCATCCTCGATCCCCAGCTCCTTGGGCAGGGGCTGGGCACTGAGGTGTTGCAGCTCGTCATCCAATTCGCGTTCGAAGTGCTCGAACTCCACCGCCTGTCGCTGCGGGTACTCAGCTATAACGCCCGCGCCATCCGCAGCTACGAGAAGTGCGGGTTCGTGCGAGAAGGCGTCGAACGGCAGGCGGCGCTGGTCGACGGCGTGCGACACGACGACGTGATAATGGGTCTGTTGTGGGAGGAGTGGCGACGCTGACCCGCCGCGGACATCTCTTCCCAGTATTCGCGGCTTGATCGCTGCCGTTTGCTCTACGCCACGGCATACCGCACGTAGATGACGCCGTTCGCAAAGCGGCGCTCGTCGATGAGTTGCAGCGCCAGCCGGACCCCAGTCGGGAGAGCTGGGTTGCCCCCACCGACGATGACCGGGTTGAGGAACAGCCGGCACTCGTCGACCAGGCCCGCACGGAAGGCCTCGGCGGCGAGCGTGGGGCCGCCGATGGTGATGTCGCGGGTGCTGTTGGCTTTCAGATCGCGCACGGCGGCGGGGTCGAACGCTCGCTCGATCCGGGTGTTCGGCGCTGATACGGCGGACAGCGTTGTCGAGAAGACGATCTTTTCGGCGGCGCGCCAGAGTTCGCCGAAATCGCGCGTGACCGGGGACGCGCCCGGGTCCGTCCCAAACGTCTGCCAGCCCTGCATGGTCTCGTACATCTTGCGGCCGTAGAGGTAGGTGCCCGCGGGCCGCTCGAGGTCGTTGACGAAGGCGTGCACCTCTTCGTCGGGCTCGGCCCAGTCGAAGTTGCCGGCTTCGTCGGCAACGTAGCCGTCGAGCGAGGTGATGGCGGAATAGATGAGCTTGCCCACGCCCGGTCCCTAGCGCTGCTGCAGCCGCGCCTCGGCGATGGTCGGCTGGAAGAGCTCGACGGGGTTGCCGGAGGGGTCATCGACCAGGATCTGCTTGCCGCCGACCCCGGTGACGATGTCGTTGCGGAACTGGGCGCCGGCGGCGCGGAGCTGTGCGACGGTGGCTTCGATGTCCTCGACTTCGATGGTGAAGCGGTTCCAGCCGCCGGGCTCGGGGATACGGCCGTCGGGCATGGCCTGGCCGCCGCCACCCTGGGAGTTGGGCGCGCTCAGCACGAGACGGAGGTCACCGCGGCTGAGCATGGCGAAGGCGGGGGCGGGGTGCATGACTTCGGTGAAGCCGATCTGGCCGCAGTAGAAGGCGATCGCCGCGTCGACGTCGTTGACGATATAGCGGACCTGCACGGTGGGCATGGGAAACCTCCACCAGGGAGGCTACTCCGGTTCAGTGCTGCCTGGAACGGGGTGGCGGCGGGCCATCGTCTTCGACGACGGCTTCCCAACAGAGGTAGAAGAAGAAGAGCCCGAGCAGGATCGGCGCGAGGAAAGCCGGGTGGTGGCTTTCGAAAAGCCCCCAGAGGCCGCCGAGCACCATGAAGCAGAGTGCGAACACGTAGACGAGAAACGCTCCCCAGCTGAACCCCAACATCGCGATACGCTCCTTGCGCGCATCCTAGCAGCCCTATCGACGGGTGCGGACGTTTCGGTAGTGGGAATTGCGTTAGAAAACAGGATGAAAGCGGGGGCTGTCCTCAGTCCGCCAACAGAGGACACTGAAGGCCCTCGCAACCTCTGTGTCCTCTTGTGACTCTCTCGTGGTGGAATTGGCCTGCCGCCAACGAACGCCGCCGGCACACCGGATGCGCCGGCGCTCGTCGAACAGGGTGCCGCGCGCAGGCGCGTGAGCTCGCGCCCGCAGTGGCCCGCGACTACCAGGCGTTCTGCGGACGCGGTGTGGTGCTCAGACGGCGGCGAGGGAGGGCATGTCCTGGTGAGGGACCATGCCGTCGAGGATTTTCTCCAGGGCCATGGTGTGGCTGCACACGTGCCAGCTTTCGAAGAAGTCGCAGTTGCAGGACCACTCCCCGTTCTTGATGGTGACTTCGTGGTCGCTGTTTTCGCCGTGGAACGCGACGTGCAAGCCGTCGATCTGCATGCGGTGGCGCTCCCCGGCGTAGACGCGGGCTTTTTCGACTTTGCTGATCAGGCTCGACTGCATGTACATCCTCCTGGCGCCGCCGGCTGCGGCGCGCGATTAACGACAAACGGCGACGCAATGCGCGTCGCCGTCACGATGTGTGGATGCCCGAAAGCACATCCATATCGGTGTTGACGCTACGCCCGTTCGGATCAGGCTGTCAATCGGGAAGGGACGGAAAATTCATGCCACGCGTGGCCCGTGAGGCCCCGAGCCAAAATTTACTCTGCTTTAACACCTTCCGGCCCCAGGTGTGGTACAAAGAGGTTGCCGAGTCGCTGATCGCGCGGGTGCGCGTGATTCGCGAACGGGGGAACCAACTCATGGGGTGTATCGGCTGGAAGCGCAGCCGTAGGTGACTCCCTCACCGAACCCGTCAGCTAACCCCGTAGGCATAGGGAGAGGCGTGGCAGCCGCTCAGCCTGCCGCACGAAGCCTCTCATAGCCCTGGTGTGCGAACGCTCACGCCCTGTGGAGCGCCGCCCGCCACCGCCGCCGGGAGGTTCCACTTGCTTCGACAATCACATCAGGCTCATTGGTGGCAGCGCATGTTTGCGCAGTCGCAGGTGCCTGCCTACGTGCTCATCCGGCCCGATGCCGATCGCCGCTGCCCGGACTGCAGCGCCGCATACGATCCCGGGGAGCGTTATTGCCCCCGTTGCCACATGGCCGTCCCGGAGTGGCGGTTCGGATAAAGGAGTCCATTCCCTCCTCTCGGTGTGCCGCACCCCTGGCGGCACACCCCCTCCCAGGCAGGCCACCCCTACGGGTGGTCTGTTTGGTTAACCGCCGGGCTTATTGGCGTTCCTGGGCCATGCGGCGGATGCGTTCGAAATCGACGCTGACGAAGATGCCTTCGGCCTCGGCGCAGAGCACCTCGGCGGCGTGAAGCGTGCCGCTCGCGAAGATCTTGCGGCCCTCACGGCGGACAACGCGTCCCGTGAAGAGGAGCTCGCGATGGAGCGGTGTGGGCTGGCGGTACTTGATGGTCAGCGTGCCGGTCATGCCCGCCGCGCCGGAGAGCGACTGGGCCATGCCGAGCACCTCATCGAAGGCGGCGGCGACGATGCCGCCGTGCACGTGCCCCGGCGGGCCTTCGTAGGCGTTGCCAAAGGTCACGGTCGCTTCGACGTGGTCGCCGACGATGACTGCGCGGAGCGGGGGCGCGACGGGGTTGCCGAGCCCGATGACGGGGCTGCTGTCGAACATGGCCCGGGCGTCGCCGGAGTTCGAGCTTTCGGCGAAACCCCAGAGCGGTCGGTCATGGGGCGCTGCCGCTTCCAGCCGGGCGGCGAAGCGCTCTGCGCCCTCGGCGGCGGCGATGAGGTCGTCCTCCGACGCCTCGGTGTCCATCATTCGTTCGGTGCAGGCGCGCAGGGCGGCGGCCAGGCGGTGGAGGGCCGAGCGCTGGCCGTCGGGCGGAGAGTCGTCGGGGAACCAGTGGGATCCGGAGGGAGTTACGAAGCGTTCTGGCATGGTCCCATTATGGCCAGGGCGTTGAAAGCGCGGACCCCGGGCCGAAAGGTGTTGCGAGGCCGTGCGATTGAAACAGAAATGCAATGCCTCCAGCGAAAGCTCGTCTCCCCTCTACACGGGCCGGGTTCACTATCTTAACAATAAGTGGTGGAGGAGGAGTCCCATGATGACCAAGACGAGCAACCATGGCATCAACCGGACGAGGGCCGCTGGACCCGCCGAACCGAGCTCTGCCGGAGCGACCTTCCTCGTGGTCGATCCTGACCCGGGCGTGCGGCGTGTGATTGCCCTCATTCTCCAGGACAGCGGCGTGCGGATTGTTACGGTGCCGGACGCCGAGTCGGCGCTGGACGAAGCACGATCGCGGACGCCGAAGGTGGTGTTGAGCGAAGTGCGGTTGCCGGGCCTCGACGGCGCGGACCTGGCGTATGCGCTGCGCAACGAGGGCTTCGGCGCGACGAAGGTCGTCTTGATGAGCGCATATCCGCGACCACCGCGGGGCGCGGAGGACGGCTTCCTGCAGAAGCCGCTCGGCTTCGAGAGCCTGCAGGCTTTGGCGGAGGAAGCCCTGGCCGAAGGGGCCTGATAGACCCTACTCCGGGTTGGTGAGCGGGGTGGCGCCGAGCCCCTGGCGCAGCGGCGCGCTGACGCGGTGCAGCGACGACAGGATGTCGCGGTAGGAGCGGAAGAGTCCCGTTTCGCAGTAGTCGATGCCCGCTTCGGCGCAGAAGCTGCGAACGATGTGCTGTGCCTCACGCAGGCGGTTGCGCGCCATGGCGGGGAAGAGGTGGTGTTCGATCTGGTAGTTCAGGCCGCCGGCCCAGAAGTCGAGAACGGGATGGCCCTTCACGTTGCGGCTGGTGAGCACCTGCTCACGAAGGAAGCCGAGGCGCTTGCCTTCGCTGACCATGATCATGCCCTTGTGGTTCGAGGCGAAGACGGAGCCGTTGTAGAGGCCGAAGACTGCCTGGTGGATGGCGAAGAAGCTGAGGCCCATGAGCAGCCCGAGGTGCCAGAGCAGCACCCCGTAGAGCCCGAGGTGTATCGCGATGCCGGCCGCCTGGAGCCACGGCGCACGCGCCTTCGGGCCCACCAGGTGTTTGATGCTGTGGTAGCGGATGTTGACAGACTGGAAGGGGAGAAGCAGCACGAGCACGTAGGCCTGCACGGCGATGACGGGACGCAGCCAGCGCGCCTTTGAGGCGATCTGTTCGGTCGCGAAGACGAGCATGGGGAAGTTGACGTCGGGGTCCTCATCGAGGTGATTCGGCGTGGCGTGGTGCTGGTTGTGCTTGGTGGTCCACCAGCTATAGCTGATGCCGAGGAGAAGGTTCCCAAAGACGAGGCTCGCCCAGGGATTGGTGCGCTGACCGCGGAACGCCTGGCGGTGGGCGACGTCGTGGGCGAGCAGTCCGAGCTGGGTGCTGACGAAGCCGAAGAAGATGGCATCGGCAACGAGGACCCAGGTGTTGCTCGCGAACCACGCGATCGCCGTGGCGATGCCGAGCATCGCGGCGGTCGTGATCACCTTGAGGGTGTAATAGAGCGGTTGGCTCTCGAGCAGGCCGGCACTGCGAATGCGCCGCTTGAGCTCAGCGTAGTCTGCCCCCGACCGGAGTTGCGTTGCGGTATCCATGGGTCTCCTTCCCTGCCAGCTCGCGCCGGCACGGACGCGCGAAAGGCTGGCCCTCCCTCGCAGGAAGACCAGCCTTTTCGGTTGTTAGCCAGGGCAGTTGTGTGCGCTAGCCGTGGCGATTACCAGCGGCGTCCGCCGCCGCCGCTCCTGCCACCACCACCGTAGCCGCCGCCACCACCGCCGTAGTCGCTGCCACCGCGGCCACCGCCGCCGTAGCCGCCACCACCGCCGCGGCTGCCGCCGCCACCACCGCCGTAGCCGCCGCCGCCGGTACGCGGCTGCGACTGGAAGCAGTCGTTGCAGTAGACCGGTCGGTCACCGCGGGGCTCGAAAGGCACTTTGGCCTCCTTGCCACACGAACCGCAGGTCGCGCTGAACATTTCGCGGGATCCGCCACCGGTGCGGAACCCGCCTCCACCGCCGCCTTCAGAGCCGCGGCGTGCTGCGCGGCAAGTGGGGCAACGGCGGGGTTCGTTGGTGAACCCCTTGGACTGGTGAAATTCCTGCTCGCCGGCTGTGAAAGTGAATGCACTCCCACAATCGCTACAGGTTAGGGTTTTGTCGGCGAAAGCCACTCGACGACCTCCAAAAAAATTCCAGGATTCCTACGGTCATCGAGCACCAGTTAAAGACGGGAAGCAGATGGAACGTGGATAGCCTGATAACAGGATACAGTGGCCATGGCGTAAATAGCCAGCGAAATGTTGGCGGGACACTGAAGCGGAAACCCTGATCTTTCAGGAGCTATTGCGCGGCCGAACTCGTGGCAGTTCGCGGCGGGACCGGCTCGGCGAACGCGGCGCGCTGCATCCAGCGGTAGGTCATTGCCACCACCAGGCCGATCCCACAGATGCCGCCTTCGATGAAGAGGGTCTCGCGCACGCCGATGACGTCGCCCAGGGCGCCGGTGATCCAGCCGCCGATCGGCGTTGAACCGGCGAAGAGCAGGAAGAAGATGCTCATCACGCGGCCCCGCAGGTCATCGGGGACGAGAAGCTGGAGCGTGGTGTTGATGGTCGTGCTGAAGAAGATGCTGGCGACGCCGAGGCAGACGAAGAGGGCGGCGGTTACCCAGTAGACCGAGGACGCCGCAATGGCGACGAAGATGATGATGAAGAGGGCCGTGGAGAGCAGCAGCACGCGCTGGCTGACCTGCCCCAGTGCGGCCAGGACGAGCGCGGCGACGAGCGAGCCGACGCCCATGGCTGAAGTCAGCAGGCTGAACTTCACGTCGCCGACGTCGAGGATGAACTTCGCGACGAGCGGCACGACGACCGTGAAGTTGTAGCCGAAGGTGCCAATGAACGCGAGCAGGATAAAGAGGAAAAGTACGGCGGGCGTGTTCCACGAATAGCGGATGCCTTCGGCGACCTGCTTGAAGACGTTCCCGGTGGCGCGCTTGCTGGCGATGGCGTGGAAGTCCTCGGGCTTCATGATCAGGTAGGCGCCGATCACGGCAACGTAGCTCCCGGCGTTCAAGAAGAAGGCGGTGGAGAAGCCGACGAGGGCGATCGTAGTGCCGGCGACCGCCGGGCCAACGATGCGCGCGACGTTGAAGATGCTCGAGTTCAGCGCGACGGCGTTGACCAGCTGCTCGCGCCCGACGAGTTCGACGACGAACGACTGACGCACCGGGCCGTCGATGGCGTTCACCGTGCCGAGCATCAGCGCGAGCAGGTAGATGTGCCAGATCTCGACGGTGCCGGTCACCACCAGGATACCCATGAGGGTCGCCTGCACGAGAGCGAGGGACTGGGTAATCATGAGCACCTTGCGCTTGGGGACTCGGTCGGCGATGACGCCACCAAAGAGCGTGAAGAGGGTGATTGGCAAAAACTGCAGCGCGGTGACGGTGCCGAGGGCCAGCGCAGAGCCGGTCAGCTGGACGACGAGCCATGCCTGCGCCGTGGTCTGCATCCACGTGCCGACCAGCGAGATCATCTGGCCGAAGAAGTACACCCGGTAGTTGTAGGTGCCGAGGGAACTGAACTGGCGCGCCATGAGTGGCCGCAGGGTCATGGGCAGACACTCGCGAGGGGCGCGGGACGTGACATCTTCGAAGTATACCCTCACGTATACGTGAGGGTCACTGGGCGATAGACAGAATTGATGGGGTCTCGGGGCGCTGCCGTGGGCAGCGGCTTCGCGTAGGATGCCGGCGGAGGCAGCAGATGGACGTCACACTCGATTGGCTGGGATGCGCGACCTATCGGCTCACGATCGGCGAGACGGTGGTCTTTCTCGATGCGTACATGGACCGCGTGCCGAGCGCACCGCCGGTTGGCCTGAGCACGGCGGAGGTCGCGAAGGCGGACTTCGTGCTCGTCGGCCATGCCCACTTCGATCACCTGGCGGGCGCCGAGGTGATCGCGAAGAACACCGGCGCGATGATCATCGGCTCGAACGAGACGGCCCGCGTGATGCGTTCGCAGGACGTGCCGGAAGGGCAGCTCCTGCGGTCGCAGGGCGGCGAGCGCCACCGCCTGGCTGACGGCGTGACGGTGCGCGTGTTCCCGAGCCTGCATTCGTGCACGTGGACGGCAAGCAACCTCTCGAGCAACGCCGCGGCCTATGGCGAATACGGGCTCTGCGAGGACGAACGCGCGGCGATCGCCTCGCGCGGTGGGCTCGGGGCGACGATCGCCAACCGCTCGCAGTCCGACAACCAGCTGGCGCAGGATCTGCGTGCGCACCTGTCAGGCGCCGTAGGTAGCCGCGATACGGGCGGAGCGCTCTGCTACCTCATCGAGACGCCGGCGGGTTCGATCTTTTGGCAGGACACCTCGGGGTGCTGGACCGGCATCATCCAGAACATCCGGCCGGACGTGGCGATCCTGGCTGCTGCCGGGCGCGGAAACATCGATGGCGAGCCGATCCAGGGGTCGCTCTCGCAGTTCGTGGCGCGGGAGGCGGACCTGCTCCGGCCAAGGACGATCATCCTTGGCCACCACGACAACTGGATGCCGCCGGTGACGCCGGAGGGCGGGACGGACACAGGCCCGATCAAGGAAGAGCTGGCGCGCATGGTGCCGACGGCGAAGCTGCTGGAGGTCGGCTACAGCGAGGGGACGCGCATCCTGTAGCGCCGTTCGCACATAAAAGCGCGCGGGACGTCCGGGAGCGTTTGGCGTAGGCTTCGGGCCATCATTCCTGACTCAAAGGAGAGCATGCAATGGCAGGCAAGCTCGATGGCAAGACCGCCATCATCACCGGCGCGGGACGTGGAATTGGTCGCGAAGTGGCGCTCCGCTTCGCCTCGGAAGGCGCCCGCGTGATCGTCAACGACCTTGGCGTTTCGGTTGCCGGGGAGGGCAAGGACGACACGCCCGCACAGGAAGTCGTGAACGAGATCAAGGCGAAGGGCGGCCAGGCGCTGGTCAACTACGCCGACGTGTCGGACATGGAACAGGCCGAGGACCTCGTACGGCAGGCGCTCAACGAATGGGGCCAGCTGGACATCCTCGTAAACGTGGCCGGCATCCTCCGCGACCGCATGATCTTCAACATGACCGAAGAGGAGTGGGACGCGGTCGTGCGCGTCCACATGAAGGGCACCTTCGCGACGAGCCGCTTCGCTTCCATCCACTGGCGCCAGGCGCGGCAGGGTGGGCGGCTCATCAACTTCACGTCCGGCTCGGGCCTCTTCGGGGCGCCGGGACAGCCGAACTACGCGGCCGCGAAGATGGGCATCTGGGGCTTCACGCTGAGCTGCGCGCGCGCCCTCGGGCGCTACGGCGTGACGGCGAACAGCATCGGCCCGGGAGCTTCGACGCGCATGACGGACACCGTTCCTCTGGACCGCCGCCGGGCCGGCGCGCCGTCGAACGCGGACATGGAGCGGAGCCCGGCCAACGTGGCCACGCCGCTCGTGTACCTGGCGAGCGACGAAGGCGGCTGGGTGACCGGACGCTGCTTCGGCATCAGCGGTTACCGGATCACGCTCTACAGCCAGATAGAGTCGCAGATCGTCCTGCAGGGGACGAAGCCGTTCGAGGTGCAGGAGCTCTTCGACCGCTTCGAGCCGACGTTCGTGGCGGCCTTCCCGGACCGCATCCGGGAGAAGGCCCAGGCGGCGCAGGCGGCGGCCGCACCGGCGCAGTAGGCGACAGCGCGCTATTCACCACAAGAGTGCACAAGAGGGCCACAGAGTTTTTCTGTGGCCCTCTCGCTTGGGCATGCCTGGCGGGGAACTCCACTGGGGCTGTGAGTGCTTGAAGGAATGTCGCGGCACGCTACGAGCATGTTTCGTGACATATTTCACATGGATTTCACGCGGCGCTGCCCGGGGCTGTTGCGGCGCCGCCTATACTGTTCCGGGTAAAGGGGCACACCGGCGATATGCGCACGGTCTTTCTTGTTACCCGCCACCCGGACGTCGCACGCTTCGGGCCGGCGCTCGAGCGCTCCGGGTTTTCCGCGCCAGCCATCGCCCCCGACCGCCTTGCCAGCGACGAGGTGAATCCGAACGCCGATGTGGTCGTGCTCGACCTCCGCGATATCCCCCCGGCGGCGTTCAACATCCTCAGCGCGACATACGCGGAGCACGGGGTCGTGCTCATGGTGCTGGTGGGAGAGGACCAGTTCGAGCGGGTCGGCGTTGACCTGCCCGTGGATGACTTCGTCGTGCTGCCGTCGAGCCCGGCGGAGCTTGGGCGGCGGATCGAGCGCGCCCTCTGGCGGAGGCACGGCATCGACAGCGAGAACTTCGTGCACTGCGGCGCGCTCACGATGGACCTCTCGAACTATCGCGTCACCGTCTCAGGCGAGCCTGTCGTGATGACCTTCAAGGAGTACGAGCTCCTGCGCTTCCTGGCGATGAACACGGGCCGGGTCTTCACGCGCGAACAGCTGCTCAACCGCGTGTGGGGCTACGACTACTTCGGCGGCGCGAGGACCGTGGACGTCCACATCCGGCGGATCCGGGCGAAGGTCGAGATCCACGGCCACTCGTTTATCGAGACTGTGCGGAACGTGGGCTACCGGCTCGTGGCCGAGGCACGCAAGGACGAGGCGGACGACTAGCCAGCAGCGTCAGCGGCCGTAGAGGGCGAAGAACTCGGCCGCCGTCATCCCGAACAGGTACTCGTCGTGGAATTCGCCGTTGGCGAAGTGGGCCTGGCGGGCCGTGCCCTCGAGCGTCATCCCGAGCTTTTCGTGCATGCGCTTCGAGCGGTCGTTGAAGGCATAGACCCAGGCGGTGACCTTGTTGTAGCCCATCTCGCCGAACATGTAGCGGCAGAGGATCTTGATGGCGTCCGCTGCGTAGCCGTGGCCCCAGTGCTCGCGCGCGACGGCGATGCCGTATTCGAAGCGGCGGTGGTGGCGGTCGCAGCCGTGGGTATTGAGGCTCCCGACGGCTGTGCCGTCGAGCGTCTCGATCACGTAGCGGCGCTCGTCGTCGTGCAGCATCGGGCGCGCGAGCGACTCGTCCATGGCCCACTTCTTGACCTCTTCGACCCCGCGCGGCGGGAAGACGCGCCAGCCGTAGCGCTGTGCGTCGGAGTCCTGGTCCCAGGTGAAGAACGCTTCCCAGTCTTCGGGCCGGACGCCGCGGAGGCGCACGACGTTGCCTTCCCAGATGTTGCCGGTCATGGCATTGCCCAGAATTTCATTCAGTGATGCGACGACCGCGGGAAGGTCGTCTGCGACAATCCGAGCGACCACCGCGTAGTCAACCCGATCGTAGCCGTGGATGATGACGTTTCTGAGTCCGATCAGGCCCCTCCACGGAATGTCGGGGTATACGCTTGTTGTACTCTGCGTCCACGCGGTTCGCCGCCTCTCCTACCAACTCCAGCGCCCGCTCGATCGCCCGCGCAACCATGTATTTGGCGTTCCGATTTCTTCTGCGTCTTCTCCGGCCGCGAATGCTATCGCTTCAACGGCATGATCCCTCATGTGTGCCAGGTAGAGGCGATGGTCATGCCGCGACATAGATCGGCTCGGCCTCACGAAGCGCTTCTGCTGAGAAGTAGGGGCTGAGGGACTTCGGCGTGAGAAGGTCGACCGCCGGCCAAGAAGTTCGGTCAACTCGTCGGCCATCAGTACGAACTCCAGACCTGGCGTCTTCCCCTCCTCAAATTCGACGAGGATGTCGACATCGCTCTCGGGTCCGAAGTCGTCGCGAAGCACCGAGCCGAAGAACGAGAGCTTGCGGACGTGGTTCCGCTCGCAGAACGCGGCTATCGCGTCTGCCGGAACGGCGACCGGGTACGTACGTGACACCAGGTTATTCTCTCACGAATCGCGAAGATGGTACGCGGCTAGCGCGCGAACGCGGGGCAAGCAGCACCTATACTTCCGCGATGCATATCCTCCTCATCGGGACTAGCGCGGATGCGCGAGAGTGGTTCAAGGGCGGGAAGCTGCGTCACGAGATCGTCGCTGAGCGGCTCGAGGCCGAACTGGGCGAGCCGGTGACGATGACGGTGAAGAGCCTGTGGCCCGACGAGCGAGTCACCCGCGTGCTCGCCACCTGGATCGAAAAGGAGCAGCCGGACGTCATCTATATGGCGGGGGCGGCCTTTTGGTTCTGCTACCGCTCGGTCCCCCTGCGCATGAGACGGCTCCTCGGGCCGTTCGGGGCACGGTTCGCGACGGCTGGTTTCCGCTTCGCCGATAGCAGCCGTTGGGCGCACAACGCCATCTTCCGGACGATCCGCCGCGGATTGCAGGTGACGATCGGCGGCGACACCCACTTCACGCCGGAGGAAGTGATCGAACGGATGTCGGAGTGCGTCCGTATCGCTCTGCGGCACGAAGGCGCGGCACTGATCGTCAAAGGCCCCCAGGGCCGCACGAACTACGCCCGGTCACGCCGCGGCCGCGAGGCGAACGAACGAAAGCGCCGGCAGGTGAACGAGTGCGCTCGCAGCACTCTGTGCGCAGCTCCACGTCACCTATGAAGGAACCGACCACTCCGTCTTTGACGACGAGGAATTTCGCGGCAACAGGATCGGCGACGGGATCCATGGCGACGCCACGTACCACGCGAACACGGCCGACTTGCTCTATCGGTCGATTCGCAAGGGCATCGAGGACGCTGACCGCTGGCCGGCGGTTGCCGACGAGGCAGTGCCTAGCCCTGTTGCTTAGCGACGCGGAAGATCGTGGTATGGCGGAGCCGCGCCAGTTCGTCGCCGGTTTCTGAGAGCATCATGCCGTCGATGACACCGTAGTGGTGGCCGTTGCGCTCGAAGGCCTCGCGGAAGTGTCCCGCGAACGTGAGAACCTGGCCCGGGAGTGCGGGGGCGAGGTGCTGGATCTGGCTGCGCGTGTGAATCGCGGGAGCGTAGTCGTAGGAGTGGTGGAGGAGCGGCGTCATCTTCGAGGCGATCCAACCCGGGTGGATACGGGCGTCTCGTCCGGTCCAGAGAGCGCCGTCGTCGTGCTGCTTTTCGAGGGCGTAGGTCGTGGCGTCTTCGCGGGAGAGGTGGACCGCCATTGGGCGCAGATCCTCGCCGACCGGTGCATTCTCGATGGTGAGGTAGGGCAGGGTGTCGGGGCGTGGTTCGGGCCTGGCGCCGGGTGGGCAGTTGAAGTTCGTCTAGCCACGGTGCGCGGCCACGCCCCACCGCGCCGGCGAGGCAGCGGTCTCCGGCGCCGTTGGTCATCGCCAGCGAGAATCCGTCAGCGCCGTCGGCGGCCACGGTGGCGGTCATCTCGTCGCCCGGGTAGACGGGACGGCGGAAGTTTACATCGACCCATCCATCCTCGAGCCATGCCTCGCCCAGCGCCCCGAGGATCGCGGGCACGGTCCAGCCGTAGACGGTGACGCCGCCGACGAGGGCCGCCTTGAAGCCGTACTCGGCGGCAACCTCCGTGGAATGGATCGGGTTGGAGATGTCCTTGCTGTCGGGGCCGTCGAGGAAGGCGGTGATGGAACGCGTGGCGGTAGTCAAGGCTTCCACTCCATGAGGAAGTGCGTATCGGTGACGTCGTAGATCACAAAACCGAGGCGCTCGTACAGCCTACGCGCGGGATTCACCTTCAGCACCTGGAGGCGCGCTGGACCCGCCGACGCCGCTGCCTGCGCCATCACCATTCGGACGAGGCTCGTCCCGATTCCGCCGCCCTGGAAGTCGGGATCGACTTCGATGAGTGACAGGAAGACGTGATCCGCAGAGTGGACGACGGCGAGCGTTCCGGCGGTGACGCCGTCGGCTTCGATCACCTGGTGGGTGGCGGGATCGAAGCTGGCCTGCCAGCGCTGGCGCTGGTCGGCGTCGTCCCACGGGCCGTAGCTCTGCTCGACGTAGTCGCGCATGGCGCGTTCGTGGATTGCGTAGAGAGGATCGGAGTCGGCAGGAGTGGCGGGCCGGAGGGCGAGGTTCACGCTGGCGAGCCTTCGTTCGGCGGCAGCCCCGCTCAGTTGGCGAAGCGGACGACCGGGCTGGTCCGTCCCCAGAGGTCTTCGAGGCGGTAGTACTGGCGCTGATCGGGGGAAAAGATGTGGACGATGATGTCGCCGAAGTCGAGCAGCATCCAGCCGCTGTCGGGCGAGCCCTCGCGGTGGCGGAGGTCGTGCCCTTCGGGTTTGAGGTCTTTTTCGAGGTATTCGGCGAGTGCGCTAAACTGCAAAGGCGATTGCGCCGTCGCGATGACGAAGTAGTCCGTGAACGTGGCGGTGCGCGAAATATCGAGAAGCGCTAAGTCCAACGCCTGGTGGTCGGAGAGAATGTCGACGGCCCGATGGGCCAGGGCTTCGGAATCCAGAAATTGCGCTCCAGCGCCGGTGCCCGGCTCGCAAAAGATGGCGCGCGTGGCACGCCTTGAAGGGATAGTAGCACAAGCATGCATGGCCCCCGCGTCGTAGTCGGAATGTCCGGCGGCGTCGACAGCTCCGTCGCCGCCGCGCTGCTGCACGAGCAGGGGTACGACGTGATCGGCGTGACCATGCGGTTGTGGGCGGAAGAGCGGCCCGAGGAGTTCAGCGGACACCAGCAGTGCTGCAGCGTCGAGGACATCGACGATGCCCGCAGGGTGGCCGGGCAGCTCGGGATTCGACACTACGTGATGAACTTCGAGGAGCAGTTCCGCGAGCACGTCGTCGACCGGTTCGTGGCGGAATACGCGGCGGGACGCACGCCGAATCCCTGCGTGCGCTGCAACGAGCACATCAAGTACCGCGCGCTGTTGGACCGCCTGCCAGCCTTCGATGCGGACTACGTCGCGACGGGCCACTACGCCCGGGTGGAGCACGGCGCGGACGGGTCGCGGCTGTTTCGCGCCGCAGATGCAGCGAAGGACCAGTCGTACGTGCTCTACATGCTGCAGCAGGAGCAGTTGCGCCGGTTGCTGCTGCCCATCGGCGGCCTGACGAAGGGCGAAGTGCGCGGACACGCGCGGCGGCTCGGGCTCGAAGTCGCGGAAAAGCCGGACAGCGTCGAGATCTGCTTTGTGCCAGGAAACGACTACCGCGCCTTCGTGCAGGATCGTGTCCCGATGGCGCCCGGCGAGATGCGCGATCCGGAGGGTGGGGTCGTCGGCGAGCACCGGGGCGTGGCGGCGTACACGGTCGGCCAGCGCAAGGGACTCGGCATCGCGGTCGGCGAACCGCGGTACGTGACGGGGATCGACGCGGCCGCGAACGTAGTGACCATCGGCCCGCAAGAGGACCTGTTCTGCGACACCGTCGAGGTTGCCGAGGTGCGCTGGATTGCAGGCGAAGGCCCGACGCCCGGGAGCGCCATCGAGGCAAAAGCGCGCTACAAGGCGGAGCTGGCGGCCGCCACGCTTGCGCAGACGGACGGTGAGACAGCGGTGGTTCGTTTCGCGCGGAGGCAGCGGGCGCTCACGCCAGGCCAGGCGATCGCGTTCTACCGGGGTGAGGAAGTGCTGGGGGGCGGGACGATCGAGCGCGCCTGGCGGAGCTGATTCTCAGGGCGCCAGCGTCAGCTTCTCGCAGTGCGCCGGCTGGATTGCGCCGAAGTGCCGGCGATCGAGCGTGAGGATCGTGGTGACGTTCAGGCGTTCGGCCATGGCCACGATGAGGGCGTCGACGGTCCCCAGGGGGAAATCCGCGTAGCGCTCGACGAGCTCGGCTGCGCGGGCGTAATCGGGGAGCGTTGCGTCGATTACGGGAAACGTTCCCCCGGCCAGCATCCGCAGAAACTGCGCTTCGCTTCGGGCCCCGGCCCGCAACGGCAAAAAGTGCCCCATCTCGGCGACGACGCATGCCGGGATAGCGACTTCTCGTAGACGCGGATCGGACTGGAAAAACCGACGCGCGACCGCATGAGCGGCGTCGCGTGAGTCGATGGAGGCGAGGAGAGGACCGGTGTCCGCGAGGATCACCAGTCCGGCTCGCGGTTCATGGCGTCGCGGTAGATGGCGCGCGCCATCTGTTCCTTCGCCTCATCTGAATCCACGGGCGGGAAGGGCCCGGGCTTCCATTCGGCGACCTCCGCAATGCTATCGAAGAGCTCCAGCCACGCCTGGTTTGGGTTGTAGTCCTCGACCGACTCGGCGAGGGCGGATCTGATCTCCTCGCTGAGTGACCGCTGGTGTTGGCGCGCACGGCAGGCCAACAGTTCGTACGTCTCTTCGTCCAGGAGGATGCTTGTGCGTCTCAACGATGCCTCGAGCCATATGCTATATGCCAGCATACAGCCTATCCGACGCGATCGACCCCGCCCTTGAGCACTTCGACGAACTTCCGCTTCCGGAACTGCTCGATGTCGTCGGTGTATTTGAAGATGCAGCCGAGCGTTTGGTCGACGATCTCCGGGTCGAGTTCCGTGCGGTGGAGCGCGACCAGCGCCATGCCCCAGTCGATGGTCTCGGCGACGCCGGGGCGCTTGTAGAAGTCCTCGCGGCGGACGCGCTCCATGAAGTTGCAGAGTTGCCCGGCGAGGGCGCGATTGATGCCGGGCACCTTGGCCGTGACGATCTCGTACTCGCGCTCGAAATTCGGGTAGCCGATCCAGAGGTAGAGGCAGCGGCGCTTCAGTGCGTCGTGGATCTCGCGCGTACGGTTGCTGGTGAGGACGACGAGCGGCGGCCGCGTCGCCTTGATCGTGCCCATCTCGGGGATGGTGATCTGGAAGTCGCTCAACACCTCGAGCAGGAACGCCTCGAACTCCTCGTCGGCGCGGTCGACTTCGTCGATCAAGAGGACCGGCGGTTGGGGGCCGTCGGTCGTGAGCGCTTCGAGGAGCGGCCGCTTGATCAGGTACTCCTCGCTGAAGATCTCTTTCTCGACGCGCTCGGCGGATTCGTGGCCGGCTTCGGCGAGCTTGATGCGCAGCAGCTGCTTGGCGTAGTTCCACTCATACAGCGCATGGTGCGCGTCGAGGCCCTCGTAGCACTGAAGGCGAATGAGCTGTGTGTCGAGCGTCCGCGCCAGGGCCTTGGCGATCTCGGTCTTGCCGACGCCCGCCTCGCCTTCAAGGAAGATCGGCTTGTTGAGCTTGGATGCGAGGAAGACGGTCGTCGCGATCTCGCGGTCGGCGAAGTACTGTTCGGCGCTCAGCCGTGCCGCGACGTCGTCGATCGATTCGAACACCGCTCTATCCTACGCCGGGTCTGTCGCGCGGGGCCCATTCTCGGCGTCGTCGCCTTGGAAGAACTCGACCTGTCCCTCCATCGCTAAGAGCTCGCCCATCGCCTCATGACGTCGCCAGGCCCTCGCGGATGCCGACTCCGCCATGTGGTCACTATCGGACGCGTCCCAAGTCGCAATGTCCCCGGCCATCCCGAGGAGGTCTCGCTGCGCCTCCATCGTGACCAGCAGGCGGAGTGCTTCATGCACGATGGCTCGCGTCGTCGCCAAGCCGGTCGCCTGTCGCGCCAGTTCCATGAGGTGGTTGTCGATCTCGATGGTGGTTCGCATACCTGGCACCACCCTGCTCTCAAATCTGGAGCGTATTGTATGTCGGCCCCGGCGTAAGTAGCTCGCCGCCGAGCGGGGGGCGCTCACGTGTTGCAAGCCGTCTCTGCCAGCCGCTACGATTGTTGATAGAATCACTCGACTTTATCGGAAGGACTCAGCGAGTCGCCGTTTCCGGCGCCTCCGCATCGAAACCATGCGCGTCTCCACTCGCAGCGACTACGGCCTCCGGGCCTTAATCGAACTCGCCGGCAATTACGGCGGGGGGCCGCTGCAGTCGTCCGAGATCGCGCTTCGACGGCACATCCCCGAGCAGTACCTGGACCAACTGCTTACGACTCTGCGCAAGGCCGGGTTCATTCGCTCGATCCGGGGCCCTGCCGGCGGCCACGAACTGGTCCGCGACCCGAAGACGATCACGGTGCGCGAAGTGATTGAATCGCTGGAGGGCAGCCTGTCGCCCGTGCCGTGGCTGGACGAGCCAGCGGAGATCACCGACCACCCGCACACGTGCGGGCAGCGCGAGATCTGGGAGCGCATCCGCGAGGCCACCTGCGAGATCCTGTCCTCGTACTCAGTTGCCGATTTGCTGGAGCGAGAGCCGCAGGCAACGGCCGGGAGGTACGTGATATGACCAGCGTCGTACCGCGGCCGCAGATCGCCGATTCCGTGCTGGGGCTCATCGGGGCGACACCCATGGTGCGACTCCACCGCGTGCTGCCGCAGGGCGCCGCGCAGGTGCTCGGCAAGATGGAGAACCTCAACCCCGGCGGCAGCGTCAAAGACCGCATCGCTCGCGCGATGATCGAGGATGCCGAACAGTCGGGCCGCCTGCACGCCGGCGACACGATTGTCGAGCCGACCTCTGGGAACACCGGCATCGGGCTCGCGCTCGTGGCGGCGGTGAAGGGCTACCGGCTCATCCTGACGATGCCCGAGGACATGTCGCTGGAGCGGCGCCGACTCCTCGAACGGTATGGAGCGGAGCTCATTCTCACGCCCGCGATCGAGGGGATGACCGGCGCCGTTTTCGCGGCGCAGGAGCTCGTGAAGAAGAACAACGGCTACTTCATGCCCCAGCAGTTCGAAAACCAGGCCAACCCCGCGATTCACTACCGAACCACGGGCCGCGAGATCCTCGACGCCACCAACGGCGAGGTCGACGCGTTTGTCGCGGGCGTGGGCACGGGCGGGACGATCACCGGCGTCGGGCACCTCTTGCGCGAAGAGCTGGGCGATCGCGTGCAGCTCATCGCGGTGGAGCCGTCACGGTCTCCGGTGCTCAGCGGCGGCCGGGCGGGAATGCACGGCATCCAGGGCATTGGCGCGAGCTTCGTGCCGGGCGTGCTGGATCGCTCGGTGTACAGCGAGATCATCCGCGTCGAAGACCGCGATGCGACGGCCATGAGCCGCAGGCTCGCGCGCGAAGAGGGGATCCTCGCGGGGATCTCCTCTGGCGCGAATGTGTTTGCGGCGCGCAAGATCGCGGAACGTCTCGGCGAGGGCAAGACCGTCGTCACCATCATTTGCGATACCGGGGAGCGCTACCTCAGTGTCAACATGTAGCCGCTAACCGTTGAATCCATCCACCACCCACATTCAGCAGTACGCCGCCCCGGTGGCGATCGCGGAGGTTCCAATGTCCGTCAACGTCTATATCCCCACTCCGTTCCGGCATCTCGTGGGCAATCGTGCGAGCGTGAAGGCGAAAGGCGCCACCGTGCGCGACATCCTCGGCGACCTCGATACGCAGTTCCCCGGGTTCCGCGCACAGGTCGTCGATGCGAACGGCGGGCTGGCCCGCCACATCAACATCTACGTGAACCAGGTGGAGATCGAGCACCTCCAGGGCGAAGCCACGCCGCTGCACAGCGGCGACGAAGTCGCGGTCATCCCGGCGCTGGCCGGCGGTGCCCCGACGACGCTCACGCCGGAGATGGTCGAGCGATACAGCCGCCACCTGATCATGCCGCAGGTCGGCAGCTCCGGGCAGCGCAAGATCATCGAGGCGAGCGTGCTCATCATCGGTGCAGGCGGGCTCGGTTCGCCGGTGGCGCTCTACCTTGCGCTCGCGGGCGTCGGCAAGATCGGCATCGTCGACTTCGACATCGTCGACCGCTCGAACCTGCAGCGGCAGATCCTTCACGCGACCGACGACATCGGGAAGCCGAAGGTGGTCTCGGCGAAGGAGACGCTGCTCGCGCACAACCCGAACATCGACGTCGTCGTGCACGAGGCGCCCATCACCAGCGACAACGCGTTCGAGTTCATCTCGCAGTACGACATGGTGGTGAACGGTGCGGACAACTTCGCGACGCGCTACCTGGTGAACGACGCGTGCTACCTGCTCAAGAAGCCGCTGATCGACGGGTCGATCCTGATGTTCGACGGGCAGGCGACCACATACATCCCCGGCAAAGGCTGCTACCGCTGCCTCTATCCCGCTCCGCCACCGCCGGGCATGGTGCCGAGCTGCGCCGAGGCGGGCGTGCTGGGCGCGATGTGCGCGACCATCGGCAGCATCCAGGCGACGGAAGTGCTGAAGCTCATCCTCGACATCGGCGAGCCGCTCGTTAACCGCCTGCTGCTTTACGATGCCCTGTCGCTCGAGTTCCGCGTCGTGAAGGTGCGGCGCGACCCTGAATGCCCACTCTGTGGCGACAACCCGACGATCCACGAGCTCATCGACTACGAGCAGTTCTGCGGCTCGCCGATTCCGCACGCGGTGACCGCCTAACCATCCCGCGCGGCGGTCCGGCCGGGCCGCCGCTCCAATTCACTCTGTCTAAGGAATATTCATGACCTCAGCTACAGCCCCAGTCGTCAACGTCCGCGTTACCGCGGTGCTCCAGAAGCTCACCGGCGGGCTGAAGACGGTCGAAGCGCGGGGCGCGACCGTGGCGCAGCTGCTCGACGACGTCGAGTCGCGCTACCCGGGCTTCAAGGCGCAGATGTACGGCGAGGACGGCAAGCTCCATCGCTTCGTCAACGTCTACCTCAACGACGAGGACATCCGCTACACGGGCGGCCCGGAGACGGCCGTGAAGCAGGGCGACGTGCTCGACATCCTGCCGGCGCTGGCCGGGGGAGCGCGCTAACGTGTCGCGGCCACCGTGTCCGCAGCGCGCCGTGTTCAGCGGATTCGTGCCGGGGAGGGAGCATGACGCTCTACCGCAGCATCATCGAAACCATCGGAAATACGCCCCTCGTCGAGATGCGGTCGTTCGCGCCGCGGCCGGACGTGCATATCTACGCCAAGCTCGAAGGCCAGAATCCGACCGGCTCGGTCAAGGATCGGATCGCGAAGTACATGATCGAGGCGGCCGAGCGGAAGGGCGAGCTCAAGCCGGGGGACACGATCCTCGAGCCGACGTCCGGCAATACGGGCATCGGCCTGGCGATGATCGGCCAGGTGAAGGGCTACCACGTGGTCTGCGTGATGCCCGAGAACGTGAGCGCGGAACGGACCCAGCTGTTGCGCGCGTTCGGCGCGGAGATCGTCTATACACCTGGCGATTTCGGCTCCAACGGCGCCATCGCCCACGCTCGCGAGATCGTGGAGCAGAACCCGGGCAAGTACTACTTCCCGTACCAGTACGGCAACGAGGCGAACCCGCGCGCGCACTACGAAACGACCGGACCGGAGATCCTGCGCGACCTGCCGCAGACGACCGCTTTCGTCGCCGGCCTCGGGACAGGCGGGACGCTCACGGGCACAGGCCGCTACCTCAAGGACCACAAGCCCGGCGTGAAGATCATCGCCGCGGCGCCCCACCCGGGAGACGCGGTCCAGGGCCTGCGCGCGCTGGAGGACGGCTTCATCCCGCCGATCTTCGACGAGACGGTCCTGGACGGGAAGATCGTGGTCGATAGCGCTTCCAGCTTCGCGATGTCGAAGGAGCTGACGCTGAGGGAAGGCCTCTTCGTGGGAGTGAGCTGCGGCTCTGTCGTGCGGGCCGCATTGAAGGCGGCCGAGCGCATGGAAGGCGAACAGCACATCGTCTGCCTGCTTGCCGACGGCGGCTGGAAGTACCTCTCTTCGAACCTGTGGACGACCGACTGGGCGGACCAGACGAGCGAGGTCGAGAGCAAGATCTGGTGGTGATCAGGGTCACGCTGTTCACTCGTTCTTGACCTGATCTGGCACGGTTCTGCGATCTATGTGAGCCTCCGTGCATGGTTCTGCAACCATGGCGACGGCCGAAGCTGTGGCTGGCGCTGCTGGCCTGCGTGCTCGCGCTCCTGCCGGAGGTCGCCGCCCACGCGGCGCCGTATCCCGCGCCGAGCAGGGAGGCGCTCCTCGCGGCCCCGCTCCCGAAGACGACCGGTTACGACATCTCATGGCCCCAGTGCGACAGTGGCGAGCGCCCGGACGGCGCGTTCCATTTCGCGGTCATCGGGGTCAACGGTGGGCGGATGTACACGCAGAACGATTGCCTCGGCGACATGGTGCGATGGGCGCAGCAGGGCCTCGTGGTGCCGGCCGTCTACGTCAACACGAACGGCTGGAAGCCGATGTACACGTACAGCGAGTGCCCGGAGACCGACAACAGCTGCAACGCCTACCAGTACGGGTACAAGGCCGGGCTGTACGCCATCAACTGGGCGAAGGTGAACAACGCCGACGTCCAGCGGTGGTGGCTTGACGTCGAGACCGGCAACTACTGGCAAGACGACACGGCACTCAACACGCGCGTGGTCCAGGGGATGATCGACGCCCTGCAGCGGACCGGCCACACGCTGGGAATCTACTCGACGCCCAAGCAGTTCAGGGCTATCACGGGCTCGTTTCAGCCCGGGTTGCCGGTCTGGACGGCGGGCGCAGCCGATGTCGCGGAGGCAGCCACCCGCTGCTCGCCGAAGTACGCCTTCGGGGGCGGCAAGGTGGTGATGGTGCAGTACGTTTCTGAGCGATTCGACACGAGTTACGTCTGTCCGGACGACGTAATAAAGCGCGTGGTCGCACTGAGTGTTGCGTTCGGCAACTAGTAGCTGAACTGTCAGCAATGTGCGAGTAGTTCGCACGGCAACTACACAGAGCGCGACCAGCAGTTACCACATAAACCCCGCCTTTTCGCCGAGTTGTCACAAGTTTGTTATCCGTGACATGTTGTTTCAACGCTTCCGCAAGAGATGTTGCGAAGGCGTGCACTAACAACCGGAGAAACGTTGTTGACATCTCTCGCCCGCAAGGCGGCGCTGCTCGGCGCCGTCGCCCTCGCCTCCTTGCCTGCGGTGGCTTTCGCCGCCTCCCCAACCAGCCCGACCACCCATCCGTTCGCCGCCGCGGTGCCCCAGGTGCCGCTCGGTCCCTCGGTCTTCAACGGCGTGCGACGGTTCGCTCCTGAACCGTCCAGCGGTGTGGCCGCCGCCGATGTGGTGTCGGCCCCGCAGCCCGAGTTGCGTGCCGCCGTGCAGCCTGACGCGCGACCCGTGGTACGGGAAGCGCAGCAGCAGCCGGCGGCCGTCCAGGCGGCTCCTGCGAAGCCTGAGTTCGCCCTGCCCGCCACCGATGGCTTCGACATCAGCTGGCCCCAGTGCAACGACCCGGCGCCGACCTCGACCGCGTTCAACTTTGCCATCATCGGCGTGACCGGCGGCAAGGCCTTGACCACGAACAACTGCCTGCGCAAGCAGTGGGACTGGGCGAGCACGGGCAACGTGCAGCCGCAGGCGTACATCAACGTCAACGGTATGCCTGAAGGCTGGCGCGACTGGGCCTGCCCGCCGGACGCCGAGAACTGCTACGCCTACGCGTACGGGCACTGGACCGCCGAGTCTGCGCTGAAGTACGCCAACGACAACGGCATCGACTCGAAGGTCTGGTGGCTCGACGTTGAGGAGATGAACTACTGGCGGCCCGACCTCCTGAACAACGCGTTTGTCATCCGCGGTGCGGTGGAGTTTCTCCAGCAGCACGGGAAGACGGTCGGCCTCTACTCGACCCCCTACCAGTGGGGCGAGATCGCCGGCGGCTATGCGCCGCACCTGGACGTCTGGACGGCGGGGGCCGACGACCGGGCCGACGCCATCAGCCGATGCTCGGGCGACAAGTACGCCTTCAACGGCGGCAAGGTGAAGCTCGTCCAGTACATCTGGGCGAACTACGACACCAACTACGCCTGCTGATCGAAGCGAGAGGTAGCTGGAAAAGGGGCTCCGCAGGGAGCCCCTTTTCTGCGCTCCACGCGCCCGGAAAGTGGATCCAGGCGTCCTCGTCGAATCGGCACTCGGAGGGGACTACCTCACGGGCAACACTGGGCGCATGGAAACGATCTGGAACCTGGACTGGCGATTCGCCCCGGCCGCGGTCTTGTTGCTGGCTGGCCTGTTGGTGGCACTGCGCGGCGACACGATGCTCGTGCGCGGGCTGCGCCTGCCCATGGAGACGCCGGGCAAGAACCTGCTCTCCATGCGCGGCCTGCGGCTGGCACTGCTGGGGCTGTCGATCGCGTCGCTGGCGGCGGGCTGGCTCTGGCACCTTCCGGCCTTCGTCGCGGCCGGGCTTGTCATCGGGTTCGAAGAGACGCTGGAAACGAGCATCGCCGCCTGGGCGCTGCGCGAGGAGCTGCGCGAGCAGCAGTAGGCGCTTGCGCCTTTGGAGTCGCCCGCGGAACCTGCGGTCGTGGCTCACGACATCGCCGAACTTGCGCTGCGCATCAACGCAGTCGCCGCACTGACGGGGACGTTCACCCTGCGCTCGGGGGCGGTCTCGGACCGCTACTTCGACAAGTACCGCTTCGAGGCGGATCCGAAGTTGCTGGCCGACATCGCAGTAGCCTTGGCGCCGCTTATTCCGCCGGGCACCGAGGTGCTCGCGGGACTGGAGATGGGCGGGATCCCGGTGGCCACGGCGCTCTCGCTCCACACCGGATTGCCCGCGGCGTTCGTGCGGAAGAAAGCGAAGAGCTACGGCACGATGCGGCTCGCCGAGGGCGCCGAGATTGCCGGCCGGCACGTGTTAGTGGTCGAAGATGTGGTGACGTCCGGGGGACAGGTCAGTCTGTCCACCGGCGAACTTCGCAGCCTGGGGGCGCTGATTACGGACGCACTCTGCGTCATCGACCGGGAAGAAGGCGGCACCGAGAACCTCGCGCGGGACGGCGTGAACCTCATATCGCTGCTGCGGAAGCGGGACCTCGGTGGCGGGTAGTCTGGCGAGCGTCGCCCCCCTGAGCCGCCGTTCTCGGTACAATCGGCCGGCGGCCGCCCACGGCGCCCGACTCTCCCCCTGTGAGCACCCTGTCATGTCCAACGTGATTGCTACCTCGGACGACGGCCACGTCCGCACCATTCGCCTGAACCGCCCCGACGTGAAGAACGCGATGAACAACGAGCTGTCGTGGGGTGTGCTCGGCGCCATCGAAGAGGCTGCCCACGACGACAGCGTCTGGATCATCTGCGTGACCGGCACGGGCGACGCGTTCTGTTCGGGCCTCGACCTGCGCAACCGCGGCGAAGACCACTCGCCGCTGACGCCGCAGACCTCCTACCTCGACGACCTGGGCTGGGTCAGCCGTATGCCGCTGCTGATGCGCCAGGAATGCGAGAAGCCGATCGTGGCGGGCATCAACGGCGTTGCCGTGGGCGCGGGGCTTTCGCTCGCGTTGGCGGCCGACATCCGGCTGATGGCGCGCAGCGCCCGCCTGCTGGCCGGCTACCCACGCATCGGCGGTTCGCCGGACGGCGGCATGACCTTCACCCTCTCGCAGGCGCTCGGCTACGAGAAGGCGATGCGCTTCCTGCTGGAAAACCGCACGGTGACGGGCGACGAAGCCTACGAGCTCGGGCTCGTAGGCGAAGTGGTCGACGATGACCGCTTCAGCGAACGCCTGACCGAGTACTGCCAGCAGCTCGCGAAGGTCTCGCCGATCACCGCCCGGCTGACGAAGCGGACGGTCGCGAAGGCGACGACAGCGATCGACCTGGAAGCACAGCTCCGGCTCGAACTCGTTTCCATCGGCAAAGCGTTCGGGAGCAAAGACGGCCAGGAGGCGCGCCAGGCGTTCCTGGAGAAGCGCAGCCCGGTGTTCGAAGGGCGGTAGCTGCCGGGCCGTCGGACGCGGAATGGCGAACGGAGTGGATGACTTTCAGGTACGCGGAGTCGATCCAGCGAAGTTCGGAGCCGCATTCCTCGCGTTCTTCGAGGGTGAGACCGCCCACTCGCCGGAGCATCCGCGCCGGGTTCTCGAGGAGGGCGAATGTGCGCTATGGTTGGCGTTCGTCGGGGAGCAAGCGGCCGGTGGGATCCTGGCGCGCGAGGAGCATCCGGAAGTCGGTGGGGCTGTAGGGTTGGCCGAGAACCTCATCGTCCATCGTGACTGGCGGAGGCGCGGTTTGGGACGGCTCCTGATGGAGACGGCGGAGGGCGACTTTCGCGGACGCGGCTTCGTGGCCATGCAGCTGAGCACGGACGTGTGGAACGCGGCCGCCATCGCGCTCTACACGTCGCTCGGCTTCCAGACGATCCTTCGGTACGAGCGGGTACGAAACGGAGCCACGAGCGAACGCCTTCGGATGCGGAAGGAGTTCCGGTCCGGCTGAGGCCATTGGAAGGGGGCTCGTTGGGGCCGTGCGGTCCGCCCGGCGTGCTTACACTCTGCCGCCCGTGGCGGCCGACTGCACCTGCGCCATCGCAACGCGGAGCGTAGGCCCCGCGCTGTGGTGCAGCTCCATGGCGGAAATCGCGAAATAGCACGCAAGCGCCGCCAGCGCCAGGAGCGACGAGCGAGATCCGCGCGCGGCCCACACGCCCGGCAGCCGGCGGGCCAGCACCCAGAAGACCGCCGGTACGATGAGCGCGTGGTACGCCTTGCTGGGGGCCGGCGATGCGAGGACGGAGGCGTGGCCCTGGGCGATCGAGATCATGTCGAGGAGGACCACGACGGCGAGCCCGCCGGCCACCGACGCCAGGCTCCACCATTTCGCCGGCCTCCGGCCGGGCGCGCGCCGGACAGCCAGGGTGGCGAAGGCGGCGTAGGCCGGAAGGCAGACGCTGTCCCCGATGGAGAACGTCTTGTTGCCCCACGGGATATAGAACGCGCCGCGCTCCCAAACCCGGATCGCGAGCAACACGCCGAAGTCGATGGCGAAGACGGCGAGGGCTGCGGCGAGGGGGTGCTCGGTGACCATGATCAGGACGCGGCGCAGGGCCACGGACGCGACCGTGAGCGGTGCGCGCCGTTCGTTCGACGCTGTAGTAGACGCCAGGAGCGAGCGTGCCGGGTTCGTCACGCTGCACCGAAGGCGGAGCCGAACCTGGTTGGCGCGGAGGAATGATTGCTGAAGCGAACGGGGAGTTTCCCGGCAGATCTGCCGGGTAGCCGCCGGGGATGGCGCTTGAAATCGCCTATGCGCCCACACGCGATGTAGCCCTCAGAGTTAGTGGGCCGCTCCGGCCGACGGCTGCCGGATCGGGTAACTACTTATAACATAACCATCACAAATCGGCCACCACTAATCGCGTCATCATTACCATGTATTAGACTGAAAGTGTCGGTCAGTATTGGCTAAGTCTTACACACAAAGAGGTGTATATCACCGCGGCTGTTCGACAGGATGCTGAGCTACTACTCGCGTGCATCACACACACGAGTATCTGCGACCGCGCACCATGGGCCTGCTCCGCGCTCGGACCGAGGCGAGATGGCCGGCGACCGCTCTGTGCGCCGTTGAGCGCCCCTTAGCCCAGGCTGCCTTCCTTCGCGTACTTGAAGTGCATGCGGCCGTGGTCGGCGTTGGCGGCCATGATGCCGCCGACCGTGCCGTCGGCCCAGGGCGTGCCGGGGATCTTCGAGGCGAGCTGGTCGTCCGTGAGCTCTGAGAGGAGCTTGAGGGTGTCCGCGCGCACGGCCAGGCCGACGCGTACGAGCTCGTCCAGCGGCTTGCCGCGGTGCTCTTCGGCCCATGCCTCGGTCCACTTGTGGATGCCGGCCATGATTTCGTCGCGCGATTGCGCCGAGCCGTCCTTGTTGACGCGTGGCGCCATGCCCGGTTCGCCGGCGACGTGACGGCGGAACATTGCGTTCCAGTTCTGCTCGATCAGCGTCGTGTGGACGAAGTGGTCGGCATACGACCACGACTTCTCCGGGTCGTGCTCGCTGGGTGTGCGCGGTGAGTAGAGCTCGTCCTGCGTCATGCTGGACAGCGTTTCGAGGAGCCAGGCGCGGTCCTGGTTGAGTTTTACTTCGATCTCTATGCGGTTCATGCGGTATCCCTTCGACAAAGAAGTGCTGAGGCTCCGCCACCTCAGCACCACGATTTCGGCGTCTGCCGGATTAGTTGACCATCAACACAGTGCGCGCCACTTCGCCGGCCTTCATCGCGCGGAACGCTTCGTTGACGTCTTCCAGCTTGCCCGTGCGGGTGATCATTTCGTCGAGCTTGAGGCGGCCCTGGAGGTAGAAGTCGATGTAGCGCGGCATGTCCTTGCGGAAGCGGTTGGAGCCCATCGAGCTGCCCTGCAGCTTCTTTTCCCCGAGGAGCGATGGGCCGTCGATCTCGACCTTCTGGCCCACTGGGATCATGCCCACGATGGTGGCGGTGCCCCCGCGATCGAGGCATTCGTAAGCCTGTTCGGCGGCGCGCTTGTTGCCGATGGCTTCGAATGAGTATTCGACGCCGCCGCCGGTGATGTCCCTGATCGCCTGGACGGGATCGTGGGAGGAGGCGTCGACCACGTGGGTGGCGCCGAGGTCCTTCGCGGTCTTGAGCTTCGATTCGACGGTGTCGACGGCGATGATCATGCGCGCGCCGCCGATGCGTGCGCCCTGGATCGCGGCGAGGCCAACGCCGCCGCAGCCGAACACGGCGACAGACGAGCCAGCCTCGATGCGGGCGGTATTGAGCACCGCGCCCACGCCGGTGGTGACGCCGCAGCCGATGAGCGCGAGCGCCCCAAAGGGCACATCCTCGCGGACCTTCACGACCGCGTGCTCGTGGAGGAGCATCTTCTCGGCATAGCTGCCGAGGTTCGCGAACTGGCCGACGGGCTGCCCATTCCAGGACAGGCGGGGCTTCTCGCCGGGGGCGCGCCGGAGCTCGGGGGCGCGGCAGAGGTTGGGCCGCCCGCTGATGCACATCTCGCACTGACCGCAGAAGACGGAAAGGCAGCAGATAACGTGGTCGCCGGGCTTCACGTAGCTCACCTGGTCGCCGACGGCTTCGACGATGCCGGCCGGCTCATGGCCGAGAACGGCGGGCGCGGGGAGTGGGTAGAGGCCATCCACGAAGTGGAGGTCGCTGTGGCACACGCCGGTGGCCATGGTGCGGACCAGCACCTCGTGGCTCTTCGGCGTATCGATGTCGATGTTCTCGATGGTCAACGGCTGGTGTGCGCCGTGGAAGATTGCTGCTTTCACTTGAGACTCCTGCTGTCGGGGAGAGATGGGCCGCATCTTACGCCGCATCGAGGAATTTGCATCGGCAGCGCCCCCAGCGCTGATCCGAGACCGGCCACCGCCTCGTTAATATGGCTTCATGTTGTTTCCCAATGTGCGTCGGCTTGCGGCGCTAGATATGTACGGTTCGAACGGCGCCCGGCTCCGGCGGGCCGTGATCCGCGCAGAGTACTGGTTCGGTGTGATCGGCTGCTTCGCCCTCGGTGCCCTCGCCGTCGCGCTGTTCGACGGGTGGGCGGTCCTCTTCGGCGTGTGGTTGCTCACCATTGGCCTGAACTACGTGCCGCTGGCATTGTTCGGTGAGTTGTATTCGAAGCCAGGCTCGCTCGACGCCTATCTCCACCGCGAGCCGATCGGTCGGGAATGGAAGAGCCTCAACGCCACGCAGTTCTGGATCTTCGTGCCCTTCGTGATGGTCGTATTGGCGGTGGTGCAGGTGCGGGCGCGGCGGCGGCGGACACGCTAATCGCGCGTCACGGCGGCGACTCCGCTAGACTCGAAGCGCATGGACGAAGGACTGGATGCCGCAAGAGCCGAGGCCGAGCGCCGCGGAGTGCCCGCCTATGAGCGCCACATCTTCATCTGCACGGGCCCGGACTGCTGCACACCGGAGCAGGGTGCGGCTGCGTGGGGTCAGCTCAAGTCGGCCGTGGCGAAGCTCAACGGCTCTGGCGAGCGCGGGCGCGTGTACCGGACGAAGGTGGGCTGTCTGCGCATCTGCAAGCAAGGGCCGACCGCTGTCGTCTACCCCGAGGGCACGTGGTACGGCGGCCTCGATCCGGCCAACCTCGACCGCGTGATCGAACAGGACCTTCGGGACGGCCGGCCGGTCGAAGACCTTGTCATCGGCCGGAACGAAGCGATGCGCTGGGACGGAAACGACTAGATCTCGTCGGCGGGCCATTCGGTGCGAACGTAGTGCACGGCCACGGGGCCTGAGCGGTGGAAGAGCCGGGAGAATACGCCGCGGCGGCGTGCCACCCGCAGGGGACGCGCCTCCTCCACGTGCCAGCCATCGGCAGACTGGCGCTCGGTGTCTCGCTTCGCTGCGCTCTCACTCTTGTACTGCAGGAACTTCTCTACATCTCCAGGCATAGCCATGCGGCACCTCCGCGTGGGGCCACGGTAGCGGGGACGAGGTTGAATCGGTGTGCGGCGGGCGAGAGGCACTCTTTCAGCGGTCTGCCGGATGGGGCGGGCTACTTCTTGACGCGCTCGATGAACTCGTCGGGCGTGAGTCCCATTGTCCGAACGAGCTGACTAAGGCCCGCGTTTTACAGCTTTGTGCGCGGGAATACTGAGATTTCGTGCCACTCCAGCCTTCTTGTAGACGAAGTGGTCACCGGTCGTCCTGGTGTGAACCCAGCCCAGTTGTTCGGCCACCTCGCCTACCTGCCGTCCGGAGTAACCGTCCAGTCTCCCCATCAGGCGGTGACGGGCGTCGCCGGGGCGAGCATCGCCGTCTCAATCGTCCTATCCCACCCCTCGGCCTCGCGTTCCTCGAGGACCTGGCTTATCGCCGCCGTGATGAGCTCCCGCGTCTCGGGTTGCGCCCCGTATCCGTCTTCGCGAGCGACGTCCAGCCACGCGGCCATGACGCCGGCCATCTCCCGCAACGCGTCAGCACGGCTCTCGCCCTGCGTGACCGCGCCGGGCATCGCGGGGCAGATGGCAACGTAGCCTCCGTCGGCAGGGTCTGGCGAAAGGATGATCGTGTAGCGCTGCACTCTGGAAGTATATCGCGCCGTCCCGACCGGCCCCGGACACCGGCGCCTCGCACATCGCTATACTCCCACGCACCCGGCCGGGGACGGCCGGAACGCACCACGCAGGAGGACGCAATGGGCAGACTCGACGGCAAGGTGGCTCTCATCACGGGCGGCGCGCGCGGGCAGGGCGCGGCCGAGGCGGCACTGTTCGCCGCCGAAGGGGCTGCCGTCGTGCTCACCGACGTGCTCGACGGCGACGGCGAGAAGACGGCCGCTGCCTGTGGCGGCAAGTACCTGCATCACGACGTCACGAACGAGGAGCGCTGGGCGGAGGTGGTGGAGTCGGTGCTCGACTGGCACGGGCAGCTCGACGTGCTCGTGAACAACGCCGGCATCTTCAAAGTTGGCACCATCATGAACACGACGCTCGCCGACTACATGCGCGTGATCGACGTGAACCAGGTCGGCGTCTTCCTCGGGATGAAGGCGGTCGCTCCGGCGATGATAGAGGCGCGCTCCGGCGCGATCGTCAACATCTCCTCGGTCGCGGGGATGCAGGGTGCCCCGGGATCGGTAGCGTACGGCGCGAGCAAGTGGGCCGTGCGTGGGATGACCAAGAGCGCCGCCGCCGAGCTTGGCCGCTACGGCATCCGCGTGAACTCCATCCACCCGGGCATGATCGACACGCCGATGCTGCACGAGATCCCGGCGATCGAGGCGGGCGGAGCCGAACGCTGGACGCGGCGCATCCCTCTCGGGCGCTTTGCCGCACCGGAGGAGGTCGCGAAGCTGGCGCTGTACCTCGCCTCGGACGAGAGCAGCTACTCCTCCGGCGCCGAGTTCATCGTGGATGGGGGGATGACGGCGTAGGGAAAGGTTAGGAACTCCCAGGGAGCGAGACACGAGTGACCTGCCCCGTGCGCTGCGGGATGAGCGCGCCCGGGGGGCTGTACCCGCGCCCGAGCGGCTTGCCCAGGCTAGCTTCGCTCCGGGCTTTTGGGGGGCCACGACTCCGCGTGGACGAGTTCCAACCCGAAATGGGTCTGGCCTTGCCAGTTGAACATGGCTCCCTGACAAACTGGACAGTAGACAACCCGTCCCTTGACGGGCCGCAGGCGCATGTGCTGGTTCAGCCTAAAGACTGAACCGCACTGCGGGCACGCGGCCGCTGAGTCGCGGATATGGTCCCACTGCCTAGACAACGCCGGCTCGCTGCGCTGTCGTTTGGGCGCCGAGCATATTTCGTAGCGTGGCGGTTTCGACCAGCAGCGGTTCGCCTTCCTCGGCCTTCCAGCCAAGGACGGTAGCGAGAGCTCCGGCGATCAGTTCGGGCGTCTCGGCGAGCGGAGACTGGCCCCGTTCCGACGCTACCTCATGCCACAGGTCCATCGCCTCGCGGACGTTCGCGAGCGCTTCGGCCCGGGTCTTACCCTGGCTGTGGGCGCCGGGCATCGCCGGGCACGAAACGGAGTAGCCTCCATCAACGTCCGGGCTGAGCACGACGGTGAAATCTGCCATGCGGGGATCATAGCACCGCGGAAGCGGGCGGCCGGGCAGAGTCTTAGCGCACCGTGATCGCAGCGTTCGAGATAACCGGCGTGCCGCGGTCCTTCGTCTTCGCGTCGATGAGGACGGTTTTGCCGTCGCGCCACCACGACGTCACGATCGTTTCGCCGGGGAACACGACGCCCGCGAAGCGCGCCTGGTAGCGCGACACGCTGGCCGTGTCGCCGCCGAGGGCGGCATCGACAACCGCCTTGCAGACGACACCGTAGGAGCAGAGGCCGTGCAGGATCGGCGTGTCGAAGCCGGCCATCTTCGCGAAGTCCGGGTCGGCGTGGAGCGGGTTCTTGTCGCCGGAGAGGCGGTAGAGCAGCGCCTGCTGGGGCAGCGTCTTCGACTCCACGACGCCGTCAGGGGCGCGGTCGGGCGCGGCGTTACCGGGAGGCGGTCCGCTTTCGCCGCCGAAGCCGCCTTCGCCCCGGAGGAAGAGGGAGAAGCGATTCGTGAACAGCGGCTCGCTCTCGCCCTTGATGCGCGTCTGCAGTTCGAGGACGGCGAGGGCGGCCTTGCCTTTGTCGTAGAGGCCGGCAACCTTGCCGGAGCTCTCGACCTCGGCGGCCACCGGGATGGGCTTGTGGATCTCGAGGTCCTGTTCGCCGTGCAGCAGGAGCGCCGGGTTGAACTGCATGCCGGGGACCGCGCCGAGCCCGCCCATCGCGCCGAAGGCCGGAATGACGCCGAAGCTCGGGAGGACCTTGAGGTTCTTCTCGTAGGTGTAGGCGAGCTCGCCGGCATCGGTCTGCGGGACGCCCGCGCCGATGCCGAGGTGGTAGAGGATGACGCGGTCGCGGTCCCAGCTTGCGGTGCCGCCGGCAATGGGCGCGCCGAGCGCTTTAGAGGGATCGATGGGCATGGCGGGCCTCCGTGGGATGGTGCGCGCCAGCGTACCGGAAAGCCGCTCCCTGCGCCCGGGACACCAAAAAGGTCCACCGGGCTGCGGAACCGGTGGACCTTCTTGGGTAGGTGCCTGCCGTCGAGGGAGATGACACGCACTCACCCCGTACTACTGTGGGAAGGCACTTCCTGTTACGCGGTTCATGAAGCCGGAACAGTCTTCGGCCGAGGTGCAACGCACCCGCAAGGTCACGTCGGGCGCGGCGGTCCCGGGACAGCTCAGTCCTGCGAGAGCCCGATGCCGACGACGCGGTAGGGACCGCGGGCGGCAAGTTGATCGACGTCGATGGAGCAGTGGATCTCCGCGCAGCCGCCCAACAGATCGGTGAGCATGATCGCATCGATGCGACTGCCGGAGTTCGAGCCGCCTGCGTCGACTCCTCGGGTGTGGACACCGACGACGTGGGCGAAGTCCGCACGTCCGGTGTTGGCGGACCAGATGGCGGCGCCGCTATCCCCGCCGGCGGTATCGATGGCGTAGTCGAGTGAGCGTTCGTGGACTGCGTCAAAGGCGGAGACGGTGGCCTGCCACATGGTGGCGCCATCGCGGTCAGCCGGGTAACCGGCGATTGTTGGCTCGAAGTCCTGCGCCGTCAACGATGTGTCGGGGAGCACGGCGAGCGGGAGCCAGCCTGTGCGAGCGGTGATGTCGCCGGGCGGGATGCGCACGAGCCCCCAGTCGAAGTCGGCGGGCTCGCCGTTGTCGATGTATGGCGTAGGCAGCCACCAGTCCGTCGCGTAGACGGAGCCGAACGGCTCGTCCGCGCCGCTCTTCCCGGGCACGACCCGGATGTGCTTCGTCCAGTCGCCGTTGAGCCAGAGACAGTGGGCCGCCGTGAGGACCACGTCTGGGCCGACGAAGGTGCCCGTGCATGTGCCGGCAAGGGCGAAATCGGCGTCGTACAACTCCAGGAGCGCGACTGCGCTGTACGGGAACGCGGTGGTGTCGGTCACCTGCGTCCGGTCATCGTCGCCGATGAGGCCTGGCTCGCGGTGCGTGGCTGTCGCCGGCCCGCTCACGCCGGGGGCGATGTCGTGGAACGACGCGCCCGCCTGCGCGGCATCGCTGGAAATGGCGTGCGCGACCAGCGCAGCGCCGATCGCGAGGAGCAGCGCGACGAGGCGGACCAGCAGGCGCGGGCCGGTACCCGGGGCAGGCGAACGGAGCACTCCGGCCCTCTCGATCAGATCTCGCCGAGATCATCGACCGCAGAGAGGCCGCCCGGCAGGCGGGAAGTCCCGGATCAGGAAGCTGCCGCGGCCGGCTCGACGCGCTGTGCAACAGGCTCCAGGTGCGTGCGGATGGCTGCGCTCCCGGCAGCGTCGACGCCGCGCAGGGCGGGGCTGAGCCAGAACATCGCGAGCGTGGCGAGCACCATGATCGAGGCGGCGCCGGCGACGGCGACGGGCGCACCCCACGCCTGCGCGGCGGCGCTCACCGGTAGGGTGCCGAGGGGCGTCAGCCCGAAGCTCATCATCATCAGGCTCATCACGCGGCCGCGGACTTCGTCCGGGATGATGAGCTGGATGGCGGTGTTGTTGACCGTGTTGAACGTGCTGGCGAAGACATCGGAGATGAGCACGAGCGGCAGCGCGAGCAGGAACCATGGGCTCATGGCGAACAGGAAGAGCGTGCCGCCGAAGGCCAGCAGGCTGGCCATCATGAGGCGCAGCCGGCGGGGCGAATCGCCGCGCACCGCCACGAAGATGGAGCCGAGAATGCCGCCGATGCCGGCGAAGGCCTGCAGCAGGCCGAAGCCGAAGTCCCCGACGTGCCAGACGTCATCGGCGAAGACCACGAGGAGCGCCTGGAACGGCATCGCCAGCAGGATGGGCACGATGGAGAGGACGAGCAGGGCACGCACCGACTTGTCGCTGTTGACGTACTTCACGCCGGCCGCGAGGTCGCTGAACACGGACTTCTGCTCGACGCGGTCCGGCGCGGGCGCGCGGCGAATCTGGGCCATGGCCACGAGGGCGACCAGGTAGAGGACGATGGCGACTGCGTAGGCGGTGTTCGTGCCGGCCTCCGCGAGGATGAAGCCCGCCGTGACCGGTCCGGCGACGCGCGCGCAGTTCATGGCGCCCATCTGCAGAGCCATGGCGTTCGCTAGGCCCTCCTTGCCGACGACGTTGGCGACGATGGCCTGCCGCGCGGGCATGATGAAGGGGAACATGCAGCCCATCACCACCGCGGCAACGCACAGGTGCCAGAACTGGAGCACCCCGAGGAGGAGCAGGGCAAAGACGGCGATCTCGTTCAGCAGCAACATCGCCTGGCCGCCGACGATCAGCCGGCGTCGCTCGAAGCGATCGGCGACGACGCCGCCGAACGGCGAGATGATGAGCATCGGCAGCGAGACCGCGAGGTTGACGATGCCGAGCGCTACGGCGCTGCCCGTGAGGTCGTAGGCGAGCTTCGATCGCACGAGCATCTGCCCGTTCATTGCGAAGAAGAACGCGAGATTGCTGGTGAAGATCCACTTGAATTCGCGCTGATGGAGCGAGACCAGCGCGCCTCGCCAGCCCGGGCGCGAGGTGCCCACTGGAATGCTCTCAACGGACATTCAGTTAGCTTAGCACTAAGGATCGCTAGCGAAGACGAACGTCAGGCGGCGAGGGGCACCTGGCGGCCCCAGCAACGCACGGCCATGCTCTGCGCAAGCACGAGGGCGGCCGCCTCGTGGGCCGCTTCGAGGATGTCACCCATCTCATCGGCGCTCGCGTAGCCACGCGTCCGGCAGTCTTCCAACAACGCCGTTACCGTCCCGAGCGACTCACGTGCAGCCTCCAGCGCGGAGAGCGCATCGAGGCGCGAGTCCGCACTCCCGGTGAGGTCGGCGTGGGCGCACGCTACCTGTGCCAGCGCGGACACGGCCGCATCAGTGAGCCATGCGGCGAAGCCGGGTTGCTCACGCAGGCCCGGGGTCGCTTCGAGGTCCAGCACGCGCTCGGAGAGCTGGTGCACGACACTCATCGTCATCGTCGAAAGCTGTGTTGTCTCGTTCATTGGGTCACCCCGCTACGTCTACCACCCGGAGCCTGCACGCCGCGACGGCTGTCACCTGAGAATTCGTCCAGGGCAACCTGCTCCCTCATCGGGATAACCCGTACCGCGGTCCGGGGAAGCCCGCATCGGCGCTAGCCCGGCAGCTCGAGCGCGACGCCCGTGAGTTTCCTAAAGCGGGCGGAGACCCGCGCCACCTCCCGCGCGCCGGACCACGCGTAGGTTTCGGGAACCTGCACGCCGCGCCGGGCGGCGAGCCGTATCTCGGCGACGTGAAGCATGGCCGCGAAGCACTTGAGCGCTTCGAAGTAGCGCACCGCTGCGGGAGAGACACGACTTCGACCACGATAGGCCGCGAGGTAGCGGCGCGCGAGCCACGCGCGGAGCAGGTCCATCGGCGGGCGCGCCCACGCTGGCAGACCGAGCGGACCCATCGTCAGCTCCATGATGGTTGTGCCGACATCGGCGGCGGCGTCGCCGAACCCGATGTTCCCCCAGTCGATCACCCCCGAGACGTGGCCATCCTCGACGAGCACGTTCACCGGGTGGAAGTCGAGGTGGAGGACCGACCGGCGCGTGGCCGGCTTCGGGCGGTTCGCTTCGAGCCAGGCGAGCCCGGCGCGCAGGCCGGGGGCGTCGATCGCCTCGAGGCTTTGCTTCATCGTCGCGAGCCATGCATCGTGCCCGGAAGGCGGGACGGGAACGCCCGCCGCCTCGAGCGCGAGGATGACAGGAACCGGGTCGAGCGCGTGGAGTTGGACGTGAGCTTCGGCGAGCAGGGCGCCGGCGCGGAACACCATCGTCGAGGGCCTGGCGATGGCGTCGAGCAGCGTGATGCCCTCGACCAGGTGCATCACCATGAAGGCGCCGCCCAGGACGGAGGCGTCGCGGCACACGTCGACGACGCGCGGAACGGGGTATCCGGCTTCGGCAAGGGTGTTTTGCACGGCGGTTTCGAAGGCTGCCCGCTCCCCGCCGCCCGCATCCCGGAAGATGCGGACGATGAGGCGCTTGGAGAAGTCTGGCGGAGCGCCCTTGAGCTGGAATCCGTAAATAAGAGCGTCGTAGCCGCCGTGCACCTGGCGCGGCGCCTGCAGGTAGGCCAGCGCCGGCCTGGCGAGCTTCTCCCGCAGGTATGCGAGCAGGCGCTCGTCTGGCGGCTGGGACGTCGTCGCTGCTTCCACGGTGCGCAAGTGTAAGCATTGCGGGCCAGGCGGCGAAACGCAGCCGTGGCATGCGAGGAAAGGGCCGCCGGCGGTTGCAGGCGGCCCTCCCGTGTTCGTTTTGGTTTATGCGGCGGGGCGGAGCAGCTCCGTCTCGATGTTCAGCTTGACGTCGTCGCCGACGAGCACGCCGCCAGCTTCGAGGACGCCGTTCCAGGTGAGACCCCAGTCCTTGCGGTTCACCTTGCCGGTCGCGCTCAGGCCCACGCGGACGTTGCCCCACGGGTCGCGGATGGGGCCGCTGACTTCGCCGTCGAGCGCGACTTCCTTCGTGATGCCGCGGATCGTGAGGTCGCCGACGATGCGGTAATCGTTGCCACCGCGGGGCTCGAGGCGGCGCGTGACGAATGTCATCGTCGGGTAGTTCGCGCTGTCGAAGAAGTCGCCGGAGCGCAGGTGCTCGTCGCGCTTCTCGTCGTGGCTATCGACGGTGCCGGTGTTGATGGTGACGACTGCCTTCGAGGCGGCGAGGTCGGCTTCGTCGATGTCGGCGGCGACATCGAAGGTGGTGAAGCGGCCCTTTGTGGTGGCGATGACCATGTGCTTGACGGCGAATTCGATGCTGCTGTGTGAGGGGTCGACGGTCCAGTTCATTTGTGTGGGTCCAGTTCTGGGGAGTCTCGGCAGTTGGCTACCGGATGTAAGTAGGTTACTGCAGATAATCTACAAATAGCAAGTTGCCTACGAAAGGGAAGCGGCGTGGTATGATGAACGCGATATGGACCACTCGCCGCAATCCGCTTACTGCCCGGTCTTCCAGCACGCCGTCGAGCTGATCGGGCGGCGCTGGTCCGGTGCCATCATTCGCGCGCTGCTCTCGGGTTCGGTGCGGTTTGGCGACATCCTGCAGCGGATCCCGAACCTGTCCGACCGGCTGCTTTCGGAGCGGCTGCGCGAGCTGGAGGCTGAGGGAGTCGTCACGCGCACGGTGTATCCGGAAGTCCCGGTGCGGATCGAGTACCGCCTGACGGAGAAGGGCCTCGAGCTCCAGGCCATTGTGGCGGCAATCGACGAGTGGGGCGCCCACTGGGGTCACGAAAGCCAGGGCGGGTGCGTCGGCGCAGCGGAGCCTGCCCGCGAAGCGTCGTAGCCGGGCGCTGAAACAGAGCCGCAACGAAGTCTTCGCTTCCCTTGGTTCGGTTCGGGTCGCACCGCGTTCACGCTGGGAGCAGGCGCAGCTGCGCCAAATCCCACGAACGGAGGCTCTCTATGGCAAGCACTATGGAGATCAAGGAACACATGCCGGTCGTCTGCTCGAACAACAAGCAGTTCGGCACGGTGGACCACCCGGAAGGCAACAGCATCAAGCTGACGAAGGACGCCAACGGCCAGCACCACTGGATCCCGATGAAGTGGGTCACCAACGTCGACGACAAGGTCCACGTCGATCGCCCGGGCGACCAGGCGATGCGCGAGTGGATGTCGACGCCGCCGGAGGCGCGCTCGCAGGCGTAGCCGGGTCCCTCCCCGGATGGCGGGCCGCTGACGTGGCCCGCCATTCCTCGTCGAACGGCATCGCCCGACATCGGCGATAATGTTCTTTCCCCGCGCGGTAACGTTTTCGCGCTACGGTGGACAGGAACGTTATGCGCATCGCGATGATCTCAGCTCATACCAGCCCGCTCGCGCCGCTCGGCGGCCGAGACAGCGGCGGTATGAACGTCTACGTCCTCGAACTCTCGCTCGAACTCGCCCGCCTGGGCTACGAAATCGACATCTTCACGCGACGTGACGCGGAGTTGCCGCGCGTCGAACAGGTCGCGCCCGGTGTGCGGCTTGTGCGCATCGACGCCGGTCCTGCCGAGCCGATCGCGAAAGAAGCGGTGATCGGTTGTCTGCCGGAGTTCGTCGAAGGTATGCGGCGGTTCGCCGCCCTCCAGAACCAGCCCTATGCGGTGGTGCACAGCCACTACTGGCAGAGCGGCTGGGTCGGCACCGTATTCTCGTCGGCGCTTCGGCTGCCGCACGTGGTCATGTTCCACACCCTCGGCGAGGTGAAGAACCGCGCGCGGATCAGCGAGCAGGAGCCGGCGGTCCGCATCCACCACGAGCGCTCGATCGCGCGCCGGGCGACGGCCATCGTGACCGCGAGCGAACACGAACGCGACCTGCTGCAGCGCTATTACGGCGCCGACACGTCGCTCATGCACACGGTGCCGTGCGGCATCGACCTCGAGCGGTTCCATCCCGCCGACAAGGGCATGGCGCGTGAGCGCCTGGGGCTCGATCCGTCGGCGCCCGTGCTGCTGTGGGTTGGCCGGCTCGAAAAGCTCAAGGGCGTCGACATCCTCGTCGACGCGGTGGCGCAGCTCGATGAGCGCGACGTCACGCTGCTGATCGTCGGCGGCGATGAGGGCGCCGAGGACCTCAAGGACGACCTCCGCAACCAGGCGAAGGCAGCGGGCATCAACGCCAATGTGCGCTTCGAAGGGCCCGTGCCGCACGCCACGTTGCCGGCCTACTACAACGCCGCCGATGTCTGCGTCGTGCCCAGCTACTACGAGAGCTTCGGTCTCGTGGCGGTCGAGGCCATGGCCTGCGGCACGCCGGTGGTGGCCTCACGCGTCGGTGGGCTGGTCTCCACCGTGACGGACGGTGTGACCGGCTACCTCATCCCCTGGCGATGCCCCGAACCGTTCGCGGAAAAGCTGGAAGTGCTGCTGAATAACCCGGAACTGGCCGCGAACTTCGGGAAAGCGGCGCGGCGGTCGGTAGAGCGGTTCCGCTGGCGAAACGTGGCGTTGCAGATCGCCGGCGTGTACGACGAGGCGCGGGCGCGTTACACGCCGCGCGCGTCGCGCAACGAAGGCGCCGGCTTCGGCGCCGAGGCATACGAAGCAGCCATCCTCGCGCGCTAAACGACAAGACTTCGGTGAGCCCTGTGGTTTTTAGGCCGGCTGGGCCTGCCCGCGCGTGCCGAGCGTCTCCGCAAGTTGCAGACGGTCCATGAGCTGCCGCGTGGTGATGAGTCCCACCATTCGGCCGGCATCAAGCACTGGCGCCTGGTGAACGCCTTTGCTGCTAAGCGTCTGGAGCGCCTCGAGCGCGGTTGCGTCGGCGGACACGGTGACAACGTTCTCGCGGGGCGTCATGACGGCGCGGATGGGCGTTGAGGGCCATGCTTCGCGCTCCGCGTGACGCACGTCGGCCACCGTGACGATGCCCTGGACGGCGTCGTCGAGGGCGACAATCACGGCGCGCTCGCCGTGCCGCAGCATGTGCTCGTCCACCACCTCCTGCACGGAGATCCCGGGCTGGACGGTGGCATAGTCCGTGCGCATGAGGTCGCGCACGTGCAGCTTCGCGAGGGCGCTTTCGACGACGGCGCCCTGCGTCTCCGCCTTGGCGGCGCCGGTGAGGAACCAGGCGATGAGCATCAGCCAGAGGCCGTCGAAGACGTAGCCGTAGAGCAGCAGGACGGCGCCAATGGCGATCATGATGAATGCGACGGCCTCGCCGGTGCTGCCCGCGATGCGCGTTGCGCGGGCAAAGTTGCCCGTGCGGCGCCAGGCGATGGACCGCAGGATGCGGCCGCCATCGAGCGGGAAGCCTGGCACCAGGTTGAAGACCCCCAGCGACAGGTTCACGACGGCGAGGTAGCCAAAGATGCCGGTGACCTTCTCGTTCCAGTAGGAGGCGGCGAGGGCGACGGCGCCCGAGAGGATCGCGATCGCGAAGCTCGTGAGTGGGCCGGCGACGGCGATAGCGAACTCACCGCCCGACGTCTCGGGCTGCTTCCCGAGGTGCGACACGCCGCCAAAGATGAAGAGGGTGATGTTCGGAACCGGCACGCCCCGCCGTTCGGCGACGATGGCATGGGCGAGTTCATGCACGAGGACGGTGAAGAACAGGAGCAGCGCCGCCGAGATTCCGACGACCCAGTAGGCCGCCGTGCTCCACGTGTCGTACATGTCGGGGAAAACGGAATCGGCCAGCATCCACGAAAGCAGCGCGAGGATCAGCAACCACGAAGGGTGGATTTCTATCCGGATTCCCTTGATGCGCGCTATCGGGAATGTGCCGAGCATCTCCTACTGCTTCTTCCGTCGGTCGTCCACAGGTACCGGGATACGTGCACGCTCGACTTTGGTGTGACTCTCCGCCCAGCCCGCCACAGCGATGGCGACGACCATGAGCGTGGTAATCATTGCGATCATTATCGCATCTCCTTCTCGACGCCGGGATTGCGAAACCGCTCGCCATCATTCCTCGGTGCTTACCCTCAGTGTCGTCGGTTTGATCCCGCATGCGAACGACCGGGAGGCCCCAGACCGCCGTCCGTTCGGCCTTCTGTTGGGGCCCGCGTTTCGCGCCGATTCATGAAGAGAGCGGTTCGCTCGCGGCGGAGGGCAACGATGGACGCGGAATCTCTGGCCGATTGCTGATCCTGCGCCGGTGCCGGCCCCAAGGTGGCCCGGAACGATCCCGTTGGGGTCGTACTTCGGTGTGGAGGTGCTGCTGCACGCGCGGGCGGTCGTGCTCACGCTGTCGATCGTGCTGTGGGCGTCTCCGCTGTCCCCCTTGGACATCCCGGGATTCTTCGGCGTCTCCCCGGCGTTGTTCATCGCGCTGACCGCGCCTGTGATGCTGGGCTCGATCTTCATGCACGAGGCCGCACACGCTATCGCGGGACGGGCGGTTGGCATTCCGATCCGAAGCATCGTGATCGACCTCGATCGAGGACACACGACTCCAGGCCGTGGCACTGAGAGCCCGTGGGCGGACATCGCATTCGTCGCGGCGGGTCCGCTGGTGAACGTGGCGGCCTGGCTGGCGATGGCTTTGGACGAGCGCTGGAGCGGCCCCGGGCACGAATACCTGGGTTTCCCGATCTTCTTCAACCAGTTACTCGCCGCGAATCTTCTACCGATAATGCCGCTCGACGGGGGCAAGGTGTGGAGGGGAGTCCTCTGGGCGTGTATGGGCGACCGGGTGCGAGCCGAGAGAGCGGCCGGTTGGAGCGGACGTCTTCTCACCACGGCAGGACTGCTCGTCGTTGCCGCTGTCACGGCCGTGAAGATCGGCCCGGCCGCCGGCGGTGCCGTGGCGGTTGGAGCGATGATGCTTCTTCGCAGCCCCGGTGGTAGTGGGGAGATCGAGATTGAGCGCATCCACGAGCTCACAATCGCAGACGTCATGGTCCCGGGGATCAGAGTCGAGGCGGGCGCGCTCGCGCAGACCGTCGTTCAGGACCAGATCCGGCGCAGACACTCTGCCGATCCCCGCGACGTGGAGTCGCTGGACCGGCCTTACGTGGCACTGGACCCTGAAGGCGCCGTGCTCGGAATGCTCACGTCCCAGCGGGTGCGGGAGCTTTCGAGCCGCACACTCGACTGGACGACGGCGACCTTCGGCGACGTGATGCAACCCATTGAGCAACTCCTGACGGTGGAACCTGCGATGCAGGCTTTCACGGCGCTTGTCTACATGTCCGAGCGCCGGGTGGACACGCTGATCGCCGTCGAGAACGGACAGGCCGCCGGCTGCGTGACCGCGGCCGCGCTGACGCGCGCGCTGCGGCGGGAGGAGCGTGGCTGGAACCCGGAGCCAATCGCCGCCGCGGAAGCTAACCGGCCTTAGCCGACTTCCACTTCGCGCCGCCGCTCCAACAACTCCCGCACGCCGCCGTCCTTCACTTCGTAAACGTGCGTGGCGACGCCTTCGACGATGCCGGGGTCGTGGCTCGCGCAGATGACCGTGCCCTCGTAGCCCTGGAGCGCTTCGATGAGCTTTCGCCGTGTCGTCTTGTCGAGGTGGTTGGTGGGCTCGTCGAGGAGGAGCACGTTCGTCGGCTGGATGAGGAACTTCGCCAGCGCGACGCGGCTGCGCTCGCCGCCCGAAAGCACGCGCACCTGCTTGAACACGTCGTCGCCCTTGAAGAGGAACTGGCCGAGGACGGTCCGCAGCTTGACGTCCGGGGCGCCGCCGGCGACCGAGCGCACCTCTTCGAGCACCGTCCGTGAGCCGTCGAGGGCTTCGTCCTGGTGCTGGTCGTAGTAGCCGGGGCGCGCGCGTTCGGCCCACTCGAGCGTGCCCTCGGTCGGGTGGAGCAGCCCGGCGGCGATGCGCAAAAGCGTGCTCTTGCCGCTGCCGTTCGGGCCGATGAACGTCAACTTCTGGCCGCGCTCGACGTGGAGGTTCACGTCGACCAGCACGACGTTGTCGCCGTAGGCGTGGCCGACGCGCTTCACCATCAGGACATCGCGCTCGGTGCGGCCGTGAGCGTTGAGCTCGAAGTGGACCTCGGCGTCCTTCTTCGTGTGCTCGATGCGGTCGATCTTGGCGATGAGCTTTTCGCGGCTCTGCACCTGCGTCGTCTTCGTCGCCTTGGCCCGGAAGCGTTCGATGAAGCGCTCCTGCTTTTCGAGCTGGCGCTCCTGGCGAGCGGCCGCCTGGTCCTGCGCCTGCAGCCGGTCGGCCTTCTGCTTCTGGTACTGGGTGTAGTTGCCGGCGTAGCTCTCGACCTTACGGTCCCGCAGGTCGAGCACGCGGCGTCACGACGCGATCGAGGAAGTCGCCGTCGTGCGTGACGATGAGCATGGCGCTCGACCAGTCCTGGAGCTCTTCGGCGAGCCAGTGCCGCGTCTTCGCGTCCAGGTGGTTGGTGGGCTCATCGAGGAGGACGTTCTCCGGTCGCCGCACGAGCACCTTGGCGAGCGCGATACGCATCTGCCACCCGCCGCTGAAGGCGCCGCACAGCTTCTGGTCGTCGCCGGGCGCGAAGCCGAGGCCATCGAGAACGCGGCCGATGCGTGCTTCGATGCGGTAGCCGTCGTGCGCGTCGAACTGCTCGAATAGCTTCGCCTGCTGGTCGATGAGGGTATCGAGGTCGCCGTCGCCGGATTCGATCTGGTGCGCGACCTCTTCCAGCCGCCGTTCGATCTCGCGGGCCTCCGGGAACGCCAGCCAGAGCTCTTCGAGGAGCGAATTGGCGTCGTCGAGGCCGGCTTCCTGGCGCAGGTAGCCGAGAGCGCCGCCGCGGAAGCCGGCGGTGCCGACGTCCGGCTTCTGGTCGCCGGCGACGAGGCGGAGGATGGTCGACTTGCCGCCGCCGTTAGGCCCAACGAGGCCCACGTGCTCACCATCGCCCACGATGAACGAGAGATCGACGAGCACGTCGACGGCGCCAAAGGTCCTGGTTACATTTTCGGCGTAGAGCATAGGAGTGATCTGGCGGCCAACAGCCGCGCCGCTCCTATCGATAGTAGCAGGGCTCCCTGCTACGTGTGTGCGGCCACCGTTTACGTGGCGCGCACCACGCGCAGCTCCATCGGCTCCGCCTTGCCTTTGAGCGTCGCGGTCCGCGCTTCCGCATCGCCCAGGTCGACGTGCGAGAACACGGCCTCGCTGACGACGAGCTCTCCGGGAGCGGCCTGGCCCTGCAGCCGGGCGCCGACGTTCACGGTGTCGCCGAGCGCGGTGAAATCGAAGACGCCCTCGCCGCCCACACTGCCAACGAAGGCAGGGCCGGCGTGGACTCCGGCACCGAGGCTGATGCGGTCCCGCAGATGGTCGTCGTTGGCGACAGCCCGGAGGAGCGCCAGCCCCGCTTCGCAGGCGCTCTGGTGGTAGTTCGGCCCGCAGAAGCCCGGCAGGAACAGCGCCATCACCTCGTCGCCGAGCAGCTTGTCGACGATGCCGTCGTGCCCGATCACTACCTGCGTAGCGACCTTGTAGAAGCGGTTCATCAGGTCGGCGAACTCGGTTGCGCTCACCTGCTCGCCCATCGAGGTCGAGCCGCGCACGTCCGCGAAGAGCACGGCAAGGTTCACTTCGGCGCCGCCGTGCGGCATGTGCTCGATGCACCGTGCGCAGTAGTTCGGATTCATGCGCGACGGGGTGAAACCGAGCCCGCCCGCCACCCGCCCGCCAACCCCCGCGAACGGCGCGATGCAGATGCGGCAGCGGGGCTCGGAAGGGAGGTGCCTGAAGACGGCGCGGGTCACCTTTAGCCCGCGGTGACCGTGGTAGAGCAGCCGCTCCATTTGGGAAACGTCGGGCCCCACCGGTTCGCTCTTTTGTTCTCGCATCGTCAACACGGAAGTATAGGCATCCACCGGCGCTTTGCCAGCGCTACCGCGTCACATTCGGATCCAGCGTGGGCGATTCGTTCGGAGCGAGTCCGAACTTTTCCGTCGGCCAGAACGAGACCATGGCCTTGCCGATGATCAGCTCCCGCGGGATGAGTCCGAGGAAGCGGCTGTCGTCGCTGTTGTTGCGGTTGTCGCCCATGACGAAGTACTCGCCGGGCGGGATGACGGTAGGTGGCGTGCTGCCGGTCCACGGCTCCGTGATGTAGGGCTCGTGGAGCTGCCGCCCGTTCACGTAGACCACACCGTTGACGATCTCGAACTTCTCGCCCGGTAACCCGATCACGCGTTTGACGAGGCGGTCGCCGGACGGGTCGCGCGGGTCTTCGAGGATGACGATGTCGCCGCGCTGAGGGCCGTGGAAAACGTCCTGCTTCTCGTTGTCGGCGGCGTCGAGAAAAGGAATGAATCGCGCGAGTTGGCCGACGTTGACCTGCGCGTATTCGAGACGGCCCACGAGCAAGAACTCGCCGTCTTCGAGGCTCGGGTCCATGGAGTGCCCGTGGACGCGGTAGTTCTGGAAGCTGGCGCGCACGGCGAGGAAGACGAGCAGGGCGAGCAGGCCGGTCTCGACCACTTCGCGCACGAGCACGCGCGTGTGGTGGTCCGAGCGCGGCGCGGCCGCGGGCGTCGCTGCAACCTGCGGCTCGTCGGCCCCCTGGCGGCGGCGTCGCCGCGCCTATCTGACCGTCGTCCGCGGGGTTGAGGACGGGCGGTCGCCACGAGTCCCACTCGCCGTCCGTGGGCGGCGCCGGCGGCGCGTCCGGGGACGGTTGTGGCGCTACGGGGTCGGCGGGGGTTTCGACCGGACGGGGTTCCGGCCCGCTCTCGCCTGGGGGCTGCTCATTCACTCGCGTGAACGTACCAGAGATAGCCGTTGTGAGTCGCTCTCCAATGCTTTACAGAGCGCCGTCCCGGCGATCCTGACAGCCCGGCGATGCTGTGCGATAGTCGAACGGTGACCATGCTCACTTCACGGACGGCCAGTCGCTCTCGGACGCCGGCGGCAGCGAAGTACGCGTTCTTCGCGGCGCTCGCCGTAGGCCTGCTATTGCTGGCCTGGGCGAAGCTGATCCCGATCACAGCCTGGTATCGCGATGGGCGGCCGACGCGGTTCGGGAAGCTGACGAACCGGGCGATGGAGCGCTACGCGGCGCTGGGCGTGCCTTCGTTCCGGATGGTGAGCCTCGAGGTGCCGGGACGAAAGTCGGGAAAGCCGATGTCGACCGTGTTGGTGCTGGAGCGGTACGAGAACCGCGAGTACCTCATTTCGATGCTCGGCGAAGGAGCGGACTGGGTGAAGAACGTCCGCGCCGCCGGCGGCAGCGCAGTCATTCGCCATGGCGGGCGCCGGGCGGTGCGATTGGTCGAAGTTCCGGCCGAGGAACGCGCGCCGATTCTCAAGGAGTACGTGAGTATCGCACCGGGCGGTCGGCGGCATTTCCCGGTAGGGCTGGAGGCTACGGTCGAGGAGTACGGGCCGATCGCAGCGCAGTATCCGGTGTTTCGAGTGGAGCCCGCGGGAGACTCCGCGACATAGCGCCTAAACGCGCGTGAACGTTCGCTACCGCTCAGCCACCTGAGCAATTCTTCGTGCGACAATAGATCTCCCAACCCCTGTTCGAACGGACTCCACCATGGCCATCCAGGCAACTCTGCTTTCCCACTCCCCCGACCCGATGCGGTCGCTCTACATGGCGTACCGCACGTGCTATAGCCAGCTCACGCCGCGCCAGATCGCCGACCGCATTGAAGACGACCGCATCACGCAGGCGCAGATGCGCCAGTTCATCGAGGAGCGGCTGAAGACGGGCCACGCGAGCCCGCTTGAGCAGATCTCGTTCGAATTCGGCATCTCCGGGGTCTCGCGCGCCTTCAGCCACCAGTTCGTGCGCCACCGCGTCGGCATCTCGTTCGAGCAGCAGAGCCAGCGCTACGTGACCTACAAGGATGGCGAGTTCCCGTACACCGTGCCGGAGACGGTCCGCAAGGCGGGGATGACGGACAAGATGGATGCGCTCTTCGACCAGGTCGGGGCGCTGTACGAGGAGATGGTCGCGGCGGGCGTGCCCGCCGAGGACGCGCGTTTCCTCCTGCCCAACGCCACCAACACGAACTTCAAGATCACCGTGAACTTCCAGAGCCTGCTCCACATCTGCGACCTGCGGCTCTGTACGCGCGCGCAGTGGGAGTTCCGCAAGGTGGCCGCGCTCATGCGCAGCGAGGTGATGAAGGTCGTGCCCGAGCTCGGGCGCTACCTGCAGCCGAAGTGCGGCGAGCTGCGCATGGGCTACTGCGACGAGTCCGAGAAGGACTGGGAAGCATGCCCCATCGGCCGCGTGCGCCCCCACAAGGACGTGCTCTTCCGCATCTACGACTCCTACCGCAAGGGCGAGCTCCAGCCGCTCCGCGAAGAGGACTGGGCGGCGATCGAAGAGAAAGAAAGCGCCAGCGCCGCCGAGCCCTACTAGTCTCCGTGCCAATCGCCCCTCGGCACTGGCGCAGGTCGCGTGCCACCCTCGCCCCATGCCCGCCGCCACCACCCCAGCAGCAACTGTGCCACGCAACATCGCAATTCCCCGCCGCCCCGGCTAGTTCGCCCTTAGTTCAGCCCTACTTCCCCGCTACCTCGGGCCCTACCTCCTCGCTACTTCAATCACCGCCGCCCAGGTTCAGCCCGCTACTTCAACTAGCGGAATTAAATTGCGCACCCCCCACTAGGCCCTGAGTCCTGAGTCCTGACTCCTGAGTCCGTCCAGCCTCCGTACGGCGACCGAGCTGACAGCTCGCCAGGCGCTGCCGCCTGCCCGCATACGCCAATCGACGACATCGCGGATCCCAACGCCACCGCCTCGACCCATCGACCCCTCGACGTTTCGACCCCCCGACGTTCCGCTCGCTATAGTGGCGGCCTGAACTCTCCCTCGGGTGGTAGCAACGATGACCTACTTCCCGCTCACTGATTCGCAGATCGCGTGGCGCGACAAGGCCCAGGCCATTGGGAACGACGTGCTCGCCCCGCGTTCCGCCGACGCAGACCGCAACGCCGCCTTTCCGAATGAGCAGTTGCAGGCGCTGCGCGACGAGGGCTTTTTCGGCTTGCGGGCGGACCCGCAGTACGGCGGGCAGGGCGAGGGCCTGCTGACCACGTGCGTCGTGACGGAAACGCTGGCCAAGGCCTGCCCCTCGACGGCGCTGATCTACAAGATGCACATCGAGAGCACGGAGATCGTGTCGCGCGTGCCGACGCCCGAGCAGGCGAGCGAGTTCAGCCGACGGATCGCCAGCGGCGAGTGGCTGAGCACGGTCGCCGGGAGCGAGGCCGGGCACCAGGGCGGCGCGTGGGCGGGCGCGCCCAAGGCGTCGGTCATTCCTGAGAACGGCGGCTACCGGATCGATGGCGTGAAGAAGTCGTTCGTGACGGCGGCGGGCATCGCGGACACGTACCTCTTCATGGCCACCCTGCGCGAAGAGGGCAAGCCGCCCATGCCGCTCATGTTCCAGATCCGCGGCGACGACCTCCAGTGGACGATCGACGAGGCCTGGGACGGACTGGGAATGCGCGCCAACGGCAGCTCGCCGATGACGTTCAACGGCTTCCTGCCGGAATCTCGTCGGCTGAACCCGGAGAACAAGCCGATCGACTTCTACGCCATCGCAGTCGGCACGTACGCGGCCACCTACCTCGGCATCGCGGCAGGCTGCTACGAGCTGATGGAGAAGTACGTCGGTGAGACGACGCTCGCGGACGGTCGCCGAATGCCGGACGTGGAGACCATCGCGAACCGGGTCGCGAAGGCCAAGGTGGAACTGGAGCGGAGCCGGGCACTGCTCTATTCGGCGGCATCCGCGTGGGACGCCGAGCGGCTGCGGGGGCCGCAGGCGCTCTTCGAGGCGAAGGTGGCGGCGGACGAGGTGGCGACGTTCGTCACGGGCGAGGCGATGACGCTGGGCGGTGGAGCGGCGTTCGCCAAGCGGATGCCGTTCGAGCGCTACTTCCGCGACGCCCGGGCCGGGCATGGTCATGGGCATCGCGCACGACATCGCCGTGCTGAACATCGCGCGGGCGATCTTCCCCAAGCCGAAGGAAGGATAGACCCGGCCGCAACGAAAGCGGGCCCGCCGGGTCTTCTCCCTTCGTGCTGTCCGCGCGAAGCTCATACAGATGACACGCCAGCTTGCCCAGGAAGTGCCCGACGCGGTGCTCGAGGCGTTCAGCCTCACCGGCGCGACCACCACCGCCTTCGACGACGGGCTGGTGAACCGCCACTGGCTGGCGACCCAGGGCGAGCGGCTCGCCGTCATCCGGCGCTACCACACGTCGCGCACGGCCGCGGCCGTCGCGTGGGAGCAGACGCTGGTGGAGTTCGCAGGGCGGCGCGGATGGCCCACGGCAACACCGCTCAGGGCGGCAAGCGGGGCGACCGTCGTGAACGTGGATGGCCGCCTCTGGGCGGCGGCGCCGTACCTCGAGGGGAACGTCGCGCCGCCGGACCAACCGGCGATGTACCACATCATTGGCCGCCTGCTCGGCCGGTTCCATCGAGACATCTCAGGATTCGAGCTCGACGGGCAACGGCCGGACTTCGGGAAGACATGGGAGCTCGACGCGTGGATCGCGCCGGCGAACGTGGGCACGTTCAATGCCCTGCTGGCCGAGTTCGGGCGGTCATATCCGGAGCTCGCGGCGCTCATCCGGCGCCAGCGCTATCGCAACCTCCGCGACCTTTCGCGCCTGCACTACCCGGACCTTCCCGAGCTGCCGATCCACGGCGACTTCCAGCGCAACAACCTCCTGTGGAAAGACGGGCAGCTGACAGCGCTGCTGGATTTCGACTTCTGCCGTCGGGATGCGCTGCTCTGCGACCTCGCGCCGCTCCTGATGCCGTTTCGCCCGCTCGAGCCGCGGCTGGCGGCGCCGCTGCTGGAGGGCTACCAGGAAGTGCGGCAGCTCTCGGAGACGGAGTGGGCGCTGCTGCCATCGCTCGTCCGGGCATCGCTGCTCTGGTGGGTAGCCTATCTGCTCGTCGGGTGGCGAATAGAGGGCGGCGAGCCGCGCGGGATCGTGCAGACGATGACAGTGCGGTTTCCGGCGCTCGAAGCCGCGGAGCCGGAACTCTTCGGCGCCCTTCGGCACGTCCGCCCGGCATCCTGGTGAAGGTCTGGCGGCGGGCGGTCGGCCTTACCGGCCGGCGATCGTGGGCGCGGGCGGCGTGGCGGTGTGCTGATAGAGGTGCAGTTCGTCGCAAACGAGAAGGGTGCCGGCGTCGGTGGTCTGGCGGACGGCGTCGTCTCGCAGCCAGATCTCGCGGCCGCCGTCGGTGATCTGGAAGCGGCCCTCGGCGACAGCGGCGATTTCGCCGATGACGCTGCCCTGCGATGAGAGAACGGGCAGACCGGCGCGCAGCCGCGGATTGATTCGCATGGACTTCCCCTGTCGAGATCTGAGGGGCTTATGTTACGCGCTGCCAGGCCGGCCTGCCTATGACCGAGCGCACGGTTCTTGTGATCTTCACGTGGTCCATCGGCCTCCGTCACGCGATGCTATGCCGGCATGGTATGTGACATATCGGGTAGTGACTGCGCGGACCCGCATGGTAGCGTGCCGCTATGACGAGCGCAGAGCGCAGCACGATCGAGCAGGCCCGGCGCTTCGAACGCGAGTTGAACGAGCGCCAACGGGAGGTGTTGGATCTGCTGACGGCGGGCCGCACCAACCCCGAGATTGCGGCCGCGCTGAGCATCACGCTCGACGGCGCGAAGTACCACGTGAGCGAAATCCTGACCAAGCTCGGCTTCGCGACTCGGGAAGACGCGGCGGCTTACTGGCGCTGGCGGAACCGCCCGGCCGCCCGGCTGAGACGATCGCTGCGGGGCTTGCTGTCCATCCCCGGAGGGAAGATCGCGCTCGGGCTGGGAACGGTTACGGTGGCCGCCGGCCTGGGCGTCGGCGCGTGGCTGCTCTTCGGCGCGGGCGGCCCGGATGAACCAGCGCAGCGCGTGCCGCCGTTCGAGCTAGAGGCGAGGGTGGTGGTGACGCAGGCCGATCCCACGAGCTTCGGAACCTCAATCACCGCTGGCGCAGCGGCCACGCCCATCCTCGTGACGACGAGCGGCGACGTTCGATGGCAATTCCGGGACCTGACGCATTGGCGTTGGGACATAGACCGGACGGACGCATCGGTGGACGCGTCGACCTACACGGTGGCCGTGAGTGGCGACAACATGGTCTCCTACGACGCTGCCAGCAACTCCGTTGTGCGTGCGCCGTACACGCCATATCCCGGTGGCTGGGTGCCACCCCTGGCTCTCTCGGCGCTCTTGGGGCCGCTGCCGTACGACAGCGTCGAGGGGTTCATCCAGCAATGGACGAGTACTGGGAGCAGCGCGACCAGCCGGCATGCCGCGGTGGTTGGGAGTGACGTGATCATGGGACGCCAGGTCGCGATCGTGGAGTTCGGCCCCACGTGGTCGTCGTCGGGGTCGGTCACCGGGGACGTCTCGGGAGGCACGGCACGGCTCTGGATCGACCCGGAGCGGATGTTCGCCATGCGCGAGATCACCGATGGCGGGGAGCACGGGTCGTACTCGGTGGAACTGACCTCGCTGCAGTATGGGCTGCCGAAGTCGGAGGTCGACACGTCATTCGCTGTACCCAAGGGCGCACAGACGGTCGACTCTTCCGACCAGAATTCGGCACTGTTCGGTGGCGTTGCCGGCACTTCGAACAGCGGAGTGACTGTCAGCGGAACGCCGGACCAGGTAATCCACACGCCCGGCGGGTTCTTTCGTCCCTCCTACGTGCCAACGTCGTACTACGTGGTCGGAGAGACTGTTAGCTCGACCAGCACCAACGAGGTGGTCGGCGCGGAGACGCTGTTCCGGTTGAACGGTACCGGGGCGTACCTCCACATCGAGCAGCGGCTGCGAGTCGATGGGCTGCCGACCGGGCTGGTGACCGCTGACATGACGACCGTGAACGGCCACGACGCCTACCGCGGCACGAACGGGACCGCGAAGACACTCGCGTGGTACCAGGACGGCGTCGCCGTGCTACTGAGCTCCGACGCGCTTTCGTACGAGGAGCTGCAGTCTGTGGCGGACTCGATGACGCTCTACTGAGCGGGTCGCGCCGGCTTGTGCCGGTGCCGCCACGCGCGTGACGCGGAGTTGTTGCGTCCTCGGCCTTACAGGTAGGTGTCAGCGCGCGGCTCGACGGCCGGAACCTCCGGACTTCGCGGTACGGTGACATAAGAGCACGCCCGCTATGGACGAGAAGGGAGGTGAGACCTGTGGCCGATAACGAATATCGCTGTCAGCAATGCGGTTCGGCGTTCCAGTCGAAGGACCAGCTCGATCAGCACAACCGTCAGCAGCACGGCAGCAAACCGTAACCGTGCAAAGACCTGGCAGACCGCAGCCCCTCAACCTTGAGGGGCTGCTTTGCGAGCGGGCCATTGCCAAATACGGGTGCGCCGCCGCCTTGTACTGGCTGCGCCGGACCCGAGGAGGGGGTTCCGGGCCGGCGCAGCCAGTTGGAGCGATGATAGGCAGCTCGGCTCGCATGCGACCCAAACGAAGACCGAGAGTGTTACATGGTCGCAACAGCCGCGTCGCTCCGCTGGGAAAAGACACCCGTAAATCGCCTCCCATCCCTGTTGGTTCGTCGCCTGGGGGTCGTCTTTGAATGTGGACGAGTTGCGGACACGGACCGTGCTCGTTTGGGGAGTTCGAAATGGCCGTCCCGGTCGCAGTCCCAAAGCTCGGCAACCGCATGCGCGCGGGCGTGGTATCGGAGTGGTACCAGCCTGACGGCGCGACCGTGCAGGCGGGCGACCTGTTGTGCTGCCTGGAGTGTGACTCCGTGGCGGTAGACATCGAAGCGGAGGGCGACGGCGTGTTGCGACATCGAGTGGAGGCAGGGTTGGTCCGACCGCCGGGGGACTTGCTCGGCGTCGTGCTGGCGCGGGGTGAGCGGGCGCCGGCGTTCGAGCCTGTGGACGTGGACGAGATTCTGCCCGGAGCGGATGACGACCCGGACGTGCCGCCTGCGGGCACCGTCGCGCTGCGTCCCGCGGACTGGCAGGAGCCAGAGCCCACCGTCGCTTCCGCAGACACGATAGCGCGGGCGATTGCGGCATCTCCGGAGTTCGCGCGCAGCGCACCGCAACACGAGCGGCAGGGCATCGAGGAGAAGCCGGTGGCAAAGGATGCCGTCGCACCGATGGCCGAGCCAGCACCGGACGAGCCCCTCGCGCGGGGGGATCCCGAACCGGAGCCTCCTCCTCCGGCGGCCCCAATCAAGTTCCCGAAGCGCTTCGCGAGCTTCGAACTGGAGCCACCCAGCGCCCTCTGGGAGGCGGCGGTGCCGGGTGACTCCGCGGACTTCGATAGCGGCCTGCTGTCGGTCCCGCGCGACGCCATCCTCGAAGCGCACGTCGAGCCCAAGGCCCCAGGCGACGATGCGGAGCAAGGATCTGCTCCCGAAAGCACGCAGCTGGCCGACTGGCTGAAGAGCCCCCGTCCCGCGCCGCGCGCCGCCGCGCCGGAAGAGCCGCCCCTGGCGTGGTCGGAGTGGGAGGCGGATGCGAGGGCAGCCATTCCGACGGGGCGGATCCTGACGATGTCGGTAACGGCGTCCCTCGGCGAAGCGCACAAGATGCGCGAGCAGCTCGGGAGGGAGTGGCGCGTGCAGGGCATCCGGCCCTCGACCGAGGACATCGTCGTGCGGGCCGTGGCGCGGGCGCTGCGCGATCTGCCGGGGCAGTGGACCGGGAACGTGGCGCTGCGCACGCTGACCGACGGGGCCGAGTTCACGAGGGTCCTGCCGGCGGCAGCCACGCGGCCGTTCCGGGACGCGGTGCTGGCGATGCAGGCGGCCGGACCCGGCGAGAGCGACTGTGTCGTGACGTCGTACGTGGGCGACGGCGTGGAGTGCGCCACCCCGCGCCTGCGGAGTGAGGCCGTCATGGCCGTGGCGATGGGCGCCGAGCGGCAGGCGCCGGCCTGGCAGGGCGACCACTGGGCGCCGTCGTCGGTCGCGACGATCTCCATCGCCTACGACGCGGCGGCGCTGGCCGATGGCGCTGCGGGCCGATTCATCGGCAGAGTGCGCGAACTGGTCGAATCTCCCTATGCGCTGTTGGCGGACTGACGACGTGATTACAGTAGAGAGAGTGCGCAACGAGGAAGGACGGCAGCATGTCGGGTGATGAGCGCTCGGTCAGCGTGTACCAGCTGGGGACGACGAGCTACGGCGACGTCCATCGGCTGCAGCGGCGCCTGCAGGCGCAGCGGCGAGAGCACGCTGGCGTGGACACGCTCATCCTGACCGAGCACCGGCCCGTCCTCACGCTTGGGCGCGGCCATCCGAAACCAGATCTGCGCGTGGAAGAGAACGTGGTTCGCAACTACGGCATCGAAATCCACCAGACGGAGCGTGGAGGCGACATCACGTATCACGGGCCGGGCCAGCTCGTGGCGTACGGCATCATCGACCTGAAGCACTGGCACCTGCCGGTGCTGGACTACGTGAACGGGCTCGAGGAGACCGTCATTGCCGTGCTGGCGGACTGGGGCGTGACGGGCGAACGCAAGGCGAAAGCGCGCGGCGTGTGGGTGGACGGACGGAAGATCGCGTCGCTGGGACTGAACGTGCGGCGCTTCGTGACGATGCACGGCATCGCCCTCAACATCGACCCGGATATGTCGCACTTCGACCTGATCAACCCCTGTGGGATGGCGGACGTGGAGATGACTTCGTTGAGCGCGGAGATGAACAAGCAGGTCGCGATGGACGACGTGATCGAGTCGTTCATCTTTCACTTCGGGCGGGTGTTCAGCTGCAAGACGCAGCAGGTGGCGCTGGAGCAAAAGACGGCGGCGCGATAGCTCCGAAGCGGGCTGAGCGACCCTCCGGCTGGTGACGTCCGGCCGTTCCAGTTACCCGTCCTTCGGTGCTCTGCTCGGTTCAAATGCGCTTTTGTGCGCTCGGCCGCTCAGCGCTGGAGGTCTGTCGTGCTTCACCGGTCGAGCCATCGAGTGGCCGCCCCCCAGGAGCGCCATTTCTGGTGGTATTCCCGCCTCGCGCTCACGCCGGAAATGCTCGTCTCGGCTGGCGTGCTCATGTTCGCCCTGTACATCTTCATGGACCTCGTCGCGTCCGTCGCCTACGACGGCTACAGCTACCGGGACCAGACCATCAGCGAGCTGTCAGCCATCGGCGCGCCGACGCGGACGTTCTGGCTCGTGATGTCCGTCGCGTACCAGGTTCTCGGCTTCGCGTTCGCGTTCGGCGTGCTGGCGATGGCGGGCCACCAACGCGCGCTGCGCATCGTCGGCTGGCTGCTGTTGGCGTCCGCCGTCGGCGGTCTCCTCTTGAAGGCGCGATGCTATGGGAGGCCGTGTTCGCCGTCCTTGTCATTAGGCGCTCCCGGGACGCGTCTAATCCTCCGGAGCGAACGTAGTCGTCAGCCGCTAAACGACACCGTCCCAGAGGGTGCGTTCGAACTGGAGCGGATCGCTCGCGACCGTCGATGTTTCGTCGAAGAGCATCGTTGTGCGGGTAGCGAGGTCGAAGCGCGGCCAGCCGGGTTCGCCCGTCTTGATGAACGAGACGAAGGCGCCGTGCATGGCGTCGGCCAGCTGCTGGGGCGGCGTGGCGCCGGCGGTAGCGGTATCGACGCCCTCCGCATCGAGGTTGTCGAAGCTAAACGGCAGGTCGAGGCAGTGGTAGGCGCGAAGGCGGCGGTCAGGGTTCGATGGCCAGCGAAATTCGTAGTGGTACGTGGGGCTGCCGGCGTCGGCGCGAGCCTCGGCGAAGCGAAGAGCGGGGACGCGGAACATGCGGTCGGTGACGGCCTGGCCGAGGAGTTCCCACGTCGGGGCCTCCGGCAGGTGGTCGCGGTAACGGCGGGCACGCTCGAGCGGGAGGCCCTGGGCGGCGATGCGGGCGAAAGCGGACTCGTCTTCGACACCCTTCTCGGTGCGGAGCATGGGGTTGAACTCCTCGCGCGTGGCGCCCACGAGGACATCGATGTCCCGAGCCTGCCCGGCCCGGACTTCCGCGAGCTCGAGCGAGCTCGACGGAGTCACCGTCGGGATAGGGGCGGAGGGGCAGTCCCGCGCCGGCGGCGGCGAGCGAGACCTGCGCATCGATAAGCCGGGCGGCGGGGAGAGCGGCGAGCTCCGCCGCTGTCGCGGGAACGCCAAGCAGTTCGGAGACCGTTCGCGCGACGGCGGCGGGATTGCCGGGCGGAGTCATGTTCGCGACCCCGCTGATCGGGATGGCCCGCCGGAACAGTCCCCGCGCCGCCGGGACGGCCAGGAGCACGCCGACCATGCCGCCGCCCGCCGATTGTCCGGCGATGGTGACCCGTGCCGGGTCGCCGCCGAAGTTCGCGACATTGTCGCGGACCCATTCGAGGGCGGCGACGCAGTCCCGCACGCCGCGGTTCGAGGCGGCGCCGTCGATGGCGAGGAAGCCCTCGATGCCGAGACGGTAGTTGATGTTGACGACGACAACGCCGTCGCGGTTGTAGCTGCCGCCGTGAAACCATGGGCTGGAGTTGCTGCCGGTGGTGTAGCCGCCGCCGTGGATGAAGACCAGCACGGACAGGCCCGCAGCGCCGAGGTCGGGCGTGAAGAGGTTGAGGTTGAGGTAGTCGTCGCCGGGTACGTGGGGGTCGGGGATGATGGGCGGCTGGCCGCCTTCCACCTGCGGCGCCGTCGGGCCTTGCTCGAAGGCGTCACGGACGCCGTCCCAGGGTGTCGGTGCGGCGGGGGCCTGGAAACGCAGGGCGCCAACGGGTGGTGCTGCGTAGGGAATGCCGCGAAACGCGATGGCTTGTCCTTCGCGGCGGCCGCGGACGCGACCGGACGTGGTATTGGCGATCAGGTCCATGATTCCTCCGGGCGCAGGCGAGCGGCCCGGCCATTGTAGGCCAGGCGCGGCGGCGTTACGGGTAGAGCAGCTCGTAGAGGTGTTCGACCGCGCCGGCCACGGACGGGCCCGGGTTGCGCAGGTACGTGCCCGGGTCGAGTTCGTAAACGCGGCCGTTCTTGACCGCGTTGGTGCCCATCCATGCGGGCGACGAGCGGATGTCGGCGGCGAGCGTGCCGTTCCCGGCGGGAATAGCGAGGACGACATCCGGGTTGCGGGTGGCGAGCTGTCCGAGGTCGACGGTGCCGAACCCGGCGATGGGCGCGCCGGCGGGAATTGGGCCGAGCACGTTCGTGGCGCCGAGGAGCTTGACGAGCGCGCCGGTGTACGACGTGTCGCTGCCGCCGTACACGTCGCGGCCGGCGCCCGTGACGATGAGCACGGTTGGCTTCGGCGAGGCCGCCGCGGCCTTGGCGACGACGGCATCGACGCGCGTCTTGATTGCGGCGGCTGCAGACGCCGCCTGGTCGCTGTGGCCGGTGGCGTCGCCGAGGGCCGTGAGCGTGGCGAGCACGTCGTCGTAGCTGGCCGCCTTCAGGACATAGACCGGGTAGGGAAAGCTGTCGAAGTCGCGGAGACGCGAGCCGTGATAGGCGGCGTCGGCGATGACGAGGTCAGGATGGAGCGCAGCGATGGCGGTGAAATCGGGGTTGAGGGTGGAGCCGACGGCGGGCGCCGAGGAGCCGGTCGCGTCGGAGGGACGCCCGATGATCGTGAGCCCGAGTGCGGTGGCGAAGTCGACGGCCGACGGGCTAATGGCGACGACGTTCTGCACGGTCTTCGGGACGGCGATGCTGCGCCCGACCATGTCGGTGACGGTGTGATCGCCGGCGGGAACGGTGGCGGCGATGGTCGGAGTCGCCGTTGGACGCGGTGGAGGCGCGTCTTTCGATGAGCCGCAGGCGGCGGCGACGACGGCGACGAGGAGCGCGAGCGTGACCAAAGCGGCGACGAGGCGCGCATCGCGCGCGCGGCCCTCACCCCCAACCCCTCTCCCGACTTCGCGGGAGAGGGGGAGCTGGCCAGGTCACCATCGTGGCCAGCTCCCCCTCTCCCGCTTGTCGGGAGAGGGGGCCGGGGGGTGAGGGCTTCGCTGGTGCTCATCGGCGCTCCCGGGAAAGGGTGGGGAGGTGCATGGCCGTGAGTGCGGCCCCGGCGGTGGTGGTCGGGCCGCCGGGGATGGCGAGGAGGGTGGCGAGGTCGGCGGGCGTGTCGAGGTCCAGTTCCAGCGCCGGGGAGTGGTGGATGATGACCGCGAGGCCTGCCGCGCGCGCGTTGGCTTCGTGTTTGGCGGCGCTGTCGGGGCCATAGGCGAGTTCGAAGCGGCCGGCGGGTGACAGGAGCATCGCGTTCGTGCCGCCATCCGCGCTTCGGACGATGGTGGCGGAAGGCGACGCCGGCGCGGCGGCGGTGAGCGCCTGGATGGCTTCGGCAGTCGCGAGCGGCAGGTCGGCGTGGAGGATGAGGAGTGACGCGGGTTCGAGCTCGTGCAGAGCGGCGACCGCGCGTTCAAGCTGCGCGTTTAGTCCACGGAGTTCGGGCGACTCGGGCATTATGGTCGCGCCGCGGGGGAGTAGGGCGTGGACTCGCTCGTCGGCGGTAAGAACGGTGACCTCGGCGCCAGTCCCGATGGCGGCTGCGTAGACGGTCGCGAGTGTCGCGACGGCGAGCTGTTCGCGCTGGCCGGGTGTGAGGACATCGGCCAGGCGGGCCTTGGCGCGGTCGAGGCGATTCACGGGGATGAGGATGCGGGGAACGGGCACGAGGCTACGCCCGGAGGGCCTTGAGGACGTCGGCGGCGAGCTCGGCCTTGCGCTCGGCGCTCGTCATCATCGTATCGGTCACCAGGCAGCGCATGCCGAGCGCTTCGACCTGCGGGGCGAGCACGCGATCCTGTTCGTCGATGACCATGAGGTCGATGAGGCCCTGGTAGATGCGGGCCACGCCCACCGCGGAGACTTCGTAGCCGAGCGTCTCCATCATCTTCGCGGCCGGGCCTTTGACCACCTGCCCGGCGATGATGGGGCTGATGGCGGCGCGGCGTGAGCGGCTCGTTGTGAGCGCGTCGCGGATGCCGGGCACGGCGAGAATCGGGCCGATGCTGACGAGGGGGTTGCTCGGGGCGAGGACGACGCACTCGGCGTCGCGGATGGCGTCGAGGACACCGGGGGCTGGCTTCGCACGGTCGGCGCCGTCGAACGTGATGCGCCGCACGTCCACTTCGGTGCGCAGCTTGACCATGTAGTCCTGGAACGGAAGCTCGCCGTCGGGGCCTTCTATCCGCGTGGCGATGCGGTCGTTGGACATGGGCAGGACTGTGAGCTCGAGTCCCCAATCGCGTACGAGGCCGGCGACAATCTCGTGCATCGGGACACCTTCGTGCATGAGCCGCGTGCGGTGGATGCACATGGCGAGGTCCCGGTCGCCGAGGTTGAACCAGCGCTCGTAGCCGAAGCGCTGGAGTTGGTCCATGACGGTGAAGGTATCGCCGGTGAGGCCCCAGCCGGTAGCGGGGTTCACCGCGCCCGCGAGAGCGTAGATGACGATATCGGTATCGGGCGAGACGCGGAGCCCGAACATGTCGACGTCGTCGCCGGTGTTGGAGATGACGGTGATATCGGCAGGGGGCGCGACCTGGACGAGGCCTTCGAGGAAGCGAGAGGCGCCGACGCCGCCGGCGAACACGGTGATCACGAACGTAGGGTACAGGTGCGGAGGGAGGAGGGAGAAGGGAGCGGTCGAGCGACCGAGCGACCGAGCGACCGAGCGACCGAGCGAACGAGCGAGCGAAATGGGGAATGGGAGAATGGGGGAGTGGGAGACGGGGCGAGGGATTGAAAAGGGCGAGAGGTCGATGGGTCGAGCGCACCGAGCGAACGGACGAACGACCGGGCGAGCGGATGGGCT
>CAWHVJ010000009.1:0-252978 GCA_963832795.1 uncultured bacterium
GGCCGCAACCCCCGGCGTTTCGTACTACCGTTTAACAACGCGAACGCCGGAGGTTGGGAATGCGCTACCCATGGGCGAACACGCTGCTGCTCGTGCTCGTGCCGGCGGCGCTCGTCACCGGCTACCTCGGGCTGACCAACGGCCACTCCAGCCGCGCCTGGATCCTCTGGCTGCACGCGATCGTCGCCTACGGCATCGTCAGCATCACCCTCTGGAAAGTCGCCGTCATCCGCCGCTCGATCGAACGCAAGCCGATCCCAACGGCGTCACGGCCGCTGTTTCTGCTTATGGCCTACCTCGCCGGGTTCGTGCTCCTCACCGGCATCGCCTGGGCCTGGTTCGGCCGCACCGACTTCCAGGGCACCAGCCTCATGACGCTCCACGCCGCCGCCGCCGTGGTCATGGCCGGCATCTTCGCCTGGCACGTCATCGACAGCCGCGTCGTCTTCCGCGTTCCGCGCTCGCGCGACCGGCGGGCCTTCCTGCGGCTGGCCGTCGCCGGCACGGCGGGCGTGGTGCTCTGGCAGGGCGGCCTCGTGGCCATGCGGCTCTTCAACCTCCCCGGAGCGTCGCGCCGCTTCACCGGCTCATACGAGACGGGCAGCTACACCGGCGAATTCCCCGCCGTGAGCTGGCTCTTCGACAACCCCGATCCCGTCTCGCAGGACGGCTGGCGCCTGCGCGTCACCGGGCAGGTCGCCTCGCCGCTGGAGCTGACGTACGAAGACCTCACCGCCATGCCGACGGACACACGCACCGACCCTCTCGACTGCACCGGCGGCTGGTACACCCACCAGGAATGGCGCGGCGTGCCGCTCAGCGCCCTCCTCGCGCGGGCCGGCGTTGCCGAAGGCGCGGCCAGCATCACCGTCACCGGCGTCACCGGCTACAACCGCCGCTTCTCGATGGCCGAGGCGCAGTCCGCCATCCTCGCGCTGCACGTCGCCGGCCAGCCGTTGTCCGACTCCCACGGCTTCCCCGCCCGCCTCGTCGTCCCGGGCCATCGCGGCTTCGACTGGGTGAAGTGGGTGACCCACATCACCGTGAACGCCCACGGCGACGAGTGGCAGCTCCCCCTCCCAACGGGCTGACGCGGTCCGCCCGAAGCGCCAGAATGCGCCCACCGCACCGGGGGAGCGCCATGGACTACAGCAGCTACCGCCATCTCCTCGTCGACGTCGCCGACGGCGTCGCGACCATCACCATCAACCGGCCCGACGTCTTCAACGCCGCCAACGACGTCCTCCACCGCGACTTCACCCGCATCTGGGCCGACATCGACCGCGACTCCGACGTCCGCGTCGCCATCATCACCGGCGCCGGCGACCAGGCGTTCAGCGCGGGCGGCGACCTCGCCGACATCCAGGCCCGCGCCGCGCTCACCGGCCAGGCACGCTTCGACGCGCTCACAGCCCTCATGAAGGAGGCCGAGGAGGTCGTCTACTCCATCCTCCGCTGCGAGAAGGTCATCATCTCCGCCATCAACGGCGTCGCCGTGGGCGCCGGGCTCGCGGTCGCGCTCATGGCCGACATCTCGCTCATCGCCGAAGAGGCGCGGCTGACCGATGGCCACGCCCGCCTCGGCGTCGCCGCCGGCGACCATGCCGCGATGGTCTGGCCGCTCCTTTGCGGGATGGCGCGCGCGAAGTACTACCTCCTCACGTGCGACTTCATCGATGGGCGCGAAGCCGAGCGCATCGGCCTCGTGAGCAAGGCCGTGCCGCGCGCGCAGCTCATGCCCGAAGCCCACCGCATCGCCGCCCAGCTCGCCGCCGGGTCGCAGCCCGCCCTGCGCTTCACCAAGCGCGCCCTCAACCAGTGGCTCAAGCTCGGCGGCATCACCGCCTTCGACTACTCGCTCGCCCTCGAAATGATGGGCTTCTTCAGCGACGACCCCGCCGAAGGCGCGCAGGCGATCATCGAACGCCGCCCGCCTCGCTTCCCCTCGGGCGGCTGACGAAAGGCGTCACACCGAATCATTACCGCGACCGCAAGGAAGCGGCCTGCGCTCTCCCACCGCGTCGGCTCGATGTCGCGGCCCGCGCTCTCCGCACGCCCCATCCCACCGCATGGCAACGGTGACGGAGCTGGCAGCTCCCCGGCCCAGGACACCACCAGCCAGTCCCCTCCACCCGAGCGCGCTTGACCCGCGTCGTATGCTCTACGTGGCCTCTTTGTTGCGGGAAGGAGATGGGCGGCCATGGTCGCGCGCACGAATGAGCTGAAGCAGGCGGAACCTTGATGCACATTCCGACGGGCGTTCGCGCCGTCCTGGCCGCCGTCGGCACACTCGCCGCCCTCGGCGTGATCGTCGGCGGCTACCTCTTCCTACATCAGGGCGCGGGAGCGCGGCAGCCCGTGCCCGTGGACCTTCCCGGAGTCCCGGTTGCGGAGTTAGCCTCGCGCGGAATCGCTCTGACAGCGCCCCCCACGGACCTGCGTGGCACAGTCAGCCAGGACGTTGCGTACCAGGTCGCCCAGGACGACTGGCGCACGACCGAGCAAAAGGCCGCGCGGGTCGATGCCGTGCCGATCACAGGTTCCGCCCTGGCACAGGTCGACATCGCCGGGCAGCCGGACGGCTCGTGCCTCTGCTGGGTCTTCGTGCTTGGCGTTGAGCCACCATTGCAGGGGCCGATGCAGAGCTTCGTCGACCCCAGCCGCACCTGGTTTATGTCGTTCGTCGATGCCAGGACGGGCGACTGGTGGGGTGCAAAAGCAGTCGTACACTACCTGCCAGAGATCGAGGACATGATAAAGCGGGGCGAGCCGTGCCGCTGCCGTCCGCCTGGATGGCAGGCGCGGCCACGCCGTCACCGTAGCGCTGCAGACGGTGTGGGAGGTTCTTCCCCGATGCAACGAACACCGCGGATCTTGCTCGGGCTTGTGATCGTCGCCGCGGTGGTTGGTATCACGCTCGGCGTGGCGCTCTTTCGTTCCGCCACGCCGAGCCACGCTGAAACCATCGAAGTCCGCACCAACGGAACCGTTGTCGGACAGGCGGACGCGGGAACTGCCGTGGCACAGGTCTCCGGGAAGGTTGGCTTCCCCGTGAGGCTGCCGTCATCGTTGCCGAACGGCTTCGCCGTCGCCTACATCGACGCGGATCTCGGCCCGGACGGCGTTGCCAACGCGCTCAAGAAGGCCACGGTGGTTCTCCATGACGGCACCGGCGCAGACGACGCTCACGCAACCCTCGTGAGCATCGAGGAGACCGGCGTCCGCTTCGGCGCGCCAACCGACCGGGCCCAGGCGCTGGACCTCGGTGTCGCGGGGGTCGATGCCTACCGGCAGCAGACCGACCGCGCGGTCGGCTACTGGCTGCTCACGGCCGATCGCGGCTATCTCGTAACGGTGACGGGCAACCTGGCGGCAGTGCCGGACTCCGAGATGATCGCGATGCTGAAGTCGCTGGTGCAGTAGACCATACCCCCGGCTCTGACTGGCTCGGCGACCACCTGCGCTCGCTGCAGGAAACCGGCGGCGGCTTCGAGACGATGATGGTCCACCCCGTGAACGGCGGCGCGATCCTCATGGCCGAGGCCGCGCTCGTCGCGGCCTGGCTCGTCGCGCTGCCGTTCCTGTGCCTGTTCGCGGGTGTGCGGGCGCTCGCGCGCTGGCTATCCACCGCCCGCTGAGCCAGCGACGGAATATCTCGACGTTTATGTCTCTGATATGAGCCCCGCCGTACGATGCCGCTCACCAGAGCGCGTGTTCTGGGATATCCGTCTGAAGGATGGCCCGTGTTTCAGCATCCCGCCCGTCGTACGGCCGCTCTCTTCGGCCTCGCCCTCATCGCGCTTGCCCTCGGCGTGCTGGTGCTCGCACCAGCGAGCACGTCGGCCCAGGCCTCGCCATCCGCGACCATCCCACAGGTGACGCTTAGCCCGGCCAACGAGGTCCCGCCGGTCACTGCGACCGTCAGCGGCTTCTTCAGCGCCACCCTCCACCAGGACTCGCTCGACTTCGATCTCAGCGCCGACGGCGCGACCTTCACCATGGCCCACCTCCATATGGCGGCGAAGGGCGTCAATGGGCCCGTCGTCGTGCCCCTGTACAACAACACCGCGGGGCAGGGCGCCATCCACGTAACCGGCACGATCACCGCGAAAGACCTGACAGGCCCGCTGGCGAACAACTGGCAGGGCTTCACCGCGGCCCTCGCCGCCGGCGAGATCTACGTCAACGTCCACTCGGCTGACCACCCGGCGGGCGTAGCGCGGGCACAGCTCCCGGCGACATCGCTGCAAAGCGCCGCCACACCCGTAGCGCCAAACACCGGTAACGGTGCCGCTGCGAGCGGAGGCTGGTCGGGCTCCGTGCTGTTCGGCTCTGCCGTACTGAGCCTTCTCGGCGCGGTCGTGCTGGCGTACGCCTGGCCTCGGCGCCGGCAGGAGTAGCCCCCCGACACGGTCGGGCATCGAATCGCGGGGCCGGGCTTCCGGCCCCGCGCTACTTCGCCTTCGCGATGATCCGAATCGGCCTGTCGCTCCGCACGTAGTCCCACGCCCAGTTCATCAACACTGCCACCCGGTTCCGGAACCCGATGATGTAGTACAGGTGCACCACCAGCCACACCACCCACCCGATGAACCCCGTGAAGTTCAGCGGCCCGACCTGCGCCACCGCCGAGTTCTTCCCGATCGTCGCCATCGAGCCCTTGTCGAAGTAGTGGAACGGCTTGAGCGCCTCGCCCTTCATGGCCCGCGCGATGTTCTTCGCCACCAGCCGCCCCTCCTGCATCGCCGGCGCCGAGAGCATCGGCACCTCGCCGTCGTCCCGCCGCGCCGCCGCCACATCGCCGATCGCGAATACATCGGTGCGCCCGGGCAGTCGCAAATACTCGTCCACTTCGATGCGCCCGCTCTTCGTCAGCGGCACCCCGAGCGCCGCCGCAAGCGATCCCGGCTTCACGCCCGCCGCCCACACCAGCGTGCGCGTCGCGATGACCTGCCCACCGGCAAGCGTCACCGACTCCGGCGAGACCGCAACCACCCGCTGACCCGTGATCACGTCCACGCCCTTCTTCTCCAGCGCCCGGCGCGCGGCGCCGCCCAGCTTCGGCCGGAAAGGCGGCAGCACCTCGTCGCGCCCCTCGACGAGCACGATGCGCACGTTCCGCCCGTCGAGCTCCGGGTATTCCCGGTGCACAACGCCGCGAACAAGCTCGGAGAGCGCGCCCGCATACTCCACGCCCGTAGGCCCGCCGCCCGCCACGGTGAACGTCAACCAGCCGGCGTCTTCGGCCTCGGCCGGCTTGTGGCTGGCCGTCTCCAGGCACGACAGGATGTGGTTGCGCAGCGCCAACGCCTCCGGCAGATCCTTCAGTCCCTGCGCGAGCTGCTCCGCCCCTTCCAGCCCGAAGAAGTTCGTCGTGCTCCCCGTGGCGATCACCAGGTAGTCGTAGAGCATCTCATCCTCGCCGCTCAGCCGGACGGCGTGCCGCTCGAAGTCCACGCCCTCCACCTGTCCCTGCACGAACCGAAAGTTCTTCTGCCCGCGCAGGATCGCCCGCACCGACTGCGCGATCTCGCTCGGGTTCAGTAGCGAGCTCGCCACCTGGTAGAGCAACGGCGTGAACAGGTGGTAGTTGTGCTGGTCGATCACGACCACGTCGACCGGCTGCTTCGCCAGCTTCTTCGCCGTCTCCAGCCCCCCGAAGCCGGCCCCCACGATAACGACGCGCGGACGCAGGCGTTCAGCGCTCATGCTTCACCTCCACCTCTAGCGTACGAGGGGACCGCAAGCGGCTGAGTTGCGAAGCAGCGAGTAACGCGCCAGCGCCATAACGGCGCTCGAGGGCCGCGCCCACCCGGCGGTCAATTACGACCTGTACATCAGTGCGGCGCACGGCAAGGGGGCCGACAGCTCGCCGTCACCCTATCACGACCGACGGTCATCTCAGTCATGCACCGTCGCCGTGTAACATGTCGCCGAGCGAGAGCGACCCGGGGTGTTCCGTGGCCTGGTACGACGACCGCTCGAGAACAGAGTTCGTGGGGCGGTACGCGAACGCGAAGCAGTTTCAACGCGACCTCCAGATGGCCGCCGCCCGCGGCTGGTTCGTGGTTGCCGACGACCAGGCAACCATCAACGCGGCGGGCTCCCCAAACGACAAGGTCACCGTGACGTTCCAGCGTGCGGCCGACTGGCTCGCCGCCCGCGAACGCGAGATGGAGGCTGCCCGCCGGGCCGAAGCCACAAGGGCGGCCGACGATCGGGAGGCTGCGCTGGTCATGGCATCGGAAGCCCTGGCGCGTGCCGAGGAAACCTTCGCGAGCCTCAGCGGCCCCTCAGCCGCAACCGACGAACTGACCGCACTGGCCGCCGAACAGGCGCTCCTCACCGCGTGCAAAGACATGGTGGCGAAACGGCGGCGCGTGATCAGGACGCTCGACGAAGCGGTCAGGGAGATGGCCACGGCCGTCGCGCTTGGCGTCTCCGAGTTCGCGCCATCGCTCTCGCGTTACCAGGCAGCCCACCAGGCCGAGCTCGCTCGACTGGAATCGGAGTTCCAGCTCCTTCCCGAACAGGAGGCCGTCGTCCGCGCCGCGAGGGAGTGGCACGGCGCCAGCGGGCGGGAGCACGCCGCCACCGCCGTCCTAGCGAAACGCAGGGCCGAGCGAGAGGTCTCCGAGGCCGCCCTTGTAGAGCGCCTTGCTGCCCGCAACAGCGCACTGAAAGCGCTTCCGAATCCCCAACGCCAGAGCTCGCCCACCACGTAGGCGCTCGAAACGATCACGGGCTCCCGCTGGGGACTCGGCGCCCGGGTCTTGGGGGACACGGCTAACCTGGGTTCGAGCGCCCGCGCCCGCAGTGGGGCGCGACTACCGTTCGTGCGGCCGAGGGTCACGGAGTGAGCCCGAGTTATCCGTCGGTGCGGGTCCGGGATTGTCGTGGCCGGCCGTCGTCGACTGCAGGCCACGCACCGTTTGACTCTTCGACACGCGCACGCACGCAAGAGGCGAACTCGATCAGCGCCCGAGCCGCAGGGTAAGTGCCATTGAAGCGACGCAGGGCACGGTCGAGCGTGCCATACGCGGCATCGCGTTCGCCGAGAAGGAGATACACGATGGGCATTCGATGTGCGATCTCTAGCGCGCTCGACTCTACATTCTCCATGGCCGTCATCAGGTCGCGGAGCGCGACCCGCCCCTTCATGTACGGGATCCCGAACTCAACGATGGTGGCGACGATGCTTTCGACCGTCGCCGTCACAGTCTCGGGAGACGTGAACTGCCAGGGGACATACCTACCGTGTGAGAGATAACTGAGCGGTCGGCCAACAGTCGCTGTGAGAGTTGTGGCGCCGGTTGGCGCATTTCGGCACTCGGCGACGGCCCGCTCGACCTTCTCGTGGCGGACGGCGACGTTTGGACTGATGCTCACTATTCCAGAGTGCCGGTCGATGGTCCGGGGGAAACCGATCCAGCCAAGTACCCCAGGCGAGAGATCCGAAACAAAGATGCCGTTTCGTTTTGCGAACCCAATTGTGGCCAGGGCGGTCTGCAACTCCGCGTAAATCTGTTTGACGAAGGGAGCGGTGGTTGTCATCCGCAATAACCCCAATCCCCGACGGCTGAACGACGTTTGCGCCAGCCTTGACGGGGATCAATCCTCGCGCGAAAGCAAGCCTCGAAGTCTAACACGCGTGCTGGTCCGCTGATTTTCACGAGCGCGCGAGTGCGTCATCCTGTGCGCGTAGGTCGTTTGATTAGTTCCAAACGCTTTGCTGCGAAAGACGATTAGCGGCGCCTCCGGGCCCGCTTTAGCCGTCAGTTCAGCCGGAACGAGTCGTCGTCCTCGTCGTCGTCGCCGTCGCTATCGGTATAGACACCCGCCGGCGAGCCCTTCCACACCGAGACGATGAAGTCCTCGCGGTACGGGTCCGCCGTCATCACGAGCCGCTCGTCCGCGGCGTCGATCAGCTCCTGGATGCGCTCGTCGTTGGCGTCCATCGTCGTACACAGCGTCCCGTGGACGTTCGCCCCCTGGTAGTGGATGTCGATGCGGCCCACGATCCCGCCGTCCTCCAGGATGGTGTAGCTCTCCGAATATGGGGTCCGCGCCTCGCGCTCGAAGTCGATCACAGCGGCCGTACCTGCCCGTTCCCGAAGATAGTCCACTTGTAGCTGGTCAGCTCGCGCAGCCCCATCGGGCCGCGCGCGTGCATCTTCTGCGTGGAGATGCCCACCTCGGCGCCCAAACCGAACTGCGCGCCATCGGTGAACTGCGTGCTCGCGTTCACGTACACCGCCGCCGAGTCCACTTCGTCCACGAATCGCATCGCGTCCGCGTAGCTGTCGCTGAGGATAGCGTCGCTGTGGTGGCTCCCGTAGCGCTCGATGTGTTCCGTTGCCTCGTCCAGCGAATCGACCACGCGCACGCCCACCCGCAACGCCAGGTGCTCGGTGCGCCATGTCTCCTCCGTCGCCGCCTCGACCGGCGAAGGCCCGCCGCTCGCAATCCCCCGCGCGCGCTCGTCACAGATGAGCGTCACCTTCGAGCCCCAGCGCGCCGTGATGCGCTGCAGGAACATCGGCGCCACTGCCTCGTGAACGAGCAGCGTGTCTACTGCGTTGCAGATGCTGTACCGCCGCGTTTTCGCGTTGTCCACGACGTTCACCGCGAGGTCCATGTCCACGGTCTCGTCGATGTAGATCTGCACGACCGCCTCGCCGTGGGCCACGACCGGCATCGTCGCGTTCTGGCGGACGTACTCGATCAGCTGCGAACCGCCCCGCGGGACGACGATGTCGATCAAATCGTGCGCCTTGAGCAGCTCGTCGACGTGCGCACGGTCGGGGTCGCTCACGACTTGCACGGCGTCGCCCGGCACTTCGCTCCCTTCGAGCGCGCGGCGGATGACGTCGCCGAGGGCGGCGTTCGAATACCGCGCCTCCTTGCCGCCGCGCAGCACGCTCGCGTTGCCGCTCTTGAGCGCGAGCGCCGCGATGTCGATGGTCACGTTCGGCCGCGACTCGTAGATGGCGGCGACCACGCCGAGCGGCACGCGCCGCCGCGCGATCTGCAGGCCGTTCGGCAGCGTCCGCGCATCGAACACCTCGCCGATCGGGTCCGGCAGGCGGCTCACGCGCGCGTGTCGGCGGCGATGCCGTTGATCCGCTGGGGCGTGAGCGTCAGCCGTTCCAGGAAGTAGTCGTCGAGCCCCGCGGTGCGGCCGGCCTCGAGGTCGCGGGCGTTCGCCTCCAGGATCGGCCCCTGGTCCTGCTCGAGCAGGTCGGCGATGCGGTTCAGCGCCGCATCCTTCGCCGCTGTCGAGATGTTCGCCAGCCGCCGCGAGGCGGTCTTCGCCGCGGCCGCTCGTTCGCGAATGGATGAAACGGCAGTAGTCATTCCCGATAGTGTAGGCGATTCGCCGCCCCACGCTGCACAAGATTGCAACGAAGCACCGCTCGCCCGAGCGAAAAGGAAAGGTAACGCGGCAGGCACGCGTTTCGCAGCCGTTCATGTGACGTCATTCACGAGCGGAGTATCCTAGCCCTTGAGCGCCGACCAACCCGCTCGTTTCGAGGCTTTCTTTATGCGTTTCCCTGGCCGTTTCGGCATCCTTGCCACGCTCTTCGCTCTCACCGCCGTCGCCGTCGCGGCCTGCGGCGGCGGGTCGTCGAAGGACAGCGGATCGCCTGCCGCCACGGCCACCAGCGCTCCCCTCTCCGCGGGCACTTCCATCTATAACGGTGTCGGCATTTCCCCCGACGTCCCGCGTCCGAACCTCGTCCTCACCGACACCTCCGGCCAGCCCTACGACCTGGCGAAGCAGACCGCGAACCAGCTCACGCTCGTCTACGTCGGCTACACCCACTGCCCAGACATCTGCCCGACGATCATGGCCGACGTGAACGCGGCCCTGAAGCAGATGAAGCCCGACCAGGCCGCGAAGGTGAAGGTCGTCTTCATCACCAGCGACCCCGACCGCGACACGCCCACGCTCCTGCGCAAGTGGCTCGACTCCTTCAACACGTCGTTCATCGGCCTCGTTCCCACCCACGACCAGCTCGATGCCGTGGCGCAGGCGCTGCTCATGCCGCCGATCACGAAGGAAGACACGGGCACGGCCAACTACGGCGTCAGCCACGCGGCCTACGTCATGGTGTTCACGCAGGACAACTTCGCCCACCTCGTCTACCCGGACGGCATGACCGTCCAGGACTGGACGCATGACCTCCCGATGCTCGTGAAGGATGGCTACAAGAAGTCGGCGTCGTGAATAAGCGGATCCGCATCGCCGTTGCCTGCCTGATCGGCGCGCTCATCGTCGCCGGTGGCGGCATCGCCGCGTTCAGCAGCAGCGGCAACGGCGACTCTACCCCCTCCAACCCCATCACCGTCTCGGACCAGTACGCCACCTCGACCGTCAACGATGTCGCCGCGGTCTACTTCACCATCCACAACAGCGGCCCCGAAGACACGCTCCTCGGCGTCTCCACCAACGTCAGCGACTCCGCCAGCCTCCACGAAACGGTGACGCAGGGGAACTCCTCGTCCATGCAGAACCTCCAGGACCTCAAGGTGCCCTCCAACGGCGAACTCGTCTTCAAGACGGGCGGCAACCACGTCATGATCGACGACCTCAAGAACGGCCTGCAGGCCGGCCAGCAGGTCACGGTCACGCTCACCTTCCAGAAGGCCGGCACCCTCACCTTCATCGCCCCCGTGAAGGACCGCTAGCGGCGTGCTCGTCCGGCTCCACGGCCACACGCTCCCCGGCCGGGAGTTCGACGGCTTCGAACAGGTCCACGTCGGTCTCCAGCGCCGGAAAGAACCCGATCAACTCGTCCCGGGCGACGCCGCGACGGCCGACCTCGTCGCCGAGATGGAGGTAGTACGTACCGACGCCGGCCTCGATTTCCGCGGGCCTTACGTCCACGGCAATCGCGCCGACCGCTTCCTCTACCTCACCTGGGGCGACCACCCCGACGCCGGCACGTTCACCATGTTCGGCAGGGCAAAGATCCGCTTCTCATGGATCGATCCCGGCGCGCTCGCCGCTGCCGTTGAATCCGGCGCTCTCGACGGTACGCTCTCACTCAGCGATGCCCGCGGCGGCCCGCTCTGCGCGGCCGTGAAACCCGGCTGGATCTCCTGGTCCCCCGGCCAGCCTTAAAGCAACCCCAGCACCACGACCAACCCTGTACGCTATCCGCATGCAACCGTTCCGCATCGCCTGCTGCCAGGTTCGCGCCTACGACATCGAAGACGCCGAGGCCAACCTCCAGAACCTCCTCGCCGCCCTCGATGAAGCCGGAGGCCAGGGCGCGCAGCTCGTCGGGCTGCCCGAGTGCGCCTACCCCGCCTACTACCTCAAGGACGACCGCCCCTACGACCGGCCCGGCGTGCGCCCGTTCGAGGAGGTCTGCGGCCTCTTCGCCGCGAAGGCGAAGCAGTACGGCTACTGGCTCGCCGCAGGCATGGCCGTCCCCCACGACGACGGCACCGTCACGAACAGCGGCGTCGTCTTCACCCCAGATGGCGAGCGCATCGGCCGCTACGACAAGTCGTTCCTCTGGCACTTCGACACGTTCTGGTTCCGCCGCGGCCGCGAGTTCCCGGTCTTCGATACCGGCTTCGTGAAGTTCGGCGTCCTCATCTGCGCCGACGGCCGCCAGCCCGAGGTCGCGCGCTCGCTCGCCGTCAACGGCGCCGAGCTCATCATGGACCTCACGGCGTGGGTCTCCGGCGCGCGCACCGTCGCCGAGCTCTCGACGACCCAGTGCGAATACCTCATGCCCGTGCGCGCCTACGAGAACGGCGTCTGGGTCGCCGCCGCCGACAAGTGGGGCCCGGAGGACCAGAGCATCGTCTACGCCGGCCGCTCCTGCGTCATCGACCCCTCCGGCGCCACGCGCATCAGCGCTCCGAGCGACCGCGACATGGTCGTCGTCTACGACATCGAGCCGGCCAGCGCCGAACCGATCGTCCGTCGGCCGGCGCTCTACGGTCGCCTCCTCGAAGCCACGTCGTCGCTACCCGTGATGCAGACGCTGGAAGAACCGCTCGTTCCGGCGCGCGAAAACCATCGCGTCGCCATCGTTCCCGGGAACGGCGCGTTCGATGCCGCGAAGCTCGTGCAGCGCTACGAAGAGCTGCGCCGCCAGGACGCCGACCTCGTCGTCTTCGGCGGCATGCAAGGCCCCGAAGGCTGGGAAGTCCACCTCCCCGAGATCGAAGCCTCGGTCCGCGCGAACGGTGGCGCCATCGCGATGGCCGTCGCCACCAACGGCTGCATGTGGGGCCAATCCGCGGCCCTCGTGACGCCCACCGGCACCCACCACCACACCGCGACCCACGGCCGCGGCATCGCCACGGGCGAGCTCAACGCCGACGTCGTACCGACGCCCGCTGGCAACGTCGCCCTGCTCTGCGGCGATGAGGGACTGGTCCCGGAAGTCGCGCGCTGCCTCGCCCTCGAAGGGGCGGACATCCTCGCCTGGCCGCTCTTCGACGCCGACCCCATGGCGGAGCGCGTCGCGCGCGCCCGCAGCGACGAAAACCGCGTCTACACGGCGGCGGCGTGGCCCGGCGGTGGCGCGATCATCGGCCCCAACGGCGCACCGGTCAGCATCTCACCGTCGGGCACGGGAATCGCCATGGCCGCCCAGGTCAACAAGGCGCTCTCGCGCTGGAAGGACATGGCCCCCGGCACCAACGCCATCACGGACCGCATCCCCGAAGCCTACGGCGCGCTCGTTCGCTGACGGCCGTCTACCGGGCAGCCTGCTCTCGCAGCATGGCGCGCACGTGCCGCTCGGTCAGCACGGGCACGAACTCCATGCACTTCGCATCCGCCAGCAGCTGGCCGGAAACGCTCTCCACCATCTGCCGAACCATGGCGGCCTCGCAGCCCGGAAACTCGCGCTCGAGCTTCGTGACGACGTGCTCCAACCTGGTGTGAAGCGCCGGTTCGCCGGCCGGGATGCTATGTCTGGCAGCCGCCGGCGCCGGCGCTCCTGCGCCCTTTGGCTGCTCCACGGTTTCGTGCTCGCGTGTGTGCAATCTCATGGCCCCAGCGTGCGCCCCGGTGACAGCGCGGTGAACGGCCACTCGGTACAGCTTGTCGGTCCGTTCGAACCTTCGGCCGGGACAGCCAAACGCCGGGCCCTCGGCGGGCCCGGCGTGGCGTAGTCGCGCTGATGCGCAACTACATCGCGTTGAAGGTTTCCACCACTTCGACGGTTCCGCCAGAAGCGAGGATGGGACAGCCCTTCGCCATCTTGGCGGCAGCGTCGAGGCTGTCTGCCGAGAGCACCGAATACCCGGTGATCCCCGACGGCCCGCCATCGCTCACCGCGCCGTTCGAGGCGACGAGCTTGGCCGGCCCGGCGGGGTTGCCCCCGTCGACGACCGACGCGCCGAGCTGTTCGAACCAGCCCATCCAGGCCTGCATCACCTTCTGCCCCTCTTCGGGGCTGTCCGGCATGCCGCCACCGTGGTACACGAGAAGATAGTTCGCCATCGTTTTGTGTTCTCCCTTTTTCACGCCCTTCCCGGGCGCGATTCGGCAGTATGACGAACCGCACATCAACAGATCGACATTTTTCGTGAGGAAGGGCTGCATTCGCCGAAAAAGTCGCCAGGCTAGCTTCGCCGCCCCCAGATGAGGATGCGCCGGTACGGGATAGAAGAACGGCTTGCGGTCCTCGAACGTCTCCACCAGCCGCTCGTGGTAGCGGCCGAGGTAGCGCTCGTAGAGTTCCGGCGAAAGCCGCTTCTGGTAGTCGGTCAGGTACGTTCCCTTCACCCACTCCAGCACGCCCTCGCGCGATTCGAGGTGGTGGCCGTAGATGTTCAGCGAGACGCGTTGTTCCGCGAAGCCCAGCCGATCGAGCAGTTCCGCGTACCACTCGGGCGGCTGCACCGGCCAGTGGCGCTCGTAGCCGCCCATCGCGGAGAAGAACGGCTCCTCGCGCGCGATCTCCTTGGCGATCATGTGCGACGCGTACGAGTCGTTGTCCGGCATCTGGATCGCGACCTGCCCGCCCGGGGCGACCGCGCCGAGGAGCCGGGGAAACAGCGTCTCGTGTCCTTCGAGCCACTGCAGCGCAGCGTTCGAAAAGACGAGGTCGAACTGCCGCTCCGGCGCGAACGCCGCGATGTCGGCGCGTTCGAACCGCAGCCCGTCTCCGGCGTATTCGGCGCTCCGCCCGAGCATCGTCTCCGAGCTATCGAGCCCGAGCGTCTCCGCTGCTTCGACTTTGCGGTGCAGCGCCTGCGTCAGTTCGCCGGTGCCACAGCCGAGGTCCACGACGCGCCCGCCCGGCACCGGCTGGCAGAGGCTCAGCAGGTCGTAGAACGGCTGGCTCCGTTCGTCGTGGAAGCGTTCGTACTGGGCGGGATTCCAGGGGCTCGTTGCCATCGAGAAGCTCCTTCGCCGCGCATCGGCGGCAACTGAAGCCCTTTCCTTGGCCGTGCCGCTGCTCCGCGACTCCCATACCTGGGCCGGTGGGCTCGGAGCTGGCCCCACCAGCCTACGCCGCGCCGCGGGGCGTTGGGAACCTATTTGATCGCGTTCGTCGCCCGCAGCGCCGCGATCTCTACGGCGGCCATGCCCAGCCACTCCTGCAGCACGGCGTCGGTGTCCCCGCCGTGCTCGGGCATCGTCTTGCCAACCACGGTCGGCGTCCCCGAGAGGTGCATCGGCGAGTTCGGCAGCGTCAGCGTCCCCGGCTTGCCGTATGGCATGGGGATGTCGACCAGCATCTTGCGCGCCGCCACGTGGGGATCGTCGAAGAGGTCGGCAATGGTGTTCACCTTGCCGATCGCGCACACGTTCGCCGGCTGAATGATCGCGAACCACTCGTCCGTGGTTCTCGCCCGCAACGCCTCGTTCAATCCCGTTTCGAGCGCGTCGACGTTCTCCAGCCGTGCGCGGTTCGTGTTGAAGCGCTCGTCGAACGCCATGTCGTCGCGGTCGATAAGCGCGCAGAAGAGCTCCCACTCCTTCACGTTCCCAATAACCACATAGCCGTCCTTCGTGTGATACGGCCCGAACGGCGCCAGCAGCGCGTGGCGGCTGCCCTGCCGCGTCGGGTTCTCGCCGAACGCCGAGCGCCGCACGATGGCGTTCTCGCAGAGCGCCATCTGCGCCTCCATCAGCGCCACGTCGAGCATCTGCCCCTCGCCCGTCACCTCGCGCGCACGCAAAGCGGCCAGCACGCCAATCGCCAGGTAGAGCCCGCCGACCATGTCGCCGATGCTCACGCCGACGCGCATCGGCGGGCCGTCGGCCTCGCCGTTCAGGTTCATCGTGCCGCCCATCGCCTGCGCCACGGCGTCGACCGCGACCATGTTCCGGTACGGTCCCGTCTGCCCGTACCCGCTCAGCGCCCCGTAGATGACCCGCGGATTCAGCTTGCGCAGGTCCTCGAAGCCCAGCCCGAGCCGATCCATCGTCCCCGGCCGAAAGTTCTCCGTGACCACGTCAGCGTGGCACACGAGCTGTTCGATCACGCGCTTGCCTTCGGGCGACTTCAGGTCCACGCAGATCCCGCGCTTCCCGCGATTGGGGCTGAAGAAGAACGTCGAGATGCCGTCGTGGTACGGCCCGAAGCCGCGCTGCTTCTCGTCGTTCTCCGGGTACTCGACCTTCACCACCTCGGCGCCGAGGTCGGCGAGCTGCATCGTGCCAAACGGCCCGGCCAGCGCCCACGTGAAGTCCAGCACGCGAATACCGTCGAGCGGCCCGTTCACAGGAACAGCCGGTCCAGCAACGACGCCGGCACCGCGCTTCGCAATTCGGGGAACGCTTCCAGCAGCCTCGCGATGTCGGCGAGGTCCTTCTGGCGCGTGCTCGCCCTGCACGTTTCGTCCAGCGCCGCGTCGACCTTCAGGCGCACGAGGTCTTCCGGCTCGGCGACCGGCAGCCTCAGGTCCATCACCTCATGAAAAGCCGCGCGACCGACCGCGCCCTCGACGCCCGGATGCAGTTGCAGCTGCACCTGTAGCTTGGAATCCGGATCGTAGGCATTGAAGCTGTGCGGGAACTCGCGCACGCGAAAGTGCTCAGCAAGAAGTTGTTTCGCGGTCTCCAATTGGTCGACGGCGACCACGATGTCGAGGTCCTGCGTCACCACGGGCTCCGCGTACGCGTTCACGCCCACGCCGCCGATCACGCAGTAGCGGATCTCATGCTCGGCAAGCAGAGCCACCACTCGTTCGAGGAAGTTGGACCGGTCAGCGACCACGGCTTTCCAGAACGCCAGCGCACTCATGCGCCAATCGTAGCAGCGGAGCGTACGGGACGATCATGCCCGCAGCCCCTCGTCCGTCGTGTACGGGCTGCGTTCCTCAAGCAGCTGCAGCTGCCTCACGGGGCCGCGGGGCGTAGGAATGTAGCGGGCGACTCCTTCGTCGATGCCACCGTATCGTTCAATCGTCTCGCCGAGCTGGTTCATGCATCGGTCGGGGTTCTCGCGCAGGCTGGTGACGCGAATGCGATGAACCGCCCAGCCAAGAGATGCAAGCTTTGCGTCGCGGTCGGAGTCCGACTCGCTGTTGCGCTGAACTGTGTGATGCTGGAGGCCGTCGACCTCGACAGCCACATTGCGCTTCCGGCAGAACAAGGCGAAGTCGAGCCAGTATTTCGCGACGGCGCCAACTTCCACAGGCCACTGTCGTTCCGCATTCGCTCCAAGAGCCTTGAGTCGTTCCCACAGGCGATTCTCATGTGGAGAATCGTTGAATACGTCGTTGAACTCGTCGGCGGCGAGCAGCTTCGTCAACGTGGAGTGGATGAACACATTGCGACGCGCCTTGCGAGGCACGAGCGGGCGTTCTAGTTTCTGAATCGGCCCCAAAATCATCTGGCAGTACTCACGACCCTGCTTTGGGCCGGGCGGGTCCGATCCTAGCAATTCGAGGCGAGAGCGGACCCGGCACTCGAGCACCTCGGCATACCTCTCAATCTGTTGGTACGGGGCAGAAACATCGGTGGCTTCGAACGCCGCGAACCATCGGGGCGGGGATTCGAGCACCTCGGCCCCGACGCGCGCCGTGCGACGGATGCGGTACCACTGTTCGTTCTCGAGATACCCAAGGTCGCCCTTCTTCGGGGAGCCAGCCTACAAGCAGATCATCCCGCTCCACCATCACCGCCCCTTGAACTCCGGCGCCGCTTCTCCGCGAACGCCCGCGGCCCTTCGACCGCGTCCTCGGTCTGCATGATCTCCGCGTACAACCGGCCCTCGAGCCGCATCCCGTCGCCGAACGATGACTCGAATCCGCCTTCGTACGCGGCGCGCTTCATCGCCCCCATCGCCAGCGGCGCGTTCCGGCACAGCGCCGCCGCCCATTCCAGCGCCGTGTCCAGCAGTTCCGCCTGCGGCGCCAGCCGGTTCACAAGGTGGCACCGCAGCGCTTCCTCAGCGTCCATCCGCTCGGCGAACAGGAGCATCTCCATCGCCTTCCCGAACGGGATGTACCGCGCCAGCCGCTGCGTCTGCCCGCCGCCCGCCACGATCCCGCGCTTCGCCGCCATCGTGCCGAAGGTGGCGTTGGGGCTCGCGATGCGCACATCGCAGCCGAGCGCGAGCGCCAGTCCCGCCGCCAGGCAGTGCCCGTTGATCGCCGCGATCACCGGCTTCCAGATGCCGTCTGGTGTCAGCCGCCGGCCGTCATCCGAGGCCTGCTTGCGCTGGCTCCAGTCATTGCGCACGTCCGCCGCGCTCTTCACGAGGTCGCGTCCCGCGCAAAACGCCTTCTCCCCGGCGCCCGTGACCACCGCCACCCGCAGCGAATCGTCGTGCTCGAACTCGTCCCACGCTGCGCCGAGCTGTTCGAACATCTCCGGATCGATGCTGTTCATCGCCTCCGGTCGATTGAGCGTAATCACGAAGGTCTGGCCCGAGCGCGCGGTGTCTACTGGCATGGCCGTAATCCTACAGTGCCGCCCACCCTGCGGCCCTCGTTACGCTTCGATCTGGAGCAGCTGCACCCGCGGTACGCGCACCGCAATCGTTTCCCCCTCCGCCGGGACCGGTGCGCCGGCCGGCAGGTCGAATTGCAGCGCCTGGCCCTCGTGCTCGAGTCGCACCCGCTGGCTGGCCCCCTGGAACAGCCGCGACACCACCGTGCCCACGACCACTTCATCGCCGGCACCCTCCGCCAGCTGTACGCCCTCCGGCCGCAGCAGCAGCATCGCCGCCCCCGCTTCGGCGCCGCTCACCTGCCAGCGGCCCACTGCCGTCGCGACGCCGCCATCCGCGTCGACCGTCGCCTGCAGCACGTTCTCGAAGCCCAGGAACCGCGCGACGAACTCCGTCCCGGGCTCGGCGTACACCTCTTCCGGCGTGCCCACACGCTCGATCCGCGCCCTCGCGCATGATCGCCAGCCGATCCGCGAGGGCGAACGCCTCGTACTGGTCGTGCGTGACGTAGACCGCCGGGATGGCTAGCCGACCGAGCACGTCCCGCAACTCGGACACAAGCCGCTCGCGCAGCCCCCGGTCGAGCGAGCCAAGCGGCTCGTCCAGCATCAGCAGCCGAGGCTCGGGCGCGAGCGATCGCGCCAGCGCGACACGCTGGCGTTCCCCGCCGGAGAGCGCCTCCGTCGTGCGCCGTTCGTATCCGGCGAGCCCGACGCTCCCCAGCAACGCCGCCACCCGCGCGGAGCGCTCGCCCTTTTCGTACCTCGCCCCGCGCAACCCGAACGCCACGTTCTTCTCCACCGTCAGGTGCGGGAAGAGGGCGAAGTCCTGGAACATCATCCCGAAGCCGCGGCGGTGCGTCGGCACCCCGGTCACGTCCTCGCCGTCGAACAACACGCGGCCCGCGTCCGGCGCCTGTAGCCCCGCGACGATCCGCAGCAGCGTCGTCTTCCCGCAGCCGCTGGGGCCGAGGATCGCCAGCGTCTCGCCGGGCTCGGCGGTGACCGACACCTCATCGACAATCCGCCGCGCGCCCACGCCGAACGTGACGTTGTCCACGACGAGCCCGGCCGCCATCAGAACGTCCCCAGTTCGCGGTAGCGCAACCGGTCGATAATGATGAAGCCCGCGGTCGTGACCGCCATCAGGATGGTGCTCATCGCCAGCGCCTGCCCATAGTTCAGCGACCCCGGCCGCCCGAGCAGCCGGAAGATCGCCACGGGAATCGTTGCCCACTCCGGTCGTGTGATCAGCAGCGTCGCGCCGAACTCGCCCATCGATACCGCGAACGCGAACACCGCGCCCACCGCGATCGACCGCCATACCAGCGGCAGGTCGACCTCCACGAACACGCGCAGCCGGTTCGCGCCCAGCACCCTCGCGGCCTCCCGCAGCCGGGGGTCCATCCCGCGCAGCTGCACGCCCACCGTTCGCGCGACGAACGGGTACGCGATGAGCGTGTGGGCGATAACGATCAGCATCCACGAGCCGCGGAGGTTCAGCGGTGGCTGGTCGAACGTCACGATGAAGCCAAGCGCCAGCGTGATCGCGGAGACCCCGAGCGGGATCAGCAGCACCGCCTCCACCCACGCTCCCCCGCGCCGCACCCGGCTCGACCCATAGGCGGCGAGCGTTCCCAGCGGCACGGCGATCAGAACCACCAGTGCCGCGAAACCGAGCGAATGTCCGATCGCGGCGAACGGCTCCACGAAGATCGCCTGGTTGCCCGCGTTGCGCCCGAGCTCGCGGTAGAAGGCGAACGTGTAGCCGCCCTGGCCGTGAAACGAGCGCTCCACCAGCGCGGCCAGCGGCGCGATCGTGAGCACGAGCATCGTGGCAATCACGGCCCAGACCGCAATCCGCTCGCGGCGCGAGTCCCGTCCGGCGACCGCGCGCGAGACCCCCGCGCCCTGCGTCCCCCGCTGGAGACGCGTGTACACCACCATCACCAGGAACGTGAACGCCAAGCTGCAGCAGCGCCAGCGTCGCCGCCACCGGCAGCCGGAAGAGGAACGCCGTCTCGCGGTAGATCTCGGTCTCGATCGTGCTGTATTGCGGCCCGCCGAGGATGAGCACCACCCCGAAGCTGGTGAAGCAGAACAGGAACACGAGCGAGGCCGCCGCCAGGATCGCCGGCCGCAACAGCGGCAGCGTCACGCGAAAGAACGTCTCGAACGGACCCGCCCCGAGCACCGCCGACGCGTCTTCCAGCCGACGGTCGAGGCGGCTCCACGCCGCCGCGATGATCCGCGCGGCCACCGCGAAGTTATAGAAGACGTGCGCCGCGAGGATGATCCAGACCGTATTCATCAGGTCGATCGGCGGCGTGTCGAGGTTGAAGACGTTCTGCAGCGCGGCGTTCACAGCGCCCTGCGGCCCAATCAGCGCCGTGAACGCAACCGCGACCACGATCGTGGGCAGCACGAACGGGATCGTCGTCACCGCCACGACGATCGACTTGCCCCGGAACTCGTGCCGGCCGATTGCCCATGCGCACGGCATGGCGAGCGCAAGCGTGAGCACCGTCGACAGCGCCGCCTGCCAGAGGGTGAACCACGCCCGCTCCAGGTAGTACGTGTCCGCCACGAGCGGGTGCAGGTCGCTCAGCGACGATCCCTCGCGGAAGAACGATTCGCGCACAATCCCTTCGAGCGGGTAGATCGCGAAGACCAGCAGAAACGCCAGCGGCGCGCCCAGCAGCGCCAGCGCCGGCCACGCCGAAGGGAACCGGCGCTGCCACCGCCCGCGTCGCTAGCGGAGGACTGCCTGCGTCCAGTCTGCGATCCATTTGTCCCGGTTCTTCGCGATCTCCTGCGCCGAAACGTTCGCCGCGGGGACGGTCACTTTACTGAACTTGTCGAACGCCGCGGGCACCGACGCATCGCTGTTGACGGGGTACACGGCCATCGACGTCGGCACATCTTCCTGCACCTGCTTGCTCAGCATGAAGTCGATGAACTTGTGCGCCAGGTCCGCCTTCTTCGTCCCCTTCAGCACGCCGAGGTACTCGATCTGCCGGAACGCGCCCTTCGGCGGCAGGATGTTCCCCGTCGGGGCGTCGTCCCGCGCCGGGTTGGCGTTCATCTGCTCGTACGCCGGGCTGCTGGCGTAGCTGAGCACGATCGGCTGGCCGCCCCCGGAGAGGCTGAAGTTCACCGTGTACGCGGCCTCCCAGCCGTCGACCACCACCAGCCCGTTCGCGCGCATCGCTTTCCACCAGTCCAGGTAGTGATCGGCGCCGAAGTAGTCGACCGTCGCCACGAGGAACGCCAGCCCCGGCGACGACGACGCCGGGTTCTCCACGACCGTCATCCCCTTGTACTTCGGGTCCGTCAGGTCTTCGAGCTTCTGCGGCACCGGGACGTTCGCCTTCTTCAGCGCGGCGATGTCGTAGTTGAAGTTCACGTAGCCGTAGTCGACCGGCGTCGCCAGGTTGGACGAGTCGGTCTGCAGGTCGTTCGGGACCTTGTTCAGCAGCGGCGACGAATACGGCTCGAAGATGCCCTCGTCGAGCGCCCGCGAAAGGAACGTGTTGTCCACGCCGAACGAGACGTCCCCCTCCGGGTTCCCCTTCGTCAGGATGAGCGAGGTCAGCATCGCGCCCGCGTCGCCCTTCGGCACCAGCTTCACCGTCACGTGGTTCTGGTCCTCGAACTGCTTGAGCAGGTCCTTATCGATGTTGAACGAATCGTGGGTGATGACCGTCAGCGTCTGGTCGCCGCTGCTCCCACCACCACACGCGACCGCTCCGACGAGTGCCGCGACGGCGAACGCGGCAAGGACGATGTGCTTCCACATCTCTGCGAGTCTTTCCGCCGTCGGGAGCCGGGAGTGGCCTCCGCGGCTCCAAACGAAAAGAGGAGCCCGGAAAGCCGGACTCCTCGCACAAAATGCCCCGAGTTGCCGACCGCTTTCCTACGCACGCACGAACGTGGTCAGGTTCAAGGGGTTTACTCTCAGCCCGAAGGCACCCCCAGCGATCCCGAACAGCTATTGAATTGTCGAGCGCACCGTACATCGGCCGCGGAGGCCCCGCAACTGCTACGCCCTGTCTACCGCGCGAAACCTGTGTGCCACCCTGCGCCCGTCGAACCAATCCGATAATCGTCGTGAACGCCCGGCGCGCAGCGCCCGGAAGGCGGCGGTGATGATGAAGGCGGTCCGAGCACTCCGAGCGTTGGCCACCCCTTCCCAGCGATCGGGCCGCGAGCTTCCCGTCAGCCCCGAACGCGCCGGCCTCGTCTTGCTCACGCTTCTCGCCGCCTGCGAGCTGTTCGTCGCCGTGCAGTACTCGCCATGGCTCGGTGGCGTCCTCGTCTTCGCCTCTGCCCTGTTGTCGCTCGTCGCCATCCGCCTCCAGCGCGACGCCGCCGCCCGTGCCGCCGCCGACGCCGAGAACCGCGTCCGCTCGGCCTCCGAGGGCTTCCTCCTCGACAAGGAAACATCGCTGCCCAACCGGCAGCACCTCATCGACCAGCTGGCACGCGAGATCGCCCGCGCCCAGCGCTACAGCCACGAAATGACGATCACCCTCATCCAGGTCTCGCGCCTGCGCGACCTGCAAACCGCGTGGGGCGGCGAGACCGGACGCAACGCGGTAATGCATGTCGCCGAGACGCTTCGCCGAGTCACCCGCACGTCCGATTTCCTTGCACGCATCGATGACGACCATTTCGCCGTCATCCTCATGCAGTGCAGCGCAGAACAGGCTTCGGCCTTCGGCGACCGCGTTGCGCTCGCCGTGAGCAACCGGCCGCTGCGTTCGACATCGAACGTGCGGGTGCCGCTCTACATCAACGTCGATGTGAAGTGCCTGCAGTACGACATGGCCAAGTTCCGCGGCCCCCTCGACTTCCTCAGCGCCGCCGGCGGCGACCTCGTCGCCGCGCCGGAAGGGCGCTCCCGCAGCGGGCAGCCGCGCAGCGCCGCCGCCGACCCCAAGTCGCTCCGCCGCCAGCTCGTCCAGGACTACTACCCGGAGGGCGAAATGGAAGACTTCGCCTCCGCGTACAAGGCCCAGCGCGGTCGCCGGGTCGGCTAGCGCCGCCCCGAGTCATGCGCAGGTTCGAGCGGATTGCGCCCCTCCAGCCCCTCGTTCTGCTGCACAAATCGCAGGCAACCGCCGGGCAGTGCGCTAATAAATTCGAGCCCTACCGAACGCCAACACGCCTATGAGGGCACGCCGACGAGGAGTAGACTCGCGGCCTGTACCCGGCCACCCGAGCGCCTCGGGTTGAACCGCCGGTCGCGGAGTGGAACGGCGTCGCGGGCCATCGCGTCGCCCCTGGACGGCCAGCCGCGAATGCCGGCCCGTCACCCGGACGGAAAAGGAGACCTGGATCGTGTCCTACGAGTTCATCCTCGTCGACCGTGACGGCGACGTCGGCATCGTCACGCTCAACCGCCCCGAGCGCATGAACGCCATGACCTACGAGATGTCGCAGGAATACAGCGACGCCGTCGCCGAGCTGAACGACGACCCCTCCGTCGGCGCGATCGTCATCACAGGCGCCGGCCGCTCCTTCTGTGCGGGAGTCGATATCTCGCGCTTCGAGGACAACATCCGCGAGCGCGACGGCGAGCGGGTCGTGCGGCCCGCGCCGCGATTCAACTGGGTCGAATACGTCCGCCAGGCGAAGCCCACGGTCGTCGCCGTCAATGGCGCCTGCATCGGCGCCGGCCTCACCCGCATCCTTCCGTGCGATGCCCGCATCGCCTCGGAACGCGCGACGTTCTCCATGCGCTTCGTCCGTGTCGGTATCGTTCCCGAACTGGGCAGCACGCATCTGCTCCCGCAGATCGTGGGGCTCCAGAACGCCCTCGACCTCTCGCTCTCCGGCCGCACGATCGATGCCGCCGAAGCCGCGCGCATCGGGCTCGTCCTCCGGACGGTGCCCCACGAGCAGCTCCTCCCCGAAGCGCTCGCCCTCGCGCGCGAATACGCCAGCATCGGCCCCGAATGCCTGCTCGAAACCAAGCGCCTGATCCTCTCGAACGTCGTCGAGCCCGACATCTCGGCGGCGATGAAGCGCGAAGGCCAGGCGCTCGCCCGCCGCCGCGGCTCGCAGGAACAGCGCGAGGCCGTGACCGCTTTCCGCGAAAAGCGCGAGCCACACTTCCGCTAATGTCGACTCGCACGCCGTCCGGGCCGCTCGCCGGGATCCGAATCCTGGACCTCACCCAGGTCATCGCCGGGCCGCTCGGCTGCATGCTCCTCGCCGACCTCGGCGCCGAGGTCATCAAGGTCGAGCCGATCGACGGCGAGCCGTGGCGGCTGGCGGGGCAGTTCCTGCCCGGTGAGTCGAAGCCCTACCAATCCCTCAATCGCGGCAAGCAGTCCGTCGCCCTCGACCTCAACCATCCCTCCTGCCGCGACGTCATCCGCCGCCTCGCCCGCACCTGCGATGTGGTCGTGATCAACTACCGCCCCGATGTCGCCGAACGCCTCGGCGTCGACTACGAGTCCCTCCGCGGCGAGCGCCCCGACATCGTCTATGTCGATAGCACAGCCTTCGGCCGCAAAGGTCCGTGGGCGCACCGCCCCGGCTACGACATCGTCGCCCAGGCCGCATCGGGCCTGCTCATGCATCGCCTGCAGGTGGACGAGCGCGGATTCCCGGCCCTCTCAGGCGCCGCCGCCCCCGCGGACTTCACCACCGGCTACGCCATCGCCTGGGCCGTCTGCGCCGCGCTCTTCCACCGCGAGCGGACCGGCCGCGGCCAGCTGGTGGAAACGTCCCTCCTCGCCAACGCTCTCATGATCCAGGGATCGAGCGTCATGTCCGTCCCCGTCGCCGACGCCGAACACCGTGCCAGCTTCCTCGAAGACCTGGGCAACTCACGCGCCTCCGGCGAGCCCTTCGACGACTTCGTTCGTCGCCGCCGCGGGCAACGTCCCGGCCGTCGCAGGCTTCGGCATCTACTACCGCGGCTACCGCACAAAGGACGGCGCGCTCGTCGTCGGCTGCCTCTCTCCCTCGACGCGCGAACGCATGCGCACCGCTCTCGACATCGAGGACCCACTGGAGGGCAGCAACGCCAAAATCGCCCCCGCCGAGGCCATCGCCCACGTCGAGGAGATGTTCCTCGAGCGCACCACCGATGAATGGATGGAACTCTTCGACCGCGTCGGCGTTCCCGCCAGTCCCGTCTGGTTCGTCGAAGAGATGCTCACGAACCCCCAGGTCGTCGAGAACGGCTACATCGTCGAACTCGACCACGACCTCACCGGTCCGCAGTGGGTGACGGCTCCCCCGCTCAAGATGAGCGACAGCCCGCCTGCTGCCGCTGCGGCCTCGCCGCCGCTTGGCCGCGACACGCGCAAGTGGCTCGCCGAACTGGGGTACGGTGAGCCCGAAATCCACGATCTCTTGGCCGCCGGCGCGGTCAACCTCGGCTTCTGAACAGCAAGCCCCAACTGAACCATCGGAGGAATCGAACACCATGGACCTTGAAACAGCCGGACTGACCATTCGCGACGGCATCCTCGAAGGACCGCTTCGCCGCTCCATCAACCGGGCGATCAACGTGAAGGGCTCCATCCACGACGACGAAACCGCCCAGAAGCTCGGCATGCGCGGCGGCACCGTCGCCGGATCCGTCCACATGGACCTCTTCGGGCCGCTCTTCCTCTCCGTCTTTGGCGAGCGCTGGTGGGAGCGCGGCACCCTCTCCCTCTACTTCATCAACGCCACCGTCGACCGCGAGCCGGTGCGCGCCTTCCTCAAGCTCCCGGAACAGCGCAGCGACGACTGCCAGGTCGACGTCTGGATCGAACGCGAGGACGGCATGCGCGTCGCCGAAGGCTCCGCCTCCGTCGGCAATCCCGCCGAGCCCACGGCCCTCCTCCGCCGCCCGCTCGATCGCTTCAACTCTGGCGATCTGCGCATCATCAAGCACATCCAGCCCGGCGACGCCATCGCCCCAGTGGACGCCGTCTTCACCACCGACGCCCTCACGCAGCACCTCCAATACACAACCGAACCCCTCGATCTCTATCGCAACTCGAAGTGGGGCGGCGCGGTCGTGCCCATCTCCAGCTACGTCAGCCTCCTCTACGGCCAGGCCGCCTCGCCACTGCGAAGCTCGGTGAAGAACGTCGTCGGACTCTTCGGCGCCATCGAAATCCGCAACATCAACGGCCCGCTCCTCGTCGACCAGCACTACACGACCGGCGGCACGGTCGTTGCCGTCGGCCAGAGCCCCAAGACCGAGTACTACTGGTACGAAACCTGGGCCGACGATGCCAACGGCGTGCGCATCGCCGAGCACCGCATGCTCACCCGTTTCATGAAAGCTTCCAGCCCGGAGTATCGCGAAGCAGCAGCCCGGTAGGACGCATCCGGCCGGAGCCGCCCGAGCCGCTCACGAGCGCCGTATGATGCCGCCTCACAGGAGGCGACTATGGCACTCGAAGACCTGAAGGCGGGAGACTCGAAGAGCGGCTCGGTGGTCTGTGCCCCCGAGCACTTCGCCAGCCGCATCGTCGCCGATACCCCGGACGTCTTCAGCACGCCCGCGCTCGGCGCCCTCGTCGAAAAGACCGCCGCCGAATGGATCGCCACGCACCTCGCCGCCGACCAGATGACCGTCGGCGCGCAGATCGTCATCAACCACACTGCCGCCACGCCCGAGGGCATGACCGTGATCGCCACGGTGACCGTCGCAGCCATCGACGGTCGCCGCATCGACTTCTCCTGGACCGCCACGGACGGCGTCGACGATGTAGGCAACGGCACACACCAGCGCTTCGTCGTCGATCGCCCGCGCTTCGAACAGCGCCTCGCCACGAAGCGGGCGAACGCGGCCGGCTAAGGGCCGCACCAAACTTGGCCAGCTGGCGCCACGTTGCCGCCAATCTCCCCTCTCCCGCTCGTGGACCCGCAAGCCCGAATCGCGAATCCCAGCCGCGAGCGAACGCGAGCAAAGTCTCCCGTCCCGCACGCCCCGTTCTCAGACCAGAAGGGGCGCCGGTGAGTGTCGGGTCTCGCCCCTCCGGTCTGCGGGTCGCATCACAAGTTCACCTCGCATGGCTACAGCGCGTATCCGTGCCGCAGCCGCCCGCGCTACCAGCGCGCGGGATACACGAAGTCCGCGGCCGGCCGGCCGAGCCATCGCGTTATCCGCATCGCCAGCACCATGCTGGTCGCGTACCGGGCCGTCCGCAGCCCCGTGAGCTGGCTCGCCCCGCAGCGCAGCTCCTTCGCCGCCTCGGCCCACGTCAGGCCGCGCGACTTCCGCTGGAGGTCGATCGCCTCGTACAGCGCGACGAGGTTCCAGCGCAGCCGCTGATCGGGTCCCACCGGGGGCAGCGCCGTCGCCGGGCCGGTCTCCGCGCCCGGCACGAAATCTTCCGGCACCTTCCCGAGCCACCGCAGCATGAACAGCGCGTGCTGGCACGTCGTATCCCGTCGCTTCGCCATCCCGGTCAGCGTCGCAGGGCTGATCGGATGGTCCTGCCGCTCCGCGTTGAGCACCGCCGTCTGCTCCCACAGTTGCCGCGCCACGCCCTGCCAGCTCAGCCCTCGCTCGACGCGCTGCGCATCCAGCGCCGCGAAGAGCGCAAGCGCGTCGAAATCTCCCGGCCCCACGTTCATCCCGGGAGTTCTATGCGCTGGAAACGTGCTTTGCAACCACACATTGGAACGCTGCCGCGTCCACAACGCACCGGCTTCCGGGCCGTTCGGCCGTGTCCATGCCGCAGCTCTCGCACGACCATGGCGCCATGAACACGAAGCTGCTTCGCACCGTCGGCTTCACCGCCGGCGCCGCCTTCGCCTACGCACGGCTCATCCGCCCGCGCCTCATGAACTGGGGCTGCACATCCGACGAAATCGAACGAGCCATGCCGATGGACGACGACATCGTCGAACCGACGGTCGTCACGAACCGCGGGATCACCATCGACGCTCCACCGGACGCCGTCTGGCCATGGATCGCGCAGATGGGCGAATCCCCGCGCGGCGGGTTCTACAGCTTCACGCTCGTCGAAAAGCTGTTGCGCATGGACGTCTCAAACGCCGACGAGATCCTCCCGGAGTACCAGGAACCGAAAGTGGGCGAAGCGCTCGATCGCGGCGGCAACATGACCGTGAAGGCCATCGTCCCCGGCCAATGCCTCGTCCTCGGCCCGCCGAAGGGCCTCGACATGGACACCACCTGGGCGCTTGCGCTCTACCCAACCCCGGACGGCGGCACCCGCTTCATCTCGCGCTGCCGCGTCAAGTACCACCGCTGGACCCCCGCGATGCTCGTCGCCTTCCTCATGCTCGAACCTGGCCAGCTCATCATGGAACTCAAGATGCTCCACGAAGTCAAAAAGCGCGCGGGAAAGCCCGCTCCCGTACCCCGGTAGTCGCGCCCCACTGCGGGCGCGGGCGCCCGATGGCTCCCAACGCATCGCCCCTAATCGTCCGGCGCTCCTACATCGTCATTACCCCGACCGCCAGGGAGTGGCCTGCGCTCGTTCGCCCTCCGTCGCGTTCAGCTACCTGCAACTCGGCGCTGGCGACTCCCCGCCAACCCTACGCCCAGCGGTCGTCCCCCACCAGGATCGAGCGCAGGTGGTTGATCTCCCCCGCGTGGTAGAGCGCGTGCTCGATCATCGCCGCCACGATCGATCGCGTCTCGGCCGGCTCGCCCCAGTGCGTCCCACGGATCGTCTCCAGGTCGTCGTCGCCGAGCCCGGCAACCGCCGACCGGAACTGCCGGAACGCCTCGTGCAGCCAGCGCAACACCGCATCGACGTTTCCCTGCCCGGGCTCGCGGAGGAAGCCCGGCGCCACGCGAGCGTCGTCCCACCGAAGCGCGCCATGCCCGAACGCGTAGTCGCGATACATCAGGTAGCTTCCGCCAACATGCCCGGCAATCCCCGCGACCGTGCGCTCCCCGCCGGTCGGAGCGCTCCACCATTCCGAATGCGGCACCGACCGCAGATTCGCCAGCAGCGAATGCTCACCATCGCCCTCGAAGCCCTCATCGAGCAAATAAAGCAGTGTCTCGACAGCAGGTCCCGGCATGGATGCCTACTGCTGCACGAGCATCAGCCGGTTGCCCTCCGGGTCCAGTAGCCCCGCGATCGTCGGCCCGCCGCCCGGCGGATCCGTCGGCTCCATGATCACCTTGCCACCGAGCGTTTCCGCCTTCTCCATCGTCGCGCGCAGGTTGAGCACCTGCACGTACACCGGCACGCCCGGATGCGCACCGGTGCGCACCAGTGCGCCCGGCCCGGGAAGCGGGCCGCCGATGCCCGGAGCGAAGCGCATGGAGTTGGCGTCCCCGGTGCCTTCCCAGTTGAAGAGCTCCTTGTAGAACGCGCCGAGCTTCGCGCCGTCCTTCGCCTGGATATCCCAGAACACCACTGGCCGTGCCCAGTCGTCCGCCATGGTCCGTTCCTCTCCCGGCCAGGAAGCGGCCGGTGCGACCTGATGCGGAGATTGTAGGGCCGTGCGCGGGCCCTGCGTTGCTACGCGACGCGCTTGCGCCGCCTGCCGGCGACCACCAGGACGACCCCACCGGCCACGGCGAACACCCCGGCCGCAAATAGCAGCCCCGGCGCATCTTGGCCTTTGTTAGCGCCGCTGCCCGTGCTCGGGGCTACCGGCGTCGCGGACGAGGCAGGCCCTGGTGTCCTCGCACCGAGCACGACGTCCGTTGGCGACGGCTGCGGCGCCGTCGCAGAGGCGATCGGCGTCGCCGGCGGCGGTGCCGACGTCGGAGTCGGCGCAGGTGCAGTCGCTGTCGGGCTGGGCGTCGCCACCGGCGGTTGGACCGCAACCGTACAGCCGGCACTGCAAACGACCGAGATCTTCACGTTTTCGAAGCCCACCGTGTAGGTCGCCCCCGGCGTCACCGCGTGCACCACCTTGCTCGCCTGGCTGACGGGCGCGAAGCCCGGCTTGCCGGCGGCGTTCTCACTGACGGTGTAGCCAGTCGGGCAGAGCGGCAGGTCTTCGAAGTCCGCCGCACCGTTGCCATCGGTAGGCTGCGACTGGTTCACGCCGCAGCCCTTCACGGTGATCGTCCAACCCGCGCCGTTCGTCGTTCCGTCGGCGGCCACCTCCAGCTTGAAGGCGTGGATGTTCACCAGCCGCTGGTTGTAGAAGTCGACGTACGGCGATGTGCCTTCGGCCGTCGTCACCTGGTTGGCGGGCTCGTCGCGCGAGGCATCGAAGTCCGGGTCGGCGCCGTTCGCCGTCGAGCCGATGACCGTCCAGTGCTGCGACGAAGCGGGTTCAGCAACGGTCCACGTGCCTTCTTCGATGTTGTCGAACAGGGCGGACCCGGTCCCATCCGTGGCCACGGAGTACGTATGGCCGAGCGCCGGGCCGCTGGTGCCGGTGATCGTCATCAGGAACCCCGACACCGGGCCTGCCGTCCCCGTCAGGTTAGCGGCCGGGTCGTCCCACTTGCGCACCAGGAGCTGGACCGGGTCCAGGAGGATGCGGGTGTTGGTGATGGTGCACGTCACGTCATCGCCAACAGCGAGCACGACAGGATTGGCGACCGGCGCGCCCGCCGCGTTCGTGCACACGGTCGTGGACGTGTAGTGGCCCAGGTCCGGCCCACCAGCCGAGGTCTCCCCGACCGTATACGTGCCCGAATGAAGGTACATCGGTCCGGTTGTGCCTCCGTCGGCAACTCCAGCAGCTTTGATCGCCCCATCGAGCGTGAGGTTGAAACTGCCGTTCTCGATGAGCTTGGGGTTCGCGATAACGTGCTTGTTGATGGTGAGGGTGCCCGCTGGCACGTTCTGGATGCAGACGACGTAGCTCTTGCCATCCGCGGGGATCGTCGCGGTGGATGTCAGGCCCGTGAGCGGCGTGGTGGCGTCGCCAAAGCAGAGGTCGTGGCGGAGACCACCGCTCGTTTCCGACTGCGGAAGCGGGTCTTCGATGACTTTGTAGCCGTCCAGCACGTAGCCCGGCGCTAGGCCGCTTTCCGTGATGGTGTGCGACACACCTGGCGTCGCCAAGGGCGACAGCACATGGATAATCGTGTCGTTCTTCGTCGACACATCGAGCGAGCCCAGCGAATTGCCGTCCAGCGCGATCGAAACGCTCGGACCAGTTCCGCCGTCCGCCATCCGCTTGACCACGTACACCGTCCGTCTCGCGTTCTGAACGCAGACGACGTAGTTCTTGCCATCCGCGGGGATCGTCGCGGTGGATGTCAGGCCCGTGAGCGGTGCGGTGGCGTCGCCAAAGCAGAGGTCGTGACGGAGACCACCGCTCGTTTCCGACTGCGGAAGCGGGTCTTCGATGACTTTGTACCCGTCCAGCACGTAGCCCGGCGCCAGGCCGCTTTCCGTGATGGTGTGCGACACACCTGGCGTCGCCAAGGGCGACAGCACATGGATAATCGTGTCGTTCTTCGTCGACACATCCAGTGACCCGAGCGAATTCCCGTCCAGAGCGATCGAAACGCTCGGACCAGTTCCGCCGTCCGCCATCCGCTTGACCACGTACACCGTCCGTCTCGCGTTCTGAACGCAGACGACGTAGTTCTTGCCATCCGCGGGGATCGTCGCGGTGGATGTCAGGCCCGTGAGCGGTGTGGTGGCGTCGCCAAAGCAGAGGTCGTGACGGAGACCACCGCTCGTTTCCGACTGCGGAAGCGGGTCTTCGATGACTTTGTACCCGTCCAGCACGTAGCCCGGCGCCAGGCCGCTTTCCGTGATGGTGTGCGACACACCTGGCGTGGCCAAGGGCGACAGCACATGGATAATCGTATCGTTCTTCGTCGACACATCCAGTGACCCGAGCGAATTCCCGTCCAGAGCGATCGAAACGCTCGGACCAGTTCCGCCGTCCGCCATCCGCTTGACTACGTACACCGTCCGTCTCGCATTCTGCACGCAGACCACATAGTTCTTGCCGTCGTCGGGGATGGTGGCCGTTGGGCCGACCCCGCTCAGCGGAGTGGTCGCGTCGGTAAAGCAGAGGTCGTGCCGCAGGCCGGAGTTGGTTTCCGATGGTGGGAGGGGATCCTCAATGACCCTGTAGCCGTCGAGCGCGTAGCCGGCCGCCAGGCCGCTTTCGGTCACCGTGTGCCCCACCCCCGCGCTCGCCGTCGGCGTCAGCACATGGATCTCCGTATTGAACGTCGAGACGCCGAGCGAGCCAACGGAGTTGCCATCGAGTGCGATATTGACGGCTGGTCCGGTTCCGCCATCGGCCATCCGCTTGACGATGAAGATTGTGCGTCCGGGCACCGGCTGGGCGTGCGCCTCCCGGTAGCCATCCCCGCCGCCCATGACGCTGAAGAGCAGCATCAGCAGACCCGTGCCGGCGAGTAGGAAGAGCGCTCGTCGGAACGCGCGCGAACGATGGACGGAGAACAAGACAGTCATGCATTGCACCGTACTGCGGGATCGGTCGGCCGCCCTCCCGGGGGTCCTCCCGCTGCCGATGCCACGGCGGCACCCGCTGGATTCGGCGCACGATACGGAACCCTGATACGTTCCGCAATTGTCACGCATTAACAACCCGTTGGATTTCCGTTAGAAGGTCTCCGCGATTCGGAAGTGCGCCCGGGATTGGTTCCCGGGCCCGAAGTGCCAGCGAAGTGGGCGCCGTGCCCCGTCACATGCCAGTGCGCTCCCCGCCGGTCGGAGCGCTCCACCACTCCGAATGCGGCACCGACCGCAGATTCGCCAGCAGCGAATGCTCACCATCGCCCTCGAAGCCCTCATCGAGCAGGTAGAGCAGCGTCTCGACAGCAGGTCCCGGCATCGAGCCCTACTGCTGCACGAGCATCAGCCGGTTGCCCTCCGGGTCCAGTAGCCCCGCGATCGTCGGCCCGCCGCCGGGAGGATCGGTCGGCTCCATGATCACCTTGCCACCGAGCGTTTCCGCCTTCTCCATCGTCGCCCGCAGGTTGAGCACCTGCACGTACACCGCCACGCCCGGGTGTGCGCCGGTACGCACCAGTGCGCCCGGCCCCGGCAGCGGTCCGCCGATGCCCGCGGCGAAGCGCATGGAGTTGGCGTCCCCGGTGCCTTCCCAGTTGAAGAGCTCCTTGTAGAACGCGCCGAGCTTCCCGCCGTCCTTCGCCTGGATATCCCAGAACACCACTGGCCGTGCCCAGTCGTCCGCCATGTCCGTTCCTCTCCCGGCCAGGAAGCGGCCGGACCTGTGATGGAGCGATTGTAGCCGCAACATCCCGCGCGGCGCGGCCCTCTCGCCGCCGCGCCGTGCGGGACGCCGGCGTCACAGCCGCGTTGCAGGGACGACTGCGGCCCCATTCCCTTCGTTACGGTGGAGCAAATACACCGGCAACCACGGAGGCAACCCATGTACATCGGCGGCGGCGTAATCGTCCTCATCCTCGTCATACTGCTCATCGTCCTGCTCGTGCGGTGACACGCAGATTGGCCCGCACCCAACCCTGCCGCATCATCGATACCCATGGATGCGGACGAGTGCACCCGCGCACTCCAGGCTGTTCGGCCCGGCGAAGCGTTCGGGACCCCGCTGCCGATCCTCGGCGGATGGTCGTTCTACACCTTCGCCGTCGACGACCTCATCGTTCGCTTCCCAACCACCGGGAACGACGCGGACGCGATGCAGCGGGAGTTCGCGCTGCTGCCCGAACTCGGACGCGTCCTGCCCATCGCGATCCCGCAGTACACGATCACCGGTCAGTGGCGCGGCTGGCCCTTCGGCGCCTACCGGCGCTTGCCCGGCGAGCCGCTAGACCCCGCCAGCACGCCCCCGGCCGACGCCGCCGCTCTGGCCGCAGCTCGGCACGCTGCTCGCGAAGCTCCACGCCTTCCCGCCAGACCGCGCCCGGGAACTGCTCGGCACGGCGCCGCCCGATGAGGCGCTGACGGCGGCAGCCGACGCCGCGGCCGTGGCGCTCCTCCCACCGGACGTTCAACGCATCGCCCGCGAGGGCATCGCGCGCTACCTGTCGACCGGCAACGCGGCCGAGCGCCTGACCCACAACGACCTCGGCATGGTCCACATCCTCGCCGAAGCCGGGCGCATCTCCGGCATCATCGATTGGAGCGACGCCTGCCTCGGCGACCCCGCCAAGGACTTCGTCGGCGTCCTCGCCGCCGGCGGCTGGCCGGCCGTCCATGCCACCCTCGCGACCTACGGTCCCATGCCGCCCGGTTTCGAAGACCGTATTGGCTTCTTCGCCTGGGTCGCACCCATCCACGACATCCTCTACGGCCTGCGCACCGGCCAGCCGGAGCACGTCCGCGACGGCATCGAAGGCGTGGCTGCCCGGATGCGGCTCGCCGGCGTGCTCCCGGCGCCGTCAGTCGATGGGGACCGGCCGCAGCCCTAGCCTCGCCCGCGCCACCCGCAGCGAACGCTGCAATCGCTCGATCCTCGTGATCTGGTCCCATTCCGCCAGGTGCTCGATGCGGCGCTCATCGCCGACAAGCAGCGCATAGCGCAGGCGAGCTTCTTCCTGTTCGAACATCGTCTTGACTCCTGAGTTCCCGCTAGGCCGGCGGAGCCATCCCCTGCAGCTCCGCCATGCGCTGCGAGAACAGCTTCCCGGTCGTGATGCCACCTTCCACGGGCAGGGTGATCCCCGTGACGAAGCTCGAAGCGTCGCTCCCAAGCCAGAGCGCCGCCTGCGCGATGTCGTCGGCATCGCCCGAGCGCGGGATCGGCTGCGCCTTCATGAAGCCCATCTTCAGCATGGGGATCAGCGCTTCGGCCGCGTCCTGGTCCATCCCGCCGCCGCGCCCGAAGATCGCCGTCGGGATGGCGCCCGGAGCGATGGCATTGACGCGGATGTTCTCTTCGCCCACTTCGTTCGCGATCACGCGCGTGACGTGGATGATGGCCGCCTTGCACGCCGAGTACATCGTCCCGCCGTAGCCCACGCCCAGCCCCGCCACGCTCGCCGTGTTGATGATGCTGCCGGACTTCTGCGCCTTCATCACCGGCACCGCGTGCTTCATCCCGAACATCACGCCCCCGAGCAGCAGATCCACGATCTCGTGGAACATCGGCGCCGAGAGATCCTCGATGAGCCCCTCCGCGTGGCCGCGTCCGGCGTTATTGAACATGATGTCCAGCCGCCCGAACTTCTCCACCGCCCGTTCGACCGCACCGCGGATTTCGTCTTCGTTCGTGACGTCCGTGTGCTGGTAGGTGGCCTTCGTCCCGAGCTCCTCGGCCATCTTCTCGCCGCGCCCATCCTGGATGTCCGCCAGCACGACGCTGGCGCCCTGGGCGACGAAGAGCCGCGCCGTGGCCGCCCCGATCCCGCTGGCCGCCCCGGTGATCACCGCCACCTTCCCTTCGAGCTGTCCTGTCATGCTTTCGAACCTCCCGTTTGTTGTTCGCGGCGCAGTTGCACCGTGGGTCGTGATGGATTCCGCGCCGCCGCCAGGAAGAGATCCGTCAGCTCCGCGACGTAGTGCGGGATATCGAGTTCCGGGTTCATCTGGAGTTGTGTGGCGAAGGCGTCGATGGCGCGCCGCAGCGTCACCGCCATGATGCGCGCGTCGAAGAGCCGGAACTCGCCCGTCTCCTGCCCCCATTTGAACAGCGCCTCGGTGCCCGCGATGAGCGGCTCTTCGTCCTGCGGCTTGTACACCAGCTCGCCGTCCGGCCCGCGAAAGTTCGCGATGATGTCGCCCATCGCCAGCGTCGCTGTCCGGTTCTTGTCGATGTAGTCGATGTTCGAGGAGATGTAGATCCGCAGCATCTCCGTCGGGCTCGAGACGCTCTGGACCTGCTCCATCATGGTCGAGTGGCCGGTGCCGTAGAAGTAGTCGACCGCCTGCCGCACCAGGTCGTCCTTCGTCGGGAAGTAGTACCCGATGACGCTCTTGCTGATCCCGGCGCGCTTCGCGATCTGGGCCAGCGATGCGTTCGCGAACCCCAGCTCCGCCACCGTCCCGATCGCGGCTTCGATGATCTGCGTCCGCCGCGCGGCCTCGATGAACGTGGGCTCCTGTCGGACGTTCGGACTGTTTTTCGTACGCACGTCCGAAATATAGCGCACTCGTCCAAAAATGCAACCCCCCGTCCGACATTTGTCCGGTCCTTGCCGGTTGTACCGCCCGCTAACGGCCGACCGTGTATGGTGGATGCGAGGAAATTCGAGGGATTACACGGAAAGGACTCACCTTTATGGCATATGTACGGCTCACACTCGTCCGCCCCAGGGCCGGCGAATCCGAACGCGTCGAAGACTTCCTTCGGCGCCTGAATGGACTCACCCGCGCAGGAGGACGGCTGCATCGATAGCTACCTGCTCAAGCCCCAGGTCGACAACAGCGAAATCGGCCGCATCGTCATCTACAAGGATTCGACCACGGCCGATCGCGTCGCAAACTCCGATCCCGTCATGGCCCTGCGCTCCCAAATGGACCTCTACGTCGACGCCCATAGCCACGTCGAGCGCGCCTTCACAACCGACATCGACCTCTAGCGCCCCGAGCCCGAAGTTCGTCCGCGGAAGCCCGCCGACGGCGGCGGAGCGCTGAGGGCGTTACCGCCCCCGGACGGCGTAGGTCAGGTGCGTCACCCCGGGCGTCGGCTCCGCACCGTACTTCGGACAAAGACCGCCGCCGCCATGATCACTGGACTTCCGGCAAGCTTTCCGAGGGGCTTCGCCCGTTTCGGAGGACGATGCAATAGCTGTGGTCGTAGCCGTAGCCATAGTGGTCCCAGCCGACGATGGTCTCGCCTTCGAACGTGAGATGGCGCGCAAGGACTGCAGCCATATCCCACGCAAGCGTGGTCACGCCGGTCGGCCGCTTCAGGTTCGAAACTTCGAAGACGGCGCGGGCGCCCGGTTTCAGGACGGCAGGTAGCTGCGCGGCGATGGCGTCGATGCCTTCGAGGTAGGACTCGTAGCCGTCGCCCGGGACAGAGTAGGACTGGAGGGGGTCCTCGGCGTCGCCGCGGCCCATGTAAGGGGGCGACGTCATCAGGAAGTCGGCGGGCGGAAGGTCGAGTGCGGCCAGCCGCCGGGAATCGCCATGGATGATGGCCGCCTTGTCCACGAGGCGAGTGCGGATGTAGTCGGCGCGGGCCTTGTCGTATTCGACTCCGAGCGCCCGGCGGCCCATGGTTTCGGCGACGATCAGCGTGGTCCCAAAGCCGGCGAAGGGATCGAGAACCAATTCGCCCGGTTTCGTGAACTCCTTCAGGAACTCCGCCACGAGCTCATCGGCATAGCGGACGTCGTGGGGCTTGAGGTGTTCGGGAAGGCGGCCGACCGGGCGGTTCTTCAGCCGGATGAAGGTGCGCATCCCGGATCATCTTACTCGGGCCGCCCAGGCTGCCCTTGCTTCGCCCGCTGAGGCCGACGCCCGGCGTTCGGGTCTAACGTCCGCGGTCCGCCGTAGGTCGTCCGTCGTCCGCCTACCGCTCCCGGACGGCGTAGGTCAGGTGCGTCACCCTCGGGCAGGGCTCCGCGCGGACCGGCTCCAGGGCCACGCGGCCCGCGTCCACGCCCTCGAACAGGCGGATGCCCGAGCCGAACAGCACGGGCGACAGCGCAATCGAGAACTCGTCGATCAGGCCGGCGTTCACGTACTCCAGGATCGTCGCGCCGCCACCCGCAATGCGGACGTCCCGGTCGCCGGCTGCCTCGCGGGCCCGGTCGAGCGCCGTCTCGATCCCGTCGTTGACGAAGTGGAAGGTGGTCCCGCCCGCCCGCTCCCAGGGCCCCCGCTTCTCGTGCGTCACGACGAAGACCGCCGTGTGGAAGGGCGCGTCTTCGGGCCACGCGTGCTCGCCGGCGTCGAACATGCGCTTCCCCATGACGCTCGCGCCGGTGCGCTCGAACGTCTCCCGCAGGATGTCGTTGTCGCGCCCCTCCTCGCCGCCCTCGCCAAGCCCCAGGTTCTCCCGGAAGAACCGCTGCGGGAATACCCACTGCTGCAGCTCCATCCACTGCTGCCCCATCAGCTCCTCGGGCGACTCGGGCGCGATGAACCCGTCCAGCGACATCGACACGCTGAAGAACACTTTCCCGGCCATCAGCCCTCACCTCCCTGCCGAACGATCTCGGTGACGTAGGCAGCCAGCTTGCTCAGCGTCTGCTGGCCGCCCTCGATCGCGTGGTACTTCTCGACCGCCTCGTCACGCAGCTCCTTGCTGGGGAACACCGTGCGCATCTCGATCCGCGTCGCCGCCCCGACGGCCTCGAACGTCAGGACCGACTCGAAGGCGTTCGGGTCGCCGCGCGACTCACCGTGGAGCATCGCGATCCGCTCCGGCGGGGTGATCTCCGTCCAGGTGATCCAGTCCTGGTAGTCCATCCCGTCCGGCCCGTGCATGACGAAGTCCCACTCTCCGCCGACGCGGAACTCGAACGCCCGCGTGGTGGTGCTGAACCCCTCCGGTCCCCACCACCGCGACAGGTGCCGGAGCTCGGTGAACGCCTCGAACACCAGCTCCCGTGGGGCGTCGATGACCCGGGAGATCACGATCTCGCGCTCGGCCGTCGCGGACTGTGCCGGCGCTCCTCGTCCCGTCTCACTCATCGGCTATTCCTCCTGCCTTTGCCTGCTTCAGGTCCTGCACGTACGCGTCCAGCCGGTCGAAGCTTTCGTTCCAGAACCGCTCGAACCCGCCCGTCCACTCGTGGACCGGCCGCAGCCCGCTGGCGTCGAGGCCGTAGAGGCGCTGCTTGCCGGCCTTGCGGTCCCGCACCAGCCCGACCTCGCGGAGCACCCGCAGGTGTTTGGACGCCCCCGGCTGCGTCATCCGAAGCTCCTGGGCCAACTCGGTCACCGGCCGCTCACCCGCCCGCAGCAGCACCAGGATCTCCCGGCGCTGCGGCTCGGCGATCGCGTTGAAGACGTCCGATGTCGTCGCTGCTCGTGCCATGATTCGATCATATTCCCATATTGGTATGCGTCAACCGAAAGGAGTCTACTCGTTCGGGACCGGCCGCCGGTCGACATTGCGGGCCGGCACGTTGGCCTCTCGCCTCACGTCTGTTCGGCTGGCCAGCGCATCGCCCACTCGAGCGGCAGCGCGGCGAACCACATCACGTCGCAGCGCCGCCCCTCCCAAACGCCGTGAGCGCGCATCGTGCCCTCATGCACGAACCCCGCTCGGCGGGCCACGGCGATCGACGCTTCGTTCTCCGCGACGATCGTCAAGAAGACGCGCGCTGCGCCAAGCTCGAACAACCAGCGCGTGAGCAGGATCACCGCCCGAGTCGCGTACCCGCGTCCTCTCGCGCCCGCTCCGAGCCAGTAACCGAACTGCACCACGTCCGCTTTCGACCAGTCGTCAAGGCCGCAGCAGCCGAGCAGTTCCCCCGACGTCGCCTCGGTTATCGCGAACACAACGTCACCCGGCGTGCCGGTGGCGTCATACGCCCGCCACTTCGACGGCGAACTCCTCGATCGTCGCCTCAGCGTCGCTCACCGACGGCGGCGGAGCCGGCCATCCCATCCGGTCGAGAACCCCGTTATAGCGTCGGATCGCCGGGTCGGCGCACGCTTCTGCCATGAACCCGGCGTCCTCTCTCGCCCACGGCCGCAGCGTGACCACACCATCGGAAAGCCTCATCCCCGGATTCTCACTATCCGCCGCGCACACGTCCACAGACGCGGACAGGAGCCGCGCGTGACGATCCCGCTGGAGTCCACGAGCGGCTGCCGCGCACCCGCTCTCCTCTCCCCTCTCCCGCGAAGTCGGGAGAGGGGTCGGGGGTGAGGGCCGCACCGTCAGGCGCAAGCGCGCCGCCACCACGATCGAACCGATCACCCGAAGCCGCTATGCTGCCGCGAACGGAGGAACGCCATGCCACTCGTACTCGTCCACGGGAACCCCGAGACCGACGCCATCTGGGACGACATGCGCAAGCATCTCGCCACCAACGACGTCATCGCCCTTTCGCCTCCCGGCTTCGGCGCCCCCGTCCCCGCCGGCTTCGGCGCCACCAGCGACGACTATCTCGCCTGGCTCGTCGGAGAGCTCGAAAAGCTCGACGGTCCAATCGACCTGCTCGGCCACGACTGGGGCGGCGGCCACGTCGCACGCGTCGCCATCTCGCGGCCCGACCTCATCCGCTCGTGGATCATGGACATCGCCGGCTGCTTCGACCCCGAGTACGTCTGGCACGACATGGCCCAGGTCTGGCAGACGCCGGGCGCCGGCGAAGCCGCCGTCCAGGGCATGGCCGCCGCGCCGCTCGAAGCCCGCACAGCCCAGTTCGAGAGCCTTGGCATGAGCAAGGACGCCGCCCCGCGCGTGGCAGCGGCCGTCAACGAACAGATGGCCGACTGCATCCTCAAGCTCTACCGCTCGGCCGCGCAGCCGTTTATGGCGAACCTGGGCAAGGAGTTCGCGAAGGCCTCGGCGAAGCCCGGCCTCGTCATCATCGCCACCGAAGACCACTTCACCGGCGGCGAAACCCTCGCCCGCCGCTCCGCCGAACGCGCCGGCGCGAAGGTCGCCATGCTGCCCGGCCTCGGCCACTGGTGGATGTGCCAGGACCCCAAAGCCGGCGCCGCGGTGATCAACGACTTCCTGGCGGGGCTGGGCTAGTACTCTGCGTAAACAACATATTCGGATGTTGCCCATAGGCTAGGGACAGCCCACCAGCGCGGCGGTACGGTCGCTCCATGGACGAAGAACTCTACGAAGACGGCTTCTATCGCTGGACGCCGAGGCAGCGCGAAGTCCTCGCCCTTGTCGCAAAGGGCCTCACCAACGGTGAGATCGCCGAAGCGCTCGGGATCAGTCTCGCGGGGGCCAAGTGGCACGTCGCCGAAGTCATGTCGAAGCTCGGCGTTGAGTCCCGCGAGGACGCCGCCCGCTACTGGCGCTCGGAGACGAGCCTCCCCCGTCGGGCACGACAGGCGCTCCGCCACGCGCTCGGGTGGTCGGCGCTCAAGCTTGCCGCCGGCAGTGCGGCCGGCGCTCTCGCCGTGGCGGCGGGCGGGTTCGCCTACGTTGGCCTCGTGAGCCGCGGCCCGGCAAGCGCCGCCGACTCGCCGACCGAGAGCCAACCAACGGCGCCGTCCAGCCCTTGTTTCGACAGGGCCGCCATGCGCCCGAGCGGCACGCCCATCGACATCGTGACTGTGGACGCAGAAGTTCAGCTTCCCGTGCTGTTCGGATACCGCGCCGGCTCGGACCTCTGCTTCGGCTTGCATTCGCTCAATCCGTCGTCGGGCCAATTGCTCGTGAACATTCCGGAGGGCCGAGACCGGATGGGCGCGTTTAGCGGTATCCGCGCTGATCAGTGACGATCTGCGGCCCCCGCCCAGTCACGTTCTGGGGCGCGGTTGGGCCCGACATCGCGAGCGCGCAGGCCGTCTTCGCCGACGGTCGGACGGATTCGATACCGATCGTCGCTCCGCCGCCGGGATTGCAGACGTCGTATCGCTTCTTCTATACCAGCTACTCCTGCGCCGATCGTCCGCAGCGCATCGAGTTCCGGGACGCCGCCGATGCTGTCGTTGAATCCGACGACATCGTGGCTCCCGAGCCGGGGCGAGCGTCCCACCCGCCCCCGGCCGCAGACTTCAACGCCAGCGGTTGGGGCGACGCCGACGGCCGCGGCGGCTCGAGCACCGGCTATTTCGCGGTGTCGCCGGACGGTGGCGTCTACGATTTCGCCGTCCACAACGAAGGGACTCTGCCTATCCAGCTCCAGCCGTGGTGCGGGACCGGCATCCTTCCGGTCACCTATCCGAACGGCCCCACCGATGCCGGCGGCAGCGGCGTCATTCGCATCGAGGTGCCGCCGGGGAACGTGGCCTGCACGTTCAATGAGTGGGGTGCGGTCGGCTCCTGGTCGATCACCGGCATCTGAACGGTTGGCCCGCACCGTCGGGCCAGCCCGCGTAGACTGCGCCCACTTCCCGGGCGCGTCGCCCGGCCGCGAGGTGTTCCATGGCCAACCGCTTCGAGGGCAAGGTCGTCGTCATCACCGGCGCCGCCGGCGGCATCGGCCGCGCGGCCGCCGTCCGGTTCGCCTCCGAAGGCGCCCACGTCGTCGCCGTCGATCTGCCGGGCACCGGCCTCGAAGACACCATCGCCTCCGTCGAGGCGGCAGGCAGCGACGCCATCGCCGTCCCCGCCGACGTCAGCAAGGCCGACCAGGTGGAGGCGTACGCGAAGGCCGCGAAAGCCCGCTTCGGCGGCATCGACTGCTTCTTCAACAACGCCGGCATCGAAGGCTGGGTCGGCCCGAGCACCAGCTACCCCGAAGAGGTGTTCGACAAGGTCATCGCCGTCAACCTGAAGGGCGTCTGGCTCGGCATGAAGTACGTCGTCCCCATCATGCGCGAGCGCGGCAAGGGCGCCATCGTGAACACCGCCTCCACGGCCGGCCTGGGCGGCACGCCCACGATCATCGCCTACGGCGCCAGCAAGCACGCCGTCGTCGGCATGACCAGGAGCGCCGCCATGGAGTTCGGGCCGGAGGGCATCCGCGTGAACGCCATCTGCCCCTCGCCGATCGAGACGCGCATGATGCGTTCGCTCGAACGCGGCATCAACCCCGACCACCCCGAGGCGGTCCACGAGAACATCGCCACGCAGAACCCGCTCCGCCGCTACGGCGAGCCGGCGGAAGTCGCCGCCTTCGTCGCCTTCCTCTGCAGCGACGACGCGTCCTACCTCAACGGCGGCATCTTCCCCATCGACGGCGGCGCGAGGGCGCGCTGATGCTCCACCAGCTTCGAAAATGCAGGCCCGGCGGACCTCAGGTCAGCTCTGGACTGCCCATGTGTCGGGGACGCACTCCCCTCTCCCACCGCGGTGGGAGAGGGGCCGGGGGTGAGGGCCCTCAGCGCAACGGCCGGTAGCGAACCTCCACGATGTCCGGGTACTCGCCCGCGCTCGACCACGGTGCTATCGCCCCGTCGTGCCGCCAGCCGCGCTTCTCGTACCATGCCCGCGCGGCCGCGTTCTCCCGCAGCGTATAGAGGTACGGATCGAATCCGCGCGCGATGAGGTCCCCGACCGCGTGCTCGAACAGGCCGAGCCCGACGCCGCCGCCCTGCAGCCGCGGCGAAACGTAGAACAATTTCAGCTCGCCGCCGTTCGCGATGTCCGCATCCGTCCCCGGGCGCGTGTAAGCGAAGCCCGCCACCTCGCCCTCACGCTCGTTGACCCACATCCGCGTTTCATTGGGCGCCTCCGCCAGGCCCTCCCGGAAGTCGCGCTCGCGCGCATCGACCGTCCGCGCAGCGAACGCTTCGGGCGGGAAGATGTGGCGGTACGACGCCTCCCAGCCCTCCACGTGGATCGTCGCGATCGCCCGGGCATCGGCGAGCGTCGCCAGCCGGATCGCCGTCATCCCCCGGCGGTCTCGTCGAGGTGACGCTCGAGCGCGTCTAGCTTCTCATCCCAGAACTTGCGGTACGGCGCCAGCCATGCATCGAGGTCGCGCAACGGCTCAGGGCGCAGCTCGTACATCCGGCGCTGCGCCTCCGGCCGCACGCTCACGAGCCCTGCCTCGCGCAACACCCGCAGGTGCTTGGAGACTCCCGGCTGGCTCATCCCCAGCAGGTCGACAATCTCGCCCACCGGTCGCGGGCGGTCGCGGAGCAGGTCGAGCATCTTCCGGCGCGTCGGTTCGGCGAGGACCTCGAACGTAGTGGTGGCCATGTCCGCCAGCATGCCGCTCTGGTTATATAGCGGTCAAGCCATCGCCGTCTCCGCCATCACTGCTCTACACTCCCCGCGCTCGGAACCCTGAGGAGTGACGCCATGGACCTCGCCACCTACATCATTCGACAGATCGAGGGCATCCATTCGCTCCTCGGCGGCCTCCTCTCCGATGTCACCGCGGAAGAATGGGTCGCATCGCCGGCGCCCGGCCAGAACCCCATCGGCTTCAACGCTTGGCATCTTCCCTCGATCCAGGACTGGGCCATCCACACCTGGATGCAGGGCGTCGAGCCCGTCCGCGCCCTTCCACAGTGGCGCGACCGCGGCATGATGACGACGTTCCTCCCGATCGGCATGGGGTCCGATGCCGCCCAACAAATCGCGAAGGCCGTCAGGCCCGCGGACGTCCTCGCCTACGCGGACGCAGTGCTCGAAGCCGCGCGAAGCTTCGTCGGCTCACTCTCGCCGGCCCAGTTCGACGAGATTCCGCCAAACCGGCTCCACCTCGCCGACGCGCGTTACGCCGACCCCGGCTATCGCGCCGACACCGATGACATGTACGAACAGCCCTACTGGCGCCTCTTCGCCGGAGCCTGCACCGGCCACTGCCGCGGCCACCTCGGCGAAATGGACATGGCCCTCCAACTCCTCCGCCACCGCTAAACGCCATCCGTCGCGTGAGACGACCCGGTCGGCGTGGTGACGCGCTCGAACTGCGTATACGCTGGACGCGTGTCGGCGCTCGGTCCGGAAAGCCTGGACATCCTTGACCAGATTCTTCGGGAGAAATTCCCGAAAGTTCGCTCCCGCGTGGCGGAACGTGGGCTGGCCGCGTTGGATTCGCATGTCCGACGACAGCTAACCGACGCCTCTGCAGAGGAGCTGGTGCGGACGGGATTCGCGGAAGATTGGGCTCCCAATGCGCGGGGCCTGGCGATCGAGGAGCTGATCGGACTCGTGTGTGTGAACGAGGACGATTCATAAAGAGGACCGAATCCGAGCCCCGAACGAAGCACAGCGAAGTGACCGGGTACAACGCCCGGCACCGAACCACGGTACGCGTTGGGCACAGTCGCCACCGGACCCCTTGAGTAACCGCGCGGCCCGCGAAGCAAGCACTCTCGCCCGCCGAGTTCCGGCCCCCGACCGTTCCAGTCGGGCCGGTTCACGATGTACGCGCCGCGCCTACGTCACGCCTCCGAGGTGGTAGACAGACCGGAAGCCGCCGTGGCCGGCACCGGCTGGAGATGCACGCCGGCCGGTGCGGACACGCGGCGCGCAAGCGCGGCGCCGGCAAGCGCCACAGCGATCATGATCGCGAAGACCGCGAACGCTGCACCCCGCTCGGCGTGCGGCGCCGCGCCCACGATCGCGCCGCCGAGCCCGATGCCCACCGCCGCGCCGAGCACTTCGTTCAACTTGAGGGCGGCCGACGATGCGCCGACGTTGTCGTCGCTGGTCTCCCCCAGCACGGTCAACGAGAAGGACGGATAGGCCATGCCGATGCCGAGCCCGGCAATGCCCCACGCGACCCCCGCGAACCCGACCGGCACGGATTCGAAAGAACGGTGGCCATGCCGGCGATGCCCGTGGCGACGAGCGACAGCCCGGCGGCGATGAGGTACCAGCGCGGAATCCGCCCCGTCAGCCGCTCCTGGATCCACGCGCCCGCCGTCCAGCTCAAGCGCGCCGACCGTGAGCATGACGCCCGCGAAGAGCGTCGACGTGTGGCGAACGTGCGTCAGCATGAACGGGACGTACGCCTCCGCGCCGAAGAAGGCGAAGTTGAGGATCCCCATGCCCGCGATCGCCGAGGGAACGCGGCCACGAGCGCGGAGCGCTCCGGCGGGAAGCAACAGCCGCAGCGCGTGCACGCAGATGCCCGGCGCCACCCGCGACCAGCGGCACACCGGCCCACGCAGCATCCGGCGCGAGGCTGAGCCCGCCGAGCAGCATCGCCGCGCCCGTCGCGAGCTGCAGCGACCGCAACATGCGCCCCTGCCGGATCACCGGCTTCTCGGGCGCCCCGAGACGCCGCAGCGGCCGCGCCGTGAGCACCGTCACCACGATCAGCAGCGGCAGCAGCCCCAGGAACACGGCGCGCCAGCTCACGTAGTCGGCGACCACGCTGGCGATGGCCGGCCCGGCGAGCGATGGCACCACCCACGCCGTCGACAGGATCGCGAGCATGCGCGCCCGCTGCGAATCCTCGTACCCTCGACCGATGCTGACGTACGCGACGGCGGGAATGGCGCCCGCGCCAAGTCCCTGGATCGCGCGCCCAACGACCAGCACCTCCATCGACGGCGACAGCCCCGAGACCACGAGTCCCACCGCGAACAGCACCAGCCCGGCCACGAACGAGCGCGCCGGGCCGTGCCGGTCGCACTGCTCGCCGGCCCACGTGATACCGAGCAGGCTCATCAGCAGGAACGCGCTGAACGTCCAGCCGTAGAAGCGCAGACCGCCCAGTTCGCGCTCCGCCCGAGGCAGCACCGTCGCCACCGCCAGCGCCTCGAACGCAACAAGCGTCACCGCGAGCACCAGCCCAATCGTGAGTCCCCGCCGGTCGCCAGAAAGAAGCCCGCCGGGAGCCGCGCGCATTGTCATGCCCACACTATGCGCCGCCCGCCGCGCCGCGTGAACCGTCACAACGCACGGGCAGGGACTGTACTAAGGGAACCCGGCCGAATGGCAACAGCCACGCTCAACTCACGAGCGAACTCCTAAGCACTAAGCACCAAGCACTTTCCCCTCAGGCGCCTCCGGCGCCTAACACGCCGGCTCAATCACCGCCGACATGCTCCCCGCGCTCGTCTCCATCCGCGGGTCCGCCCCGTACGCGTGGATCTGCTGCTGCTTCAGGCTCACCTGGTCCTTGCTTGCCGTCATCACGATCGCCTGGCCCTGGCTGTCCACCACGCACGCGATCGCGAACCCCTTCTCGCTCGAATACCCGAACACCGCATGAAGCATCGCGATGACGTACTGGTAGGTGTGGTAGTCGTCGTCCAGCAGGATGAGATGGTACGGCGGCTCGACCTGCGAATCGGTGCCGGTATCTTCGAGAACCTGCGTGCCCGGGCCAGGAAGCGTCGCCATGATCCGCCATTCTACCAAGCCGTCGCCAGCCGGTAACAGCGCGTCGGCAATCAGACCACCGCCGCGACGCGGCTCGCCAGGTAGTCCAGCGTGCGTTCGACCGAGCCCGGACCGACCGGCATCAGCTGTGCAAGGAAGTCCGTGGCGCCGGCGTCACGCAGGCCGGCGAGCTGCGCATCGAGCGCCTTCTCGTCGCCGACCATCGCGATGTCGGCGGGGTTGGCCACGCCTTCGATGTCGAGCATGGCCCGATACGAAGGCAGCGAGTTGTACCAGGCCGCCCGCTCGGCGAGCGTCGCGCGCGCGGAATCCGGGTCGTTCGTGAGGGCGATGGGCAGCCCAACGGCAACGCGCGGCGCCGGCCGCCCGGCCTTCGTGGCGGCAGCGGAGATGCCGGGCACGATGTGCGTCGCAAGCGTCCTCGGCCCAACCCACGACGTGATCGTGCCATCGGCGTAGGTGCCGGCGAGGCGCAACATCACGTCGCCGAGGGCCGCCACAAGCAGTGGCACCGGGCCCCGCGCCGGGCACCGTCACCGTGGCGTTGGTTCGGTACTGCTCGCCTTCGAACGCGGCCGCTTCGCCGTGCAGCAGCGGCGCCAGCACGTGCAGGTACTCGCGCATGTGGCGCGCCGGCTTCTCGTACGGGATCCCGAGCTGGTCCTCCATCATCACCTTGTGGGAGAGACCGATCCCGAGCGTGAAACGTCCCTTCAGCGCGTCCTGTGCGGTCAGCGCCTGCTGAGCCATCACCACCGGGTGGCGCGCGAAGGTGGGCACCACGGCCGTACCGATCTCGATGCGCGTGGTGGAGCGCCCCGCCGCAGCCAGGGCGGTAATCGCGTCGAACCCGAACGCGTTGGGCAGCCACATCCCGGCGAATCCGCGCGCCTCCAGCTCCTGGGCGCGCTCCGCCAGTCCGTCGATGGTCGTCTCCGAGCGGGCGCCCAGCCCGGCCGTGATTGCGATGCGCATGCTGCCTCCCGCCGTCTATCGCCGCTCAGCGTAGTCGAAGTGGAGGCCGGAGGTCAGCGCAGGTACTCCGTTGCCGCGAACCCATCCCGCCCATCGGGAGGACCACTGCTCTGGCCTCAGGATAGCCGCGTCACTTGAAACCCCCACCGCTCGGCCACAGCACCAGCAGGTGCGATCCGTCCGCGCTCCACGTGAGCGTGAGATCGATGGGGCTGAGCGCGTCGTGGATGACCGTTCGCGGCTGGCCGTGGGGCGACACGACGTCGATGTCGAATCGATCCATCGAGAGCATCGAGAAGCCGGGGCCGTAGACCGGTCCGGTGGAGCCCGTGCTTCGCGCCACCGCGACAACGCCCTCCGGCGACACCTCGCCGTGCACGCCCCCCGCGACGCACTGGCTCACCGTTGCGTCGACGTAGATGGCCGTGCCCGCGCAGCCCGGCGCGCCCTGGAGTGCAGCCACGATGCCGTCGTTCGTGCGTGCGAGCGCCCGCACCCCGTCCAGGAGCAGGTAGGCGGATGCGCTCGTCGGCGCCCCATCGAGCGTCTCAACGACGGCGCCCGTGGACGCATCGATGACGGTCGTCTGGAGCCCCTGTGCCTTCGGATCTCCCGACGCCGGGGAATACACGAGCGTCCCCGACGCATCGAACGCCGCCGGCCATGCGAGCGGAAGCTCGCGCACGGTTCCCGAGGCAACGTCCTGGATGAATGTCTTGCCCGACGCCCGCGAGTTGTAAAGGAGCAGATCCCCGCTGAGCCGACCACTGCGGGGCGTCGGTGAGGTCATTGCCGTCAGCGAGTGGCTCGGTCGTTCGGCCCTGCACATCGGTCAGGAACCGGCGCTGCGTCGCCGCCGAGTTTCGGCATAGGCGACGTAGCGGCTGTTGGGCGACCAGCGCGGCCCGTACCGACCATCGCAGCCGCCACAGTGCGCGAGACTCGGCCTGCACCATCCGCTGGTCGCCCCCGTGTCCACCTCGAGCACCCAGGCGTCAGAAACGGGCGACCGGATCGCCGGCGGGGGAGCCTGGTCTTGCCTTGGTGCACGGTGTAGAGCATCATTCGATCCGGGGAAAGGCTGCCGCAACGACGCCGCTAGGCTCGCCCGCCATGGTGGCCGAGTGCCGTCGGTCGGCGCACGTCGGCAGGCAATGGCGCCGTGAGAGCGGTTCCGTCGAGCTCGAATTGCAGCAGATCCGGCCCAGCCCAGACGAGCACCCGCGAGCCCGTGAACCTCGCCATGAACGCCATCGTCGTACGGCTCTCATACAGGGTGGTCACTCCGCCGCTGCCCGCGTCGACGAGCTGCACCGTCGACGAAACTTCGACGCGGTCCGCAGGCGATGGCGACGGCGCTGGGGGAGTCACCGCGGGCGCCGTCGCTGTCGCGCTCACCACCGCCGTAGGCGTCGATGGAGCGCTCCCGCCACCGCCACACGCGCTGAGAGCGAGGGCACATGCCCCGAACGCGACGAACAACAAGCCCCTACCCACTGCACAGCCCTCCATGCCCGCCCACCCAGCCGCTGCTCGCGTAGCGATAGTCCGGCGACCACGAGTTCGCCTGCGGGACAACGACGGTGTACTCCCACGTCTTCGGGTCGAGCAGGTAGAACGGCCCAAACGGCCCACCCGCGATCAGCCCCGACGGCGTGAACCGCACCGCGCGCAGCCGGTACGCCGTCTCGTAGTCCGTCGCGCCATCGTCGAGCTGCGTCAGCGCGCCCGTCCCGCGGTCGAAGAACGTGACCCGCCCCGGCGCATCCACGTTGCAGAAGTCCTCGGCCCAGACGACCCCGGCCGGCGTGGCATCGACCGAAAACGGGTTCAGCGCACTCGCCACAAAGGTCGCCGAGCCGCTCGCGATATCGACCACGTAGATGTTCGTGTGCCGGTCGACCGGCGGCGCCCCCGCAACAATCTGCCCGTTCCCGGCGAAGGCCGCCATCGTGCCCTCGAATCGCAGCGCCACGCGATCGGTCGCCTTCTCGACGACATCGAATCGGAACGTGCTCATCTCGCCCTGCACGTAGTCGGTGATCGGTTGTGCCACGAGCTTGTACGTGCCTTCGTTCACGCCCGAACGGAACCCGCCAAAGCCGCAGTCGGAACCCGGCGGGAGCGGTGTGCGCGTGCCCGTCGCGAGATCGAGCGACAGGCACTGGTTCTCGAGGATCACCCCCACGTGCGAGTCGTCGGTGAAGCCGGCGTGCGCCCCCGCGCCAAGGTCGCGAATGTCGCCCGTCGCCAGGTCGATGAGCGAGATGCCGGTTGGGCTTTCCGGCGCTCCCCTCGACCAGACGGCCTTCGTGCTGTCCGGGCTGAACGACGCCGTCTGCGCGCCGACCCCGAGGTCAATCTCGCGGTTCGTCTGCGTGTCGTAGATGACCGTGTGCCCCTCGGGCGGCACCGGGAACAGCGACACCGGCGGCTGCCCCACCTGCACGACCGTCGTCGGCGGCTGCGGGTGCGAAGCGGTGTCGAGGACGATCGTGTGGAGGGGCCCAGGCGTCGGCGTTGGCGCGGCCGTCCCACTGACGGTAGCCGTCGCGGTCGCGCTCACCACCGCCGTGGCCGTGCCCGCCGGCCCCCATCCCCCGCCGCAAGCGGCAACCGCTGCTCCCGCCACGACAACCAGCAAAGCTGCCAGGGGACGCCCGCTCATCGTTCCACGAACTCCTCGGCGACCCAACCGGACTTGCCCGACGGCGCCGTCACGGGCAGCCAACCTGCCGGCACTCCGTCCTTGCCGATGACCGCGAGCAGGACGCCATCGGCGAGGCAATCGACCACAGGGCCGTCCGCCTCCGGCCGCTGCCGAAGGTTGAGGCAATCGCCGGGCACGTTCACGCGCGCGTCGAACGTTCGACCACGCGGCCATCACGACTTCACCGCCCAGCGAATCGCACGCCGCCAGCGGCCCGGTGACGAACCGTGCTGTCGCCGAGCCGATCGTGAGCAACAGAGGAAGGCTCCCAACTCCGCTCGCGGTACCGCCCGTGCATGTACCCGGGTAGTCGGCGGTCAACACCAGGGTGTCCTCGTCCAGCCATCGCAGTCCCTGGCCACCGATCATCTGCAGGACGGTGTACGGCGTGGGCGAGCCTTCGTGGACGAGCGCGATGTAGTGCCGGTTCGAACCCGGCTCCGAGAGCCCCCACGCGGACACGGCCTGGCCGGGAGTCGTCCGCGCGGCGTATTCGCCGGTGAGTCGAAGCGATGGCGGGATATCGAACGGCGCGGAAACAGCCCCCATGGCGTCGACAAGACCGCGGCCGTCCGTCGCCACCCACGCGAGGCTGCCGTGGTAGGCGAACCCCTCGGGCGCCACGATCCCCCGCGGCACCGCCACAGCGGTGCCAGAGCTGACGGCAATGAGCCCGCCGCTGCCGGTAAAACTCACGGCGTACGCCTCGTCGCCGATGGCGGTGCGGATCCACCAGTCCCCGGCGCGGTGTTGCACTTCATCCCACGTCACGCCACCATCTCGCGAGCGCAGGAATGTCGTGGTCACGCCCTCTTTGCCTTCGCTGTAACAAGCGGCTCCGTCGCAACGCGACATCCACAGCAGCGTGCCATCCTCGTTTTGTGCCACGCCGAGAACACTGCTGTCGGGGTCAGGGCTTCCCGGCCACGGGATGACCTCGGCCGACCCGGTGGGGTCGTCCGCGGCCAGCTGCCAAACGCGCCGCACGCGGAAGAACCCGCCGCCGCCGTGATGGAAGCCCGCGGTCGCCACGAGCAGCGCGGTTCCCCTCGGCAGGCCACCATCCGGGCCGAATGTCACATCCCGCGCCCCGACGACACCCGGTGGCGTCCCCGTCGCCGTGACTGCCGGGGTAGGCGATTCCGTCTCTGCTGTCGCGGCCGCGCTCACCACCGCCGTGGCCGTGCCCGCCGGCCCCGATCCCCCGCCGCAAGCGGCCGCTCCCAGCACGATGCCCCCAACCAGCACCGCTATCCCGAGCTTCACTGTCCGCCTCCGAGCGCGACCGGCCAGTTCCGCCCGACGAGCGGCGCAACGGCGAACGGCCCGGCGATGGGCGTGACCGAGCCCGCGTCGAGCGAAATGAGCACCGGGATATTGTTCAGCCTGGAGGTGTCAGGGTCGGGAATGACCCCGAGTGCCAGCGAATCCGAAACGACCGTCGAGAGCGTCAGAGAGGCGGGCGCGACGATCTCGTGCGCCCAGACCTTCGCGCCCGTCGCACCGTCGTACAGCCCGATGAACGTCCGCACCGGCGATCCCGATATCCCGCTGGACCACCAGACCAACCAGTTTCCGTTCGGCAACTGCGCGATGCGGATGATCTCGTCGCGCACATCGAAGTTGGTCCGCGGCGGAAACGCGACATCGCTGCCGTCCTGCGCGGTGAAGGTCTTGGTCGCGGAATCCCACCACACCAGTTCGCCGCCGAAGAACACCGGCCGGGCTTCCGGCAGCGACGCCGGCCGGCTCAGGCTGGCCGCCGGGTTCAGCAGCGCGAAGGACGCATCGGCGTATGTGGCGCCGTGCGACACCGTGACGGCGACCCGGCCGCCGGGCCCAATGATCGGGCTAACGTAGCCCTGGTAGCGGGCCAGCTCGCGCCAGCTTTGGCCGCCGTCGCTTGACGCAAGCACGCGCGACCGAATTTGGCTGTCGTCGGGCGTCGGCCCCAGCGGACCACAGTTCACGCTCGACAGGCACGCAACCGCCACGATCAGCGACCCATCGGGCGCGGCGCCGAGCTCGGTTCGCACCTCGCCCGTTTCCAGCTGCGGCTCCGGGATGCGCTCGACGACGGGCGCAGCATTCCCGCTGGACGTGACCCGGTAGAGCCCGGTGCCGTAGCCCTCGCATCCCGTGCAACCGGCTTCGACGTACAGCGATGTCCCGGCGGGCAGCGGTGCCGCGTCGCCGATGACGAGCGGGTCCGTGGCTTGCGGAGCGGCGGGCACGAACTGGCCGCCGCCGTACGGGTAGAACCACGACCGGCTACAGGTCTGGGCCGACTGGCCGGCCGCCACGCCCGAGAGATTGCAGGTCTGCGAAAGCCCGCCTGCGAACAGCGCCTGCCGGTCGAGCCCCGTCACGGACTGGATCGTCGCGAGCGTCGGGCTCGCGCCTGACCGCTCGAAGCCCAGCACCAGCACGCCGCCACGCCGCACCCAGTCGTCACCCGGGGTGACGGTCGTGAACACCAGCGAGAACGAATCCTGGCAAGAGGGCGAGTCTCCAAACGGGCACCCGATGGACGCAAGCGCGGCGGGAACCGTAGTGCCGAGCTCTTGAAAGGCGCGCGCTCGCAGCTCGATCTCCTTGTCGCCACCGACCGGGTAGTAGTTCGCATCGCCCATACGCTGGGCCGTGACATCCGCAAAGTCGCAAATGGCGGCGTCGACCGGGCAAGGCTCGGCGGTCGGAGTGGTTGTGGGCGACGATGCCGCCGTCGGCGTAGCCGCCGGCTTCGAGCCGCCGCCGCAGGCCGCGAGGGCGAACGCCGCGAACAACGCGACGAAGAGCAGGATGTCCATCGTGCGTTTCACCGGCCTGCCCCTTCGAGGGGAGGAAGCACCCACTTGGGGTCGCCGAGCGGAGGGCCGAGCTGCGCCGGGTTCGTGGACCCGCAGCCGTAGGAAATGCTGGTGATCTGGCCGGCCCGAACATCGACGTCCACGCCCCACGTGGCCGCTCCGTCCCCGGCAAAGATCACGTGGTATGCCTGGCCATCGCTGGCGGACGTGGCCCCGCGATACACCCCGAAGAGGCGCGGGCTCGAACTGGTCAGGAGGAGCGGCGCCTCGCCGGCCGCCTCCGCCGGCGCAAAATAGGTCTTACAGTTGCTGACGCGGAACCCTAACGTAGGTGTGCCAACAGGGACGCCGAACGGGCAACCCGGTTTCGGATCGTCAGGGCTGGACCGCCCACACGGAAGAGTTGCCATCGCCAGCAGCGCCGGGTTCACCGCGCCAGCGCCGAGAACGGCGTCGAGGACCGGGTCGACATCTTGAAGTCCGGTTCGCGTTGGCGCCGGGTAGCTCACGCCAGGGCCCTCCACGGGCTCCTGGATGTCCGGGAACAATCCGGCAGCGAACTGCAACGCAGCCTCGGATGAGAGCTGAACAGCGTGGATGTAGGTCTGCACGCCGTTTACGTCCCAGACCGCGATCTCAACCCAACTCCGGCTATTGAAGCTCCCGGTGCCGATGGCCGCAGCTCTCCCCGCAACTGTGACGGGCTGCCAGGACTGCGACGCCGACCCGCCCACCACAGGAAATGGACGAACGTCGCGGGAGACCGAAACCGAGCCGCCGCCCGGGAGGTCGAACCCGAGACCCGAGCCCACGATGCGGTCGCCGCAGCGGGTGGCTTCGCTCGTCACAGCGCCCGGACTGACGCCCTCGGGAAGCCACCCTGCTGCAAGTTCGACGGCCGTGCCCGCCGCAGCTTCGCCTGGTACGCCGATGCCTTCGTTCACGAAACAGCTCCCGGAGCCAACGCCCACCACGACCCCCGGACTCCCGATGAGGATGCCGTTCACGACCGTCCTGAACGGGGGTGGCTCCGGCGTGGCCGTAGGCGTGGCGGGGATGAGGGTCACCGTTGGTGTCGCCGCCGTCGGCGTAGCCGCCGGCTTCGAATCCCCCGCCGCAGGCGCCAGCGGCCAACGCCAGCGCCAGTGCCAGCGCCATCCCAAGGACCATCCATCTCATCCGTCCCATAGCCAACCCCCACACCTCACCAGACGAACACACGCACCCGAATGTTCCACCCGCGCGCGTCACGCCTGCTACTGACGAGCATAGAGGCGAACACACGCAGTGATACGGGCCTTCGGCCCCGTCTCGCTACCCCCTCTGTCTGCAACCGTACGGACCCGCTGTGCTGAGAGCGCCCGGTCTCAGTCGACCCATGCCGGGCCGGCGAGCCAGGTGGCGTTCGCCAGGCGAGGGCGCAACTCGTACGCCGGGCAATCGCCTCCGCCGCCGGCGCCGATCAGCTTGCCGTCGGCATCGAATCCCAGCCACGGAGATCTTCTCAGCGCCCCACAGCGCTGCGAAGCGCACGGGACCATCCACCCCGACGACACCGATGAACAGTCCGGCGAGTGGGCCGGGGTCGAACGAGGTGATGCGGTACGTGATCGTGGGGTCGATGTAGCCGGCTCGGTTGTCATCCGGGCACCCGGCGACGACCAGCGCCGGGACCAGCGTGCCCTCGGCGACACCGGCCGGGCACGCGGGCGGCTGGAGAATTCCCGGGGCCGGGTTCGGCACGCACGGACCCATCGTCGTGGTGATGAGCGATTCCAGGCGCGCCGCGTCATGCGCGCGGACCGCATCGATCGCGGCGGCGATGTCGCCGGGCAGCCCCGCCGTGGACGGCGTCGGAGGCGGTGCGTACGTGGCCGTGGCTGTCGCCGTCAGGCTCCCTTCGGAGGTTGCGGCAGGCGAAACCGTCGTCCCCGTCGTCGCTGTCGAACGGCTCTCGTCGTCGCCGCACGCCCCAAGAACGAAGACGAACGCCAACCCGAAGCCAAGGACGATCGATGGAACACGCATGGCCAACCCCCACACCTCACCAGACGCACGCTCGCCGCGGAATGTTCCACCGCCGCTTGATGTTGCCCGGGTCGGAGCATAGACGCGAACACAGCGAGTGATACTCGCCTTCGGCCCCGTCTCCGTACCTGATGCGCTCGGAAACGTGCAGCTTGGCTCAACGTGTCACGCCCCGCTCGGAGTTCTCGGCGTCCCGTGCCACCGTCCGCCCCATGCGTGGCACAACGGCCCTCATTTTCCCCTCGCTCCCGGCCCAAACAGGCCCGCACCTCATGGCAGTTCGCGGTTCAGCACCGCGACAACCACGGTTCGCCGGAACCGCGCGCACGGTTCGCGCGAACCGCGATGAACCGCGATGAACCGCGGTGGAACCGTGGGAAAACACACGCGCCCGGCGCGCTGCCTCCAGCCCGGCCAGGCGGCCGCATCCACCCTCGGCGTCATGGGCCTGCAACCGGACCATCACGCCGCTCGCACGGATCGTTATAAGTTCGTCACGAGCGACGTGCATCCCGAAATGATGTCGCGATTCAGCCACTGGCCTCCTGGTGGAACACTTCCCCCTAGGCGGCTCTGGTGGGTACGGCTGCGTACCGTGATGGTCGCAAACAGATCGGAGTTCCTGCCGTGACCCAATCCTCAGCCGAAGCGTCGGCGGAGCCGGCCCATGACGACCCGTCGCGGCTGCTCCTCGATGCCGTCACCGACTACGCCATCTTCACGCTCGATGCAGAAGGGCACGTCGCCAGCTGGAACACGGGCGCCGAGCGGCTCAAGGGCTACACCCCTGACGAGATCATCGGGCGCCACTTCTCCGTCTTCTATCCCGAATCCGATGTGCGCGCGCATCGTCCCGAGCGCGTCCTCGAAGTGGCCCGCCTCGAAGGGCGCGTCGAAGACGAAGGCTGGCGCGTCCGCAAAGACGGCAGCCGCTTCTGGGCGAACGTCGTCGTGACGCCAATCCGCGCCGAGGACGGCGCCCTCGTCGGCTTCGCCAAGGTCACCCGCGACCTTAGCGAACGGCGACGGGCCGAATCCGCCCTCCACCAGAGCGAACAGCGCTTCCGTCTCCTGGTCGACGCAGTGAAGGACTACGCCCTCTACATGGTCGCGCCGGATGGCACCATCGTGAGCTGGAGCTCGGGCGCCGAGCGCATCAAGGGCTACAGCGCCGAGGAGATCCTCGGGCGTCCCCACTCCCTCCTCTATCCGCCCGAAGACATCGAACGTGGCAAGCCCGGTCTCGCCCTCGAAATCGCCCTCGCCGAAGGCCGCTACGAAGAAGAGGGCTGGCACGTCCGCAAGGACGGCTCCCACTTCTGGGCCGACGTCGTCGTCACGCCCGTCCGCGACGAATCCGGCAAGCTCATCGGCTTTGCCAAGGTCACGCGTGATATGACCGAGCGCCGGCGCGCCCGCGAACAGCTCCAGCTGAGCGAACAACGCAATCGTGAGCTTGAGAGCGAGACCCTCGCCAAGGACGAGTTCCTCGGCCTCGTCTCGCATGAGCTGCGCACCCCGCTGACAATCCTCTACGGCGGTACTCGGCTCCTCGCCCAGCGCTACAACAACCTCGACGAATCGAGCCGGAAGGAGCTCGTTGCGAGCCTGGCCTCCGAGGCCGGTCGGATGAAGTCCCTTATCGAAAGCGTCTTCCTGCTCGTGAACCCCTCGCCCAACCTCACGCTTGAGCCCGTCCTGCTCAACGAAGAGGTCACGCTCGCCGCCAGCGACTTCAAACACGCCTCCCCCGGACGCGAGTTGCGCGTCTCGCTCCCCGAGCAAGACAGCATGGTGATGGTCGAAAGCCCGCTCTTCCAGCGCGTCCTGCTCAACCTCCTCGGCAACGCCGACAAGTACAGTCCCTCCCTCACGCCCATTGAGGTCACCGTCGCGCGAAACGGCACATGCGCGCGCGTCGAAGTCATGGACCGTGGGCCCGGCGTCGACCCCGCCGAGCTCGACCGCATCTTCTCGAGCTTCTACCGCTCCCCCGCCACCTCGGGCGCTGTCACGGGCAAGGGCATCGGCCTCGCCGTCTGTCGCCGGCTGGTCGGGCTCTTCGGCGGCACCATCCAGGCCCGTGCGCGCACCGGGGGCGGGCTCACCGTCCGCGTCGAGCTCCCCCTCTACCGCGACGCCATACCCCACAGCAGCTCGTTCGAGGATGCCAACTGAGACGGTCGCCCCAATCGCATTGCCCGGCGACCCGTACGCGACACTCAGTCGAAACCCTCTCCCTTCTCCCGCTTGTCGGGAGAAGGGCCGGGGATGAGGGCCGTTACGCGCCCGCGATCATCACGTGCTCCTCGACGATCACACTGAATCGCGTCGAAATGTCGAACAGGTTCGGCTCATCCTCCAGCACGACCTTCAGCTCCGGCGACCGAGCCGAAGCCCGCATCGCCTCGTCCGAATCGAACCACGTCTCCGCGAAGCCGTCGTAGGCCATCTCGCGGCCGCTCCCGGAAAGGTCCGGCGCGAGGTTGATGACGTACCGCGCGATGCCCGGCACCTTCTTCGCCTTCTCGGCGTGGACGGTCGTCCAGTACCGCCCGAACTCCTCACGGGACATGCCGGGCTTGCGCTTGGCGCCAAAGATCATCTTGTACATGCGGCCCTCCGGACTGAAGTGAGCCGCATCGTACGCCCAAGAAGGGAACTTTCGGCCGTGGCCGAGCGTTGGGGTGAGTGAGATGGTGCCGTGGTGAACATACGATCCGGCTTCGCGCTCTTGCTCCTCGGCCTGGCGGCGGCCATGGCCGCGGCCTGTGGTGGCGGCGAAGCGCGCCCCACGCCGGCGGCAACCGCCACGACGCAGCCGCCGACGGCCACGCCGACACCGTCACCCGCCCCCGCGACGCCAACGGCTCCCCGCCGCCGCCACCGTGCCCGTGCGCCACGTCCTCGCCAGCGGCGACACACTGCCCTCCGAAAACGGCCTGCTCTACATCAGGCTCGACTCCGGGCAGATGGTCTTCTGGGAGATGCCCGGGCAGTACGGCGCCCGGCCAATCTCTCGCGACGGACGTTGGGTGGTGTGGAGCGCGCAGGGCAGCAGCGCCGGCGTGCATTTGCTCGACACCGACACCGGCGCCGACCACGACGTCGTCGTCGCCGGCGAGGCCGGGAGCGTTGTCGGTTTTTCGGCCGATGGTGCTTCGATGGTCGTCGTCACGCGCTCGAAGGTGGCGCTCGTGGAGACGGCGTCGTCACGCATGCTCGCGGAAGCCGCCGCGCCGGCCGCGGGACCGAACGGCAGCGCCGAGTTCTCCGTCGATGGGTCCGCTGCGCTTGGTTTCGGCGGCAGTACCGATGCGGGCGCTACGACGCTCATCCTCCGCCCCGATGGTTCAACGACTGAAGTCGCCGGGGGAACGTGGCCGCTGCGCTGGTCGCCCGACGGGTCGGCGCTTGCGATCACGACGGCCACCGGCACCCGCACCGTGGCCGCGGACGGCGCGACGAAGCTTGAGATCCCCTTCGGCAACGTCGAGTCCGGCGCCAACCCCCGCTGGTCGCCCGACGGCCGCTACATCGCTATCGCCAATGCCTACCCGGTCGGCGGCGCACGAGTCTTCGACGCCGCGACCGGCGCCGAAGTGCTGCGCACGACCGGATCGCCGACGTGTCTGGCGGATTACTGGCTGGGGGACCGAAGCATGCGCTTCGCCTGGGACAACCGCGTCGTGGCGGTCCCGTCCGGCGCCATCAGCGCTGGCCCACCAGAGCCCCAGCCCGAGGTCACGTTCGACCAGGCCGCTGATCCTGGCGTCACGCGCTTGCTTCTCAAGAGCGGCGCGGCCGTCGAATTTGCATCGACCTTCTGGTCCCTCTACTACGACGGCGACGGCATCTACACCACCACCACTGACGGCCGGGCCTTGTTCCTCATCGGCATCGGCGGCAAGGGTATCTGCGACGGCCAGATGGCCGCGCCGGCGGTGCAGCTCCCGCCGTTCCAGTAAGCCCACGTGAAGGCATAGAGCCGCAACCCTGCTGTATCGTGGGACCCGGCCTTCGGAGGCGGCCGGATGCGGATTCTCCTTGCCCTTTGCCTGGTGCTTATCGCGGTGGCGGGCTGCTCCACTGAGGGCGGCGACGCCCCGGGCGGCGGCACCACCGCTGCGCCGTCGGCGACGCCCACCGCCCGCGCGTCCGCGGCACCCACGAGCAGTCCATCGGTGACCGCGACGAACGCCTGGAAGGCCACCATCGAAAAAACGGCCGTGCCACTGGGCGACGGCAAGGTCTCGACGTCACCGCAGGTGGGGTTCGTCGATTCGTGCGTCACCAACTTCCGCGGTGGCGGCGCCCGGCATAGTGGCGACTGGATCGACGCGGCCGCCGGAACGTGGAACCTCGAGGCGAAAATCGCCGTACAGGGCCATGTGACGTGGCCCGCGGCCAGCTTCACGGAGACCGTGAGCGGCAATCAGCGCGTCCTCACGACCGACGACCTGCCCGAGGACTTCCCCACCGGGAACTTCCCCATCGCCCCGAGCGACCCGGCCCACCAATACGATCCCAATCCCAATCACATCGCCGCCCAATCGTTCACGTATACCGTGCCGCTCAATCCGACCGCGGCCGCGACGCCCTCGTGCACCGGGCTTGGCCCCATCGGCCTCCTGACCGACGGCGTGCTGCTGTACAACGCCCTCGACGATGCCGGCCGCGATGCCGCCGCGCACGAAACCCAGGATGAGTGCAACGGCCATCCCGACGGACAGGACCGCTATCACTATCACGATGTGCCGTCGTGCATCCTCGCGCAGGCCACGGGCGAGCTCCGTCCTCGTCGGCTACGCCCTGGACGGCTACGGCATCTATGTAGAGCGCGACGCGCAGGGCAACCTGCCGACCAACGCCGACCTCGATGCCTGCCACGGCCGCACGAGCGAGGTGATGTGGAACGGCCAGCCCACCAGCATCTACCACTACGACGCCACGCTTGAGTATCCCTACACCGTCGGCTGTTTCCACGGCACCCCGGTGGTGCGAGCAGGCGGCTGATCAACCGGCGCACTCGCGCGCACGCGGTCCGGTATCATCCGCGCCGCAGACGAATGGGAGTTGCCTGGCATGGGGTTCTTCGAGGAGCAGCGTGAAGCGCTGAAGCGATGCCTGGCGGAGGGCGGCGCGGCACCGTCGATGGTGGCTAGCGCTGCGGGCGCCGCAGGAAACGAGTCGCCGACGCGCTAAGAGCCGCAAGAGCCAGTAACACGACGCTCCAGTCGAGGAGTCCGCTGCCCTCCGGACGTTGCGTGCCGCTGCCGACGCTCGGCGGTGCGGGCGGTTTGAGATCCGGGCTCTCGAAGTACACCGGATCGGCAGCGAGCACTGTGCCACTCGATATGCATGTGCCGCGTACTCCGGGGTAGAGCGGTGGCACGGCAACGAACGGCAGCCTCACTGCCCCCAGCGCTGTGCCGTCGTCGCTTACGGTGACCGCAACCAAGTCAGACGCCGGAGTGTGGACATCGACGAACAGCCCAAAGCTGACCTGCTTCCCGGCACAGGTCGTCAGTCCCTGCGCGTACATCGCTACGGACTCGTCCGTTGGGCGCCGATAGAAACTCTTGTCGGTTCGGAGATTGATGCTCCTCGGCGGCGTGCCCGGAGGCTGCCCGGCGAAGTTGTCGAGCAGGCGAGTGGTACCGGGTACCAGGGTCATCGTCACGAAAAACTCCGCGCCAGCTCCATCGGCGAAGGTGATCAGCGCCCCCGGGCGGGAGCACTCCGGCGGCTGCCCCGGAGCGCCAAGGTGCAGCACAACGTCTGCTCCGCCGGTCCGCTCGGGATCCGTCGATTCGGTCGCGCAGCGCTGGAAATCCGCGAAGGCGGTGATGCTGCCGAGGAGCTGTCCAAACGAAAGGCCATCCTGCCCGCTCGGGTGGCTGGCGAGCCCCTCGCTCGAAACGTAGACGTAGGACGAGCCGGACGGCTCCGGGTTAGCAACAGCGACCGCCAACTCGGCTCCCAGCGACTCATCCACGGCCGGCGCGTCGAGGCATGCGCCCGTTGCCCCTGGGAATACGCGGGCTGGCTTCACGAGCGAAGTGGGCAGCGGCAGTAGGGCTGCGAACGAGCCGTCCCCAGCGACAGTGGTTGTCACCGACTCCGTTCCAGCGAAGGCGCTAATCCGCGATGGCTCGGCGCCGTCTCGGCTGTAAAGCGAGACTTCGACGATTTGACCAGCACACGGGGTGGGGAGTTGGCCGCTAACTCTCATCTCCGTGTCGCGCCCGATGACGTACGTCGTGCGTTCCGCCACAACCGGCGACGCAGCCATCGCCGCGCCAACCCCGAGCAACCCAGTTGCAGCTGTCGCGCCGATCAAGAACCATCGAATCATCATCGCCGGTGTGGCCCATCGTATGGAGACTCGGTGGATCCATCTAGCCCTCCTCGGCGTCGTATCCTGATCCCCAGGCAAAGGATGCGAGACTACGGACCCTCTGAGCCGGAATTCCTGGACCGCGAACGCGAGGGCTGGTCCGCGCCGAGCGAGTATTTCGACGGCTTCGGCATCAAACTCGCCATCCTCGGTTGGGGCGCGCTGGCAATCCTTGGCGTCGCCGCCCTGGTCTTCGGCTGGGACTTCCACCAGTACGCGATCGGCGTCGCACTCGGCGGCGGGGGCCTGATCGGCGCTGCCATGGTGCTCACCATGGGCAACCAGTCGTTCTCCAACTACGGCATGATCGCCCGCACCGGCTATGGCCTCAACGGCCCACGCCTGCCGGTGGATGCGTGGGCGCGCCGCGTCTCCGTGCTCCTGCTTGTGGGCGGCCTCTGCCTCGCCGTCATCGGCATCGGGCTCATCGTCGTCTCGGACTGAGGCGCCTACCGCAGGCCGAAATCCCAGCCGTTCCCGCGGCTGTACTCGCGGAGGATCAGCCGGCTCACGGTCGCGCGGTGGACCTCGTCCGGTCCGTCGTAGATGCGCGCGAATCGCGCCGTGCGGTACATGCGCTCGAGCGGCGTGTCGCTGGTTACGCCCTTCGCCCCGAAGACCTGAATCGCCCGGTCGATGGTGTTGTGCAGCATCTTCGCGCCCACGACCTTGATAATGCCGATCTCGACCCGCGCCGGGTCGCCTTTGTCCATCTTGTGCGCCGCCTGCAGCGTGAGCAGCCGGCTCGCCTGGATCTCGGCCGCCGTCTCGAAAATCATCGCCTGGATCTGCTGCTTCTCCCCGAGCGTCGAGCCGAACGCCACGCGAGAGTTCGCGCGTTCGCACATCAGGTCGAAGGCGCGCTGTGCCTGCCCGAGCCAGCGCATGCAGTGGAAGATGCGCCCCGGTCCCAGCCGTTGCTGCGAAATCAGGAAGCCCTGCCCGCGCGGCCCGAGCAGGTTCGCACGGGGCACGCGCACGTTGTCGTACTCGACCTCGCAGTGCCCGCCGAGCATCCCCATCACCGGCGTCTCGCGCACGATGTTGTACCCGGGCGTCTCTGTCGGCACCACGATCATGCTGAACGCCTGGTGGTCGGGGACGTCGTCGCCTTCGGTGCGGCACATGACCGTCGTGTAGGCCGCCGTCTTCGCCCCAGTGGTGAACCACTTGCGCCCGTTGATCACCCAGTCGTCGCCGTCGAGCACGCCACGCGTCTGGAGCTGCGTCGGGTCCGAACTTGCCACCTCGGGCTCCGTCATCCCGAAGCTGGGGAAGATCTCGCCGGCCACGAGCGGCTTCAGGTAGCGCTCCCGCCACTCCGGTGCGGCATGCAGGTTCAGCATGATCGAGTCCTGCAGCGAATGCGTCCCGAGCGCCACCATCGCGTGCTCCGAACGGCCGACCACTTCGTTGACGTAAACGTAGTCGAGGAACGGCATGCCCTGCCCGCCGATCTCCACCGGGTGGCCCAGCGCCCAGAGGCCGGCGTCCTTCGCCTCCTGCATCAGCCGCCGCAGCGCCGCCGGCGCCTCGGGCGTGTTCTCGTCGAGCAGCGGCTCGACCGGGTAGATGCGCTCCTCAATGAAGTGCTGGACGCGCTCGCGGATGGGAATGACGTGCTCGGGCACTTCGAAAGACATGGCTGCAGCCTCGGCGGTGGTGGCCGGCATTGTAGATGGTCGGGTAGTGAATTCGCGTCGCGAAGCGGCCTAAGCTGTCTCACGATGCGGCCACGGCATTACCGGACGCGGAACCAAGGGCACCTCAGCGAGCGCCAGGTGGAGGTGCTCCACCTCATTGCGCGTGGCAAGACGAATCGCGAGATCGCCGAGCAACTTGGGATCACCCTCGACGGCGCAAAGTTCCACGTCAGCGCCATCCTCGCCGCGCTCGAAGTCGACACGCGCGAAGAAGCCGCCGAGTGGTGGAGCGAGCAGAACCGGCTCACCCGCCGCGTGGGCGACGGTCTGCAGGGCATCGCGGGCTGGGCCGGTTGGCGAGGCGCCGCAGTCCTCGGCGGCGGCGCGGCCGCGATCGCGGTGGTTGCGGTCGTCGTGGCGCTCACGCGCCAGTCATCGAACAGCGAGGAATTCGCCTGCACCACGTACGTACCCAGTCCAACGCCGGAGTCCGTCGCCGGATTCCCCGGGAGCGTCATCATCGACTGGGTGCAATTCATCCACTTCAACGGCGTGAATTTCCAGCCTGCGCTGGACCTCGGCGCGGATTGGACCGAGGACGACCTCGGCCCCCTCTGCGGCCGTGTGGCGTTTCGCGTGGATGGTGTGGTCACGGATCCGAACTACCGCGCGAAGGACGGCGACTCGTCGTTCGTTCCGATAGGAACGCCCGTCTACACCGTGAGAGGCCAGGATCCGAAGGAGATCCTCGCTGTGCGCGCGGGCGGCGGTCGGCTAACGGTGTTCCAGGCTCACCACTGACACACTCCTGCCACTACGCTGTCAGCACGGTCCGGTTTCGAATCTGTGCTACTGACACTATGGTGGCAACAGGCGGCGTCTACGATGGCGGAGCCACGCTCGAACAATTCCGCGTGGACACCGCTTTCGAGGCCAACACATGAACCCCGACCACATCATCGTCAACATCAACAGCCCCGAGCCCGAGCGGCTCATCGCCTTCTACCGGGACGTCGTCCAGCTCCCGCCCGCCGAGGGCATGGGCCCCGGCGCGTTCCAGGTCGGCGGCGGCTCGAGCCTCGTCATCGACGGGCACAGCAAGGTCAACGGCAAGGCCGACCGCCCGGAGCGCGTCCTCCTCAACCTCATGATCACCGGCATCGACGCCGAGCACGATCGGCTTGCTCGCGCCGGCGCGAAGGTCATCCGCGACCGCGGCAAGGAGTACTGGGGCGGCATCATCTCCACCTTCGAAGACCCGGACGGCAACTACTTCCAGCTCATGGAGTTCCGCCCCGAGCTCGCCACGGCGGAGGCTCACTGAGCAACCCGCAACATGAGACGCGCCGACCGCCTCTTCCAGATCATCCAGCTCCTGCGGCGCAAGCGCGTGGCTACGGCCGCGACGCTTGCCCGCGAGCTGGAGGTCTCGGAGCGCACGGTCTATCGCGACATCCGCGACCTCGTGCTCAGCGGAGTCCCGATCGAAGGCGAGGCCGGCGTCGGCTACATGCTGCGCAAGGGTTTCGACCTCCCGCCGCTCATGTTCACCGAGGTCGAGATCGAGGCCATGGTGCTCGGCGCCCGCGTCGTCTCCAGCTGGGGCGATGCCGCCCTGGCGAAAGCCGCGAGCGACGCCCTGGCCCGCGTCGAAGCCGCGCTCCCCGAACGCCTCCGCGCCAGGGTCGACGGCACGCGGCTCTACGCGCCAGGCTTCCACGTCCCCCAGGACGTCGCCGGGGCGCTCACCGAACTGCGCGGCTCCATCGACGGCCGGCGCAAGGTCTTCCTCTCGTACACCGACCCGGCCGGCATCGACACCGAACGCACGGTGCGGCCGCTCGGCCTCTTCTTCTGGGGCAAGGTCTGGTCGCTGACGGCGTGGTGCGAGCTTCGGGACGACTTCCGCAGCTTCCGCCTGGACCGCATTCGCCAGCTGCAGCTGCTCGACCACCGTTTCGAGGACGAGGCCGGCAAAACGATGGACGACTTCTTCCGAAAGGTGGACGAAGAAGAATGATGGCCACCGGCTGGGACGAGAGGGATCGGCTAGGGGTCGCGGTCGATGATGCTGTGATTGCAGTTGTTTCGAAGCACGATCCGGCCAGCGTCATAGTGGAACGTCAGCCGGTTGGCCGCGTCAACGTAGGCTTCAAAGACCCCTCCGCCACGCAACCCGCGAACAGGATGTGTCTGCAGGCTTGGGTGTCGCGGGTTCTCCGCTAGCCGTGCGATGCACTCCAGGATCGCTGCCTGCATCTGCGGCGGCTTCTTCCTGAGCACTTTTTTGAACTTCGGCGGGATGACGTATTCCGGCAATCAGTCGTCCGGCCCGAGGAGGTAGCGGATCGCGGCCTCGGCGTTCGGGAATACGCGGCTTTGCCCCGCTGCGAGCTCCTCAAGCGCTTCACGCTCCGCATCCTGCCAGGCTCTCTTCCAGTAGTACGCCTGCGAGAAAGACACGGCCACCGGCATGCCGCTCGTCATCGTGCCGGGCATCTTGTTCGCCGTCGTGCTTTGGACGCGCACCATGAGCTTAACAGCGCTCGAGGCCGAGGGATGCTCCACCGTGTAGGTCGATGCGCTACTCACGATTTCTTCTCCTGTGAATCATCGTACGCGGCGAGGTTGTCCTGGATCACCCCCAGCAACTCGGCCATCCGGTCCCGGGTTAGCGCCAGCCGTGCCATGACCTTCACAGGGACGTATGAAAGTCGCTCGGCTTGCTCCCGTCGTTCGCCTTCGTCGCCAAGAAGAATGGGCGGCGCGACCTGTCCGACGGTAAGGAGCAACTCATCCTGCTGGAACTGAGCAACGAACACGTTGGCGTACAGAATGGGCACGTCATCGGCGCCGACGAAGACGAGGGGCAGCGCTATCGGATTCTGGTCGGCCACGAGCATCCCTCCCTGACCTGGGCGTCGTCATCGTAGCGGAGCCGTGCACGCAATGCCCATTCCGACGACTGACCGCCGCGACGTTATGATTCCCGCATAGCCGGGCCTTCCGGCGGGAGTCTCTACATGGCCTACCGACCACACCGTATGAAGTTCGGCATCTTCATGGCGCCATTCCACCGCGTCGGCGAAAACCCGACCCTCGCGCTCAAGCGCGATATGAAGCTCATCGAGCACCTCGACGAGCTGGGCTTCGACGAGGTCTGGATCGGCGAACATCACAGCTTCGCCCGTGAGATCATCGCCGACCCCATGGTGTTCATCGCCGCCGCCGCCGAACGCACCAGGCGCATCAAGCTCGGCACCGGCGTGAGCTCGCTCCCCTACCACCACCCGTTCATGCTCGCCGACCGCCTGCTGCAACTCGACCACATGACCGAGGGACGGGCGATGCTCGGCTGCGGGCCGGGCGTCCTCACCTCCGACGCCTACATGATGGGCATCGATCCGGTCACCCAGCGCCAGCGCATGAACGAGTCGCTCGACGCCATCATGCGGCTGCTGCGCTCGCGTGAGCCCGTCAGCATCGAAACCGACTGGTTCACAATGCGCGAGGCACGCCTCCAGCTGGCGAACTACAGCGATCCGCACCCGCCCGTGGCCGTTGCGACGACGTTCACGCCCTCCGGCCCGCAGGCCGCCGGCAAACATGGCGTGGGCCTGCTCTCGGTCGCCGGCACCGATAACGAGGGCTTCGAGCGCACCTGGGGCTGGACCGAGGAAGCGGCCGCCGAGTCCGGCCAGACCGTGACCCGCGCCGACTGGAAGGTCGTCGTCCCCATCCACCTCGCCGACTCACGCGCCGAGGCGATCGACGACATCCGCGAGGGATACAAGCGCCAGGCCTACTTCGGCGACCGCCACAAGCCGGACGAGCGCGCCACGCCGCCACCGTTCGCGGGTGGCACGAAGACGATCGAAGAGGCCGCCGACAAGGGCACGGTCATCGTCGGCACCCCCGAAGACGCCATCGAGCATGTCGAGCGCATCGTCGAGCGCTCGGGCGGCATCGGCGGCATCCTCGGGCTGGCACACGAATGGGCCAGCACCGAGAAGACGCACCGCAGCTACGAACTCTGGGCGCGCTATGTCGCTCCCCGCTTCCAGGGTCAGATCTCCGTGATGGAGGACAACCGCAACTGGATCGAGGAGGAGATGGGCAAGGTCTTCGGCGGCACCATGCAGGCCCAGATCAAGGCCTTCACCGACGCCGGAAAAGACCTCCCGCCACCGCTCAAGGCTGCCATGGATTCGTTCCGGCAAAGCCGCGAAGGCGCCGACAAACCCGAAGCGGCGACGCGTTAGCCATGCCGCTTCGCATTGGTCTGGTCGGCGCCGGCGCGAACACGCGCTCGATGCACATCCCCGGCTTCCGCAAGATCGACGGGGTCGAGATCGTTGCCGTCGCCAACCGCAGCCGCGAGAGTGGCGAGCGCATCGCCGAGGAGTTCGGTATCGCCCGCGTCTACGACAACCCCCACGACGTCATCGCCGATGCGGGTGTCGATGCTGTCTGCATCGGCACGTGGCCGTACCGCCACAAGGAGTACGCGATCGCCGCGCTCGAACACGGCAAGCACGTCCTCTGCGAAGCCCGCATGGCGATGGACCTGGACGAGGCCGAGGAGATGCTTGCGGCCTCCGAGCGCCACCCCGAATACGTCGCGCAGATCGTGCCGGCGCCCTTCGACTTCCGTCTCGGCCCAACCATTCGCCGCATGATCGACGATGACGAGTTCGGCGACATCCTCGAAGTGACCGTCGACCTGCTGAACGGCAGCGCCCTCGACAGCACCACGCCGATCCACTGGCGACAGCGCATGGAGTACTCCGGCCGCAACGTAGGCATGCTCGGCATCTTCAACGAGGTGCTCCAGCGCTGGCTCGGCGACACGACGAGCGTCTTCGCCGACGGCCGGGTCGTGGTCCCCTGGCGGTTCGACCCTGAGGTTGGCGAAAACGTCGAGGTCGACGTGCCGGATACGTTCGTCGTCCTCGCCGAGATGGCGAACGGCGCGCGCGCGCAGTACCACCTCAGCAGCGTCGCCGCCGGCGCGCCGGCGAACGGCATCGTCGTCTACGGCACGCGCGCCACCCTGCGCTGGCAGATGGGCGACCGCGCGACATGGGCCAGGCACGGCCAGCCGTTCCAGGATCTCGTGCCCGACGAAGGCACCGACCGCGGCTGGCGCGTGGAGGAAGACTTCGTCAACTCCATCCTCACGGGCGCGCCCGTGCGGCTCACGAACTTCGCCGACGGCGTCCGCTATATGCGCTTCGTCGACACGGCCTGGCGAAGCTGGCACGAACAGCGGCGGCTGGAGCTCGACTGAGGCGGGGCGTCAGCGACCGAAGAGGTTCCCCAGCTTCTCGGTCACGTTGTCGACAGCATCCTCTCCGAGAAACGCCGTCAGCTTCTCGGGATGGTCCTTGATGAAGTCGAGGATCGTGTCGACGACGCTGGACGCCTTCGACGCGTCGAGGCCCGCCTTCTCCTGGAGGAGGCGGATAAGCTCTTCTTTCACTGCGTCTCCTTCGGGCTAGTACGAAACGGCGGGCTTGAGCGTCTTCGCTTCGGCCACCCAGGAAGCAACCTCGGCTTCGGTGGGCGTCCGGCGGACGAGCTTCTTCGCCGTGTTGATCTCAAGCATCTTCGCCTGAAGGTTGTCGGCGTTTCGCGTTGCCAGTTCCTTCACGGTGTCGACGCCGGATGCTTCGAGAAGGTCGGAGAACTCGGAGCCGACGCCCTTGATGCGCATGAGATCGGCGCGGTTGACCCACTCGAGGATTTTGCCGTCGTCGATGCCGGTCTTTGTTGACAAGGCTTTACGTCCGGCGGGCGAGCCCCCGGCCGCGAGGAGCGCCTCGACGGTCTTGACGTCCGCAGCCTGGAGTTTCGCTCCGAACGTCGGGCCGATGCCCTCGATCTCTTCGATGTTCGTCATCTGATCCTCGTTTCTGCCGTTGCGAACGCCGGAACCCGCAGCGTGCCGGCTAGATGATAGTCCCGTCGCATCGCAACACAAGCGTAATCTTTCGGGCACGAGAGGCTCCGATAGAAGCGACGGCTGCCGCCCGTGCTACAGTCGGGAACGCGGCGAACGCGCGTGGGCCGCGCGCCGCTGGCACCACAGCGAAGCTGAGAGGGGAAACTCCGTGGCCGAATCTCTCTACCTCGGCAAGACATTTGACCCGGCGACGAAGGCCTTGGGCGACCGGTTCCTGCTCGACCAGGATGACCTCGCCACGCACGGCATCGTCATCGGCATGACGGGATCCGGGAAGACGGGCCTGTCCGTCGGCATGATCGAAGAGCTCCTGCGCGCGAAGGTCCCCGTCATCGTCATCGACCCCAAGGGCGACATGGGCAACCTGGCCCTTGCCTTCGATCAGCTCTCGCCGGCGCAGTTCCTGCCATGGGTGGACGCCGACGCGGCGGCGCGCGAAGGACAGACGCGCGAGCAAGCCGCCACCGCCGCCGCCGAAGCGTGGAGCAAGGGCCTGGCGGACTGGGGCCTGTCGCAAGCGGACGTGGCGGCCTACGCAGCGAACCATACGACGCGCGTGTTCACCCCGGGTTCGACCGCAGGCTCGCCGCTCAACCTGATCGACTCGATGCGTGCGCCGGAGGGCGACTTCGAAGCAAACGAGGAGGAGCTGCGCGACGAGATCGATTCGATCGTCACCGCGCTCCTCGGCTTCGTGAAGATCACCGCCGACCCCGTGAGCAGCCGCGAATACATCCTCCTTTTTCAACTGATCGAGACCGCCTGGCGGAACCACCAGGATCTCGACCTCGAATCGCTCATCGGGCAGGTGGCCAACCCGCCGATTGAGAAGGTCGGCGCGCTTCCGCTCGATGCCTTCTACCCGCAGAAGGACCGCAACACGCTGATGTTCGCGCTCAACAACCTGGTTGCGTCGCCGCCGTTTGAAGTCTGGCGCACCGGGGAGCCGATCGACATCGAGAGCTGGGTGCGGAGCGCCGACGGCAAGCCGCAGCTCAGCATCGTCTACACGGCCCACCTCGACGACAGCGAGCGCATCTTCGTCACGGCGATCATCCTCAACAAGCTCAAGACCTGGATGCGGCGTCAGCCGGGCACAAGCGACCTTCGTTGCCTGTTCTATATGGATGAGATCTACGGCTACTTTCCGCCCACCGAGAATCCAGCGACGAAGAAGCCGCTCCTGACGCTGTTGAAGCAGGCGCGTGCCTATGGCGTCGGCGTCGTGCTCGCCACCCAGAACCCGGTCGACCTCGACTACAAAGGGCTCGCCAACATGGGCTTCTGGGCGATTGGCCGTCTGCAGACGAGCCAGGACCAGGCGCGCGTGAAAGAGGGAATCGAGGCGGCGCTGGCCGACGCCGGCAGCGCCTTCAACTTCGACGAGATGATCGCCGGCGTGCAGAAGCGCGTCTTCCTCGTCCACGACATCCACCGCAAGGCGCCGACTTTGATGCAGACCCGCTGGGCGATGTCGTACCTGCGCGGCCCCATCACGCGAGACGAGATCAAGCTGCTGGACACCGCAGGCGGCCCGGTTCCACGAACGGCCCCCACTCCGGCCGCCAGCCCTGTCGACGCCCAGCGGCCGGTCTCAGCGCCTGCGCCGTCAGCGGGCGCACCGCCTCTGCCGGCCGGCACGAAAGCGCGGTACTACAACCTCTACGCCGGGAACATCGCGAACCCGTACGTCTTCGCGAAAGCCGCCGTTCGCTACAAAGCCGGTGGCGTTGCGAGCGATGAATCGGTGCGCGTGCTCGGCTTCGCAATGCGGGCCGATGGGGCCGTCACGGAGTTGGTGGAGGGCACCACACTCGAGGTGGACGAATCGAAGCTGGGCGACGACACGCCCGCCGGCCTCTCCTACGCCGACCTTCCCGCCTACCTCACCACGGGCGGCATGAAGGCGATCGAGCGGGTGCTCAAAGACCGCCTCGACGACCGGCTGGCGTCGCAGCTCACGTTCGACCCCGTGACAAAGCAGTTCGCGCGCCCCGGCGAGGATGCGTCCCAGTTCGCCGCGCGGCTCGCCCTTCTCCCGGCCGAGACGAAGAAGCGCGAGGCGCTCCAGGCGAAGCTCGACAAGCTCCAGGCGGACAAGGCCGCAAAGAAACAGGAGATCAGCGGCCGAAAGATGGAGAAGTGGGCATCGCTCGGCACGTCGATCCTCTCGAACATCGGTCTGTTCACCGGGCGGAAGCGCACCGTCACCGGGCTGGGCACGGTGCTCAGCAAGAACCGCATGGAGAACACCGCCGAGGCCCGGGTGGAGACAATCGAGATGCAGATCGAGCGCGTCCAGGGCGAACTCCGCGACGTAGAGGCGGTCGACCCTTCGCGCTTCGAAGAACGCACAGTCAAGCCCGCGAAGACCGACGTGACACTCATCCGGGCGGACATCGTCTGGGTTTACTAACGCCCTACATTGCGCCGCTGAGGAACGCAGCCAGGTGCTGGTTCGTCACATCCGGCGCCTCCTCCGGGAAGAAGTGCCCGGCATCGATCGCACGTGCACGCAGGTCGGGAAAGTAGCGCGAAAACTGGTCCGAGAACGGGTTCCCCGACGGGATCCAGCCATCCGGGTGGCCGGCTGGATCGGTCCCGCGCGAGCGCGACAGGTACGATCCGAACATCCACAGCGTCGGATTGGGAAAGGTCTTGTGGCGGTCTTCGGGGCCGTAGTCCATGAAATTGGCGTACCGCGGGTGCTTCTCGAGCCCATCCGGATGCAGCCACATCTCCGCCACCTGCGCCTCGCTCAGCGATTCGAAGCGTTCGCCATGGCTGGCCGCCGGGTCTCGCGTGGACCACGTGAAACGGCAACGCGTAGCGGTAGTACGAAATGGCGTGGGCATGGCTCGCCGGGGTCCGCGAACGCCGCCTGGTAGTGCGCGATGTCCTCCGCGCTCGCCCACGCCGCACCCGGCGCGTGCCGCTGACGGCGATTGCCACGGCGAAAGCGGCCGCTGCGGCAGCGGACGGTCCGGCACCGCGCCACACACGGTTGCGATGAACTCGGCGTGGTACTCCGCGAAGAACTCTTCCGGGTAAGGCGCAGCCTTGAACCAGTAGCCGTGCACCGCGCCCGGCGCCCACACCGTGCACAGCGTATCGAGCAGCGCGAGCCGCGTGACCCGCTCCGGCCAGTCGATCGCGAGCTTGAAGGCCACGATCCCGCCCCAGTCATGCGCCACGACCGCAGCCCGCTCGATGCCCAGCGCGTCCATGAAGTTCACGATGTCCTGGGCGAGCAGTTGGCGGCTCACCCGCACGCCGGGCTTCTCCGTCGCCCCGAAGCCGCGCAGGTCGGGCGCGAAACAGGCGTACTGGTCGGCGAACGCGGCGAACTGGTGCCGCCATTCGTACGACGTCTCGGGAAAGCCGTGGATGAAGATGACCGGTTCGCCCGTGCCCTGCTGCAGATAGTGCATCCGCAGGTCACGAGTCTGAACGTAGTGAGAGTCCATGCATGTTCCTCCGGCTTTCGCCGAAGCATACAGGGCACCGAACGGCGACCGCCGCTACCCCATCAGAAAGCGCGTGAACTCTTCGTCCGAGATCTCGTCCGGGACCGGGCGGCCCTGGCCGAACACCGGCCGCCCGGGGAGCGACGCCGCAATCACTGTCAGCCGCCCTTCGTTGACCAGCTTGCGGATGGCGCGATCCACGCACCGCGGGTCGCGCAGGATCGGCATGCCAAGGCGGGTGCGGAATACCGACTGCGCCCGCGGGATCGGCCCCCCCAGCAGCTCCCGCTCCCAGTCGTTCACGTATGCCAGCGCGCGGTCGAACGCCTGCTGCGGAAACAGCTCAACCAGCTCCGAGAGGATCACCGACCACACGTTGTCGGCAGCCTGCGTCAGCCGCAGCGGTACCTCGCGGATGATCCCGTACGGCTCGGGGCCGCTCCAGTAGACCCACGCGCCGAACAGTTCCCGAAGCACCGCGCCCAGCGGCGTGTTTCGCGTCCAGCCGTCCGCGGTGCGGTCCAGCGCCGCCGCGTGGCGCAGGGTCTCTTCGATGGCCGCGTTCGTCCGGGCCGTCGCATCGTTCGCCGCGTCGGTCAGATCGCACCCGGGATCGTGCGGTTCTATAAGGAAGAAGGTGTTGGGGTAGGTCGTGCCCCAGTCCACCACGAGCTTGCGCTCGTCGTCGTCCAGCACGCGCAACGAAAAGAGGATGGCCGGCTGGCCGATGTCCACTGCTTCGCGCGCCGCCAGGTAGCTGCGCCACGCGCTCGAACCCCGGACGAAGATGCTCCCGGGAACAGGCTCCGGGCGCTGCGTGAGCGGGATGTCATAGATGACGCCGTTGTGTGTGCCGGCGAGGTCGCGGAACGCCTGCGCCACCAGCTGGCGCGCCTGGTCTTCCTGCAACAACGCTGCCGGCGACCGCATCCGCGGGCTTCGGCGGAACGGCATCCACATTCCGCGATGATAGTCCATCCGATCCCGGTCCGGATGTTACGTTTTAGGCGCTCGCGCCCGCGCCGTGAAAGGCAGTGCGGCACCGGCGTAGACTGCCGCCAGCACGCCAGCAGGAGAAGAACGCGATGTCCTCCAGCACGGTCCCCGTCCACGCGGAAATCCCGCCTCCCACCGTCGAGGAAGTCAGCTCCGGCATCTTCGCCTACATCCAGCTGGACGGGAGCTGGTTCCTGAACAACGCCGGTTGCGTCGTTGGCAATCAGTCGGCCACCGTCATCGACACGACCGGCACGGAAGCCCGCGCCCGCGCGTTCCACGCCGCCGTCCGCGGCGTCACGCCGAACCCCGTGAACGCGCTCATCAACACGCACAGCCACGGCGACCACACGCACGGCAACTTCATGTTCTCCCCCGCCGCGGCGATCATCGGCAGTGAGCGCTGTCGCCGCGAAGTCATCGCCGCCGGGTCCGGCACGCACGCGCTCTTCCCGATGGTCGATTTCGGCGAATGCCCGGTAACGCCGCCCTTCGTCACCTTCGACGAGCGCCTGAACGTCTACGTGGACGACCTTCGCATCGAGCTCATCTTCGTCGGTCCGGCCCACACGACGAACGACGTCGTCGCCTGGATCCCGGAGCGCAAGCTCCTCTTCACTGGCGACATCATCTTTAACGGCGGAACGCCGTTCGCCCTCGGCGGCTCGGTGGGCGGCTGGCTCGACGCGCTCGACACCATCGAGGCGCTGGGCGCCGAGACGATTGTTCCGGGGCATGGCCCCATCTGCGGACCGGAAGCCATCGCCGCGGTCCGCGACTATCTCCACTTCATCGAGGAGACCGCGAAACGCGGCTCGGCGGCCGGTGTCGAGCCGCTGGCGTTAGCGCGCGACCTGGATCTCGGACGGTTCGCCGGACTCACCGATCCCGAGCGTCTTGTTCCCAACCTGCACCGGGCCTACGCCGAGCTACGCGGCGAACGACGTGGCGCACCCATGGACTTCCGTCGCATGTTCGACGAGATGCTCGCGTACAACGGCGGCCAGCCGCTGCGCTGCCTCGCCTGATTGACGTAGGCGAAGCCAGCCCGGACACCCAATGAAGGGGGAAGTGTCCGGGCCAGCCCCGCATGCATGGCGCCCGCGTTGGCGTAAAACGCGGGCGCCAGAATGCATCGATGCCCCTGGCCGCTAGGCCTGCCGCCCCGACCAGGTCGGGTCCTTCTGGTCGAAGTAGGCAGTGCTCGCGAAGTTTGGCGCGGTGATGAACGGCGTCGCTTCCGTCCCGTGATAGTAATTCCAGTAGAGCGTCGTGCTGATGTGGTCGAGGTTGTACGGGACGCCCGCGCCGTAGCCTTTGATGAGCTCCACATCGATCTGCTTGCAGAGGTCCGCACGCTTGGTCGCGTCCAGCTCCGTGATGATCTGGTTGGTCAACGAATCGACCTTGTCGATCTTCACGCCGCCAAGGTAGGGGAACTGCGGGCTCGCCGAGTTGAAGCTCGTCCAAAGGTCGAACGACGGCTCCAGCTTGTTGACGTCGGAGATCCAGCCGTACCAGATGTTGTTGCTGCCGTTCCCGTATTGCTGCTTCACCAGCTTGCCGGTGATCGTCGAGTACGGCTCGATCTTCGTGTCGAACTGGTCGCCCAGGTTCGCCTTAAGCTGGTTCTGGATGAGCGCCGACACGCCCGCATAGGCACCTTCCCAGATGTCCGGGATGTCGATCAGGATGCGTCCCAGCGCGGGACCGCCGCCCGCAGCCCACATCGCCTTCGCCTCGGACAGGTCCTTGGCGTGGTCGGCGAGGTAACCCGGGTAGGTGATCAGTTCCTTCTCGGTGATGGCGAATGCCTGCTGCACCGGCGGGATGCTCCCGGAGAGCGCTGCCTGGCCCTGGACCAGCTGCTGCGACAGCGCGTTCCGGTCGATCGAGCGGAAGATGGCGCCGATCAGGTTCGGGTTGTTCCAGGGCGCCGCGCCGCCGTAGTACGTGCCTGCCCACGGGTTCACGTCGAACTGCGACTGGTTGTAGATCTGGCCCTTGTACCGGGCTTGGAGGTCGTCCAGCACTGCCTTCGTGCGCGGCGCATAGGCGTCGATCTGCTTCTGCTCGAAAGCCGACTGCAGGGCCGCGTTGTCCGTGAACAGCGGGATATAGTTGATCCCGTCGATCCACACGTCCCGGTAGTACTTGTCGAACCGCCGGATCTGGAGCGTCCCGTCGGCGTTGAACTGCGTCAGCGAGTAACCGCCCGTGCCGATGATGTTATCCGCGCTGAGGGTCGCGTAGGTGCTCTCAAACTGCTTCACCGCCTCCGGCGCCTGCAGCTTCGCGTACGAGCCCGCCAGCGTGCCGAGGAAGAACGGGTTCGGCTTCGAGAACTTCACCGTCACCGTCTTCGAGTCCGTCGCCGTGACGCTCTGCACCGAGGCGTAGTCCGACGCGCGGTAGAAGTTCGGGTCGACTGTTCCGTCCTGGAGCTTCCCATTCTTGTTGCGCTGGATGAAGAAGACGATGTCGTCAACCGTCGCCTGCCGGCCGTTGACCGGCGCCTTGTTCTGCCAGAACAGGTTATCGCGCAGCGTGAACGTCATCGTCGTGGCGTCCGGCTGCTCCCACTTCGAGGCGAACGCCCCTTCGAGCGTCCCGTCGGTGAAGCTCGCATAGTCCACGAGGCCAAGGTTCGTGTAACCCATGAGCACGGCGAATGGCGAGAACCGGCTGCGGTCCACGTCGAACGTGTCCCACGTGCCGTTTGCGCTGCTGAAGTGGGCGACGCCGCCCTTTTGCTGCTTTGCCGCCGCCGCCGTTGGCGATGCGCTACCCGCTGTCGGGCTACCGGCGGCCGGGCTGCCGCCGCTGGTGGTAGCGGTCGAGCCGCCGCTGTCATCGTCGCCGCAGCCCACAAGGCCCAGCGCCGCTGCGCCGACGCCCGTGACGGCCGCGCCGCCGATGAACCGCCTGCGATTCAATCGCGCTCGCCGCATGCGGTTCCAGTAATTGTCTTCCAAGATGCTTCCCCCCAAAGACCTGCAGTAGTTCGATTGGCGTACACTATCTTAAGAATCGATCACGCCAATCACCTGCGCGTGTCCTACGCTTCGGACCTATCCATGTCAAGAGCGCGAGTCTGCAATCGCCTTTCCGAATATCGTTCGAGACCGATCCTTCGTCGTGCGCGCCCTCGGCATCAGATCTGAACCGGCTTCCGATAGCCCCATCCGCTCGGCGGGAAACACCGAAAAGGGCCGCGGCAAGTGCCGCGGCCCTCTCGTTCGCGCGAAGGCGGCTAGCCCCAGCGCGGTTGTTCGCCCAGGTCGATCCCGAGCGCGATCTTCCCCACGATCTCCGGAGCCAGCAGCGTGTTCGCCGGGTGGAACCCACCGCAGCGAACGTCACGGTACAGGCGTTCGAGCTCGTTGCCCTTGAACATCCCGGTCCCGCCGGAAATCGCCATTGCACGATCGACGACGTCCGCCGAGCCTTCGACGACGTTGTACTTCGTCGCGACGATCTTCAGGGGCCAGCGCTCGCCGTAGTCCACGCCGGCACTCCAGTCGTCGACCAGGCGGTCCAGCTGCGCGTCCATCGCCTCGATCCGCATCGCCATCTTCGCCACGTTGTGCTGAACCTCGGCGTTGTAGGCCATGCTCCGCGTGAGCGCCAGCGACGTCCGCTTGCGCGCACTGGCCACCGCGAGCTCCAGCGCGCGGTGCGCGATGCCAAGGTAGACCGCCGAGATTCCGCTCAGTGCCACGGCGAACAGGCAGAGGATGAAGAGGTCCGCCTGCCCCGCCGGAATGATCCGGCCGATGTACTTATCCGGCACGAACACGCCGTCGAGGATCGTGTCGTCCGACTTCGTCGCCCGCATGCCGAGCGTGTCCCACGTCTCTTTGATCGTGTAGCCGGGGGTATCGCGCGGCATGAAGGCGTGGATGATTTGGCCGTCAGCCGTCATCGAGTGGCAGCCGTAGCGCGTCCACACCGGTGTCAGGCTCCCGAACATCTTGTGCCCGGTGATCTTGTAGCCGCCCTCCACCCGCTCCGCCTTCGCGGTCGAAAGGAAGCCGGGAAGGTCGTTCCCGCTCTCGGCGTGGCCGGCGGCGAAGATCTCGCCTGCGGCCGCCTCCTTCAACAGCCACTCGAGCGACGGGTCGCCCATGCGTCGCATCTCCGCGGCGATGCCGATCCAGTAGCTGTGCATGTTGACGGCGAGGGCCGTCGCCGGTGCGTACTGTGCCATCCGGCCGATCTCGCGGCTGTACCGCGAGAGGTTCCAGCCCGCGCCTCCGAACTCGGTGGGCACGAGCGCCGTCAGGAAGCCGGACGCCTTCACCTCGTCCCAGTCCTCCTGGAAGAAGGCGTTTTCGCGGTCGTAGCGTGGCGCCCGCTCGCGGAAGCGATTGAGCATCTCATCGGTGATGAACGAGGTCTTGGGTTCCATGGTCTGTGTCAACGAAGGTCTCCTTGGTGCGGCCGCCGCCCGTTACGGGACCGGCGGCCAGGTGAGTGCTAGGGCAGTCGCTCCATGTTGAATAGTTGGCGGTCCCCCGTTTCCGTGATGGCCTGCATCCGCTCGAACCACCGCTGGAAGTCGGGGTCGCTGTACATCGCCGCGTCCTGCGCAAAGAAGGCGGCGTATCCGGCGAAGTCCGCAAAATCGCTCTCCAGCACAACCGTGAACATCGGGCCCGTGGCATCGGTGTACACGCGGGCGCCGGACATTCCGGCCTGCTGGCCCATCTTTGCGTACCACTCCTTGAATAGCGCCACGAGCTCATCGCCGTGGCCATACCTCGCTCGAAAGGTCAGTCGTTCGGTTAGCAAATCTCGGGTATCCCTCCGTGTGTTGTGCTCGCCAGCCCGATGCGTCATCTCGCTGGCGAGCGCGGATACTAGCGCATTGGGGACAAGAATGTCCGTTGTTCCGTTCACACTTCTCCCTGCGCCGCGGTGGTGATGGCCATCACGGGGGTTCTGTGCGATTCGTGGGCCATTCGTTTCACTCGACCGCGAAGATTCTTTTCGCCGACTCCGAAATTGCAGCCACCCCGAGCGCCGCGCTACGCTGCCGCACCTGCGATGACTCTCCCCTCATCCGTCGAAGGCAGCTCACTCGAAAGCAACGACGCGGCCCTCGCGGCACGCATCCGCACCGGCGATGAAGCCGCCTTCGCCGCGCTCGTGGACCGATACCACAACGCTATGCTGCGCGTCGCTCGTTCCCTCGTCCGCGACCGCGAAGTGGCGGCGGAGGTCGTGCAGGAAACCTGGCTCGGCGCCGTGAAAGGCATCGACCGCTTCGAAGGCCGCTCGTCGCTCAAAACCTGGCTCTTCAGCATCCTCTTGAACATCGCCCGGACGAGGGCCCGGCGCGAACAGCGCAGCATCGCCTTCTCCTCGGTTGCGACCGGCGAGGATGACGACGAACCCGCCGTCGCGGCCGACCGCTTCTCAGCGGAAGGCGCATGGATCTCCGCCCCGGCCGACTGGGAGGCGATGCCGGAAGAGCGGCTGCTTTCCATCGAAACGCGCATTCGCGTCGAGGCCGCCATCAACGAACTCCCGCCACTTCAACGCCAGGTCATCGCCCTGCGCGACGTCGAAGGCTGGAGCGCGGACGAAGTCTGTAACGCTTTAGAACTCACGGAGACAAATCAACGTGTCATTCTTCACCGAGCGCGTGCGAAGGTTCGCCGGGCGCTGGAAACGTACCTCGGCTAGCCCCGGCGACGACGCCGCCGCTCCCCTGAGCTGCCGCGAGTTCGTCGAACTCGCGACCGCCTACTTCGATGGCGCCCTTCCGCCCCCCGACCGCTCGCGCTTCGATGCGCACCTCGCTGCCTGTGATGGCTGCACCCGCTACCTCGATCACCTGCGCAAGACCATCGCCGTGACCGGTACCCTGCGCGAGGACGATATCGATCCCGAAACACGCGAACAGCTCCTCGACGCGTTCCGTGGGTGGCGCGACGGCGGATAACCGTCAGGCCCCACGAGCACGGCGAGGAGCTGTTCGCGGGTCCGGGGGCCCCGCGCTAGGCGAGCTTGAAGCGGGCGGTAGCGCTATTGAGCGCCTCGGCGAGCTCCTTCATCTGGTTGGCCGTCGCCGCCAGTTCTTCCGATTGCGCGCTCAGCTCCTCGGTCGAGGCAGAAACCTCTTCCGCGGAAGCCGACGTCTCTTCGCTGGTCGCGGAGACCTGGATGATGGCCTCGGTGACGCGCGTCGTCCCGCGTGCCATCTCCGCCGCACCGGTCGCCGACTCGCCCGCCGAGGCCGCAATCGCTTCCGCCGAGGCGACGATTCGCTGGGCACCGCCCGACAGACCCTGCACGTCCCGTGCGATGGTCTGCATCTGCACGGCCGACTGCTGCACCGAGGCGATGATGGACTCCAGCGCCTCGCCGGCACGGGTCGTGATCTCACGCCCCTGCTCAACGTCCTTGACGCCCGCGCCCATCGCTTCCACGGCCTGCTCCGTGCCCTGCTGCACCTTCGCGATCAGCGCCGCGATCTCCTTCGTCGATTCGCTCGAGCGCTCCGCCAGCTGGCGGACGTTGTCGGCGACGACGGCGAAGCCGCGGCCCTGTTCGCCGGCACGCGCAGCCTCGATGGCCGCGTTCAGGGCCAGCAGGTTGGTCTGGCTGGCGATCTCGTCGATCACCTTGACGATGTCGCCGATCTGGGCGCCGTAGGAGCCGAGCTCGTCCACCGTGCGCGATGCGCGGTCCACCGCGGAGGCGATCGACGCCATCGAGGCCACTGCCTGGCCCACCGCCTGCTGGCCGGCGAGGGCCGCCGCGCGGCTCTCCTCGGCCGCCTTCGCCACTTCGTTGCTGGCGTTCGCGACAACGACGATCTGGTCGTTCATGCGCACCGCTTCGGCGCGCGACTCGCCCGCGCTGCCGCTGTTGCTGTCGGCCGCGGCCGCGAGCTGCTGGCTGCCGGCGGCAACCTGCTCGATCTCCCGGGCAGAGTCCTGGCTGAGACCGCTCAGGCTCACCGCCGAGCGCGTCACTTCGTTGATCGCCGTGGCGATCTGGCCGGTCGCCGAGGCCATCTGGTCCGACGACTCGCGCAGCTGTTCGCTCGCCTGGAGGATGGTGGTGGCGTTGCTGCGCACACCGGAGACGATGCCCGACAGGCCGTTGCGCATGCTGTTGTAGCTGCCGATCGTGCTGATCAGCTTGTCCAGCATGCGGTTGATGCCCGCGGCCATCTGGCCGAGTTCGTCCTTGCCGTACTTGTCCACCTTCGGCGTGACCGGCTGGGCGTCGACCGTGAGGTCGCCCTGCTCCACCGCCTTGATGCCCGTCTCCAGGAAGACGAGACACTTCGTCTCGATGGAATCGATTCGTGACTTCACGACGAGCACGTCGTTCTTCATACGCCGCGCGACGTAGAAGGCGATCGCCAGCCCCACGACCCCCGCGACCAGGGCGGCGACGATCGAAATGGTCGTGGCCGTGCTTGCGGCGCTGGTCGCGTTGTGTTGCGCCGAGATGGCGACGGTATCCAGGCCGTCAGCGAGGCTGGCGAGCGCCGTTTGCGCGTTGCGGTCCTTGCCCGAGACGATCGCGTCGCCGGCGGCCTGATCGAACGTCTCGCCGACCTTCGCCTGCATATCCGCAGCCGCCGCTGAGTACGTCTGGTATTCCGTGTCGAACGTGGTCAGCAGCGCGCTGGTCGCCGTCGCCTTGCCATCCGCATCGACCACCACCGGATCGGCGCCGAGAGCCGCCAGGTCGTTCTCAAGTTCCGCACGCTTCTCTTTCAGCGTCGCCCCGGCGTCCGCGAAGGCTTTCGCGTACTTGGCCCGGTTGTCCGGGTTCGCGCCGCGAAGCAGGTAATCCTTGAGCTGCTGATGTTGGAACTGGAACGCGCTGCGAAGCTGCGCAGCATCGAGCGCGGCGGCCGACGAGCCGTCGGCGGAGTTCTCGAAGTCGCCGATTGCGCCGTGCAGCCGAACGACGGCGAAGGTCAGCGCTGCCCCCATAAGCGCCACCGTGGCGCCGAATGCGAGCAGGAGCTTGAACTGGATCCGGAGGTTGTGAAAACGGGACACGGGACGAACCTCTGCCAAACGTGGCGGCCTCTATAGCGACATTCGTATGACCCGCACCTCGGCGGCATGCGTGACGGCACTCGGTTCGATGAGAGATTCCCTGTAGCGTTTTGAGGGCCAGCGCCGTGCCAAACGCGGCAATCGCCGGGCTGGCGCATCGTGCACCCCTCGTGGCTCTCCGCGATCTACACTTCACGTATCTCGCCCCCCGTGGTGCTCCAATGCACGATCCTGAGTTCGCCTGGTTCCTTCCGACCGCCGGCGATGTTGAGTCGTTCGGCCGAATAGAGACGCAACGCAAGGCGACAATGGAGTACCTGCTCCGCGTCGCGCGCGCCGCCGAGACCGCCGGCTTCACGAGCGCGCTCACGCCCGTCGGCGATGGCTGCCAGGACGCCTGGATCGTCGCGAGCGCACTGGCGGCGCAGACAGAGAAGCTCAAGTTCCTTGTAGCGGCCCGGCCCGGGTTCATCGCGCCCGTGGTCGCCGCCAAGATGGTCGCAACCTTCGACAGCATGATGCCGGGCCGCATCCTCGTGAACGTGGTGACAGGCGGGTTCCCCGCGGAGCTCGCCGCCGATGGCGACTTCACGCCGCACGACGAACGCTATGCCCGCACCTCGGACTTCATCGACGTGATGAAGAAGTACTGGACCGAGCGGGAGTTCGACCACGACGGCCCGTACTACCGGGTCGAGGGCTGTCGCCCGTTCATTCGTCCCGCGACAAAACCCTATCCCGCGCTCTACGCCGGCGGCGCCAGCGAAGCCGCCGAGACGATCTTCGCTGAGAAGATCGACACCTACCTTCTTTGGGGCGAGACCATGCCGCAGCTCAACGAGCGCATCGCGCGGATGCGGCTCCGTGCCGCCGAGCACGGACGCACGTTGCGCTACGGCGTGCGCATGCACGTGCTCGCCCGCGAGACCGAAGCCGAGGCACGCGAGGCTGCCGCCGCACAGATCGCCGGCGTCTCAGAAGCCACCCTCGAACGGTCACGTGCGACACTCACCGCCACGGATTCCGCCGGTGAATCCCGCCAGCGCGCGTTCGCCTTCGGCGGCGACGACCACTGGCCGGAGCCCAACCTCTGGTCGGGGCTGGGGCTGGTCCGCCGTGGTGTGGGCGTGACGGTCGTGGGCTCGTACGAGCAGGTGGCGCGCAAGTTCTTTGCCTACACCGAGATGGGCCTCTCGTACTTCATCCTGAGCGGTTACCCGCACCTCGAAGAAGCCGAAAACGCAGGCCGAACGTGGCTGCCGCTGTTCTGGGAGATGGTGCGCGCCCGCGAAGCGCAGATGGCCGCCGGGTAGCGCTTAGCCGACCGGCTGGAGCTCGCGCTCCGGCTCGCGTTCGGGCGCGGGCGGTGTTGGCGGCGGCTGAACGACCGGCAGCCGCTCGGGCACCGGTTCGAGCGCCAGCCCGCCATCGGGCGGCGGCGGAGGCGGCGGCTCATACCGCCGCACGGGTTCCTTGCCCCGCCCGAACCACCAGCGCAGGCACAGCGCGACACCCATGGCCACAGTGGCGGCGGCCGGCCAGACCCACGCGCGGCGCGGCTCAATATGAACGTCAGCGGAAGGTTTCATCGCATCTCCTACGGTACTCCCACGCGCTCGAAAGGGCATCCAACGCAGGCATTCGTAAAAGGTTGCAGGGCCGTGGCGGATCCCTTCGAGCACGTCCGAAGGACACACCTGCCGGCCGGACTCGTGGGCAGCGACCGTGTTTCTTGAAGCGTTGCCGCGGCGATGGCGCACCACTTAGCGGTTGAGCAAAGTCGCCAGTCCGTGTGCCCGCAGGATCAGTGAGATCTCGGAGCCGTGATGCGCATCGTGGCTCATGATGTCGGCGACGACCTCCACGCGCCGGAGGCGGACGGTCTCGCCCCGCCAGTCGATGGCCTGCACCGCGGCGCCGACATCGTCCGCATCCCAGCTGTTCACGGCGGTTTCGACGACGGTCCAGCTGTTCTCTAACGCCTCGATGAGCTCTTGCGCAGGGCGCTGGCGCGCACGGTCGTCGTCCCAGCCACCCAACTCCAGCAGGTCGGCGTGACCCAGGTCCGGTTCGCCCAGCATTTTGTGGAACCACAGGATGCGGCCGCCTGCAATGTTGCCCACCAGCCTCCAGATCGGCCACGCGCCAGGTACGGATAGCCCCATCTGCTCGTCTGTCAGTGGGCGAAGCGTGTCCACGAGGGCGCGCTGCTGATGCGCCCAAACGTCCAGGATCGGCGCGAGGCAGGGATTGGCCGGCACGAAGGAATAGTAGCAACCAGAGCGGGGAGCCGCGCAGGGCACTCGCTCGCCTCTACAGACCGCGACGTCGCTATTGAGCTTGCGCGCGCCACGCCGTAACGTGCGTTACCATTCGCGGAGTAACCCTCGTTACGGATCCGACTGTGGCGAACTGGCTCATCATCTCCTACCGCATCCAGACCGAACCGAGCGCGTTGCGCGTCGCCACGTGGCGCGCACTGAAGCAGCTCGGCGCCGTGAAGCTCGGCGACGGAGCCTACTTCCTCCCCAACACTGACGAATGTGCGCAAGCACTCCGCGAGCTCCGCGAGCGCATCCGCACCTCGGGCGGGTCCGCCCTCACGATGACGGCCGACGGCCTCAGCCCGGCCGACGAAGCCTTCCTCGCCGCCGAGTTCGACCACGCCCGGCACGACGAATTCGAACAGGTCGGCAAGAGCTCGCTGCGCCTGATCGAGCACATCGGCCGCGAAGAGGCCGGCGATGATTACCGCTACGCCGAGGTCGACGCTCTCGAAGAGGAACTGGAGAAGGTCCACCGCCAGTTCCAGCGGGCCATCGACCGCGATCACCTGGAATCGCCATCGCGTGAGGTGGCTGCGGCGAAGGTCAGCGAGGCCGCGCAGCGGCTGCGAACATACCTGGACGAGGCATTCCGGCGCGAAAATGGCCTGCCGGACCGGCAGGAGCAGGGCTCCATGGGGAGGGGCAAATGAGTTCGGTACTGATCTTTCTTGGCGCCTTTCTCGCCTCCACGGTCGAGATGGTCGAGGCGCTCACGATCGTGCTCGCCGTCGGCGTCACACGCGGCTGGCGAGCTTCGCTCATCGGCGTCGCCGCTGGGCTCGTCGCGCTCGCGGCGGTGGTTGGCGCCGCCGGACCATCGCTCGTGAACTGGGTCCCGATCGATGCGCTGCGCGTCGTCATCGGCTCGCTCTTGCTCGTCTTCGGGCTGCAGTGGCTGCGCAAGGCGATCCTCCGCGCCAGCGGCCGCAAGAAACTCCACGACGAAGCCGCCATCTACGAGGAAGAAGTTGCCGAGCTCGAGAGCGAACCGCTGCCTGACGGCTTCGACTGGACCGCCTTCACGGTGTCCTTCAAGGGGGTGTTCCTCGAGGGCCTCGAAGTTGCGTTCATCGTGCTCACCTTCGGCGCGAACCACGGCAGCTATGGCCTCACGATCATCGGCGCCACCGTCGGCCTCGTCCTCGTCGTCGGCACCGGGCTCGTCGTCCACCGGCCGCTCAGCCGCGTCCCGGAGAACCACATCAAGTTCGCCGTCGGCGTCATGCTCAGCGCCTTCGGGACCTTCTGGGCGGGCGAGGGCGTCGGCGTCGACTGGTCGCTCGAAGACGGCACGCTCTTGCTGCTCGTCGGTCTCTACATCGCGACCGCGATCGTCGCCGTGGCGCTCTTGCGCCGCCGCCCGACCCGCCGCGTCACCCAACCCGATGCAGAGCTGGTGACGCCATGAAGTACGTCGTGAACTTCTGCATGTTCTGGTGGGACTTCATCGTCGGCGATTCGATCGCCCTCGCGATCGGCGGCGGCATCGCCATCCTCGCCGCGTGGGGAATCGCCCACGGCGCCAGCTCGGTCGTCGCCGAGTTCACGCTCCCGGCTGTCGTCCTGGTCACGCTCGCGATCTCACTCCGCCGCTGAACCCGCCGACGCTGAGCCGCGCGCGTAAGATCGAGCCGCGCGCGCCAGCAAGCGGTCGGTGACCTCGTGAATGGTGCTTGAGCCGATGCGCCCGATCAGGCTCCCGGCGGTCCTGCCACACGGATCACGTTCCCATGCGGGTCCACGAGCGCGAACTCAACCATCCCGTACGTCCGCACACTCGGCTCGGTGAGCTTGCCCCCGCTGGTGTTCTTCTCCGCCCACTCGTCGTACAGCGCGCGAATCGCCGACTCACTTTCGAAGCGCACGAAGCAGCTCGTCGTGTTCGTCAGCGAGTTGTGGTGGTGGTCCAGCCAGAAGTGCAACTCGAAGCCCTCCGGCCGCTCCAGCGCCAGGTAGCTCGACGACCGCGATCGCTGGAGAAACCCGAGCGTGCTGTAAAACCGCAGCGTCTCGTCGAAATCCGCGCTTGCAAGAATGGGAACGGTCTCCGGCATCCCCGGGAGCTTACTACAGCCCACCACTCGGTAGCCGCGCCCCACTGCGGGCGCGGGCGCTCGCACAATCGGATGCTACGCAAGGGGCGTCGGGGCGGGCCTCGCGCGAATCGTGCGCATCACTGGCTCGCCTTCAATCAGCTGATGCCCGTCCTCGATCTCGACAGGGTCCCCTTCGGCCAGGAGCAGCTCGACCGCCTCGGCGACTCTGTCGAACCCTTCTGGCTCGCTCGAATCGCCGTCGGCGCCGGGCTCGAAGACGATTCAATCGCCACCGGGTAGGGCAACCCTCCCCGCTCTCCCCGTAGACTGGCCCCATGCCACGGAAGGCAACTGGCGGAAAACCCGGGCGGCCGTTCCACCCCGAACTCCTCACCCCAGCAGAGCAGCGGGTGCTCGAAGGCGTGCGCGAAGGGCTCCACAACAGCGAGATCGGCGTCCGCCTCGGCATCTCCCCCGACGGCGTCAAGTACCACGTCTCCAACATGCTCGCCAAGCTCGACCTCGACAGCCGCGAGGAACTCGCCCGCTGGCAGCCCCCCCGCGAGGGCGCGCTGCGCCGGCTCTGGAGCGCCGTCCCTCTGGTCGCCCGCTGGGCCGCGGCAGGCGTCGCCGGGGTCGCTGTGGTGGGCGGCGTGGCGACGTACTTCCTGCTCGACGACTCCTCGTCGGCGTCCGGCGCCGACTACGCCGACGGGCTCATCTCTGTGTCCCCATCCGGCGAGCCCGGCAACGGGCACTCGACGACGTTCGGCATCTCGGGTGACGGTCGGTACGTGGTCTTCCAGTCGGCCGCCACGAACCTCGTCTCGGGCGACAACAACCGCGTCGACGACATCTTCTTGCGGGACCGCCAGACAGGGACGACAAAGCGCATCTCGATGGGGATGGACGGCAAGGAAGCGAACGGACCGTCGCGCGACCCGGTGATATCGGAGGACGGCAAGCACATCGCCTTCGTCTCGGTGGCGACGAACCTGGTCGACGTGCCAGCAGTGACGGATGACGCGGCGCTCGCGCTCCTTCCTGCCAACATACGCTCCGTCTACAGCGACCCGACACGCGGTCGAGCAACCCTCGCGCTCATCGCCCGCGCCAATGTCTACGAGTACGACGTGGCCACCGGGAAGGTATCGCTCGTATCGCAATCGCTCGACGGAAGCACGGGCAACCTTGGGTCAGCGTCGCCGTCTATTTCGGGCGATGGGAGGTACGTTGCGTTCGATTCGATCGGATCGAACCTCGTCGAGGGTGATACCAACGGCGAGGCGGGCGGACTGGAGAGCGACCTCACGTTCGGCGGCGGCACCCCCGGTTGCGACATCTTTGTGCGCGACGTGTCGGAGGGTAGGACGGTACGCGTCTCAGTGAGCAGCAGCGGGGGGCAAGCCGACGGCAGCTCATCGACGCCTACGATCTCCGCCGACGGCAGCCGCGTGGCGTTCCTTACAGACGCCGCAAACCTGGCGCCTGGCGACCGCAACGCTAATCTGCTGATCGCTCACTCCATGTCCACGGCCCAGACGGTCGAGGTTCTGCCCGCGGCGTCGCTCGATCCGGCTCAAATCTTGCAGTTCTCCCGGCCAGCGCTGTCGCGCGATGGCGCAACCGTTGCGGTGATCAGCCTATCAACGGGGGTGCGTTCGGGGACGCCATCTCCTGCGAATCCGCCGACCGAGAGAACCACGTTCTGGGTATTGGGCCCGAATGGCAACCACTCGTTCGCCGTCGTCGGCAATGGCCCCCTTGTCTGGGTGGCGATCGATGGCACGGGAAAGCTCGCCGCAACCGCGCACCCTGCTCCGCAGAGCGAGAACACGTCGGTGCTCACCGTCGTCGATCTTCGCAGCGGGGCGACAACGGATCTCCCGGCCCTGGTCGTCCAGGGGACGACGCTGGCCGAGTTCGTGCCACTCCTCTCCGCCGACGGGCACTACATTGCCTTCGCCACGTCGCTCAACGGCTTCGCCCAGGTCGCCGTCCAGCACCGCTAGCTGCGTAGCCCCCACGCGATGCTGTTCCGTAGCAGCCGCTCGTACTCGGGCGTCTCCCACGTGGTGCGGACGTACGGCGGCGTCTTGCCCTCCGGGTCGACGCTCTTGTCCACGAACGGCTGGCTGTTCGTCGACGGCGTGTGCGCATGCCCGAGCGCGACGTACGTCACACCGCCCTCACCAACATCCGTGGTGTAGGCAAGCGCGCGCGTCTTGCCGTCCGCCATCAGCGCGGTGTCCTTCTCATACCGGAACCCAAAGCCCGGCGGCGACGCGTCAGGCCCGAGCTCGGCGGTCAGGAGGATCGGTCGAGCGCTCCGGGTGGAGCACCTCGATCATGTACGGCTCGTCGACTGTCACGAACGGCCGCTCGAGCCCTTCGACCAGCGGGTGCGAGGGCGCGGCAACGTCGACCTGGAACTTCCGCACGGGCGGGTGGTTGATGAAGAAGCCGCCCAGCACTTCGTGGTGTTCCGCTTTCACCATCGCCCGCTGCCGCGTGCCTTCGATGCGCGCGGCGCGGCCGCCCGCCGTCCCGTGGAGACCCAGCCAGCGCCCGCCCTCGGACAGCCACGTGCGCACATACTTCGCCTGCTCGTCGCTCATGTACGGCCCCGCGACGTACGTGATCAGCATGCGGCTGATCGGCAGCCAGCGCTCGATGTCGTGGAAGTCGTTCGCCACCGAGGCGTGGAACTCGTGCTCCGCGAGCAGTCCCAGCAATCGCAACCGGGCGTAATCGTGGTCGTGGCCGGCGGCGGCGCCGGGCGGGAATCCGCCGGCAATGACGTGCACACGCTGGGGAAGATTGGTCATGGCCCCCTCCTGCAAAGCGCCCTGAGGCTAGCCCGGTTGGCCCCGTTTGGGAAGCGCCGACGAAAGCTTGCGAGCTTTTTACCGGGATCCGTGGTTGCCACCGTCGCCGGTCCGTAGGAATAGGCGCGAAGCACGGAGCACGGAGGTGGCCGATGATACATGTCCAGCGACGACACGGAGGTGAGGTTCTGGATAGCGATGCGTTGTCGCGCGAGGTCTACGAGCTGCTCAGCCATTCCCGCATCGGGACCGTTGTCGCCGTGTGGGCCGATGGCACCACCTCCGCCCATCGCCAGCTCGGCTTCCGCTACCGCTCGCTCGGCGGCGGACTGCGCGAAGAGCCCCTCGTGACCTTCGTCTCCTCCCCGGATCTCCCGTCCGCCCGCGAAATCGCCCAGCGCATCGACGCCGCCACAAACCGAAACTAGCCGCGACAGCGGCGGCAGCAAATCGAACTCCCCCTCTCCCGCTTGTCGGGAGAGGGGGCCGGGGGGTGAGGGCCGCCGGCCGCGGACGTCCACAGCGATCCCTACCATCGACGACCCAGCGCGCCATCTCTCCAGCCAACTTGGCACGCCGTACTCCCCCTCTCCCGCTTGTCGGGAGAGGCGAGCCGGGGGGTGAGGGCCGCCCCGCACAAGGGAACGCCCCCGGCCTCTTTCGAAACCGGGGGCGCAAAGGGGGGACAAGCTTGTCGCGGCCGGAGCCGCCTCGCGCTAGTAGTCCTCGGGCGGAGGCGGCGGCGCCGCCGGCGGCTGCGGAATCTCCGCGACCAGCGTCTCCGTCGTCAGCACCAGCGCGCTGATGCTGCAGGCGTTTTCGAGGGCCGAGCGAGTGACCTTCACCGGGTCGACGATGCCGAGTTCGAACATGTCGCCCCAGACGTTGTGCTCCGCGTCCCAGCCGTGGTTCATGTTCTTCAGCTCTTTGATCCGGTTGACGATGACCGAGCCTTCGAGGCCGGCGTTATCGGCAATCGTCCACGTCGGGTACTCCAGCGCTTCGCTCAGGAGATTGATGCCGACTTTAACGTCGTCGTCCTTCTCCTTGGCGGCCAGCGCCGCGAGGGCCTTCTGTGCCCGCACGAGCGCGACACCGCCGCCGACGACGATACCCTCGTCGACGGCCGCGCGGGTGGCGCTCAGCGCGTCCTCGACGCGAGCCTTCTTCTCCTTCAGCTCGACCTCGGTCGCCGCGCCAACCTTGATCACGGCCACGCCGCCGGCCAGCTTCGCGAGGCGCTCCTGGAGCTTCTCGCGGTCGAAGTCGCTCGTGGCATCGTCGATCTGCGCCTTGATCTGCTTGATGCGGGCCTGGATGGCCTCATCGGTGCCGTGGCCCTCGATGATGGTCGTGTCGTCCTTGTTGGATACGACGCGGCGGGCGCGGCCGAGGTCGGCAGCGGTTGCCGCTTCCAGCGTCAGCCCGATCTCCTCGGTGATGAAGGTCCCGCCGGTGAGCATCGCGATGTCTTCGAGCATTGCCTTGCGGCGGTCGCCGAAGCCAGGGGCCTTCACGGCAAGGATGTTGATCGTCCCGCGCAGCTTGTTCACCACGAGCGTCGCGAGCGCCTCACCATCGATGTCGTCGCACACGATCACGATGTCCTTGGTCACCTGCAGGATCTTCTCGAGCAGCGGCAGGATTTCCTGCACGGCCGAGATCTTCTTGTCGGTGATCAGGATGTACGGGTTCTCGATCACCGCTTCCATGCGGTCGGTGTTGGTGACGAAGTACGGCGAAACGTAGCCGCGGTCGAGCTGGAGCCCGTCCACAAACTCGGTTTCGAACTTCACGCCGCGCGATTCCTCGACCGTGATGACGCCGTCCTTGCCCACCTTCTCCATCACGTCGGCGATGAGCTCGCCGATTTCCGGATCGTTGGCCGAGATGCTGGCGACGTGCGCGATCTGGTCCTTCGTCAGGACCGGCCGGGCCTGCGCGCGCAGGTCCGCAACGGCCGCCGTCATGGCCGCATCGATGCCGCGCTTCACGGCCATCGGGTTCGCGCCGGAGGCGACGACCTTCAGCCCACCGCGCACGAGCGCCTGGGCGATCACGGTGGCGGTGGTGGTGCCGTCGCCGGCGACGTCGTTCGTCTTCGTCGCGACCTGCTTCGCGAGTTGGGCGCCCATGTTCTCGAACGGGTCTTCCAGCTCGATCTCGCGCGCGACGGTGACGCCGTCCTTGGTGATGTTCGGCGCGCCGTACTTCTTGTCGATGACGACGTTGCGGCCCCGGGGACCGAGCGTCACCTTCACGGCATCGGCGAGCGCATCGACGCCGTCCTTGAGGCGGCGGCGGGCGGACTCGTCGAAGAGCAGTTGCTTCGCAACCATAGGTATCTCTCTTTCTCGAAAAGAACCGCAGAGACGGTTGCCACGCGTCACGAGTCGGCCCGGAGGCTCGCCCGTTTCGAGGCGTAAGTGTCCCTGCGGCTAAACCGTCTAGACGACGAGCTTCGCGAGGATGTCCTTGTCGTTCAGGACGATGTATTCCTCGTTGTCGAGCTTGATCTCCGTGCCGGTGTACTTGGCATAGAGGATGCGGTCGCCGACAGAAACGTCGATCGGCACGCGCTTGCCGTTGTCATCGAGGCGGCCCGGGCCGACAGCGACGACTTCGCCCTGCTGCGGCTTCTCCTTGACGGTGTCCGGGATCACGAGGCCGCTGGCGGTCACTTCGTCCTGCTTCAGGGGGGTGATCACGATGCGGTCGGCGAGGGGCTGGAGGGTGGTCTTCTTCTTGGCGGGGGTAGCGGTCTTGGCAGCTGCCATTGGTTGTGTGCTCCTTCGAGAGGGAATCTGAAATAACTGAGCGAAACGGATGTTAGCACTCTCGTCGTTAGAGTGCTAGAGGAGCCTGAAATACTCCCTCCACGCCGCCGCTTGCCGCGCGCCAGTCTGTCCGCAATATTCGGGCGTCGTCCCTCCGTTATGCGTTTGTTACGCAAAGGCTCCTACGCTGGCCGCCAGCGAGCAGGCCTCGCCGGTGCCACTGTGAAAGCCGACTCATCTGTTCCTACATCCGCTGCCACCAATCGGCAGCCGCAGTACTCGCCCGCATTCGCGGCAGTCGCGAGTCAACTCCCGGCTCCCGCCTGGCTCGCTGACGCCTCCGGAAACAACCTGTTCTGTAATACTGCCTACCTGTCGCTCGTCGGGGCCAGTGCCGACACCCAGGCCGGCGAGGGGTGGCTGCGCGCCGTTCATGACGACGATCGGGCCGCCTTCCTCGCCGCCCTCGAGGGCGCATCAGCCACCGGACACCCCATCGAGCACGAGGTGCGAGTTCACGCGGCCGGCGGCGGCGTGCTCTGGCTGCGCTGCCAGATCACGCGCTGGCCGGAAGCCGGGGGGTCTCTCGGCATCTGCACCGACATCACGGACCTCAAGGCGTCCGCGGGCGAGAGCGCGTTCGCCGTCCAGCGCTTCACCACCCTGTCGGACGCCCTTCCCGGCATCGTCTGGATGGCGAATGCGGCTGGCGATATCTCGTTCGTCAACGACCAGTGGCGTGAGTTCAGCGGACTTTCCGACGAACAGTGGCGCACCGCTCACTGGACGGACTTCGTCCATCCCGACGATGTCCGCTCCGCGGAAGACGAGTGGCAGCGCTGCGTTCGCACCGGCGACCCGTACTCGGTCGACTACCGCCTGCGGCGCGCCGACGGCTCCTATCGCTGGCACACGGTCCGCGGCCGCGCGCTCCTCGACAGCGCCGGGAACGTTCTCGAATGGGCCGGCACCTGCGTCGATATCCACATGGTGCGCATGGCGCAGATACGCTCGCGCATGCTCGCCGATGCGCTCCCCCAGATCGTCTCGGCTGCCGCGGCCGACGGGACGGGCGCGTACTTCAACCGTCGCTGGTACGACTACACCGGCCTGAGCGAAGCGCAGTCCATCGGCTCCGGATGGCTCGAGGCCGTACACCCGGCCGATGCCGCGGCGGTTGCCGAAAGTTGGAGCGCCGCCGTCGCCAGGAACGCGCCCTTCGAAGCAGAACTGAGGCTCCGCCGCAGCGACGGACAGTACCGCTGGCACATCACGCGCAGCGAGCCGATACGCGAACCGGGCGGCGATTCCATCATCGCCTGGTTCGCTACCTCCACCGACATCGACGACTTGCGCTACGAGCAGGCACGCTACCGTAGCCTCAGCGAATCGCTCACCGAGCTCGTCTGGACGTCCGGCTCCGATGGCGAGCCGGCATATCTCAATGCGCGGGCGCGGCGGTACTTCGGCAAGACCCCCGTCGAATTGGCCGCGGACCGGGGGGAAGGGGCCTTCCACCCTGAAGACCGGGAGCACGCCCTCAGCCTCTACCGACAGGCGCTCCGCTCTGGCGAGCCGTTCGAGATGGAGTACCGGCTCCGCCGCCACGACGGCGCCCACCGCTGGCACATCATCCGCGGAGTCCCGCTCCGCGACCACGCCGGCAACGTCATCGGCTGGGCCGGTTCTGCCACCGACATCCACGACCTCCGCAGCGAGCAACTGCGGACGCAGGTCCTCACCGACGCCATCCCGGCCCTCGTCTTCACCGCCGATGCTCGCGGACGCGTGGACTACGCCAACCAGCAGGCCACCGAGTACCTCGGCCGCACCCTTGCTGATCTCCGCGCGCACGGCTGGGGCGCTTCCATCCACGCCGAGGATCGTCGAACGGCGGGCCGCGCCTATTCCGGGGCGCTCCGCGCCGGCAGGCCGTACGAAGCCGAAGTGCGGTTGTTGGGCAACGACGGCCGCTTCCGCTGGCACATGGTCCGCGCCGTGCCGCTCCGCGACGCAAACGGCAGCGTCACCGCCTGGTTTGGCACCGCCACCGACATCGCCGGCCAAAAACACGCCGAACAACAGATAGCCTCGCTCAACCGGGAGCTCGAACTGCGGCTTGCCGACCACGAGACCCTGCTCGAAGTCCTCCCCGTCGGCGTTGGCATCACGCACGACAACGAGGCGCACTCCGTGATCGCCAACGCCGAAATGGTGCGCATGCTCAACGCCCGGGTTACCGGCGACGATCCCGGTCACCGTGTGCTCGACCAGTCCAGCTATACCCTCACGCGCGAAGGCGTCCCCTTCGATAAGACCAGCGACCCGATGCTGCGCGCCATCCGCGAAGGCAACACCGTGTCGGATCGGCTCGAGATGGCCGCCCAGGATGGCGCCAGCCGCCACTTCCTTGCCTTCGCCACACCACTGCGCGATGGGCAAAAAGTCCGCGGCGCCGTCTCCGCGCTGGTCGACGTCAGCGACATGAAGCGCGTCCAGGACGAGCTCGAAGCTGCTCGCGGCCGTTACGCAGCCGCCGGCGAGGCCGTCCCCTTCGGCATCTGGTCCTCAGACGCCAATGGCCGCTACACCGACGTCAGCGACTCCTACCTCGAAATGCTCGGCTGCACGCTCGAAGAGCTGACCGCGGAGAAGTGGATCGAGAACCTCGCCCCCGACCGTCGGGAGGCTGCCCTCAGCGACTGGCACGCGTGCGTCCGCACACGAGCCGACTGGAACTACGAACACGAGTTCCTCGGCGCCGACGGCGCATGGCACGTCGTCCTCTCGCGCGGGCGTCCCGTGTACGACTCCGAGCGGAGGTTCTGCGGCTACGCCGGCATCAACCTCGACATTACCGACCTCAAGCGCATGCAGCGCGAGCTCGCGTCGACGGTCGAAGAGTTGCGCCAGGCCAGCCAGGTGAAAGACGAGCTCCTCGGCCTCGTCTCGCATGAACTGCGCACCCCGCTCACCACGATCTTCGGGAACGCCCAGGCGCTCCGCCGCCACGGCGACAAGATCGATGGCGACACCCGCAGCATGGCCCTGCAGGACATCGAGGATGACGCCGTGCGCCTCCAGCGGCTGATCGAGAATATGCTCGTCCTCGCTCGCCTCGAAGGCAGCGCCGACCTCTCCCCCGAGCCCGTCCTGCTCCAGCGGCTGTTACCGCGCCTCGCGATCGATCTGCAGCGCAAGGGCCTCCGCATCGGCCTCAACCTTGGCATCCCCGACACGCTCCCGCCCGCTTCCGCTCAGCCCGGCTACATCGAGCAAACGGTAGCGAACCTTGTCAGCAATGCCGTGAAGTACAGCACTCCGGGCGCGACGGTGGAGCTGCGCGCGCAGTCGAATGACGGCTACGTCGCAATCTTCGTGGAGGACCGAGGGTCGGGCATCACGCCCGAAGAGGCCGACCGCGTCTTCGCTCCCTTCTTCCGCTCCCAACGCACCGCGGACCAGGCCAGCGGCATTGGCCTCGGGCTGGCAGTCTGCAAGCGCCTGGTCGAAGCCCAGGGCGGGCGCATCTGGGCCGCCCCCCGCGACGGCGGTGGCACGACCATCGCCTTCACGCTCCCCATCGCCCGGGATTAGCCCCGCTTGACCGCGCTGCGGGCAGCGGCCCTAATCGTGGCGTGCACGTCATCGCACTCGCCGAAAACCTCGATTTCCTGGCGGCCTTGCCGGATGGGTACGCGCGCCTCATCTACATCGACCCGCCCTTCAATACCGGCAAGGCGCAAACGCGACACTCCCTCCGCACGGTGCGCGACCCGGATGGCGACCGCACCGGGTTTCAGGGTGGGCGCTATCGTACCGAGCACCTCGGCAGCCAGGCCTACGACGACTCGTTCGACGACTACCTCGCCTTCCTCGAACCGCGCCTCATCGAAGCGCGACGCCTCCTCGCTGACGACGGCACGCTCTACTTCCACATCGACTACCGCGAGGTCCACTACTGCAAGGTGCTGCTCGACGGCATCTTCGGCCGCGCCTCGTTCCTCAACGAGATCATCTGGGCCTACGACTATGGCGCGCGGTCGACGAAGCGCTGGCCGGCAAAGCACGACAACATCCTCGTCTACGTGAAAGACCCGGCGAACTACGTCTTCAACACCGACGAAGTCGACCGCGAGCCCTACATGGCGCCGGGCCTTGTGGGCGCGGAAAAGGCCGCCCGCGGCAAACTGCCGACCGACACCTGGTGGCACACCATCGTCCCAACCTCCGGCAAAGAGAAGACCGGCTACCCGACGCAGAAGCCTCTCGGCATCCTCCGGCGCATCGTCGCCGCAAGCTCGCAGCCGGGCGACATGGTCCTCGACTTCTTCGCCGGGAGCGGCACGACCGGGGCTGCCTGCCTTGCCCTCGGCCGCCGCTTCACCCTCGTCGACAACAACCCGGCTGCCATCGACGTCATGCGCACGCGCTTCGCCAGCGTGGACGGCATTGAGTGGGTGGGGGTGGAGTGACCTTCAGAGCCCGATGCACCTCAGGCCGAGCGCCGTCGCGGCACGCGCCTGCTGAACGTCATGGGTCGCGAACAGGAACGGTTCACCAGACGATCGCTCGTTCGCTTCGATCGCGGTGGCGACGTGAAGAGCGTCGAGCGTCTTCACGGGGACCGTCATTGGCGCGGCGGCTCGCCGGAGAATGGAATCAGTGAGCGGGACTAACGAGACGTTGTTGCGGATGGTCCTCAAGGCGTCGAGCCGACGTTGGATCGGATCACTTGGTGAAGGCTGCAGCAATCTGAGGCGATCCAGCGTGCGCTCGACTTCAACCAGGAGCATCTGACTCGACAACGCCACGTTCCACGATCCCCACTCGGTCAAAATCGGCTGCTGCGAGAGCACCACGCGCAGCACGACGCTGCTGTCAAGATAGAGCTTCAACGCTGGTCGCGGCTCTCGCGAAGCAGCGTCACCGCGTCCACATCGGTCACCGGTGGTAGCTTCGCGAGCTCCGCGGCCAGCTCTCGCAGCGTTGCCGCTTTTTTCCGGTTGGACTCTTCGTCCGCCGGCACGAGCCGCGCGATCGTGTGCCCGTCATCCGCAACTTCCACACTCTCTCCCGCTTCGACCGCGCGCAGGTATTCGTCGAGGTGTTCGCGCAATTCGTTCGTGCTGACCCTTTGCATGCGTGCCATTGTAAACGCCCGCGTAAGGAGCCCCGCGACTTCCAGTCGTCTCCGGCCGGGTTATGGCTTGAGACGCGTCCGGCCGCGCTCTAGTATTACCCGGCTTCGTACAGGCGCCACGGCACGCCCGAAGGGAAAGAAGACGCTCGTCCTTGGAAATTGCAGGCGAGCACCGGTTCCAGGCTCCCCGGCAGGTGGTTTACGACCTCCTGCTCGATCCGGCCGCCCTCCAGGCCTCCATGCCCGGCTGCGAGAAGTTCGAGGAGGTCGGCCCCCGCTCGTACGACCTCACGATTCGCGTCGGCATCGCCGCCATCAAGGGCACCTACAGCGGAAACGTCGCCGTCGCCGACGCCGTCGCCCCGGAGTCCTTCCGGCTCGTCGTCCATGGTGGCGGGAAGCCGGGCAGCGTCCAGGGCGACGCGCGCATGGTGCTCACCGAGGACGGCAACGAGACGCTCGTGACCTACACCGGCGACGTCAAGGCGCAGGGCGCCATCGCGCGCCTCGGCAGCCGCCTGCTCGCCGGTGCCGCCAAGCTCATGATCGGCCAGTTCTTCAAGGCCATGGAAAAACAGGTAAGCCAACGCGTCTAGCCGGCGCACCAATTCCCAACAGCCCAGAAAGGCGATACTCGTGGACAGCATTCCGATCTCCGTCACCGTCAACGGGAAGGAGCAGAAAGCGGACGTCGAGCCGCGCCTGCTTCTCGTCCATTTCCTCCGCGAAAGACTCGGGCTCACCGGCACCCACGTCGGCTGCGATACCAGCCAGTGCGGCGCTTGCACCATCACTCTCGACGGCCGCAGCGCGAAGTCGTGCACGATCTTCGCCGTCCAGGCCGACGGCTCCGACATCATGACGATCGAAGGGCCTCGCCCCGGAAGGCGGCCTGCACCCCCTCCAGGAAGGGTTCTGGGAAGAACACGGCCTGCAGTGCGGCTACTGCACCCCCGGCATGATCATGTCGAGCGTCAACCTTCTCAAGAACAACCCCAACCCCTCGGAACAGGAGATCCGCGAAGGCATCTCCGGCAACTTCTGCCGCTGCACCGGCTACCAGCACATCGTCAACGCCATCCAGTACGCGGCGAAGAAGGGCTAATCCCATGACCACGATCGATCGCCCGATTCTCCCGAAGCTCGTCGGCGAGCGCATCAAGCGCCGCGAAGACCCGCGCCTCATCCAGGGACGCGCCACCTACGTCGACGACATCAAGCTTCCCGGCATGCTCCACCTCGCCTTCCGGCGCAGCGACATCGCCCACGGCAAGATCAAGTCCATCGATACCTCGGCCGCCGAGGCAATGGAGGGCGTCACCCTCGTCATCACCGGCGCCGAACTGGCCAAGTTCCTCCCGCCCATGCCGATCGGCACCCCGTTCCCGTCGCCGGACCACTACTCCGTCGCGACCGACACCGTCCGCTACCAGGGCGAGCCCGTCGCCGTCGTCGTCGCCGCCGACCGCTACCTGGCCCGCGACGCCGCCGACGCCATCGTGATCGACTACGAACCGCTCCCCGCCGTGATCGACGTCGAAAAGGCCATGACCGGCCAGCCGGCGATCGTACACGAAGCCTTCCCGAACAACCTGGCGGTACCCTACGTCCCCGGCGGCACCGGCTTCGATGCCGTGGCCGGCACCGTCGACAACACCGCCGTCGATAAGGCGTTCGCAGAAGCCGATTTCACCCTCTCCCAGCGCATGATGAACCAGCGCCTCGCGCCTACGGCCATGGAGCCGCGCGGCGTCGTCGCGCACTACGAGCCCGGCAAGGACTTCCTCACCATCTGGAGCTCGACCCAGAACCCGCACATCCTCAAGACCTTCGTCGCGATCCTCACCGGCACGCCCGACAACCAGGTCCGCGCAATCGCGCCAGAGGTCGGCGGCGGCTTCGGCTGCAAGATCAACATCTACGGCGAGGACTACGTCGCCGCCGCGCTTTCGAAGAAGCTCGGCGTCCCGCTGAAGTGGATTGAAGACCGCTCCGAGGCGTTCCAGGCCACCATCCACGGCCGCGACATCCTCGGCTACGTGGACGTCTGCGGGAAGAACGACGGCCGCGTCACCGGCTTGAGGATCAAGCTCATCGCCGACATCGGCGCTTACAACATGATCCTCACCGCCGCCATCCCGACGCTCACGATGTTGATGCTCAACGGCACCTACGACATCCCGGCCATCCGCGCCGAGCTAACTGAGGTCTTCACCAACAAGATGCCCACCGACGCCTACCGCGGCGCCGGCCGGCCCGAAGGCGCCTACTTCGTCGAGCGCGCGATGGACATGGTGGCCCGCCACCTCAAGATGGACCCGGCCGAGGTCAAGCGAAAGAACTTCATCCAACCCGACAAGTTCCCGTTCGCCACCCAGATGGGCGCTGTCTACGACTCCGGCGACTACGAGAAGGCTCTCGACCTCGCCCTCAAGAACTCCGACTGGGAGGGCATGAAGCGCGAGCGGGACGAGGCCAAGAAGCAGGGCCGGCTCGTCGGCCTCGGCATCTCCTTCTACGTCGAGGTCTGCGGGCTCGGCCCGTCGGCCTCGCTGCCCACCGGCGGCTGGGAGTTCGGAAGCGTCACCATCGAACGCAGCGGCAAGATCACCGCTACCACCGGCTCATCGCCGCACGGGCAGGGCAACGAAACGACGTTCTCCCAGATGATCGCCGACCAGTTCGGCGTCCCCATGGCCGACGTCAACATCCTCCACGGCGACACCGGCGTGGTGAAGCAGGGCATCGGCACCTTCGGCAGCCGCTCCCAGGCCGTCGGCGGCACGGTGCTCGCCCTCGCCGGCGACAAGGTGAAGGCGAAGATGGCCAAGTTCGCCGCCGCCATGATGGACGCCAACGAGGACGACCTCGAGTTCTCGAACGGCATGATCTCCGTGAAGGGCTCGCCCGGCAGCGGCAAGAGCTTCGCGGAAGTCGCCGCCTACGCCTACGTTCCCGTGCCGCTCCCGCCGGGCATGGAGCCGGGCCTCTCAGATGAGGCGTTCTGGGAGCCGGCCAACAACACCTACCCGTTCGGCTGCCACATCGCGATGCTCGAAATCGACCGCGAAACTGGCGAACCAAAGCTGCTCAAGATGGTCGCCGTCGACGACTGCGGCACGGTCATCAACCCGCTCATCGTCGAGGGCCAGATCCACGGCGGCCTCGCCCAGGGCATCGGCCAGGCGATGATCGAAGAGGTGGTCTACGACGAGGACGGCCAGCTCATCACCGGCTCGTTCATGGACTACGCCATCCCGCGTGCCACCGACTTCCCGCGCTTCGAGCTCGACAAGACGGTCACGCCCACACCCAACAACCCCCTCGGCGCGAAGGGCGTCGGCGAAGCCGGCACCCTCGGCTCAACGCCGTGCATCGTCAACGCCGCCGTCGACGCGCTCAGCGAATTCGGCGTCACGCACATCGACATGATGCTGCGGCCCGAAAAGCTCTGGAAGATCATCAACGGAGGCCAGGCGTGATCCCGACAGAATTCGACTACAAGCGCGCCGACTCGCTCGACGCCGCGATCGCGATGCTCGCCGACGGCGAGGCCAAGCTCCTCGCCGGCGGCCACAGCCTCATCCCGCTGATGAAGCTGCGCCTCAGCGAGCCAGGCACCCTCATCGACATCGCCCGCATCCCCGGGCTCTCCGGCATCAGCGAGAAGGGCGACAAGATCGAGATCGGCGCCACCACCGTCCACCACGATGTCGCCACCTCGAGCCTGCTTCAGCAGAAGGCCCCCGTCGTGGCCGAGGCTGCCGCTGAGATCGGCGACCCGCAGGTGCGCAACCGCGGCACCCTTGGCGGCAGCCTGGCACACGCCGACCCGGCCGCCGACATGCCCGCGGTCATGGTGGCGATCGACGCCGAGATCCACCTCAAGGGTCCGAACGGCTGGCGCGCCGTGAAAGCCGAAGACTTCTTCCAGGACATCTTCACCGTCGACATGGCCGAGAACGAGATCATCGCCGGGGTGCAGTTCGCGCCGATCGCGAAGGCCGCCTACGCGAAGCTGCACCAGCGTGCCTCGCACTACGCCATCGTCGGCGTCTGCGCCGCACTCCAGGTCAGCGGCAACACCTGCACCTCGGCACGCGTCGCCATCACCGGCGCCTCCACGCACGCACAGCGGCTCACCGCCGTCGAGAACGCACTCGCTGGCAAGGAGCTCACGCAGGCCAACATCGACGCCGCCGCCGCCCTCGCCGACCAGGCCCTCACCGACGTGAACTCCGACATCCACGCCAGCGAGGCCTACCGCCGCGCCATGGCGAAGGTCTTCACGCGCCGCGCCATCGAACGCGCCGCCGCGCGCTAGGCGCGAACGGGCGCCAGAGCTTTCGTAGCGGTAACATGCCTGTCGTTAAGTGCGGCAGGCATGCTCGTAGCGTGCGCTGGGGAGGGATTGTGCCGGACGCTCAACGCCTGCGGCTGAACAGCCCGGCGGTCATCACGGAATCCATCGACGGCGAGGCGCTCGTCGTTAACCTCGAATCGGGCTGCTACTACAGCCTGCGCGGGCCCGCCGAGGAGATCTGGACCCTGCTCCTCGCCGGCGCCACAGCGGAGGAAGCCGCCTCCGCCCTCGCCCCCGCGTACGGCGTGGGTCCCGAAACGGCCGGCGCCGGCGTCGACGCACTGCTCGAACAGCTCCTCGCCGATGCGCTCGTCGTCCACCGCGAAGACCTCGCCCGCGACGACGCGCCCACCCTCCGCGGCGGCGCCTGGACGCAGCCCGCGCTGGAAAAGTACACCGACATGCAGGAACTCCTTGCCCTCGACCCCGTCCACGATGTGGACGCCGCGGAAGGCTGGCCGAACGTCCCTGCCGCCGGCGCCCGTCCCGCGTGACCTCGTCCGGCCAGCCAGCGGTGGCCGATCGTCTGGCGGTTGCCGCCGACACCCTGAGGACCGCGTTTGAACGCGCCGCGGCCACGCAAGCAATCGTCGCGAAGACGTACTCGGTCAGTGGGCTCGTGATCCGAGTCGAATTCGTGGGGGCGCTCGCCGAGTCCCTCGGTCGCGGCCTCGAGCATCTGGAATGCGCCGGCGAGGCGGCGGGCCTGGTGGTGCGTGCTTTTGACAGCGCATCGACCGGGGAACCGGTCACGTTCGACGCGGAGACAATCCAGGCACTCGTCGAGGCCGGGAGCCCCGCGGCGGTACCGCGCGCTCAGCTCTTGGCCGCGTATCGGCGCCCCGATTCGGGCGTCAGTATCCTGGACGTCCACGCCCGAATCGGGCACTACTGGGTGCCAGACGCAAGTCGCGTCCCTCCATGGGAGCAGGCGGCGCCCTTCCGCGGAATCTTCAGCACGTGGGTGGCCGGCATGGACGCCGCTACGTGCATGGTGCAGCAGTGGGCATCGGCGGGCGCGCCGTGCTGCTCGTCGGCGCCGGCGGCTCGGGGAAGTCCACCACTGCCCTAACCTGCTTCGCAGCAGGCATGGACTATGCGGGGGACGACTACTGCATCGTCGACCCGGCCTCGACTTCAGTCTTCGCCCTCTACCGCTCGGCGAAGCTCCATCCCGAGAATCTCAGCCGTGTTCCGTGGCTCAGTGGACGGGCTTTGAACGAAGGCGACTCGACCGACAAGCTTGTCTATTTCCCGAAGCCGGCTGGCAGAGGGCGGATCGTCTCGTCAATGAAGATTGCAGCAATCCTTCTCCCCAGGGTCGCGGACACCGGTCCCTCCCGGCTTGCGCCCGTGAGCGCCGGCGCGGCGTTGGCGGCGATCGCCCCAACCACCCTGCTTCAGCTCACCAACGCCGACGCCGCAGCACTCTCCGACCTCGCGCGGCTCGCACGTTCGATCCCTGCCTACCGGCTCCACCTCGGCCACGACATGGACAGGGTGGTCGATCTCATTCGCGGACTGCTGACGACATGACCGGTCCGGTCAGTGTCGTCATCCCCGCATACAACGCGGCGCGGTTCCTGGCCGAGGCGCTCGACAGCGTCGGCGCTCAAAGCGTGGCGCCCCTTGAGACACTTGTTGTGGACGACGGCTCCGATGACGGCACTGGCGATCTCGCCGAGTCGCTCGGCGCCGTCGTTATCCGCCACGATGTCCGGCGAGGCGTCTCAGCGGCGCGCAACGCCGCCATCGCCCGCGCCAGCGGCGAGTTCATCGCTCTCCTCGACGCCGACGACGTGTGGGAGGCCGACAAGCTCGCACGTCAGTTGACCGCCATGCGGGCAGCGCCAACGGCCGAACTCTGTACGGCCCACTTCCGCTACTTCCTGCACCCCGGCGTGGCGGCGCCAGCGGCGTTCGATCCAGCAACGGAGGGAATCCCCCAGCCGAAAACGTGCCCCAGCACATGGCTTATCAGGCGCGATGTCTTCCGGAAATACGGCTGCTTCAGGGAGGACCTGCAGGTAGCGGAGGACATCGACTGGTACTCAATGCTGCGTCTTGCCGGGGCGGAAATCGTCGCGTTGGATGAGTGCCTCGTGAGGAAGCGCGTTCACGATACGAACATCTCCGGCCACTTCGCGGAGACAAATCGGCAGACGCTGGACTCGCTGCGCGAATTGGTCTCCCGTCGCCGGGAGCACGGCGGGTCTCGGTCGTGACCGAAGTCTCCGTCGTCATTCCCGTGTTCAACACCGAGCGATTCGTCCGTGAGGCGATCGGGAGCGTGCTTCAGCAGGCGAACCAGCCCGTGGAAATCATCGTTGTGGATGACGGCTCGACCGACGCCAGCCGCGAGGTGGTAGCCACCTTCGGGGAGCGCGTGATCGCCCTACAACAGCCGCACGCCGGCATCGGCGCCGCCCGCAACACCGGCGCCGCTCGCGCCACCGGCGAGTTCCTCGCCTTCCTCGATGCCGACGACCTCTGGACACCCGGCCGGCTCGCGCTCCAGCTCAACGTCTTGCGTGGGCCTGACCCGCCAGATCTCGTGACGGGCATGGTCGAGCAGTTTCGCGACCGCAGCGACGGCGAGCGGCTGCGCGTGGGCGAGCTGGCGAAAGGCTTCCTCGCCGGCGCCATGCTGATGCGCCGTGAGACGTTCCACCGAGTCGGACCGTTCCGCACCGACGTTCGCGCCGGCGAGTTCATCGACTGGTACGCGCGCGCCACGGAACTGGGCCTCGTCACGCGCGTGCTCGACGATGTCGTCCTGCTCCGGCGGCTGCATGACAGCAATACCGCGCGCACGAGCGGCAGCGCGAACCAGGATGTCCCGTCAGTCCTCCGTGCGGCGTTGGCCCGGCGGCGCGCAGCGGGCGGATCCGCGTGACGGCCGCCGCCCGTCCCGACGGCCGATCGCGGCCATCCGCCGAGCAGGAACTGCTGCTGCGGGCGGCGCTGCTCCCGGGGCCTGCCGCCGGCGAAGCGTGGTCCGCATGGCGAGCGGTCGTCGATCTCAACGACAAGATCGACGACGGCTCATTTCGCCTGCTTCCCCTGGTCTGTCGGAATCTCGAGCGCGCCGGAGTGGAAGCGGACGACCTTGCCCGCCTCCGTGGCGTCTACCGCCAGACATGGCTCCGCAACCAGGTGGTCGTCCACCGCGTCGCCCCTGTCCTCCGCGCCTTCAACGCCGCTGGCATCCAGACCATGCTCCTCAAGGGGGCACCGCTCGCGCTCCTCACCTACGGCGAGCTCGGCGCACGGCCCATGGGCGACATCGACGTGCTGGTCCACCCGCGCCACGCGAGGCGGGCCCTGCAGTTGCTCGTCGACGACGGCTGGACCTGCCGCTCCCACCCCGATGGACGCTTCGACCGCGTGCTCCACACATTCCACGCCGTGGGCCTGCACACGCCCGACGCCGGCCTCGACCTGCACTGGCATGCGCTGGAAGAAGGCAACTTTCGCGACGCCGACGAGCCGTTCTGGGAGGCCTCGCGCGGGATGGAACTGGACGGCGTCCCCACGCGCACCCTATGCCCAACCGACATGCTGCTCCACGTCCTCGCGCACGGCGCCCGCTGGGATCCGGTCCCGCCAATCCGCTGGGTGGCCGACGCGTTCCTGGTGATCTCCCGCCACAGCGCGGACATCGACTGGGACCGGCTCGTGGAACAGGCCACCAGGCTGCGGCTCACGCTCGGGTTGCACGCCGCGCTCAGCTACCTCCACGAGCGGTTCGACGCCGTGATTCCGCCTGCCGTCCTCGACCGCCTGGCGGCTGTGCCGGTGTCGCGCATCGAGCGCTGGGACTTTCGTGCCCAGGCGGCCCCGCCCACAACGGCGTGGCAGGTCGCACGGTACGGCACGCGCTACTTGCGCCTCTCGCGCGGCCGCTCGCCCTTCCAGCGCGCTCTTGGGGCGCCGGTATTCATGCAGGAGATGCTCGGCCTCTCGAGCGCCTGGCAGGTTCCGCGCCGCCTCATTCGCGGCCGGAGATCGCGAACCAGGGGCCAGGCCGCGTCCGTCTGACCCCTACCGCGTCAGCTTCCACCACGTGCCCGGGGCACCCACATCCGCGCTTGCCACCAGGTCGACGCTGACATCCCGGCCGCCCGAGTTCACGGTCAACGTGCCAACCTTGGTGCCCGCAGCGATGGGAGCCTTCAGCGTGTCCAGCGCGACGGTCGCAGGAATGGTGCTGCCTGCCCACGCGGGGATCTCCAGGTCGTTCGCCGCGACTGCCTCGAAATTGCCCGCCCACGGCGCCGAGTACACCCCGGCAGCCTCGCCCTTGGAGATGATGCGAACGGACGTGAGGTGCGCCGGCACGGACTCGATCAACGCCCGAGCGCTGGCGAAGGCGGTTGGGCGGTCTGGCTGCCCGAGCACGACGCCGTAGACACGCCGCGCGTTCCCGTTCACGAGCACGTCCGCGGCGAAGACGAGACAGTCGCCCGCCTCATCGGTTTCGCCCGTCTTGATCCCGATGATGCCGCTCTCGCCGAGCAGAGCGTTCGTGCTCTGGATCGTCCCGACGACCGGCAGTTCCGCGCTCTTCTTGCCGACGATCTCCGCGAAGACGGGGAATGCCATGCCCGCCCGCGCCAGCAGCATCAGGTCTTCCGGAGTCGAGGTCGTCCCGGGCGAGAAGCCCGAGGCATCAGAGAAGTTCGAGCGGATCATGCCCAGGCGGCTCGCCTCCGCGTTCATCGACTGCACGAACGCATCGAGCGATCCGGCATCCCAGTCCGCCAGGATGTTCGCGAAGTTATTCGCCGAGGCGATCAACATCCCTTCCAGCAGCTGGTACTCCGTGAGCTTCTCGCCGGTAACAACACCCACGGTCGATTGATCCTCTGCGATCGCTTCGTTGTAGTGCCGCACGTCGTCTGAGGTGATCGTGATCTCCGGTCCGGCGTCGCCGGGCTGGAGGGGATGATGCTTGAGGATCAGGAGCGCGGTCATGACCTTCGTCGTGCTGGCGATGGGCTGCGGGCCGGCTTCCGTGCCGTGCGTGAACACGCCGTCGAAGCCGTCTACCGAGATCGCCGCCTGGCCCGCCTGCGGCCAGGGAAAATCGCCCGGCGAAGCACTGGCATTGAACAGCGCGGGAAGCGTCGTCGCCGGGGCGAGTTGCGGAACCGAACGCTCGTACCGCGAAAGCCCAACGCCAACCATGGCCGAAAGCACCACGACCACGATCGCCGCCAACACGAAGCGAGGCGAAAAACGGCCCAGGATCAGCGTCTGTTCGCGGCCCCCAACTGCTTCGTCGCTGCTCACGCCGGCTCTCCGGCCCAATCTCTCATGGCTCTAGAGGGTACCGCGCACATCGCTCAATGGCTTGTCGCAGGCGACTCCGTTGCTATCGAGAGAATCACAGCTGAGCAAAACCCGGCGCCGACTGCACCTCCGCCACGCCGAACCCGGGCAACGGCAGGCTCGGATGTGTCCTTCGCGGGCGGCGCGCCTTCCGCTTCGGCGCCAGCCACGACCCGAGGAAACGCGACTCCACGCGCCGCGAACAGGTCGGGCAGATGCCGTGCGAAACCTCAGCGCCGCCGCTCCGGAGCGTCGCGCGGCACCACGCGCAAACCACTGTCAGTTGGTCCTGCGGTCCGTTCACGACTTTATGGTGTGCGGGTTCCGAGCGCCGACCAATCGGGAAACACCCTGATAGGGACGCTGGCGTAAATTCCCGGTACACGACCGAAACCTCTGAGGGCGCTCTGTTGCGCGTACAGACTGTCACCGTGCCTATCGTAAAAACAACAACAACGAAAGGAGGACATATCCATGTCGTCTCAAGAACATATGGCGTCCACCAGCCAGTGGGCGACCGACACCGAGCGCGGTTCGTACGCGCTCTATCAGGCTGAGCACTGGCTCGCATGGCTCGTCGCGCTCGTTGCGATCGGCCTCGGCGTCGTTGGCGTGCTGCGCGGGTTCGGGCTGATCGGGACGATCGGCGCCGGCGTGGACACGCAGACCGACGGGATGATCTGGCTCATCCCTGCCATTTCCGCATCCATCCTGGCGTTGGCGCTTCACACCAGCGGCCATCATCGCCGCACCAGTGCCAGCGACCAGGACATGGCCCTCATGATGTTCGAGCACTCGCTCGCGTACCTCATGGCGCTCGCCGCTATCGCCGGTGGCGTGCTCGGTATCCTCGTGGGCTTCGACGTCTTCAATAACGGCAACACGCCCCAGGACGGCTTCATCTGGAGCGTCGCCAGCATCGGCGCGTCCGTCCTCACCGTGACCCTCCACACGGTCCGCCACCACCAGGTGGCCGAAGATACCGACGTGATCGTCGCCATGGTCGAGCAGCGGATGGCCCCTGCGTCCCGCACCGGTATGCCGGCCTCGACCGCTGAGGAGCGCCGGCCCGGGACTGCGTAAAGCCTGAACCGCCCCCTAACCGTTCTCTCTTCGGGGCTGAGAATCGCGATGCTACTATCTGGTAACAACCTGCCAGGAGAGCATTGCGATTCTCTTGTCTTCCTGGAAACAAACGTGGCGCAGGCGGCGTCTCGCGGAGCGTCTCGCAAAGGCCCGACGCACCGGACTTGGCTGCTTCGCCGGCGAATGGCAGCTTCCCCCCGACGCGGCCATCGAGACCCTGATGGCGTGGTGCCGCGAGACCCTCGCTGGCTGCCGCCGGCCCTGGGGCATCGCCCAGTTCGACCTCACCGTCCGGCTCTCCGCGCCGGCAGGTGGCCCCGAGCCGGTCGCCCGCTGGCGCAGGCTCGAGCCAACCGCACTCTGGAACACCGACGGGCTCCACCGCTACCTCGCCGAGCTCTTCCGCGACCACCAGCCCGACCACGCTGTCTACGTCTCGGCCGCCCTCTTCTCCTGGGGCGAAGCCACCCACGCCGCCGCGACCTGAACCCGGTATCATCCGCGCCATGGCAGGTGCCCCCGCCGGGAGCACCGGTGAGGCGCCTCCTGCACGCGGCATTCCGCGGCCCGCATCCTGGCTGAACCGGACCCTCGCGGCCCTCGCCAATCTCCCGCTCGCCGTCCAGCTCGAAATAGCCGCGGTCGTTGCCATCGCGCTCCTCGGCTTCGTCCTCCGCACTATCGACCTGGCGAGCCTGCCCAACGGCATGCACGGCGATGAGGCCGTCGCCGGCCTCCAAGCACAACACATCCTCGATCACGGCGGCATCGGCGTGTACTCGCGTCCCGCAGCTGGCCAGCCGGCCGGACCCCTCTACCTCTTCGCCATCCCCGTCTGGCTGCTGGGACACACGCTCCTTGCCGTCCGGCTCGTGCCCGCCATCCTCGGCGCGCTCACCGTGCCCTTGCTCTACGCAGTCGTGCGTCGCTCCCTTGGCCGCGAAATCGGCATCGCCGCCGCCTTCTTCCTCGCGGTCATGGGCTGGCACATCCACTTCGCCCGGATCGGCTTCCCGCTCGAAAGCTGGCCCTTCTTCACCCTCCTCGCCGTCGGCGCGCTGATGGAAGCCGTTCGCAGCGGCTCATGGCGTTGGTGGGCCATAGCCGGCGCGCTCACCGCCGCCGGCGTCTACGTCTACAACGCCGAGCCGCTGATGCTCGCCGCCATCGGCATCTTTCTCGCCGGCCTCGTCGTCGTCCGCGGACGCGGACAGCTCGTCGAGAACGCTCGCGCGCTCGCGACCTTCGCGGGCGCGGCGCTCATCGTCGCCATCCCCATGGTCTCGTACGTCGCAGACGAATCGAACCACTACTTCGACCACATCAACCGCGACAAGATCACGGCGACCGCCGAATGGAAAGCGCTCGATGGACCCTTCGATCAGGCCCACTTCGTCGCCGGCCGCTACGTGGATTTCTGGGACCGGCTGACCTTCCACCCCGAACTGGACGGCGTCGATGCGACGGGCATCACACCGGTCGTGCCGCTGGCGATGCTGCTCCTCGGTGCCGCGGGCGTCGTACTCGCGCTCTGGAAACGACGCACACCCCTCGTGGCGCTGGGCGTCGTGACCGTGCTGCTCATGCCGCTCGGCTCCGCGCTCACCGTCGACGGGACCATGCGGCGCACGTTCATGATCGCGCCGTTCCTGGCGATGTTCTGCGGCATCGGCGCCGTGGAACTCGTGAAGCTGGCTCGCGCGCTGGCCCCACGTCTTGGCCGCGACGAGGCGACCGCCGTGTCCGTCGCCGGCGGCCTCATGGCCGGCCTCTCCCTCTTTATCGGCGGCCAGAACGTCTACAACTACTTCTGGTCCTTCCGCGATTCTCCGGCCCAGGAGTGGGTCTTCGTCACCGACTTCACCGAAAGCGTGAACTACATCCACGCGCACGACGAGGGCCGCTACGTCTACTACCTCTCCAACCGCTGGTCCTTCAACTACGAACCGCGACAGTTCGTCGCTCCGGAAGCGCAGGGCGAAGACCGCTCGCTGGAGTTCGGCCGCCGCGTTGATCTCGGCGTAGATCTATCGAAGGGGCGGCCGCTCTTCATCCTCGAGGGGACGTACAGGGAGTACTTGCCGGCGTTGCAGCAGCTCTACCCGGGCGGAACCGTCGACTATGAGGGCGATTCTGCCGGGCCCGACTTCATCGCCTACTCACCACCGGGCTGACGCTCCGCAATACCCCTGCACGACCAACACGAGCCGCGGCGATGGTTCGTTGGATTGCATCTCGCTAGCGTGAGACGCACGTAGCCGCGTTCGCGGCGCCCTGCGCATGAACATCGTCGACGTCGTCATCATCGCGCTCGTCCTCCTCGCACTGCTCGACGGCGCGGTGAACGGCGTCTTCGTGACCTTCGGCAAGTACGCCGGCGCCGTCACCGGCCTGTTTGCCGGCGCGATCATCGCCGCCGCCCTCGTCACACACTTTGAGCTCGATCGCACCTCGACTGGCTTTCTCGTGGCGGCCCTGCTCGTGCTTGGTCTCGTCGCGGTCGGCTACGCCTTCGGCGTGCTCGTCGGCACACCCTTGCGGGAGCTGATGGCGTCGACCCGCCTCACCGGCCTGCTCGATGCCCTCCTCGGCGCAGCGCTCTCCGTGGTCGTCATCCTCTTCGCCGCATACACCGTCGCCACCGTGCTCGACCGCGGCCCCAACACCACAACAGCCCAGCTCGTCCAGCAATCGACGCTCGTCCGCCGCCTCGATTCCTTCTGGCCGTCGCCACCCGCCTTCATCACCAACCTCGAGCGCGCCATCGCCACGAATATCGGGCCGAACGTCTTCGGGGGCCTCGAACCCTCCCTCCCGGGCTCAATTGGAATCGATCCGTCGGCCGCTGCTACTCCCGGTGTGCGCACTGCCGCCGACAGAGTCTCCAAGATCGAAAGCCGCGGCTGCGGCGGCATCCTCTACGGAAGCGGCTTCCCGATCTCTGCCGACGAGATCCTCACGAACGCACACGTCGTCGCCGGCACCCGTCAGACAGGCGTCCGCACCGTCGATGGCCGCCTCCACGCCGCAGAAGTCATCCTGTTCGATCCCGACCGTGACGTCGCCGTCCTCCGCGTCGATGGCCTCGGCGCGGACCCGCTGGCCTTCGCCAGCAATCCGAAGCGCGGCACAACGGGCGCCGTCATCGGCTATCCCGGCGGTGGCAACGAGCAGGTCGCGCCCGCCGTCGCCGATGGCGAAATCACCGCCAACGGCAGCGACATCTACGACGACGCGCGCGTCACTCGCGACGTCTGGGTCGTGGAGGGCCGCGTCTTGCCCGGTAACTCCGGCGGACCCTTCGTCGACACCAGCGGCGCCGTCATCGGCGTCGTCTTCTCGCGTTCGTTGAGCGATTCGAACAAGGGCTTTGCCCTGTCGCAGGATGAAGTCCAGCCCGACCTCGACGCCCTCGCGGCCGGCTCGCCGTCCGTTCGACCGCGCGAACTACCGCTGCGCACCCTGACCAACAGCAAGGAGGCCCGCACGACGCGGGCCCCCTGACAGTCATCTCTGGGGACGGTGCTAACTAGTTGACGCCGTAGGGCGTGGCCTCGATCGCGTTTCGCAGCGAGCAATCGGGTAACGAAGTCACCGACACCAGGTCCGCGCGGATGAACCCGCTGACCTCGCCCGTCACCTCGTACCAGCCATTGCCGTTCGGTCCGTCGCCGATGTGCGCGGCCTGGGTCAGCACGAACTGTTCCGCCGTCACGACCACGTTGTCCTTGAGCACGCCCATGCTCGGCGATGCGATGTCGGGCCGCTGGCGGACATTGGCGCCCTGGCCATCGGCGCAGATCCGCATCTCCGCCGGCAACTGGAGAGCGTGGTACGTCCCCTGCTGCGTGCCGAACCAGAACTGCCAGGCGCCCGCGCCGTCTCGCCCGAACACGACCTGCGCGCCCTCGCCCTGCGCATAGCCCAGCCCGAAGGAGGCCACGCCCCGGTCTGGCGAATCGGCGTCGGACGGGCCGTGGTAGAGGCAGTCCTGCACGCGCGGCGCCTCCTTGCCGCAGATGTCGGGGTCCATGGTCGCGTGGAAGAAGCTGCGCGCGGCGTTCGTCGCGGCCAGCCGGGCGGCGTCACTCGACGGTGTTTGCGTCGGCGCGTCCACGTTGGGCTGCGTCGTGGGCGTCTCGATCGGCGGGAAGGTCGTGGTGACGGTCGGCTGGTCCTCGAAACCGCTGCCTTCGGGAGCGTCATTGCTGTCGTGCCCACCGATGCCGGCGGCATTCGCCACGATCATCGTGCCGGCCGCCGTCGCCCCGAACAGGGTGGCAAGCAGTACTCCCAGGATGACCCGCCTGTGCGTTCGCGAAGAGGCGGTGGTCGAAGGTTCGAGCTTCATGGCAACTCTCCCGGCACCTGCTGTGCCTGCCATTCAGACAACCCACCGGCCCGATTCTTACACGCGTACACTTCACTTCGTGGACGTCTTTCCCTCCGTGATGGGCCTGGTCGGCAACACACCGCTGGTCGAGCTGCGCTCCCTCTCGCCTGAGCCCGGCGTGCGCCTGTTCGCCAAGCTCGAAGCGCAGAACCCGAGCGGCAGCATCAAGGACCGGATCGTCCTTCGCATCCTCCAGCACGCCAAAAAGACCGGCGCGCTCGAACCCGGACAGCGCATCGTCGAGGCGTCGACCGGCAACACCGGCGTCGCGCTGGCGCTCTACGGCCGCCTCCTCGGCCACCCCGTGGACGTTTGCGTCCCGGACAGCGTCTACCCGGAGATCGGCGAGCTGCTCCACGTCTATGGCGCGCGTATCCGCCGCGTCCCACGCCAGGCCGGCATCAAGACAGCCCGCGAGGTCGCGAAGGTCATCGCGGAGGAGACGGGCGCCTTCTACCTGGGACAATTCGACAGCCCGGAGAACGTCGCCGCCCACTACGAGGGCACCGCCGCCGAAATCCTCGCCGACGTCCCCAACGTCGACGTCGTCGTGGCCGGCCTTGGCACGGGCGGCACCATCACCGGCGTCGGCCGCCGCCTGAAGGAAGCAAACCCCGCCTGCCATGTGCTCGGCGTTGAACCGCGCCTCGGCGTCCACGTGCAGGGCCTGAAATCGCTCGAGGACGGCTTCATCCCTCCCGTCCTCGACGAGGCCGTGCTCGACGGGAAGATCATCGTGGGCAACCGCCACGCCTTCTCCCACGCCCGCCGCGCAATGCTCGCCGAGGGCATCTTCGGCGGCATCAGCAGCGGCGCCGTGCTCCACGCGGCTGTCCGCGCCGCTGCCCGCATCCGCCGCGGCAACATCGTCATGATCTTCGCCGACGGCGGCTGGAAGTACCTCGGCACCGAACTCTGGACCGCCCACGACGGCGACGAAGACCCCGCCTTCGAAGCCCACGAAGACCCCCTCGACGACGTCCTCTGGTGGTAAGTCGGGTTACAATGCTCCCGTGCACACGATCGATGTCGTGATCTACCGCGAAGGCCAGCACTGGGTCGCGAACGCGCTGAACGTTGACGTGTCTTCGTTCGGTGACACACCTGATGAGGCACGCGCCGCCATCCGCGAAGCGCTCGAGCTCTACTTCGAGGACGACACCGCGACGGAGATCCGTGAGGCCGAGGACGCCCGAGTCGAACGCCTGGTCGTCTGAGTGCCCTACTCCAGTCGGGAGATACTCAGAGTCCTTGGACTCCTCGGCTTCGAGACCGTTAGCCAGCGCGGCAGCCACGTCAAGCTCCGGCTCCGGTCCGGCGAGAGCACATATACGGTCATCGTGAAGCATCCGAGCCGCGACATCCCCGATGGCACGTTCGCGGCCATCCTCAGGCAGGCCGGCATCACCCGTGCCGACTTCGAACGCCGGCGTTGAGTAGCGGTTCGCCTCTGTGACCCACCTCACACAACTCCCCCACACCTCGCACTTCCGAATCGCGTTCGGATTCCCTACAATACCCGAACCCCCACGAGATCGCGAGGTCGCTGCATTGACCACCGAACCAGCCGCCAACGTCCCCACCGGCATCGCCCTGTCCCCCCTCAATCCCGAGTACCAGAAGGACCCCTTCACGCTCCTCGACCAGGTTCGTGAGGCCGACCGCGTCGTCCACGACCCCGCCCTTGGCCGCCATATCGTCGGCCGCTTCGACGACGTCTACGCGATCCTCAATGACCGCGACCTCGCCGTGGACCCCCGCAAGGCTGCCGAGGGCACGTTCAACCAGATGTTCCGCGAGCGCGGCCCCGACGGCGAAGAGATGCAGCTGAGCATGCTCTTCCTCGATCCGCCCGACCACACGCGCCTGCGTGCGCTCGTCACGAAGGCCTTCACACCTCGCGCCATCGAACGCATGCGCCCGCGCATCGAGGAGATCGCGAACGAGCTGCTCGACCAGGTCGACCGCGACGCAACCGTTCGACCTGATGACCGCCTTCTGCCAGCCCTACCCGACGATCGTCATTGCCGAAATGCTCGGCGTGGACCCGAAGGACCAGGCCGACTTCAAGCGCTGGACCGACGACGGCGTCGCCGCCGGCTTCGACCCCTTCGCCTCGGAAGAGGTCAAGAAGAAGGCCGAAATCGCCTCCGCTGAGCTCGAGGTGTACCTGCGCAGTGCCGTCGCAGATCGCCGCGCGGAACCCCGCGACGACCTCATCTCAGCGCTCCTCGCCGCCGAAGAGGCCGGCAGCTTCTTCAACGACGACGAAGTCGTCGCCATGATCGGGCTCCTGCTCGGCGCCGGGAACATCACGACCACCGACCTCCTCGGCAACGGCATGAAGAACCTGCTCGAGCATCCCGACCAGGTACAGCTCCTCCGGGACGACCCCTCTCTCATCGTCAACGCCGTCGAAGAGATGCTGCGCTTCGAAGGCCCCGTCACCTTCTCCGGGCGAATCACGGTCGATGACCGCGAGATCGCGGGCTGCCCGATGCACAAAGGCGAGTCCGTGACCGTCGCCCTCGGCGCCGCCAACTACGACCCCCGCCTCCACAAGGACCCGCACAAGTTCGACGTCACCCGCGAAGACATCGACCACGTCGCCTTCGGCGGCGGACGCCGCTACTGCCTCGGGGCGCCGCTCGCCCGCCTCGAAGCCCAGATCGGCGTCCGTACATTGCTCGAGCGCTTCCCGACGCTCCGCATGGAGCCGCAGGAGTACGTCTGGAAGACCGTCCCCGGCTTCCGCGGTCTCGCAACCCTGACCGTCACCCCGTAGGTCGCCACGGCAAACAACCCGACAAACGCCCGGTGCCTCACGCACCGGGCGTTTTCTCTGGCCGCCACGTCTGCCCGCCGGTGCGGCGTAGAATCCCGGCCATGGACTTCGCTGAGCTCGAACAACTGCTGGCAACGCAGCGCGCCGTACGGCGCTTCGACGGCCGTCCCGTCGACGACGCGACCATCGAACGAGTGCTCGCAGCCGCCACGCGCGCCCCGAGCGCACGAAACGTGCAGCCATGGCGCTTCATCGTCGTGCGGGAGCCCGAGACGAAGCGGCCGGCTCGGCGCAATCTTCGATGAGCTCGGCTCCCAGTTGTACGGCGCCGGGCGCCCCGGACCGAACCCCATGGGCCGAAGTGCCGGCGCTGATCGTTGTCTGCTCCGAATACGCGTTCGGCCAAACCGAGTCCGGCGTCGCCGCGCTCGGCGCCTCGATCTACCCCGCCGTCCAGAACCTCCTGCTCGCGGCCCACGCTCTCGGGCTGGGCACCGTCCTCACCACGCGCTGGAAGAGTCGCGAAGCCGAACTACGTCCGCTGCTCGGACTGCCCGAGACGATGGCGGTCCACGCCATCATCCCCATGGGCTGGCCCGACCGTCGCTACGGCCGGAATCGCCGCCGACCCGTGGCCGACGTGACCTACCGCGAGCGCTTCGACGAGCCATGGAGGAAGAACGATGCCTGACCAACACGATTCGCGCGGCCTCGAGGGCAAAGCCGCCATCGTCACCGGTGGCGGCGCCGCCGGCGACGGCATCGGCAACGGCCGGGCGGCCGCGATTCTCCTTGCCCGCGCTGGCGCCAGCGTCTTCGTCGTCGACCGCAAGCTCGAGCTGGCCGAACGCACCGTCGAGATGATCGCCGCCGAGGGCGGCAAGGCGGCCGCGTTCGCCGCCAATGTCGTCGAAGAGGACGAGTGCCGCGCGCTCGTCGAAGCCGCCGTCGCGCGCTTCGGCCGCCTCGACCTGCTCGACAACAACGTCGGCATCGGCAGCCGAGGGAGCGTCGTCGATGAGCGGCCCGAGGTCTGGCGACGCGTCATGCAGGTCAACGTCGAGTCGATGTTCCTCGTGTCGCGCTATGCCATCCCCGCCATGATCGCCTCCGCCGGAGGGGGCGCCATTGTCAACGTCGCCTCGATTTCCGCGCTCCGGCCACGAGGCCTGACGGCATACTCCGTCTCCAAGGGCGCCGTCATCTCCCTGACGCAGGCGATGGCCGTCGACCATGGCCGCGATGGCATCCGCGTGAACTGCGTCGCACCCGGACCGGTCTTCACTCCAATGGTGTCCGCCGGCGGGATGAGCGACCGTGCGCGCGAGGCGCGCAAGAACGCCTCCCTCCTGAAGGTCGAAGGCAGCGGCTGGGATGTCGGCCACGCCGTCCGCTTCCTCCTGTCCGACGAGGCGCGCTATGTCACCGGGCAGGTGCTCGTGGTCGACGGCGGCGTGACGCTGATGGGACCGGAGCGCGACACGGTCTAGACGGCAACTGCTGTGACCTCCCTGGACGCGCTCTCGCGTTCCCCGCGGAGCGCAGGACGTCTCGAAAAGGCGAGCAGCAGCACGGCCAGCGCAATGATCCCGAACCCGTACACCGAGCCGCCGACGAAGTTCCAGTACTCCCCGCCGCGGTTGATAATCTCGAACACCCGCCAGTACGGCAACGCGAGGATCACCGCGGCGGGCCACGTCCGCTCCCAGCCCACCGCGAAGAAGATCGGCAGCAGCAGGATCGTATAGCCGGGCCACGAAATCGGGCCCGCGAGAAGCGCCGCGATGATCGCGATCGCGCTCACCGTGAGCGCCGGTGGCTTCCGACCACCACGTCCACGCAAAACAGCCGGCAAGCATCACCGCGGTAGCGGCGATCCCCCACCACCCGTGGTCGAGGCGCCCAAACATCGAGAGCAGCGAGCTGTTGCCCGGGAATACCTGCGGCGGGAGGATCGGCGGCGTGGCAGCGCGCCACTGGTGGTAGATCGTTGTCCCATTGAGCACGATCGGCACCAGCGACAGTGCGCCGGCGGTCGCCACACCAGACGCTCCGGAGCGGCGTCGCCCTGCGAGGAACAGCAGCAGCGGCCAGATGATGAACTGTGGTTTGATCGCCGCGACCGCGCCCGCCAGGACGCCCGCCCGCCAGTCGTCGCGATCGCGGAGCAGCAGCCACGCGCCTGTCGTCGCTAGCAGGAGTGGCACGTAGATCTGCCCCAGCTCGAGCGTGTGCCAGAACCCGCCCAGGACGAATGGCCACAGGAGAAGGAACGGGTTCGCCGGCCGGTACGCGCGCGCAAGCAACGCCACCGCAGCCACGTAGCCTGCTATGGAAAGCGCATACCAGATCTGGTCGGCACGCGTCGGGCTGATGAGCGCAACAAGCTGCATCGGGTAGACCGAGATGGGTGGATTCAGATTCGGTGCCGGCGACGCCGCCACCCCCACCCGGAACGTGTGCGGATAGACCCCGAACGGATCCAGTCCCTGGTTCGCCGCATCACCCGAAGCCCAGAACGAGCCGAAGTCCTCAAGACCCTTACCGGGCCGTCGCGACCACTCGATGCTGCCCGGGATGACCATCACGGCAAGCGCAATCGCCACCGCCGCCGAAAGCGTCGCCCACGTCAGCAACCAGGAAGGCGACCACGCTAGCGGTCTTGGCCACGATCTCGACTGCGCCACCCTCGCGAAGGTAGCGGCCCGCCGCCGCGGATCCCGCCACCCGGCGGCGGCTTGAGATTGCATTTCAGTTGCAGGAGCGCCCTCATCGGTCGGGTGCGCGTCCCGCCGGTCCGTGTCAGTTCAGCGGCTAACCCAGACGGCCCCACCACGATAGCAAGATATCGCGAAACGCCTCAGGCTCCTCGAAGAAGGGGAAGTGTCCGGAGTTCTCGAGGATCGCTAGCTCCGAGCCCTGGATTCCTTCGTGCAACAGCTCGGACTGCCGCACCGGCGTGACGAAATCGTCCCGGCCGCAGACGATGAGCGTGGGGCTTTGGATCTCCCCCAGTCGTTCCCGTACGTTGTAGCTTGCCGAGGCCACGTTGCCGTGCGTGTAACCGTAGTGACTGTAGATCGTCCCCTCGAATTGGTCTCCAGGACCGGGGCCGTCCCGGTGGAAATAGAACGGCGTGGTCGCGATCATGTTCGCCTCGAATTCCTTATCGCTGCGCGTCTCTCGAAGGAGCTCCTCCACCATCTCGGGCGAGGGATTCCGCGCGACGATGTTGGCCGTGATCTCGTCTGCGTAGTCCCACGCGGCAGCGGTGTCGACCAGCACCAACCCGCTCACGTTGTCGGGGAAGTCGAGGGCGTACTGGAGAGCGATGAACCCGCCAAACGAGTGACCAAGGACCACGACCTGCTCCCCGCCCATCGCGAGGCGAATTGCCTCGAGATCTCGCCCGAACTGAGCCATGGTGAACGACTCAGGTTCGGGTCGCCCGGACCGTCCGTTCCCCCGGTGATCGGGCGCCACGACGTGAAACGTCGTTCCGAAGTCGCCAAGCGCTCGGAGCATGTACTGGTGATCCACGCCGAGTCCGCCATGAAGCGCCAACAAAGTGAAGCCGATTCCCGCTTCGCCGTAGAAGATCGACGTGCCGTTGACGGGCACTGCAGGCATGGGATCCTCCTTGGCCGGCCCCCTGGCGGCCGGAGCCTGGCGCGGCGAAGTATGCAGCCTGCACGTCGGCCCTGCTATCCCGGCACTTGAGCGAACGGAAAGTCACCGGGCGGGCACGCATGTAGCGACCCGAGGACGTCCGCCACAACTGCCAGGCAGCGAGCGTCGTCGCCTGCCGGGAGAGCGATGCCCGGACGTATTCGTTCGAGCAGCAGGGCGCTGTGGTCGAAGTCGAAGCAGGTGCACGGCGGCGCCGGAATCGGCCCATTGCCGCAGGGCGCTCGCCTCGGCGGCGGCTTCACACGACACGCAGTTGAAGACCGCAGCGCGAAACCCTCCGCTTAGCTCCCCGCGGCTTTCCAGCCCCCACCGGCCGAGAGCCTCGGATAGCCGCCCGGCGAGCCCGGTGGGATCACGCACTGGTAGAGGTGAGTGTCCTGGGAGGGATCGCTCTTCACCGCCCCGAACCGGAGAGGCAGCGCACTACGCACCGTGGCACTTCTTGTACTTGACCCCGCTGCCGCAGTAGCACGGGTCGTTGCGGCCCACCTTCGGCGCCGTGGCCGTGCGGGCGCCCCCCGCCTTCGTCGCCGGGCCTTCGCCGCGGTTCGTGTTCAGCTGCGACGCCACCGGAGCCGTCGAACCTGCCAGCACCGGCTTCGCCGCCGGCTCAGCGCTGTTGCTGGTCGTGGACGTCGGACCGGGCACCTGCGCCGTCGTGGGCGGCGGCGGCGTCGACGGCTGCTCCACGATCCGCACCTTGAAGATGCTCCGCGCGACCTGCCGGCGGATGTTCTCCAGCAGCTGCTGGAACATGTCGTGGCCTTCCTTCTTGAACGCCACGAGTGGATCGACCTGCGCATACGCCTGCAGACCGATGCTCTGCCGCAGGTCCTCGATCGCCGTCAGGTGCTCGCGCCAGTGGTGGTCGATCGACTCCAGCAGGAGCCAGTGCTCGACCTTCCGCATGTTCTCTTCGCCGACCATCTCCTCGATCTGCTCGTACCGGTCTTCCGCGCGGTCGAGGATCTCGTCCGAAAGCTCCTCGCCCAGCTCGGCCATCTCATCGACGGTCGGCATGTCCTCTGGCTGGAGGATCTCGCGCAGTTCGTTCGCCAGCAGCTCCAGCGACTCGGCGTTGTTCAGCGAAGTGTTGCCGACGAGCTCTTCCAGCTCCTTCAACAGCATCCCGTCGAGAACGTTCGCCCGCGTGTCGACCCCGGCGAGGATGCGCTGCCGCTCGCCGTAGATCACCATGCGGTGCTCGTTGATCACGTCGTCGAACTCGACCAGCCGCTTCCGGATGTCGAAGTTCGCGCCCTCGACCTTCGTCTGCGCCTGTTCGATCGCCCGCGTCACCATCCGTGATTCGAGCGGCATGTCCTCGGTCATCCCGAGCTTCTGCATCATGCCCGGCACCCACTCGGGCGCGAACCGCTTCATGATGTCGTCGCCGAACGACACGTAGAACCGCGAGGACCCCGGGTCGCCCTGCCGGCCCGCACGTCCGCGAAGCTGGTTGTCGATGCGCCGCGACTCGTGCCGCTCGGTGCCGACCACGTGCAGCCCGCCGAGGCCCGCCACGCCGTCGCCGAGCTTGATGTCGGTACCGCGGCCGGCCATGTTCGTGGCGATGGTCACCGAGCCGCGCTGGCCCGCATCCTCCACGATGTGCGCTTCACGCTCGTGCTGCTTCGCGTTCAGCACCTCGTGCATGATGCCCTTCCGCTTCAGCAGCTCGGAAAGGTACTCGGACTTCTCGATCGACGTCGTGCCCACCAGGACCGGGCGGCCCTCGCCGTTCAGCCGCTCGATCTCCTCGACCACCGCGTTGAACTTGGCGCGCTCGTTGATGTAGACCACGTCCGACTGGTCGTCGCGGATCATCGGCTTGTGCGTCGGCACGACGACCACGTCGAGCTCGTAGATCTTGCCGAACTCCTCCGCCTCGGTTTCCGCCGTACCGGTCATGCCGGAGAGCTTTTCGTACAGCCGGAACAGGTTCTGGAACGTGATCGTCGCGTACGTGATCGACTCGCGCTGGACCTGCAGGCCTTCCTTCGCCTCCACCGCCTGGTGGATGCCGTGGCTCCAACGCCGGCCCGGCATGAGCCGGCCCGGTGAACTCGTCGACGATGATGATCTCGCCGTCTTTCACCACGTAGTCGCGGTCGATGCGCTTCAGGATCTCCGCGTCGAGCGACGCCTCCAGGTGCCGGGCCAGGCGCGAATCCCCCCCAAACACGTTGTCGATGCCCAGCGCGCGCTCGATCCGCGTGATGCCGTCCTCGGTCAGCGCCACGTGCTTGTTCTTGTGATCGACCTGGTAATCCCGTTCCTCTTCGAGGCCCTTCACCGCGTGGGCGAACTTGAGATACGTCCCGCTCGCCTCCTCGGCGTTGCCGCTGATGATGAGCGGCGTCCTCGCCTCATCGATGAGGATGTTGTCGACCTCGTCGATGATCGCGTAGTGGAGCTCGCGCTGCGACTTGTCAGCGACCTCGCGGACCATGTTGTCGCGCAGGTAGTCGAAGCCGAACTCGTTGTTCGTCCCGTAGGTGATGTCGGCCGCATAGACGTCGCGGCGCGAGCACGGCCGCAGCTCGTCGAGTCCGCCCGTGCTGCCCTCTTCGCCCGGCTTGTAGCCCAGGCTCATAGAGGTACGAAATCGAGTTGTTCTGCACAACGCCGATACTCAGCCCGAGCGCGTGGTAAACGGGGCCGTACCAGACCGCGTCGCGCCGGGCGAGGTAGTCGTTCACCGTGATCAGGTGGGTCCCGAGCCCCTCGAGAGCGTTCAGGTAGAGCGGCGCCACGGCCGTGAGCGTCTTGCCCTCACCGGTGCGCATCTCGGCGATCTTGCCTTCGTGCAGGACGAGCCCGCCGATCATCTGCACGTCGAACGGCTTCTGGCCCACTTTCCGCCACGACATCTCGCGGGACACGGCGAACGCCTCTACCAGGATGTCGTCGAGCGTTTCACCTGCCGCGAGGCGCTCCTTGAACTCAGCGGACTTCGCGGCCAGTGCCTCGTCCGAAAGCGCCGCCATCTCCTCGCCAAGCTCATTGATCTCCGCCACGGTCTGGGACAGGCGCTTGATTTCTTTATCGTTCGAGTCGCCAAGAAGGCGATTGATGAACCCGAGTTTCGGCATAGTCCTTCCAGTGTATCCGATATGGCCAGCCGGTCGGAGAAACGGGCGGTAAGGCCGCTCCCATCTACAGTCAGATCCGGAGCACCTTCGCTCCCCGGATGACGCCCGCCTTGATCTCCAGCAGCGCCTCGTTTGCCGCTTCAAGCGGATACTCCTGTACCTCCGGCGACAGCCCCATCCGGGCCGCAAGGGCGAGGAACTCCTCCACGTCGCGCCGCGTCACGTTCGCCACGCTCTTGATCTCCTTCTCCATCCACAGGTGCTCGGGGTACGAGAGATCGAGCAGCGCCGGCCGGTCGGCGTCCGTCTTCCGAATCGCGTTGATGACCAGCCTCCCGCCGGGCGCCAGTGCCGCGAGGGCGGCAACCACCGGCCGCCACGCCGGCGTCGTGTCGATGACGGCGTCCAGCAACTCCGGCGGCGCCTCCTCCGTTCCCCCTGCCCAGGCCGCGCCAAGCTCCCGCGCGAACTCGCGTTCGCTCGCGCTCCGTGCGAACACATAGACGCGCGATGACGGGAACAGGAAGCGCGCCGCCTGCAACACGAGATGCGCGGAGGCGCCGAAGCCGGTCAGCCCCAGCGACTGTCCGTCCTGCAGCCCGGTAAGCCGCAGCGAGCGGTACCCCACCGCGCCCGCGCACAGCAGCGGCGCCGCGGCCGCGTCGCTCAACGCCGCCGGGATCGCATACGCGAACGCCTCCGGCACGATCATGTATTCGGCGTAGCCGCCGTTCGCTTCCCGCCCGGTGGCGCGGAACTCCGGGCAGAGGTTCTCCAGCCCGCGCCGGCAATAGGCGCATACGCCGCACGCGGAGAAGATCCACGCCACGCCCACGCGATCACCTCTCGCAAAACGCGTGCAGCCCTCGCCCAGCGCGTCCACCACCCCAACCACCTGGTGGCCCGGCACGACCGGCAGCACCGGCGGCGGCGTGCGCCCTTCTGCCTCGTCCAGTTCGGTGTGGCAAACACCACAGATCGTGACACGCACCCGGATCTCGGCGGCGCCCGGCTGCGGGGCGGGCAGCTCTGCCGCCGTTAGCGGCGGCCGTTGTTTCGAGCCGTCGCCCAAATAGCTGATCTGCATTGCACGCACGACTAATTCACCGGCCCCTAACCTCTGTACGCCATCGGACTAACACAAGTCATCGCAAATGCTACGGTTCGCGTTCAACCGTTCTGCGTGCACGGCATAGCAAGCCTGCCTTCCGACCGGCACCGCGAGGCTTAGCTCCTGTCGACGTATCCCCTTGGCACCAACCACATTATCGACTCCCTTCCGAAGCGCGAGCGCGATCTCGTCATGTCCGAGGCGCGCACCGTTGCTCTGCAACCCGGAGATGACATCCGTCGCGCCGGCGATGATGTCGAAGAACTCACCTTTCCACTTTCCGGAATGGTCTCGCTCGTTGTCGCCCTGACCGAGGGAGCGGCTGTTGAGGCCGCCACCGTCGGTAACGAGGGCGTCGTCGGCGTGGAGATCGCACTCTCCGAGCGCGCCGCGTCAAGTTGGGCCATCTCACAGGTCAAAGGCGAGGCCCTGCAACTCTCCGCCAAGGCCTTCCTTGCCCACCAGGCCGAGTTGCCTTCCCTCGACCAGTTCATCCGTCGCTACGCCGCCACCCTCATGCGCCATATGGCCCAATCGGCCGCCTGCAACCGCTACCATCCTATTCAGTCGCGGCTTGCAAAGTGGCTCCTGCTCACCCAGGACAACGTGGGCGATTCGTTCTCGCTGACGCAGGAGTTCCTCGCCCAGATGCTCGGCACACACAGGCCAAGTGTCACGATCGCGGCCGGTCGCCTGCAGAAGTCTGGCCTGATTAGCTACCGTCGCGCCGGCATCGAAGTCCTCGATCGGGCCGGCCTGGAGGCCGCAAGCTGCGAGTGCTATCGCGCCCTTCAGCGCATCGCCGACTGAATCCGGCCTGCACCCTTCAGTAAGACACCGTACAAACTTCCGCTCCCCGGACCGTATAAAATTCCCGCACGGAAATTCGGCCGAGGAAGCGCATGCCGCGATCGTTGAACCGGCAGGCGATGGCGAGGATCCTCTCTACGGTTGGTCTGGAACCGGCAACCGCCTGCTCTCGTTGTGACCACCGCGCCGACGATCATGTCATCTGGGATGGTGACCCCCCTGCGCATCACGTCGATGTCGCGAACTGCCTCGTCTGCGAGTGCCCACAGTTCGAACCGCCTGCCACGAGAGCAGCCGGAGTCGCCTGAGCGGCCCCGGCGTGCATCTTGCAACTGCGTATCAAAGCCACCGTATCGGCGGGAACACCGTACAGGCCTGTGTATGACAGCGTACAGTGCGGCAAGTGAGCGAAATTACATGCCAACACCCGTGGGGACCGTGGAAACTGCACTCATTCTGGAGACCTTCCCAGGATGTGCCCGATCTCGAGCGCAGCTGGGTCCGGGAATGCCCGGTGTGCAGCGCCTCCGAGTTCCGCAGGATGGCCACCGGGGCACCCCCGGCCGAGTCCGAAGCAACCACCGGCTGGATCATTCCCCCGCGCGCCTGAGCCGCTGGCGCTACCGTTCCCCCCGTCGCCGGTTCGAAAGCCCCGTAACGAGGCTCCGCCCAATCGCCCCACTCGTGTCATAGAGCGCGCACTCGCCCACCGCGATCCCCGCGTCCGAATGGTGGCTCGTCACCTCGAACCCAAGCCACTCGCCCACCGGCAGACGATGCAAATAGAGCGTGATGTCGGCATTCACGTACTTCAACCCGGCATCCCCCGAATTCGCGAACGGGTTCGTGAAGTCCGCCGCGAACGCCGCCCGCACGAACGGCGTGAGCTCCACTCCCTCGATCAACGCCCGCGTCTCCCGCAGCCATGCCCGCTTCTGTGCGACGGCGCCAAAGCCATGGTCGATCGTGCGCGTCTCCCACATCCGCGCCATCGCGCCTTCCTGCGGCGTGATCGCGTCCGGCGGGGGGACGTCCCAGTCCGCCGGGCTCCAAACGTTGCCCTCCGGCTGCTCCGTCCGCCGCAAGAGAATCGCCGATGCCCGCGCAATCGACTCGCCGCTGGAGGTGAACTCCGCGTCGATCACTTTTATGCGATTCCCATCGCGGACGACGTGGGATGAGACCTCGACCGGCGCGAACCGCGGCACGCGGTAGAGGTCCACGGTAAATCGCGACGGGTGGAACTCCGACGCGCCCCACGTCCGATCGACCTCGTACGCCATCAGTCCCGAGACGACGCGCCCGTGCAGCGTCTCAGGATCCCACGGTCCGCGGCAGATGTCGGTCGGCACAAAGCGGCCCTCGACGTCGCGGCGAAAGTACGGTTCCGGCTCCATGTGGGAGCGCATCATGCCCGCGCTCTCCACTAGGCGGAAGCTTCGGACCGCTCTGGTAGACTCACAACATGGCCATTCGCAAACCACGGCCGCAGATCGACTACAGCGACGGGCCGTCGCACTACGACGGTGCGCGCATCAGCGAAGCTGAGTACCTGGCGCTCCCCGAGGTGAAACCCTACCTGGAATTCGTCGATGGAGTGGTGAGACAGAAGCCCATGGTGAACGCAGCACACCGACGCATCATCCGGGTCCTCGACTGGGCATTTCACGACTACATACAGGAGCGCGGCGGCGACGCCGGCCCGGAGGGCCACACCCGGCTCGACGAGCGCAACTACCGCCTGCCCGACACAGCCTATTGGGCACCGGGTCGCCCCAGCGGCGACAACTCCATTCCCAGTGTCGCCGTGGAAGTGCGCTCCCCCGGCCAGTCGCTAAGAGACCTGCGCGACAAGTGCCGCGCCTTCCGGCGCGCGGGCGTCGACACGTGCTGGCTGATCGATCCGGCCGCTCGCACTGCCGAGCTCTTCGAGGGCGACCGCGACGCCGAAGCGGCAACCATCCTCGCGTCAGTGGCGATGCCGGACTTCTCCCTGCCGCTGCGCCGACCTCTTCAAGGTCCTCGACGCCTGAACGGCGTCACCGCACCGGCTAGCCTCCTTGCCGCCGTCTGCTACGATAGAAGGGATTCCCGCATGGTGCGGAACACAGGAGACCCTTCCCTTTGGCCTTTGCCGACAAACAAATCGCGTGTCGCGACTGCGGCACCAACTTCGTCTTTACCGCCGGCGAGCAGGAGTTCTACGCGAACAAGGGCTTGATGAACGAGCCCACGCGCTGCCAGTCGTGCCGCTCCGCCCGGCGCGCGAGCCAGAGCACCCTTGAGCAGAACGACGGCTACGTCCGCTACGGCAACTTCGCCAGCTTCGGCGGCAAGACTCCGCGCCAGATGCACCCCGCATCCTGCGCCGATTGCGGCCAGATGACCGAGGTCCCCTTCGTCCCACGCGGTGAGCGCCCCGTCTACTGCAGCGCCTGCTACAGCAAGGTGAAGCCGCCGCGCGAAGAGGCCGCCCGCTAGCCCTCATGGCCCCGAGCGCGCGGCACATCCAGCTGTCGCGCATGCTCGACACCACAATCGAAGACGACGAAGCCGCCCGGCGCGCAATCTCTGCGCGGCCGGGCGATTTTGCGTCCGCACTCTTCCTCGAAGCCGCCGACAGCGACGATGTCACCAGCGCCGACAACGCCCGCGACTACCTCGTCCTCCGCCTGTCGGCCTTCGAAGACCTCCTCGACGACGCCACAGCCAACGCCGTGCGCGCGGCCTTCGATGAGCGGCTGAGAGCCTGGGAACAACCCCCGAACTAGCCGCTCAGAGCTTCGCCACAACCTCTTCGGCATACAGCCGCAGCGACTTCGCAATCGCGGCGCGCGGCATGAGGCCGTTGTACTGCCACGCCATCACGTACTTCAGCGGCAGGCGCTCCATCGTCTCGCGAATCAGCCGCCGGACCGTCTCCGGGCTACCCACCCACATCAGTCCCCGGTCGCGCATCACCTCCGGTGTGACGGCGCGCGGGTCTTCGCCCGGCCGCGGCGTCGCGGCCCCGAATCCGAACGGCGCGAACCACGCCGCCCCCACGAACGACCCGGATGCCCGCCAGAGCGCCCACGCCTCCTCGTCCGTGTCGGCCACCACCACGTCGCGCAGAACGCCGATCCCCTCGCCCGGCTCGAGGTTCCGTCCCGCCGCATTCGCCTCCTCGTGGTACACCCGGAACAGGAACGCCTCGAGCTCGTCGTTGACCGGCGCCAGGATCGGTTGCACCGAGTTCCGGGCGCACCAGCGGATCGTTGGCTCGCTGAAGCTGAACGGCTGCATGATCGGCGGGTGCGGCTGCTGCAGCGGCTTCGGCACCACCCCGATCTCCCGCACGATGCCGCCTTCCACTCCCCGGCCCATGCGCGCCGTCGCCTCCAGGTCCCATGGCACGTCCGGCGGCGGAATCTGCCAGAACTGGCCGTTGTAGCTGAACGTGTCCTCGGTCCACGCCCGCCGCACGATCTCGAAGAACTCCTCGAACGCCGCCCGGTTCACCCGGTCGACCTCCGCGTCACGGTCCTTCGAAGGGGCCGCGTGCACGTTGTGGTACTGCTGCGCAAGCGTGTCCACCCAGCGCCTCTGGTATCCCCGCGCGAAGCCGGCGAACGCGCGTCCGCCGCTCATGTGGTCAAGCATCGCGATGTCTTCGGCCACGCGCAGCGGGCTGCTCGCCGGCAGCACGATGCCCAGCTGCCCGACGCGGATGCGCTTCGTCGCCGCCGCCACGTACGCGTCCAGCAGCACCGGGTTGTTCGAGATCTCGAACCCTTCGATGTGGAAGTGGTGCTCGGTGAACGCGATCGCGTCGTAACCCAGGTCGTCCGCGACGATCGCCAGCTCGCGGATATCCCCCAGCATTTGCTGGTACAGCGCCGGGTCGCGGCCGGCCATCCCGGCCTCCATCTGCGCGCGTGTGCCGATCGATGGGAGGAAGAAGACGCCGGTCTCTAGCATGCCGGGATTCTCGGCCGTTGACCTTCCCTTGTCGACCATCGATCGCACCATGCCGGGCGGCTAGCATCGCAGGGAGACACGCTGGGAGACGTATGCAGCAACCGGATAGCAGCGCCTGGTCACACAGTCGTTCGTTTGCGGGGCGCGCGGCCGCGGCGCTTCTCGCGCTGACGCTTGTCGTGCTCCTCGGTGCGGCTTGCGGCGACGACGATAGCGGCGGCGCCACGGCCACGGTCACGTCCGTCGGCGACACGCCCACCACAACCGCGGCCAGCACGACAGCCCTCCCATCGCCCACCACTCCGCCGCCTGCCACCGAAACCCCCACGTCCATCCCGAGCACGCCCGGCCAGGACAACGACACCACACCCCTGGTCGCCTGCAACGACATCCTCGTCCCGCTCGACAAGGACCACCGGCTCGCGCCCGACTGCGTCCCGAACGGCCTCGTCTCCCTGCCCGAGGCGATCTCCTACGGTGGACAGCAGCTCATGATCGGCCCTGCCGCGAGCGCCCTCGAAACGATGCTCGCCGCTGCCGCCACCGACGGCTTCCAGATCTACGCGCTCAGCAGCTACCGCAGTTACGACACGCAGGTCGCCACCTTCCAGCAGAACGTCGCCATCGGCGGACGTGACTACGCCGAGCGCACCAGCGCCCATCCCGGCCACAGCGAACACCAGCTCGGCACCACCACCGACCTCACGAGCGCCAGCAACGGCTACGGCCTCGAAGGCTTCGACAAGACACCCGAAGGCAAGTGGATCGCCAGCAACTGCTGGCGCTACGGCTTCATCATCAGCTACCCGCCCGGCAAGGAGCCGGTCACGGGCTACGCCTACGAACCCTGGCACGTCCGTTGGGTCGGCAAGGACGTCGCCGCGAAAGTCCAGGCCAGCGGCCTCACCCTCCACGAATACCTGCTCAAGCCATAGCCGCGAAAAGGTATCCTGAGCCACATGGATAGGCTTCGCCAAACTGACGTTCGCCGAACGGTGGCGCTCGCCATGACCGACGCCGACGAATCGCTGGCTCCGAACGCGGACGCTCTCCGGCGACGACTACGACAGCAGATACGAACAGCGCGCCGCCGCCGGCGAGAACGTCCACGGCGAAGCCGACTTCGTCGAGCGATTCGCGCCACGGTCGGTGCTCGATGGCGGCTGCGGCACCGGCCGCGTCGGCCGCGAACTCGCCCGGCGGGGCATCGAGGTCGTCGGCGTCGATATCGATCCGGAGATGCTCGGCACCGCCCGCCGCAAGGATCCCTCCACCGACTGGGTCCTCGGCGACCTCGCCAGCCATCGCCATCGGCCGGGTCTTCGACCTCGCCGTACTCGCCGGCAACGTCATGATCTTCCTCGCGCCGGGCACCGAAGGCTCCGTCGTCGCCAACCTCGCCCGCCACCTGCGCCCCGGCGGCTTTCTCGTCGCCGGCTTTCAGCTCCAGCCCGGGCGCCTCTCGATCGAGCGCTACGACGAGCTCGCCGCAGCCGCCGGCATGGACCTCGCCGAGCGCTGGTCGACGTGGGACTGCGCTCCCTGGGATGGCGGCGCGAGCGGCTATGCCGTGAGCGTCCACCGCAAGCCCGAAGCGTAGCCCGCGCGGACGCTGCTCCGCCTCTGCTACGCTGGACGGACTTTGCTCGAAAGGCCTCGGCTTGATTCTCAAAGACGCCATCGACCGCGAGCGCATCAAGGCGGCCGTCAACGAACTGCTCATCGCCATCGGCGAAGACCCCACACGCGAGGGCCTGCTCGACACGCCGCGCCGCATCGCCGACATGTACGCCGAGATCTTCGAGGGCGTCCACATCGACCCCACGGAATACCTCAAGGTCGGCTTCGAAGTCGCGCACGACGAGATGGTCCTCCTGCGCAACATCCCGTTCTACAGCATGTGCGAGCACCACTTCCTCCCCTTCCACGGAGAGGCCCACGTCGGCTACGTCCCCGACGGCCGCGTCGTTGGCATCAGCAAGCTCGCCCGCGTGGTCGAAGGCTTCGCCCGCCGCCCCCAGATCCAGGAGCAGCTCACCACCCAGATCGCCGACGCCATCATGGATGCGCTCAACCCGGACGGCGTCGCCGTCGTCATCGAGGCCGAGCACCTCTGTATGACGATGCGCGGCGTGCGTAAGCCGGGCAGCCGCATGGTCACGAGCGCCATGCGCGGCCGCTTCCGCGAGTCCAGCCTCACTCGCGCCGAGTTCCTCAGCCTCGTCCACGGCAAGCACTGATACCCCAGCGCCCCACCACCATTGAGCCGCGCGCGTAAGCAAACGGCCCGTGGCCTCGTCCCACGCCGTCAGCGGCCTCCACCACAGTCCTGACGCCGCCAGTCCTAACGCCGCGCGGCAGCAAGGCGCCCGCCGTCGTCGCAACCGTCCCGCGCGCCCCCGACTGCCGCCAGCCCACCCACCCCGTCCATCCCGTAACATGCCCCCAATCCGCGCAAAACGAGGCCCCATGCCTGACTCCTACGACGTTGTCATCGTTGGTGGCGGAATCGCCGGGAGCGGCCTCGCCACCGTCCTCGCCCGCGGCGGGAAGACCGTCCTCCTCCTCGAAAAGTCCGACGTCTTCCGCGATATGGTTCGCGGCGAGTGGATCGCCCCATGGGGCGTCATCGAGGCGCACCGCACCGGCCTCTACGACGTCCTCGCGTCGGCCAGCCAACACCACCTCACGTACCACGTCGAATACGGCGACGGCATCGACCCCGCCGAAGCCGAGGCGCAGACGCTCAACCTCTCCGCGTTCCTTCCCAACGTCCCCGGCCCACTCGCCATCGGCCATCCGCAAGCCTGCCAGGCGCTCTTCGACGCCGCCGCCGGGGCTGGCGCGGTCACCGTCCGAGGCATCACCGACGTCGAAGTCCACGGCGGCGCGTCACCGACCGTCACCTACGTGAAGGACGGCGCGGCCCAGGAAGTCCGCTGCCGCCTCGTCGTCGGCGCCGACGGCCGCGGCTCCGCCGTCCGCCGCCAGGCTGGCATCGAGCTCCACCAGGATCCCACCCATCACTTCTTCGCCGGCATGCTCGTCGATAACGCCGCCGACTGGCCGCAGGACGTCGAGACCATGGGCACCGAGAACGATGTCCAGTTCTTCGCCTTCCCCCAGGGCGGAAAGAAGGTCCGCCTCTACCTCAGCTACAGCGTCGAACAGAAGAGCCGCTTCGCCGGCGAGGGGGCCGAACAGCGTTTCGCCGACGCCTTCCGTCTCACGACCGTCCCGAAGAGCGGCGCGCTCGCCGGCGCGACCATCGCCGGCCCCTGCCACTCGATCCCGAACCAGAGCACCTGGACCGACTCGCCCATCGCCCCCGGCATCGTGCTCATCGGCGACGCCGCCGGCTACAACGACCCGATCATCGGCCAGGGCCTCTCCATCTCCCTGCGCGACGTCCGCATCGTGAGCGAAGCCCTCCTCGGCTCTGACGTTTGGAACTTGGAACTTCTCACGCCATACGCCGAGGAGCGCACCGAACGCATGCGCCGGCTCCGCTTCGCCGCCTCCCTGGATTCGTTCGTACACGCCGAGTTCGGCGAAGAAGCAACCGCCCGCAAGCTGCGCTTCCGCGCCCGGACGGCGAGCGACCCTGCCTTCGCCCTCGCTCGCGCCGGCGTCATGATCGGCCCCGAGATGCTCCCGCCCGACTGCTTCACTGACGCCGAATGGGAACGCGTCACCAGCGTCTAAGCCACGACCTTCCGGCCAAACGGCCCACCGATCCGCTCCCAGAGACTCTTGTTCGAGCGACTTTTTACATCCTTTGATGGATCCGAAAGATCAAGGGAACGAATGTATGGTGGTTGGCGTCTGGTTAACTGCAGAGTGACACCAGTCGCGAATCCGACGCGGGAGCGATCTTTTTGACGGCACGCGGCCGCACCGTTGGCTACATTCCCGCGCTCGATGGGCTGCGGGCCATCGCCGTTGCCTCCGTCCTTGTCTACCACGCGAACGCATCCTGGCTGCCCGGCGGCTACCTTGGCGTCGAAGTCTTCTTCGTCCTCAGCGGCTATCTGATCACCTCGCTCCTTCTCGCCGAGTGGCGCGAAACCGGCCACGTCGCCTTGCGCGCTTTCTGGCTGCGCCGCGCCCGCCGTCTGCTGCCTGAGCTGTTCGCCGTCCTTGCCGTCACGCTCCTCTTCTCCCTGTTGTTCCTGCGCAGCGAAGTCGCAGGTCTGCGCCAGGACGCCCTTGCCGCGGCCGCCTACGTCACCAACTGGCATCTCATCTTCAGCAACCAGCCGTACTTCGAGTCGCTCGGCCGGCCTTCCCTCCTCCTCCACCTCTGGTCACTCGCAGTCGAAGAACAGTTCTACCTGCTCTGGCCGCCACTGCTCGCGCTCCTGCTGCCTCGCGTACGGGCTCGCGGAGCGCTCGCCGTCGCCCTCGTCGGAGTCACCGCCTCTGCAGCGCTCATGGCGTGGCTGTACACGCCCGGCGGCGATGTCTCGCGCGTCTACTACGGCAGCGATACCCGTGCGAGCGGCGTGCTCGCCGGCGCGGCGCTCGCCTTCCTCTGGCCTCCCCATCGCTCCGGCGCGCCTCTCCGCTGGCGCGCGACGCTCCTCGAGGCGGCCGGGATCGCGGCCGGCGCCGCACTGCTCGCCACGTTCTGGTGGTTCGACGAGGCCCGGCCCTTCGTCTTCCGCGGCGGCCTCCTCGTCGTCGATGCCCTCACCGCTGTCGTCATCGCCGCAGCCGTCTCACCCCGCACCCGCGCGCTCACGCTCGTGCTCGGCAACCGTGCCCTCCGCTGGGTAGGGACACGTTCCTACGGCATCTACCTCTGGCACTGGCCCGTCTTCATGGTCACGCGCCCCGGCCACGATATCGCCCTCAACAACATCTCAGCCCTCGCCTTGCGCCTGGGGGCGACCTTCGCCCTCGCCGAGCTCTCCTATCGCTTCGTCTACCGCCCCGTACAAAGCGGCCGCGCCCTTGCCGCAGCCCGTCGGCTCTGGTCCCTCGACGGCGCACGCCATGAGCTCGCCCGCGTACTTTCCGCTTCGGGGGTCATGGCGGCCGTCGTGCTCGGAGTCTTCGTCGCGACTGTCCCGGCGCCCCAGCCCCCGCCATACCTGCAGGTACCATCGTTCCACGGCGTGGTCTCCGCCCGCACCAGCGAACCCGCCGAAAGCCCCACGCCCGACGACGTCCAACCCCCGCCGGACATCGGCGACATCTTCGGAACCCCGACCACGGCCCCCACCGAGGCGCCGGCGACCGTCACGCAACCCGCGCAACCGCCGCCCCCGACGTCGGTCGATACTTCCCCACCGCCGCCACAGCACCCCGCCGGCTCCAGTCACGCCGACATCCTCGCCATCGGCGACTCCGTGATGGTCGGCGCCGCGAATTACCTCGGCATCGCCGGCGCCGTCGAGGTCGACGCCCAGGAGGGCCGCCAGGCATCCGCCGTCGTTTCAATCCTCGCAGCCCGCAGCGCCGCCGGGACGCTTCCCCGGGTCGTTGTCATCCATATCGGCAACAACGGTGTCCTCACCCGCGGCCAGATCGATGCGATGATGGCCTCGCTCGCCGGCGTCCAGCAGGTGATCTTCGTCAACCTCCACGTCGACCGCTCCTGGCAAGATTCGAACAACGCGAACATCGCCGCCGCCGCCGGCGCCTATCCAAACATCACGGTCGTCGACTGGCATGATGCCAGCGCCAACCACCCCGAGTACTTCTGGGACGACATCCACCTCAAGCCCGTCGGCGCCGACGCCTACGCCCGCGACATCGCGAACGCCATCCAGCCCCCTCCCCCGCCGCCGCCTCCTCCACCAACGCCGACCCCCGTGCCATCACCAACGCCCACCGCGACGATGGCCACAGCCACCCCCACCGTCAGCCCATCGCCCTCGCCGACGGGCACCGTGACCCCCACCGTCACGGGCACAGCCACGGCGCACCCCGCCGCGGCGTCGGTCACGCCAACCGGAACCGCCGGCGAAGCGCCGTCCTCGACGAGCACCGTCGAGCCGACCGCACCCGCGGCCGCGACGAGCACCGCGATACCCTAGCTGTCGTTCCCGCTTGACTTCCGTACCCGAGTCCGGGTTTACGCTCGCAGTCGAACCCGCCGAGGAGACCTCAGTGAGCACCACCCTTAGCACCGGCCGCCTGGCCCGGGAGTCAGGCGTGAACGTCGAAACCCTGCGCTACTACGAACGCCGCGGATTGCTGAAGCAGCCCCCGCGATCACCCGGCGGCCGCCGTGCCTACGACGCCGGCGCCGTAACGCTGGTCCGTTCAATCAAACGCGCCCAGGCGCTCGGCTTCAGCCTGGACGAAATCGCCGAACTCCTTCGCCTCGAGCGACGGCACGGCAACCGCGAGGCGCTCGCAAGCGCCGCCACCCGGAAGATCGCCGATATCGACGACCGCATCGCCGCTCTCACGGAGATCCGCGTCAACCTCGCCACGCTCCTCGAACAGCAGTGCGACTCCCTCACCGGCTGCACCTGCGGCCGCGGCTGCGTTCTCGAAACGCCCGTCGCTCCCGTCGTGGCGGATCGTGACACCACGCTCGATCTGCTCGCGTGCAACGTCGACCTCCGGCCACCCGCACCAGGGCCCGATGAGCTCGCCCCCTTCGTCACGGAGGTTCGGCGCCAGCCGGGCACACTCGAATTCGCCTACCGGCCCGAGGCGCGCCCTCTCTTCGAGACGTTCGTCCAAGCCGAACGCCAGTGCTGCGCCGGTCTCGGCTGGGAACTCCTGGACGGGCCGGAGCCCGCACTCGGCATCACCGGCACACCCGAACAGCTCGACGCGCTCCACCGCCTCTTCGTCGAACCACACTAGCCAGCGGGAATCACATTGCGGGCCCCGAGATCCCCTCTCCCACCGCGGTGGGAGAGGGGGCAGGGGGTGAGGGGCTACACGCGCTGCGGCTTCGCCCGGCCCTCGACTCCGTTTTCGGACTCCTGCGCCTTCGCCGCCTCTTCCTTCGCCTCGTTCTGCTGTCGCGGCGGGCGGCGGATGCTCCACCTCCGGAACCGCTCTTCCATCGGCTTCCCGGGCTCCTTCTTCTCGCGCTCCTCGCGCTCCTTCAGGAAGTCCGCCTTCGTCCGTCCGCCGATCTGGCTCGTGTGGCAGAGGATCGCGTCGACCTTCGTTTCCCAGTGGTCCGTGATGTCGACCGTGTAGTTGGGGTCGGCGGCGCCCGCGAGCAGAACTTCATTCACCTGGTGCGAGTCCAGGCCGTCGTCTTCGTGGTGCTGGTAGAACAGCCGATCGCGCACGATCGGGTACACCGCATCCATCGTCGCGATGCCCACGTTGCGGTGGTCGCGGTGGTTGAAGCTCCCACGGAAGCCGTCCCAGGTGATCACGACATCGGGCCGGTGAAGCCGCAGCAGCCGCACAATCTGCCCCCGCAGCTCGGAGCTCTCGCTCGTGAACCCGTCCGGGTAGCCCAGCAGGATGCACTCTTTCACGCCCAGCACGCGGCAGGCTGCGCGCTGCTCTTCCTCCCGGATGGCCGCCAGCTTCTCGGGAGTCATCGAAGGGTCATGCGTGCCCTTGTCTCCGCCGGTCGCGAGCACGTACCGCACGTCCCAGCCTTCGGCGCACCACTTCGCCACCGTGCCCGAGCAGAGGAACTCCGCGTCGTCCGGGTGCGCGACGATAACCATCGCCTTCCCCGGACCTTCGATCGGCGGCGGCTCTTCCTGCTGCGCCGAACCGATGGGCGCCGGTGCGGTCGTCTTGGGCGCGATGCCCGCCCCTTCCTGGCCCTCGACCAGGAGCGCCTTGGCTTTCTTGCCCTTCTTGTCTTTCTTCTTGCTCAATCACGTTCCCGGGAGGCGGTAGCCTCGGTGTGACGCGATCTTAGCCCTCCGGACCGCTCATCACACGTCCTCGAAGAACAGCCGCGTGTTCCCGATGTACGGCTCGGCCAGTGCCTGGAGCTGTTTCGACAGCTGGCGCAGGTGGATCTGGTCGTGGCAGGCACGGTAGTGGAAGACGTTCCCGGCCGAGATCGTTCCGGCCTCGTCGTGAGTCCCGAGGCGCTCCAGCGCAGCCGGTTCCAGCGTCCGCAGCCACGCGACCTCCTGATCCCGGCGCTCGGCGAACCGGTCCAGCAGCGAGGCAAGGTCCATAGCTCGCGTAGCCGGCCGCCTCCAGTCGGTCGCTGGCGGCGATGGAGCGGATGAACGGGTTGTCTTCTTCGAGAATGCGCGCGATGCGCTCGTGGAAGCCGATGCCCTCGACGTCCAGCAGGTGGGCGACGACATCTCGCGCACCCCACTCGCCCTGCGGCGATGAGCTGAGCGCTACCGGCGGCAGGCCCGCGACCATCGCCCGAACAACGTTCGGCGTGGCCGCGATGATCGCAAGCGTCGTTTCAATAGGGGATGCGTCGGCCAATCGAGTCCCTCCGTGGTGGAAGGATCATTGTGCGTGGCGAACGCCCGCCGCGGGAGCGCCAATCGAACGCGAGGGCTCGCCCGCGCGACGGCCACTCGCCAGGGCTTAGCCCCCGATGCGCTGGTGCCGAACCGTCTCCGCCTTCTCTTCGGCAGCCCCACCTTCATGCGTGGCGCTCTGCTCGCGCTCAATGCGGATGCGCTCGGCCTCCGCGTCGCGCTCCTTGCGCCAGTCGTCGAGCGAGTCGTCCCGCCACGCCGTCGGCTCAACGATTGTGACGTTCTCCTTGCGCGACACGCGCCACGCGGCGATGCCCCCAATGAGCATCAGCAACGGAAACGCGATCGCAGAAAACATTGCGATAGGTGGCATGCTCTCAGTGTACCGCGCCCCCGCTAAGAAAGCGGAAGTTCGCCTTACTGGCCGCCGGCTTTGAGGGCCGCCAGCTTCCGTTCCGCCAGCTTGCGCCGTGCGGCCGCAGTCACCATGTCGGTGATGCCCATCAGCCCCTGGCCCTTGCCCATGCTCACGTCCTTGCCATAGACCGTGAACACGACGTCGCACGGGACGGCCGCGACCTGCTCCAGCGGCTGCCCGGACAGCGTCTCGTCCATGATCACGGCCCAGCTCTTGGCCGAAAGCCCCTGCGGGTTCTCCACCGCGAAGTGGTACTTCAACGTGCCGTCGGGCAGGTCCTCCCACCACACGTAGGCATCCGATTCACAGCGCTGCACGTGGTGCTCTTCGTCGAACGGGCGCTCGGCGACGCTCTCCGGCACCTCCTCGAAGCGGTCCGCGGCTTCGATCAACAGCTCGGCGCGCTCGCTCCGGTCCACGAACGCAAAGTCGTCGAGCACTTGCTGAAGGGGTTCTGGAATAGTGGGGGAATCTGCCATGTCTTAATTCTACCAACCGTGGGAATAGTCCTGCGCGGGACTCGAAAAATGGCGGCCGGCGGAATGCCGGCCGCCATTCCAGGACACGGTAACGCGCCTACTTCTCGACCGGCACCCCGACCGAGTTGCCCCACTCGGTCCAGCTGCCGTCGTAGTTACGAACGTGCGGGTACCCCAGCAGGTACGTGAGCACGAACCACGTGTGGCTGCTCCGCTCGCCGATCCGGCAGTACGCGACGATGTCGTCGCCCTTCTGCAGGCCCTGCTCTTGCTCGTAGATCGCCTTCAGGTCGCCAGCCGACTTGAACGTCCCATCCTCCGGGTTCGCCGCCCGCGCCCACGGCACGCTCTTCGCCCCGGGGATGTGCCCGCCGCGCAGCACACCTTCCTGCGGGTATTCAGCCATGTGCGTCTTCTCGCCGGTGTATTCGGCGGGGCTGCGAACGTCCACCAGCGGCTTCCCCGCCGCCTGGTGCTTCAACACCTCGTCCCGGAAGATCCGGATCGTCTTGTCATCGCGCTCCGGCGCCGTGTAGCTGGTCGCCTGGTACTGCGGCACGTCGCGCGTCAACTCGCGCCCTTCCTTCTCCCACTTCAGGCGGCCGCCGTCCATCACTTTCGCCTTCTTGTGGCCGAAGAGCTGGAACACCCAGAACGCGTACGTCGCCCACCAGTTGTTCTTGTCGCCATAGAACACCACCGTCGTGTCTGGCGTCACGCCGATGCGGCTCATCAGCTTCTCGAAGCCTTCCTTGTTCAGGTAGTCGCGGCGTACCTGGTCGTTCAGGTCGGCTGCCCAGTCCACCTGCACCGCTCCGGGAATGTGGCCCGAGGGGTAGAGAAGCTGGTCTTCGTTCGATTCGACGATGCGAATCGACGTGTCCTTGAGGTGCTGCGCCACCCAGTCCGTGCTTACGAGCACGTCGGGATTGGCGTAGCCACGGTCGGCGATGCTCGACGATGCGGTTGTCAATGCTGTCCTCCATCAGATTCGGATTCAGCGAAGTCCAGTCCTTCGCTAACGGGGATCTAAGCGTACAGCAACGAGCGCCGCTTGTAAGGGTTTTTCCCTACAATCCTGAGCGATATGGTCAACAATCCCGGCCGAACGGGCGAAGTTTCGCATCCGGCCGCCTAGAATCCTCCCATGCCCCAGCCCGTTATCATCGAAGCCGCCCTCAATGGCGGCACGCCAAAGTCCCGCAACGCCCACGTCCCGCGCACGCCCGCCGAGATCGCGGCGGACGGCATCGCCTGCATCGATGCTGGCGCGGCCATCGTCCACAACCACAACGACGAGCCGGTCGTCGGCGGCGCCACGGGCGTCCACCGCCCCGAACCCTACATCGAAGCCTGGCGCGCCATCCTGGCGCAGCGGCCCGACGCGCTGCTCTACCCCACCATGGCCGGCGGCGGCCCCCACACGAACATCGAAGAACGCTACGGGCACATCCCCGCCCTCGCCGCCGCCGGCGTCCTCCGCGTCGGCCTCGTCGACCCCGGCTCGGTCAACCTCGGCCCGCTTGACGCCGATGGGCTCCCGGCCGGCTCCGCGCTCTACCAGAACACCATCGCCGACGCTCGCCACATGTTCGCCACCTGCGAGCGCCTTCACCTCGCTCCGAGCATCTCCATCTTCGAGCCCGGCTTCCTCCGCGTCGCCCTCGCCTACCACCGCGCCGGCCGCATGCCCGCGGGAGCGCTCATCAAGCTCTACTTCGGTGGCCCCACCGCGAACTTCGGCCTCCCGCCAACCGAAGCCTCGCTCAACGCCTACCTCGGCATGCTCGAGGGCACCGGCCTGCCGTGGTCGGTCGCCGTCCTCGGTGGCGACGTCATCGGCTGCGGATTGGCACAGCTCGCTCTGGAGCGGGGCGGCCACGTCCGCGTGGGCCTCGAAGACTTCTCGGAGCCGCGGCGCACGCCAACCAACGTTGAACTGGTCGACGAGGTCAAGTGGCTCGCGCGTTCGCTCGGCCGCGAGCCAGCGGGCAGCGCCGAAGCGGCGGCCATTCTCGGAATCCCCGGGTAGGCCATGCGCGCCGGACACGCCCCTATCGCGCCGCAGCCAGTGAGGCCGAAACGCGCTCTGCAAGTGTCCCCAGCAGCCCTCGTAAGAATCCCTTCGTCGTCTCGTCCGTTAGGTTCAAATCCTTGTCGAAGCGGTGCTCCGCGCCGAAGACGTGGACCTCTGGCTTGAGCACGACCTTCGTCTCCGTAAACAGCAGCGACTGCCGCAGCGAAAGCTGCGCCCGCACGGTGCCGAAATTGCTCGGCGCGGCTCCGGCGATGGCGCACCACTTGCCTTTCAGCGGCGTCGGCGTATCGCCGTCCGGCCGCGACACCCAGTCGATCGCGTTCTTCAGTACGCCCGGCACGCCGTAGTTGTATTCCGGCGTCACAATCAACAACGCATCTGCCCGCCGCACCCGTTCCTTCAGGTCAGCTACGACCGCCGGGTTCCCGTTCGTGCGCAGGTCTTCGTTGTACGGCGGGATCTCGCCGAGGCGCTCGTAGATCTCCAGCTCCCACCCGCCCGGCATCAGCGGCACGCACGCCCGCAAAAGCGCCCGGTTGAACGATTTATCGCGCAGACTCCCCGCGATTCCCAGCATCTTCAGCATGCGTGTACCTCCACTTTTCCCGACAACGCTAAGCAGCGGGCCACCAAATGAGCGACGCCGAAGCCGAACCGTCCATCGCACAAACGTCGCGGAATCCGCTCCGCCCGCCCATACTGGCGCCACTACATACCGGAGACACACACTTGGACCTCGCTTCCACCGACAAGCTCCTCACCACCACCCGTTCCGTCCGCAAGCGCCTCGACTTCTCCCGCCCCGTCCCTCGCTCCGTCATCGAGGAGTGCATCGACATCGCCTTCCAGGCCCCCAGCGGCTCCAACGCCCAGGGGTGGAGCTTCGTCGTCGTCACCGACCCGGCCAAGCGACTGGCGATAGCCGACTACTACCGAAAGGTGTTCGCGGGCTACATCACCGCGCCGCAGCCCGACTACAGCGCCGACCCCAAGCGCGCCGCCCAGCAGGCCCGTGTGCGGGATTCCGCAACCTACCTCGCCGACCACATGCACGAAGCGCCCGCCCTCGTCATCCCCTGCATCCAGGGCCGTCCGCGGGGCGAAGGCAACCAGGCAGGCTTCTGGGGCTCAATCCTGCCGGCCGCATGGTCCTTCATGCTGGCGCTGCGCTCCCGCGGCCTCGGCACCGCCTGGACCACGATGCATCTCGTCTACGAGAAAGAGATCTCGGCCCTGCTCGGCATCCCCGAGAACGTCAGCCAGGCCGTCCTCCTGCCAGTCGCCTACTACACCGGCGACGACTTCCACAAAGCCCAGCGCGTCGACGCCACGAAGCTCACGCACTGGGACGCCTGGGGCAGCCACTAAGAGTCGCCTCACCTCAGGTTCCGGAGAACCTGGTCGTAGTCGGCGTGAGACCCGATCCAGAACCAAGTGATTCCGTCGCCCTCGCGCCACCCGAGGGCACGATAGTCGAGCCCGACCCGCACCGACCAAACCGACGCAGCCGTGTGAACCCGTTTGAACTGAAGTGAGCGATGGAAGGGATCGATTCTGAACTGGCGGAAGGCCTTGCGCGCCTCCGACTGCAGCGCGCTATCGAGTCGATCGAACTGCCTCCAGAATCGCTCGGTGGTGACGGAATTCAAAGGTCGGCTGGATCGAGAGGACGCGTCCTTCCGGCAGCGATGTCCTGCCGTGCTTGAGCCGCGAGCCGCTCAAGCACATCCTGGGAGTCCGCGAAGAGCTGATCCCACTTCCGCTCCGAAGCCAACTCCTCAAGCACCAGGTACGCGATCGCATCCTGCTCCCGCTCCGAAAGCTTCGATGCCTCAGCGAACGCCTGCTCCAGTAACGTCGTCACGAGCCAAGTATACCCAACGCCAACTCGCCCACGAAACGGAGACCTCGCACTGCTCAGCGGCCGAAAGAATGCGGTCGTACTCCGAATGTGGACCGATCCAGAACCAATGGATGGCCTCGCCCTCTCGGATCCCGAGCACGCGGTACGTCCTCGAAACACGCGCCGACCAAGGGTTTTCGCGGGAGTCCACGCATTTGAACTGGAGGCCCCGATGGAACGGATTGGCTTCAAAACGGGCGAACGACTCGTGCGCTGCTCTCCGCGTCTGTTCCGGCAGCGCCGCCAGCAGCGCCCAGAAGTCCGGCGTCGCCCGTGAAATCAAACGTCGTTGGAGCTGAACGGCCTTGAGCGGCCGGCCGCGATGTCGGCGCGCGCGCGCGCAACGAGCGTCGCCAGCGCTTCGCTCATCCGCGCTGGCTCGTAACCGAGCCGCTCGCGTTCACCAAGCTGGCTGAGCAGCGCGGCCGCGATCGCATCCTGCTCCCGCTCCGAAAGCTTCGATGCCTCAGCGAACGCCTGCTCCAGTAACGTCGTCACGACACAAGTATACCCGCCGTCGGCGACCCGGACGCCTCCACGGCGACTGACTACTGCAGCGCCGTCACCAGCGTCGCCCGCAAGCAGGTCGTAGCCGATCGGCCGCGGGTGGATGTCCGGCGGCTGGTCCAGCATGTGCGTCACCGCCCCCGCACGACCCGTGATCGCCGACTGCCCGTCCGCGTACAGGACGCCCGCCTTCGTCGCCCCCTGGTGCGCGATGCCGTTCACGCCCAGGAGAACGACTTAGCCTACCGCCCCCGCGCCGAGGAGTTCGAGCAGCCGGCGGCCTGTGGGCGGCACGTGACGTCCTCGCCGCCGAATCCATCCCAGCTCCCGCCGCAGTGGCGGCGCCAGCGGCCGTGCCACCACGTCCTCGCGCCCGCGCACGCTCATGCGCGGAGCAAGGGCCACGCCCCCGCCGGCCGCCACCATCGCCAGCAACGCCTGCTGACTCCGCAGTTCGATCGCCGGCCTCAACTCGATTCCCAGGGCCGCTGCCGCTTCGTCCAGCTGCGCCCGCAGACCGTGTCCCGGCATCGAAAACAGCAACTCGCCGCTGCCGAGCAGTTCCGCCATCGGCACCGCGTTCCGAGCCGCCCACCGATGCCCCGGCGCCAGCGCAACCAGCACCTCCTCCACGAGCAGCCGGCTGATCTCCAGGCGTGAGTCCGCCAACGGCAACACGACGATCCCGAAATCGAACTCGTCGGCGAGCACCCGTGCAATCACGTCATCGGTGCCGAGCATCTCCACCCGCACGCGCGCTCCCGGCTGGTCGCGCCGCAGTTGCGTCAGGGCCGCCGGCAGCAGGTGGTTCGCGACCGTCTCCGTCGCGGCGATCCGCAGGCTCCCGGAAATCTCCGACGCCGGACCGGCAACCGCCCCCAGCGTCGAAGCGAGATCGTCGAGCACGCGCCCCGCACACTCGGCGAGCTCGACCGCCGCCTCCGTCGCCACCACTCGCCGGCCGACGCGGTGAAACAGCGGCACGCCAAGCTCGAGCTCCAGCAGCCGCATCTGCTTGCTGATCGACGGCTGTGCGACGTGCTCGGCCTCGGCGGCGGCCGTCACGCTCCCCGTCCGCACGACGGCGCGCAGGTAGCGAAGCTGATGAAGTTCCACGCATGCTCTCCGGCTATCGATAGGATGCGACCTATATCTTCGACGCAACCGGCGTCCTTCGCTAGTGTGGGATCACACCATCCGGAGAGACACCCACATGACCACCGAGCAGGCGGCGAACCAGAGCGTGAGAGAACAATTCGGCGCCGTCGCCGAGGCCTATGCCCGCAGCTCCTATCACTCGTCGGGGCCCGACCTCGCAGCGCTCGTCGCCGCCGCAGCGCCGACTGGGACCGAGGCCGTCCTCGACATGGGCAGCGGCGCAGGCCACATGGCCCTCGCCATGGCGAAGCACGTCGCCACCGTGACCGCCGTCGACCTCACGCCCGAGATGGTCGGCGTCGCCACGGCGCTGGCAGCGGAGCGCGGAGTGACGAACGTCACCTTCCGCCAGGCGGATGTGGTCGCTTTGCCCTTCGCCGATGCCAGCTTCGACATCGTCACCAGCCGCGTCAGCGCTCACCACTACGCCGATCCCCAGCGGGCGCTGGCCGAAGCTTTCCGCGTCCTGCGCCCGGGCGGCGCCTTCTTCCTCATCGATACCGTCGCCCCGGAAGACCCTGCCCTCGACACCTTCTTCAACTGCTTCGAACTCCTGCGCGATTCGTCCCACGTTCGCAACTGGCGAGGCTCCGAGTGGGTCCGCATGCTGGCGAGCGCAGGCTTCTCCGCGCGCATGCTGGAACGCTTCGCCGTCGCCCTCGACGGCCAGGACTGGGTGAACCGCATGAAGACCCCGCCCGAAAAGGTGACTGCCCTCCGCAAGATCTTCTCGGAAGCAACCCGCGCCCAGCGCGACGCCTTCGACCTCCGCGAAGGCCCTCCATGGAGCCTCAGCGTGCCCATCGCCCTCTTCCGCGCCGACAAAGCCCCCTGACCTCGTCCCGCATCCCGTCTCCGAAACGTCCGCACGTCCGGCCACGCGCAGCCATCGAGCCGCGCGCGTAAGCAAGCGGTCCCGTGGTCTCGTCCCACACCGCCAGCCTTTCTCCACCAGGGTCCCGACTGCACGAGCACGGGCACAGTCCCGCCCCCGCTACCCGGGCTTCCGCGCCTCCAGCAGATACCTTCCCTCGCTGAGCACGATACCGTCCGCCGTCGAAAGTTCTGCTTCCACCGCCATCAGCGCATCGATCTCCAGTTGCGGGTCGAAGTCCGGGATGGTCCACGGAGCGGTCATGAGCATGAACACGAGGTCCCCCAGCGAACCAAACGCGACCTTGTAGTCGTGGCGCTGAAACGACACCTCGTACCCCATCGCCCGAAACCCTTCCGGGTACTCGCGGTCATGCTCAGGGTGCACCGTCTGCCGGGGAAAGAACCGCCGAAGCTCCCTCCAGTCCCTCGGCGAGCACTGCTGCGTGAGGAACGTCCCACCCGGCGCCAACACGCGGTCGCACTCGACCGGGTCGATCGCTTCGTGCCTGCTGAGGAAGACGTCGAACGCACCATCACGGAACGGCAGCCGCATCGAGTTCGCCCGATACCACCGGGATGCCCTTCGACCGGAGCCGCTGATACGCCACCCGCGCGTTCACGCTCCACTCCTCCGTCGCCACGAATCGCTCCTTCGGCGAGCCGGCCGCTATGCGCTCGTATCGCTCGCCGCCACCGGTCCCCACATCGACGACCCGGCCGGCGCCGCTGACGCGTTCCCGGGCGACCGCCTCGTAGTCCCACGGCGAGCCCGCCGTCCAGCGGCCGCACGTCGAGGAACGAGTGGTCCCACCCGCTGAACGCGCGCGCCCGCTCGATGTACGGCGTCAGCGCCCCAAGCGTCGCCACGCGCGACATCACCACACCGTCTCCACCACACCGGAAGCGATGATGCGGTCGTCAAGCGTCACGAGCGGGACGTCCAGCACAGCAGCCGTCGCGACGATTAGCCGGTCGGCGGGATCCGCAGGAATCGGAGTACCCAATCCCGCGGCCCGCACGGCGATCTCTGGCGTAAGCGCCTCGATGTCGACGTCCCTCCATGCCAGCGCCGCCGCCAACCACGCTGCCGTGCTCGTCTGCAAGCGAATCCGCCTGGTCGCGGCGAGCAATGCGACTTCCCAACAGACGATGGCCGGCACGATCACCCGTTGCCGTTCCAGCGCCGCGCGTGCACGGTGCGACAGCCGCGGCGACTCGCTGACCCACCACAACCACGCATGCGTATCAACGACGATCAATCAGCCTGGTCCCATTCCGCCGTCGTGTCGAAGTGGACAAGCTCGTCGTCAGACACATTGAAAATGACCGATCCGGCCATCCCGCCCCGCGGCCTCCGTAGCGTCGTATCGACGCGTAACCTTGCGCCGACCTCACCCAAAGCCAGGCTCCCCGGCCGCGGCCTCGCCATCGCGGGACGCAATGCCGCCAGCGCGGCCCCATGCTGCCCAACCACGATCGTAGCCCCCGAGTCGTGTATCTCTTCGGCGAGGTCACCGGCGTTCGCCTTGAACCGGCTCACTGCGATGCGCTCGGGACACGGCCGGATCACCGCTTTCCTCCCATTTCAGCGCGGTACGCCTCCGCTTCCTCGGGAGTCGGCGGAGTCACGACGATCCACGGAACGCCGCGCTTCGTCACCGTGATCTCGTCGCCCGTCGCCGCCACGTGACGAAACACCGCCAGGCACTTCGCCCGGAACTCCGTCATCGTCATGGTCTTTGAATCTGCCCAGCTGACCATGGTCAGATTATATGGTCATTTCAGGACCGCCCGCTCGGGCAACGAACCGGACTACGGCTGGTCGACGGCCTTCGCGTTGACCGTGATCGTCTGTTCGAACAGCGGCCTCGCCGCCTTCGATGCCCCGTGGAACACCGGCCCCGGGTACACGCCGATGAACAGCACACCGAGCATCAGCGCCGCCCCAAGTCCCCACAGCAGCGGGTTGACCCGGAACCGCACGCGGCCCGGCGCCGGGTCGAACAGGTACATCTGTCGCACGATCATCAGGTAGTAGTAGAGGCTGATGAAGCTGTTCAGAATCGCGAGCCCGATCAGCCAGAGAAGCTCGCTCGTCGTCGCTGCCTGGAACATGAACAGCTTCGTCGCGAACCCCGCGAAGAACGGCAACCCCGCGAACGAGAACAGCGACGCCGTGATCACCAGCGCGAGGAACGGTTGCGTCTCCGCCAAACCCTTCAGTCCGGCCACCGTGTCGTCGCCCGTCTTGTTGTAGTAAGCCGTCAGCGCCGTGAACAGTGCCAGCGTCGAGACGATGTAGCCCGTGATGTGCAGCAGCAGACCGCTCGTCGCGTTCCGCCCCACCTCCGCGTCGCCGTAGCCGATGGCCGCGATCACCACCAGCATGTAGCCCACCTGCCCGATCGAGCTGTACGCCACCAGCCGCTTCAGGTTGCTCTGCTGGATGGCCATCAGGTTGCCGCCGGTCATCGTGATGGCCGCCAGTGCTGCAAACGCCCACCGCCACTCCAGCGCATCGGTGATGAACGCCCCACTAAACAGGCGCAGGATGAGCCCAAATCCGGCCGCCTTCGAAAGCGTCGACAGGAACGCCGTGATCGGCAGCGGTGCGCCTTCGTACGCGTCGGGCGCCCACATGTGGAACGGCACCGCCGATACCTTGAATCCCACACCCGCCAGGATCAGCATGAAACCCACGATCACCGCCGCGTCCGTGTGCGCGCCGCGCGCGTCCAACGCCGAGGCGATGCCGTCGTATGAGGTCGTGCCCGCCACGCCATAGATCAGGCTCATCCCATAAAGGAACATCGCGCTCGAAAACGCTCCGAGCAGGATGTACTTCAGGCTCGCCTCGCTGCTCAGCGCGTCCCGCTTCAGGTACCCGACCAGCACGTAGAGGCAGAAGCTCAGCAGCTCGAGCGAGATGTACGCCGTGATCAACTCGCGCGCCGCCGCCATGTACACCATGCCGATGCCGGCGATCAGCATCAGGCCGTAGTACTCCGCCGTCGCCTTCGCCCGGTCCCGCATGTACGTCGCCGACATCAGCGCCGTCACGAAGATGATCCCCGCCGCCAGGAACCGGAAGTACGTCGTGAAGTTGTCGAGTTCGAGCAGCCCCTGGAAGCTCCGCGGCTCCATCCCGATGTACGCCGCGCTCGCGATCGCCCAGCCCGCCGCCGCGAACGCCGTCATGTACGCCAGCACATCCTTGCGCAGCGTCGGCCACAACAGCTCGACCGTGATGATCAGGATCGCCGCGCCTGCTGCCACGTACTCCGGGATGAACGTCGTGTAGTCGCGCATTAGCCCGTCACCCCCGGAAGCGACAGCACCGTCATGCTGATGCGGTCAGTGAACGGCGCCCACCACACGCCCATCAACACCATCGACGAGATGAGCAGCGCGCCCGCCGTCGCCTCCAGCGGCGTCACGTCCCGCAGCGATGACCACCGCACATTGAACGGCCCGAAGAACACCGTCCCGAACATGCGCAGCATGTAGGCCGCCGCCAGCGCCGCCGCGAAGATCGCCAGCCCGCCGAACAGCGGGTACGTCTGGAAGGTGCCCACGAAGATGTGGAATTCCGCCGTGAAGCCCGAAAGCCCCGGCAGACCCACGTTCGCGAGCCCCGCGATCGTGTACATCACCACCCAGATCGGCATCACCGTCGCGATGCCGCCGAACTCCCGCATGTCGCGCGTGTGCGCCTGGTCGTAAAGAGCGCCAATCATGAGGAAGACGAGAGCCGTCATCACCCCATGGCTGAACATCTGCAACACCGCGCCCGTGACGCCGATCTGGTTCATCGTCGCCAGCCCCATCAGCACGTAGCCCATGTGGCTCACCGAGCTGTAGCCAGAGATCAGCTTGAAGTCGCGCTGCGTCAGCGCCGCCGTCGCGCCGTACACCGCGCCAATGACGCCCAGCGCCATCAGTCCCGGCATCCAGAACGCCGCGCCTTCCGGCAGCATCTGGATACCGAGCCGGATGATGCCGAACGCGCCGAGCTTCATCAGCACCCCGGCGTGCACCATCGATACCGCCGTCGGCGCTGACATGTGGCCGTCAGGCGACCATGTGTGGAACGGCCACAGCGCCGCCAGCACACCGCAACCCACCACCAGGAACGGGAAGAACGTCTTCTGGAACGTCGGGTCGAGCGTGCCATCCCTGCCCGCCTGCCACAGCTGCACCATGTCGAACGTGCCGAGGTTCGCCTCGTGGAAGATCGCGAAGATCCCAATCCAGATCAGCACCGAGCCGCCCACCAGCATCATCGTCAGCTTGAGCGCGCCGTACTCCTTGCGCGTCGAGCCCCACACGCCGATGAGCATGTACAACGGCATGACCGCGAGTTCGTAGAAGAAGAAAAAGAAGAACAGGTCGAGCGAGAAGAACGTGCCGTAGACGCCCGCCACCAGGATCCAGAAGAGGATGAAGAAATCCTTGTTCCGGTACTCGAGCTTCCAGCTCGTGAGCGTCGCCGCGAACGCCACAATCCCCGTGAGGAGCGCCATCGTCGCCGATATCCCATCGACGCCCAGGTACAGGCTGATGCCGTCCTTCCTCAGGAACGCCACGTTCTCCACCCACGTCCAGCGCAACTGCATCTGGATGTCCCCGCCGCTCAGCTGGAACGCCGTGAAGATGTAGATCGAGGAGCCGAGCATGATCGCCGCGAAGAACACCGAGACGTACCGCACCAGCATCTTCCGGTCGCCCGGCACGAAGATCAGGATCAGCGCCGCCGCCAGCGGGGCCCCCAGTGTTGCGAGCACAACGTAGCCCTGGGCCTCATCGAAGGTCATGCGTCCTAGCCCCTTACCGCGATGCCGACGATGGCGAGCCCAAGCACGCCAAGGGCAATCCCCATGGCGTAGTTAGGCACCCGGCCGGTCTGAAGATACTTGAGGAGGAACCCCGAATAGCCCGTGATCTGCGCTGACCCGTCCACGCCCGTGTCGTTCACCACGTACCGGTCGAACCACGACACGACGTAGCTGAATCCGAGCACCACCCGGTCGATCACGTACTGGTACAGCTCGTCGAAATAGAACTTGTTCCGGATCATGTCGTAGAGCCCGGGGTTCCACTGCGCCAGCCGCGTCGATCGCGTCAGGTCGTTCCCCCAGTACATCCACGCCCCAAAGAACACGCCGAACCCGGCGATGGCCGCCGAACCGCCCGCCAGCGCCCAGTTGATGTGATACCGCTCCGGTTCGTGCAGGAAGACGAACTCGGTGATGCCGCCCGGGAAGCCCAGCGCCTTCCCGACGCCGTTGAACACCAGGAATCCCGCCGTCGTCGCCAGCAGCGCGAGGAAGCACAGCGGCAGCGTCATCACCCACGGCGACTCCGTCGTGTGGTCGTAAACGTGCTGATCCTTGGTCTCGCCCATGAACGTCCGGATGAACAGTCGCGTCGTGTAGAACGCCGTCAGCACCGCCGCGAACGCGAGAATCACGAACGCCCACCCGCCGTTCCACGACAGCGTCGCGTGCAGGATCTCGTCCTTGCTCCAGAACCCCGCCAGCGGCGGCAGCCCCGATAACGCGAACGACCCGATGAAGAACGTTGTGCCCGTGATCGGCATCTTCTTCCACAGCCCGCCGAGCCGGTCCATCTCCTGGTTGTGGTGCGTCGAGAGGATCACCGACCCACTCCCCAGGAACAGCAGCGACTTGAAGAACGCGTGTGTCGCCAGGTGGAACATCGCCGCGTCCGGGTGGCCGCTCCCGAGCGCCACGAACATGAATCCGAGCTGTCCCACGGTCGAATACGCGAGCACCTTCTTGATGTCCGTCTGCGCCAGCGCCATGAACCCGGTCAGCACCGCCGTCACCAGGCCGACGATCGTGATGATCAACATCGTCCCGTCGGCCACTTCGAAGAGCGGCAGCAGCCGCGCCGTCAGGTACACGCCCGCGACCACCATCGTCGCCGCGTGGATCAGGGCTGAGACCGGCGTCGGGCCCTTCCATCGCATCCGGCAGCCAGACGTGGAACGGCACCTGCGCGCTCTTGCCCATGCACCCCAGGAACACGAAACACATGCTGATGAACAGGTAGCGCGAGCCGATGTCCCCTGCCTGCGCCGCATCGATGATCTCGCGGATATTGAACGTTCCCGTCGCACGCCACAGCAGGATGATGCCGATCAGCAGCCCAACGTCGCCGATGCGCGTCGTGATGAACGCCTTCTTCGCCGCCTCGGTCGCGCTTCGCTTCTCCCAGTAGAACCCGATGAGAAGGAACGAGCAGACACCCACCAGCTCCCAGGAGACGTACAGCAGCAGCAGGTTGTCCGCCATCACGAGCATGAGCATCGAGGCCGCGAACAGCTGCAGCACCGCGAAGAACCAGAAGTACCGCGGCTCACCCTTCATGTAGCCGATGGAGAAGATGTTCACCATCAGCGCCACCGTCGTGATCACGCCGAACATCACGATCGTGATCTGGTCGACGTAGATGCCCATTCGCAGGTGGAAGTCGCCGATGTCCGACCACTTGATCGTCTTGACGACAGGCCAGTTCGTATCGCCGACGTGGAGGAAGTCGTGGAGCACGAAGAAATAGAGGACGAATGAGGTCCCAATGGCGAGGACGCCCAGCAAATCTCCCTTGCGCGGGAGATAGCGGCCGAAAAAGGCGAGCACAAGGAACATGCCCGCCGGAACCGCGGCGAGCAGCCAGGCTTGTTCAGCTCCCATGCGTCGCTATCGCCCCTTCTACCACTTCATGGTTGCCGCTTCGTCCACGTTGCTCGTGGCGCGAACGCGGAACAGCCGGATGACGATGGCGAGCGCGAGACCCACCTCCGCCGCGGCAACGGTGATGACAAACACAGCGAAAATCGCACCCGTGATTCGGTCCGGATCGAGATACGCCGCAAATGCAATGAAGTTCAGGCTGACCGCGTTCAACATCAGCTCAACGCTCATCAGGATGAGCACCGCGTTCCGCCGCGCGAGCACCCCGTACACACCGAGCGAGAAGATAATCGCGCTGAGAAGGAGGTAGTTGGAGAGGGGTACCATACCTACTCGCCATCCTCCTGCCGCGCGAGGATGATGGCCCCAATGAGGGCTACCAGCAACAGCGCCGAGGCGATGATGAACGGCGCCCCGTAGTCCTGGAACAGCGCCTTGCTGATCGCGTCAATGGCAATGTTGTGCGGCGTATTGCTCGTGTCGTTCGGCCAGTGCGTCCCAACCGCCACCCCGATCAGGATGGCCATCAGCCCGCCTGCGGCGAGCAAAGCAAACGGCGCCTGCGCGCCGGTCACCTTCTCTGGCAGGCCGCCAGTGCCCATTCGCGTCAGCATCAACGCAAGCAAGATGAGTACCGTCACTGCGCCGCCGTAGATGAGGAACTGCACCAGCGCCAGGAACTCTACCGTCAGGAACACATACATCGCGCCCACGCCCGCAAGGCTCCCGATCAGGAAGATCGCGCTGTGGATCACCGAACGCGAAAACACGACGCCGGCGGACAGCACCACGATCGCGATCGCGAAGATCCACCACAGCACTTCCGTCGCCACTAGGCGCTCCTCTCCGGAACAGTCCCGCCGAGTTCGTTGATCGTCGCGAGCACGTCGGCCGGGATCTCCTGGCCAGCCTCGAGCGCAGCCTTCGCCGCTCGCTCCGCCCGCATCCTCCGCGCCCGCACCTTCTCCGGCGAGTTGGGATCACCCTTCGGCCCGATGCCGATGCCCGGCGGGAACTCCGGCTTCGCGGCCGGCGCCGCTGCAGCCGCACCGCCACCTCCGCCGGAAGCAGCGTTGAGCTTCTCCCAGATCGTGCCGTTCGGCGCCAGGTCGCTCCCCAGGTCGTACAGCGTCTGCGCGATGTCGTCCGGGATCGGCTCTCCCCCGTCCGTCAGCTCCTTGAACTTGCGCTCGGCGCGCATCCGCCGCGCACGGACCTTCTCCGGCGAGTTCGGGTCGCCCTTCGGCCCATCCCCCACGCCCGGCGGGAACCGCATGCTGCCGTCCGGCATCGTGCCCGTGAGCGGAACCGCCGCCGCCGCGCCGCCACCTCCCCCGCTTCCGGCCAGCGTCGCCCAGATCGTGCCGTTCGGCGCGAGGTCGCTCCCCAGGTCGTACAGCGTCTTCGCCATCTCCTCCGGGATCGGCTCGCCGGCCGCCGTCAGCTCCTTCGCCTGCCGCTCGGCGCGCATGCGCCGCGCCCGCACCTTCTCTGCCGAGTTCGGGTCGCCCTTCGGGCCGTCCCCAACGCCCGGCGGGAATCGCATCGTGCCGTCCGGCATCGTCCCGCTGAGCACTTCGCCCGCGCCAGCCCCGCCACCGGCCGAACCCGCCATCGGCGAAACGGCCTCGCCCGGCTTCATGTTCCGATAGAGGTCGATCCGCGCCTGCACTTCCGCCGGCACCGGCTCGCCCCGGTCGGTGAACGCCTTCGCCTCGCGTTCGGCGCGCATGCGCTTCGCCCGGATCTTTGACTCCGAGAGGATCTCGACTTCGCCGCCAGCCGCTGCCGCGCCACCCGCAGCGGTAACAGCGCCAGCCTTCGGCTTCTCCGGTTCCCGCTCCTGGATGGCCGCCGGCAGCCCCTGCGCGATCCGGTCGAGCATCGCCTGCCGCGCGTCCGGCCGCGCACCCTTGAAGCTGATCTCCGGCGGCTCTTCGCCCTTCGCCGCGCGCTCCAGAACTTCGATGCTGTCCTGCGGCCGGAACGGCAACGTCAGTAGCCCCTCGCGACTCGAGCGCGTCAGTTCGTCGATGTCCATGTGCAGGTCGCGCCGGTCATACGCCGAGTGCTCGTGCCCGCTCCAGTTGTTGTCCATCACGATCGCTTCGAACGGGCACACTTCCACGCAGATGTTGCAGCGCATGCACCGCGCGTAGTCGATCCAGAACTTCTCGACGATCTTCCGCCGGTTGCTCGTCCCCTCCGCATACTTCGGGTTGTCGTGCATCGTCGCCGTCATGCAGTCCACCGGGCAGTTCCGGATGCAGACGTTGCAGCCCGTGCAGAACGGCTCGTCGTGGTCAAAGTCCCACGTCAGCACCGGGAAGCTGCGCTGCCGCACCGGCAGCGCGTGCCGCTCCTCCGGGTACTCCACCGTGACCGGCTTGCGCGTGAACGTCGAAAAAGTGACGCCGAGTCCTTTCAGGATGCCTTTCATGTTGCAGACCTCGAAACACCGATGCCCTTGTACGCGCCCACGAGGCTGGGCTTCCGGGGCAGGCGGATGGCAAACGCGATGAACGTCACGAGCACGATGGCCCCCGCGCCACTGGTGATCGTCAGCAGGATCTCCGGCCCGTCGTACACCAGGATGAAGCCGTTCATCAGCAGTTGGATGAGCGCCAGCGGCAGCAGGATCTTCCAGCAGAAGCTCATCAGCTGGTCGATGCGGAGCCGCGGCACCGTCGTTCGCACCCAGATGATCGCGATGATCCAGACGAAGCTCTTCGCGAACGTGATGATGAGCTGGTAGAGCCAGTTCGGCCCGCCCCAGTCGCTCGTGTCCGGTACGTTCCAGCCGCCCAGGAACACCACGCTGCCGAACACGCTGAACGCCCACATCGAGGCGTATTCCGTCAGCTGGAACATGCTCCAGCGAATGCCCGAGTACTCGACGAAGTACCCGCCGACGATCTCCGATTCCGCCACCGGGATGTCGAACGGCGCGCGGTGCAGCTCGCTCAGCATCGCCGTGAAGAAGATCAGGAATGCCAGCGGCTGCAGCGCGATGAACGGTGCATGCTGCCCCTTGTCCGGCGTGAAGCTCTGCAGCGCCGCGATCTCGTTCAGGTTCAGCGTCCCCGCGATCATCACCACAGACAGCAGGCTCAGCACCAGCGGGATTTCGTAGCTGATCATCTGCGCCGCGGCGCGCACGCCGCCCAGTAGCGCGTACTTATTCCCGCTCCCCAGGCCGGCCATCATGATCCCCACGATGTTCAGCCCAAGGATCGCGAACACGTAGAACAGGCCTAGCGACAGGTTGCGCACGCCCCAGTCCTGCGCGAACGGCAGCGAGCACAGCACCATCAGCACCGGGATGAACGTCGCATACGGCGCCAGCTCGAACACCCAGCGGTCCGCGTTCGTCGGCCGCACGTCCTCTTTTGTCACCAGCTTGAGCGCGTCCGCGAAGCCCTGCCACACGCCCCCCGGGCCCGTCCGCGTCGGCCCCAGGCGCTGCTGGAAGCGCGCGATCACCTTGCGTTCACCGTACGTGAGGTAGACGACAATCATCGTCATCGTCAGCACGACGACGAGGATGCGGATGATCGCGTCCGTCCAGCTCCAGATTCCGAAGATCGGGCCCGCGTCGAGGAACAGGCTCACTTATCCACCTCACCGAGCACGATGTCGAGCGAACCCAGGATGATGATCGCGTCTGCCACGTAGCTCCCGACGACCATCTCGCGCAGCGCCGAGAGGTTGCAGAAGCTCGGCGACCGCAGCTTCATGCGGTATGGCTTGGTCCCGCCGCGCGCCATGCCATACACGCCGTATTCGCCCTTCGTGCCTTCCGTCCGCACATAGCACTCGGCGTTGTCGATGCGCAGCGTCTTCGGCAGGTCCGGGTTCAGCACCAGCCCGCCCGGCATCTGGTCCAGGCACTGCTCGATGATCTTCGAGCTCTGGTAGATCTCCGAGATGCGCACGAAGTAGCGGTCGAAGATGTCGCCCTGCTTGCCCGTCGGGATCTCGAACTTCAGCCGGTCGTAGATGCTGTACGGCTCGGCCTTGCGAATGTCCCACGCCTTCCCGGTCGCGCGCAGGATCGGTCCCGTAATGCCCCAGTTGATCGCGCGCTCCGTCGTCATCGGCGCAAGGTCCTGGCACCGCTCCACGAAGATCTCGTTCCCCGTCAGCAGCCCATCGAAGTCGTCCACGCCCTGCTGGATGCTCCCAATCAGCTGCCGAATCCGCTTCTCGTAGTCCTCCGGCAGATCCATCTGCACGCCGCCCGGCCGGAAGTACGTCGGGAACATGCGGTCACCCGCGACCTCCTCGAAGAAGTCGTAGATGCGCTCGCGCTCGCGCCACGCGTACACGAAGCTCGTCCCAAACGAGCCCACGTCCGCCCCGAACGCCCCGAGGAACATGAAGTGCGAGTTGATCCGCGAAAGCTCCGCCATCATCACGCGGATGTACTCCGCCCGCTCCGGCACCGCGATCCCGCCCAGCTTCTCCACCGCCATGCAATAGGCCTGTTCGCAGCACATGCCGGCCAGGTAGTCCGTCCGGTCCCACCATCCCATCGCCTGCCGGTAATCCGCGCTCTCCGTCAGCTTCTCCAGGCCGCGATGCAGGTACCCGATGTACGGCTCGCAGTCGACCACCACTTCGCCGTCGACCGTCAGCACCATCCGGAACACGCCGTGCGTCGCAGGGTGCTGCGGCCCGACGTTGATCGTCATGTCGACCGTGTTCAGGCCATCCCGCTCCAGTTCGAGGACGCGTTCTTCGGGCCAGATCGTCATTAGAACTTGAACCCCGCGTCGTTGGTTTCGATGCCCTGTGCGATCTCCATCTTGGCCAGCGGATGCGCCTTCAGCAGCGGGTGGATCCGCAGGTCCTCTTCGAGCAGCAGGTTCTTCGGATTCGGATGCCCGTCAAACACAAGCCCGAACATCTCCGCCGCTTCCCGCTCGTGCCAGTCGGCGCCCGCATACCGCGACGTCAGCGAAGGCACGTGCGGGTTGCCGGGTGGCGTCACCACCGTCAACTGCACCGCGTGCCCGTGCGCGAACGAATAGAACTGGTACTTCACTTCCAGTCCCGCAGCTTCCATGTCGATGCCCACCACGTTCCGCAGGTGGTCGAACGCCAGCTCTCGCTTCGTCTGCATCCCCTCCACCAGCTCCAGCAGGTGCTCCGGCGCCACGTTCAGGTCCACGTCCGTCGTCGTCCGCGACGCCACGAACGGCACCTTCGGCAGGTGCTTGTGGATCAGCCCGGCCACGCCGGGATACTCGGCCGCGGGAGACGTCTGCTCGGTTGTCATCCGACCGTCCGCTTCTCTTCCATGATCTTCTTCTGTAGCGCCAGGAACCCGTCGAGCAGCGACTCCGGCCGCGGCGGGCACCCGGGCACGTACACGTCCACCGGGATGATCTTGTCGACACCCTGCAGCACGCGGTCGTACTCCGTGTACGGTCCGCCGTTCGTCGCGCACGCGCCCATCGAAATCACGTACTTCGGGTTCGGCATCTGCTCGTACAGCAGCTTGATCGCCGGCGCCATCTTCTTCGTCACCGTCCCCGAGACGATCATCACGTCGCTCTGGCGCGGGCTCGGCCACGGCACGATCCCGAAGCGGTCGAGGTCGTGGTTCGCCATGAACGTCCCGATCATCTCGATCGCGCAGCACGCCAGCCCGAACGTCATCGGCCACAGCGAGGACTTGCGGCTCATCGCGATCACCGTGTCCGCACCCACCTGCATCACACCCGGAAGCACGATCCGGTACGCCGCCCGCGCCTGCGGCAGCTCGACCGGCTTCAGCCGCTCAGCTTCCGCGCCGTAATCGGGGACGTAGGGTTGGATCGCCGGGGCTTGCGGTTCCGTCGTCATCGCCACTCCAACACGCCGCGCCGCCACGCGTAGCCAAGGCCCAGGGCGAGCACGCCCACGAACACGAGCATCTCGTAGAACACGAATTTCGGGAACCCGAGGAACGTCACCGCCCACGGAAAGATGAACACCGTCTCCACGTCGAAGATCAGGAACAGGATCGCGATCAGGTAGTAGCGAACGTGCACCTGCGCCCAGTTGCGGCCGATCGGCAACATGCCGCACTCGTACGACACACCCTTCGCCCGCTCCTTCGCGTAGGGCGCCAGCACCTTGGCCGCGATCAGCGCCGTGAACACGAGGATGAACCCCGCTATGGCGGCGATCATGATCGCGGACCACTGGTCGTAGAAGCTCATCTAGCAGGCCTTTGAGGAGCGCGCACACAAGAAAAAGCAGAGCCCCGGCGCACTGGTGGGCGAGGCGGCTCTGCAGTTCACGTTGGGCCAGGCTCCGGACCGGTTGTGAGGCGGTTAAGCCACGTTTCCGGCGTTTGTGATTTGGCCCACAAAAGATAACCCCGGGTGCATGAGGCGGCAAGTTTGGCAGGCCAGGGCCTGAAACCTCGCACCGCTCATGCGGACGGTGGGTGGCGGCGGCTGCGTGATACGCTAGATATCCGAATTCCGGAGGCCACGAAATGGGCGTCTCTCTCAGCACCGACCAATTCGACGCGCGGTTCGATGACGCGGTGGCGCGCGCTGAACACGGCGAAGAGGTGATCGTGTGCCGAGATGGGAAGGAGGTCGCGCGCATCGTGCCGGCGCGCGCGTCAACGGACGGAAGATCCAGCCCATCGTGCTCGGCTCAGCCGTAGGAGCCATCGAGGTGCTCGAAGGCTGGGACGCGCCCCTGACGTCAGACGACCTGGCGGACTGGTTGGGCGGGTCGGTTTTCCCCAGCGACCTGCCTGAGTGAGGCTTCTTCTCGACACCCACGCTTTTCTATGGGCAGCGCGGGACCCGGCGCGGCTGTCCGGCCGGGCGAGAGATGCAATCACCGACTCGAACAATGAGCGCGTGCTTAGCGCTGCAGTGGCTTGGGAGATCGCCATCAAGATCAGACTCGGAAGGATCCTCGCCCCGTCCGGGCTCGAGAGCTTCATCAACGACCAGATCGCCGCGCTCCAGTTGACTCACCTGCCGATCAGCAGTGCCCATGCGGTAGCAACGGCTGATCTCCCGAGCCTCCACAAGGATCCCTTCGACCGCATCTTGGTGAGTCAGGCCATCGTCGAAGGCTTGACGATTGTGACGGCTGATCGCGCGGTCGCCGCCTATAGTGTGATGACGCTCTGGTAGAGGCGTCAGACACCGATCTCGAGCGGCTCCGCCGGGATGTCCCCCGCCAGGATCGGCGGCAGCAACTCCCGCAGGCCCCGCGGCACGAACACATCAGTCGACGCGACGATCTCGTCCAGCGACCACCACCGCGCCTCGCGGATCACCTGCAGCTCCAACTCCGTCCATCCGTCACGGCGCACGTCGGTGACGTCGGTCCTCACGAGGTAGTAGCGCTCGATTGAGCGGTACCACGTCTCGTCTTTCGCGAAGTACCACGTATGCGGTGCCCGGTGCCAGATGCACGGCCCCGGCGGCAGGTCCAACCCCGTCTCCTCGCGCAGCTCCCGCCGCGCCGCTTCCTCGTGCGTCTCACCTGGCTCGACGCCGCCGCCCGGCGGGAACCAGAACGGCCGGCCCGTGTCTTCGTCCGGCTCGCCGGCCGTGAACAGGAGCGTCCGGCCAGTCGTATCGAGCAACAGCACACGAGCCGTCGGCCGGTCGATCGGCTGTTTTCGCGACGACATGGCCGTCACGCTACCACCGGCTCACGCTCCCCGCCTACTGCTTGATGTCGATCACGATCCGCGTCGGGCCCGTCAGCGTCGTCACCTTGAAGTTGTGCTTCCCGTTCAACCCGAAGTCCCACGTCACGTGCCCCTCGAAGTCGCACGTCGACTTCCCACCGGTGATCACCGTTCCGCCGGGGCTCGCAAGCGTCGTCGGCGCCGTCGCCTTCCCCTGGTCGTCGTGCGCCTGCGCGCTCGTGATCGCCACCTCGAGGACCGCACTGCCCTGCAGGGCGACCGTCTGCCCCGATCCGCACGCCGCCGCCTGGTCCACGTACTTCACGGTCGCTGGCGGCCGGTCCGCACCCGCGAACTCGAACACGATCCGCTCCCAGCCACCCAGCTCCGGGTGCACGCCCGCGCGCACGTCCGTAACCGTCGCGATCCCCGTGAACGGATCCTTGCTGCCCTTCACGTCCCACGGCGTCTGCTGCCCGCCACCCAGCGGATCCACCGTCCCATCCGCCGGTGCGGTCGGCGCCTTTGTCGGCGCTGTGGTCGCCGTCGGCGGCGCAGTGTTGGTCGCCGCCGCCGTGGCGGACGCGGTCTGCCCCGCGGCCGTAGGCGTCGTTGTCGTGCTGTCGTCATCGCCACAGGCGGCAGCGAACACCATCAGCCCCGCGGCGATGATCCCGATCGGTACTACGAATTTCATGAGTTCAACCCCAGATTGCGCGTCTAAGTGTGCAGCGCCTGTCACCATTCTGTCAGCCGCTCACGCGACTCTACATCCGCCTGTGGAAGGACTACAGAAACCGGGCGCGCCCCGCCTTTCAACCAGCTTCCTTTGGCGAGCCGCTCCACTCCACCGTATCGTTCCGCACCATGGGCGAAGCCGTTCAGCTCTCTCTCCGCACCGCACGCCGCTTCGTGCTCGGCAAGCAGGGCCTCTGGCCCGGCCGCCGCTGGGCCGGCGAAGCCGGCACCCGCGAAGCCATGCGTGCCGCCGAATACGTCCAGCTCGATCCGCTCGCCATCCTCGCGCGCAGCCACGACCTCGTCCTCCACAGCCGCGTCTCCGGCTACGAGCCCGGCTTCTTCGATCGCGTCACCTACGAAGAGCGCTCCTTCTTCGAATGGGGAGGCTGGCTCGCCGTCCGCCCCATGGACGAGCTCCCCTACTGGCGCGTCGTCATGCGCCGCGAGCGCAATCACGCGGGCATCGCTGGTGTCCTCTCCGAGCACACCGTCGAAGGCGACGTCGTGCGTGCCGCAGTCGACGTTGTCCGCGCCGCCATCCGCGAACGCGGCACGGTGACCAACGCCGACTTCGCCGCCGCCGGCCCCGCCATGGACCACTACCGCGGCGGCAAACCCACCTCCGTCGCGCTCTACTACCTCTGGCGCGTCGGCGAAGTCATGACCCACCACCGCGAGCGCTTTCAGCGCGTCTACGCCCCCGCCGAAGCGGTCGCGCCACCCGAGCTCCTCGCCGAAGCCCCCGAGGCCGACGCCGACGCGTTCCTCGTCCGCAAGAGCGTCGCCTTCGCCGGCATCGGACGCCCCGGCCGCATCGGCATGCCTACCCGCCGGCTCCTCGCACGGCCCGTCGCCCGCCACGAGGAGACCGCCTTGCTACAGACGCTCGTCGACCAGCGAGCGCTCGTGCCGGTCGAAGTCGAGAGCTGGCGCGGCGCCTACTTCGTCCTCGGCGAGGATCTCCCCCTCCTCGAAGCCATCGACCGCGGCCAGGCGCCCGCCGATTGGCTCCCGCTCGACGCAGCCGCTCGCCCGCAGGTCTCGCTCCTCTCGCCGCTCGATCCCGTCAGTGCTCGCGGCCGCGCCAAACCGCTCTTCGGCTTCGACTACCTGTGGGAAATCTACCTGCCCGCCGAGAAGGTCCAGTTCGGCCGCTACACCCTCCCCATCCTCTGGGGCGACGCCTTGGTCGGACGCGTCGACCTCAAGATCGACCGCCAGGCGAACACACTGGTCGCAAACGGCCTCTGGTTCGAAGACCCCGCCACGGCGAAGAACGCGGACTTCGCCGACGCCTTCCGCACCGAAATCGCCCGCCTCGCCGCCTTCCTCGGCACGAAGCGCATCGACGCCTCCGCCATCCCCGCCAGGCTCCGGCCTCTCTTCAAAGCCACTAAGCGCTAAGCAGCGAAGCGAACGATCTCCACTTCGGCACCCCGCCGCACTGCCGACTCACCTAGCTCCAACACAGCCCGTGAGACGTCCTCGGCGAGGTAGTATTCACCGCAGGCATCGCAGATCTCGGCCGGCACGTCCTTGATCACCACGGTGGTGTCGTCGCGCCGCAGAGTGATCATCGCCAGACCGGGCCGGATCGTCCCCGCTCGACAAAACGCGCAGGTCATGTGCTCAACCTCCGCCGAAAATCTGACGTCCACTCATCCGGATTCGGTTCGTACACCGTAACAACAAAACACCGAAGCGTCGCCGGATCTCGGGCGACGACGATATGCAGCGGCCTGGCATCGGCGAACGCGAGTATCAGCCGGCTACCGAACGGAAAGTCCTCGGGATAGCGCTCGATCGCCTCGCCTGTTCGAACCCCGGCCAGGACATCATCAATTCCAACGCTGCGCTCGAACACTCGCCGCAAAGCGTGACCGCTAAGAACAACCTCGGAGCACTCCACACTGCATTGTTAGGCACCGGCCGCCGTCGCGCCAACGTCGGCGCCAGGAACAGCGTGTTCGCGAGCGCCGGTCCGGTGATCCCCCGCCGCACACCAACGCACACCCGTTCCCAGCGCAGCGCCACCCGCCCCTAGGAGGTCCCCGCACCACCTGCTACCTTCGCCCCATGCCCGCCCTTTCAGCCGCGCTCCGCACCGCCCAACCCCGGCATCACGCCGTCCCCGGCCAGCCTCCCACGGACCACTTCACGCACCACTTCCCCACCAGTCCATCCACCACCTCCGCACCACTTCCCCCACCACTTCATCACCACTTCGACCGCCGACTTCAGATTCACCCCACCACTTCAACTGGGCGAATTTAAATTTCGCACCCCCCCACTGGCAAAAGCCATCCCCCGCTCTCCCCTTCTCACATTCCCCCGTTCGCCGGTTCCCCGCTTCCCGAGCGAAGCAGCGCAAGCGTCAGCGAACGAAGTGAGCGGCTGTTCCCCGTTCCCTGCTCCCCGACTCTCACCCATACACGAGCGTCCGGTCGATCATCGCCCGGCTTATCACCACCCGCTGCACCTGCGAGCTCCCCTCCACGATCATCAACTGCCGGGCGTCGCGGTAATGGCGCTCCAGCGGGTGGTCCTTCATGTAGCCCTGCGCACCCAGCACCTGCAGCGCGTCGAACGCCACCTTGTTCGCCATCTCCGTCGCGTACGCCTTCGCGATCGAAAGGTTGTGCGCGTACTCCCGTGTGTACTTGCCCTGGTCCACCAGCCACGCCGCCTTGTAGACCAAATTGCGCGCCGCCTCGATCTGGATCGCCATGTCCGCGAACATGAACTGGATCGCCTCGAAATCGATCACCGAGTTCCCGAACGCCTTCCGCTCCCGCGCCCACTCCAGCGCATACGACGCCGCACCCTCCGCAAGCCCCACTCCCCGCGCCCCCACCGTCGGCCGCAGGCTGTTCAGCGTCAGCATTGCGTGGTTGAACCCGTTCCCCTCCACGTTGCCCAGCAGGTTCTCCGCCGGCACCCGCACGTCCGAAAAGCTGAAGTGCGCCGTGGGCACGCTGCGCACGCCCATCTTGTCGTCGGTCCGGTCGATGCGGACCCCCGGCGCATGCGCGTCCACCACGAACGCGCTGATCCCCTTCGCACCTGGCCCGCCCGTGCGAGCGAACACCGTCAGGTAGTCGGCCACGGTCCCGCCGGAGATGTAGACCTTGTTCCCGTTCAGGATGTAGTCGTCGCCATCACGCGCCGCCCGCGTCTCCAGGTTCGCCGCATCCGACCCGTGGTCCGGCTCCGTCAGGCAGAACGCCCCCTTCGTCACGCCATTCGCCGCGTCGGGCAGGTACTTGAGCTGCTGTTCCTTCGTTCCCCCGAACACGATCGGCCGGTTCGGCAGCCCCGTCAGCACCAGCATTAGGCCGGCGCCGCACTCGTACTTCGCCACCTCTTCGATGCTCAGGCATAGCGGCAGAATGCCGTTCCCCGTGCCACCCATCTCCTCCGGGATCGCCATCCCCAGCAGGCCGGCCTGCTTGAACGCCTCGAAGTAGTCGTGCGGGTACTCCCCCGTCTCGTCCAGCTCCTTCGCCCTCGGCGCCACCACCTCCCTCGCGATGCGGCGGGCGGTGTCCTTGATCAGGCGGTGCTCTTCAGAAAGCTCGAACTCCATGGCGTGTGCTCCGGCTACAGATGTGCCGGCCAGTGTACGTGCACACCCGCACCTGCGGCGAAGCCCTGCCCCGAATAGGGGCCCGCGCGGCAGTAACGCTCCAGCTCGAATTCCCCCTCTCCCGCCGGGGTCGGGAGAGGGGGCCAGGGGGTGAGGGCCGGCGCCAAGCCGAACACCACTCATTCCTCATTCCTCATTCCTCATTCCTCATTCCTCATTCCTCATTCCTCATTCCTGCAACAATCGTTCCATGGATTACTCCCGCCTCCTCGCCGCCCGCACCCGCCACATGGAAGCCAGCGCTATCCGCGAGATCCTCAAGGTGGCGTCGTCGCCCGGCATCGTGTCCCTCGCCGGCGGCCTCCCGGCTGAGGAGAGCTTCCCCCTCGACCTCATGGAACAGCTCATGGGTACCGTCCTCGCCCGCTACGGGGCGAAGGCCCTCCAGTACGATGCCAGCGAGGGTTTCCGCCCCCTCCGCGAGGCCCTCGTCCCCCACCTCGCAGCTCGCGGCGTCTCCGCCACCGCCGACGAGGTCCTGGTCTTCAGCGGCTCCCAATCCGTCCTCGACGACCTTGGCAAAATCCTCATCTCCCCCGGCGATGTCGTTGCCGTCGAAGGCCCCACCTACCTCGGCGCCCTCCAGGCCTTCAATCCGTACGAACCCCGCTACGTGGAGATCGAAACCGACGACGACGGGATGCTTCCCGAATCGCTGGACCGCATCCTCGCCGCCGAGCCCGTCAAGTTCGTCTACGCCGTCCCCACCTTCCAAAACCCCACCGGCCGCACGCTCTCACTCGCCCGCCGCCCCCAGGTCGCCGAGATCCTCCGGCGCCGCAACGCCCTCCTCGTCGAAGACGACCCCTACAGCGACCTCCGCTACGTCGGCGAACGCGTGCCGACGCTCAAGTCCATGGCCCCGGACAACGTCGTTTACATCACCACGCTCTCCAAGACCTTCTCTCCCGGCCTTCGCATTGGCATCTGCGTCGCCCCGGCCGAAATCGGCCGCTGGCTCGTCATCGCCCGCCAGGGCGTCGACCTCCACACCAGCACCCTCGGCCAGGCACTCGCATCCGAGTACATCGCCGGCGGCTACCTCGAGAAACAGGTCCCGCGCATCATCGAGATCTACCGCCCTCGCCGCGAGGCCATGCTCCGCGCCCTTGAATCCCACATGCCCGAAGACTTCCGCTGGACCACCCCCGACGGCGGCATGTTCATCTGGATCGTCGGTCCCCAAGAGCTTGACGCCGAACGCCTCTACGCCCGCGCCATCGCACGCGGCGTCGCCTTCGTCCCGGGCCGCTTCTTCTTCATCAACGACGGTGACGGCCGCAATACCTTCCGCATGAACTTCACCGCCGCCGACCCCGAGACCATCGGCCGCGCCGTCGCCCTCGTCGCCGACGCCATCGCCGAGGAGCTCGCGGCCACACCCTAGCGCTCGTCCCCCTGGACACCTTCCCGTGGGAGCTGTCGCGCCGGTCCTCTAACGTCAGCGGCATGCCGCCCGACGAATCGCCTCGAAACCTCTGTGCCCTCTGGTGTCCTCTCGTGGTCGCCTCTCCCGACGCCCGCGATCGCCTTCACGCAGAAGCCCGCTCCCCACGGTGGCGGGAAGCGGGCTTCAAGAGTTCGCGAATGCCGCGCTTAGCTGATGAACAGCGGCGCAAGCACGAGCGTGATGGTGCTCAGCAACTTCACCAGCACGTGCAGCGCCGGTCCGGCAGTGTCCTTGAACGGGTCACCGACGGTGTCGCCCACCACTGCCGCGGCGTGGGTATCACTACCTTTGCCGATGACGTTGCCCTGCTCGTCCACCATGCCGCCCGACTCGATGAACTTCTTCGCGTTGTCCCAGGCGCCGCCGGCGTTGTTCAGGTACGTGGCCAGCAGCACGCCGCCGATGGTGCCAACCATCAGCATTCCCGCCACCGCGAGCCAGCCTTCATTGCCGTTCCCGCCGAAGGCGTATCGGAAGACGACACCCACCGCGATCGGCGCACCAACCGCCAGGATGCCCGGTGCCACCATCTCGCGCAGCGCTGCACGCGTGGTGATGTCCACCGCCCGGCTGTAGTCCGGCCGCACTTCGCCCGTCATGATCCCGGGGTTTTCACGGAACTGCCGCCGCACCTCTTCGATGATGCCGCCGGCCGCCTTGCCTACCGCCCGGATCGCGAGCGAGCTAAACAGGAACGCCAGCATGACACCGAGGAAGCCACCGACGAACACCTCCACTTTGCCCAGGTTGATCGGCATGATCCGTGGCAGTGGGATCGGGCTTCCCTCGACTCCCTGGACATCGGCGGCCGTGAGGTCGCCGTTGGCGATCTTGTGATCCAGGATCGCCGCGGTCTCCTGCCGGTCCGACGTGATCAGCGTCTCGAGGTCCGCCTGGCTGAACTTGTCGCTGTTGCCGACCGTGGTCTTCACGTCCTGGAGTCTGTTCCGGTATTCCGTGATCGCCGCTGTGGCGGCCGTGCGAACGTCCGCGCCGGGCTGGATGAGGTCGGCATCCTGCACCATCGATGCATACCGCGCGGCGTCATCACCCGCGATCTTGCCGAACTCCGCCCGCACTTCGTCGAGATATGCGGTGAACAGCAAGAACGCTGCCAGGGCCGCCGATCCGACCGCATAGCCTTTCGTCAGCGCCTTCGTCGTATTTCCAACGGCATCCAGCGCGTCTGTTATCTCGCGTGCCTCGGGCCGCGTGCCCTCGGCCATTTCCGTAATGCCGCCCGCGTTGTCGGTGATCGGCCCGAACGTGTCCATGGCGAGCACGTAGGCGGCCGACATGAGCATGCCCATGGTCGCCACCGCGGTGCCGAACACGCCGGTCGAGACGCTGCTCACGTTCGTGAGGTCGGCCTGCTGGCCCAGCGAGAACGAGGCGACGAGCGCGATGCCGACAGTGATGGCCGTCACTGCCGTCGTCTCGAAGCCAACGGCGGTGCCGATGATCATGTTCGTCGCCGCGCCGGTCCGGCTAGCCCGCGCAATCTCCTGGACCGGACGCCAGGCGCCCGCCGTGTAGTACTGGGTGATGTAGACGAACGCGATACCGGTCGCGATGCCGACCAGGCCGCAGAAGAAGAACCAGTACCAGACGTCCTTCAACATCACGCGCGTCGCTATCGCGAGGCCGCCGATGCACAGCACCGTGATCACCCAGTAGCCGCCGTTCAGCGCCCCCATCGGGTCCTTGATCCGCTTCGACCAGAAGGGCACGGTGAACATTCCCAGGATCGAGGCGATGACGCCGAAGGAACGAAGCACCAGCGGGAAGAGGATCCACTCCACCCGGCCCGTCGCCGTGAAGATGGCCACTCCAAGGATCATCGCCCCGATGTTCTCGGCGCTCATCGATTCGAACAGGTCGGCGCCGCGGCCCGCGCAGTCGCCCACGTTGTCGCCCACGAGGTCCGCGATGACCGCGGCGTTACGCGGGTCGTCCTCGGGGATGCCGGCTTCAACCTTCCCAACGAGGTCGGCGCCCACGTCGGCGGCTTTCGTGTAAATGCCGCCGCCAAGCTGGGCAAACAGGGCGACGAAGCTCGCGCCGAAGCCGAAGCCCACGATGAGGAACGGAGTCTGGTCGATGGGATGACCGAGCACCTTGCTATAGACGGCAAAGATGCTCGAGACGCCGATGAGGCTCAGCGCCACGACCAGGAACCCGGAGACCGCGCCACCACGGAGCGAGGTGTTAATGGCGTCGGCAAGGCTGTTCTGCGCGGCGGACGCTGTCCGGCCGTTCGCGCGCACAGCGATCGACATTCCGATGTAGCCCGACACGCCGGACGCCAGGGCGCCGACAATGAAGGCAACACCCGTAAGCACTCCGATGTTGCTGGATTCCTTGAAGACGCCGACGATGACGCCGACCACTACCGACGTGACTACGGCGAGAATGCCGATCGTGCGGTACTGGCGATTCAGGAAGGCATTTGCGCCTTCCAGAATGGTGCCTGCGACCTCTTGCATGGCCGGCGTCCCTTTGTCCCTGCGCAGGACATCGAACGCCAGCCAGATCGCGAAGAGCACCGCCGCGGCGCTCGCCGCAGGGATCATGATCTGGGCCAGGAGCATGGCACTCCCCCTCCTCCGGTGACTGGTGCGCGGCCCGGGACGCCCCTGTTTGAGGGCACACCGAACCGCCGGCCGCCCTTTGTGACGCGCCGAAGCGACGAGAGTCTAGCAATGCATCTCTTTAGGGGAAAACCAACGCACTACGGTCTTCGCCAACCCGCACCTGACGTTCACACCCGTCGGCGGCTACGATGGCAGGTAAGCAACACACACGAGGTAGCTATGTCGGAAACCGCCACGCTCAAGGTCGGGGACGAAGCCCCCGACTTCGAACTCCCCTCCACCCCAACCGGCGACAAGTTCAAGCTCAGCGACTACCGCGGCAAGAACGCAGTCGTCATTAACTTCGTACCCGCAGCCTTCTCGCCGGCATGCAGTACGCAGCTTCCGCTCATCGAAAAGAAGCAGAGCGAGTTCGCGGCGCAGGGCGCGATCCCCGTCGTGATTTCCAGCGACGGAGCCTGGACGCAGGCGGCCTGGAAGAAAGAGCTCGGCGTCACCTACCCCGTGCTCAGCGACTTCTACCCGCTGGGCGACACAGCGCGAAAATACGGCGTGGTGATCGAGCCACGTGGCATCGCCAACCGGGTCGTCATCGTCGTCGGCAAGGATGGCAAAGTGGCCTGGATCCAGCCCTCCGCCAAGATCTCCGAGCTCCCCGACTACGATCCCGTCATGGCCTGCCCCAAGGACTAACGCCCGGCGCGCCTCGAACGAACGCAAGGAAGCCCGGCGAGTTGCCGGGCTTCCTGCGTCGTCGCTTCCTCGATCAGAAGGTGATGACGCTGCGGTTCACCTCGCCATTCTTCAGAGCGGCATACGCTTCGTTGATCTGGTCGAGCTTGTACCGCCGCGTGATCAACTCGTCGATCTTGAGGCGCTTCTGACGGTACAGCTCCATCAACCACGGCATGTCGTGCGTCTGGCGCGTCGAGCCATAGAAGCTCCCGACAATGCCCTTTTCCATCAAGAAGCCCACGCCCGGCACGTTCACGGTCGCCGTCACCGGGATCATGCCCACGACCACGGCCTTCCCGCCGCGCTTCACCATGTTGAAGCACTGCTCCGCCGTCTTCGCCAGGCCGATAGCTTCGAACGCGAAGTCCACGCCGCCGCCCGTCATCTGCATGACCTGCATGACCGCGTCGCCTTTGGACGCGTCAACCGTGTCGGTTGCCCCGAACTCCTTCGCCGCGGCGAGCTTGTTCTCGAGTAGGTCCACCGCGATGATCTTCGATGCCCCCGCGAGCACCGCACCCTGGATGATGTTCAGCCCGACACCGCCCGCGCCGACGACCGCGACGGTCGAGCCCACCGGGATCTTCGCGGTGTTGGAGACAGCCCCGACGCCGGTCATCACGCTGCAACCGACGAGGCACGCGACTTCCATCGGGACGTCTTGCGGAACCGGCACGCACGCATTCGCACTGACCAACTGGTATTCGGCGAACGCCGACATGTTCGAGAACTGCGGCATAGGGTTGCCGTTCAGGCGGAGGCGATCGCCGCGGCCCAGTTGGGCGCTGTTGTTGCAGAGGTAGGGCTTCCCCTGCACGCAGTTGTCGCAGTGCCCGCACGACGACACGAACGCGATGACGACGCGGTCGCCGGGCTTCACCGACGTGACGCCCTCGCCCACTTTCTCCACAACGCCGGCGGACTCGTGACCGAGCACGATGGGCGTTGCGGTCGGATACGACCCCTCCATGAAATGGAGGTCCGAGTGGCAGACTCCGCTCGCGCTGGTCTTGACCAGCACCTCGCCGGCGCGCGGCTCATCGACTTCCACGTCCTCGATGACGAGGGGTTGACCGACGCCATACATAACAGCAGCTTTCACGGGGTTCCTCCTTAAGAAACAGCACGGGATTGTTTTCCGCTCGGTAAGTGCCTGTCAAACGAGAGGGAACGCCTGTCGTCAGTCCAGCCAGATGCCGCCGATCGCCTTTCGGAGTTCCCACGTGTGGTAGCGCAGGTGCCAGATCGATCGGCGCATCACCTTGCGAACGCTCCATTCCTCAAACGGGTGGAGGGCCGACGTCTCGCGGCGCGTCCGCAGCTCTGGCGGGACGTCGCAGAGCACCTGTTGGAGCGTCATGTGCGCATCCTGCAACTCGCGCAGCGATGGGTCGTCGCCGTGTTTCGTAACGCCGCCGGAGCCTGGCCGGAGTTGGTCGGCGTAGAACCGTTCGGTCGCGGCCGTGTGCTGGACGATGCCGAGGAGCGTGCGGCCTTCAGGATCGAGGCGGTGATCCTGCAGCGCCGCCGGCATGGAGAGCGTGACATCCCGCAGCTCGTCCAGCGCGCGGTCGTGCGGGTTCGCCCACAGCGGAAACTCGCGGCCGTTGGCGGGCTCGCCATCGTGGACGAAGAACGCCGACGTGTCGCCGTTGCGCAGGTCTTCGTCGGTTTCCACCGTCTGGACCACGTCGATCTCGCTCGGCTCCACAGCCAGCCGGTCGGCGGCTCGCTGGTGGGACCACGCGGTGAACTCGAGAATGGCCAGCGACATCCGTTCTTTCACATCGGCCCCAGGGGGAACCAACGCGTAGCATCCGGGCAGGTCAAACGACCACGCCGCGCTAAAGCCAGCGGCTCCCCGCTCGACGCCCACAGCGTAGAAACCCGAGCGCTTTTCGTGATGGCCGAACTTCATCGGGCAGGAGTGTATCGAAGTCCCGGTGAATGCGGGATAGGGAGAGCCCGTGACGCCTCCGGGCGTACCCCTGTAGACTGCCGCCACTTCCTTCTGGAGCCTGGTTATGGACATTCGCGGCGGGGTCACCATCGTCACCGGTTCGGCCACGGGCGTCGGTGCCGCGGCAGCGAAGATGCTGGCCGGCAAGGGATGCAACGTCGTCATCAACTACACGAGAAGCGAGGAGGAGGCGAAAGCGACGCAGGCAGACTGCGAGAAGCTTGGCGCCGAAACGCTCCTCTGTCGGGCCGACGTCTCGGTCGACGCCGATTGCCGGCGAATGGTTGCGGAGACGATGGCGAAGTGGGGCCGCGTCGACGGCCTGATCAATAACGCCGGAACCACCCAGTTCGTGAACCACGCCGACCTCGAAGGGCTCAGCGCGGATGACTTCCACCGCATCTATGGGGTCAACGTCATCGGACCATTCCAGATGACACGCGCCGTCGCGCCCCACATGAAAGCCGCCGGCCGCGGCGCCGTCGTCAATGTCTCGTCTATCGCGGGCGTGATGGGAGTCGGCAGCTCCATCGCCTACACGGCATCGAAAGGCGCTCTCAACACGATGACGCTCTCGCTCGCGCGGGCGCTTGGCCCCGAAATCCGGGTCAACACGATTTGTCCCGGCTTCATCCAGGGCCGCTGGCTCCGGGGAGGCATGGGCGACCAGATGTACGAGGCGGCCAAGGCCGCGCAGGAGCGCAACACTCCGCTCCGTAAAGCAGGCACACCGGAGGACATGGCGCAGGCGGCCGTCTGGTTCATTGAGGGCGCCGACCTCATCACCGGCGAGATCCTCATCGTCGACGCAGGCTCGCATCTCTCCGGCGCGCCGCTCATCGCTCGTTAGTCCGAATGCGCGGGCGAGCGGGATGGCGTCCGTTAACGGTGCCTGTTGTCCTCCTGGTGGCGGGCCTGGCACTGTTCACGGTCGCTCAAACACCCTCCGCGGGCGCCACGGAGATCCTTACCGGCGGGGACTTCGAGAGTTGGCCCGGGCCGTGGACGCCGAACGGGAGCGTCCAACAGGTCTCGACGCCAAGCGTGAGCGGCCAGGCCGTCGCGCTAACGGCGCCATCGTCGATCCAGCACCAACCCATCGCGTGCTCGCCCGGAGCGAACTACCAGCTGACGGCGATGGCTGCCGCGGCGCAGGGAACCGGCAGCGTCGCCCTCCAAATCGCATTCCTCAGCGACGGCTTCGATGAGGTAGGTGGAACGGCACGGGCCGTCCGAAACGCTTCCGACTCGTTTTCGACCGTTACCACTAGCGCCACCGCGCCAGCGAACGCCGCATTCGTCCGCGTCTCGCTGACAGCCCAGGGCGCCGGCGGATCGGTCGTCTACATCGACAACGTCAGCCTGACGGAAACCTTGGCCCCGCCGACACCCACGCCCACGCCTTCTCCCGACTCGCCGACCGACACGCCCGCCCCGACTGCGACTGATCCTGCAGGAGCGGGGCCGACGGCGACACCCGCCCAACCAACGCACACGCCCACGACGAATCCCGGAGCAACCGCCACCCGCACACGCACGCCCACGAAGACGCCAACAGCGACGAAAACCTCTACGCCGAAGAAGTCGCCAACAGCGAAGAGTCCCGCGACTCCCACGAAACAGCCAACACCTACTCCGGCCCCGCCCACGACAACGGGCTTCGGCGGCCTGCTTCTCAACGGCGACTTCGAAGCCGAGGATGAAGGGAAGCCCGCCTACTGGTCGAAGTTCGGGGGAACCGTGGGCCTCAGCATCGCCCCACACGGCGGCCTGCTCGCAGCGACCCTCGGTTCGACAACATCGTCAACGAAGTGGCTGTACCAGGTCGTTCCCGTGTCTGCCGGCGAGTGGTACGAGATTCACGGGTTTGCCCGCGCCGATGGTGGCGAGGCGTTCATCCGGATCAGCTGGTACGAAAGCGACGACGGCAGCGGTTCATCGACCGCCCAGGTAGACAGCGACGTCGTTACCGCCCGGAGCTGGACGCCCCTTTCGACCGGTGTCGTCCAGGTGCCAGGCGGAGTGGCCTCGGCGCGAGTGCGGCTGATGCTGCGCCCAGGAACAGAAACCGTCTCGAACGTCTATTTCGATGACGTGGAGATGGACCAGGCCGATGAGCCGGTGGCGGTCGCCGAACCTACGACTTCCTCGCCGCTGCCAACCGCCGCAGCCTCCCCGGCAAACGCGGCCACAGCTCGGCCCATTACGGGGGCGCCCGCTGCGACGGGACACCCCTCGGTAACCTTCGTTGCGGCTCCGGAAGACGGTGACCAGAGCCTGCGGCTCTCTGAAGTCCTCAGCGACCCGACAGAGGCGGGACGGGACAGCCCGTACGAGTGGGTCGAGTTGGTGAACGTCAGCGCCAGCGCTGTGCATACCGGAGGCTGGCAAATCGGCGACGCGACCTCGACAGACGTCCTCCCCGACCTCCAAGTACCGGCCGGCGGCTATGTGGTCGTGGCAGGCAAGGCTGCAGTCTTCGCGGACGGCATCCCGGTGCTGCGGCTCGATGACGGAGAGATCGGTTCCGGCCTGAACAACACGGGAGATGCGGTACGCCTAATCAGGCCGGACGGAGCCGAGGTCGACGCGATTTCGTTCGGCGACAACGCTGACGTCTTCGATCCAGGGCCGGCCGCCCCATCCGCGGGCGCAACTCTCGGCATCCGGCTGCCGGCCGGCGACCCGGATCCGGGCAACTGGGGAGTGACCGATCACGCCACGCCGGGTGAGCCAAACTCGTTCGCCAGCGCGCGCGCCACACCGACGCATCCAGGGCCCTCAGCGGTAGCCGGCGGCGCGCCAGCAGCGCCGGCCGGCAGCACCGTCATCGTCGAGCGCCGCTCAAACGACTCCAGTACCCTCTTGTGGATCGTGATCGCGGCGCTCGGCGTCATAGTCACAGGTCTCGGGGCATTCGTCCTCCATGAACGGATACCGAAACTCTTTTCGAAGAAGTCAGAATGACCGAAGAACGGCTCCAGAAGATCCTCTCCAACGCCGGCGCGGCTTCGCGGCGCGTCGCCGAAGAGCTGATCCTTGCGGGGCGCGTCGCAGTGAATGGCGAAGTCGTCGCGACGCTGGGCGGCCGGGCCGACCTCGACACCGACGAGGTCACGCTCGATGGCGTTCCTGTTCGGCGGGAGCGGTACCGCTACTTTGCACTAAACAAGCCCGTCGGCTTCATTACGACAACCCACGACGAGATGGATCGCGAAACCGTCTTGGACCTCGTTCCCATTGGCGAAGTCCAGCTCCACCCCGTCGGGAGGCTCGATCGCGACAGCGAAGGACTGCTGTTGCTCACCAACGATGGCCATCTGACTGACCTCTTGACCCACCCGCGGTATGAAGTCGAGAAAGATTACCTCGTTGGGCTCGACTCGATGCCGGGCCAACGCGATCTTCAACGGCTGGTCAGGGGCCTCCAATCCGAGGGGGAGCGGCTCAGCGCCACGTCGGCGCGGTTGGCCATGGCGCCTGAACCCCCGGCAGGCGAGGACGCTCCAGCGGCGGCCGCCTGGCTCCTGCTCACCCTGAAGGAGGGCCGCAACCGCGAAGTTCGGCGGATGATCGAGGCCATCGGCAAAGTCGTGCTGGTGCTTCGACGGGTCCGAATTGGTCCGCTGCACCTCGGCGCCATGGGCTCGGGCTCGTTCAGGGAACTTACGGACGACGAAGTGAGCGCTCTCTATGCCGCGGCAAAGGTAGCGGAAGGCCACGCCGATGCCGTCGACCCGGCAGCAGCCACGTCATCGCTGAGAACCGTCGGCAGCCTGGGAGAACCCCGGGGCGGCCGCGGCGCGCGCGGCAAGGACAGAAAGCATTGAGCAGGCAGACGCTGCCTTCGCCAGTCGCGATCGACGGGCCTGCGGCTTCGGGGAAGTCGAGCCTTGGACGCGTTCTCGCCCGGAGGCTTGGCTACGCATTCCTCGACACCGGCCTGATGTACCGGGCGTTCACCCTGGCAGCGCGGCGCGCCGGGGTGCCGCCGACGGATGAGGCGTGTGGGCCGTTCGTGCGCGCACTCGAGCTGCGCGTCGGCCCAGAGCAAGAAGCGCACGTTTACCTCGGCGAAGAGGACGTGACGCCGCTGCTTCACGACCCCGAGATCGAACAGCATGTCAGCGCGTATAGCCGTCTTCCTGAGGTCCGGGCGATCTTGCGGGAGGGGCAGCGCGCGTTCGCGTCGCGCGGTTTGACGGTGCTGGCGGGCCGGGACATCGGGGAAGTTGTGCTTCCGGACGCGCCACTGAAGATCTACCTCGATGCCGACGAAGATGCCCGCGCTTCCCGACGGGACGCTGAGCGCGGCATCACTCGACCTCCTCGCCCCGCAGAATTGCACGCCATTGGTCGGCGGGATCGCTTGGACTCTGGCCAGACGCACCGTTCGCCAGACGCGATCGTCATCGACACGACGGAGCTGACACTCGACGAGGTGATCCAGAAAGCGCTGGAGGCGGTCGAATGCGCAGCAAGCTGAAGTGGGCCACGTTCGTCCCCGGGTTCTACTGGTGCTGCACGACGGCGCTGCGCGTGGTTCTCTGGGTCGTTGGTCGCTGGACGGTGACCGGGCGCGACAACATCCCCGCGGACGGTGCACTCATCATCGTCTCGAATCATCTCAACAACGCCGATCCGCCCATCCTGTCGGCGGGCATTGCCCGGCGGCGGGTGCGCTACATGGCGAAGATCGAGCTCTTCAAGTACCCATTCGGCGCCATCGTCCGGCTCTACGGGGCGTTCCCGGTTCGACGGTTTGAGTCGGACGTGGGTGCGTTGCTCACCGCGGAACGGATTCTCAAGAATGGCGGAGTGATTGGGATGTTCCCGGAGGGCACGCGCAGCCGGACGGGCTACGTGGGAAAGCCGCATCCGGGCACGGCCATGATTGCCCTGCGATCGGGCGCGACGGTGCTGCCGTGTGCGATTGTCGGAACCGAACAGCTTCGGAATCCGCTGAATGTGCTGAAGAAACCCCGGATCGCCGTACACATTGGCGAACCGATTCGACTGGACGCCGTCCGCCGCCCGACAGAGCAACAGGTAAGCGAACTCACCGACCGGCTTTTCGGGGCCATTACCGGCCTGTTACCGCCGCAATATCTCCCCTCCTATACTGAATCGGAAGGGGAGTCCAAAGACACAAATGGTGCAGATAATCCGGGCCAGTGAAATGGGCTTCTGCATGGGCGTGCGGCGGGCCGTCCAGATCATGGAGAACGAGGCAACGCCGACGGAGCCCGTCTACAGCGTCGGCGAGATCGTCCATAACCCACACGTCGTCCGCGAACTTGAGGCCGCGGGCGTACGCCAGTTGCCCGGTCCCGATGAGCTCGGCGGCGATATCGGGACCGCGATCGCAGATCGCGTGAAGCAAGGCCGGGTCGCCATCACCGCGCACGGAGTTGGGGAGCGCGTCTTGCGCGAGCTTTCCACGAGTGGCCTGGAGATCGTGGATACCACCTGCCCGATCGTCACTCGCGCGCAGCGGTACGGACAGAAATTCGTGCGGGATGGTTGGCACGTAGTGATCTTTGGCGACCCCGGACACAAGGAAGTCCGCGGGATCGTGGGCTGGACGCTGGACAGCAGTGGCGTGTCCCAGAGCAGCATCGTTGAGTGCGCCGACCTTGAGCACCTCCGCGCCTTCATCGACGGATTCCCGGGCGGTTTCCCGAGCAAGGTGGCGGTGATGGCACAGACCACTCACCGCATGGAAGATTTCGCCCGGTTCGTCTCCAACCTGATGCTCCTTCAGCGCGACCACAACTTCGAGTTCCACGTGGTGAACACGCTGTGTCACGCGACCACGGGGCAGCAGGAGGCGGCGGCCGCTCTAGCACGTACAGTCGACGTGATGGTTGTCGTTGGCGGGCGTAAGAGCGCGAACACGCGCAATCTCCGTGAGGTCTGCGAAGAGCAGGGCGCCCGTGCCTACCACATCGAGGACGCGGACGAAGTCGAGGCCGGCTGGTTCGCTGGTGCCCAGCGGGTGGGTTTGACGGCCGGTGCGTCCACGCCCGATTACTCGGTCGACGAAGTCGAGGCGCGCATCCGGGAACTCGTCCCGGCGTGACGGAAGCGCCAGCGGGCGGGGTGATCTCGGGAGTGCGGCCCGGTTCGCTGGCTGCGGAAGCCGGCATCGAACCCGGCGATGCGGTCCTGACGATCGCCGGCCGGACCCCACGCGATGTTGTCGATCTCCAGTTCTACCAGGCAGACCGTGAGGTGCTGGTCCATTTCCGGAAGGCGAACGGCCTCGACGAGGCGATCGTTTTCGAGAAGGAGATGGACGAAGACCTGGGGCTGGAGTTCGAGCGCGCCACGTGGGACGACGTCACCCTTGTGCAACAACAACTGCTTCTTTTGCTTCTTGAAGGGCCTGCCAAAGGGCATGCGCAAGTCGTTGTACATGAAGGACGACGACTACCGGCTGAGCTTCTTGCACGGGAACTTCGTCACCCTGACCAACCTGACCGAGGATGATTGGACAAGGCTCGAAGAGCAGCGGCTCAGCCCGCTCAACGTGTCCATCCACGCAACGAACCTGGAACTCCGGCGGACGATGCTTGGCAACCGCAATGCGCCCGACGTCATCGCGCAGCTCCGCCGACTGGGCCAGATGGGCATCCGCGCGCACACGCAGATCGTGTTGTGCCCCGGTGTGAACGACGGCGCAGCCCTCGACGAATCGGTTCGAGCGCTCGGGGCGCTGTACCCGACAGTCCAGACGATCTCCGTCGTTCCGGTTGGCGCCAGCCCGAAGCTGGAAGACTGGTCGCTTAACCGCGACGGGATCGAACTCGTGCGGCCGACGCCCGAATACGCTCGCATGGTCGTGGCCCAGGTTGGGGCGCTCCAGAAGGAGCTTCGCGCCGACCACGGCACGACCATCGTGCAGTGCAGCGACGAGTACTACGTGACGGCGGGAGCACCCGTACCGTCGGCAGCGAACTACGACGGCTTCCCCCAGTATGAGAACGGTATCGGGATGGTCCGGCGGATGCTCGACGATTGGAAGCGCACGAAGCGCCGCCTGGCCGCGCGCGGCGCGGTTCATGTCGCGAACCGCTACGTCGTCGTGGCATCGGGAACGCTTGCCGCTCCCCTGCTGGCGCCGATCGCCGAGGAGATGAGCGAGCTCACGGGGGCACGCATCGAAGTCAGGCCCGTCACGAACACGGTGTTCGGCGAACGGGTGAACGTCACCGGCCTCCTCTGTGGGGCGGACTACATCCGCGAACTTCGAGGGCTCCAACCGGACTGTTTTGTCCTGCCGCGGCCCAGCCTCGACTACTTCGGACAGAAGTTCCTCGACAGCATGACGGTGGATGAGGTTGAAGAAGCGCTTGGTGCGCCGATCACATTCGCGACTCAGTGGAGCGAGGTAGCGCGCATCCTGGAGGATGGGCCCAGGCGCCCGGTGCGCAACGACGCGCCGAACGGCGCGTTCTGGAGCGAGGAGCGGCGTGCGCTCCCCGCGGGAGCGGCCTGGAGCTAGCACACCCAGAGCCGGTCGCCCACGAGCAATGGGCCGAATGGTCCCTCCACAACTACTTGACAGATCGTTACACTTCCGTAGCACCGCGGTTACGCGGGGGTGACAGACTCACCTGCGAGCCTGTCCCGTCCTCCAAGGAGCGGCCGGCCAGCGGCCCGGAAAGGAACGACTCATGCCATTGCCCACCCTGACCCGTTCTGCCAGGACCGTGGTCCTTGCGGTGATCGCTTCGGCGCTGCTCGCCATCATCGTGCTTCCACAGGCGGCGTCCGCCGTGGTCGCCCCAACGGTGACCAACGTGAGTCCGAACTACGGTCCCACGTCCGGTGGGACCAGCGTCACGATCACGGGCAGTGGCTTCCTGTCGGCCACCAACATTACGTTCGGCGGGACCCCGGTCGCGAGCGCCTTCGTCAGCAACGACAACGTGATCGTCGCCACCTCGCCCGTCCATGGCCAGGGGACGTACGACGTCATCGTTTGGGCCGGGTCCACGCCCAGCCCATCTACCGTCAACGACCAGTTCAGCTACTACGCCGGTCCTGTCGTCACTGGGCTCTATCCCAGCGTCGGACCGATTAGCGGTGGAACGCTGGTGCAGGTGACCGGATAGCGGGTTTACCAACGCGATGACCGTGACGTTCGGCGGCGTAGCGGGTGGTTCGTGAACGTGCTGAACGACAACCAGTTGACGGTGTACTCGCCGGCCCACTACGCGGGCCAGGTGTTCGTCATCGTGTGGGTGAACGGTGTGCCCAGTGCCGGGACTTCGGCGAGCATCTTCACGTACGGCGGCGGGCTGACGGTGACGAGCGTCTCCCCAGCAAACGGACCGACCAGCGGCGGCACCGTGGTGACCGTGACCGGATCGGGCTTCACGGGGGCCACCGCGGTTTCGTTTGGCGGAGTGTTTGGGACGATCCTGCAGATTCCGAACGATTACACGCTTATCGCGCAGACGCCGGCGCAGTTCGCCGGGACGGTCCACGTGAACGTGTGGGTGGGGCCGACGGCGAGCCCGTCGACCGCGGCGGACCTGTTCTTCTACAACGGCGGGCTGATCGTGACCGGCGTCAATCCGGCGAGCGGCCCGACCTCCGGCGGTACAGCCGTGACGATCAGCGGCGCGGGCTTCCTTGGCGCGGTTGCGGTGAGCTTCGGTGGCTCGTCGAGCACCACGTTCGTGGTTCAGAACGACAACGAGATCCTGGCCGTCACGCCTCCGCACACTGCGGGTGTGGTGGATGTCGTGGTCTATAACGCCGTCACCTCGAGCATCACGACCGGTTCGGGCATCTTCACGTACACCAGCGCGCTGGTGGTGACAGGCCTCAGCCCGAACGCAGGCCTGGCCGCGGGCGGACAGACGGTGACGGTGAGCGGCGCGGGCTTCCTGAGCGCCACGAGCGTGGCGTTCGGCGGTGTGACCGGGTCGAACCTGCATATCCTCAACGACAACACGCTGACGGTTAACGCGCCGACGCACGGCGCGGCGGTGGTACACGTCATCGTGTACTCGCCCGACGCGAGCAGTCCCGCGACCGACGCCGACCTGTTCACGTATACCGCTCCGCCGCCGGAGGCTAATCCGCCGGCGCGATTCGCGGGCAGGGTAGTCTTCAACGGCGGCAACGCCCCTGCCGGCACAGGGGTGCAGGCGTATATCGGCCTGGCGCTTTGCGGTTCGTCCACGGTGTTCGGCTCCGGCGGCGAGACTCGCTACGTGGTCGACGTTGCGGTGAATGACGATGCGCACCCCGGGTGCGGGGGCGAAGGCGCCACCGTGGCATTCTGGGTGGGCGGGTTCCAGGTTCAAAGCGGCACATGGCACAACTACCAGCTCAACAACATGGACCTGGTCGTCGGCAGCGGGCAGCCACCGGTGACGGCCGTACCGACGCCGACCGCCTCGGCACCGCTGCCGCCGAACACCGGGTCGCTGGGTACGCCGCCCACGAGCGGCGGCAGCCAGTCGTGGGTGCTGTTCGTGCTGCTGGGCACGGCCGCGATGGTCGTGGCCACCGGCACGCTGGCGGGCTCGCGGCGGCGGCATGCCCCGGCTGCCGTGACGGCGGCGGCCGCACCGGCACCATCCGGGGGCGAGGCCGCCGTCGAGCGGCGCCGTGGCGGAGGCGGTAGCTGGCTGGCCATCGCCGGTGTGGGCGCGGCAGCGGTGGTGGCAGGGACGGTGATCGCGAGGCGACGGAAGAAGTAGCCCGGGCACGGACCTGTGCCGACGGCCGGCGACGGTCGAAGGCACAGGTGTGTGGCGCTTCGCGGCGTACCTGGCAGCCGGAGTGGTTGGCATCGCCGTGTTCGGGATGGCCGGCACGGCGGTGGTGCGCGGCCGCCTCGACAGCACCGCCTGCGACACGTGTGGCGGCGCGGCGCTGAAGGACCTGCCGGAGGCGCGGCTGCTGCCCGCCGGCGACGTGGTTGCGCACGACTACACGGTCGACTCCGGGGAACTGACGACGGCGGACCCGGCGTACGTGCGGGAGGTGGACACGAGCCACTCGGTGGCGGCCGTGACGGGCTACTACGAGGGCGCGCTGCTGGCCGCGGGGTGGCACCGCGTGCGGGCCGGCGAGGCAACGGCGAACACCGGCATCGTTGGCGTGGGTGGGACGCCGGTGGCATGGGCGAAGGGCAACCTTCGGCTGCAGATCACGTTCCCGATCGATGTGGCGGCGCTGACGGCGTACGGGACGCCGCCGGCGCGGGCGACGCGGCAGCGGTACACCGTCACGCTGGCGCGGGTCGACTGAGCGGTCACGGCTGGCGCGGGGGGAGCCCGTGGAAGCGGGGATGTGCTGGCGCGGTAAGCTTAGAGGATGCCGAGGGTGCGGGTGGAGCCGCTGGGGATCGAGGTCGAGGGGGAGCGGGGGGAGACGGTGCACGACGCTGTGCGGGCGCAGGGCTACTACTGGCCGGTGGGGTGTGCGCTGAACGGGGAGTGCACGAACTGCGCGATGGAGGTGGTCTCGGGGGTGGGGCGGTTGAGCGCGATGGGGCGGTTCGAGCGGGCGAACCTGGTGCGGCAGCGTGGGGCGACTTCGATCGAGGACCCGCGGTTGCGGCTGGCGTGCCAGGCGCGGCTGGAGGGGGACGTGGTGGTCTACAAGCGGGGCGTGGTGCCAGACTAGTAGCGCACACTGCGTGAGCGTTCGCGGGTGGGATTCGACCAGGGGGAGCCGGGGTGCCGTACATCATTACTGAGCCGTGCATTGGGGTGAAGGACGCTTCGTGCGTTGAGGTCTGTCCGGTGGATTGCATTTCGACGACGGACGAGGCGGAGATGTACTACATCAACCCGGACCAGTGCATCGACTGCGCGGCGTGCGAGCTGGCGTGCCCGGTGAGCGCGATCCACGACGAGAACGACCTGAGCGAAGACATGAGGAAGTACATCAAGATCAACGCGGACTTCTACAAGTAGGGGGTCGCGTGGGGCGAGGCGCCCGGGGGAGTGGTTCTTGGAACTGGCACAGCTGGAAGCGTTTCTGCAGGTGGCCCACCACCGTTCGTTTAGCCGGGCAGCGGAGTCGCTGTTCCTGACGCAGCCATCGGTGACGGCGCGGATCCAGTCGTTGGAGCGGGAGATCGGGGAGCGGCTGTTCGAGCGGACGGGGCGGAGTGTGACGTTGACGGACGCGGGGCACGCGTTCATCCCGCACGCGCAGCGGGCGCTGACGGCGGTGCAGGAGGGGACGGACGCGATCGAGGCGGTGCGGCACGGGGACGTGGGGAGCATCCGGCTGGGTTCGAGCACGAGCGTGGCGACGTATGTGTTGCCGAAGACGCTGAAGCACTTCCGGGAGCAGCGGCCGCGGGTGCACATCCACCTGACGACGGGGAACAGCGAGGACCTGATCGAGCGGCTGATCGCGGGTGAGACGCACGTGGTGGTTTCGCGGCTGACGCAGCATCCGGAGGTGGAGTCGCTGCACCTGTTCAACGACGACCTGGCGCTGGTGGTTTCGCCGTCGCACCCGTTCGCGAAGCGGGGGAATGTGACGATCGCAGAGGCGGGGCAGGAGCCGTTCCTGTTCTTCGAGCGGCATTCGAGCTACCACACCATCGTCTACAACATGTTCCTGCGGGTGGGGGTGGTGCCGGAGTCGGTGATGGAGCTGGATTCGATGGATGCGACGAAGCACATGGTGGAGGCGGGCCTGGGGATCGCGATTCTGCCGGTGGTTTCGGTGGAGCGGGAGGTGGCAGCGGGTGTGCTGAAGCTCGTGGACATCCGGGAGATGGACCAGCCGGCGCAGCGGGAGATCGGGGTACACGTCGTGCGGAGCCGGGCGATAGCGCCGCCGCTGCGGGACTTCCTGCGCCTGTTGACGGGGGAGTATGGGCTGCCGAACGTGTTCGACTAGCCTGGAACACTGACGCTTCGCTGGGAACGGGCGAACGGGGAATGGGAGAAGGGGAGAGCGGGGGAATGTGGTGGGCGGTGTTTTGGACCACGAAGGCACAGAGAGCACAGAGCGGAACGGGGAACAGCCGCTCGCTTCGTTCGTAGACTCGCTTCGCTCGGGATGTCGAGTGGGAGAACGGGGAACCGGGGGTTTCGAAAAAAATCATTGGTTGAACCAGTGGGTCCGAATCTGAAATAGCGATTTGAACCAGTGTCGAAGCAGTGGACAAGCAATGGGGTAGGAGTGGAAGAGCAGCGGAAGGGCTGACTGGTTGGCGGATTGAAGCAGTGGCCGGGCGACGCGGGAACCGGCGAAGGGGAGAACGGGGGAATGGGAGAAGGGGAGAGCGGCGGGTGGCTTCGCCAGTGGGGGGGTGCGAAATTTAAATTCACCAGTTGAAGTGGTGGGTTGAATCTGGAGTCGGCGGTCGAAGTGGTGATGAAGTGGTGGGGGAAGTGGTGCGGGGGTGGTGGATGAACTGGTGGGGAAGTGGTGCGTGAAGTGGTCTGTGGGAGGCTGGCCGGGGACGGCGTGATGCCGGGGTTGGTCGGCGCGGGGCGCGGCGGGGGCGGGGTTGGGAGGGCGGGCATGGGGCGAGGGTAGCGGGTGGTGCGGGGAGGTCTTAGGGGCGGTTGTCAGGGAACAGGGAACTGGGAACGGGGAACAGGGAACAGAGGGATGGACGCTCGCTGCGTTCGCTGACGCTTACGCTGCTTCGCTCGCGAACCGGAACCGGACGAATGGGAGGATGGGGGAGCGGGGGAAGGGGAGAGCCGGGGTTGCGTGGGCTCCGCGGCGGCTCCCTTGGACGGTCGCCGTACTGATGTGGTGGCGCGCGGGTTGGGGCGTGGAATAAGCGCCGGAGGAGGTCCGACGGGCGGTTGGCGTTCTGGACGGCTAAGCAGACGCAGGTACGCTGACGCGCGGTTCGGTTGTGCGATGATGCCGCGAACGAGTGACCCGCTGACGGAGTGGACATGCAGAAACTTATCGAACTATTCGGAAGTCGGACCAATTCACAGTGGCACGAAGACGCCAAGGACGCCCTTGAAGCGCTTTACGGGACGAGTGGCGGTCGTTATGAGAGAGCAGCGGAGAAGGCGGTCAGTATCCGCGCCCCGCTGATGACCGGTGAGGAACAAGTCACCTTCGCGGCATTGATCCATCCCTCCAACCCCAATTCAGGCGGCTATAGCGGGTTAAGTTTCGTGCTCTTCCCGAACGTTGAAAGCCCTCCGCTCATCGCGATGGTCGTTGGCACTCAGGGGCTAGGCGACGATGCCGCTGTTCTCAGCAAACCGGGCCATGCGCGTAAGGTTTCCGCGATCTGCCGATGGCTAAATGAAGAGGCACACGGCATGGTGGCGTGGTCGAAGCACGATCCGACCGCGTTGGATCAAAGAGTGCCAGCGGAGGTGGTTGATCGTTTCCCACAGCACCGAAGCGCGTTCGAAAGGTACGGTCGCGAGATTTACGGTTTCGCATCGTCGGCGAACGGGAGCGATATCGCCGAATGGACTCGGGCGCTCACGGCGTTTCTTGACCTCAACTTCGCGGAGCGCGGATTCGGCGTGCTCGCGGCGCAGCAAAGGTCCGCGACGGAGATCCGAACGAAATACCAGTCGTCGTTCATGCCAGCGCTCACCGTCGACGACGTGTGCTCGCTCTTAGATGCCCGAAAGTACGTGATCATTGAAGGCCCTCCTGGAACCGGTAAGACGAGACTGGCGCAAGAGGCGGCGGGCGATAGATACCCCGGCCGCTCGATGTCCATTCAGTTCCACCCAAATACAACGTACGAATCGTTTGTCGGAGGTCTCGCGCCGGCGTCTGGTCGCGACGACGTGGGCCTTCGGTTCCAGCCTGAGCCCGGCGCATTATTGCGGGCCGCCAAAGCCGCCCTCGAGGATCCGTCGCCATATCTCCTTCACATAGACGAAATCAACCGCGCCGACCTCGCGAAAGTGTTGGGCGAGGCAATCTACTTGCTAGAACCAACCGCCGAGCGCGCGCGGAGCGTTGACCTCACACACGACTTCGGACCGCCGTTCGGGCGCTCGTTGGCGCTTCCTCCCAACCTTCACATTCTTGGAACGATGAATAGCGCCGACCGAAGCATCGCGATTTTGGACGTCGCAGTTCGACGTCGGTTCGCCTTCACCAAACTCTGGCCCCAGCAGTCGGTGGTTGAAGCGCTCGGGAGCCGGCTGATGCTCAGGCATTCGACGAACTCTTTCGGATCTTCCTCGAGCACGCACAGGACGAGGCCTTCGACCTTATGCCGGGGCATTCTTATTTCTTGGAACCTGACGACGCTCTTGCTGCGATACAGCTTCGTGTGAGCTTGGCGCCCCTCCTCGAGGAATACCTCGCGCAGGGGTACGTTCCGGGCTTCGCCGAAAGCATTCGAGCCTACTTGCAGTGGGTCGGAAGCCTGAGATGAGATCCGTCGCGAGCCGATCGCTTCGGACCCACGGCGGCGCGTGTTGGGCAACCGAGGATAGCTCCATCGCATCTTTCCCGGTCGAATCGATCTTTTCGGGACCGAAACCGCGCGACATCCAATCGGTGCTAGCCCGCCTGGGCAACCAAATGGTGGCGCTGAATTCGAGAGCGTTAGGCGATTTTGGGGCGAGGGCATCTTTCCGCCAGCGGGACTCCGGCGCGTGGATAGACATCGAGACGGGCAGCAGGATCGGAGCGCTCGCTCTGATCTCACCGACGACCGGTCGACACGATTACGGCTTGGTGGTGCGTCCAAGATTCGGATGGCGGGGAATCGGCCCGATGCTCGCGGATATGGGCTTCAAAGTACTTCCGTCAATCAACTCGTCGCCGATGCTACCTCGCTCGGAACGAACGATTCCCGAGTGGGTGCTTCCACGCTCGTATTGGCGCGCTTGGAACTTCTGCTTCGAACGCTCGGCCGGACGTTCACGATGCGCACCGAGACCCTTCGGGGCCCACGGGCACGGTTCACTGGGAGGCGTGGGCGACAGCTGGCATCGGCCGGGGCCGACCGCTTGACATACCCTGCACATCCCCGGACCTGAACGAGGACCACACGCTGTTGTCGGGCATCCATTTCGCGCTACTGAGACATCTCGACAGTCTGGAGTCTCAGCGGGCGAACGGTTCCATCGTTCTGCATCTCATCCACTTGTGCAGAGAGCTTATTCGCCGTGTTCAGTCGGTCCCGCCGACCATTCCAACTCCCCGTGACTACGTCATGTGGAGGGGGCGTCAGACTCTGAGCCGCTCCGCCGTGGACGACGGGGTCGAGGCAATCGAATGGACAGCAGACCATCGCGGACTGGCGGGACTCGCCGACCTCCGCGGGATGCCGTGGCAGATGGAGATGTCCGAGTTTTTCGAAGCCTGGGTTGAAACCGGAGTGCTAGAACTAGCGCGGTTGGTGGGTGGCGTGGTCCGTGCGGGACGACTTCGCCAAACACTGACGCCGTTGGTTTGGAGTCCACCCTATTTAGGCTCACAGCGATACCTGTTGCCAGACGTCGTGCTCGAACGGGGCGACGTGACGATCGTATTCGACGCCAAGTACAAGGCGCACTGGGAGGATGCGAGTGAGAATAGCTGGCGGCAGCTGGATCAGCCATCACAGTCGCACCACCGCGAGGACCTGCTGCAGGTCCTGGCGTACTCCACGCTTTTCTCAACGCGCCGCGTAGTGTGTTGTCTCGTGTATCCATGCACGCGCTCAACGTGGGACTCTCTTCGTTCTCGCGGCCGGCTGTTTCACCGAGCTTCGGTGCCCGCGGGCTACCGAGACGTTTCGCTAGTGCTGACTGCCGTCCCTTTCGGCGCCAGCGCGCATGAAGTCGCGGAGAGTCTGCGCCCGATGGTCTCGCTGTCCTCGTAGTTCCACCTTCCCCGCCTCCCCCCGCTCGGATACACTGGGGTTCGTGCTGTTAGCACTCTGCGTTATGGAGTGCTAAAGTGGCATGGCAGGGTTGATAATGGCTTTGTCAGAGCGCCGTGGGCGCATTCTCGCTTTCATCGTCGATGACTTCGTCGACAGTGCCGCGCCGATTGGGTCGCAGGCGCTGGTGGAGCGGCATGCGCTGGGCCTTTCGAGCGCGACGGTGCGGAACGAGATGGCGGCGCTGGAGGACCAAGGGCTGATCACACATCCGCACACTTCGGCGGGCCGGATCCCGAGCCACCTGGGGTACCGGTACTACGTGTCGTCGCTGATGCCGGAGCGGGAGCTGACGCGGCAGGAGCAGTTCACGATTTTGCACCAGTTCCACCAGTCGTCGCGGCAGCTGGAGGAGTGGGTTTCGCTGGCGGCGAGTGTGCTGGCGAATTCGACGCGGAACGTGGCGCTGGCGACGCAGCCGCGGTTGCTGGAGGTGCGGTTGAAGCATCTGCAGCTGGTGGAGCTGCTGGACAACCGGGCGCTGCTGGTGGTGGTGACGAGCGATAGCGGGGCGCACCAGCAGACGCTGGAGTTCCCGGTGACGATGCACCAGGAGGCGCTGACGCGGCTGGCGGGGCGGCTGAATGCGGAGCTCGGCGGGAAGACGGTGGCGGAGTTTCCGACGCACGAGGGTGCGGAGCCGCTGAGCGGGGTGGAGGCGATCGTGATGGCGGCGACGACGGCGATGCTGCTTCGGGAGCAGGCGGCGGCGGTGGAATCGCCGATCGTGGAGGGTGTGCGGGAGATGCTGCGGCAGCCGGAGTTCGGGCACAGCGACCGGATGCTGGACACGCTGGAGGCGGTGGACGAGCGGCGCCTGCGGGACGCGATCCCGTCGCAGGCGATGGAGGAGAGCGACGTGGCGATCGTGATCGGGGACGAGAACACGGAGGGTCCGTACCAGGACATGAGCTTCGTGCTGGCGCGGTACGGTCCGCGCGGGGCGGGGGGTGTGCTGGGGGTGCTGGGTCCGACGCGGATGGATTATGGGGAGACGGTGGCGAACGTGCGGTACGTGAGCGATGTGCTGACGGAGCTGATGCGGAAGGTGTACGAGTGAGCAGGAATGAGGAATGAGGCGATGAGGCTTCGCTGGCTTTCGGGTGGGGGTTTTGGCAGAGAGATGTTGGACGAGCGGGTGAGTTGAGATCGTGAACGCGCGATCGTGAATCGAGAATTGGCAGGCTGGGGGCTTTATGGCTGGTGACGAGAACAGGGAACAGGGAACCGGGAACAGGGAACCGTCCGAGGATCTGCGGCGCGCGGGCGAGGGGCCTGACGGCGGCGCTCCTGCTGCTGCATCGGACGACCTGGAGACCCTGCGGGAGAAGGCGGATACGTATTACCGGAACTGGCAGCGGAGCGCGGCGGACTTCATCAACTTCAAGCAGCGGGTGGAGCGTGAGCGAAGCGAGACGGCGCGGCTGGCGAGTGCGGCGCTGGTGATCAATCTGCTACCGATATTCGATGACCTGGACCGCGCGACGACGAATGTGGACGCGCAGCTGGCGGGGCTGAACTGGGTGCAGGGTGTGCTGGCCATCCACCGGAAGTTCGCGAGCCTGATGGAGGCGATGAACGTGACGGAGGTGGCGGCGGAGGGCGAGTCGTTCGACCCATCGCGTCACGAGGCGGTGGGGAAGGCGCCCGGGGAGGATGGGAAGGTGATCCACGTGGTCCAGAAGGGGTACCAGCTGGGCGACAAGGTGATCCGTCCGGCGATGGTGATCGTGGGGGATGGCGGTGGGTAGCGGGCCCTCAGGGCTCAGGACTCAGGACAGGGCTGAGACAGAGGGAGCGGAAGTTCGATACAGCGACGGGGTCGGAGGCTCCGGGAGGTAGAAGGTAAATGCCAAAGGTAATCGGAATCGACCTGGGAACGACGAACAGCTGCGTGGCGGTGATGGAGGGCGGCGAGCCCGTCGTCATCCCGAACGCGGAGGGTGCGCGGACGACGCCGAGCGTGGTCGCGATCACGAAGACGGGCGAGCGGCTCGTGGGGCAGGTGGCAAAACGGCAGGCGGTGACGAACCCGGACAACACGGTGTTCAGCATCAAGCGGTTCATGGGGCGGAAGCTGAATGACCCCGAGGTGCAGCGCGACCTGAAGCTGGTGCCGTACAACGTGAGCGCGGCTTCGAACGGGGACGTGCAGGTGAAGATGGGCGAGAAGTCGTACAGCCCGCCCGAGATCAGCGCGATGATCCTGCAGAAGCTGAAGGCGGACGCGGAGGCCTACCTCGGCGAGTCGGTGCGCGAGGCGGTGATCACGGTGCCGGCGTACTTCAACGATGCGCAGCGGCAGGCGACGAAGGACGCGGGCAAGATCGCGGGGCTCGAGGTGCTGCGGATCATCAACGAGCCGACGGCGGCGTCGCTGGCGTATGGGCTCGACAAGAAGCACGACGAGCAGATCGCGGTCTACGACCTCGGCGGCGGGACGTTCGACATCTCGATCCTGGAGCTGGGCGAGGGGACGTTCCAGGTGCTGAGCACGAACGGCGACACGCACCTGGGCGGCGACGACTTCGACCAGCGGGTGATCGACTGGCTGATCGACGAGTTCAAGAAGGCGGAAGGGATCGACCTGCGGAACGACCGGCAGGCGCTGCAGCGGCTGAAGGCCGAGGCCGAGAAGGCGAAGATCGAGCTTTCGAGCGCCCAGCAGACGGACGTGAACCTGCCATTCATCACGGCCGACGCGAGTGGGCCGAAGCACCTCAACGTGACGCTGACGCGGGCGAAGCTGGAGCAGCTGGTCGGCGACCTGCTGACGGGGACGCTCGAGCCTGTGAAGAAGGCGCTGGACGACGCTTCGAAGAAGGCCGGCGACATCGACGAGATCGTGCTGGTGGGTGGGCAGACGCGCATGCCATCGGTGCAGAAGATCGTGGCCGACTTCTTCGGCAAGGACCCGCACAAGGGTGTGAACCCGGACGAGGTGGTCGCGATCGGCGCGGCGATCCAGGCGGGCGTGCTGAAGGGCGAAGTGAAGGACGTCCTGCTGCTTGGACGTGACGCCGCTGACGCTGGGCATCGAGACGCTGGGCGGGGTGATGACGCCGATCATCACGCGGAACACGACGATCCCGACGTCGAAAGGCCAGACGTTCAGCACGGCGGCGGACAACCAGCCGAGCGTGGAGATCAGCATCCTGCAGGGCGAACGGCCGATGGCGACGGACAATAAGCCGCTCGGCCGGTTCATCCTCGACGGGATCCTGCCGGCGCCCCGGGGCATCCCGCAGATCGAGGTGACGTTCGACATCGACGCGAACGGCATCGTGAACGTGTCGGCGAAGGACAAGGGCACGGGTCGCGAGCAGAAGATCACCATCCAGGCCTCGAGCGGGCTGACGAAGGAAGAGATCGACCGCATGCAGCAGGAGGCGGAGCTGCACGCGGACGAGGACCGCAAGAAGCGGGACACGATCGAAACGAAGAACATGGCCGACAGCGCGGCGTACCAGGCGGAGAAGACGCTGCGGGACAACGCGGACAAGATCGAAGCCTCTCTGAAGACGGAAGTCGAGGAGAAGGTGAAGGACGTGCGCGCGGCCATCGAAGCGGACGACGCGGACCGGATGCGCTCGACGCTGGACGCACTGCAGAGCTCGATGCAGAAGATCGGCGAGGCCGTCTACGGTCAGCCGGGCGCTGCCGGGCCGGACGGTGCGGCGGGTGGCGGTCAGTTCGACGAAGGCCAGGGTCCGGCGGAGGAAGGGACCGTGGAGGGGGAGTTCCGGGAAGTTTAGAGGACTGAGGACTGAGTGCGCAGGACTTAGACTTAGGCTCGGGCCGAACGGCAAACGCTGAGGGGCGTTCTTCGGAGCGCCCCTTTTCCGTGCGCGCGGCTGTGAGACGGGACGGCGGGAGTGGGGTGGCGCTCGACCGATGTGTCCGGCGGTCTATTCCACGGTGGGCTCGTCGGGGTCGCGGTGGGACCGGGTTTGCTGAGGCGGGAGCGGTTGCCAGGGCCAGCGGCCGGTGATTTCGAGTTCGAGCGAAATGCTGAGGAAGGTGCGGATGAGGACGATGAGGGCGAGGACGCCGATGGACTCGAACGTCGGTTCGACGGCGACCGTGGTGATGATGTCGGCGACGACGAGGATTTCGAGGCCGAGCAGGATCGTCCGGCCGAGGCCGAGCCGATACGCGGCGTAGAGCGAATGGTCGACAGGGTGGCCGCGGGTAACGGCGCGAACGGCCAGGGCGCTGGCGATGCAGAGCCCCGCCACGATGACCGCCACGCCGAAGATGTCGACGCCGCGGCCGACGGCGTCGATGAGATCGAGTGTTCGCTCGTGGGAGAGCATGCAGCCGCATTGACTCGCCCGGAACGGGTGGGGAGCGCGAAGGGTGGCGGCATCGGGGCGACAAGTGCGCTACAGGGTGATTGCGGCGGGGCGGGCTGGGGGGTGGGGGTGTGGGATGGGGGGGACGCCGGGCGAGGGTGCGGGTGATTGGCGTTGTACCCGCTCCCTTCGCTGCGCTGCGGTCGGGGCTCGGCTTCGGGTTGGGGGCGCGGGGCGGATGTTGGGATACGCGAGAGCGGCGGGCGGAATCGCGCGCCTTGCTTCCGAGCGGCGTTAGGACGTGGGGCCTGGGGCGCGGAGTGGGTTGGGTGGTGCGGGGGAGCGCAGGCGCCTTGCTGGCGCGCGGCGTTAGGACGTGAGGTGCGGGGTGGGTTGGGTGGTGCTGGGGAGCGCAGGCGCCTTGCTGGCGCGCGGCGTAAGGGTTGGGGTGTGTGCTGCGTGGGGTTCCCGGGGGTGGGGGGAAAGTGTCCCGGGTTGGTGGGAATTGGGCTGACGACGGGGGATTGGTGGGGGAGGAGAGTTGGGCGGACGCGCATTGGCGTCTGGAGTTGTCATGGCTTCGTCGGCTCTTTCTGGTTCGAGTCCTGTGGTGGAGCGGCCGCTGACGGTGATGTGGGCGGTGTTCCTCGTGGTCGCCACGAATGTGCTGTTCAACGTCACATTCTTTGTGCCGGGCGCAGGTGACATTCCCGTCGCTGCGATCGTCGTGGGAACGGTGCTTAGCGTGGTCACCGTGGCGTTCTGCTGGCCCCTCTGGCAGTGCAAGCGCTGGGGGGCCATCGCGGTCACCGTCATCTCCGTCCTCAATATGCTTACAGCCCTCCCCGGGCTCGGGGATCCGCCGAGCGGGACGGTCGCGGTGATCATCATCGCCGCCATCCCGGCGACGCTGATCCCGGTGTGGCTGATCTGGCACCCGGCGTCGCGAGCGGCGTACCGGCGGTCGTAGCGCGAGGAGGCTGAGGCGGGAGAAGCGGCTCCCGCCAGCGGTCCGTCGTAGTGCGCTGGGCGGTAGTATTCGACATTCGGTTGCGAGGTTGGGATGCAGGCAGCGGCGACCTTCGGTGGTTTCGGTGACGAGGTAGCGGGGCGGGGAGCGGCTGCCGGGCGGCAGCCGCTGACGCTGAGCGGGTGGGTGCTCGTGGCGGCGCGCGTGGCGTTCGTGGCGTTCGCGCTGCTGGCGCTGGAGCAGCTGGTGTTTACGTACCACTCCCTGGATCGCAGCTACCTGACGGAAGACACGCCAAGCTGGCCGCGCCACGAGCAGATCGTGAAGGGGCTGGCTCAGCTCCACGTGTCGCGGTCGTTGCCGGCGTGGTGGTACCTGGGGCTGACCTACGCGGAGGCTGTCGTCTCTTTTGGGCTGGCGGCGGTGCTGTTCTGGCGGCGATCGAACCAGCCAATCGCGCTGCTCGTGGGAGTCTTCCTGATGGGCTCGACTGTCGGGACGTATCCGGGCGACCTTCACGACCTGGCGAAGGCGCACCCGTGGGAAGCGTTCTTTGGGGCGGTCGCGACGTATCCGTTCCCGGCGGGGCTGGTGATGCTCGCGTTTGTGTTCCCGGACGGGCGCTTCGTTCCACGATGGACGGCGGTGCCGGTGGGGCTGACGCTGGCGGGGCTGGCGGTTACGTTCTTCCCGTATCCGCGCGACGTGACCATCGGGGGGCCGCTCGCCGACGCTGTGCAACTCGTGGCGCTGCTGGGCATGGCCATCGGATCGCAGGCATATCGCTACCGGCGGGTGGCGAATAGCGCGGAGCGAAGTCAGCTGCGGCTGTTCATCGTTGGGTTCGGGTTCTTGCTGGCGATGTTCGTCGTGTTCAACGTGGCGATCGACCTGGGGAACCTCGACCGGCCCGATTTCCCGCCGGTGTGGGCGGTGCTGTTTTCGATGGGCATTGGCACGGTGTTTTCGCTGGCGTCGCTCTTGCTCGCCGGTCTGCTGGCCGCTTCGATCCTGCGCTACCGGCTGTTCGACATCGAGATCGTGCTGAACCGAACACTGGTGCTTGCGGGGCTGACGGCCGCGGTGGCGCTGATCTACGTGGCGGTCGTGGGCGGGGCACAGTTTGCGTTCAGCGGTGCGGCGAACGGGGTGATTGCGGTGGTGGCGGCGGCGATCGTGGCCCTGGCGTTCCAGCCGCTGCGGTTGCGGCTGCAGCGGGGGGCGAACCGCTTGCTGTACGGGGCTCGAGATGAGCCGTACACCGTGCTCACGGGGCTGGGGCGGCGGTTGGAGACGGCGATCACGTCGTCGACGGTGCTGGAGGAGATCGTGGGCGCGGTCACGGGGGCGCTGAAGCTTCCGTACGCGGCGATCCGGTTGGTCGACAGCGACGGGCCGGTGGTGGAATCGGGGAAGGCGGCGCCGATCGCGCTGCGGCTGCCGTTGAGCCACGGCGGCGAGGCGCTCGGGGAGCTCGAGGTGGCGCAGTGGCCGGGCACCAGCCTGACGGAGCGGGACCGCGTGCTGCTCGAGGACCTGGCGCGGCATTCGGGAGCGGCGATCAGCGCGGCGAGGCTGACGCAGGACCTGCTGCGGTCGCGGGAGCGGCTGGTGAACGCGCTGGAGGAGGAGCGGCGGCGGATGCGGCGCGACCTGCACGACGGGCTTGGACCGCGGCTGGCGAGCATGGTGCTGCGTCTCGATACGGTGCGGGACGCGGTGGAGCCCGGGACAGCCGCGGAACGGATGCTGGTCGACCTCGGGGAAGGTATGAGCGAGGCGATCGTGGACATTCGGCGTCTTGTCTACGGGTTGCGGCCGCCTGCGCTGGACGACCTGGGGCTGGTCGGTGCGCTGCGGCAGTCGTTTGCCGGGGCGCCGGGCGACGTCCCGTTCGTCATCGATGCTCCGGAGGAGATGCCTCCACTACCGGCGGCAGTAGAGGTGGCAGCGTTCCGCATCGCGCAGGAGGCGATGACGAACGTGGTGCGGCACGCCGGGGCGACTGCGTGCGAGGTGCGCCTCGCACGAGAGGACGCCGGGCTCGTGCTGACGGTGGCTGACAACGGACGGGGGCTTGGTGGTGGTGTCGTGGCGGGCGTGGGGCTGCGATCGATGCGCGAGCGTGCCGAGGAACTCGGAGGCAGCCTGACCGTCTCACCGCGCGACGGCGGCGGGACCATTGTTCGGGCGGTCCTGCCGTTCGCGGTGGAGGCGGGTGCGCGATGAGCGATGAGGCGCTGCGGATCCTGATCGCCGACGACAACGCGGAGTTCCGGGCCGGATTGCGGGGGCTGCTCGAAGCGCAGCCGGGAATCGAGGTGGTAGGGCGAGGCGGTGAACGGGCAGGAGGTGCTCGGCCTCGCCGATCGGGCGCTGCCGGACGTGGTGTTGATGGACCTGCAGATGCCGTTGATGAACGGGATCGAGGCGACGCGGGCGCTGGTGGGCGCGCGGCCGCACATCGGCGTGCTCGTGTTGACGATGTTCGAGGACGACGACTCGGTGTTTGCGGCGATGCGGGCGGGGGCGCGGGGATACCTGCTGAAGGGGGCACGAAAGGCGGAGACGCTCAGGGCGGTGACGGCGGTGGCGAACGGCGAAGCGATCTTCAGCCCCTCTATCGCGCGGCGGATGATGGGATTCTTCCTCGCGGCGCGGCCGGCGGCGACGGTGTTCCCGGACCTGACGGATCGGGAGCGGGAGATCCTCGGGCTGATCGCGCACGGGAAGAGCAACGGGGAGATCGCGGAGGAGCTGGCGCTTTCGTTGAAGACGGTGCGGAACCATGTCTCGAATGTGCTGGCGAAGCTGCAGGTGGCGGACCGGGCGCAGGCGGCGATCCGGGCGCGGGAGGCGGGGTTGTAGGGGGCCGGGCGGTGGGTGATTCTCCGGGCGGTTGGGAGGCTTTGGCGTTGTACCCGCTCCGTTCGCTGCGCCGCGGTCGGGGCCCGGATGCGATCGGGGGTTCGGGCGGATGTTGGGATGCACGAAGTGGTGCACGGCCTGGGGAGCGTACCGTCGCTTACGCTCCGGCCTCGGATTCGATAGGGGCGCGGGACTTTGTGGGCTAAGCGGTGGGCGGAATCGCGCGCCTTGCTTCCGCGCGGCGTTAGGACGTGAGGCCCGGGCCGCGTGGTGCGGGCGTGCGATGCGAGATGGGTGGTGCCGGGGAGCGCAGGCGCCTTGCTGGCGCGCGGCGTTAGGACTCGGGCGGGCGGGGGGATTAGCCGCGGCGGATGCGGCTCCAGAGGCCGCGGGCGAGGAGTTTGGTGAGGCCCCAGCGGCAGGGGCCGGCGTAGATGATGAAGTCGTCGAACGGATGGACGCCGGGGCGAGCGAGGCAGCTGGCTGCAGCGTCGCGGACAGCGAGCAGCTCCGCGACGGTCATCTGGAGCGGCGGCTCGTCGGGCTGGTAGCGCGCGCCGATGGGGTAGTCCTTTCGCGGGGTACGCGTCATCTCGATGTGGCAGCCCATGACGTGGGTCACGGGCCGTGACTCGGCCATCGTGGCCATACGCTGGAGGCTCGCGACGAAGGCGGGCATGTCCCGGGCGTAGAGGCGGCCAGGGTAGACAGTGTCGCCGGTCAAGAGGAAGCCGGTCCAGGGGTCGTAGATGGTGATGGCCGCGCGGTGGTGTCCGGGGCTTCCGGTCACGGTGAGGACGCGGCCGCCGAGGTCGAAGGCGACCTCCTGCTCGGGCCAGCGGTCGAAGCCGAAGAACGACCGCACGTCGTCCAGGTCGCGCCCTACGACGGTGGTGTCGGGGCGTCCCGCGAACTGGACGTCACCGGCGACGTGGTCGTTGTGGCCGTGCGAGTGTGCGACCACGAGCGCGTAGCTCTCCCGGGGATTGACGGCGAGCCAGGCGTTGATCAGGCCGTCGACGGTGGAGCGCAGGGGGAAGGTGTCGGGTGTGTTCGTAGCACCGGTATCGACGAGGAGCGCGCGTTCGTTGCCGAAGAGCAGGTAGAGGAACGGCGCCTCACGGCTGACGGAGCGGTCCTGGCGGAGGATGAATGTGTGCTCGTCGAACTGGTGTACCTGGAGCGTCGGACCGGCCGCGGGTGTGCCGCGCGGCGCCCCGTGGACCCAGCTCACGTCGAGATTGCCCCGCGTGGGCAGGCCCGTCTCGAAGTCGATCACCGGGCTAGGCGCCGGCCATGAGGACGCGGAAGGGGAGGCGGCGCTCGACTTCGTCGTCGCCGAGGACGGCGGTGGCGCGCACACGGTAGCCGCCGGCCGCCGGAACGGCGACGGTGATGTTGGCGGCGAGCTGGGAGAGCTGTGCGCGGCCGGCGGGGAGATTCGCCGGGCGGCTCGTCTGGAGCTTTCCGTCCATGCGAACGAACTCCTTGCCGTCGTCGTCTTCGACGCGGATCGTGAGGGCGATGGGCTGGTCGGTCTCGGACCACTCGACGCGCACACCGACGGCCACGGCGAGGCGCAGCGTGGCAGGCGTGCCCTGCACGTGATTGACGTCCCAGCCGCCGCCCATGAGATAGAGCTTGCCGCCAACGATTTCGGCGAAGTCGGCGAGCACCGCGTACTCGATGTCCATCCCGTCATCGTACACACCGCGGCTGCTCGTTGAACGGATATGCGGCCACGCGTTACCGTCCGCGGATTGACGCGATCGGTGGCGCTGGCCGGCCGCGCATCTGCATGACCGGGTTCCGGAATCGGGTCCGCGGACGTGTCGGTGCGGCGGCGCGACTTTGCCGAACGCGCTCAGTCTCATACAGTTCCGGATATGGCCCTCTTCGGTACCCCGGGCGAACGCATAGCGTACGAGGTGTATCCGTCCGAAGCTGCGGGGGCGCCGCGCCTGATGTTGCTGCACGGCTTCACGGCGAGCGCGGCCTCGTTCGAGGCGAACATCGCCGACCTTCGCCGTAATTTCGAAGTGATCACGGTCGAGCTCCTGGGGCACGGGAAGTCCGACGCGCCGGCCGACTCGGCCGCGTACGGCCCGGCGCCGGCGGTGGCGCGCATTCTGGGGTTGATGGACCACCTTGGACGGGAGCGGGTGCTGCTGTGCGGGCACTCGCTCGGCGGCGCGGTCGGGCTGCGGCTGGCGCTGGACGCGCCGGACCGGCTCTCGGGGCTCGTCATTATTAACTCGAACTCGGCGGCGGGTACGCCGGAATGGCGGGAAGGCGCGCGCCGGGGCATGCACGAGATGGCCGAGCGCGTGCGGCGCGAAGGCGTAGACGTGATGCGGAAGACGCGGCTGTATCCGGCGCACAGCCGGCGACTGGACGCACGCTCGCGCGAGCTGCTGGTGCGCGACTTCGAGCGGCTGACGGCGGACGGCGTGGCGGGAACGGCCGAATCGCTTGTCGTAGACGTGAACTGCTTCGAACGACTGGGCGAGCTGCGCGTGCCGACGCTGGTGGTGCTCGGGGACCGCGACGCGGACTTCGTGAAGAACGCGCCGCCGTTCGTGAACCGGCTGCCGGCCGGGTACGTCTACACGGCCCGACTCGACGGCGCCGGGCACGCTGCGAACATCGAGCAGCCGGAAGCGTTCGCGCAGACGCTGCTCACGTTCGCGAGCGAGATTGGGGTGCTCGATGCGGCGACGGCGGCGGCGCCGACGAAGGGACGCAACTTCAGCACGATGGCGTTGACGACGGTGGGCGCCGCGCTGGTGATGGGGGGCATCGCGCTCCTCACGGCCGCGTTTCTGACCGGAGGCTCATCCAACGGCGGGCCCGACCGGGCGGCAGCGCTGAGCACACCGACACCCAAGTCGGCGACTACTCCGATCGTCACCGCGGTTGCGGGAGTGCGGACTGCCGGGGCTTCGGCGACGGCGGTGGCGCAGGCAGCGACGGCCGCAACGGCGACGCCCACACCGCCGGCGGCAACTCCCACGGCGGCGTCGGTGCCGACGCGCGCGCCAGCGAGTGCCCCTCCCCCGCCTCCGCCGACTCCGACGCCGACAGAGACGCCGACACCAACGGCCACGCCGACTGTCCCACCGACGCCGACGCCGAGCGGGCCGCTGGCGGCGATCAGCGGGCCCGGATCGGGCTCCCCGGGGGACACGCTGACGTTCTTCGACGCATCGCGGCCGCCGGAATCGGTGCAGCAGCGCGTGTGGAGCGCCGGGAGCGTGGCGGAGATCGTGCCGAACCTCAACCCGGCGGCAGCGGTGGTGAAGTTCCCCGAGAGCGGGTGCTACACCGTGTCGCTGACGATCTCGATGCGGGGTGTTTCGAGCACGTTCACGACAAGTCACCGGGTCGCCATCGGTGGAGCGATCTGCGAGTAGGTTTGGGAGCGACTACCTGGATGGTGGCCCGCCAAAGGTGATCGCGCGCCCATCGCAGTCTTTCACCATGAATTCGAGGAGCCCGTAGGGCTGGGTGACGAGCTCGTGGATGAATGTCGTGCCGCCGGGCCGGCGGACGGCCTCGTACATCGCCTCGATGCCATCGACCCAGAAATAGACGTCGCTGGTCATTGCCTTGAATTCGCGGTTCGAGGTGACTCCGTGGCGGCGTTCGATGGTGCGGCTGAGCATGAGACGGTGTCCGTCGCGGTTGAGGATGACGAAGATGGGCTCGCCGAGGGCGGGGTGATTGGGGTCGTCGTCATGCGGGCCGTGGTCCTCGCGGAAGTAGTCCCCGATCTCGAAGCCGAGGTGGTCGCGGTACCACTCGGCGGTACGAGCGACGTCGTCGACGAGGAACATGGGCGCGCCGCCCGTGACGGTGCCCGGTTGGCGATGGGTGGTCATTCGTTGTCTCCGTTCTGTTCGCGCCAGGTCGATGCCGGGCCATTCGTCGTCCGCGAGCGGCACGCCGCGCCAGCGGGCCAATGCCGCGCGGTCGCGAAGCGCGAGCTTCAGCACGATCGTGGCGATGTGGTCCTTGATCGTGTCGGCGCGGCATTCCCGTCGCCGCGCGATCTCGGCGTTGCTGAGCCCGGCCCGGACCAGGCGGCTGATGGCCCATTCCGCGGGCGTGAGGACGTCGGGGTGAGCCGGGCGTCCACGCTGTCGGGCGGTCGTCGTTGCCATGGCGCGAAGGATAAGCGCAGCATCCGCGAATTACGCCCCCCGGTGCGCCCTCATCCCCGGCCCTTCTCCCGACGAGACGGGAGAAGGGGGTGCGCGGTGGGCGGTGGGTGGGGCGCTCGGCGAGTGTGCGCAGGCCGGCGCGGGCTGCCCTCATCCCCGGCCCTTCTCCCGACGAAGCGGGAGAAGGGGGATGCGCGGTGGGCGGTGGGTGGGGCGCTCGGCGAGTGTGCGCAGGCCTGCGCGGGCCGCCCTCATCCCCGGCCCTTCTCCCGACGAACGGGAGAAGGGAGATCACGGTGGGAGGTTAGTGGGGTGCGCCTGGAGGATTGCCTGCGGACTGCGATTCTCCGGGGCCGGGGTCACAATACCGCCAACACCTAGCCGGGAGTCGCCATGGCATTCCTCGAACACGTCGCGGTTGTGGTTGACGACTATGACGTCGCGATACGGTTTTTCGTTGAGACGCTGGGGTTCGAGCTGGTGGAGGATTCGCCTTCGACGACGACTGATGGGCGAGCGAAGCGGTGGGTGGTCGTTCGGCCGCCGGGGGCGCAGACGGGGCTGCTGCTGGCGAAGGCGGATGGCGACGAGCAGGGCGCGGTAGTGGGCAAGCAGTTCGCGGGCCGTGTGGGGTTGTTCCTGCGGGTTGATGACTTCGAGGCGACGTATGAGCGGTTGGTTTCGGCGGGCGTGGAGTTTGTGAGGCCGCCGAAGGACGAGGCATACGGGCGGGTGGCGGTGTTTTTGGATGTGGCGGGGAATCGGTGGGATTTGTTGGGGGAGGGGCCGTAGCGGCATCGTTGGCGGGCGCCGTGGCGGTGGAGGCGTTGGCCGGGGGTGGGAACGCGGAAGTGATGCGGGGCCCTGGGGAGCGTACCGTCGCTTACGCTCCGGCCTCGGACTTGGGTCGCGTGAGATCGTGCGGGAGGCGGAGCGGTGTGGACGAGAGGCGCGCCTTGCTTCCGCGCGGCGTTAGGACTTTGGCGGGCGCCGTGGCGGGGATTGAGGCGCCCGGGTTGGTTGGAGCGCCCGCGCCCGCAGTGGGGCGCGACTACCGGAGGGCCGTCAGTTCATCATCCAGCCCCAGCATTGCTGGAGGTCCTGCTGTGACCAGCCGTGGGCCATGCCGCCCATCATGCCTGCCCAGGGTCCGCCCCACGCGTCGCCGTTGTCGCTGCCGCCCATCATTCCGCCCCAATGGCTGTCGTCGTAATTCCCGTTCAACACGTCGCGCATGTGGTTGACCATGTCGTTGTAGCCGTCGGCGCCGAGGGTCTGTTCCATGTACGAGTGCATCTGTGCGGGGTTCCAGTCGCCGGGGCCGGCAACCATCCGCCAGGCGCCCTGGCAGTTTGCGTAGCCGGCGGCGGGCGTTTGCGGCCTACTGTCGTCCGTGGCAACCGAGACGGCGAGCGCGGTGCCGAGGCCGAGAACTGCCAGTGTGAGTCCGCCCACGATGCCGATGATCCAACCCCGCTTCATCCTCTGCCTCCAGGCCCATTCCGGGTCTTCGACCAGCATGCGGCGCGGAGCGGCCGGCCACGACGACCGCTCGCCCCACTTCTGTGGGTCCATGCGGTCCAGCGTGGCGAGGGTTTACGACTTCTTGAGGAAGAGCTGGAGCTCCATGGTGCCGTGGTCGTCGATGGAGAGGACCGCGGCGCCGTTGGGCTTGGAGATGGAATAGTCGCTGAACTGGATGTCGATGGAGCCAACGACGACGAGCAAGCCAGACTTGAGCTGTGCCTGCGCCGGGATCTCCACGTCTTTCGTCACGCCGTGCAGGGTGAGCTTGCCCTTGAGGGTCGTGTTGAAGGCGTCGCCGGCGGCGAGTGAGTCGGGGAGGGTGATCGGGTCGGAGAGCACGAAGGTCGCCTTCGGGAACTTATTCGTCTCGATTGCCTGGGTGCGGAGCTGGCCGTCGCGCAGGTTGTTGTCGCTCTTGAGCTGGGTGAGGTCGGCTTCGATAGTGGCGGACTTGAGGGTGTTGCCGTCGATGACAACCTGGCCGGCGATCTTCGAGGTGCGGCCGACGGCGGTGTTGACGCCGATACGCGCGAGCTGCTCGTTGACGCGGTAACCGAGGAACGTCTGCTGGGTCGTGTCGGGGACCCACGTTCCGGAGATGCCGTCGCTGTTGGTGCTCGCACCGGTTGGTGCGGCCGTGGCCGGGGCAACGGACGCAGACGCGGTGGGGGTGGTGAGCGAGTCCACGGCGCCGGCGAGGCTGACCTTGGGCGGAGCGTCGTCGCGGAGGACGAAATACCACAGCGCCACGCCCGCGACCACGAATACGGCCGCAAGGCCTGCGGCGCCCATCAAGAGTTTCGTTCGCTTTCGCATCGAACCTGGTCGTCTCCTCTGCGGGGATGCTTCAGGCAACCTGAAGCCCGATGTCGAATGTGCCGGCATAGCCGCTTCCGCTCTTCGTGAGCGTCACCAGTGTTTGGCCGCCGGATTGCTGGTAGATGCCATCGCCGGCGTTCAACAGGTTTCGCTTGCCCTTTGAGTTATACCGGGCGGCCGTAAAGATCTCGTCCGCCTGGGCGTCGGTGAAGAAGAGCTGCGAGGTGAACTCGTAGCCCTTCCCGTCGCCCTGGGTGAGGCGCACCTTGAAATGATGTGGACGGGAGGGGCCTGGTGTCCCGGGCCGTGGTTGACTGTTCATGAGAACGAGATTGAGAGCACCTAACCGTGGTTAAGGGCGGGAAAGGGCCGCGGGACCGGGACGAACGGGGCGGACGCGGCGGGGAGCGTGACAACCACCGGGGTTTTCCCCGACAGTCCGCCGCTTCGGGCCCGGGGTACACTCGCTATACCCGAACGTCATCGGCCGCCCGGCCTTCAAAACCCAAAAAGGACCGCTCGCTGTGCGACGGCGACACACTCAACCGTTCGACATGCCCGCCGCGGAGATCGCGGCGAGGCTTGGCCGCGCCCTCGACGCGACGTCGACCGAGGTGTACGTCGCCGACGGCGAGTCGCTGCGCTTCGTGCACGTCAACCGTGCCGCGGTAGAGGCGCTCGGCTACAGCGAAGAAGAGCTGTTGCAGATGACGCCGATGGACCTCGTGCCGGGGTATTCCCGGGAGGCGTTCCTCGCGCGGATCCAGCCGCTGCTGCGTGGCGAGACGGACGAACTCGTGCGCGAGAGCGCCCACCGCCGCAAGGACGGGAGCGTGTACCCGGTCGAGATCCGGGTGCTGCGCTCGCACCTGGAGCGGGACAATCTCTTCGTCGGGCTCGTGAACGACGTCAGCGAACGACATCGGATTGCGGCGGAGCTGAGCGAGAGCCGGCAACGGCTGGAGACAGCGCTCGATGGGGCGGAGCTCGCTGTGTGGGAAGAGGACCTCGCGCGGGGGCTCGCGCTCTACGACGCGCGCACGGAGGCGATCATCGGACGGAAGCTGGGCGATTGGGTGACGCCCGAATCGCTCGCCGACCTCGTGCACCCGGACGACCTCGAGCGACTCGGGAGGGCTTGGCGGGCGCACGTACGCGGAACGACGCCGTACTACGAATGCGACTACCGAGTGCGGGCGGCAGACGGCACGTGGCGTTGGCTACGCTCGCGCGGGCGCGTGCTCGAGCGGGACGAAAACGGGCGGGCGTTGCGAGCAGCCGGGACGCACATGGACATCACCGATCGGCACGTCATGGAGGAGGCGCTGCGCGACAGCCAGCAGCGGCTCGAGCTGGCGCTCGCGGGGGCGAGCCTCTGTGCGTGGGATTCCGACATCCGATCGCGCACGACCGTGTTCGACCGGACGGCCGCGGAGACGCTTGGGCGGCCGCTCGAGGGGCGCGTCGCGGACAGTGTTTGGGAGGCGCTGATTCACCCGGACGACCTCCCGGGAGTCATCGAGGAGTGGCGGCGACACATCCGCGGCGAAACCGCGGCGTACACCCACGAGTACCGGGTGCAGGCAGCGGACGGGCGCTGGATATGGCTGCACGCGTCGGGCCGAGTGATGGACCGGGACGCGGAGGGCAGGGCTGTTCGAGCGGCTGGAACGTATCGCGATATCACGGAGCAGAAGCTCTCGGAGCAGGCGCTGGCGGAATCGATGGCGGACCTGGCAGCGATGTTCCGTAACTCGAGCGACGGGATCATCATCGTGGCGCCGGACTCGCGGATTCTGCGGTTCAACGCAACGGCGGAGCGGCGGGCGCCGGTCGTGCTGGGACGGCCGCTGGAGGAAGGCGCGTGCTTCCGCGAGTACGTGGGCGAGGAGAACGTGACGCGCTACGACGGGCAGATCGCGCGGGCGTTGGCGGGCGAGACGGTGAACTTCGAGTTCGAGTATCCGAGCGCCGTCGGGCCGCTGTGGTACGACTTCACGTACGCGCCGGTGCAGCTGAGCGATGGGGCCGTGCGCGGGGTCGCGCTGGTTTTGCGGGACATCAACGACCGCAAGCAGGCGGAACGGGCACTCCTCCAATCGCAGAAACTGGAGAGCCTGGGGCTGCTTGCCGGCGGCATCGCGCACGACTTCAACAACCTGCTGGTGGGCATCCTCGGCAATGCCGGCATCGCGCTCGCGGAGCTGCCGGCGGGCGACGCCGCACGCCCGGTCATCGAAGACATCGAGACGGCCGGGCAGCGCGCGGCGGAGCTGGCCCGCCAGATGTTGGCGTACGCAGGCCGAGCGCGGTTCGTCGTGCAATCGGTCGACCTGAACGCGGTGGTGGGCGAGATGGCGCAACTGCTGCGGGCATCGATGGGGAAGGACGTGACCCTCCGGCAGCGGTTCGGGGCGCAGCTTCCGCCGGTCGAGGCCGACGTCACGCAGCTCCGGCAGATCGTGATGAACCTGGTGGTGAACGCGAGCGACGCCATCGGGGATGCCGCAGGCGTGGTCACGCTCTCGACCGGTTCGATACAGGCGACGAGCGAATACCTCGGGCGAGCCTTCAGCGCGGGGGACCTCGCGGAGGGCCACTACGTGTACCTCGACGTGGCGGACACCGGGCACGGTATGGACGCGGAGACGCTGAACCGCATCTTCGACCCGTTCTTCACGACGAAGGCGAGCGGGCGCGGACTGGGACTCGCGGCGGTGCTCGGCATCGTGCGGGCGCATCGCGGGGCGATGACGGTGAGCAGCACGCCCTCGCGCGGGACGGTATTCCGACTGCTCCTGCCGGCGACCCACGTGGCCGCCCCCGCACCGGCGGCAGCGGGCCAAGGCGCGTGGACGTCGAGCGGAACGATCCTGGTTGTCGACGACGAGGAATCTGTGCGGAACGTAACGGCGCGGGCGCTGCGCATGTTCGGGTTCGAGGTGTTGCAGGCAGCGGACGGCGAGGCCGGAGTGGAGGCGTTTCGCGCGGCCCACGGCGAGCTTCGCTGCGTGCTGCTGGACATGACGATGCCGCGGCTCGACGGCGAGGGCGCGTTCCGGGCGATGCGGGGGATCGATCCATCGGTTCCCGTCGTGCTGTTGAGCGGCTATGGCGACGACGAAACCGTGAGCCAGCTGAGCCGGGACGGCCTGGCCAGTTTCATCCAGAAGCCCTATCGCGTAGCCGAACTGCGGGAAGCACTGCGGCGTGTGATCGAGCCGGCGTAACGCAGACGAGCGGACTAGTGCGCGTTCGGACGCATCGCGCCAGGGGTTGTTCTGGTAGTGTCCGCGAACCATCGTGGAGGGCTCTGTGACAGCTGTTCTTGGCCGGTTCGTCGTTGTGGTTGCGTTTGTGGTTTCGCTTGTCGTTGGTTTCGCGCCTGTGAGCGCGGAGACGCCGACGCCCGGGCCGTCGGCATCGCCATCGCCATCGCTGACGCCGGCGACCGGAATAGCCGATTCCTCGGCGCTGCGGGACGAACTGGTGACGCTGGCGCTGGGGAACCTGGGCGCCCTGGCAGCGTCGGGTTTCGTGGGTGTTTTCCCGGCATGGCAGACAGCGCACCCGGAACTGAATTTCAGCGGGTCGGCGATTGCCGCGACGCCCTCGAGCGTCTCGGTCCGTTACAACTACCTCCTCGACAAGGTGACGCCGTCCGCGACGAATCCCGACGCCGTGACGTTCGCGGTGATGGACACGCTGGGGCATTGCGCGCTTGGGGCGGTGTACGGCTTCCCGAAGATCAGCCAGGGCTGGTCGACGACGTTCAACGCGGGGATTCCGTGCACGGCGAGCACGGCCGCCGAGATGCTGGCGGGCCAGCTGGCGGCGAACCCGACCCTCACTCCGGCGCCGACGATCACGCCGACGATGGCGCCGCTCCCGCCGGCGACCGGCAGCGGCGCCGCGCAGAGCGGCGAGCCCGTGGTGGGATTCGCGGCGGCGGGCCTGGCGCTCGTGTTGGCGGGGCTCTCGTGGGGCGCCCTGCGGCGCCGGAAGTAGGTTCGCCGAGAGCGCCGACGCGGTAACCTCTCGGCCGTCTCAGCCGTTAGTTCATTTGCCGCAGGCTAACTTCACCTTCGCGTTAAGGTGTGCTAGGCTCGACGTCCGGGGGAATTGCTTCGTGCGCTATCTGTTACGTCTACTGCACTTCTTCAAACCCTACAAATGGTCGTTTGTGCTGGCCTTCACCTCAGTCGTGCTCGCCGGCGCGTTCACGATGGTCAGCCCGCTTCTGATCAACTTCGCGATCGAGTACGGCCTCGATCCGCAGAAGGACCCGGTGACGGGCAAGGTCGCGAGCCTGAACGGCAACGAAGCGCTGCTGATCCTCGGCTCGCTGGGCATCATCGGGCTCGCCGTCGGGCGCGGCCTTTCGCAGTTCGGCCAGCAGTTCCTGGGGGAATCGATCGGGCAGAAGGTCGCCTACGACATCCGCAACGCGATCTACGACAACCTGCAGCGGCTCTCCTACGCGTACCACGACAAGGTCCAGACGGGCCAGATTATGTCGCGCGTCACTCAGGACGTCGAAGGCATCCGGATGTTCGTCGCGATGGGCTTCCTGCGATCGCTGTACATCCTCGTGGTGCTCGCGATCTCCATCGTTGGCATGTTCGTGATCAGCTGGCAGCTGGCGCTGGTTTCGCTCGTAACGCTGCCGTTCATGACGTGGCGGTCATTCGTGCTGGCCCGCACGGTGCGGCCGATCTGGCTGCAGGTGCAGCAGAACATCGCGGAAGTGACGCGCATCGCGGAAGAGGCGCTGACGGGCATCCGTGTGGTGAAGGCGTTCACCCGCGAAGACCTTGAATCGAAGAAGTTCGAGGACGCCTCGGAGACGCAGGCGAACCTGAGTTATAGCGCGTCCCGGGTGATGGGCGTGAACCAGCCGGCGCTGATGGGGCTGGGTTCCCTGCAGATCGCCATCACCGTCGGGGTCGGCGCGTGGATGATCTCCAACGGCAACCTGAGCGCAGCCAACCTCCTGACGTTCGCCTTGTGGCTGAACCTGCTGCAGCTCCCGGTTCGCACGATCGGGTTCTCGCTCACCTTCGTGGCGCGGGCAATCTCGTCGTCCGAGCGCATCTTCGAACTGCTCGACGCGCAGTCGGAAGTACAGGAGAAGGCGGGGGCAGGCGAGCTCGTCAACGTCAAGGGACATGTCCGCTTCGAAGGCGTGTCGTTCGGCTACAACAACGTGAGCGCGGTGCTTTCGAAGGTCGACATCGACGCCGAGCCGGGCAAGGTCATCGCCTTGCTGGGTCCCGCCGGGAGCGGCAAGTCGACGGTCGTCAACCTGATTCCGCGGTTCTACGACGTGACCGAGGGCCGCATCACGATCGACGACGTGGACGTGCGGGACGTGACGCTCGATTCGCTTCGCAAGAGCATCGGCATCGTGCAGCAGGACGTGTTCCTGTTTATCGGCACGATCCGGGACAACATCGCCTACGGGCGGCCGGAAGCCACGCAGGAAGAGATCGAGCGGGCCGCGAAGGCGGCGCGCATCCACGACTTCATCGTGAGCCTGCCCTACGGGTACGAGGAGTGGGTCGGCGAGCGCGGAGTAACGCTCTCGGGCGGGCAGAAGCAGCGCATCGCGATTGCGCGAACCTTGCTGATGGACCCGAAGATCCTGATCTTCGACGACTCGACGGCGAGCGTGGACACGCAGACGGAGTTCCTCATCCAGCAGGCGCTGCAGGAGTTGATGAAGGGGCGGACAACGTTCGTGATCGCGCAGCGGCTGCGGACGATCATGCGGGCGGACGAGATCGTGGTGCTGGACCGCGGGTTGGTGGTGCAGCGGGGGAGCCACACGGAACTTATCGACCACGATGGGCTCTACCGGCGCATCTACGACCTCGAGCTCAAGGACCAGGAAGAAGCGCTCGGCCACGTGGCTCCGGAAGTCCCGGAGCGCAACGGGAAAGCCGAACAGGAAGCGGCCCGTGCCGCCGAACACTCGTCGAACGGCCACCACGGCCAAAGCGACGACCAATCCAGCGCAAGCGACCTGCGGCCGGCAACCTCGCCGGGCGGCGGGGGAGCAGCATGATGGCCTCGGCGAACGAGAGCGCAGCCAGCTACGAAAGGATCGCCTGAATGTTTGGTGGAGCATCCGCCGGCGGATGGAGCCAGGGCATTGGGGGCCAGAACATGGGTCCCCGCGGGGCCCGCACCACTGACGGCTGGGACGACGATTACCTGGGGAAGGTGTACGACTCGAAGGTCGTCCGGCGGGTCTGGCCGTACCTTGCCGCGTACAAGAAGCAGGCGATCACCGCCTTCTTCATGATGCTTATCAGCGCGGGCACGCAGTTCGCTCTGCCGCTGGTCGTTGGCCTCGCGGTCAAGGCGGGCGTGAACGGCAACACGGACCGCGTATACGTGCTCTGCGGCGTGATGGTCGCACTCGCCGTCGGCCAGTGGGTCTCGAGCACGGTGCAGCAGCTCGTGACGGCGTGGATGGGCACGCGCATCCTGCTCAAGCTCCGCAGCGAGATGTACGACCATATGGTCGGGCTGTCGCTGTCGTTCTACGACGAGATGGAAGTCGGGCGGATGATCAGCCGCCTGACGAGCGACGTGCAGGTGGTGCAGGACCTCCTGACGACGGGCTCGCTGACATCGATCTCGAACGTCTTTGGCGTGTTCGTCGTGGTGGGCATCCTGTTCTCGCTCGACTGGCAGCTGGCGCTCGTGACGCTCTCCGTCGTCCCGCCGCTGATCCTGATCATGATCTGGTGGTCGAGCCACGCGAAGAAGGCGTTCATCGCGGTGCGCGTGAAGCTGAGCGCGCTCTACGGAACGCTCGCGGAAAATGTCTCCGGCGTGCGCGCCGTGCAGTCGATGTCGCGCGAAGGCGAGAACAGCAAGCGCTTCGACATGCTGAACCAGGACAACCGGAACGCGAATATCTGGGCCGGCATGCTGAGCGCGGCGGTGATGCCGGTGATCGAGCTGACGGTCGCGATTGCGACCGCCGGGGTGATCATTGTGGGCGGCATCCGGGCGCTGAACGCCGATACGGTCGACGTCGCCGCCCTGTTGGGGCTGTTGACGGCCTTCACCCTCTACGTGAACCGCTTCTTCGACCCGATTCGCGACCTCGTGCTGCAGTACACGATGTTCCAGCGGGCCATGGCCGGCGGCGAGCGCATCTTCGAGGTGCTCGATACGCCGCAGCGCATCGTGGACCGCCCGGACGCGGTCGAGCTCGAGACCGTGGAAGGGCGGGTCGACTTCGACCACGTGAACTTCCACTACGTCGAAGGCATTCCGATCCTCCAGGACATCGACCTGCACGTGAACCCGGGCGAGTCGATCGCCTTCGTGGGCCACACCGGCGCGGGAAAGACGACGATCACGTCGCTCGTCAGCCGCGGCTACGAAGTGACGGGCGGCGCCATCAGGATCGATGGCCACGACATCCGGGACATCAAGCGGCGTTCGCTGACGCGGCACATGGGCGTGGTGCTGCAGCAGCCGTACCTGTTCAGCGGGACGGTGAAGGAGAACATTCTCTACGGCCGGCTGGACGCCACTGACGACGAAGTCATCGAGGCGGCAGAGGCCGTGGGCGCGCACGAGTTCATCTCGCGGCTCGAAGAGGGCTACGACACCGTGCTCCAGCAGCGCGGCCAGAACCTCTCGCTGGGCCAGCGGCAGCTCATCTCGTTCGCCCGGGCGATTCTCGCGGCGCCACGCATCCTGGTGCTCGACGAGGCAACCGCCTACGTCGACACGCAGACCGAGGTCATCATCCAGCGCGCTCTCGACGAGCTGTTGAAGAACCGGACGTCGTTCGTCATCGCGCACCGGCTCTCGACGATTCGGCGGGCGAACCGGATCGTGGTGCTCGACCGCGGCAAGATGGTGGAGATCGGGACGCATGACGAGCTGCTCGAGCTCGGCGGGGTGTATGCGAATCTCTACCGCATGACGTACGAGCAGGAGAAGGCGCACGAGGCCGAAACGATGGTGGGCGAGGACATCGCATTCGCACGCCGCCGCCAGGGCGAAGTCATGCCGGAGGCGGAGACGCAGCCGGCGGCGGGCGCCTAGCGGCGACTGACCGAGTTTCCCCCCTTACGAAGGCGCGGCCGCAATGGTCGCGCCTTCGGCCTGTGGGGGGTGCGGCGGTATAATGCCGCTGTGATTACGGCGTACCTGCAAGCGGCAATGGCGCACGCCACGTACGAATTCCTTCCGGACCAGGGCGACCACTACGGCGAGATCCCGGGGTTCCAGGGCGTCTGGTCGTCCGCTCCCACGCTTGAGGCCTGCCGGGCCGAACTGGCCGAGGTGCTCGAGGAATGGATCCTCGTCCGCATCTCGTTGCATCTCGCCGTGCCTGCGGCATGAGCGACTGCCTCGGCTGCGACGTGCTGTCCGGGCAGGTGGTCGTCCCCGGCGGAATCATCTATGAGGACGACCTCTGGGTCGTCGACCATTCAACGAGTCCCGTCGTCCTCGCAGGCTTCCTGATCGTCAAGACGCGCCGTCACGTCGAAGATGTTGGCGCTCTGACTGACGAGGAGGCGAGCGCTCTCGGCCCGCTACTACGGAACGTGACGGCCGCCGTCCGCAACGCCCTGGGCGCGGAGCGCACCTACGTCTGCTCGTTTGGGGAAGCAGTGCGCCACGTGCACTGGTACGTCGTTCCGCGCTATGCCGGGATGCCGGGCACCGGTCCTGCCGTCATCGAGGCCATGTTTTCGCCCCGGCGCCGATGGGCAGCCAGCGACGAGCAGGCCGCCGCAGCGGCCGGGGCCATCCGCGCCGCCCTGGCATGACCGCCTACTTCGCGATGTCGCGGCGCTGGAATGCTGCCGCGCCGACGACCACGAGCAGCACGGTGAGGCCTGCCATCGTGCCAATGCGGATGAAGCCGACGCCGTCTTCCATGGGGGAGCCATAGAGGGCGAAGACCGAGATGTATCGCGTGCGGTCGGGCCAGCCGAAGAGCGGGATGAGCAGGTTCGCGAAGTAGGAGACGGCAACGAATGCGCCGGCGACCGCAGCGACGAGGCCCGGTCGCCAGCTGGCGACGGCGAAGCCGACCGCGCAGACGCAGGCTCCTAGCAGCACCAGGGTCCAGGCGGCGTTGCCGACGGCGGTCAGCGGGACGTCGAGCTGGCCGAACTCGACCGCGAATCCGATGGCGACGGCCGTGATCACCGCGGCGAGGCCGACGCTGACCGCGGCGGCGAGCCAGCGTTGGAGGAACATCTGCCAGCGGGGCACCGGGGCGACGAGCTCGAGTTCCAGCCGTTGGTTCAACTCGTCGCCGGACCAGGCGGCCGCAATGGTGACCGCGAATACGGCAATCAGCGGCAGGAGCACGGAGAACAACATCAGCGAGAGGATGGCCTTCTCGCTCGTCAGGCCGGCCTGGATGAGCTGCTTGGCGACCGCACTCGTCGCCTGCTCCAGCAGCGCGGAACGAATGTTGGGGGTTAGCGCGGTGAGGAGCGCGGAGAAGACGGCCAGCCCCACCCCCCAGGCGACGACGCTTCCGAGGTTGTCGCCGATGCCGCGCGTGAACCCGTTTTTCATTCCAAACGCACGGCTCGGGCCGCTCTCCGCCGGCCGCCGCACCCTCAGTTTCGGACTCCAGCCGGGGAGGTTCACGACATCGAAGAGGTCGCGGCGTGCGGCGCCAGCGAGGGCGGCGGCGAACACGAGCAGCGCGAGCGCGAGCATGCCGGAGACGCCCGGGACGTCGAGGTGGCCGTCGGAGAGCGGGGAGCTGCGCGAGTAGAGGTAGAGCGGAGAGCTGTAGCGGGCCGCGTTCAGGTGGGGTGCGACGAGCGGAAGCGTGTTGAGGAAGTGGGCGATGATCATGGCGCCGGTGGCGGCGAGGGCGGCCGAGCGGCGGCGGAGGAAGAACTGCGACGTGAGCAGGCCGACGGCGCCGAAGAGCACGCGGCCGCGGCCCAGAGGTTGAGCGCTGCGCCTGCTGCCCGGCCGATGGTGGGCGCGGCTTCCCCGGCGGCCGGGCCGCAGGCGACCAGGGCGACGCAGATGAGCGACGCACGCGATGGCGATGCCGGCGACAAGCGCCGCCGCCTGCTGGGCCATGAGCCGCAGGCGTCCGGCGGCGGTGGTGGCGACGACTTCGATGGTGCGGCGCTCTTCGGCGCCGCGGGTGATGCCGGTGGCGGCGAGGATGGCGTAGAGGCCGAGGAGCACCGGCGCCAGCCCGAGCACCCGCCACTCAACGAATCCGCCGACGCGGTCGAGGGCGTGCGGTTCGCCATAGAAGAGCTGGGAAGCGGACAGGCCGCCCTGGATCTGCTGGAGGAGCTGCAGGCGAGACTGCTCGTCGGGATAGGCTTTCGCCCAGGCAGCGGCAGTCACGACCAACAGCACGCCGAGACCGATTCCCCAGCCGAAAACGCCCACGCGGATGTCGCGAAGCGTCTTGGTGAACACGGAACGGAACATCACGGTTGTGCCTCGTCGCCCTCGTAGAGCGACATGAAGACCTCGGTGAGGGTCGGCTCGCGGCTGACGAGCTGATGCGGTTCGAAGCTGGCGACGGTGGCGAGCGCCTTGGCCATATCGCCGGCCACGAAGAAGCGGACGCGCCGGCCGTCGATGGACAGCTGGGAGACTTCCGTGAGGCCCGCGAACGCCGTCGGTTCGACGGGAAGGGCGCACTCGGCCTCGACCGTGTGGCCCTTGGCGGCGAGCACCTCGTGCACGGGACCGACGCGGATCAACTTGCCTTCGCGGATGAAGCCGACATGGTCACAGACTTCTTCGACTTCGCTGAGGATGTGCGAGGAGAAGAAGACGGTCGCACCGCCAGCGCGGGCTTCGCGGACGAGTTCCGTGACTGACTCCTGGTTGAGCGGATCGAGGCCGCCGGTGGGCTCATCGAGCACGAGCAGCTTTGGGCGGTGCATGAACGCCTGGGCGAGGCCGATCTTCTGCTTGTTGCCGCGGGAGTACTCGCCGAACTTGCGGTTGAGGTCGAGCTCCAGGCGATGCGCGATCGCCTCGACGAAAGTCCAGTCGACGCCGCCGCGCAGGTTGCCGAGATAGGTCAGCAGCTGGCGGCCGGTGAGCTTGCGCGTCGAGCGCGAACTCGCCCGGGAGGTAGCCGGTCATCGCGTGAACAGCGTTGGCCTCCGCCCGACAATCGTGGCCGAACACCGAGGCGCGACCCGATTGCGGGCGGATCAGGTCGAGGAGCAAGCGGATGGTGGTCGACTTGCCGGCGCCGTTTGGGCCGAGGAAGCCGAAGATCTGCCCTTCCGGGACAACGAGATCAAGGTCGAAGATTCCCTGCTTTTCGCCGTAGGACTTCGTCAGCTTCTCTGTTCGCACCGCATCCATCAGGCCACCCCCCAGCTGCGACGCGTTGCCCGCAATCGCGAGAGTAACTATTATTTGAGAGTGACTCGCACTAATGCAAGCGCGCCCGCCAGGCCCTCGCTGCGGCAGCTAAAGAAGCAGCGCACGCGCGAAGCGATTGTCGACGCGGCGCTGCGGCTGTTTCGGGAGCATGGCTACGCTGCGACTACATGCGATCAGATTGCTGAAGCGGCCGGGGTTTCGCCGGCGACGTTCTTCCGGTACTTCCCCACGAAGGAAGACGTGGTCCTGCAGGACGACTACGACGCACTCATCGTCGCGATGGTGGCCGCGCGGCCGGCGGAGGAGCCGCCCGTGGTCGCGGTGCGGAAGGCTATGGCGGCGGGGTTCGCGCTGATCCTCCCGCAGGACGAGCAGGCGATCCGGGAGCGTGTGCTCCTGACGCTGTCGGTGCCGGCGCTGCGGGCGAGGATCTACGAGCAGCAGCAGGCGGCCGAGGCCAATTTCGCGGCGGCCATTGCCCCGCGCATGGGTGCCGACGACGACGGAGCTTCGCGTGCGCGTGCTGGCGGCGGCAATCAGCGCGACGGCGGTGGTGGCGATGGAGACGTGGGCAAAGGAGGGTGGCGAGCTCGGCGCGGTTGCGAACGCCGCCCTCGGCGCGCTCGAGGATTCGTTGCGCCAGGAGCGGGGCGTTACTCGAACATCCACCAGCGGCGGCGGCTGAGCTTCTTCTCGTAGTGCAATCCGAACTTGCGGATCGCTCCCTCGCGGATGATGGCGGCGGCCTGGGATGCCGAGTCGGTGATGTACAGGCGGTCCATGTCGGCCTGCTCGATTGTGCCGAGCGCGACGAGGGTATTGCGCATGAAGTCGAGCAGGGGACGCCAGAACTCCGTCCCCATCAATACCACCGGGAAGTCGCGGATTTTCTGCGTCTGGATGAGCGTGAGGATCTCGAACATCTCGTCCATGGTGCCGAAGCCGCCGGGCATGCAGACGAAGGCGTAGGAGTACTTCGCCAGCATGACCTTGCGAACGAAGAAGTAGCGGAACTCGACGAAGGTATCGAGGTAGGGGTTGGGCTTCTGCTCCTTGGGGAGCTTGATATTGCAGCCGACCGAGCGGCCGCCGGCATCGCGTGCGCCGCGGTTGGCGGCCTCCATGACACCCGGGCCGCCGCCGGTCATGAGGGTGAAGCCCTCGGCGGCGACGTTCCGGCCGACCTCGCGCGCGAGCTCGTAATAGGGGTGGTCCGTTTCGAAGCGCGCGGAGCCGAAGACGGTTACGCAGGGGCCGACAAAATGGAGGGCGCGGAAGCCGCGCACGTATTCGCGCATGATGCGCAGGGCGCGGAGAAATTCCGAGCCGCGGTCGTGGGGGCCTTCGAGGAAGCGGCGCTCGTCGGCATCGGCCGAACGCTTGCCCCATTCCGGTGCGAGCTGGCGGTCGGCCGGGAGTCGGGGGAGCGTTGATTCGTCGGACACGGGCGTATCCTAGCGCGCCGCAGCGGGCGCGGTCGTGGGAGCGTCAGGCGGGCCAGGATCGGGCGTGAATTCGGTGCCCGACCGTTGCAACGCACCCGTTACACGAGGTCGTTCCGCGCTATGCGTTCGCGGTCCCTCCGGACGGACGCTGATCCCAGAGGCACATTTCGCATGACACCACCCACCCTACCGTTGATCACTCGCGAACGTGGAGGCAGCGCATGACGCCATCGACCGCGAGCGAACTCTTCACCGTCGACGAGCTTTGGCTCCTCCAGTCCGTCGTGCGCCATGAGCTTCCACAGATGGAGCAGTGGGACTTTCCGCCGGCCAGCGTGGACCTGAACGACCAGATCGCGGACGCGCTCGTGCTCTGCGACGAGAACGGATGCGGCGAGGCAGCGCTGGTGCTTTCGCGCGGCGACTGCCTGCTGATCGACTACTGCGTACCGCAGGGCGCGAAGTCCGTCTCGGGCCTGCCGATTGGCAAGCAGGTCCTGCTCAAGAGCTTCCGCGCCCGGCGCGTCATTGAATCGAACTACCTTCCGTCGGCCGTCGAACCAAGCCAGCCCAGCGCGGGCGAGGTCCGCGAACACCTTCGAAACTTCCAGGGGGACTAGCACCATGCCAGCACCAACCGTCGCACCACCCGCCGTCACACCGACAACCAGCCCGACCATCGAGCCATGGCCGCAGCGGTACACCGATCCGGCGCGCATCTGTCCGCAACAGCGGCGCGAGGGCGCGTCGCCGGACGTGGAGCCTTAGGCGGCGTGACGAGCACGTGGTTCTCCACCTCTCGTTTCCAGGATGCCACCGCGCACGCTATGCAAATTCAATTTCCGCTCGCTCAGCGAGACGTGGGCTGGTTTGATCCCACGCGGATCGACCGCAGCCCGGGCCGGCGATTGCGGGTGTTCGCGGCCCTCGTGCGGCCGCTGGACGGGAACATCAATGCGATAGCCCGGCAGGGTTCGCGCGAGCCGTTCGTGGTCGGCCGAAAGCGGATGAGCTACGGCGAGGCGCTCGAAATGATCCAGACTTCGGAGCGCCTCGCGTGGGCACGCGAGGAGTTCTCGGGGATCCTGCTGCGCGTCGGGGACTGCAAGGAGCTGCTCACGGCAGTTCCCCAGGACTACCAGCGCACACCGCGCGATCCCGATCTGCACCCGGCGCTCCAGGACCTGGCCGACGAGATCAACGAGGACATCCGGGAAGCGTTGGCGGCGCTGGACGACAACAACGCCTATTACTCCGGGGTCGATGAGGGCATCGAGCCGGTGAGCGACGATCACGTGAAGCTCGTTATCTGGGCGATGCAGCGCGAGCTCGACCGGGAGCTACGGCCGGCGGAAGGCCAGGCGGGAATGCTTTCGTCGTTGCCGGCCGCGCCGCTCTGGGAGCTCCCCTGGCACGTCCAGCGTGCTCTTGCCGAACGTCGCCGGCTGCGCTTCAGCCAGTACGGCATCGGCCGGGAGCAGTGGCAGCAGGGAACATGGAGCCTGTGGGACATCCCCGCGGACCCGGACTGGGTGCCCCGGAGGGCCGTCCGGCTCGGGCCCTGAGATATTGGGAAACTGATTGGGGAGAGGCACGGAACCCTGTTGGGGAACGTGCCTTTCCTGATCGTCAATTGGGAGTTGCAACGTCGCTGAAACGTTCCCCGCTGGGAGCCGCAGGTCGCGGGCCACGATCCGAACGGGGAATCCCGAGCATCACGTTCCCGCTGTTACGAATCTGAAAGGCCCGTGGCGAAGGGCGGTTCCCAAGATCCGTAGGCTCTCATCATCACCGTCTCTTTCATCTCCGACATCTACATCGTTTGAGAGGAAGGGAACGGGGATGACGATATGGTCCTTTGGGAACCGGTCGAGCAGACGCTATGCCCGACGTAAGAGAACGCCCACGCGGGGAATGGGCGGGAGCAGGAAGGGGCCGACGTTCACGAGGTCGATGGCGTCGAAGCCTACCTCGGTGAAGAGTGCCGAGAGGCGTCCCCAGCCGCGGAGGTCGACCTCGCGGCATCCGGGCGAGAGCAGCCAGGAGTGAAAGCGGTTGAGAGGACCGTTACGCGTGGGCGCGACTTCGAGGACGAGCGCGGCTCCTCCCGGCGCAAGAATGCGGAGGAGTTCGATACCGAAGGCGTGCACGGCGTCGTCGTCGAAGCGGCGGATGTAGTAGAGGCTCGTCACGCAGTCGAAGGCGTCGTCGTCGAATGGCAGGTGTTCGGGCGAGGCTTCGACGTCGACGGGCCCGAAGGCGCCAACGAGGTCCATGGCGACCGGTGGCTCGGTGAGGCCGGCGCGGTTCGCGATCAGGTGAGCGAAGGCGGCGGTTCCGCAGCCGACATCGAGGTAGCGTTTGCCCGGCTTGAGGTCGATGAGCGAGATGATGCGCTCGACGCGGGGCGTGATGGCGGCCATGGCAGTCTGCGAGTTGATGAGGCGGGCGAGTGGCGCGGTGCGGCCGTAGACCCAGCGGAAGCGGGCCTCGCGCGTCTGCCGGCGGCGACGCATCACAGGGCGTACACCAGGCGGACCCGCTTTCCGGCGGCGGCCGCGTGGCAGAGTGACGGGATGAGTGCACGCGCCTGTTCGAGGAGGCCGTCGGCGGCCGCGCGGCGCACCAACACCTGAGCGGCATCGTCGTGCTCAACGGCAGCGACGAGCCCCTGGAGGGAGTCCTTTAGATCGCCGGGCGACTGCCAGGCCATCTCGAGCTTCTGCTCATCCTCGGCGTCCTCGATCTCACCCTCGTAGAAGGTCGTGAGCGGTCCCATGCGCACGTGGTGGACGTCGTGGAGACGGTCCGCGAGGGCGATGAGCGGATGGGTGGCGCCGAAGCCGCGTGAGACGGCGAAAGACATGAACGCGACGAGCGCCGCCCCATCTCCCGGTAGTTCGGGAGCAGGGCCCTCTCCTTCGATCTCGAGCGTGAGCTTCACGGGGTACAGGGTACAGGTGTTCTGGAAACAAGCAGGCACAGTTGAGGAGCCCATGTACATCCCGTGTACATGACGTATACTGCAAAGGAGAGGAGTGTTGCCATGCCGAAGACTTCGAAGAACTTCACGCCGGCGGCAGCCGAGGCGCTGGCGCTCGCACAGGCGGAGGCGCTGCGATTCCGTCAGCCGGACGTCGCACCCGAGCACGTGTTGCTGGGGCTTCTGCGCCAGGGCAACGGGCGTGCGGTCGAGCTTCTGCGAGCCCAGGGCGTAGACGCCGAGGCGCTGCGCGCAGCCGTGGAGTCGCGGCTATCGACCGGAACGAGTGACAGTCCGCCCGGCGGCACGACCGCGCCGGCGGATGCAGTGATGGCCGGGGCGGTGCGGACGGCTCGGGAGCTGCGCCACAGCTGGATCGGCCAGGAGCACATTCTGTGCGCGTTGGCCGAGTCGCCCGGCGCCGCCCGCGATGTGCTGGAGGCGGCGGGCGTCACCCTCGCCGGGATTCGTGCTGGCCTTCGGCCGGCCGGGACGCCGGGCGAGACGTACTCGCGGGCGCAAATCGCGGCGCACGTCGCCGAAACGGGGCCGGCGTTCGAGGGCGTCGTCGCGCCAGCCGGAATCAAGCGATACAACCTCGGACTTCCGTACCAGCTGTTCGACCAGGTTGAGGCGATCGCGACGCGCGAGGGGACGACCGTCCTCGAGGTACTTCGCCGGGCCGTGAAGCTCGCGCTGCTCGTCGACCAGTCGCAGCGCGACGGCGCGAGCCTCGTCATCCGACAGGACGGCCAGCGAGCGCGAGGTCGTCCTGCTCTGACGGCGCGACGCGCCTTAGACGGCGGCGTTCACCTGTGTGACGTCCTGTGTCCAGGACTGGGTGCCGGCGGTGTCGCCCTGTCCGTACGGGGCGATCTGCTGGAACGCCTGCTGCATGGTCTGCACCAGGTCGTCCTCGGAGACGCCCTTCTCCTTCGCGATGTCGAGGAGGCCCCTGCCCGACTGGAGGGCGGAGGTGAGGTCGGTGGTGGACATGCCCAGCTTCTGGGCGACGGCGTCGAGCACCTTGCTGTCGACGCTACCGCCGCCCCCATGGTGGTGGTGATGGTGCCCGTGGGCGGCCTGCGTGCCATCGGCGCCCTGTTGGGGACCGACGGCCTGGCGCACCGCGGCAAAGAGGTCGTGCATGCTCAGACCCTGCGCAGATGCGAGGTCGCGCAGGCTCGCGCCGGCATCGAGCTGCGACTTGAGGTCGGCCGGCTGCATGCCGAGCTTGTCGGCCAGTGCCTTGAGGATCTCCTGGCCGCGGGGGCCATCGAAGCTCATGTGGTGAGCGGGTGCTTGTGATGCGGATGCTGCCGCGGTGGAATCGACCTGCATCGAACGGTTACCAGCCTTTCGGAGTGTGACAGAAAGAGATTCGAGTGTTTCTCTTCCATATTGAGGCACATGTTTTGCACACATCCAGAGGCTTTACTGAAAGATCAGTGAATCACATTACGGTGAAGTGTTGCCGAATTGTGACGGCAATTGGTGTCAGAAACTACACGGGCTGTGGAGTTCCCGAAAGCGTGGGCCGCGCGGCCGGGTGCGGCCTCGGCGGCCAATCGGGCGGCAGCTGGAGCTGGGCGCCTCCCTCCGGGCACAGCTCGTCGAAGCGCTCCTCCTGAAAGGGCAGGCAGGGCGTGTAGGGCGTGCGGCGGCCGTCACGCAACGCGCGCCAGCGGCGGTCGATGACGACGCCTCGGTGGTCATGGCGCATGCAGTGGCGAAGGTTGTTGTGGATCCAGGCCCATGCCGCCTGTTGCTCCGGCGCGATGGAGTCCTCGTGGTCCCAGAATTCGGGCGGATGCGCGGTGTACCAGCCGCCGATGTTCCGCCCGGGACAGACGAGGTGGGTCAGTTCGTGCTTGGAGAGGAATCGCACGACCTCGCGCGGCGTCTCGGGGTGATTTAGCACCGGGTGGAAGGTGACGACGTGGCGGTCGCGACCCATGAAGTGCCGGCGGATCGAGGCGAGGGGCGTCTCGGCGGCGATCCGTACTTCGAGCTCCGCCTCGAGGTCGCGAAAGAAGACGGCGCGCACCTCTTCGAGCACCTGGCTGAACGCGTACGGCGTGCGCAGGATGACGGGCTGGAAGAGGAGTGGCTGGAAGGGGTCCATCGTGCGCGCACTCTACGCTGGCAGGCGACTGCTGGTGTCGCGATTGACGCACGTGCGAGGGATGAACCACGAGAGGCACAGAGGGCACAGAGATTTAGAGGTGGAGATGATTGCCTGGGCGCTGTGGGGCGTTAGAAGCCGTTGCTGCCGTCGGTGAAGCGGAGGGCGTCGAGCCAGACGCCGTCGATCGCCATCTCCCAGTGCAGGTGGGGTCCGGTGACGAGGCCGGTCTTGCCGCTGAGGCCGATGACGTCGCCCTGCTGCACCATCTGGCCCTCGCTGACATCGAAGGCGCTGAGATGCGCGTAGCCGGAATAGAGGCCGCCGCCGTGGTCGATGATCACCATGTTGCCGCGCACCTGGAGCTGGCGCGCGAGCACGACCTTGCCGGCGGCGGTGGCCTTCACGGGCGTGCCCTCGTCGACGCCGATGTCGGTGCCGCCGTGGTGGCCGGACGGCGGGCTGCCGTTGATGGAGCGTTGCTCGCCGTAGCGTGCGGTGAGCGGGCCGTCGGCAGGGAGGATGAAGCCGCCGTCCCAGTACTTTTCGGGTGTCACCGTGCTGTAGATGGAGCGCAGCAATGCGTACTCGTTGTTGACGATCGTCGGATCGAGGAGCTGTGAGGTGGTGGAGTCGAACTGGAGGGAATCGACGGTCCACTGGGTCTGGAGCACGGTAATGGTGCCGGTGAGGGTGCCCTTGCTGCCGGTCGGTTGGGTGAACTGAACGGTGAGCGTTTGCGGGCCGGTGGCATCGTCGGTGTCGACGCCGACGAAGGTGTACATGCTCCGGGTGCCCTGGGTGAGCGGGTAAGTGCGGCCGAGGAAGGTCGCGCTGCCATCCTTGACGGCGCCGGTCACGGAGACGAGGACGGCGCCCGCCTGGTAGACCTGCGTGGTTGAGAGTACGAGCTCGGGGGGCGGCACCGGAGTCGCGGTGGCGGCGGCGGTGCTTCCCCCACCGGTCGGCGACCCGCCAGCGGCAGCCCCCGTGGGCGCGGAGTTGACAGGGGTGGCGACGGTGACCGAGACGCCGGCGCCGGTGTTGGTCGTCGAGCTGCAGGCTCCGCCGGCCGCCGCCAGTGCGGCCACGCCGACCGCCACAGCCACCACCGCCAGGAACGCTCCTCGCACGGTGGCAAGGGTGACGCATGGTCCGAGTACGGGCGAGGCGGGCGCGGCGAGGTGACGTCGCGGCCATCCATAGACAGCGTTGTGTGAGCTCATTCACACAAAGGCGTGGGAAAGGGCTTGTCTTCGACGCTAAAGTGAACGATGATTCATTCAGTGAAGCACCGTTCAGCTTCCCAAGGAGTCATGTGATGCTGTTGCCAGAACTCTTCCAGGCCCACCAGGCCGAGCTCGCCGTTTCCGCCCGTACAATCGATCAGCGCATAGAGTGGCACCAGGTCAGCCGCGTGGAGAAGCTCGAGGCGGCACTGCGTGCTGCGCGAGTTCACCTGCCGTGGAATAATCCGGGAATCACGGCGAAAGCGAATTAGTCTTGGCCAAAGTGTCCGATGCCCATCTCGAAGCGCGGCGCCGCAGCATTCTTGAAGCGGCGACGACGGTCTTCTCTCGAAAGGGCATCGAACTCGCAACGATGGCGGAGGTGGCCGCCGAGGCCGGGATTTCGCCCGGCGCCATCTACCGCTACTTCGAAAACAAAGAGCAGCTGGCTCACGGATGCATGAGCCTCAAGGCCGAGGCGATCGAGGCGGAATGGCAACAGACCGCGGAAGTCCCGGCCGATCCGATGAGCGCGTTCCACGAGCTCTCCCGCCTCACCTTTGCCGCGCTCAACGAGCCTGAATCGCGGCTCGACACGATGCTGGCGCTGGAGCAGATGCTCATCGCCGCACGGGGCGGAGCGGGCGCGGGACCCGGACCGCTCGACCACAATCACGACTGGGAACACGACTTCCCGGAGGTCGTCCAGGGCATTGCCCTGCGGCTGCAGTATGCCCGCGACCGCGGCCAGTTTCCCGACGACGTGGACATCGATGCGCTCGCTGGCGCGCTGTTCGCCTTCTACTGGGGCGCGCGGGTTCTGCGGATGGTCGCGCCGAGCCTCGATACCGACGGGCAGCTGAAGGCCGTCAAGGCCCTGATGGATCACGCCATGCCAGGGCGCCAGAGCTAACCTTTCTCACCACGGGGGAGCGCACCGGGATGGCCGAACCAGCGATCCGCATCTCGGGACTTCGTGTCGCTCGCGGCGGGCGCGTGGTGCTTCCCGGAGTGGACCTCGAGATCGAGCGAGGGGTCGTCACCGGCCTGCTCGGGCCGAGCGGATGCGGCAAGTCGACGCTCATGCGCTCGATCGTGGGCGTGCAGAAGGTCGCGGGCGGCGACGTTCAGCGTTCTTGGCCTGGCGGCCGGATCGGCCGCGCTGCGCCGACGGGTCGGCTACGTGACGCAGGCGCCATCGATCTACAACGACGTGACGGTACGCGAGAACCTTCGCTACTTCGCCAGCATCTCGGGCGCTGGGGATGCGGACGTCTCGCGGGTGATCGCGTCGGTAGGCCTGGAGGGCTACGAGTCGTCGCTCGCGGGGCGGTTGTCCGGGGGCCAGCGCGGGCGGCTCTCGCTCGCGACGGCGCTTCTCAACCACCCGGAGCTGCTGGTGCTGGACGAGCCGACCGTGGGCCTCGATCCGGTGATCCGGGAGCAGCTGTGGGCGATGTTCAAGCGCCTCGCGGAGAGCGGCGTGACGCTGCTCGTCTCGAGCCATGTGATGGACGAAGCGAGCCGCTGTCGACCGGCTCATCCTGATGCGCGAAGGGCGCATCATCGCGCATGAAACGCCGGCTGAAGTGCTGGTGCAGACCGGCGCCGCCGATCTTGGCGAGGCGTTCCTGCGGCTCATCGCGGCCGGGGAGGAAGGCCCATGAGCCCGCGCATCGTGTTCGCGACCACGAACCGCGTGATCCTTCAGCTTCGGCACGACCCGCGTACGGTGCTGCTGCTGCTGGCCGTCCCGGTCGCGCTCATCACGCTGATGAAGTGGATCTTCTGGGGGAGCGATCCCGTGTTCCAGCGGGTGGGCGTGCCGTTGCTGGGGATCTTCCCCATGGTCTCGATGTTCCTGGTGACGTCGATCGCGATGCTGCGGGAGCGCACGTCGGGGACGCTCGAGCGGCTGATGACGCTGCCGATGGCGAAGGTCGATCTGCTCGCCGGCTACGCGCTGGCGTTCGCGGTCGTGGCGTTCGTGCAGGCCGGGCTGGTGTGCCTGGTGGCGTTCACGATGCTGGGGCTCGACGTGGAAGGCTCGGCGTGGGCGGTGATGGCGCTGGCTGTGCTGAACGCGGTGCTTGGCTCGTGCCTCGGGCTGTTCGTGAGCGCGTTCGCGAACTCGGAGTTCCAGGCCGTGCAGTTCATGCCGGTGTTCCTGCTCCCCCAGATCCTGCTGTGCGGGCTGCTCACGCCGCGTGACCAGATGGCGCGCGGGCTGGAGATCGTTTCGGACTACCTGCCGATGACGTACGGCTACGATGCGCTCCACCGAGTCGCGGCGGCGGACGCGGCTTCGGGGCACTTCTGGTTCGATATCGCCGTCCTCGGCCGGGGCGACGGTGGTGGCGGTCATCCTTGGGGCCGCGACGTTGCCCCGGCGGACGGGCTGACGGTGACCCTCCGTGCCAGCGGTTACCATTGGATGATGCAGCAGCAGCCGGTCAGCAGTTGAGGGTCCTGGTGTTCGGGGCGAGCGGATACATCGGCACCAATCTCGTTCCCCGGCTCAGCGAAGGCGGCTTCTCGGTCGTCGCGTCGGCGCGCCACGTGAACGTCCTGGCGGCGCGCGACTGGCCCGGCGTCGGGCTCGTCGCTGCGGACGCACTCGACCCGGCGTCGCTCGGCGCGGCGCTCAACGGGGTCGACATCGCCTTCTACCTCGTCCACTCGATGGGCACGGGCGGCGACTTCGCCGAGCGAGACCGGACGGCGGCCGCCAACTTCCGGGAAGCGGCCGCTGTTGCGGGAGTGCAGCGAATCATCTACCTGGGTGGGCTGCAGCCGTCGACCGACGCCAGCGAGCACCTGCGATCGCGACGGGAAACGGGAGACGTCCTGCGGTCCGGCGCGGTCCCGGTGACCGAGGTCCGTGCGGGCATCGTGGTTGGCGCTGGCTCAGCGGGCTTCGAGGTCATCCGCGACCTCGTGAACCACCTGCCGGCGATGGTCACGCCGCGCTGGGTAGCATCGCGGACGCGCCCGATCGCGCTCGCGGACCTGCTCAGCTACCTCACCATCCTGGCTGGTACACCGGAGACGGCGGGTAAGACGTTCGACGTGGGCGGGCCGGAGACATTGTCGTACGCGGAGATGCTGAGGGGCTTCGCGCGGGCAGTCGGCAAGCGCCGGCTCATTGTTCCGATCCCTGTCCTGACGCCGCGCCTGTCTTCGTACTGGCTGGGGCTGGTGACGGCGGTGCCGGCATCCGTCGCCCGGCCGCTCATCGACGGTCTTCGGCACGACCTGATTCCCCAGGATGAAGCGATCCGCGAGTTCGCGCCCATTCCGCTTCACACCTACGCAGAGGCGGTCGCGGCGGCGCTCCAACAGGAACGGGAGCTTGCGGTGCCGGCGCGCTGGACCGAGGGGGCACTGGTGTTCCGGGGTTACAACCCCGAGGTCTCCTACTACGCCAAAGGGGAAGTCACGCAGGTCGAGGCGCAGGCGCCGGCCGAGGCGCTCTGGAACGTTGTCTCCAGCATCGGGGGCGATACGGGGTACTTCTTCGCCACCTTCCTCTGGCGCATCCGCGGCATGCTCGATCGTCTGGTGGGCGGGCCGGGTATGCGCCGCGGCCGGCGGCATCCCACCGAACTCCGGGTCGGCGATACCCTCGATTTCTGGCGCGTTGTTGCGATCGAGCCTGGCCGGCGATTGACCCTGCTCGCGGAGATGCGGTTGCCGGGCACGGCCATCCTCGAATTCGAAGTCGCCGCCATCGGTCCGGACGCGAGCCGTCTGACGACCACGGCGCGGTTCCACCCGGCTGGCGCGCTCGGCCTTGCCTATTGGAACTCGCTAATCCCCGTGCACAAGCAGATCTTTCGCCGCATGCCCGAGGCCATGGCGCGTCGCGCCGAACGACTTGCCTCCACCGGGGTCTGAGGCGGCTCTCAGTCGATTCCCCGATAGACGCCCACCCCGCGGCCACGCTAGCGTCCTCCCATGCGACGGCTTGCTCTCATCGTCCTCGGAGGGCTGTTTCTGCTCGTGGTGGCGTGCGCGTCGGATTCGGCGCACCGGGCGGGGCCGAACACGGTCGTGGCGCCGGAGCTGGCCAACGACGAGGCGCACACGCTGACCCGCAGCTACGGCATGGGGTTCTTCCTGACGCCGTCGACGCCAACCGTCGACGCGACGATTGCGCTCGTGCCGGAGATGGCGAAGGTGGCCGACTACGCGATGATCCAGCGGGATGTGCCGTGGACGCGCATCGTGGCGGGGGATTCCTTCGACAAGATCATCGATGACGAGTACGTCGAGCTGGTGAAGTACCTTCGCGGGAACGGCCTGAAGATCGTGCTGCTGGTGGATCCGCTCGATGGCCTGAACCGCCGCGACGAGTCGCCGGAAGCGGTGAAGAACGGCAAGACGCTGCTCGACGCCGACACGCGCGCGATTCACGCGGGGTGGGTGAAGGAGCTTGTGGCGCGGATCAAGCCCGACTACATCGGGCTGGCGAGCGAGATCAATACGCTGGCCGCCCATGGCGACAAGACGCTCTACGAAGACATCAAGTCGATGTGCAACGAGCTGGCGCCGCAGCTGCGCCAGATCAGCCCGTCGTCGCGCATCTTCGTGTCGTTCCAGGTGGACGATGCGTGGGAGGTCGGGCCGTTCCCGAAGACGGGCGTCGACCAGTTCGCGCTGGCGAAGGACTTCGACGTGGACGCCATCGGGCTCTCGTCGTACCCGGGGTTCGTGTACTCCGATCCGTCGCAGATCCCGGACGACTACTACCAGCGTTTCGCGGACGTGACGGGGAAGCCGCTGCTGATGGCCGAAGGCGGATGGTCGTCGGCGGGCGGGCCGAACTTCACACCGGAGAAGGAAGCGGCGTACTACCAGCGCGAGTTCCAACTGCTCGACGGCGTGCATGCCGAGCTTGCGATCCTGCTGCTGTACAACGACCTCGACCTCTCGGACCCGGCGTGGGGACTGACGCCGGATCGGCAGGCGACGCTCCAGAACTTCGCGAACATGGGGATCGTCGACATCCATGGCAGTCCGAAGCCTGCGTATGCGGTGTGGCAGAGCGTGTTCGCGCGGCCGCACAGCTGATCATCGGGCGGAATGTCAGATTCCGAGGCCGGATTTCGGGGGCGGCCCGTAGGCGTTGGCGACGCGCTCGCCGGGCGCGAGGGCGCACACCAGCGAGACGAACTGTGGGCCGGCGAGAGGCGTCAGAGCGAAGAACATCACGCGGCCGGGGAGACCGATGTCGTGCAGGCGCCGGATGGAGGCGACGATCCAGAGCCAGAGCGGCGGGAGTCAGAGCGACGAGGGCGAGGTCGAACCATCCGGGCGTCGTGATGTCACTGCTGCTGATGGCGAAGGCCACTGGAACCGCGCCGACGGCCACCACGGCGAGGCAGAGCACGCCGTAGGTCGTGCGGTTCAGGCGTCCGGTGGGCGACAGCAGCCGCCGGATGGTGCTGCTCGGGAGGCCAGCGCCTGAGCGTGACATGGGTGGATGGTATCGAAGACAGGCCCTCGGAGGCGCCGGCTGAGTGCGGTGGAAAAGTCAAGACTTGTTGTGCCTGCCGTGTCCCCCTATGGTGCGGGCTCAGCGACAGGAGGCGATGCGATGTATGACGCAATAGTGATTGGCGCCCGCTGCGCCGGGGCTCCGACGGCGATGCTGCTGGCGCGCGCGGGGCACCGCGTGCTGATGGTGGACCGCGCAACCTTTCCCAGCGACAAGCTCTCGACGCACTACATCCACCCGCCGGGGATGGACTGCCTGATGCGGTGGGGCCTGTTCGAGCAGGTTGTGGGTACGAACTGCCCGCCGATCACGGCGTTCAACGTGTACATGGGGGACAAGCTCCTCATGCCGGCGCCGGTGGACGGCGTTGCCTACTGCCCACGGCGCTATCTGCTCGACAAGATCCTCGTGGACGCGGCCGTTGCGGCCGGCGTCGAGCTGCGGGAGGCGTTCACCGTCGACGAAGTGACGATGGGCGGCGAGCGGGTGACGGGCATCGTCGGGCATGCGCGGGGCGGGGAGCCGGTGCGCGAGGAGGCGCGCTACGTGATCGGCGCGGACGGACTGCACTCGGTGGTGGCGGCGGCGGTGAACGCGCCGAAGTATCGCGAGCGCGAGGCGTTGACGTGCGCCTACTACTCGTACTGGAGCGGGGTGCATGCCGATGCGGCGGAAGTACACCTCAGCGACCGTGGCGGTGTGCTGGTGTTCCCGACGAACGACGGGCAGCTGTGCATCGCGGGCGGTGGGCCGCACGACATCTTTGCCCGCTACAAGGCGGACATCGAAGGCACGTTCATGCACATCCTCGACGGGGCTCCCGAGTTCGCCGCGAAAGTGCGGGCCGGGAAGCGGGAAGAGCGATTCGTGGGCACAGCCGACGTGCCGAACTTCTTCCGGAAGCCCTGGGGCGACGGCTGGGCGCTGGTTGGCGATGCCGGGTACATGAAGGACCCGGTAACGGGGCTCGGGATCACGGATGCGTTCCGGGATGCGGACCTTCTGGGCCACGCGCTGGACGAGGTGCTGGCAGGACGAGCGCCCGCGGAAACGGCGCTGCAGGGCTACCAGGACCAACGGGACGCGGCGGCGCTGCCGTTCTACGAGATGACGCTGCAGATGGCCAGCGGCGACTTCGCAGCGCAGTTCGGAGCGGCCGCAACGGGCTGAAACGGCGCCGTTTCGGTTCGATTGGCGTGCACAGTGGCCGCGAGGAAGCTGTTACGGCGAACGGTGTTTGCGCCCGCGGACACGGGCGAAGGGCGGGTAGGGTGGAAGGACATCCCCTGGCGACGCGGGTGGGCGCACCCCGGGCGCGGGGGATGTTTCTCTTTCCCAGGTCAGCTCGTATTCGTACGCCTTGCCGTCCCTGGCGCTGAACCAGCGACCGGCGGGCGGCGCGTCCGCCGGCGTGTCGTCCCGCGGCCGCCCGAGCACCTGGCAGCGGTGTCGACGATGCGCCAGCCGTCGGAGGTGCGCAGGCAGCGGAGGTCGAGGTCGGTGCGCTTCGAGACGGGTGGCGCGAGCGTTTCGGGCTCGAAGCGGTAGACGGCGCGGCCGTCGGTCCGGCGGAACGCGAATGGGGACGGCATCTTCACGTCTCTGGTCCTCCTTTCGAACCGGCGCGGACCGGACTGTGATGCAGGTAACAAAATGCGGCTAATCCCGTACGACGGTATGGCGCAAAACGGCTAATGTGTACGCGCCAACCGGCGACACGAGCGCACGGGCAGCATGGGAGAGAATCCGAAATGAGCATCCGCAAAGCCCTCAGCTGGGGCCTGCTCGCAGTCATCGCCATCTCGGCGATTGCGCTCTTCGCGGCCTGCGGCGGCGACGACTCCGGCGGGAACACGATCGGGAACAGCGTTGGGAGCAATGGCACGACAAGTAGCGGCGGCAGCAGCAATCAGACGAACGGCGGCACCGGCAGCGATAAGGAATACGTCGCCACGCTGTGCAAAGCTGACGCCAAGTTCCAGGATGACCTGACGAACGCGACCAAAGACCCATCGAAACTGACCGACGCGACGGCCATCGCCAACGCATTTGTGACGCCGTTCCAGAACTTCGCGGACGCGCTGCGGAAAGCGAAGGTGCCAGCGGACTTCAAGTCGTACCACGATGCGTTCGTGAAGGCGCTCGATGACGCTGTGAACCAGCTCAAGACCTCGCCCGACGCTTCCAGCCTGAGCGACTTCGGGTCGAACATCCCGGACCCGCCGCAGGACATCACCGACCGCCTCGCGAAGGCGGCGCAGGGGAATAGCGACTGCCAGAAGGCGAACCTCGACTTCAGCAACGGAAACTAGCTCCGTTAGCCGGCGCGCCAGTGAAGCCCTCGCCGCGAGGCGGGGGCTTTCTGCTGCCTAGCGCCCCTGGAAGCGGGGCTCGCGCTTCTCCATGAACGAGCGGGTGCCTTCCTTGCGGTCGAAGGAGGGCTCGATGACGCTGAGGGCGGTGCCGGAGATTTCGAGAGCGCTCTCGAAGTCCATGTTGGCGGTGCGGTAGGCGAGCATCTTGCCGAGCTTCTGGCCCAGTGGCGGGCCGGCTTCGACGGCGAGCGCGAGCTCCATCGTCTTCGCTTCGAGCTCTTCCGGGGGCACCAGGTAGTTGGTGAGGCCGGCGGCGTGCGCCTCTTCGGCGCCCATGAAGCGGCCGGTCATCATCATCTCCATCGCCTTGCGCGGGCCGATGACGCGCGGCAGGCTCCAGAACCCGCCGAGGTCGGCGAAGAGGCCGCGCTTCACGTAGGCGACCTGGAAGCGGGCGGCGGTCGAGGCGACGGCCATGTCGCAGTGCGCCACGAGGTCGAAGCCGGCGCCGACGCAGACGCCGTTGATCGAGGCGATGACGGGTACCTCCAGCCGTCGCAGCGCGATGTAGGCCTCGGACTCTCCGCGGAAGCGCAGGCGGCTGCCTTCGAGGTCGAGTGGAGGCGGCTCGGCCGGGGCCGTGCGCTGGGCGGCGGCGGAGCCGCTGAAGTCGGCGCCTGCGCAGAAGCCGCGGCCGGCGCCGGTGATCACCAGGCAGCGGACGGAGCGGTCCTTGCGGGCTTCGCGAAAGACGGTCTCGAGCTCGGCGAAGGTCGCCATGCTGAGAGCGTTGAGCTTTTCGGGCCGGTTGAGGGTGAGCCAGAGGATGCCCTCGTGTTCGCCGCGTCGTTCGGTTAACAGGTTCTCGTACGCCATAGCGTCAGGCCTCCGATGTTTGTGCGGGGAGCATAGATCATTCGGCGACGGGGACTTTGAGCCACTCCGAAAGTGCGCCCGAAAAGTCCGCCGAACAGCATCCGCCGTTTCGTACTTTGGACCGATCTTCGTGGCTGGTGCTGCCGGTACGTTCGTTGTGCGCCGCGGGAAGAGCAGGCCGGGCGCAATCACGAAACGGATAACAGGAGACCGGATACCATGACGACCCGAACCATCGATGACGCCACCGTTACAGCCTTGCGCCTTCGCCTCCGCGGCGAGGTGCTGGTTCCCGGCGATGCCGGCTACGACGAAGCCCGCAAGGTGCACAACCTGGCGGTCGAAAAGACGCCCGCCTTCATCGCGAAGGCGGCAGACGCCTCCGACGTCATCCGCGCGCTGAACTTCGCCCGGCGTCACGACCTCCCGCTGGCCGTGCGCAGCGGCGGACACAGCATCCCGGGCTACAGCGTCAACGACGGCGGCCTGGTGATTGACCTCGGCTCGATGAACGAAGTCTCCATCGACCCGGTGAAGCGCGTGGCTCACGTGCAGGCTGGGGCGACCGCCGGCGACGTGGCGGACGCGGCGCAGAAGCTGGGCTTCGCGGTGCCGATGGGCGATGCGCCGACGGTTGGCGTTGGCGGCATCACGCTCGGCGGCGGCATCGGCTACCTGACCCGCCAGCACGGGCTGACGATCGACAACCTCCTCGGCGTTGAGCTGGTCACGGCCGACGGCCGAATCGTCAATGCCAGCGAGATCGAAAACCCGGAGCTGTTCTGGGCGCTGCGCGGCGGCGGCGGGAACTTCGGCATCGTCACTGCGTTCACGTACCGCATTGTTGAAGTCGGCACCATCGTCGGCGGGGCGATCATCCTGGAGGCCACGGAAGAGGCGCTGACGCGCTTCGCCGAGTTCGGCCACAACGCGCCGCGCGAGCTGGGCATGATCGCGAACGTAACGATCGCGCCGCCGCTGCCGTTCATCCCGGCCGACAAGGTGGGCACGCCGGTCATCCTCGTGGCGACCTGCTACAACGGCGACCTCGACGAGGGCGAGAAGGTCGTGGCGCCGCTGCGGCACATGGGCAACGTCGTCGCCGACCTGCTCGGCCGGGTGCCGTACACGATGCTGTACGACCTCATCCGCGACGCTGCGCAGCCGATCCGGAACGAAGTGCGGTCGAACTTCCTGCCGCGGTGGGATTCCGAGATGTCGGCGACGGTGATGCGCCACATGAACAGCACACCGTTCCCGCGGACGCTGGTCCAGCTGCGTCCGATCGGCAACGGCGCGATGTCGGACGTCGACGTTTCGGCGACGGCGTTCTCGCACCGCGGCGCGAACTACCTGTTCGCGGTCATCGGGATGTGGGAAGAGGGCGCGAGCGACGAGGCGGGGCGCGCCTGGGTGCAGGCGTTCTACAACGAGTTCGCGGCGAAGGGCGAGGGCGTGTACTCGAACTTCCTCGGGATGGAAGGCGAGGAGCGGATTCGCTCGGCGTACGTGGCCCAGACGTTCGACCGTCTTGCCGCGCTGAAGGCAGAATTCGACCCCGAGAACGTCTTCAGCGGGAACCAGAACATCGCACCGGTGCGGCGCGCCGTGGCCGCCTGATCCAGCGGGTCCAGGTCTTCGTGAGGCGCCTACCGGCCGTGAGCAACAGCTCGCGTGCCGGGGGCGCCTTGCGGCGTTGTAAGATAGCGCCGTCTCGGGGATCTCCCTGATTTCGCGGGCAACTGGCCCGGAGCATAGTTGGATCGATGCACGACGACTTTCCCATCCTCGCCGCCGTCGCAGCTAACCCGGCACACTCGTACCAGGTGCTCGAACACCTCCAGGCGATGGGCATCAAGGCGGCGCGGAGCACGCTTTACCGGCGGGTCGACGCGCTCGTGGCGCAGCATCTGCTGATAGCGCAGGACGTGGCGGGTGAACGCGGGCACGTTCGCCGCCAGCTCTCGCTTACGGACGCGGGCCGCAAGACGGTCGCCCGCGACCTGCCGGAGATCCTTCGCAACGAGCCGCTCGAATCGCCGTTGTTTGCGCTGGCGCTGGGATGCGCGCGGGTGGTGGATACGGAAGGGCTGCCGACGCTGCTGCGGCCGCGGATGGCGAGCGCGGCGAGCACGCTGACGCGGGAAGAGCGCTCGCTGAACGCGGACAGCGACGGCGCGGAGTACTGGGTGCGGGCCGTGCGGGAACGCCGGATCGCCCACCTGCAAGCGGACATCGCGTGGCTGCAATCGATCGTGGGGCGACGGATTCCGGCGAAGCCGCCGACGCAGGACGACAGCCGCACCGCCTGAGCGCGGGATCGATCGGCTACGGCTGGAGGCGGGGTATCTCCTTGCCGGCCGCTTTCATCGCCGCTGTTTCCGTCTCTGACGGCTCCCAGATCGCTTCGAGCTCGTTGCCGTCGGGATCGAGGAACATGACGTTGCACTGGCGATCGCTGTAGCCAACGATGTTGGCGCCTTTCGCCTTGAGGCGGTCGTGGAGGGCCGAGAGCTCTTCGAACGAGGGCATCTCCCAGGCCATGTGGTAGAGGCCGACGCGCTTGGGGTCCGGGCCGGGGGCATCGGCATCGAGCGGGAAGAGCGCGATCTCGTGGGACGCGTCGGCGCGTGCGCCGAGGAAGCGGATGGGGCCGGCCGAGCTCTTGAGCGTGAGGCCGAGGACGTCGCGATAGAAGGTGGTGGCGCGCTCGACGTCGCGCACGCGCAGGGCAAGGTGTCCGAGTTGCGTGGGGACTCCGGAGGTGGTCATGGGCCTCGCTTTTGGGGACGGATGTTTGGGCGAAGTATAGGAGTCCAGGGAACAGGGAACAGGGAACAGGGAGCCGTGGGTTACCAGAGCGTTTTGGCGATGCCGGCTTCGAGGCTGGCGTCGATCTCGGCGCCGGTGGTGTCGGAGAGTTCGAGTTGTTCCTGGAGCATGCAGCCCGCGGAAGGCAGGATGCGGCGGTCGATCTGGCTGGCGGGTTCCCAGAGGCGTGAGCGGCGGAAGGCCTTGGCGCAGTGCAGGTAGGCCTCTTCGACGGTGAGGACGATGGCCATTCGCGCGGGAGAGCCTTCCACGGCCATCGATTCGAGGAGGGCGGCATCCGTGGTGACGGCGGCGCGGCCGTTGACGCGGAGGGTGTCCTCGCTTCCCGGGATGAGGAAGATGAGCGCGGCGCGGCCGGTCTCCATGATGTTCTCAATCGAATCCAGGCGGCGGTTGCCGGGGCGCTCGGGGATGGCAAGGTGGTTGTCGTCGAGGACGTGGACGAAGCCGGGGAGGTCGCCGCGAGGGGTGACGTCGCATGCGCCGGATGCGGAGGCCGTGCCGAGCACGAGGAAGGGCGAGAGGGCGATGAACTGGCGGAAGTTGCGGTCGATGCGGCCGATGTCCTTGCGGACGGCGCCGTCGTTCGGCTGACGCACGATTTCTCGAATGGAATCGATGGTGTCGATCGTGTCGAGGTCCATCGTTGCGGTCTCGATGCGGGCCATCGGCGAGCTCCTTCGCTTGTTGTGTGCGCCATTGTCCCACGGCCGGCCGGGGCTGTGGGGAGCACTGCTGTCAGGATGGTGGCGGGAGGGATCGGGATCGCCGTAGGCCGTGGAGGTTGCTGCGCGACGCCCGGGCGATTTTCACCACGAGAGAGCACAGAGGGCACAGAGAGGTTTCCTGGAGGGTCTGTCGTCGCCGCATTGCCGGCGAGCTACCGGGTGCGTCGAAACGGTATAGGATTCCGCCACCTGTTCTCCGGAGGCCGAATCGATGGCTCGCATCGCCCTTCCCAACCGCGACACGCTGCCCGTGTCCTTGCACGACCGCTGGGATCGCACGGCCGCTCGCGGGCCCGTCCTGAACATCCAGCGCGTCTTCTTCGCGAACCCGGACATCAGGCTCGACGCGTTCGGCGTGTGGCGCGCCAGCGGGCTAGAGCCGCGCGCACGGGAGCTGGTGATCCTGCGCTGCGCGTACCGGCGGCAGAGCCGCTACGAGTGGCACCAGCACGTGCGCATTGCCCGCAACGAAGGCCTTGAGGACGCGGACATCAATGCGCTACGGGAGTGGCACGACAGCCATCTCTTCTCGCCGGACGAGCGGGCACTGCTGGGCTGGGTGGATGCGCTCGCGGACTCGCAGAAGCCGTCGGACGAGCAGTTCGAGGAGTTCGCAAAGGGGCGCACACCTGAATCGATCGTCGGGGTGACGTACCTGGTGACGCTGTATTTCCAGCTCGCGCAGGTGATGGCGGCGCTCGACCTTGAGACGGAGGAGCCGTTCGTCGGCTGGGACGTTTAGGGCGCTGCCCTCACCCCCGCCCTCTCCCGACTTCGCGGGAGAGGGCGCCATGGGCCGGGGCACAGTCGGCATCTGGGGCGGCGGGTGGACGGGCGTCGGCCGCTGCGGCGATGCTTGTGGCACACCACAGAAGGAGCGTTCGCATGCAGTACAACAACCTCGGTAAGACCGGCCTGAAAGTCTCACGCATCTGCCTCGGGATGATGACCTACGGCAGCAGCAAGTGGCGGGATTGGGTGCTCGATGAGGATGCGGCGCGGCCGTTCGTGGCGCGGGCGCTGGAAGCGGGGGTCAACTTCTTCGACACGGCCGACGTCTACTCGATCGGGGCGAGCGAGCAGGTCACGGGCAAGCTGCTGAAGGAGATGGCGCAGCGGGACAAGATCGTGATCGCGACGAAGGTGTGCAACCCGATGAGCCAGGACCCGAACGATCGGGGGCTCTCGCGCAAGCACATCATGCAGAGCATCGACGCGTCGCTGAAGCGGCTCGGGACCGACTACGTGGACCTCTACCAGATCCACCGGTGGGACAACGCGACGCCGATCGAGGAGACGATGGAAGCGCTGAACGACGTCGTGCGCGCCGGAAAGGCGCTCTACATCGGCGCGTCGAGCATGTATGCGTGGCAGTTCGCGAAAGCGCAGAAGGTGGCGGAGGACCACGGCTGGTCGAAGTTCGTGTCGATGCAGAACCACTACAACCTGGTGTACCGGGAGGAAGAGCGCGAGATGATCCCGCAGTGCCGGGACCAGGGCGTGGGGCTAATCCCGTGGAGCCCGCTGGCGCGCGGTTTCCTCGCCGGGAACCGGTCGGCGGCGAAGCAGGACGAGACGGCGCGCTCGCGATCCGACGACTTCGCGCACTCGATGTACTACAAGGAGAGCGACTTCCGGGTGGTCGACGCGGTCACGAGCACCGCGGCGGAGCGCGGGGTGAAGCCGGCGCAGGTGGCGCTGGCGTGGATGCTGGGGAAGCCATGGATCTCAGCGCCGATCGTGGGGGCTAGCAAGGGGTACCAGCTGGACGAGGCGATCGGCGCGCTGGACATCTCGCTGACCGAGGACGAGGTGAAGGGGCTGGAGGCGGCGTATGAGCCGCACCGGATCCTGGGACACCAGTAAGAGGCGAGTTTCAGTCTTAGTTTCTCGTTTGTAGTGGATGCTGCGCCAGGCACCTGGCACGGCACAGCGATGATTCCGCCGAGGTTGGGGCGAACTGACAACTAGCAAGTAGAAACTGAAGGCTCCCTACGCCAGCCACTCGAGTTCGACTTCGCCGAAGACGACGGTGTCGCCGGGCTGGATGCCGGCCCTGCGCAGGGCGCGGGCGATGCCCCAGCGCTCGAGGCGGCGCTCGATCTCGTCGCGGGCGCCGGTCATCTCCGTGTCCATCATTTCGACGAAGCTGACGGGGCGGTAGCCCTCGATGACGAAGCGGCCCGGGCCGACGTGTTCGATATTGAAGCGCTCGCGGGATTCGGGCCGCAGGACGGGGACCTCATCGTCGGGCTGTTGCGCCGCGCGTTCGCGCTCGACGCGCACGAGGACCATGAGCTCGCGGCAGAGCTCTTCGGTGCCGAGCCGTTCGTCGGCGGAGATGGTGCGTACGTCGCGACCGAGGTGCTTCGCGAGCGCCTTCGCGGAGTCGCGCGCGGCGACGGGGTCGAGGTCGGCTTTGGTGACGGCGACGACGCGTGCAACATCGTCGAGCCTGGCGTCGTAGGCGCGCAGTTCGCCTTCGATGAGCTCGAAATCGGTGACGGGGTCGGGTGAGCTGCTGTCGATGACGTGGAGGAGGACGCGGCAGCGGCGGATGTGCTTGAGGAACTCGAAGCCGAGGCCATAGCCCTCGCTGGCCCCCTCGACGAGGCCGGGAAGGTCGGCGAGGGTAAAGCGGTCGAAGTCGACGAGGACAACCCCGAGCATGGGCTCGAGCGTCGTGAACGGATAGTTGGCGATCTTCGGCCGGGCATTCGAAACGGCGGCGAGGAAGGTGGACTTGCCGGCGTTGGGGAGGCCGATGAGGCCGACATCGGCGAGCAGGCGCAGCTCGAGCTTCAGCTCGATGGGCTCGCCTTCGTGGCCCTTCTGGGAGAAGCCGGGGGTCTTGTTGGTGCTGGTGGCGAAGCGCTTGTTGCCCCAGCCGCCGCGGCCGCCGTGGGCGACGAGCACCTCTTCGCCGGGCTTTGCGAGATCGGCGATGAGGTCGCCGGTCTCGGCGTCGTGGGCGACGGTGCCGACGGGGACATCGAGGAAGAGGTCGCTGCCGTGGGCGCCGGTGCGGAGGTTGGTGCCGCCGTTGCCGCCGTTGCCGGCCTTGAACTTCTTGCGGGCGCGGTAGAGCTCGAGCGTGTAGACGTCATCGACGGCGCGGAGGAAGACGCGGCCGCCGCGGCCGCCATCGCCGCCATCGGGGCCGCCGTTGGGCACGAACTTCTCGCGATGGTAGCTGACCAGGCCGTTGCCGCCGTTGCCGCCCTCAACGTGGATCTCGATTGCATCCAGCATTCCCTTCATCTGAACAGGTATCGGTCGCGGGCGATACCCCTCCGACCTTCGATGGATAACAACGCCTCGGCATTCCTGTAGCGTTTTCTCACCGATATCACGTTCGAGGCGTCTCTCCATGGCATCTCCCGCTCTCTCCGAACACCCTCTCGTGACGGCGGCCCGCTCGTTCCACGACACGATCAGTGGCCTGGCGCCGGAGATCGAGGCCAATCGCCGGGTGCCGCAGTCGCTCATCGACGACTTCGTGAAGGCGGGGTTCTTCCACACGGCAGTGCCGGCGCGATTGGGCGGGAGCGAGACGGATCCGATCACGTCGGCGCGAGTGGTCGAGGCGATCGCGGAGGCGGACGGTTCGGCGGCGTGGTGCGTGATGATCGCGACGCAGAACGCCCTGTTCTCGGGATGGCTCGAAGACGATGACGTCCGCGCCATCTGGGGCAATGGCGGCATCGTCGCGGGGACGGCGCGGCCGACCGGTCGGGCTGTGGTCACGCCGGGCGGGTACACGGTGTCGGGCCGCTGGCCGTTCGCGAGCGGGAGCAGCCACGCCACGCACTTCCTCGCGGAGTGCACGGTGTACGAGGGGGACCAGCCGCGGAAGAACGCGCAGGGCGAGGCGGTCACGCGGATGACGTTCGTGCCGCGCGAGCATGTGACCGTGCACGAGACGTGGGACACGCTCGGCCTGCGCGGGACGGCCAGCAACGATTTCAGCGTAGACGGCGCGTTTGTGCCGGAGGGCCACGGGCTGCAGATCTTCGTGACGCAGCCGCGGTCGACGGCGCCGATCTACTCGGCGTTCCCGCTCGTGTTCGTGAACCAGGGGAGCCAGGCGCTTGGCGTGGCCCGCGCAGCGGTGGCGGAAGCGATCGACATCGCGAGGGCAAAGGTCGCCTGGGGCGGGCAGCAGAAGGTGGCGGACACGCCACGGCTGCAAGTGGCCATCGCCGAGGCGACGGCGATCGTGGAGTCGGCGCGAGAGTACATGTACGCGGCCTGCCAGGAACTCTGGGAGGCCGCGTGTGAGGGGCAGGCGGACACGTCGTTGCTGCGGTCGCGGGCGCGTCTTGCAGCGAGCCACGCGGTGCGGGCGAGCGCGCAGGCGGTGGACGTGGTGGCGGCGGCGGTGGCGACGTCGGCGATCTTCCGGGCGAACTCGATCGAGCGGCGGTTCCGGGACGTGCACACGGCGGCGGCGCACGTGATGGTGAGCCCGATGACGTTCGAGTCGGCAGGGCGGGTGGAGGTTGGGTTGGAGCCGAATTTCCCGTTCTTCTAGTGCTGAGTGCTGAGTGCTGAGTGCTGAGTGCTGAGTGCTTCGTGCTCAGCGTGGATGCTCCGGGAGGCCGGCGAGCCTCGTGTGGGGTCGTTGTACCCGCTCACTTCGCTGCGCTGCGTTCGGGGCTCGGATTGGCGCGGTGGGGGTCGGATGCGGGTTGGGATAACAGCGTCTTGCGCGCGTGTATCACTCGCATGCGTGCAACGCCGCTGTTAGGCGGATGGCGTTGTTCGGTGCGTTGGGACGCGATGGGCGCTTCTACTCTGAGATCGAGGAGGAGACTCATGGCAATCGCCGCGCTCTCTACCATCGATCCCACCGTCATCCGGCACTGCGCCCGCTGTGCGACACCGTACGACTGGCGCCGCTCGACCAGCCGGTCGCTTCGGATGACCTACTGCACGTTCCTGTGCGAAGCCGCCGATCTTGGCGGCACGATCGAATCGATGCTCGCTGTGAAGCGCGCCGAGCCGACCGAGTCCGCGGAGGCGGAGCCCCCCGTGGACGACGTCGCGGAGGCGATGGAACGGCTCTGGACGTCGCCGAGTTGCCCGGTGTGCGGTGGCGATACGTATCTGCAGGAAGACGGCAGCGACGCCTGCATCATGTGCGGCGCGCGCCTGGTGACAGCGGAGCATTTCCCGCGCCGGTAGCCCCTCGTCTGCGCAGTTGGGAGCCCGTGGCGGGCTCCCGGGGTGTACCCTGTAGGTGAGGTACTCCCCATGACCGCGGATGTCACCCCCGAGTTGTCCCCCGTTGAGACCGTATGCGTGCACCACTGGCGGCTGGACCCGCCGATCGGGGAGGTGACTCACGCCCTGTGCCTGGTGTGTGGCTGCGAACGCGACTTCCGCGAAGTGTGGCACGGGCACTACAACCAGCAGCGCCGACCGCGCTAACCGGTAATCCCAGGCCAGCTCTTTAGGCTTCCCGGACGGCCGCCTCCAGTACGGCCGTGGCTTCGTTATACGAAGCACCGCGCTCGAGTCGCACCGGCCTTCCGACGTGGACGCGCACCCGTCCGCGCCTCGGGAACCGTGCGCCCTCGTAGATGCCGGGCCGGATGATCTCGACGCGCATCGGCAGCACGTCCGCGTTCGCCTTGGACGCGATCCAGGCGACGCCGCTCTTGAACGGGCCGACGGCCCCGGTCTGGTTCATCTGGCCTTCGGGGAAGATGAGGACATTCCAGCCGGTCTCAAGCAAGTGCTTCGTGTACTCGAGGCTTTCCCGGACGCCCGCCCCGTGCTTATCAAAAGGGTAAGCGTTGCCCAGCAACTTGCTTGTGAAGGAGCGTTTGCGGGTGGAAAAGATGTCGGAGGCCGCTGCGGCGACAGCGGTCTTCTGGCGGAGCCGCCGGGGAAGCGATCGAAGCACCATGCTCCAGTCGAGGTGCATGTTGTGGTTGCTGATCAACATGAATGGTTCGCGAAGGTCGTCCAGGTTCTCGCGGCCGTTGATCTCGAGCGCGTAGCCGATGCGAATCAGAGGAAAGAGGACGAGCGTCTGCGCGAGGGCGCGGAACCACTGAACGGGTTGCAGCCGCTGCCAGGTGCTAAGAGCCGGACCCGTTTTCATCGCCGCCTAGATTATAGCGCGGCGCCCTAAGGTGAACTCCAGAATTCCTCGGACGCGAGTGACGCCGCTCACGTTCAACGTCTGCGCAGGGGGTTTGCGTGGGCGGTGGTGAAGCCCGAGTTGCGCGAGTGCGGGCTGATTCGCCTCCCGGATCGGGCGCGATCATGAGCTGATGGCGGCCTTGTTGAGGGCCCCTCGTTGAGCAGCCTGCATAGTTCGCTGCAGAGCGCTCCCGGACTGGTCTCACGAATGGTGTGTTTGGGCAATGTCGGCATCTGTCGCACCGAGATACGGTCGGCGGCATGCAGCGCCACGACGTTCTTGCGTCGCTCAGGCCAGTGGGCCAGGCGATTTTCGGGATCGGCGTTGTCTGTCTTGCCGTGGGAACCGTCGCCTGGATGGCGGCCATGCAGACTGGCGACGGAACCGAAGGCGGGGGGAATGAAGCGACTTCTCCGTCGCCGACGTCATCACCCCAGCCGGATTGTTTCACCGCTCCACCGGTTCCCGGATTGCTCGTCCTGATCGTTCGCGACGAGACGCAGGCCGGTGAGATTCAAACGCTCCTCGACGACGAGGCGGGCGTTCGGGCGCTCGCTGGCGAGCCTCGTCGGGCGAGTTGGGTGTTAGTGTCCCCGGGCCCCGAACTGTTCCGGACCCTCGCGGACGATGCGAACCTTGGGGCAACCGGAATGTCGATTATCAAATTGGTGGACGTGCGCTGACTGGGGTGGGGTCCGCCCGCCCGTGTGAACCAGTCATACCGTGGCGCACAGCCCACGCAACCGCCTCGGCGCGGCGATGTACCCCGAGCTTGGTGTAGAGGTTGGCGACGTGTCGCGAGGCCGTGGCCGGGCTGATGCGGAGTGCTTCCGCGACCTCGCGTTCGGTTTTGCCCTCGGTGAGCCATCCGAGCACCTCTGCTTCGCGCGGGGTAAGCGCAGAGGTTCGCGCGCGATCCCCGGTAGCTGCGCTCGGTGGCGGACCGAGGAATTCGTGGATGGCCTGAAGGAGGGCCTGGGGGTCGCCGGCAGGCGGTGGGACGCTGCCGGCCGGAAGCTGAATGAAGCGGCCGCGCGGGAACCGGCGCGCCATCTCGGGGCCATCGCCGGGCCGGTGACTGAAGAGCCCTTCCGTTTCAACGACGAGGACGGGGACTGCAACCTCCTCCACCTGTTTCCAATAGTCAGCCGGTCGCCTCGCCTTCAGTTCGGCGACATGTGAGCGCTGATCCATACAGCGGCGGCTGAACGCGACGATCTCCTGAACCTCGTGGAGCGGCCGGCGCGCGTTGCGTTGCGTGGCGATCTCCAGGTACAGGCTCCAGTTCGCTTCCATTAGCTCCAGCATCCCTGGCTGAATCGGGAGGATGATCGGCGAGACCGCTATCAGCCGTTCGAGCGATGTGGCCCGTCGCAAAGCAACGCCCAGTGCCGGGACAACCCGCGTCCCGAATGCGATGAGGTCGAACCGGTCGATGGCAAGTGCGTCCAGCACGGTCTCGACGTCATCGGCTAGCGCGGCCTGGGATAAGTCGGCGCAGTTACGGTCGGACGCTCCCGACGCTCGCATGTCGATGCGGACGAGCGTCCGCCCGTGGCCGAGTTGAGCCAGGTACTCGCGCACGCCGTGCTGTTGAGGGTAGAGCTCGATGTGAGAGGCGGCTGGTCCTGCCAGCTTGACGAGGACCGGCCCGTCGCCGGTGACGGAATATGCGATCCGCGTTCCATCTCGCGAATGGACAAACGCGACGCCTCGGTTCATTGCGGGAGAATAGCGCGCAAACAACTGGACGTCATCAGAGTGACCTAAGACCTGGCCGAAGGAGGGTGGAGCCTCCGCCCGCTACGCCCTCGTGGCGGCGCCGACGCGGTCGGCGACCTGGGCGAAAAGGGTGAGTGAGCGGAGGGCTTCCGCATGCGTTATGTCGCCCCACTGGAACGAACCTACGAAGTAGCCGAGGCCGCTGTCCGTGGCGTAGCGGTTGAGGAAGGCAGCGACGGTCTCGGGGGTGCCAACGAGGGCCGTCTCGACTTTGACGGCGAGATCGAAGTCGCCGCCGAGGGAGGGGCCGCCGTGGCCGGCCGCGGCGCCTGCAGCTTCGACGGCGTGGCCGCGCTTGGGGAAGTTGTGGTGGTAGGCAAGCCAGGCGCGGCGTCCCACCTCTTCCGCCTCCTCCTCGGTTTCGGCGACGAAGACGTGGCGCACGCTGCCGAGGACCGGGTCCGACACCTGCGGGTTCAGGGTGTGCCCGGCCGCCCTGGCTGCGGAATAGAGCTGGTGGTACGTCTCGGCCATTGCTGGAAGGCGGGCGATCGGACCGCCGCCGAGGAAGTTCATGCCCTTCGCCGCCGCCGACTCGACGTTGCCGGCGTACCAGAACGGCGGGTAGGGTCGCTGCTTCGGGCCAAGCTCCATGGGCACGCGGTCGAAGTGGTAGTGCTTGCCGGAGAAGGTGAGCATGTCGTGGGTGAGGCCCTCGACGACGATCGCGAGCGTCTCATCGAAGATCTCTTTCGAGTCTTCGGGGTTGTGGCCCCAGAACCCGTGTTCGAGCGGCGAGATGCCACGTCCGACGCCCACCTGGAGGCGGCCGCCGGTGAGGTTGTCGAGCATGCAGATCTCTTCGATGAGCCGGAGCGGGTGGTACATCGGAAGGAGGTAGACGAGCGCGCCGAGGAGGATGCGCTCGGTGCGCTGGGCGGCCGCGGCGAGGAAGAGGCTCTGCGACGGCGCCATGCAGAGCGGCGAGGAGTGGTGCTCGGCGAGGTGGTAGGCATAGAAGCCGAGTCGGTCGGCTTCGGCGACGAGTTCGAGCCGCTCCTCGTATTGCTGGTCGAGCGGGACGTCGGAACGGCGCTCCTGGTGGTCGAAGATCCCGAATCGCAGCGGCATTGGTTCCCCTCCCGGCGCCTCGCCGTGGTGGGGTACGTTAGCAGAACGGCGCGGCCCTGGTGGCCTTGCAGTCGCGTATTCTATCGACCACCGAGATGTCCGAAGAAGTAGTTCCGGTTCCTGGGGGCAAGAGCCACCAAGAGTGGGCTCCAGGCACAGTCATCCTTCAGCAGGAACACTGGCGCAGTCAGCTCGTGACTTTGAGGCCGGTGCGGGTCGTCAACGATTCGCCCGGTGCGCTCGTACTCTTCACGCAAGCTGGTAGCTCTTACCTGGGAGGCGGTATGAGGCGACGCGCCCAGCTACCGCTGGCGGAACGGATGGCCGTGTACTTGTCGCCGGACCAGCCGGTGTTGAATCGTCGTCGAACAACGCCCAACGTTCTGACCATCACTCCCTGCGAGAAGTGGTACTCGTTATGGCTGTTCTGGGACTCCGCGTGGAACGTGCTGAACTGGTACGTGAACTATCAGTCTCCGCTGTCTCGCACGTCGGCGGGCGTTAGCTTTGAGGACTTTCTTCTGGACATCCGGTTGGAGCCGGAGCTCTCGTGGAACTGGAAGGACGAGGACGAATTCGAGGCCGCATGCGCCGCCCAGGCAATCTCGGGCCAGACCGCTGATGTCATTCGCCGCGCCGCCGCAGACTTGACTCCGGCTCTGGCGGCAAGCGAATGGCCGTTCAACGCCGGGTGGCCCGATTGGCGACCCGACGAGAGCTGGATGCCACTTGATGTCGCGCCGTTCGTGGCATACGACCACGACTGACGCCGCGCTTAGCTCACCTCGAAGGCCCGCGGCCCTCACCCCCCGCCTTCTCCCGACTTCGCGGGAGAGGGAGCTTCGAGCGCAGGGCACGTGGGCGCACCGTTCTCCGCGGAGCAGTACGCCGGCCCCTTAGCTCACCTCGAAGGCGAACTCCACTTCGACGGGGACGCCGAACGGGAGTTCGGCGACGCCGATTGCGATGCGAGCGGCGCGCCCGGCGGTGTCGCCGAGGACGTCGATGAGGACCTGCGAGGCGCCGTTGACGACGCGGGGATGGTCGACGAAGTCGTCGGCGCTGGCGACATAGCCGGCGACGCGCACGGCCTGCACGACGCGGTCGAGCGAGCCGAGGCGGTCGCGCAGGAGCGCAAGCGCCTGGAGGCCGCACTGGCGGGCGCAGCCGGCGGCGGCGTCGACGGTGACGTCGCGGCCGAGCTTCCCGATGAGCATCGGCTTGCCGTCGCGCATGGGGACCTGGCCGGCGATGTAGAGGATGCTGCCGCTCTGCACCGTGGGCGCGTAGAGGCCGGCAGGCGCCGGCACGGGCGGCAACGCTATCCCGAGTTCGCGGAGGCGTTCTTCGGCGCTCATGGGATCAGGCGTATTCGCCGAGGAGGGTCGCCGTCACGTTTTCGAACTCCTCGCTGCTGAAGCACTCGATGATGATGCGGGCGCCCTTCTTCTGGGGCTGGACGGTGACGCGGGTGCTGAGGGCGCGCCGCAGGCGGCCTTCGATGTCGGAGATGTTGGCGTCGCGGCGGGCGGTGATGGCTCCCGGGGACGAGCTCGTGGCGGGCGACTCGGAGAGGGCGCGGCGCACGTAACCCTCGGTGTCGCGGACGCTGAGGCGGCGCTTGACGACTTCACGCCAGGCGTTGACGCGGCCGCGGCCCTCGGGCAGGCCGAGCAGGGCGCGGGCGTGGCCCTCGCTGATCTCGCCAGCGACGAGGCTGCGGCGGATCTCGCCTTCGAGCTGCAGCAGGCGGAGCGCGTTGGAGACGGTGACGCGGCTCTTGCCGACGCGGCGAGCGGCCTCCTCCTGGGTGAGCGCGTACTCCTCGGTCAGGCGGCGGTAGGCCATCGCTTCTTCGATGGGATTGAGGTCGGCGCGCTGGATGTTCTCGATGAGGGCGAGTTCGAGGAGCTCGTCGTCGGCGGCTTCGCGGACGACGACGGGAACGGTATCGAGGCCGGCCAGGCGGGCGGCCTGGAGGCGGCGTTCGCCGGCGATCAGGCGGTAGGCGCCGCCGTCTTCGCGGCTGACGACGAGCGGCTGGATGATGCCATGCTCGCGGATCGAGTCCGCCAGCTCACGGAGCTTCTCGGGCTCGAAGTGCGTGCGGGGCTGCTCGGGGTTGGGCGAAATGAGGTCGATATCGACCTCGTCCGGGACGCCGCGGCGAACGAGCTGGACGGGGGCCGGGGCGGGTGCTGGAGGCGGTTCGGGGGCGCGTTCGTAGGTTCGTGCGAGGGGCGATTCGGGTTCTTCCCGGGGCGGTGGCAACGGTGTGGCTACACGCTCTTCCAGGGCGTCGTCGCGGGTGTCGAGTGGCTCCGGATCGCGCTCCTGCGGGCGCTCGGTGGGAGCGTCGAGGCCGGCGCCGCTGCCGGAAAAGAGGGCGTCGAGCCCGCGTCCAAGGCCACGTTTCGGTTGAGTCATACAGCTACTCCTACACGTGCAAGCAGTTCCGATGAGAGCGCATCGTAGGCGGTGGCGCCGCGGCCACCTGGTTCGTAGCGGAAGATCGATTGGCCATGACTGGGGGCCTCACTCAGGCGCACCGACCGCGGGATGATGGTGGCGAACGTCTGGGGGAAGTGCCCGCGCACTTCGTCCACTACCTGCTGTGCGAGACGCGTACGGCCGTCGAACATGGTCAACGCGACGCCGAGGACGTTCAGGCTCGGATTGAGGTTGCGCCGGACGAGCTCGAGCGTCTCGATGAGGCGGCTCAGGCCTTCGAGCGCCATGTACTCGCACTGGACGGGGATGACGACGCTGTCGCTCGCCGTGAGTGCGTTGATGGTGAGCAGCCCCAGCGAAGGGGGGCAGTCGATCAGGATCCAGTCGTAGGAATCGCGCAGTCCGTGGACGGCGTTCGTGAGACGCCGCTCGCGCGCCATGACGGGGACGAGCTCGACCTCCGCGCCTGAGAGGTCGCGATTCGACGGCACGAGGCTGATCTGCTCTTCCTCGACGGGAACGATGCACTCTTCCAGGGGAGTCTCGTCGAGCAGGGCGTGGTAGATGCCGTCGCGGTCGCTGCCGTCGATACCGAGGGCGCTGGTTGCATTGGCCTGCGGGTCGAGGTCGATGAGGAGGACCTTTTGGCCGCGGCGGCCGAGGGCCGCAGCGAGGGATACGGCGGTCGTCGTCTTCCCGACGCCGCCTTTCTGGTTCACAAACGTGACAATCTTCGCTCCCATCAGGCTGCCACCCCCTGCAATCGGTCTTCGACGGCCTTTCGCGAGGGAATGCCCGCGATTCCTACCCCTTCGGTGGCCAGCGCTCCTGCTGCGAGCGCGAACCGGCACGAATTTACGAGGTCGTTGGTCTCGACCATTCGTACGACGAACGCCATCGCGAAGCAGTCGCCCGCCCCTGTCGGGTCGACCGCGCGCGCGGGCGCGGCTGCGAAGGTGCGTTCTTCACTCGCGGTGAACATCTCGGCGCCGCGATATCCGCGGGTCAGGAGCGCTATCGCTCCTGCGCGGGCGATGTGGCGCGCAAGGGCGCGGGCATCGGCGGTGTCTTCCTCGCTGAGGAAGGCGAGCGTTCCGGGCGCCAGGAACGGTTGCGCCTGTTCCACCGGGTTGGGGTGGTGAATGACTCGCTGGCGCTCGTCCGTGGCACGCAGGGCGCCCTGGAGACTGACCGCGCGGACCCTCGCACGTACATTCGGGGCGCTGTTGAACTCGTGGTAGGCGGGGGCGAGCATGCAGGCGTCGGCGGGAACCCGTTCGACAACGCCAGGATCGATGGGCTGGCCTTCGGCGAGGAGGAGTTGCGTCCGGTCGCCGTCGGAATCGTAGGCGTTGGCGTAGCGGCAGCTCTGCTCCGCGTGGATGGGAGTGACGTCGAGGCCATCCAGCACGCTGCGGTCGTAGTCGTCGGTCAGGCGGGTGATGAGATCCACCCGGGCGCCGAGGCTAAGGGCCATGCGCGCAGCATACAGCGCGGGGCCGCCCGGTACCCAGCCTCCGCCGGGGGCAAGGTCTTCGGCTACATTCCCGGCGACCACGATGTGCGTATCGGCCTCCTCCGCGCTCAGCGCCGCGCGCTGATCACGACTTTGCGGTTCTCGCCCTCGCCAACGCTGTTCGTCTCGACCTCGTTGTCTTCGGCAAAGAGCAGGTGCACGAGCCGACGCTCGCTGGCCGACATCGGCTCGAGGGTGATCGGCGAGCCCGTCTCGCGCACGCGGTCGGCCATGCGCTGGGCGAGCGAGACGACCTGTTCTTCGCGGCGATGGCGGTAGTGCTCGACGTCGATGGTGACGCCGCCCTTGCCGGGGTGCTTTTTCGCGAGAATCAGGTTCACGAGGTACTGGAGCGAAAGGAGCGTGTCGCCTCGGCGGCCGATGAGGAGGCCGAGGTCATCGCCCTTGATGTCGATGACGGCGAGCGCGGTGCCGAGGCCGTCGCCGGCGGTGAGGGGCTCGCGGATGGAGAGTTCGGCGCCGATGTCGAGAATGCGAAGAAGGTCATCGACCGTTTGCGCGGCGAAGTCGACCTCGGGGGCGTTGATATCGGGCTCGATGAGCGGCTCGTCCTCGCGACGACGACGGTCGCCGCGGTCCTGACGCTCGCGGGGCTCGCGGGGCTCCCGCTCGGCGGTTGCCTCGGAAGGGGCACGCTCGGCGCCGCCGTCACCACCACTACCGCCACCGCCGCGGCGTCCACGACGGCGGGAGCGTCCGCCGGCCTGGCCTTCCGCCGGGGGTGCGGCTTCGCCGGCCTCGCCCTGGAAGCGTGGCGGGCGAAGGAAGTCGGCGTCGGTGAGCTTGGGAGCGGCTGAATCGAAGCCGGTCCGTGTCTGTGCCTGGCCTCCGCTGCTGCGTGACCGCCCGCCGCGTTCGCTCGCCGGGCGGTCACCCGGGGGACGGTCGCCGCGCGAGGTGCGGGAAGCGGATTGACCGCCTCCCTGTCCGCGGCCGCGACCGCGCCCCTGCTGCGGAGTGCCGTGGGGGATGCGTGTGTCGGGGGGCTCGGTGGCTTTGGGGAGGGCGTCGGGATTGGCCACGCGTTCGACGCGGACGATGGCCTCCTTGCTCCCCCGCCCGAAGAGCCCACCCTTGCGCCCTTCGTCCAGCACGACGAATTCGACTTCGTCGCGGGTTGCTCCGAGTTTGGCGAGCGCCTTGTTAAGGGCGTCGTCGACGGTTTTGCCGCTTGCTTCGGCCTGATCCATTGGCAGTCCTCAATTCTCGAGTCGGTTGAAGGGCCGCGGCGGAAGATGAAGCGCTCACGCTCTCCGCTGCGGGCGCGCTGGCGCCGGCGGGTGCCTTCGGTCCCATGATCGGTTCGATGTTTATCCAGCGTCCTACGTGGAGTCCGTAGACGACCACGTTGAAGACGATTCCCACGACGGAGTTGACGACCCAGTAGAGGCTCACGCCGGCGGGGAAGTTGATGGCGAAGAAGCCGAACATCAGCGGCATCATGTAGGCCATCATTTGTTGCTGGGCGCGCGCTTTGTCGTCCATGGTGGCGGGAGTGGCCGTGGTCTTCGTCTGCAGGTAGGTGGTGGCGGCGACCAGGAACACCATGATGTAGTTCCCGGTGCGCAGGTCCATGCCGATGAAGTGGTCCTGCAGCGGCACGGAGTGCTGGATGTAGCTCCAGCTGTAAAGGTGCCCGGAAAGCCGCTCCAGCGCTTCTGGCGAGGTCGCAAGGGCGAGTCGCACGGCGCTGTACAGGGCGATCAGCACGGGGAATTGCAGCACCAGCGGACCGACGCAGCCCAACGGGTTCACGCCGGCTTCCCGGTAGATCTTCATGACCTCTTCCTGGCGCCGCTTGGGGTCGCTGAACTTCTTGTTCACCTCCTGGATGCGCGGCTGAATCGATTGCATCGCCCGCGTGGAGTGGAGCTGCCGGAACGTCAGGGGGAAGGTGACGAGCCGGATGATGATGGTGAAGGCGATGATCGCCAGTCCGAAGCTGCTGAACAGGACGTTGTTGAGGATGACCAGGAAATTGATCATCGGGTTCAGCAGAACGATGGTGAAAATGTCGCCGATCATTGGCGGCCACCCATGGTCACTTCAATGACGCTCTTCGGGCCGGGGTCGGCTTTTAGGAGCTTGCCGCCCGTGGTGGCGAGGTAGACGAAGGCGCCGTGCGCGGTGGCGTCGGCACGGATCGTGCCGACGCTCGGGACAGGAACAGCGTTGAGTTCCTTCCCGGACTGGTCGAGGTCCAGGAAGTGGACGGTCGGTTTGCGGTCTCCCACCACGAGGACATTGTCCACGATTGCCCCGGCGGACTTCACACGGTCGGCGCCGAGATGAACGTGCCAGGACTCCTCTCCAGAGGTTATGTCAAGCGCGTAGTAGTCTCCCGCGAAGTCTCCGAAGTAGACCTGGTTGCGTTTCGTATCGAAAGCGGGCTGTGTCCAGACCCAGTCGCTGGCGACGAAGTCGTGCTCAACGGAGCCGTCGGCAGGATTGAGCAGGTAGACATGCTTGTTGAGGCTGGGGACGAAGAGCGTCTGGTCGTTGAGCTGGGCGAGGTCGCCGAAGGCGCCGGAGGAGTGGAAAGGCTGCTCCCAGTTCTCACTGCCGTCGGAGAGCTTGAGGGAGTAGAGGTCGCCGCCCATGGTGGCGACGTAGATTGTGTCGCCGCTGATCACGGGTGCGGCCCAGATACCGTCGCCGAACGTCTTGCCGCCGGCGGGCCAGCCCGTCGCGGGCGACTTATCCGACTTGTTGACGACGTACAGGTGCCCCGTGGTGGTGCCGAAGGCCGCGAGATCGCCGCTGACAGCGATTCCGCTGACGACATTGCCGTCGATCTCAGTCTTCATATTCCAAACGGGGCGACCGTCAGCCTTATTGAGGGCCCAGACGCCTCCGGAAAAGGAGGTGAAGTAAAGGCGGTCGCCGTCGATGACGGGCGTGCCGTAGACGGCCTGGAGCTTCACGTTCTTATCGGCGACGTTGTTTTTATCTGGGAAGTTCCAGGCGATCGTGGCGTTCTGGGCTTCCGGGGTGAGGGGAGCGGCGGCCAGGCGGTCTTTGGAGGCGAGGAAGTAGACGGTATCGCCATCGAAGACTGGCGCGGCCCAGCCCTGGGGGCTTTCGGTGCCGACGCAGGCGCTGGCGAAGAGGGCGAGGAAGAGGAAGAGAGGCGCGGCCGCGAGGGCGCGGGGACGTTTCACGAGCCCATGGTAGCAGCGGGTGGACTAGAGGACACCGTGGAGGGCCATGGCGTGCGTTTCACGTGAAACGGCCAGAACATATGTGCTATGTTTCACGTGAAACGGTGACTTTTCGTGGATGTTTCACGTGAAACGTAGAGTCATCGCCCGGCTAGATGTCTTTCATTGGGCGCCAGTGACGCGGCGCCAATGCCGACCGAAGACCCGCGCCGTGCCTGGGTGTTTCACGTGAAACACGAGGGTCACTTCGTCTTCCGTGCCACCGATGTCGGCGATAAGGCACGGGATGGCGACCGCCGTCTCACGGCGAAGCGGACCGGCGCGGGCGCTGATCCGCGTCCGGCCACTCGCGGCGTTTCACGTGCAACATGAGACCTGGGTCGTCGCAGGTTCGGGCCTGCAGTCGCCGGAAGGTGCGATTAGAAGCGGGCGCGAGTGTGCCCGGGACTCCCACGCTGTTGTGCGTAGATTTTGGTGGAGGCATCCACTCCGGGCGCCAAAGTCGTCCTGCAGGACGTGTTCGGAGGGGGCGAGGGCGGTCCTGCGCATTCGCCGCGACCGAACGGTTCTGCGGCGCGCTAAGCCCCGAACCGGCTAATCAGCGTGAATATCGACGCGCTTTGCGCCTAAATCGCCCGGCCGAATCGCGTGCAGCGACGGCGGACGGTCCCCGATTGAGGGGCCGCTGAGTCGGCGGCAGTTGACTTCGCTCTTTCGGCGACGTCTGCAGTGCCTTCGCTCGTAGGCGGCGCCGCAGTCGGCGGATTACGCCGGAGGCGCCGCACCGGGCGTTATCTGCCGTCTCGCCGCGGTGCGCGCCGCGTTGGGTGGCTGGTAGTAGTGTTTTTCTCCGCTTCAGTCGGACCGCGCGCACGCTTCGCGGGCGTGTACCCTGGCGATCTCGAAGCTGGTTCGTAGGGGCGTAGCGTTTGCGAGGCCGAAGCGCGCCGTTTGTGGGCCAAGACGGCGGCCGATGACCGGGACCGATGGCTTCGCGAACGCCGAGTGTCGCGCGAAATGAGTCTGAGGGCGGTTTACTGGGATTGAGCGGGGTCGTTTGTCGTGCGGCTGGACTTCTCCGGGACCGGATCCCAGCCGCGGCCGCCGCCCGGACGGCAGCGGGAGAGCCTGCGAACGGCCAACCAGGTGCCCTTGAAGGCGCCGAAACGGTCGACGGCGTCGTACGCGTAGTGCGAACAGCTCGGTTCGAAGCGGCAGACGGGCGGCATTACGCGTGAGAAGGTCACCTGGTAGGCGCGGATGAGCCAGAGGAGTGGGTATTTCATGGCGCGGCCGCGGGTTCCGTGGGATCTGAGGGCGCAGTCTCGGGCGCTCCGCAGCGAGTCGGCGGTAGGGCGCGGCAGGAGTTCCGCTTTTCGCAGGGCCGATCGGAGGGCTGCGGCCAGCTCCTGGTACGTTGCGGCAGGCGCGTGCATTCGAGCGGTGACGATGATATCGAGACCAGGTATCAATAGAGTGTGGTCTGCAGCTTCGCGGAGGCGACGTTTGGTGCGATTGCGGTCGGTGGCGTGGCGGGCAGTGCGTTTGCCCACGGCGAAGCCCCAGCGGGTGCGACCGAGGTCGTTCGGAAGGTAGCGCAACGCCAGCAGCCGGCCGCTGACGACGGTGCCACTGCTGTAGACGGAGTCGAACTCTTTGCCTTTGCGGAGCCTTGCCGCGCGTTCCACGCCGGGCTCCTTTCGCGCGGGCAGTCCCGCGCTACGCGCCTAGACGACGGTCAGGCGCTTGCGGCCCTGGGAGCGGCGGTTCTTGAGGACGAGCCGGCCGGCGCGGGTGGACATTCGCTTCATGAACCCGTGATTGCGCTTGCGCGGGATCACATGGGGCTGGTAGGTGCGCTTCGTAGCCACGGCGCAATCTCCTTCGATGGGCGTGAACAAGCAGCGTAGCACGCACCGCACATAAGGGCGAAGTGGGTAGCGCGCCATGGCATCCGGCCAGCGCGGTCGCTGCGTAGTACATCGCGAACCACCTGTTGGAGTTTCGACTATGCCCCGCTTTACGCGCTTCATCCACGCATTTCCCGTCGCCATCGCGGCTGTTTTCATTGCCGGGTTCGTTGCCGCTGCCTGCGGCGGGGACGATTACGGCAACTCCGCGACGACCGCGGCGGGAGCGCCGTCGGCGACGGCTGAGTCGTCGCCAGCCGCGAACACCGGGACGGTCGCGAAGCTGGTGGCAACGGCCGATACGGCGAAGGGAAAGGCGCTTACCGATGGCGCCGGGATGACGCTCTACACGTTCAAGCCGGACGCGGCGGTCTCCGGGAAGAGCGCCTGCACCGGCGCCTGCGCGACCACCTGGCCGCCGCTGACTTCGAGCGCTTCGTCGCCACCCGATGCGGTGGACGGCGCGACCGGCACGTTTTCGTTGATTACCCGGGATGACGGCGCGAAGCAGGTCGCGCACAACGGCATGCCGCTCTACCGCTACGCGGGCGACCAGAAGGCGGGGGATACGAACGGCGACGGCATCGGCGGGGTATGGTTCGTCGCGCTCGTGACGCAGTCCACGACGGCGGCGTCGCCGACGGCATCGAGCGCGGGCGCAGCCGCGTCGAACGGTTCGCAGCTGGCGTCACCGACGTCCGCGCCGCCGGCAGCGGCAACGGCAGAGCAGCCGACGCCCGCGCCCACGACCGCGCCAGCAACGGCCGCACCATCGCCGACAGCGGCGCCGGCACAGCCGACGCCAACCACCGATCCGTACGGCGGCGGGAACTACGGCTACTAAAGGCGGGTGCTTCGTGCTACGGCCCCCAGGCGAGCTGGTAGAAGGCGTAGTGCTCCATGATGACCTGGACGTAGTGCTGGGTTTCGCCGATGTCGACGGCTTCGGCGAAGTCGGCTGCGCCGTCGGCCGGCGGGGCAGCGGCCACCCACCGCGCGGCGTTTGACGGTCCGGCGTTGTAGGCGGCCAGGGCGGCGAGCGGATTGCCATACTGGCGAAGCTGGTCCGCCAGGTAGTAGGCGCCGAACTTGAGGCTCACCACGGGCCGGAAGAGGTCGCTGGCGACGAAGCCGGTGACGTCGAGCTCGTCGGCGATGCCCTGGCCGGTCGGCGGGATGACCTGGGTCAGTCCGAGCGCGCCGGCACCTGAGCCCGCGCCGGCATCCCAGAGACTCTCCTGGCGGACGACAGCGGCCACGAAGAGGGCGTCGAGGCCGTTCGACTGGCTCGCTTGCTGTAGCAACTCGACATAATCAACAGGGTAGGCGAGTTGCAGGAGCGCTTTCGGAGCCTTTTCGGGCGCGACGCCGGTGGCCTGGCGGAGCTGCACCGCGAGCTGCGCGGCGACGTCCGGGAGGCCGGCGTCCTTCGCCTGGTGGGCAAGGTCGAGCAGGCGCCAGGCGCCGGCACTGCTGGCCGCAGCCCAGATGACATCCCGCGCCTTCGACTCCATGCCGATGGAGGCGAGCGCATCCGCGCCCACTGGCGAAGTCGCGGCGATGCCGGGGATCTGCGTTGCCAGCCACGTGGCGATACCGGTCCAGTCGATGGTGCTCGAAAGCATGCGCGGGCGGTAGGAGACGTTGACCGGCCCGAGGCTGCCGTTGGCGCGGGCGGCTTCCTGTCCGTAGAAATCGAGAGGGGCGGCGGCGGCCGCCAGCGCGTAGGAAGCCGAAGCCGAGGCGGTGTTGCCGAGGAGCGTGTAGGCGCGTCCCTCCCAGTAGAGCAGTCGCGCATCCGAGCTGGCGCCGAGTTGCGTCCAGGCGACGATCGCGCCGGCCGCGTCGCCACCGGAGAGGAGCGTGTAGCCGGCGCGGAAGGCGGCCTCGGCGGTGAATTCGCCGGAGGGGCCATCGAGGACGAGCGCTACATACCGCCGGGATGCGGCTTCGCTGTCTCCCTGTCGCTCGACGACGCGTGCGGCCCAGTACATCGCGCGGTGGGTGTACGGCGAGTTCGCGCCAAGCGCGGCAACGGCGTCGTAGCCGGCGATCGCGTCATCCAGCGCTCCGGAGTCCTCGTAGGCGGCGGCGAGGTAGAACTGGCGGAATGCGAGCGTTGCCGGGTCCACCCCGGGATCCGCGATCGCGGCCGAAAGGACGCTGATGGCGTCGGCGTAGAGCCCGCGACGGTAGTCGACGTAGCCTTCGCTGCCGGGATCGACCGCTACGCCAGCGTTCTCGAGGTCCGCGACGGCGCGCGTTGCGAAGCTCGAGCCGGGGTCGTTGGAGATGATCGCCGTCAGTTGGGCCAGGAACGTAGCGCCATCGCCGGCGTCGAAGGCGAGGCCGGCGAGCTCGTAGCGGATGCCCGGGTCATCGGTGAGGGAGGCGAGGCGGGCGAGCCAGTCGCGTGTAGCCACAGTGTCGCTACGGGCACGGGCAGCGGCCAACCGTGTGTCGTAGACGCTCTGGCGGAGCGACGTGGGGATGCCCGGCGTGGCGAGGACGCCGTCCCAGGTCGTGTTGGCATCGGTACTGTCGCCGGTGGCGTCGAGGGCGCGGGCGTACTCGGTGCGGATATAGGCCTCGAGCGCATCGGAGTTCGCGGCGGCGGCGAAGGGCTGGAGCATGCCGACGGCCTCTTGCGGCTTGGCGCCAGACTCGTCCAGGCGCACCGCGAGGAGATAGGCGGCGCGGCGGGCTGTTTCGCCGCCCGCCGGTGCCGCGGCCAGGGCCTCACGCAACAGTGCGATGGCGCCATCGATGTCGCCGTTGCTGTACGTGGCGACGGCAGCGCCGAGCGTGTCCTGCGCGCGATCATCGGGGACCGTGGCGGCCGTTGCGGCGGCGCGGTAGGCGTTCGCTGCCTCGTCGTAGCTGCCCTGCCGCTGGAGGTTCAGAGCGACCGCGCGTGCCTCGGCAGGGTCGGCGGGCAAGGGTGTCGGCGTTGGCGTGGGTGTGCTGGATGGGCGGGCGGTGGCCGTTGCGTCGCCGTCGAAGGCATTGCCGACGGTGGCGGGGTTGTTCCTGCTGCTGCAGGCGCCCGCGAGCAAGCCGCACACGAAGACAATGAAAGCTGCGCGCAACACGCCGCCGCAGCGCGTGCGGTTGCCTGTGCATCCCACCCGCCCGATGCTAGGTTGCATTATCGGAGCGCGCAAAGCGCCTGCGAGTTATAGGGAAAGGGCCGCTCAACTGACGACTGTCGCGTCCATTCCGCTGCAAGATAGCGCCGTGCAAACGCTCGCGGAGGCCACGCAGAGCCTGAACGCATGGCTGGAACTCGACATCGCCGCGCTTGAACAGAACGTCGCCGCGTTGCGACAGCGATTCGGTCCCGAAGTGGAGATCATCGCGGTCGTCAAGGCGAACGCGTATGGCGCGGGCGTCGAAGGGATTGCGCCGGCCCTCGAAGCCGCCGGGATCACGCGGTTCGCGGTGGTGTGGCCGTCGGAGGCGATCGGCCTTCGCCGCGTCGGCGTGACAGCGCCAATCCTGGTGCTGGGACACGCGTTCCCGGCCGACGCTGCCGGCAGTCGGTGGAGCACGACATAACACTAACGATTCACTCGCTCGATCTGGCGGAGGCACTGTCGGCGGAGGCGATGCGGCAGGGCCGGACGGCGACCGTTCACGTGAAGGTGGACACCGGCCTCCACCGCTTCGGCGTACCGCCCGAAGAGGCGGTCGCCCTCGCGGAGGCTGCCCGGGGGCTGCCGGGCATCGTGGTCGAGGGACTGACGACGCACATGGCGAACGCCGACGAAGCGGACGATTCGTTCGCGGACGAGCAGCACGCGGCCTTCGAGCAGACCGCGCGGCGGCTTCCATGGATTCCCTACCGTCACACGGCGAACTCCGCGACGGCGCTTCGGCGGGGCGAACTGCGCTACCACGGCGTGCGCATCGGGCTGGCGCTGCACGGCATTTTGCCCGCGAATACGCCGTCGATCGGCGTGCGGCCGGTGCTTTCGCTGAAGGCGCGGCTGGCACGCGTGGCCGACGTCGCGCCAGGCGAGGGCGTGAGCTATGGCCTGACGTGGCGCGCCGAGCGGCAGTCGCGCGTGGGGCTGGTGCCGGTTGGTTACGCGGACGGTTGGCGGCGAAGCCTCGGGAACGCCGGCTCGGTCCTGATCGATGGGCGTCGATGTCCGATTGTTGGCCGGGTGTGCATGGACCAGTTCCTCGCAGACGTGACGGACCTGCCGTCGGCCGCGGAAGGCGACGAGGTTGTGCTCATCGGGCGGCAGGGAGCGGAGACCATATCGGCGGACGAAGTCGCCGAGCTGACGGACACCATTAGCTGGGACGTGATCGCGTCGTTGCAGGCGCGGCTGCCGCGCATCTACCACCGCGACGGGGTTGTGGAGCGGATCGTCAGCGTTTAGGC
>CAWHVJ010000010.1:0-106646 GCA_963832795.1 uncultured bacterium
CACTTAACGACCGCCACTATTACCCTGCGGTCCGCAACATCAAGCCCGTGCTCGATTACGTTCGCGAGACCATCGATCGGCACTCCAGCAACTCCGGGAGGCGTGGCGGAAGTCCCCAGGGGCCGACCGATTACGGAGGGTGGCGTTCCATTCCCAGCGGATGACGGAGAACGACGAGGAGCTGTCGTTCAACTGCGTCTTCAGCAACTGGAACGCATATGACCCGCTGAAAGCAATGGACCTATTCCCGGCCAACGCAACGACGTTTGCGTGGCTCGCGCGCCACTAACTCGTACAGAAGTATCACTTCCGCTATTTACCTAGCCCGTCGCTGACCGCACATTCCGCCGCGACTACACACGCGCACGCATCGCGGGCGGGAGCCGGGAAATGACCGACAGAGCTCGGAAACCGAATTCTCAGGTGACGACGACGATTCAGCAGACGCACGGTTCGACGCAGTCCGCCCGCCGAGACGGTGCGACCGCGGACACTCGAGCGGGGGTGGCGCCAGCGACGAGCCAGAGCCGCGCAAGACGCGAGGACGCCGGCCTCGCCGATGCGCATCAGGGGTACAACCATCGAGCGGCAACGGAGTCGCCGAAGCCGACAGATTGCGACGCGAATGCGAATTCTTCACATTCGCCCCACCCGGACACAACCTGTCGGAGTAGTATCGGCGCAAGTTCGCGCCCAGCCTGTTGGCCCGGGCGTAGATCGCTCCAGGAGCGGGCAATGGGAACGTGTCACACCACCAAGCGTCTTTTCACTCGACGACTCTCGGCGCTTCAACTCGTTGCCTTGGCGGCGGCGATTTTCGTCGCGGGCGGGCTGCCGAGCGTCAGGAATGCGTCTGCGACGGGCGATCCACCGGTCGACACTTCCATCGTCATCCCCGGAACGCAGCCGTGGACAGACACTGGCTTAGACCTTCCCCCCGCAACGACCGTGACGATCACGGCAACCGGGTTTGTTCGTATTGCTGGTTCCGACCCCGGACGGGGTCCCGAGGGCTCCCCTCCCTGTGTCGAGCCGATCAACACGCCTGCACCCGGGCTCGCCTGCCTGGCGCTAGTCGGGCGGATAGCGAACGGTTTGCCGTTCGTAGTGGGCACTGGCGCGACGTTTGCGTCCGAAGCCGGCGGTCGGCTTTACCTCGGTGAGAACGACACTGTCTTCGGCGACAACAGTGGGTCATTCACAGCTCACATCGTCTACCCGTCCGCAGACCCTCTTCCGGTACCCCCGCCGGTGCTGCCCGGTATCGATTGGTCCGTCCGAAGCTCGATGCCGAATCCCCGCGTATCTCCCGTCGTCACGGCGGCGCCAAACGGACACATCTTCGTCGCCGGCGGCGCTGTCAACTCGGGCCCCTTCTCAGCGTCGTTCGAAGAATATGACCCTGGTTCTGACACCTGGGTCGAGCGAGCTCCGTTGCCGACGTCTCGTTATTCCTTTGGGATGGCAGCCTTGCCCTCCGGCAATATCGTCATCGCCGGTGGCTACGACGGCGCTCTAATAGGTGACGTCGACGAATATGATCCTGGGACGAATGCTTGGTCCCACCTGGCGACACTTCCAGCGCCACGTCGCGACGAAGCAGTCTTCTCTTCGAGTGACGGGCGAATCTACGTCATCGGTGGAACTGGAGCGTCCGGCGCTATCGCCTCAGTTGACATTTACGATCCGAGCGAAGGCTCGTGGACTACCGGGACGGCAGCTCCCGTGGCCGGCGCCGTGGTGGACGCGGCGACCGGCGGCAAGTTCTACGCCATGGGACGCGACGCCGGTCCCAACTACTATCCGCAACTGGAGGTCTACGACCCCGCGAGTGACTCCTGGACGGTGAAGTCTGGAACCTTGCAGGCGGGTGGATACCCTGCGTTGGTTGCCGTCGGTTCCAAGCTGGTCGCGCTCGGGGGATTCTGGAACCAACCGCTGAGCAACGTCGACGAATACGACCCCGCCGCAGACTCGTGGACGGCCGTCACTGCGTTCTCAGTTGAGCGCTACTACCCGGGCGCTGCAGCGGTCGGCAACGACATCTTTCTGTTCGGCGGCGGCGACCGCGGGCTGGAGAGCGGCGCAGTGGAGCACGGCAGGCTGACGACCGGTGTTCCTGCTGGGGCGACCAAGCTCGTGGTCACGAATACCGGCGACAACACCATTTCCATCATCGATCCCCAAACTCCCCAGACCCTCGCTACCATCCCGGTTGGGGCCTCTCCGCGGTCGGTTACGCTTGATGCGGCCGGCACGCGAGCGTACGTCAACAATCTCGACGGCCAGTCAATTTCGGTCGTGGACCTGGCTTCTGACCAGGTAATCGCGACGATTCCGCTCCCCGGGGAGCCCTTTAGCTCCGTCATGAGTCCGGACGGTGCGCGGCTGTACGTCGCCGACTACACAAATGGGACGGTCGATGTCGTCGACACAACACTCAACGCCGTCATCCACACAATTCCGGGCATGTCGCTTCCGCAAGGAATGGCCCTCAGCGCTGACGGCGCGCGACTTTACATCGTGAACGACAACTGGCCAAATCCTAATGGCTTCATGTCTGTAGTCGATACCAACGCCCTAACCGTCATCGCGTCTACTCCGGTGGGAGAGGAACCAACGTTAGTTGCACTGTCTCCAGACAACGCTCGCGCCTATGTTCTCAACAACGGTGGCGCCAACAACGGACACACTGTGTCGGTTATAGACACGGCGAGCCATGCGGTTGTCAATCTCCTGGAAGTTGGCACGAACCCATACGGAATAGAATTCAGTCCAGATGGGACAAAATTCTACGTGATGAACACGTTTTACTGGGCAGGTGGCTCTTCCCAGTCCGTCCACGGAACTATTTCAGTGTTCGATGCGGCGTCCGACACGGAAATCGATACGATCGAGATAAGCAATGGCTACGTTCCGAATCGCATCGCGATATCAGCGGACGGAACAAGACTCTACGCCACTCTTGAATTCCACAGTGCTGTGTCCGTCATCGACCTCACTACAGACCAGGTTATCGCTTCGTTGACCGCCGGCAGTGACCCCTACGGGATCGCAGTTATCCCGCAAGTCCTTCCCCACTGCCAGCCAGGGACCTACTCGAGCACGGGAAGCGAGCCGTGCACGCCTGCGCCGGCCGGTACGTTTGTTTCGGGTTCAGGCGCCGAGGCGACTACGTTGTGCGAACCGGGTTCGTACCAGGACCAGACGGGCCAGACGTCGTGTATTCCCGTTCCCGCCGGTTCCTACGCGTCGGGGAGCGGTGCGACATCGGCCTCCCTCTGTGCCCCGGGCTCGTATCAAGACCAGACCGGGCAGGGCTCATGCGTTCTCGCGCTCGCGGGCTCATTCGTCGCTGGCAGCGGTGCGACCTCCGCGACGCTGTGCGCTCCCGGGACATTTAGCGGTCCTGGGGCGGTGGAATGCAGCTCCGGCGAAAAGCTCTTCGTCACACACGACCAACCACCCGTGGATTTCATCAACGTTCTTGACAGCGCGGCTGGCCCAGTTGCCGCGACAATTCCAGCGACAGAGCCAAGAGGAATCGTCTACGATCCCCAGACTCGCAAGGTGTACGTCGCTGACACGTATGGCGAAGCCGTGCTAGTCCTCGACGCACAAACCGACGCGGAGTTGACGTCGATACCGATCCCGGGAAAGCCTCTCGAGGTGTTCGTCAGTCCCGACGGCAGCAGAGTCTACACTGCGAACTGGGATGATCAGTCGGTCACCATAATCGACACGGCGACGAACTCCGTTGTCAGGAATCTCACTGGCTTCGTGCAGCCTCGCGTGGTCGCAACCGGGGAATCAACGGGCAACGTCTACGTCCTCGATGGCGGCGCCAATGGGCAGCCGTCAATCGTTGTCTACTCACCTGACATGTCCACCGTGCTACGAAGCATCCCGTTGCCAGATTTTAACCCGCCGTGGATGACGCTTTCGGCCGATGAATCGACTATTTGGGTAAGCGACGGCGCCCTGGCAGCACCCGGTGCCAACACTATCTCGGTCTTGGACGTTGCGTCGGGAGCCATTGTTGGACAGGTTGGCGTCTGCGGTGACCCCGGAAGATCTGAAATGAACCGAGCTGGCACCCGTCTCTACGGAGTCTGTAGCAATTATGGGGCGGGCGGCTATGCCGACCTGGTTCAGTCCAACTTGTTCATCATCGACACAGCATCTCGGTCGGTGATCGCCCTAACGCCGGGCGGCTACGTGTCGAACGGGATGGCACTTTCACTAGACGAGTCACGCGTCTATTTCGTTTCACGCGATGGAACGCCGACCGGCGAGACCGGCTTGGTCATGGATGCCATGACGGGCGCGGTGTTAGATTCCATCCCGGTCGGCCCAGACCCTTACACGCTCGTCGTGGTCCCGATTCAGTCGTCAACGGGTTGTGAGCCTGGGTTCTACTCGAGCACAGGGAGCGAGCCGTGCACCCCTGCGCCCGCCGGTACATTTGTGTCAGGTTCAGGTGCGACCGAGCCAACGGACTGCGCGCCGGGGTCGTTCCAGGACCAGCCCGGTCAGACGATGTGCTACGCCGCGCCAGCCGGCTCCTACGTACCAGACGCCGGCGCAACGAGCGCCGTTCTTTGTCTCCCGGGGACCTTCTCCAATTCCGCTGGGAGTATTGGCTGCACTCCGGCGCCTGCAGGGTCGTATGCTCCGGGAAACGGCAATACCTCCGCAGTTCCTTGTCCCGAAGGGACGACTAGTACGGAGGGCGCATCTCTATGCACAGAGATCGTGGGAACAGTGATTGGCGTGACGGACGATTCGGTTCCGCTCGGTCAGAATGCGTCGAGTTTTGTCTCGGCGGACACGAGTCCGTCGGACTCCATCCTCGGCTTCGACGTTACACTCACCTTCGACTCCAACATCATGGTGCCCGACATCGTGGCGGCGCCCGGGTGGTCACTTCTAACGATATGCGGCACTCATGTGCCGCCCAACTGTGCAGCGGGGCAGCTTCGATTCGCAGCGTTTAGCCTCAGCGGCTGTCAAGGCATCTGCCCGCTGTTTGCGGTGACGTGGAGCACCCTGAACTCAGGGACGAGTCCCGTAATTGTCTCCGCACACCAACTGGCTGGCACCTTCAACGGGCAGTTCACTGGAGCTTTCTCCGATGTTGCGGTTGTGAACGGGTCAATCAACGTCACGAGCGTTGACCAGGCGGCACCCATTGCCTCGCCGACGATTACGCCATCCCCCAACGGAAATGGCTGGAACAACTCGGACGTGACCGCGAGCTGGAACTGGAGCGATGGCACAGGGTCCGGCATCGACCCGGCACACTGCATCCCATCGTCGACGTCTAGCGGCGATGGCCCCAGCACCCTCACGGCGACGTGTGAGGACCTCGCCGGCAACATTGGGACGGCGAGCTATTCGGTCAACATAGATAAGACCGCACCGGTCGCTGCGCCAACCCAGTCTCCGCCTGCCAACGCCAACGGCTGGAACACCAGAGATGTAACGGTAGATTGGAACTGGACTGACGTCGGAGGCTCTGGCGTCGATCACTCCAACTGCACGACGTCGACGACATCGAGCGGCCAAGGAACGCTCACGCTAACGGCTTCCTGCACCGACGGTGCGGGCAACACACGTGCGGCCACGTACACAGCACGCGTCGATAAAAGTGGTCATCCCGGCTATGTCTTTGTAGTCGACGTTGGCGCGAACTACGTTGATGTGTTCAATACTGATGACGGCAGCTTCGTGAAGGCGGTTCTGACTGGGGAAAACCCGATCAATATGGTAGCAACGCGTGACGGCACCAAGGTGTACGTCGCTAATGGATGGAGCAACACCGTTTCCGTCATCGATGTGTCCACGCTAACCGTGGTAAAGCAAATCCAAGTATTTGACCGTCCGATCGCGTTAACTCTTTCAGCTGACGGTGTTAACCTCTATATTTCGCATCAATACAGCAACCTATTAGCAATCATAAGTACAACTACTGACACAGTAACTGGTTCCATGGTATCCGGTGATGGCTCTGAGCAGGGCACAACGTCTCCGGACGATGCAGTGCTGTATATGCCAGTTTATGACAGTGGCATACTTAATGTGTTCTCCCTCTCCACTCAGTCCATTACCAAACAATTCGTAGTAGGAGAAGGTGTCAACACAGTCCGGCGCAATGACACGGGGTCAAAGCTATTCACGTCACATTGCGATGGCACTCTTCAAGAAATAGATGCTGCCTCCGGGGCCGTTGAGGCTACAACGATAGTCCCGCTTGCTTGCCCTCTGGTTACAGAGTCGTTGGACTACAGTCGATTATTTGTCTCATCGGGTGTGGTGGGCGATGCCGTTTACGTCGTAGATACCAATTCTTTCACAGTGTCCAAGCTGTCCGGTCCTGACACGCGCACTGGGACGGCCGTCGGTGGCGTATCGACGCTTTATTGGTTTTCTAACACGCCTTTCCAGCTCGTCAGCGAGGACACCGCAACGGGAGAGGTGAACGTGTACCCGGTGTCGCGAACTCCCGCCCAGTATTACGTCATGGTCGCGACGCGGAGGATCGACGGGGCGCCGACCGCTGCACCGACGCAAGTTCCGCCACCCAACGGGAACGGCTGGAACGCTTCCGACGTCACGGTGAATTGGAACTGGTGGGACGCCGGGTCAGGCGTTGACCCCGCGAACTGCACAGCTTCCTCGACATCCACCGGTGACGGCCCAACCACGCTCACGGCAACCTGCGATGACCTCGCTGGCAACATCGCGACGGCAAACTACTCGGCAAACGTAGATAAGACCGCGCCAAGCGCGATGCCGAGCCACCCGCCCGCCGACAACGGGAGTGGCTGGAACACCAGCGACGTGAGGGTCGATTGGAACTGGACCGACGTCGGCGGCTCTGGCGTCGATCCCGCGAACTGCACGACGGCATCGTCGTCGAGTGGCCAGGGCACGATCACTCTCACCGCGTCCTGCAGCGACCTCGCCGGCAACACCGGTTCCGCGACCTACACGGTCAACGTCGACGAGACGCCGCCAACCGCGAGCCCGACCCAGTCACCTGCAGCCAACGAGCTGGGCTGGAACTTCAGCGACGTCTCCGTGGACTGGAACTGGACGGACGGCGGGTCGGGGATCGATCCAGCCAACTGCATCACATCGTCGACGGCCAGCGGCCCGGGTGTCATCACCCTGACTGCGGAGTGCACGGACATCGCCGGTAACGTCGGCTCGGCTTCCCACGTGGTGTACGTCGCTCCGGGTACGGCGCCGACAGTGACGATCACGACTCCCCGTGACGGTGCGACGTACGCAACCGGACAGCTCAAGCTCGCTGCCTTCGCATGCACTGCCAACGGTGATGGCGTCCTCATCACGAGCTGCACGGGGACGGTGGCGGCGGGAACGCCGATCGACACGACGGACGGCACGAAGACGTTCACCGTCACGGCCACCGATTCGGTGGGGCGCGCGACGAGCGTCACCGTCACGTACTCAGTCATGGATGCGTGCCTGGTGCCGCCGACCATCACCGGGACAGGCGGGAACGACATCCTCACCGGGACGCCAGGTGACGACGTGATCCGGGGCCTTGGTGGAAGCGACACCATCAACGGCAATGGCGGAGACGACATCATCTGCGCCGGTGGCGGCAACGACACGATCACCACCGGCGACGGGAACGACGTTATCGACGCTGGCGGTGGCACCAACACGATCACCGCCGGCGAGGGCGCCAACATCATCGTCTCCGGAGCCGGCAACGACACGATCACCACCGGCAACGGCTACGACCGCATCGACGCGGGCGGTGGCACCAACATCGTGGACGCCGGTGGTGGCAACAACGTGGTCACGACCGGTGCCGGCAACGACACGATCACCACCGGTGACGGTGATGACGCCATCGATGCTGGTGGTGGCACCAACACCGTGCACGCCGGAAACGGCACCAACACCATCACCTCGGGTGCCGGGAACGACAAGATCTACTCCGGGAACGGCGACGACGTCATCGACGCCGGTGGCGGCACCAACACGGTCGAGGCGGGGGACGGCAACAACACCGTCACGTCCGGCGCTGGCAACGACACCATCACGACCGGCAACGGCAATGACACGATCGACGCCGGTGGGGGTACCAACACCATCTCGGCGGGCGACGGCGACAACCTGGTCACCACCGGCGCCGGGAACGACACCATCACTACCGGTAGTGGCGCTGATGTCATCAATGCCGGCGGCGGCACCAACAACGTGTCCGCGGGCGCTGGCGACGATTCGATCGTCTCCGGCGCCGGCAACGACACCATCGACGGTGGCCCCGGCTTCGACTCCTGCCAGCCCGGCGGCGGCAACAATCAGGTACTGAACTGTGAGGTGTGAGTTGTAACTCCCGCGAGAGGCGCGGGCCGCCCTGCTGGCACGCGGTCAAAGACAACCAACGACAGGAAGCCTCTCTCATCGCGCCTCGTTAGCGGGAAGCAGGGCGCCTTCCGCCGGCCGCTGATTCATCGAGCGGCCGGAGCAGGGATGGACGCGGCGCGAGCTCGCCCGGAGGCGTTCGGGCGTATCGCGAACCATGGCTGAGAACGTGCCGGAACGCTACCGGAGGGAGAAGACACGGGGCTGTCGATGTCGATCGCTCCCGCCGGACGCACGAGATGCGACATGCCGACCCGCAGCAGCGGGAAGTCTCACCATCTAACTGAGTCTCCGCCGCTCAACTCCCCGCTCGTGCGCTACAACGCATCCGCGTGGCTAGTCCGAAGACAGATGCTCTAATCCACTGAGCTACAGCCGCACGATCGCGAGCGTTCCGCAGTCCAGTTTGCCCAGTGGCTGGCTCGCCGTCGAGCGATGCCGCGTCCCATGCTCGTGACCGTGCGGAAGCCCGTCAGCCGCACTGACCTCGCGGGCCGCTTGCGCTGCGCGCCGCCCGTCAGGCGGGGGTGGCGACCCGCAGGCTGGCCCAGGCTGCGGCGATCTCGTCCGAAGTGGCCACGATGCCGAAGCGGTCGCAGACGTTTTCGATCATGGCGTCGTGGAGCTGTTCCTTATAGGCGCCGCAGCAGTCGCTTACCGCGGTGATGTAGTAGTCGAGCATGTAGCCGTCACGGGCGGTGGATTCGACGCAGCAGTTCGTCGAGACGCCGGTCATGAGGAGCGAGGTGATGCCGCGCTCGGCGAGGACGGCGGGGAGCTCCGTGTTGATGAAAGCGCTGTAGCGTGTCTTTTCGATGATGAGCTCGCCCGGTTGCGGCGCGACAACGTAGAAGTCGGCGCCCCACGTGCCGTCGCGGCAGATGGTCGGGCCGCCGGGCGCGGACCCGGAGCTACGCATCGTCTGCTCCTGTTGGACCTCGGTCTGCGAACCGGGCCGCGTGATGTTGCGAATGAAGATCACCGGGACCCCCGCGTCACGCGCGGCGCCAAGGAAGCGATCGAGCTGCCGGACCGTGGCCTGGACACCGTCCAGGTTCGAGCGGTAGCGCGTGAACGGGCTGTCCTCGTGGCAGAAGTCGTTCTGCACATCGACGACGATCACGCCGGCGTGTCCGGGGCTGATCTTCTCTTCAAGCGTGGTGAGCATCGGTGGTTCCTTTCGGGGGGTTAGCCGGCTACCCGGCGGCGCTTGCGGCGGCTGCGGCCGTTGGGCCGGTTGCGGCGAGGCTGGCTTCGCGGAGGATGCGCGGCATCTCGAAGTCCGGTTTGAGGCCGAGGTTCTCGCGGAGCATGCGGCCCTCGTATTTCTTGCGGGCGCGCCCGCGCGCCTGGAGTTCCGGCACGAGCAGTTCGACGACGTCGCGCTGTGCGCCGGGTGTGGCGAGCGGATGGGCGGCGAGCATGAAGCCGCCGCGGCAGCCGGTCTCTTCGAAGATCTCCTCGAGGGTGTCGGCGACGCGCGTGACCGAGCTGGCGTACGTGTGGTCGTAGCCGGTGGTCTCGCGCCAGGCGAGCTCCATGAACTCATGGCGCGTCATCGTCGCGTCGCTGCCACGATCGCGGGCGAGGCGGTGCGTGAAGCCGGCCTGTGACGCGTTCGAACCGTTGATGCGTTCGACGAGGTCGCCGAGAACGAAGCGTTCGGGCAGCGTGGAGAAGTCGAAGCCCGAGTTGTGCGAGAGCATCGGCCCGGCAGCCTCGCGCGGGACGGTGTGGAAGAGCTGTTCCTTCTTGCGCTGCGCCTCCTCGTCGCTCTCGGCGATGATGACGTCCATATCCCAGAGCGTGCCGAGATCCTGCGGGTCACGCCCGGCAGCGACCATGGCTTCGTCCAGGAGCTTGCGTCGGCGCTTGATATCGAGCACATCGCCGCCGCTGGCGAAAACCATGTCGGCCCACGTCGCGGCGGTCTTCATGCCGCGAGGCGAAGCGCCGGCCTGGACCAGCACGGGCCGACGCTGCGGGCTGGGGACGCAGCTCAGCGGGCCGCGAACGCTGAAGAACCGTCCGCGGTGGTTGAGGCGGTGCACCTTCCTGGGGTCCGCGAAGTAGCCGTTCTCCTCGTCCCAGAGGACGGCGTCCGGCTCGATGCTAGCCCATAAGGCCTTGCAGACGTCGACGAACTCGTCCATGCGGTCGTAGCGCGAATCGTGCTCCATGAGCTCATCGAAGCCGTAGTTCGCGGCGTCGGCTCGCCTGGTGGAGGCAACGACGTTGAAGGCCATGCGTCCCTCGGTGACGTGGTCGAGCGAGTTGAGCAGCCGGGCAACGTAGTACGGGTGCATGAACGTCGACGAATACGTGAGCCCGAAGCCAAGACAGGTGGTGCGCTGCGAAATGGCGGCGATGATCGGGCTCATGTCCTGGCGCGGCCACTGGAGGCCGAGCCGGACGCTGGCATCGAGCTTCCCTTCCCATGTGTCCGGGATGCCCGTGCCGTCGCCGAAGAACAGCAGGTCGAGGCAACCGCGCTCGGCGATGAGCGCGATCTCCTCGTACATCTTGACGCTCGGGTAGCGCCGGCCCACCCAGGAGCCGGGCGCGTTCCAGCGGCCGTTGGTGTGCGTGAACGAGAGGTCCAGCGCCAGGTGCATCTGTGTCGTCATAGCGGTCGCCTTTGCGTGATCTGGATGCGAATCAGGTGGTCTTGACGACCGCCGGCGAGTCGAACTCGGTGGTGTAGGCGTCCTCGACCTTGAACGAACTCTTGAAGAGCTTGAGGTCGCTGAGCAGCGCGTAGAGGCCCGACATCTGAGCGGGGTCGATGGCGCCGAAGCCGTGCTCGAGCTGGTAAGCGGTGTTCATCATCTTCTTGGCCTCGCCCCACGAGAACGTCATGTTGGCCTCGCTGGTCGTGGGCGAGCGCTTCGCGATTTCGGCGAACAGCGGCGCGGGGTTGGCCACGGCCTTCGCGATGCCGTCCTGCACGCCCTTGATGAACGAGGGCATGATGTCCGCGTTCTTCTTGAGGAAGTCCTCATTGAAGCCGAGCATGTTGCCGGGCGAGTCGTAGCCGCCGTCCTTCAGCAGGAAGATGTCGTAGGGCACGTTCTGCTGCTGCATCTGGAACGGTTCGTTCGTGGCATAGACCTGCGTGATGAGGCTCTTGTCCTGGAGCCATACGGCGAGCGAGCCGTTGTAGGTCGTCTGGTCGGAATCCGAGAAGCCGAACTGCTTCTTGAGGTAGTCCCAGTACGTGACGCCCTTGGAGACGGCGATCTTGTGGCCCTTCATGGCCGGGAACCCGCTAATGCCAAGGTCCTTGTGGGAGGCGAAGGCAAGCGGGTTGATCGCCATCGGCGCCATGACCGCTTTGACCGGGAGGCCCTGGTCGCGGGCGAAGAGGAGCGTGTCGGCGTTGATCGTGGCCATGTCGAGCTGCCCGGTGGCAACGAGGTTCACCGGCGTGCTCCCTGGACCGCCGTCTTTCACCGTGACCTTCAGGTTCGGCGGGAAGGTGTTGTAGACGACCCCGGCGAGCACGGCCGAGCTCTCGACCTGCGCGTACCAGCCGGTCTGCATGGTGATGGAGACTTCACGCGCCGTGACGGTCGGCGAGGCGCCGGCGGTGGCCGGCGAGCCGTCGGCCGGCGCCGTGGTGGGCGTGGAAGTGGAGTCGTCGTCGCCGCAGCCGACGATCCACGGGACGAGAGCGCCGGCCGAGACAAGGGCCGCTCCCTTGAGCATCGAGCGTCGCGACATGAGCCGCCGGGTGGGGTCGTTGTAGGCCACGTTGTCCTCCTGGTGGTGCAGCGGTCGGCCGCCCCTGGACAGCCAATCCGCCCACTCAATCTAGGGAGAGCAGGGCCGAAGCAATTCGTCGCGAGCGGACAACGATCCCGGCCTGTGCTGGTGCCAGAAACGGTTGTGAGACGGCCGCACTCCGCCGGGGTAACGCGGGCGAAACAGAGCGGTGGCGTCCGCCTCGTGCGTCATGCGCCCGCGACGTTCACGCCCGTCGATCAGACGGCGTTCGCGAAATCGGTCGGCAACATGGAGTGCCGGTCCGGCTCGAGGAAGTGGAGGGCGTAGAGCGCCAGGTACGCGTTGAAACGATCGGAGGCGCGATGCAGATCGAGCCCGGTCAGCGCCTCGATGCGGCCGAGGCGGTACTTGAGCGTGTTGGCGTGCATGAACAGCGCGGCCGCCGCGAGCCGCGGATTCTCGTTGTGCGCGTGGAACGCTTCGAGCGTGCGCACGAACTGCGTCGCATGCTGCGCATCGTGCTCGACGAGCACGCCGATGTAGCGATCGACGAACTCCTGCAGGCGTTCCCTGGTCTCCATGCCGACAAAGAGCCGGTAGGCGCCCGAGGCGGCTCGAGTCGATCGGCTCCGGCGCTTCGAGCCGGAGCGCGAGGTCGGCGGCGAGCCGCGCCTCGCGGATGGCACGCGAGAACTCGGCGGGATTGGTGGCCGGTCCCATGCCCGCGCCAACCGTCACGCCGGTGGCCGTGACGCGCAACGCCCCAAGCGCCTGCGCGACCGGCGCCAGCGCGCCCCGCGGAACAGACGCCGCGTCGACGAAGACGAGCACGCCGTCCGGCCGGGCGAAGCTGAGGCTCGCAGGCGCCGCCCCGAATGTGCGCTGGATCGTCGCGAGCATGCTGCGCAGGACGAGGCTCCCGTGGGTCGCCGCGAGGCCCTCGACGTCGAAGGCGAAGAGCACGGGTATGTAGCGAGCCGACGGGTCGATGCCGACCAGGCGCGCCCGGGCGTTCCACTCGCGCGGGTCGCCCTCAACGGCCAGCAGCGATTCGAGCGCATCGCCCCGAAGCTCGCGTTCGACGTCGAAGCGCAGCTTCCACTTGGCAAGCTCGAGGGCGGCGGCCTGCGCGACTGGCCCGGCGACGATCGCGGGCTCGGCGTCGCCGGGCGCCAGCAGACGGCCCACGACGACGGAGTCGACCGACAGGGGCACGTTGATCCCCGTGGCGACGGGCATTGCGCCGGCGACGAGCGTTCCGCTCAAGTCTGTGACAGCGAGCGAAGCGCCGCACAACTCGGAGGAGCGCGCGAGGAGCGCTTCCAGACCGGCCCCGTCGAGCACAAGCTGCACGAGCTCGGAGCGGGGATCGACCGCCGGCGCACCTTCGGCGGGCTCGCCCGCTGCGGCTCCCTGGAGGCCGTTGGCGACCTGCGCGCCGAGCTCGCCCAGCAACCTCGCCGCCGCCGACGAGAGCGGACCGCGGCTCGCTTCTCCCGAGGACAGGTAGAACGCCCCAACAGCCTGGTTCCCGGCTCGCAGGCGGACCAGGATGCCACCGGCATCGTCCATCTCCGGCTGCATAGACGCCGCGAGCCGGACGGCTTCGGCCTCGAGCATCCCTCGCGCGCCATCGGCCGGCGGGTCGCCGAAGAATTCGACGAGGCCATCCGCGCCGGGCAGCGCGACCGTTGCCTGCCGCGCCGGGAAGAGGGAGTGCAGCTGCTCGGCGAGCCGGCGCGCGATGGTGTCGCGGCCGAACCGGCCGGAGAGCAGCCCATCCATCCGGGAAAGCGCGCTCGAACCGCGAATGCGCGCGGCAAGGTCGCCGCGCCAGAGGCGGTCGAGCATCGGCGCCGTCAGCTCGGCGATCTCCGTCAGTTCCTGGCTTTCGCGAGGCTGGTACTGGTGCGTCGCCAGGCTCTGCACGTTAAGCGCCCCGATCGGCTCGCCGTTGAGCACCACCGGCACCGCGAGAATGGACAGGTAGCGCGCGTGGTCGAACGAGGGAATGGTGAAGAACGACGGATCTTCGCGGACGTCGGCGAGGAAGAACGGTTGGCCGCTGGCGAAAGCACGGCCGCTGATGCCCTGTCCGGGCTTGAGCGTGACGTAGCCGACGGCCGTGCGGTTCAGGCCATGCGTGCCGACGAGTACCAGCACGCCCGCGCGGCGGTCGTACGCATAGAGCGTGGCCACTTCGATGCCCATCGAGCGAGCGACGCTGTCGACAGCCGCCTGGATGAGTTCGTCGGAAAGGAGTGGCTGGCCGCAAAGACGCTCGAGCAGGCTCTTGTAGTGGCGGGCTCTGGATGTGGTCATGGGCCGAAACTAGCGAGCGTCTGTTTCGGCTCCGTTTCTCCCTGAAGAAGAACGTGCATAACGAGGGTACTGGCGGCCCCGTGCGCAACCAGGGCCGCCATGTTCGGACGCTAGTTCTCGCTGGTTAACGCCGATTCGTGCCAGTTCCTGACGGCGTAGTTGCCGGCCATGCTCACGAGGCTGAAGAACGTGATGCCCAGCGCGGAGGCGCACAGCGCGGCTGCGAAGAGCATGTCGATCTGGAGGCGCGCCGCCGAGAACGTAATGAGCGAGCCCAGGGAGGCGTTGGCGCCGCCGGTACCCGCGAAGAACTCGCCGACGATGGCGCCGATCACGCTCAGGCCTGCAGAGATCTTGAGACCCGCGAGGACGTACGGCATCGCATAGGGAATACGGAGCTTCCAGAGCTCCTGGACGCGCGACGCGTTGTTCATGCGGAAGAGGTTGACCATGTTGTGCTCCGCCGACATGAGACCGACGGTCGAGTTCGCGATGATCGGAAACACCGTGATCATGAAGACGATCGTCACGATCGCGTTCCGGCCCGTGCCCAGCCAGATGAGGATGAGCGGCGCCGTCGCGACCACCGGCATCGTCTGGAGGACGATGGCGAGGGGGAAGAGACAGCGCTGCACGATGCGGTTCGAGGCAAAGATGATCGCCACCGAAAACCCGACCGTGATGGCTATCAGGTAGCCGACGATGGCCGCCGTAGCCGTGGCCCGGAACGCTCCGAAGAGCGATCCGCGATCATCGACGAAGCGCCAGAAGACTGCCTCGGGCTTCGGGATGATGTAGGCGGGCACGTCGCGCGCGACAACCCAGATTTCCCACGCGATGATCGCGACGACCAGCGTCGCCAGCGGAGGGGCCGCCTGCATGAAGAAGCGGCCGAAAGGATTCCGCGAGAACCGCCGCCAGGCGGTGCTCTGCGAGCGCTGAACGGGCGCGGCCGGAGCCACGCGCGGGTCGAGGGCGCGGGCGCCGAGGTCCGCGGAGTCGGGCATGCTGTTTTCTGCGGTGCTCATTCTCCTGCCTTTCGTAGGGCCTGGCTGACGTGGGCGGCCTGTTCCATGAAGGGGATGGTGGTGCGGATGTCGCCCGTCCTCGGGTATTCGAGGTCGATGCGGATGTCGTCGACGATGCGGCCCGGCCGCCGGCTCATGACGAGCACCCGGGAGCTGAGGAAGGTCGCCTCGAAGACAGAGTGGGTGACGAAGATCACGGTGCGGCGGTCCTGCTGCCAGATGCGAAGGAGTTCTTCGTTCAGGCGCTGGCGCGTGATCTCGTCGAGCGCGCCGAACGGCTCGTCCATCAGCAGCAGCCGTGGGTTCATCGCGAGCGCCCTCGCAAGCGAGGCGCGCATCTTCATGCCGCCCGAGAGCTCGCGCGGATACACCCCTTCAGAGCCGGAGAGTCCGGCGAGATTGAGCGCTTCCCGGGCGGCCTCGCGGCGTTCCTTCTTCCCCTGCCCGCGCAGCTCGAGCGGCAGCTCCACGTTGCCGAGAACCGTCCGCCACGGCAGAAGGGTCGGCTCCTGGAACACGTACGTCATTTCGCTGGCCGACTTGCGAGCCTGTTTGGGAGCGAGGCCCTCCACGAGCACCGCCCCCGCCGTCGCCTCGCCCAGGCCGGCGATGATGCGCAGCAGCGTCGACTTGCCGCAGCCGGACGCACCGACGAGGGAGACAAACTCGCCGGGCATCACCGTGAAGCTGGTGTCCGCGAGGGCGACGGTGCCGTTGGCGTACTCCTTCCTAACGCGGTCGACGCGGAGCAGCGGCTCGGCCGCTTCGGCCTCGCCCGGTTGACGGTCGAGTGTTGGCGCGAGCGTCATGCGACCGCCGCCTTCAGCTGCCGCGTGAAGCCGCGGGACTGCATCACCGGGAGCACCTTCTCGCCGAACCACTCGAGGTCGTCGATGAAGTCGGGGACGGTGAGCACCACGCCGTCGAGCTTGCCGTTCTCGAAGAGGTCGGTGAGGAGTGCGACGATGCCGTCGCGGTCGCCGGCGAGCGGATAGCCGGACATCGCGCCCACGGCGCGTCGCTCCATCGGCACGGGCGCCCAGCCCGCCGGCGGCTCGCGCTTGATCGCGGAGGAGAACGTCATGTTCTCCAGCGCGGCGAAGTCCCCGGCGCGGTTGTAACGGTTGACGCGGTCGATGGCATCGGCGTCCGTCTTGCCCGGCACGATCATGACGAGCGCGAGCGTGTTGGTCGTGCGGCCCAGGGAGTCCGCGATCTCCTTGACTCGCAGGGAACGCTCCTTCAGGGCCTCGTGGTCCTGCCCGGAAATGAGGCAGCCGTCGGTCTCTTCGATCGTGAACTGGCGGCCGATGTCGGAGATGCCCGCGCAGATGAGCGGCGGCCGCGGGGTGCGGATCGGCTTGGGGTCCGAGACGCAGTCCTCGATGTGGAAGAAGTCGCCGTCGAAGTTGACCCGGTCTTCCGTCCAGAGGCTCTTGATGACGCCGATCCACTCGCGCGCGTAGTCGTAGCGGCGCGACTCCTCGATCTCGGGGATGCCCATCTGCGCGACCTCGGCCATGTGCGCCTTCGCGACGATGTTCATACCCGCGCGGCCCTTCGCGATCTGGTCGAAGGTGGCCATCATCTTGGCGACCGCGACCGGGTGGAAGACCGTCGTATGGACCGTGCAGTAGAGATCCATGCGACTGGTGGCTTCGGCGAGGCCGCAGCACATGGTGAGAGACTCGACCGTGCGGTCCCAGTGCCCGGTGAGGCCGCCATAGCCGCGCCACTTGGCCATGCCGATGCCGAAGTCGAAGCCCGCGGCCTCGGAAAGTTGAGCCACGCGGCGATTGAGCGCGTAAGAACCGTCTACTTCGGGGCTGGCGGTCGAGACAATCCAGCCGCCGTTGCCAACAGGGAGAAAGACACCGAATCCAAAAGGTGAGTCGTCCATCTTCGAACCTCCTGTGCTGTGAATGAGGGGACGGGGCGTTGCGGAGCGTCAGGACGCCGCGGTAAGCACCGTCGACCAGGCGTCGACGACGTCGGCGGCCGTGACCACGACGCCGAAGCGGTCGGAGATGTTCTCGATGGTGGCGGCGTGCAGGTTCGGCTTGTAGGCGCCGCAGCAGTCCTCCACGAGCACGACATAGAAATCGAGCATGTAGGCGTCGCGGGCGGTGCTCTCGACGCAGACGTTGGTGGAGACGCCCGTCATCAGCAGCGATTGGATGCCCTTCGCCTCGAGGATCTGCTTGAGGTCGGTGTGCATGAAGGCGCTGTAGCGCGACTTCTCGAAGACCATCTCGCCCGGCAGCGGCGCGACGGCGTAGAAGTCGCGGCCCCACTCTTCGTCCTCGGCCGAACGGCCGTCGGCCGGGCCGAAGGTGGTGCTGTTGCGCGAGCCCTGCTCCTTCGCCGCCTCCGAGCGATCCTCCGGAGGCGCAGGTTTCACGAAGATGACGGGCATCCCGGCCTTGCGCGCTTCGGCGATGAAGTCGTTGATACGCCCGGCCGCGGCCTGGACCGTGGGCAGGTTCTGGCGGCGGGCCGTGCGCGGACTCGCCTCGTGGCAAAAATCGTTGGTGACGTCGATGACGAGAAGCGCCGAGTGCCGCGGGTCGACCTTCTCGGCGAGGGTGGTCAGCATGAAGGACCTCCAAACCGGGGATGTGCCCAGTGTCGGAGGCGTTCGCGGGGTGGCGCGTCGGCGAACGTCACAAATCTCGACGGCGGAGAGGGTCCGCAACAGGCTATCGTGCGCCTTGAGCGGCCCGGCGGAAATCACGCTGAAACGGACCGAAGTTCAGCACGCCACCTCGCCCGCTCCGGACACGTAAACTGCACGAACTCGCATGAGCGCATCGCCGACGGGACCGATCCTCAGCCACGACGCCTTACGCGAGGCGGTGCCCGCTGTCCTCGGCGCGTGGGGGATCGACGCCGCGACGAGCATCGGGCCCGTGGCAGGCGGGACGTTGAACTGGAACTTCGACGTCCGCACGGATGAGGGGCGGTTCTTCCTGCGCTGCTACCGCTCCAACCTGGAAACGGAGCGGATCGAGGGGGAGCACGCACTCACGCGCTGGGTGGCGGAACGTGGCATTCCCGTCGCCGTACCGCTGGAGACAGCCGCGGGAGCCACGATCGTCGTGGCCGGCCGGGAACGCTGGGCCTTGTTCCCGTGGCTGCCGGGAAAGGTTGTGGAACGCGGCGCGCTCACTTCCGGTCAGGCGTACGCACTCGGCGCGATGCATGGGCGCCTGCAGGCGACGCTCGCAGGCCATCCGGAGAGCGCCGGCGCGACGATGCTGATGCGCTGGGACAAGACGCAGTCGTTGCGGCTGCTCACGCAGCTCATCACCACGGCCCGCGAGCGCGGACTGGACGACGCGGCCATCGCCGGGATGGAGCGGCAGCGGGAGTTGCTGGAACGCCTCGACGTGCTGCCACCCGAAAGCTTCGTTTCGCTGCCGGCGCAGATCCTCCACGGCGACTTCCACGACCAGCAGGTGCTGTTCGACGGCGATGTCGTCACCGGCGTGGTGGACTGGGAGATCTGGCACACCGATCCGCGCGCGTGGGAGGTCATGCGGTCGCTGGCGTTCTCGCGGCTGCTCGACTCGCCGCGGCTCGACAACTACCTCGCCCGGTACCGCGAGCATGTGGCGCTGGGCGAGGACGAGGTGCGGCTGGCGCTGCGATTGTGGTTCCAGAGCCGGCTCGTAGGCGTCTGGGTGTGGTGGGCTTATGTCATGGAAGGCAATACGCGCGTGGCGGAATTCTTCCCGGCGACGCTCGCGGAGCTCGAGCTGGTCAGCGACCCGATCTGGGCGGCGGAGATTGAGTCGCGGGTGTTACGAGCCGCCTGCGGATGAGCGCGCCCGCGCGACCGGCAATGGCGAAGGGCCGGCAAATGTTGCCGGCCCTTCGAACTGGTGCGGGGTTAGCCGCTATTCGTAACGCAGCGCCTCGGCCACCGGGACGCGGGAGGCGCCGCGGCTCGGCCACCACGTCATCAGCAGCGCGAAGACGTAGGCGATACCGACCATCAGCGCGAGCTCGGCCCACGGGATGGCGAACGTGATCGACTGGCCGTCGGTGAAGTTGTCCGAGGTGAGCAGATTGCGGGCGATGATTGCCCCACCGACGACGCCGGAGAGGATGCCCATCACCGCGACGAAGCTGGATTCCAGGAGGAACGTCAGGGTGACCGTCCCGCGCTGGAAGCCGATGGCGCGAAGCATGCCGATCTGCTGACGCCGTTCGACGACCGAGCGGAAGGCGATGACACCGAGGCCGGCGATGCCAACCACCAGCCCGAGCGCCATGAACGCCTGGAACATGCGCTGGAAGGTGGCATCTTCGGCGGACTGGTCGTCGATCAGCTGCTTCACCGAGTCGGCGCTGACGCCGCTGGTCCCCAGCGCGCTTTCGATGCCAGCCGCGACGGCTTTCGAGTCGCTGCCGGCGGCGAGCCGCGCGAAGTAGCGCTGGTAGACGGGCGTGCCGACCACCGAGGCATACGTGGACTGGTTGACGTAGACGCCGTCGACGAGGCGGCTGTCGATGTTGGTCTTCAGCTCGCCGATGATGGTGACCGTCGTTGCTCTTGCCCGTCGCTGTGTCGCGAACGTCCACGGTGAAGGGCTGGAAGCGGTGGTCCGTGACACCGGCATTGATGTAGACGTCCTGGTTGTTGTCGACGAACGCGTGGGCATCGACGAGGCCAAAGCCCTCATGAGTACGAACCTGGTCGAGAACGGCCGCCTCGGAGTCGTAGCCGTACGCCGTGGCGTCCAGGGTTGGTTCCAGTCCGGCGAGGAACTGGTCGTCAGCCGCGATGATCGGGTAGGTCGACCAATCCTTGTCGCCAGAGCGACGCAGTTCCTGGCTGGCGCTACCGATGGTCACGCGGCCAACGGCGGCGATCGCCGGGACCTGCGGCGAGCCGGCCTGGGTGAGCGCCTGCTGCAGGTCGTCGATTGGCTGCGGGTTTCCGAGCGAGCCGACGATATCGACGCCGCCGCGGGCGGAGTCGCCGCCGGCGATGGCGGAGAAGTTGCTGACGAGGATGCTGAACACGGTCAGTGAGAACACGATGATGGAGAACATCGCGATCGTCATGCCCGTGCGGAAGCGGTTCGCCAGCGGATAGGCGACAGCCATCTTGAGTGCCGGAGCGATCTGCGGGAATCGCGCTGCGGCGTAGGCCGCCGCCGCCCCGATCGCCAGCAGCGCGGCGAGCAGGTAGACGAGTTGGCCGAGACCGTCGGCGCCATCGCCGACGCGCCATGCGACGGTGGCAGCCACCGCGGTCGCGAATGCGAGCGTCACGGGGACGGCGTAGGAGCCGCCACCGCTGGCCCGGGTGAAGAGGCCGGTCAGCAGCCGCGCGTTGAAGACGATGATGAGCGTGAACGAGATGACGATCATGACCGCGGAGAGGACGAACATCTCAATGTTGCTGTCGAAGTTCCCGAAGAGCCTGTCGTGCAGGCCGCTCGGCATGAGCCAGTACGCGGCCATCACCACTCCCACCAGAGTCCACGTCGGACGGTTGGGAGCGCCGAAGTGGCGGGCAATCGCGGCGGCGCAGAGCGGCAGCAAGGAGATGCCGAGGGCGAACGGGAAGAGCACTTCGCTGGACTTGCCCATCTGCATGAAGAGCAGGCCGGCGACGATGCCCACTGGCGCGAGGATCATCGCCCAGGAGATGCCGAAGCCCTTGCGCAAGACGAACCACAGGCCGACCGGCGGCAGCAGCAGGGCGGGCACGCCGAGGGCGACCCAGAGCCAGCGCGTCTTGCGGCGGCGTCCACGCTCAGCGGTCTCAGGCAGGCTGCGGATCGCGGCAACAATGTTGACGTGGCTCGCCTTCAGCGAGGCGAAGGTCACCGTGAGGAACGTGACCACCACGCCCAGCGTGTAGCCGATGACGATGGACTTGAGCGTGACGTGCGGGCTAACCAGCGCGAAGCTGTCGCCGCCGGTGACCTTCAGCAGCCCGACGGTCATGCCCAGCGAGCAGAGGACACCCAGCGCGGCGCCGCCGATCCCGGCGAGCAACGAGTACGCCAGGCCCTCGGCGATGAACGACTGGACGAGATGGCTGCGCTGAGCGCCGACGGCCCGAGCCATACCCATCTCTTCGCGGCGCTCGGCAGCGAGCATCACGAAGATCATGAAGATAAGCATGATGCCGGCGACCATCGAGAACAGGCCAAAGACGAGGAACAGGGTCGTGAAGACGCTGCTCTCCAGTTCCGCCGTGTCGATGCTGTCCTGCTTGAGCTCGACGACCTTGACGGTGCCGACGTTGCCGTCCTGGGCGAACAGGCTCGCGCCTTCTCCATTGACGAAGCTATCCAGCGAAGTGCGGGCAGCCGCCGAGTGCTCGAGGCTGGTGCGGACGTCGCCCTTGAGCGCGGCGCGAATGGCGCTGACCTGGCCCTGGTGGCCAGACAGCTCCTGGAGCCGGTCGAGGCGCATGGCGATGCCGCCGGGGACGCGGGTGAAGCTCAGCCCCAGCACACCGCTGGCCACCTCATCGCGGACGATGCCCGCGACGTGGACGTCGTGCGGCTGGTTGCCGACGTAGACCGTCAGGGTGTCGCCGAGCTGCGTGTGCAGCTGGCCGGCGGCCTTCTCGCTGACGAGCACGTCGTCGGGCCCGAGCGCCGAGAGGTCGACGGCGCCGCCGCCGGCGTAGGCGAGGCCACCGAACTTCGCCTGGCGCGACGGGGTCGAACCCGGCCACTTCGATGACCGGCTTCGCCATGTTCGAGCGCTGATCGGTGACGGCCGCCTGCTGGTAGAGGTAGGGCAGGAAGCCATCGATGTCGGCGTCGCCGGCGAAGCGCGCCTCGAGCGCGGTTACGGCCGCGGCGTCGGCGTACTTCTGTTGGCCCGTCGACGGCGAGGCCGCCATTGGTCGAGAGCTGGTGCTCGCCGTTGATGGCGATGTCGATGTCGGAACGCTGGAGCAGGTCGTAGCTGCTCTTCGTGAAGGAATAGTCGATGGTGTCACCGGTCACGAAGGCGGCCGTGACGATGAGCGTTGAGAGCGTCAGCCCGGCGACAACCAGCACGGTCTGCGTGCCTCGCCGGGGAAGGTTGCGGAGGCCCAGGCGGAACATGGTGCGGTTGCCCAGGCCGATGGCCACGACCGTCCCCACGGCGAGCGCGAACAGCGCCACCAGGACGACCATGATGTTGCTTGTAGGGATGCCGAACAGTGCGTTCATCGCAGCTTTTCCTCTCCAACGATGCTGCCGTCGCTCATGCGCACGATGCGGTTGCAGCGGGCGCCGACGGATGGGTCGTGGGTGACGATCACGAAGGTCAGGTGGTGCTCACGGTTGAGCGCCTCCATGAGCTCCATGATTTCGGTGGCGGTCGTCGAATCGAGCGCGCCGGTGGGCTCATCAGCCCAGACGATCTCCGGGTTGTTGACGAGCGAGCGGGCGATCGTGACGCGTTGACGCTGGCCGCCGCTGAGCTGCGACGGGCGGTTGTTCGCCGTGTGGGCGAGGCCGACACGGTCGAGGGCTTCGATGGCGCGCCCGCGAGCTTCCTTCGGGCGGACGCCGGAGACGATGAGCGGCAGTTCGACGTTTTCGACCGCCGAAAGCACCGGGAGCAGGTTGTACGTCTGGAAGACGAAACCCATCTTGCGGGCGCGGAAGGTGGTCTTCTCGCGGTCCGACATGTCGGCGAGGTCGGTGCCGGCAATGGCGACCGAGCCGTCGTCCAGGCCGTCGAGGCCGCTGGCGCAGTTGAGGAGCGTCGTCTTGCCGCAGCCGGACGGCCCCATGATGGCGACCATCTCGCCGCGGCGGACGGTGAGCGACACGCCGTTCAGGGCGCGCACCTGGAGCGAACCCGTGTCGTACACCTTGACGGCCGACTCGAGCTCGATGATGTGGTGGACGGAAGCGGGAACGATGTGCGCCGTCGCGCGGGAAACGGGAAGGGAAGTCTTGAGCAGTGCCATGACGAGGGATCTCCTTGGAATGTGCGTTGTAGGTGTGGGGCCAGTCGCCTGGCGCCTGGGCTGACCGTACGAATCGCGTGTCACCACGAATCCGCAGACCGGTCACAAATCGGTCACGATCCGTCGATCGGGCCACCGTGGGCGATGGCGCGAATGGACGGAAGCAGGAGCTGCGCCGCTTCCTGCTTGCCGACGAAGGCGGCCGCGCCCGCTGCCCTGCAGCGATCACGGACCGGTTCGTCGTCGTGAAGGCTGAGCATCAGCACCTGCGTCGGGAGCGACAGCCTGGAGATGGCCGTGCAGGCCTCGATGCCGTCGATGCCGGGCATACTGATGTCCAGCAGGACGACGTCGGGCCGCAGCTCGGCGGCCATCTCGATAGCCGTGGCTCCTTCGGCGGCCTCGCCGACGACCTCGACGTCCGGCGCCAGCAAGAGGCGCATGCGCAGGCCTTTGCGAACCGTGGCGTCGTCGTCGACGAGCAGGATGCGGATGTGTTCAGCCATGACCTCGATTGTCGGGAGGAGAGGCTCGCGCCGAATCGCGCCTGCGGGCGCCCGGGCGTCGCCACTTCGGGCGTGAGAGATCGGCCAAAAGGCGGAGAGACAGTGCGGCCGTTCTGCGAGAAGGTGTCTGATATAGTCACGCGCAAACGCGGGCCGTTCGCGGCCCCAGAGAGACGCCCGGCGATGGCAATCCGCATCCTTATCGCAGACGATCACAGCGTGGTACGCCAGGGGCTCCGCATGTTCCTGGGCGTCGGCACGGATTTCGAAGTCGTTGGCGAAGCCACGAACGGCGAGGAGGCGGTCAGGCTCGCGAAGGAGCTCTCGCCGGACGTCGTGCTGATGGACCTGCTGATGCCCGTCATGGACGGGATCACAGCGATCGGAAAGATCCGGGCCGAGAGCCCCGATGTGGAGGTGGTGGCGTTGACGAGCGTCCTCGAGGACGCTTCTGTAGTGGGCGCGGTGCGCGCGGGCGCGATCGGCTACCTCTTAAAGGACACCGAGGCGAACGAACTACGGCGCGCGATCCGGGCCGCCGCGGCAGGCCAGGTCCAGCTTGCGCCGGAAGCGGCGACGCGTCTCATGAACGAGTTGCGTCATCCGGACCAGCCCACGGAAACGTTGACGGAGCGCGAGACCGACGTGCTCAAGCTCCTTGCCGCCGGAAAGGCGAACAAGGAGATCGCACTCGAACTGAAGATCGGCGACCGCACCGTGAAGACTCACGTCAGCAGCATCATGGGCAAGCTGGGCGTGCAGAGCCGCACGCAGGCCGCGCTCTACGCCGTGCGCTCCGGCCTCGTCGCCACGGCCGACTGAGGGAGTTCGGTGCCGCTCCTGCCCCAGGGCATCGGCCCGCGAATCAACCTCTCGCGCGTAGCGTTCGCGATCGTCCTCGGGCTGGCGATGGCTGGCGTCGTGACGTTCGGATTCCGCCAGACGCAGGACAACGCCACCAGCCAGAGCGAGCGCGGCCTGCAGCTCTTCGGCGCCCAGACGATCCAGTCGTTTTCGCAGCAGGTGGCGGATCAGGCGAACCAGTCGGTGCTCGAAGCCTCGAACTCCGTGGAGCGTACGGCGCACGAGGTCGTAGGCCTCAAGCAGTCCAGCGCCGCAGCCTGGGACGACAGCCGGCTGGTCGCCGGCGCAGGTGGTGTCGTGCGGGACACGGCCAGCACAGCCGGAGCGGCGTGGATCCCCGCAAGCGCCGACACGGCGGCGGCCCGTCGCGACCTCGCGGAAACCACGTCCCTGGATGCGGCCGCGCCCGCCATCCTGACGACCGGCGAGTCGGCGGGGCGATACACGGCGATGTACTACGTCGGAACTTCTGGAGCGATGCGCTACTACGGGACGGCTGCAACGCCCGAGACTGTCTACGCGACCGACGGCCGGACGTTGCCCGCTTTCCAGCAGACATCGCCCGGTTCCGACCCCACGCACAAGAGCGTCTGGCTCTCGCCGGCAACGGGCGTGGGTGGGGCCCAACCGGTGATCACTGTAGCGACGCCCGTGTACGACGGCGGCGTGTATCGCGGGGCGCTCGCGCTGGAGCTGAGCGAGAGCTTCTTCGTGAGCTTGCTCAACGACATCCACCCAACCCCGGACGGCCTCGGCTTCGCAATCACCATCGATGGCGACCTCTACGGGACGGAGAGCGCCGCGGTCATTCGTGCGGCGGCCAACGATCCTGCTGTGGCCGACGTGCTCAGACGGATGAAGGCCGGCGAATCCGGCAATTCGCTGATCACCCTCAACGGCCAGCAGATGCTGGTCGGTTTCGCTCCCATGCAGGGGCTGGCACGCAGCGTCGCGCTGGTCGCGCCGCTCTCAACGGTGACCGCGGTGGGCGACGCCGCCGGCGTGCGCGACTCCATTACGTCCGAGGGGAACCGCACGGTGCTGCTCACGCTCGGCGTGCTCGCGTTCCTGCTCGTTGGCGAGTTGGCGGCGGCTGTCTACCTGAACCGGCGCTTCCTGCTCGGGCCGATCGACCGCCTGGTCGCCGGTACGCGCGCCATCGCGGCCGGCAACCTCGACACCGAAATTCCGGTGCGCTCCAAAGACGAACTCGGCGTCCTCGCGGGGTCGTTCAACGACATGACGACGATGCTGCGGCGGCGCGACTTCGCCCTCCAATCGGAGATCGTGGAGAAAGAGCGCGCGCAGACCGAGCTCAATGCGCTCTTCGCCGCCATGACGGACCGTGTGTTCGTGATCGACCGGGCGGGCCGCTATGAGCGCGTGGGGCCTACCAGCAGCCAATCCTTCCAGGACCCGGTCCGCATCGTGGGTCGGACGCTCTGGGATTTCTTTGCCAAGGAGGAGGCCGACCGCCTGCACGAACGCATCGTCCGCGCACTTGACACCGGGACAACGCAGTCCGTCGAATACCAGACGAGGCCCCCCGAGGGCGAAGAGCGCGGCTGGTGGCTGAGCGGGTCGGTTTCGCCGCTGACCGACGACAGTGTGGTGGTTGTGGTGCGCGATATCACCGAGATGGTGGAAGGACGCAGGCTGCTGGAGCACCGCGTGGCAGAGCAGACGCGGCAGCTCGCGACATTCGTCGAGATGTCCCAGACGGTCAGCTCGTCGATGAAGCTCCAGCCGCTGGTCGACCTGATGCTGGACCAGCTTCAGGACGCCCTCCCGTGCAGGGCCGTGTCGCTGCTGGTGCTGCGCGGAGGCGAGCTTGAGCTCATGCAACGCTGGGAAGGCCGGCCGTCTGCGCCCGGTTCGCTCCGCTACCCCGTTGAGAGCGAAATGTTCCAGATCATCCAGGGCGGCAACCCCATCATCATCAAGGACGGCTGGGACCCGGACGACCCGTGGGCGGAAGCCTTCAGGCGCGCCCAGGGCGAGAACCTCCATCTCCTCTCGCGCTCAGTGCACTCGTTCCTCGGGGTGCCCCTGGCCCTCGGGGACCGCGTCTTTGGAGCAATCATGCTCTCCCGTGAAGCGATCGACGCCTTCGACGAGCGCGATGCGGAGATCGCGACCGCTTTCGCGCGGCAGGCGGCCGTCGCCTTCCAGAACGCTGAACTGCTCGCCCAGTCGGAGCGGCGCGCCCGGGAACAGATGGCGCTCTCCCGGATCTCTGCAGCATTGACCTTCGACCGCACCGCGCAGTCCGCGATGGAGGAGATCACCGACGCAGTCGTGTCGGCCACCACGGGGAGCGCCGCGGCTGTGATCGTGATCGACCGTGCCTCGGGCCGTCTGCGGATGGCCGCCGGTCGCGGCCTCGCCGACGGCTACATCAATGCCGTGGAGGCATCGTGGGCTGCGGGCGCGCAGACGACGAGCCTCGAAGTGGCGCAGTCGGGCGAGGCGAATCTCATCCACGGCGCCCGCCAGCAGATGCTCGACGACCCGCTCTACGCGCCTCTCCATCCTTTCCTGCAGGAGGTCGACTGGGACACTGTCGCTGTCCTGCCGCTCCACTACCATGGCCGCGCGATCGGCGCCCTCAACGTGTGCTACCCGGCCGACGCCGACCCCTCGCCCGAAGAGCAGTCCTTCCTGAACGTCATCGCGGGACAGGCCGCGACGGCGGTGGAGAACCTGCAGCTCTACGAAGAAACCCAGCTCCGCGCGCGCCAGAACGAGGCGCTCTCGCGCGTCGCCTCCGCCCTCACCTTCGACCAGCCCGCCGAAATGACGTTCGCATCGCTCGCGCAACGCGTGGTGGAGGGGAGCGACGCCATCGCCTGTGCGGTGGTGTTGCGCGACGAGGATTCGGAGATCCCCCGCGTCGTCGGCACCTATGGTCTGCCGCCGACGTACGGCGCCGAGATCGGCCAGGCGTGGGCGGCCGGGGCCGATGGCGCAACCCAAACTGTTCTGCGCAGCGGCAAACCGCTGATGCTCCGTGGCGGTCGCGACCGGATCCTCGGCGAGGCGAAATACGCGCCGATTCACCGCCACTGGCAGGACGCCCCGTGGGACCTCGCCGCGATCATGCCGCTGGCCTATCGCGGGCGCACGGTGGGCGTGCTGAGTTGCTATTACGCGAAGGGTGCCGAGCCCGGCGCGGACGAAGTCGCGCTCCTCTCGGCAGTCGCCGACCAGGCGGCGAGCGCCGTGGAGAACGCCCGGCTGTTCGCACACAGTGAGTCGCGAGTGCGCGAGCTGGAAGCGGTCGCCCAGATCGCCTCGAACTTCACCTTCCAGCAGTCGCTGGACGCGATGATGAGCGAGGTCGCGGCCCAGATCGTGCAGGCTTCCCGCTCGGCGATGTCGTGCACGATCACGCTCGCCGACCCAGAAACGTTCCGCTCGGTGCGCGTGCTGGCGGCATACGGCATGCCGGAGGGCTTCGGTCCGGCGATCGAATCCGCGTGGCGGGCTGGCGCCCCCTCGGCCAGCGGAGGAGCGCTACGGCAGCGCAGCATGCAGCTCATGCACGACGCCAAGCGCCGCACGCTGGGCCAGCCCGGCTACGAAGCCCCCTATGAGCTCATCCGAAACGAGCCATGGGACACGCTCGCCATGTTCCCGATGATCTACCAGGACCACGCCGTCGGCCTCATCATCGTCGGCTACGCCGCCGACGACGAACCGAGCCGCGAAGAGACCGCCTTCCTCGAGGGCGTGGCCGACCAGGCGGCCGTCGCCGTCGAAAACGCGCGGCTCTTCTCCCAGGCCCAGTCGCTGGCGGTGGTAGAGGAGCGGCAGCGGCTCTCGCGCGAGCTGCATGACTCGGTGTCCCAGGCGCTCTACGGCATCTCACTCGGCGCGCAGACCGCACGGGAGCTGTTCGACTCAGACCCGCAAAAGGCCGTCGAACCAATGGATTACGTGCTCTCGCTCGCTGAGGCGGGCATTGCCGAGATGCGCGCGCTCATCTTCGAGCTGCGCCCGGAGGCGTTGGCAGCCGAGGGTCTCCTCGGAGCGCTGCGGAAGCAGGCCGCCTCGATGCGCGCGCGGCACGGGCTCGCCGTGGAGACGCGCTTCGGCGACGAGCCGGACCTTCCCCTGGCGGGAAAAGAGGTCCTCTACCGCATCGCCCAGGAGTCGCTGCACAACATCGTGAAGCACGCCAACGCCACGAGCGTGGAGCTCGAAGTGTTCGAGGACGCAGGCGAAGTCGTACTGGTCGTGGCCGACAACGGAAAGGGCTTCGAAGTGAAGGACGACTACCCGGGCCACCTCGGTCTGCGCTCGATGAGGGAGCGCACGGTCCACATCGGCGGACACGTCGATATCGAGAGCGCACCGGGTGCGGGAACGCGCATCCGCGCCAGCCTGCCCGTCAGTCGTGGCGGCGGCGCCGGCGACTAGGTCCAGTTGAGGGCGCCGGGCGGCACGGTGCGCCCCTGCGCCGGAACGAGCCTGCTTTTGAGGGCGGCGAGGGCCGCCCGGTGCGCGTCGAATTGCTCGACAAACCACTCGACACGTTCGACGAACGTCGCGACACGGGGATCGTGCACAGAGTTCACGTAGTCAATGTCGGCCGCTCAGCCGTTGGCCATCAGGCCGCGCTGGAGATCCCGGGCGCTCCGGCGTCGAGTTCTTTCGTGGCAGGGTTCTCGTGGATGACGATCCGCACCGAACCGCCCTCCGTTGCCATCGCCGAGGCCGCGTCGAGCGCCTGGCCAAGGTCTTCGAACGAGAGCTCGGTGTCGTAGCCCGCGCGATAGACGCGCCAGGCTTCGTTCTTGGGTGCGATGTGCACAATTTCCGGCCGGTTCATGCGAAACCTCACAGTACGCGCTACGGTAACCATCGTCGGCGGCCGGGGAGTGCTAAACGGGTGTCAGTTCGGTATCAGGGCGCGACCAACAAATCCGCGGGTAATCCCCGAGCCGAAAAGAGCCTTTAGACTACGCTCAACTGCAGGGGGCGGTGCGATGCGAGGACAAACGTGCCGGTTCGAATCACGATTGGCGGAAGCAGTCGCGACTGGTGGGCGCGTGCGCGGGAAAGCGTCGATTCGGGGACCGCGCCCCCGTCTCTTCTCCCCCTCCTCGATGGCCGCGAAGGCGAAGTAACGGTCGATTCCGATACGTGGCGGGCGATCTGGGCGTGGGCCCAGGCGATGGAAGGCTGGACCGAGAGCGACGGCCACGAGCAACTCCTGGCTGAGTTCGACGAGTGACATGCGGATTAGATGCCGCTGTAACGACGGTCCGGCGGGACGTAATGACAACGTGGATGCCCGGACGGCACGCTTCGGCCATGAACGAAGAAGTACGTACCGGTGTCGTGTGTCAGTGGTGTGAGCGGGTCATTCGGGAGGGCGGGCAGTCGCTAGAACTCGTCACGTGTCTTTCCTGCGCCCAGACGTTCGGTGCCACCTTCCGGCGGGCCGGCCGGCCTATCCGGCGCACCGCCACCGGCGGCGCGAAGATGCTCATCTCTTCACGTTAAGCGTCCGTTCCCAACGAGCAGGGCGTCGCTGCCGATTACGGCTTGACGCCCTACACTCGTTGGCGTGAACGTCGCTGCGCTCCCCTACACCCTCCTTCTGATCCTCGCTGAGCTCGCCGTCGGTAGCCTGTGGGTCACCCTCGCCAGCGACCTGCGTGGCGGCGTCACCCGCGGCTTCGTAATGACGATGGCGTTTTGCGTGGCAATTGCAGCCGTGCTGACGTACTGGGTTGCCTCCGGACTAACGGTGGGCGCCGACGTGGACGGCTATCGCGTGGACGCCGATTGGTTCGACCCGGCGAAGCGGGCGCTGCTCGTCGTGATCGGCACGAGCATCCTCTACATGTTCTCGGCGTTCATGGGCTGGGACCCGGTCGGCCGGCTCGCCGGGATCGCGGGCGCCATTGCGGGCGCGCTCGTCGTCGGCTGCCTCTCGGCGATGCTCGCGCCCCCGACGTGGGGATACCCGGGCGAGCTGCTGGCGCTGACGGCGGGCACGCTCGCGCTGGGCGCGGTCTCGGTGTCCATGGTCTGGGGGCACTGGTACCTGACCGAGGGCTCGCTGCCGGCGTGGCCCCTTCGTGACCTCGCGTGGATCCTGATCGTGGCGTTGGGCTTCCAGGCGGCCGTCGTGCTGCTCAATCTCGTCATCCCCGTGCGCGATACGCCCAAGCCGGCCAATCCGGTCGACGTCGGCATCTTCGCGAACCCGGCGCTGTACCTGAGGCTCGGCGTGGGCATCGCCTTCCCGGTCATCCTTGCGATCCTTTCGCTCAAGACCACAAAGCTGCGCGCCATGCAGAGCGCCACCGGCCTGCTCTACATCTGCATGGGCGCCGTTTTCGCCGGCGAAGTGCTGGGCAAGGGGCTGATGTTCCTCACAGGCCGCCCGGTTTAGAACTCTGAACCAATCAGCAGAGCAGCGGTCCCGGCGGACATTTGATAGACCGCCGATGCCGCCGGGTTGGTCTGCGCTCTGGTAATATTCGGGCGCTCAAACGCGGACGCGGGGAGGGCGATGCACCGAGAAGAGGCCTGGAACATCCTGCTCGAGTACTCGCAGGAGGAACGAACGCGCAAGCACGGCGTCGCCGTCGAGGCAACGATGCAGGCATACGCCAAACTCCTGCACGAAGACGTCGAAAAGTGGGGAATCGTCGGGCTCCTCCACGACTTCGACTGGGAGATCCATCCGACGGAGGAGCTCCATCCGAAGGAAGGCTCGAAGCTCTTGGAAGCACGCGGTGTGCCAGGCGACATCCGCTACGCGATTCTCTGCCACGCACCGTTCCTCGGCCTCGAATACACGTCGAAGATGGATCGTGCCATCTTCGCCTGCGATGAGCTTTCCGGCTTCGTAACGGCTTGCGCACTGGTGAAGCCGAACAAGTCGCTTTCCGAAGTGGAGCCGAAATCGGTGCGCAAGAAGATGAAGGACAAAGCATTCGCCCGCGCGGTCAACCGCGACGACCTGGTCAAAGGCGCCGCCGACCTTGGTGTCGAACTCGACGAACACATCCGCTTCGTCGCCGAAGCACTCAAGCCCGTTGCCAGCCAACTTGGAGTGAACCCGTGAGAAACGAACGTATCCCGGATCGCAACATCGCCATGGAGCTCGTGCGCACCACCGAAGCGGCAGCGCTCGCCGCTGCTCGCTGGATGGGCCGCGGCGACAAGAACGCTGCCGACGGCGCGGCCGTCGATGCCATGCGCATGATGCTCGACACCGTCGACATGGACGGCATCGTCGTCATCGGCGAGGGCGAGAAAGACGAAGCGCCGATGCTCTTCAACGGCGAACGCGTCGGCAACGGCCGCGGGCCGCAGGTCGACGTTGCCGTCGATCCGCTCGAAGGCACGCGCCTGCTCGCCATGGGCAGCCCGAACGCCGTCAGCGTCGTCGGCGTCTCGCCCCGCGGGACGATGTACAACCCGCACGACATCTTTTACATGGAGAAGATCGCCGTCGGCCCGGCGGCCAAGGGAGTGATCGACCTCTCGGCGCCGATCAAGTGGAACATGGAGCGCGTCGCCAAGGCGAAGGACCTGCCGCTCGAAGAGGTTACCGTTGTCATCCTCGACCGTGACCGCAACACGGCTGTGGCCGACGAAGTACGGGCAGCCGGTGGGCGCATCCACTTCATCACCGACGGCGACGTCGCCGGGGCCGTGATGGCCGCGATCCACGGTACCGGCGTCGACATGCTGCTCGGTATCGGCGGCTCGCCTGAAGGTGTGCTCGCTGCCTGCGCCCTGAAGGCGCTCGGCGGCGACATCCAGTGCCGCCTCTGGCCCCGCCACGACGACGATCGCAAGCTCGCCGCCGACCGCGGCCTCGACCTCACCGAAGTGCTCACCATCGACGACCTCGTGAACAGCGACGACGTCTTCTTCGCGGCCAGCGGCGTGACGAACGGCGACCTCCTCCAGGGCGTTGACTACGTCGCTGGCGGCGCAACGAGCGAGTCGCTCGTGATGCGCTCGCGATCCGGGACAATCCGCCGCATCCAGACGGAGCATCACTGGCGCAAGCTGCAAGCCCAGCCGTAGGCCGGCCGCCAACGGGCCTGGACCAGAGAATCCCAGCCGCGAGCGGACGCGAGCAACGGACGTGACGTGGGCGGTGGGGCATGGTTTGAAACGTCTCTGATCGCTGTCTACGATTGATCGTGGCGTTGGCGCTGCGCCTCTGCCACGAGCGGACATCCTCCACGATTCTGAGGCTCGCGCATGCTTCTGGGCGGCGTCCCCTACAAGTACCTCGTAGCCACGGCGTTCATCTTCGGTATCTTCATGGACCTCATGGACCTGACGATCGTGAACGTCGCGCTTCCGACCCTCGGCCAGGAGTTCAGCGCGGGCAACGGCACGCTCGAGTGGGTCGTGACGGGGTACCTGCTCAGTCTCGCCGTCTGGATCCCTGCTTCGGGCTGGCTCGGGGATCGCTTCGGCACGAAGAAAGTGTTCCTCTTTGCGCTGGCGGTGTTCTCGGCCGGCTCCGCACTTTGCGGACTTTCGCAGAGCGTCGAACAGCTCATCTTCTTCCGCGTTCTCCAGGGCGTCGGCGGCGGCATGATGACCCCGGTCGGAGTGGCCATGCTGTTCCGCGCCTTCCCCCCGGAGGAGCGCGCACGCGCGTCGCTCATCCTCACCATCCCGACCGTCATCGCTCCTGCCCTCGGCCCCATCGTCGGCGGCTGGCTGGTCGATTACGTGGACTGGCGCTGGATCTTCTTCGTGAACCTGCCGATCGGCATCGCCGGGCTCATCTTCACGGCTATCTTCATCAAGGAGCACACCGAGCCCACGGCCGGAGGATTCGACCTCGCCGGATTCCTGCTCTCGGCGACGGGGCTCACGCTTGTGCTCTACGCCCTCAGCCGCGGCCCCGAAGACGGGTGGAGCGCACCGAACGTCGCGGTCGCGGGCATCGTCGGAGTCGTCGCGAGCGCCGTCTTCGTCGTAGTGGAGCTGCGGCAGTCGGCGCCGATGCTGGACCTCCGCCTCCTCACCAATCGGATGTTCCGCACGGCGAACATCGTCTATTTCACGGCGATGGCCAGCCTTGTTGGCGTGCTCTTCCTGCTTCCGCTGTTTCTCCAGGAGCTGCGAGGCTTCTCGGCCATCGAAACCGGCCTCATCCTCTTCCCGTCGGCGGCTGGCACGGTCCTCTTCGCCCAGCTCTCCGGCCGCCTCTATCCCGTCGTAGGGCCGCGCCGGTTGCTCGCGGTAGCGCTCTCCATGTTCGCCCTGAGCTCTGGCCTGCTGATCTTCGTCGACCTCGAGACGAGCGTCTGGTGGATCGTCGGCATCATGTTCGTCCGCGGCATTGCCATGGCCTTCACGTTCATCCCCCTCCAGGCCTCGACCTTCGCCACCATCCGGCCCGAGAGCACCGGCCGGGCGTCATCCATCTTCAACACCAACCGCCAGGTTGGCTCCTCGTTCGGCGTGGCCATCCTCGCCACCGTCCTCATCTCCCGCACGACCAGTCACGGTGGCGCGGCCGGCGGGGCTCACGCCTCGCTGCTGGCCTTCCACGATGCCTTCTTCGCCGCGGTGATCCTCGGGATCATCGGCCTCGCGTCGGCCTTCCTGATCCGGGACCAGGACGCCGCCGCGACGATGCGCGCGCCCGCGTCCTCCCGGTCCGCAAGCGAATCCGCGATCTAAGATCCGCGCTTACATACTTGATACGGTTCGTATCAAGTATGTAAGCTGGAAGCATTCCGTTTGCGAGTGGGGACCGACCCGCCATGAACCTCCAGAAGTTCACCGAAAAAGCCCAGGAAGCCGTCGTCACGGCGAAGCAGTTCGCCGAAGAGCAGCAGCAGCAGGAGATCGCCGTCGAGCACGTCCTGCTGGCGCTGGGCGAGCAGAAGGACGGTGTGGTCCCGCGACTGCTGCGGCTGATGGGCCAGGACCCCGCAGCTTTCAACGCCACCATGCGGCGCATCTGCGAGGCGAAGCCGAAGGTCTACGGCCAGAGCCAGGTCTACATCGGCTCGCGGTTGAGCACCGCGTTGACGACAGCCGAACGCGAGGCGGAACGCCTCAAGGACGACTACGTCTCGACCGAGCACGTCTTTCTCGGTTGCGTGGAGCAGGCCGAGGGGCAGACGCGCGACTACCTCCGCTCCAGCGGCTTCGAGCGCGATGCCGTCTACCAGGCACTGGTGCAGCTGCGCGGCAACCAGCGCGTGACCGACCAGAACCCCGAGAGCAAGTACGAGTCGCTGGAGAAGTACGGCCGCGACCTCACGAAGGCCGCTGCCGACGGCAAACTCGACCCGGTCATCGGGCGGGACGAGGAGATCCGCCGGACGATCGAGGTGCTTTCGCGGCGCACGAAGAACAACCCCGTGCTCATCGGCCCGCCGGGCGTCGGCAAGACGGCGATCGTCGAAGGCCTCGCGCAGCGCATCGTCAAGGGCGACGTTCCCGAAAGCCTGAAGGGCAAGCGCCTGGTGTCGCTCGACCTCGGCGCGATGGTCGCGGGGGCGAAGTACCGCGGTGAGTTCGAAGACCGCCTGAAAGCCGTACTCAAGGAGGTCGAAGAGGCCGCCGGGCAGATCGTGCTCTTCATCGACGAGCTGCACACCGTCGTGGGCGCGGGGGCTGCCGAGGGCGCGATGGACGCCTCCCAGATGCTGAAGCCGATGCTCGCGCGCGGCGAGCTCCACTGCATCGGCGCCACGACACTGGACGAGTACCGCAAGCACATCGAGAAAGACGCAGCCCTCGAACGGCGCTTCCAGCCGGTCCGCGTGGGCGAGCCGACCGTCGAAGACACGGTGTCCATCCTCCGCGGCCTGCGCGAACGCTACGAAGTCCACCACGGCGTGCGCATCAAGGATGCGGCGCTCGTCGCGGCCGCCGTGCTCTCCAACCGCTACATCACCGACCGCTTCCTGCCGGACAAGGCGATCGACCTCGTCGACGAGGCGGCGGCGCGCCTGCGCACCGAGATCGACAGCCTCCCGGTGGAGCTGGACGAGGTCGAGCGGCGCATCCTGCAGCTCGAAGTCGAGCGCGAGGCCCTGCGCAAGGAAGACGACGCCGCATCGAAGGAACGCCTCGAGCGGCTCGAGCGCGAGCTCGCCTCGCTCAAGGAGGAGCAGTCCGGCCTCCGCGCCCAGTGGCGCCAGGAGAAGGACCGCATCGAGGGCGTGCGGAAGCTCAAGGAGCAGATCGAGCGGACGCATGTGGAGATCGAGCAGGCCGAACGCCGCACCGACTACGAGACAGCTGCGCGCCTGCGCTACTCGGAGCTCGGCGAGCTGGAGCGCCGGCTGATGCAGCTCGAAGCCGAAGCGCGTGAAGCGGGCGCGGGCCAGCTGCTCAAGGAAGAGGTGTCCGAGGACGACATCGGCGAGGTCGTCTCCCGCTGGACTGGCATCCCGGTGACCCGCTTGATGGAAGCCGAGACACAGAAGCTCATCCGCATGGAAGAGCGCCTGCACGATCGCGTTATCGGGCAGGACGAAGCGGTGGCGGCCGTTTCGAATGCCATTCGGCGCTCTCGAGCCGGGCTGCAGGACCCGAACCGCCCGCTCGGCTCGTTCATCTTCCTCGGGCCTCACCGGCGTCGGGAAGACGGAACTGGCGCGCGCGCTCGCGGAATTCCTGTTCGACGACGAGCGGGCGATGATCCGCATCGACATGAGCGAGTACATGGAGAAGCACTCGGTCGCGCGGCTGATCGGGGCGCCTCCCGGATACGTCGGCTACGACGAGGGCGGCCAGCTCAGCGAAGCGGTCCGCCGGCGGCCGTACGCCGTGGTGCTCTTCGACGAGATCGAGAAAGCCCACGCCGACGTCTTCAACGTGCTCCTGCAGGTGCTCGACGATGGCCGCCTGACCGATGGCCAGGGCCGCACCGTCGACTTCCGCAACACGATTATCGTGATGACCAGCAACCTCGGCAGCGTCTACCTGATGAACGCCGACCTCGACCGGGCCGCCCGGCGCCAGATGGTGATGGAGGCCGTGCAGGGCCACTTCCGGCCGGAGTTCCTCAACCGCGTCGACGAGATGGTGATCTTCGAGCCGCTGAGCGAGGCGGACCTCCTGGAGATCGTCGACATCCAGGTGGAGAGCGTGGCGAAGCGGCTTCAGGACCGCGGCCTCACGCTGCACGTCACCGAGACGGCGCGGCGCGAGCTGGCGCACCAGGGCTACGACGTCCTCTACGGCGCACGCCCGCTGAAGCGCCTCATCCAGAAGGCCGTGCTCGATCCGCTGGCGCTGAAGATCCTCGACGGGCACTTCGTCCCGGGCGACGATGTCACGGTCGACTGGAATGGGTCGGACTACACGTTCGAGTCCGCCATCGCCGGCGAAGCGGTCACCGTCTGAGGTCGCGAAGTGGCAGGCTCACGCTCCCGCGCTGAATCGGCCAGCATGCTCGCCATCACCGACGCGAGCGCGGCCCTCTCGATGCATCCGCAGACGCTGCGGAAGTACGAGCGCGCCGGGCTGCTGGCGCCGCGACGACGGGAAGGCGGCGCCCGCCACTACTCGGCCGGCGACCTGGAGCGCCTCGCCCTGATCAAGCACCTGGCGGAAGTGCGGCGCATCAACGTGGCCGGCATGAACCTGGCGCTCACGCTGCACGACGAGTTGCAGTCGATGCTGGGTGCCGTGCAAAACGCACGGGCGGAGGAAAGCCGCGCCGTCGCCGAGCGCCACCTCCTGCGCATGCTCGACCTGTTCCAGGCCCGCTGAGCCTCGGCCACACCGTTTGAGCCGCGCGCGTAAGCAAGCGGTTCGTGGTCTCGTCCCGGGCTCCCGCCGCGCTCGGACCGTTCCCGCCCACGCGAAACGGTAAAGCCAGCGCGTCGGTACCAAACCTTTCCCAGACCGGGGCATAAGCTCCGTGCTGGACTCGCACGGCGGCGAGAGGGAGTACATCCATGTCGGTCAAGCGCGGCCTCATCATCGTCGGGGTGCCACTGGCACTCGCCATCGCGGCGTACGGCTCCGTCGCCCTGGCTGCGCCTTCGGGCGGCGACACGTCTGCCCCGCCTATGCAGTACCACCACCACATGCGCTACCAATCCGGGTCCGACGGAACGCACGACCCCGCGAACTGCCCGAACATGGGCGGCGGCGGCTCGAACACCGACACCTGGCTCCGACGCGTCCGGATCCGTCTGAGCAGAACGTATCAGCCGGTAATGCGGCTGGGATCGTCGAACAGGGCCAGCGGCAGGAACGCCGACACGACCCAGTTCGGGGCATCCACGACTTCGCTGATCTTCAGGTCGACCGCGACCGAGCAGAGCATGTACGCGTCCTCGCGGGAGAGGCCAGCACGGGCCACGAGCACGTCGATCATGTGGCGGACGGCGTTGCGAGCCGCCTCCATCAGGTCGGGGCCGTGGCCGGTGGTCGCGTACCACCCGGCATGGTTCGTTCGCCGAAGCAGTGGCCCTGTCTGGAACTGGAACTCCGGAATCGTACGCCCGCGATGGAGCGTGAAGCGGAGCGTGGCCGTCATGTCGCACTCGATGGCGGTCACACAGACCTCGCCATCGCCCTGGGCAGCGTGACCATCTCCGCAGGAGAAGAGCGCACCTTCGACCAGCACCGGCAGGAACACGCGAGCGCCGACGGTGAGCTGCTTCGTGTCGACGTTTCCGGCGTTGCGCCGCGGCGGCATGGTCGTGTGCTGGCCGGGTTCCGCCAGCGCGACCCCCATGATCCCGAGAAACGGCTCCTGCGGCACGGAGATCCCCGGGCGAAACGGCACCGGATCGCGGCTCAGGTCCCACGTGTTCAGCGTGGCCGTCGGAAACTCGCCCGCAAGCAGGCCGAGTTCGGGTACGACGATTGTCCAGCCCACCGGGCCAGGGACGAGGTCAAGGACCTCGACTTCCAGCGCGTCTCCAGGCTGTGCGCCTGCCACGTAGACCGGTCCCGTCAACGGGTGGCCTCCCCCGCCGCGCGGAACGTCCTCGAGCTTCGTCTCGAGCGTGTACGGGAAGTCCCCTGCGTTGCGCGTCTCGAACGTAACCGTGTCTCCCGACGCGATCGTCAGCCGCGGCGGCAGCGAGTTGTCCCACGCCTTGTGGACGACGTCCGATGCCAGGTGGTGGTGTGTCGCACCCATCGCCCTACGCCGCCGGCTCGATGGCGACGATTTCGGTCTTCGCCCGCATGGTCTGGGCGGCGTCCGAGTCGTGGATGGTGAGTGCGACGAGCGAGCCGATGAAGGCAAGGCACGCCGCCGTGATGAAGGCGCCGTGGAACGCGTCGACTTCGCCAGCCACGAAGGATGCCGAGCCCGGCTCCGGCAGCAAGGTGGAGAGCACGGTCGCGAGCAAGGCCACGCCAAGCGCCGACGACATCTGCCGCTGGGTGTTGTAGATGGCCGAGGCGCGCCCGGTCTGCGCCGGCGAGATGCGTGCGAAGCCGGCGGCCTGGAGCGGGATGAAGCTGAAGGACATGCACCCGCCGGTCAGGAACATCAGCCCGCGGATCGTCCAGAGGTTCGTGCCGATGTCGACCTGCGTGAAGGCGAGCATCAACAACCCGACGCAGACGAGCGCGCTGGACATCATGCGGCGCGGCCCGATGATCGGATACACCCGGCCGGCAACCTGGCTGAACGAGAGCACCCCGAGCGCCTCCGGGAACGTCGTCAGCCCCGACTGCACGGCGGACACCCCGCGCGCCTCCTGCAGGAAGATCGGCATCACGAACAGCAGGCCCAGGAACCCCCCGGTGGAGAACGTCGACACCAGCATCGTCGTTCGGAAGAGCCGTTCCCGGATCAGCCGGAGCTGCAGCATGGGATGCTCGATATGCAGTTCCACGTAGACGAGCACGGCGAAAGCAGCGGCGCCGGTCACCAGCGGCACGACGGCGATCGGCGACGCCCAGCCGTGATTCGGGCCCTGGCTCAGCCCGAAAAGGATGAGCGCAAGCCCGGCTCCCGAAAGCAGGAATCCGGCCGGATCGAAGCGCCCCGTGCCTTCCTGCTTGTATTCGCGCAGGAAGATGGCGCCGAACACGAACGCCGCCACCCCGACGGGCAGGTTCACGAAGAACACCCAGCGCCACGACAGCGAATCGATGAGCAGACCGCCGACGACCGGCCCCATGGCGGGCGCCATCGCGGTTGGGATGATGAGGACGCGGGAAGCGGCCGCGCGGCGTTCGGGCGGGAACGCGCGCATCAGCATGGCGAAGCCCGTTGGCGTCAGCATCCCACCGCCGACGCCCTGGAGAATCCGAAACGCGACAAGCTCGCCCAGGCTGTTTGCGAAACCGCACAGCGCGGATGCGCCGGTGAAGACGGCGATGGCGAAGAGGAAAACCTTCTTCGTCCCGATGCGGTCGCCAATCCAGCCGGAAGCGGGAATCCACACGGCGAGGCTGAGCAGATAGCCCGTCACGACCCACTCAATCGACGCGGTGCCGGTGCCGAATTCCTTCGAAAGCGTCGGGAGCGCAACCGTCACGATCGTCGTGTCGAGGATGTTCACGAACATCGCGCACACGTAGACGACGGCGACGGCGTACTCGGGCTTCAGGCGCTCTCGCAAAGGCTGCTCCGGAAATGCGGCTCACGGCCGCAGGGCGGAATGAACGTCCATCGTACCAACCCGAACGGACGAGCACCCGCGACGGCTACGCGTCGCGGGCGAGCCGGAGCTGCGCGGAGAGCTGCCGGTCGAAGATCTCCCGGGCGCTATCGAGAATCGCGAAGATTTCGGGCTCAGCCACGGAGTAGTGGACGCTGGTGCCCTCCCGTGCGGCCGCGACAATCCCGCGCGCCCGCATGATGCCGAGGTGCTGGGAGACGTTCGACGGCTCCGCCCCGACGCGCTGCTGAATCTCGCCTACGCTGAGGCTGCCCGCGACCCGCAGCGTTTCGAGGATCCGGATGCGCACCGGGTTCGCCAACGTGCGGAAACAGCTCGGCCTTGAAGTCCTGGAGGGTGCCGGCCATACCAGGGAGTCTAGCCCTCTTCTGCATATTCGACTATATGTCGATATACGCAGATACTGATTCCTCGAACAGCTTGGCCCGTTCGAACTCCACCTCGGAGCCTCCGTGACCACCACCGCCATCCCGGGCTTCCGCTCGGTGGAGTTCCCCGGATGGACCACGCTCCGCCACGACCTGGTCGCAGGTCTTGTCGTCGGTATCGTGGCGTTGCCGCTGTCGATCGCACTTGCCGTGGCCGTCGGCGTCCCCCCGATTGCGGGGCTCTACACGGCGGCGTTCGCGGGAGCGGTCGCGGCGATCTGTGGCGGCTCCAGCTTCAATATCACCGGCCCGACGGCCGCGCTCGTCCCGATCCTCGGCCACACCGTCGCCCGCTACGGGGCCGCGGCACTCCCGATGGCCGGGCTCATGGCCGGATTCATCCTCCTCGCCATGAGCGCGCTCAAGTTCGGGCGGCTGATGCGCTTCATGCCCGGCCTGGTCGTCATCGGCTTCACGGCAGGCATCGCGCTCTCCATCGCCTTCGGGCAACTGAACACGTTCCTCGCGATCAAGGGCACCGACCCGTCGCTCGAGCGCTTCCACGAGAAGACGTTCGACACCCTTCGCCACCTCTCCACCATCGGGTTCACGACCCCGGCCATCGGCTTCGCCTCGATCGCGATACTGATCGCCTGGCCGCGGCTGCATCGGTTGAGCCGCATCCCCGGCCCGCTGATCGCGGTCGTCGCGCTCACTGCGCTGACCTGGGCCGTGGGAATCGACACGCCGACGCTGGGCAGCCGTTATGGCGCGTTGCCAGGTGGCTTTCCGTCGCCCTCGCTGCGTTTCTTCGATCCATCGCTCATGGTCGATCTGCTGCCGGCTGCGCTTTCCATCGCGGTGCTCGGCTCCGTGGAGTCGCTCCTGAGCGCCGTCGTGGCGGACGGCATGTCACCCTCGCCGAAGCGCCACAACGCGAACCGCGAAATCTTCGGGCAGGGCGTGGCGAACCTCGTCTCGCCCGTGATGGGCGGCATTCCGGCCACGGCCGCGATTGCACGCACGGCAACGGGCATCCGCAACGGTGCGACGACCCGGCTTACCGGAGTCGTGCACGCAGCCACGGTGCTCGCGGCTACGCTCGCGCTTGGCGGCCTTGCCGGCCGCATCCCACTGGCGACGCTGGCGGCCATCCTGTTGGTGGTCGCATGGAATATCGCCGACGTGCCGGAAGTGGCCGCGCTGCTGCGGCGCGCGCCCCGCGAAGACCTCATCGTGCTCGTTTCGACGGTCCTCATCACGCTCTTCTTCGACCTCTCGTACGCCATCGCCTTCGGCGTGCTCGTTTCGGCCGTTCTGCTGATCCGCCGGCTCATCGACCTGCCGGCGGCCGAGGAGCTCCTCCCCGATCCGAGTGGCCGCATCCAACAGGTCTCGCCCGAACTGAGCGCGCTCATCCAGGGCCGCCCGGACATCGCCTTCTTCACCGCCCAGGGGATGCTCTCGTTCCACAGCGCCGCCGCGTTCGAATACAAGCTCAGCGGCGAAACAGCGAAGCCGCTGATCCTGCGCATGAAGGACGTTCGGCACGTCGACGCCTCCGGCCTCCTCACCCTCGAAGGCATCATCGAGCACCGCCAGCGTCACGGCGGCCGGATCATCCTCACTGCCATCCAGCCGTCCGTTTACCCCGCGTTGCAGAGGTTCGGCGTCATCGACCTCCTGGGCCCCGAGAACGTCTTCGAACACACGCGCTGCGCCATCGCCTCCATCGATGAGCCGGAGGGGCACACGGCCCACCCCCACCCCGGTGGTCCTGGGGCTGGTTTCGCCGTTTCGCGGCCGCACGGTACCCTCTCTCCATGTCCCGACCGCTAGAAGACATCAAGATCCTCGACCTCACGTGGGTGCTCGCCGGGCCCTACGCCTCCATGGTGCTGTGCGACCTCGGCGCCGACGTGATCAAGGTCGAGCGGCCGCCCTACGGCGACATCGCCCGCACCACGGGCCCATACCAGAACAACTGGAGCGCGTACTTCTTCAGCATCAACCGCGGGAAGCGCGCCATCGCCATCGACCTGCAGTCCGACGAAGGGCGGGACCTGTTCTTGCGCCTCGCGGAGAAGGTCGACGTCGTGATGGAGAACTTCACGCCCGGCACGCTCGACAAGCTCGGCATCGGCTACGAGGCTCTCTCCGCGCGCAATCCACGCATCATCCTCGCTAGCACATCCGGCTTCGGACAGACAGGACCGTACCGTCAGCGGCCGGCGCTGGACATCGTCGTGCAGGCCATGGGCGGCGTTATGTCGATCACCGGCGAGGCGGGCGGTGGCCCCGTCCGGCCGGGAGTCTCGTACGGCGACATCACGGCGGGGCTGTTCACCGCCGTGGGCATCCTCTCCGCGCTCCACGAGCGCGAGCGCAGCGGCAAAGGGCAGGCCATCGACATCTCGATGCTCGATTGCCAGGTGAGCGTGCTGGAGGGCGCCATCACGCGCTACTACGTCTCCGGAAAGGCGCCCGAGCCGATCGGGACTCGCCACCCCAGCGCCACGCCCTTCCAGGCGTTTCCCGACGAAGGACGGCTGGATCGTCATCGCCCTCGGCTTCGGCACCGAGAACCCGTGGGCCATCTTCTGCGGCATCCTCGGCCTGCCCCACCTGATCGACGACGAGCGATTCGAAACGAGCCCGCGACGCACAAAGAACCACGCCGAGCTGGAGCCCCTGCTCAACGAGGCCCTCCGCGCGCGCACCACGCAGGAATGGCTGGACGAATTGCTGGCTGTGGGCATCCCCTGCGGCCCGCTGAACACCGTCCCGCAGATGCTCGCCGACCCCCAAATCCAACACCGCGAGCATGGTGCGCGAGGTCACGCACCACATCGCGGGCACCATCCCCATCGCGAACTCCCCGGTGCGCATGTCGCGCAGCGAAACGGGCATCAAGGGCCCTCCGCCGGACCTCGGCCAGGACACCGTGGCCGTGCTCGCCGAACTGCTCGGCCTCGGGAACGACGAAATCGAACAGCTCATCGCGTCCGGGACCGTCGCCACCGAAGGCGGCCCGGACATCGCCGCCATCTCCTGACCGAGCCTCAGCGATACAGGCCGTGCTCCCGGATGTACGCGGCAACGGCGTGGGGCACCGCCACCGGATGCTCTCCGACCGAGACCGCGTCGCGGGCCGACGTGGACGACAGCGACGCCGGATGCGCATCGATCTCGCGCACGATGATGCGATCGGCATAGGCCGAGGCGGCCGTTTCCACGAACGATTGCACGGCCTCCACTGACGCGTCTCCGCGGTTGGTGGCGATCACGCGGTGCTCGGCGAAGAACTCGTCCAGGTCGCCCTCCATGTCGTCGTAGTAGCGCGGTGTCGAACAGACGAACGAGCGTGTCGTGACCGACCACGAAATCCACGCTGGCTGCCGGGAGCGCGGCCCGCAGCGCACGGGCCTGGTCGACGAGACGTGCCGCGTTGCACGCCAGTACCGCCAGCTCTGGCTGCTCGGCGTGCAGCCGCAGCAGCATGCCGATGCGATCAGCGAGGCCAGCGCCAAACACTCCCTTGGCGACGTTGCGCGTGGTCAGGAGAGCGGCAGCCGTCGTGCCGGGCGTAACCTCACTCGCGATCTGCAAGAGATGGAGATGAGCGAGCGTCGGCGGGTTGAAGGCAGAGGGGAGCACGGCCACCGCGCCGGCAAGGTCCACCCCACGGTCGAACCGCACGACACGCGGTTCGGCCGCATCGTGCAGTTCCTCCAGCGAGCGTTCGATACCCGGGGGCGCCACGCGGTCAGTCTATCGCGGGTGCGGCCCGCCGCGACGGGTTACTCAGGGTCGGGCGTATAGGGCGGAAACGGATCGTCCGCCTCGTCGTCCTTGTGCGAGCGCGACATTGCGTATCCCACGGAGCCGCCAAGCACGGCGATTCCGCCAACCACGAGCACGGCCACGCCCCACAGCGGGAATCCGCCGCCACCGCTACCGCCGCCGCCACCGTTGGCAGAGGTCGAGCTGGTAACACCGCCCTGCGAGGTCGGGAACGGCGATCCCGCCCCGGTGAGCCGGCTGGAATGGTGCCCGCCGGTTGTTTGGTGGCGCTCGCCACCGGAGTGCCGTTCTGGGTCGACTGCGATATCGACGTTGGTACGCGCGTGGTTACCGGCGACGGCGTAGCGGTCGGTATCGGCGCTGGTGTCGCGCTGCCGAATGTTATGTCGACGTGGCTGACCCCGGCGCCGAGCCACCGTGCTGTCTGCGGCGCGAAACGGTCGCCGATCTTGATACGTATCTCAGCGTTGGCAGTCCCGCAGCCCCGCGTCTGCTCGGCTGACACGACCACCACCCAGTAGACTGTGACTCGAGCAGAGCCCTCGCCAACAAATTGCGTACCGCCCTGGGAGCCGCAGAGCGTTTCGCCGATATACGCCTCAACTTTGACGTTTTCCGGTATGACGCCGGCATCGTCACCAACGGAGCCGTAAACCGTCAGCGGTGGCGAGGGTGGCATCTGTGCCACCGCGACGGCGCTAAAGGTGGCAGCAAACATGGCTGCCGCCACAACTATCGCCCAGCGTCGAAGGTGGGGAATTCGATGACTCATTGCACTACCTGGACAGGTCTAGGGGCCACGTTCGAGGTTAGACAGCGCGGCCCCTAGGGGCACTAGCGCTTGACGATGAGCGTAAACGGCTGCTTAACCAGTACCCAGTACGCCTCGCCTGCCTTGAGCGTGTCCAGCGTGTTCGCGACAGAGCCCGCGCCGGGGATGTAGGCAAGCCAGTCCGCGTTCTCCGCGTCCCATCCATAGACGGCCGCGACATCGTCCTCATGGCCGGCCAGCGCCCCTGCGAGGTCTGTGTCGGCGCTCCCCGCGGGGATGATGTTCCAGCCGGCCACCAGCGGCACCTCGCGCTCCTGCCCGAAGGGGATGACCGCGTCGAGCACGGTCACGCCTTCGCCGTCCGGCGGCAGCGGGTCGGCGACCTGCTGCTGCACGAAGTTGCCGTTGCAGTACATGCGGTCCAGTTCGAAGCCGTTCCACACGAGGCGCGCGTAGTCGCTGTTACCCTGGTCAAAGACAAGCCCGCCGCTCCGTATCCAGCCGTTCTCCGGGGCGGCAGGACCGCCAAGGAAGGTGGCGCTCTGGGCAGGCGCCAGCAACCCGATCAGGCCGAGGTGCTCTTCCTGCGCGATGGGACTGTGCGGCAGGCTCCGGATCGCGAAGCCGGCGAGCGAGACGGTGTTCGTGCCCTTGTTCGTGACCGTCACGCTCTCGTTGAACGGGTTGCACGAAAGGCCTGTGATCTGGATGTCGCCCGGCACCGGCGCCGGCGGCGCCGCGATCGTCACGATGACGTTCGACGGCTCGAGCAGGCTGTCCGAGACCTTGATCCACGCCTGGCACTCGTCCGGGTTGGTCGTGTCGAATACGGGCTTGGCGATGGCCGTGTTGATCGGGTTGCCGAGGTCATCCTGCGTGTCGAACGTCGTAACGATGGCCGAGCGCCGGTTCAGCGAGATCGTGGAGGGCTGGCCCTGCGCATCGATGATCACGCCGCCGCCGGCATCGAGATTGAACTCCACCTGGATGCCCAGCGTGTTGTTGAACGCGGCCGCGTCGCAGAACCCGTCGCGGTCGCGCAGGTGAGCGACGACGTACTTGTACTGCGGCGTCTCGCCGGGCTCGATGGTAACGGCCTTGTACCCGTCCCATGTCCACTCGGTGGTGCCGGTATTGCTCGCGATCGGGGGGTATTTGCCCGGGTCGTGGAGGTAATCCACGACCGCGTAATAGGTGGTGTGGCCGACCACGTCCTGTGGCTTGCACAGCGGGTTGCTGTTGATGACGTTCGCTGCGCACCCCTCGTACGAAAGGTTCAGGTCGCCGAACGTCAGCACATCGGTCACGCCGGAGGAGTCGCTGAGGTCGACGAACTGGCGCGGCCTGGGCACCACGCCGTTGGCGTCGGGAATCCGGCCCACCTCGGGAACGTCGCGGTCGGTCGCGAACGGCAGGAACCAGCCCAGACCGCCATTCTTCACGCCGGTGTGGAAGTTGTTCACCACCGACTCGTTCTGCATGAGGAACGTCACCTTGGTCGGCGGCATGTCGGGGCTGCCCCAGTTGTTCCGCACGCCCGTCGCGCTACCAGAGAGCGTCTCCCAGTCGTCGGGGAGGATCCACCGGTCCTGCGGCAGCCGCCGGCCGTCTGGAGTGGTGACCGCGGGATGCCCGGACGGGTTGGTGCCGACGAACCACCCGCGTACAACCGTGTCGACTTCGCCGGTGGTCGAGACAACGCTGCTGTCAGTCGCGCTGAGCGTCAGGTCCTCGAAGGCAAGGTAGAAGATCGGGAACGCGGCCTTCGTGAAGGACTCGTCGGTGAACACCTCGATGTCGACCTCGCCGGGATCGACGCTAACAAAGTTGACGCTGGCGGAGCAGCCGGCGCCGAAGTCAGCAGTGGCTTCACCGTTGCCGAGGATGGTCACGCCGGGCGACGGCTATGAACGTGCCGCGCTGATTCTTCGGCCGCACAAAGTGCACTGTGGTGCCGGCGCACGAGACGTTGCTGCGCACCGCATAGAAGATCGAGACCGTGTCGCCGACCCAGGCGATGCGCGGCGTCTTGGCCGGCGGGATGTACGGGTTCAGCACGACGTCGACGTATTCCGTGGGCAGCGCCGGTGTAGCCGAGCCCGGGTAGAAAGCGTCCACAGAGAGGCGGATCGTCTGGTTCGGCGTGCAGTGCTGGTCGTTGAGGATGCTGATCGTCAGGTCGTCCGGGTTGCCATCGCCGTCCCCAAACGAATTGGCGAGTTCGAAGCGGCCACCCACCGAGAGGCCGTTCACTGCCGTCGGCTGACTGTTGTCTGGCACTACGAAGTAGCCGCATCCGCCAGTCAACGTCGCCTGAAGCACAACGCCGTCCAGCGCGCCGGAGATGGTGTTCCCCTGCGAGCGGTGCGAGCCAGTGACGAACTCGGTCACCTTGATATCCGAACTGAGGAAGCTCGCATCGGCGACGTTAAACGTCAGGGTCACGTGAACCGTTCCGAAGGTGACCTCCGGGCTGTCTGGCGTGCCGCCGGTCGTCATCTTCGTCGCGTCGATGCGGTTCCACTGAACCACGAGGGCGCCGTTCGTCCAGGCTACTTGCGTAGGAGTCCCGCCGGGGTTGTCGGTGAACGTGAGGCTAATGCCATGTTCTCCGGGCGAACTGGACGTGTAGCTAAAGCACAATGTGCCGGCAACGACTTTGATGGCAGTGTCGGATATCGGCGGCGTCTCTCCCGGACCAGCGTGGAACACGTGCAGTCCGGCCACGGAGGCAACATCCGGCGAACCGCTCTCGTTGGAGAAGTAGATGTCCTGGGGATTGAGCGTGTCCGCAGCGTCGCTGCCGAGGATGCAAGCGATTTCCACAGCTCCGATGACGAGCGGCGGCGACACCTGGTCCGGGATCACCTGGCCATTCGCGCCAATGTGCGCCAGCTGCAGGTTACCGGGGATAACGAGCACGTCGTTCGGCGGCGCGTTGTCGGAGAGTGAGACAGTGTGTATCTGGTTGTCGCCGGGGATCGTGCGGTTGTAGACGGAGTCGAACGTGAACGAGACGTCGACGCTCACAGGCGAACCGACCGGGATTGTGATGCTCGCACACCACTGCGTGGAGTCGTTGGCATCACGCTGGATCGAAGTGATCGAGGCGCTGCCCGCAACAATCACCGTCACCGTCCAGTCCGCCTGCACCACCACGTCCAAGGGATCGGCGGCGCCCGGGCTCACCGGCGGATTGTCCGAAGCATGGCCCGTGAGGAACGTCGGATCCCACCCAACCGTGCACACAAGGCCCGCAGTGCCGATGGCCGAGCCCTTGAGCGTGACCGTGACCACCGGGATGAACGTCGGGTCATTGAGGATGACCGTGTGCTGGATGTTGGACGTGTCGAGGTACGTCCACATCACCTGCAAGGTCTTGTAGCCGACGGGGGCCCGCGCGACGATGCAGTACTTGTCGCCGTTCACCGTCGGCAGGTTCGCGGGGCCCGCAACGCCCGTCAGTGCGCCGTTGTTTGCCGGACCATCCACGTTTGTCGTCCGTACCGTTCCAGGGATCGGGACTGTCACGGTGGCAGGCTGGTTCGCCGGATCAATCGGATCCGTGCCAAGAAGCGTGAAGCCCAGGTTCGCCTGCGGGCCGACCGGCGTCAGGCCACCGGTGTGTAGCGTGACGCAGTAGCCGTTCGTTCCCAGCGGGTCGTCGAGGCCCCGGGCCGGGAGGACGTGCGAAAGATCTCCGGCGTACAGGCGCGGGGGATTCACGGTGTCGGTGGGGTCGGCGGGACCGACAGGGGACACGGGGTCCCACGAGACGTTGACATCCTCGTTCTGTGCACGCGCCGCCTGCGGTATGAGGCGGACGCCGTAACTACCACCCGCTCCCAGGAGCGTTATCACAAGGACGACGGCGGCGGAAAAGAGAAGCCGCCGGCGAGCGTGAACCATAGATGCCCCCAGGAGGACTCTGTGGACGCACCCCGCCGGACGTCACGGGACGTTCCGGATTCGCGCAAAAACGCGAGCGTGGCTGGCGCCTCGACTCACCCGCCACGACTTGGACTCAGCCTTTATGGACGATGACGCTCTCTAGCGTCAAGCGTGCCTTTGTAAATTCAATAACGCGCAGAGCCAGATAAGAGTTAACCCGGGTGGCTTTCGCGCACCCGGGTTGCCCCCTGACCAAGGTAGGAGAGGTGACTACCTTCTGCGAGCGCGTACCGCGGTGGCGGCGGCCAGACCGCCCGTTGGTACGAGTAGGAGAAGCGTTCCGAAGAGGATGAGTCCGAAATCCGAATGTGACTCCGATGCCTGGGCAATCCCGGTGCCCGTGTTCGGCGGGAGCGGGTCGCCCTCGCGCCGGGCGCCGCGCACCTCGTTCACTGGCGTTTCGCCGGGGTAGGCGTCGCCCACGGTGCCTGCGCCGGCTGCAGGCTGGATTGGGTCGACCGGTATGTCGATGCTGAGCTTTGGCGCATCACCGCAGACGTGGATGCTGAAGGGCGCCGTCGCGATGCTGCCGTCGAGCTGGATCGTCGTCTCGGCGGACGTTGGCGCCGTCACCTGGTAGAAGGCTCCGTCGCCGCAGGCGAGCTTCGTGTCGTTACCGAGCACCTGGCGAACGCCGTAGTAGCCGTACGGCAGAAGCGTCGAATCGGCGGTTCCCACCGGCTGGTCGCCGCTGGTGCCGACATGCACACGGTCCACCACCGCGCCCGATGTATCAGTCACTTCGAACAGCCATGTCCGGGCGGCCGCGTCGGGGCCTGCGTCGATGGCGACCGTCACTGAGACCGCACCCATCTCTGAGAACCGCAGGGAGCCGCTCGCGAGCACCTGGCCACCAAAGCTCGCCGTGAGGGTTGCGGTGCCGGGCGTATCACGCTCCACGTGGACTTCGCCCTCGGCTGCGCCAGCGCCGGCGCCGTTGAGCGCAACGACGCCGCTGATCTGGCCGCCCGTCACGTCGTACTGGAGGTTCGGGTAGCTGTCGTCGACGCCCGCGACGTGCACGGAGAACACGCCTTCGCTGCCAACCGCCGCCACGGACGCGACAGGAGTGATTGCGACAGTGAATGCAGGGGCGGCGTGGGACTCGAATGTCGTGGTGAACGTAGCGAAGGCGCCAAGAAGGATGGCGGCGGAAGCGGAGAGGAGGCGTGTGCAGGTGGTCATTCGCGTGATCGGGCCAGCGGACTGAGTCCTTGCTGGTTCTTCCGGCAGCCCGGCTGTCCTGGTCTGGACCCGTGGCTTTGCGTGATCGCGGTTACCCACGTCGTGCCCCTTGCGGAGGAGATCCCGGCTACCCTTTCGTCTACGGGATGTCCACTGCCTGACCATTTCAGTGGATGCAACGTAACAATACCGCAGCCCGTCAAGCGAAGCCATAAGAGCGCGGTTAGAACAACGCGGGAAGTTCCGAATGCCCGGCGCGCCCCCCGCGTGCTAGGGTTCGGGCCACATGTTGACCATCGACGCGGACGAGACGCGCTACCTGGCCACCGCTGCACCCGGGGATGTGCCCGGCGTCCGGCGCATCCCCGGGCACCGGTACCACCCACAGCAGCGCCGCTGGACGCTGCCGCGCCAGGCCGGGGCTGTGCTGGCGCTTGATCGTGTCTTTGGGACGGGCGGCTGGACCGCGAGCGAAGACCTCGCGCTCGAGGTCGAGGAAGCGCGCGGGCGCGATTACGGCTCCGCCCAGAACGACGCCCGGGTGGAGCTCGACGGCGCGCAACTGGCCGTCTCCTGCAGCATCGCCGACAAGGAGCTGGTGAAGCTGGTCCCCGGTTACCGCTGGTCGCCCGCGCAGCGCTGTTGGTTCGTGCCAGCGTTCCCACTCGCCCTCGAGATACTGCGCGAGCGGTTCGGCCCATTGCTCGTCGTGAGCGAAGCTGTCGAAACGTTCATCTCGTTGCGCCGCATCGACGAAGACCGTAGCGCCGAGCGCTTGGTCCACGCCGCAACCGCGCGAACGGAGCCTCCACCGACTGTCGTTGCCACGGACCGCAACGGCAGCGCCCCGTCAGTCGACCAGACCGACGAGGCGCCCCTCGCCTTGCAGGTCGAACGGCTCGCGGCGGCGGTCGACCGCCTCACGGCAATGATCGAGGTCCTCGCCGGAGCAGCGCCCGGAGCGGTCGGCTCCGGCGATCAGCCGGCGCAGGAAGACCACAACGCGGAGCCGCCGCCGGCCGGAGCCGAACCGGCCGCGACCGACGACGTGCGCGAACTCCTCGATCTGGCGGCAACAGACCCGACGGCGTCGCTGGAACGCGCCAATCGCCTCCTCCAGACGTCCGAAGCAGGCAGCGATGCCGACGTCCGCGCCGTCGCCGGGGTTGCGGCGGCCGGGGCGGGCGACTTCGACCAGGCTCTCACGCACCTCCGCCGCAGCCTCGGACGAAGCGACGGCGCGACCGACGCTGACGTGACCTCAGCCGCGAACGATGCCTATCTGCGGGCCGTATTCGGCCTGCTCACGGCCGAGTGCGGACCCGAGTCGCCAATCGCCTCGGCCGACGACTTCCGAGAAGCGCTTCTCGGCGAACTCGCCAAAGACGCCGGCTTCCGCGACGAGATGATCGGCTCCAAGGCCGCGCGCGATCGCCTCGAGTTCCTCGTTAACGACCCTGTGCTCCGGCGGATCTCGCCGGGCGTGAGCGGCTACTGCCGCATCGCGCACCTGCTCGGCATTGCGCGGAGCGGCACCTGGATGGCCGCCGAGCGCGTCGCCGATGTCCTCCGCGACGCCACCCTCCCCGACGATAGCTTTGCCTTCGCGGCGATACTCTTCGCCAACGTCCTGTTAAAGGAGAAGTGCGTCGAAGAGTGGATTGGCCAGTGGCCGCGCGCCGACGAGGAAACCCTCGAAGCTGACGTGCGATTGCTCATCTCCCGTGCCGGCCAGCTCGAACGCGTCGAGCCCGGCCTTGCCGCGGACGCGGCACTCTCCTGTCTCGTGGTGCTCGCGCAGGCGCCGTCAGATTGCGCCACGCTGGCCCAGCGGCGCGCGCTCGTGCGGCTGGTGACCCCGAACATGCCCGGCCGGCGCTACGCCGAGTTCCTCGCAGCGTTCCCGCTCGCGTCACTCGGCCAGCGCGCCGTAGTGTCCCACTTCCCCGGGTACATCCAGACGCTCCAGATGCAGACGCTCACGCGCATGGCGCCTCATTTGCTCGACGTCTTCGTGCAGGACAGCGGTGGCCCCGGTAGCCTGAGCCGCGCTATCGCGGAAAACGTCATCGTTCCGGCGCTTCGCACCGGAGGCGTCAGCGACCCGGCGACGCAGGTGATCGACCTCCTCGACGTGCTTGTCGAGAGCCCAAAGGCCGACAACCTGCTGAACGAACTCGCAGCCACGATCGAAGACGGCGCCTTCCCCGGGGCCGAGCGCTTTAGCCGCGACCAGCGAAAGACCGTGTATCGCCGCGCGCTCAAGGAATCGCTCGAAGCCGGCCATGACCAGGACATGCGCCAGGCCTTCGACCGGCTGGTGCGGGAACTGCAGGACGAAGGCGCACGGACGGAGCTCCGGACGCTGGCGTCGCGCCTGCAAGCCGGGCCGAAGCCGTTGCGCATCGCCTGCCTCGTTCTGCTGCTCGAAGCGTTGCTCGAAGACGGCGCGCCCTTCGAGGAGACCCTGGAACACCTCGTCGCGGCCAACAACGCCCGGACCCCTAACGATCCGGACGACCCTGTCGCAGAGCTCGAGGGCGTCGCCCTCGTCTACCCGCAGGTCGACCTCCCCCTGCGGACGCTGCTCGAACGCCGCGGCATCGAGCCCACCACCGAAACGAACTTCCCCGACATCACCGGGAAGCGGCTCGTGGTCGTGGGGGGACACGAGTGGCTCAAGAAGCAGTCGCTGCCCGTGCTGGCTGATACCTGGAAGCTGCGAGTGGAGTGGCTCGATCCCCAGGCAGCCAGGAACGGCGCCCGTTCGCTCGCCCTGGCATCGGGCGCCGCCGACCTGATCATCATTAACACGAGCTGCATCGGTCATGCAGCGAGTGGGCGCGTCCTGGAAGAGGCGAAGGCGAGCGGCATCCCCGTGAAGCTCCAGCCGTCGCACGGCGTTGGTTCGATGTTGAGCTTCGCGCGCGCCGCCCTCGGCGAGTTGGTGGAGCCCGAGGAGGCCCCGAAGCGGCCACGCAAAGTCCGCGAGAAGGCCCGCCTCATCCGCTGAGGCATGCGTTCGAGACCGCCCTGCGATACCCTTACACTTCCATAATCGATCGCCGGGCAGCACGCCCGGACGGAGTTTTCGCCTGATGGCACAAGCGCGCACCACTTCCCAGAAGATCTGGGACAACCACGTTGTCCGCAGCGAGGCGGGCAAACCAGACCTCCTCTACATCGACCTGCATCTCGTGCACGAGGTGACGTCGCCGCAGGCATTCGAAGGCCTGCGGATCGCCGGACGCAAGGTTCGCCGGCCCGACCTCACCCTCGCCACCGTCGACCACAACGTCCCCACCATCGACCGCGACAAACCATGGACCGACCCGCTCTCCGTCCAGCAGGTCGAGGTGCTCCGCAAGAACTGCGAAGAGTTCGGCGTTCCGCTCTTCGGCGTGAGCGACGTGCGCCAGGGCATCGTCCACGTGATCGGCCCCGAGCAGGGGCTTACCCAGCCAGGCATGACCATCGTCTGCGGCGACAGCCACACGGCCACGCACGGCGCCCTCGGAGCGCTCGCCTTCGGCATCGGCACCTCCGAAGTCGAGCACGTGCTGGCCACGCAGACCCTCCCGCAGGCGAAGCAGAAGACCATGTCCGTCGAGGTGACCGGCGAGCTCCACCCGTTCGTGACCGCCAAGGACGTCATCCTCGCGATCATCCGCAAGATCGGCGTGTCGGGCGGTGTGGGACACGTCATCGAATACCGCGGCGACGTTATCCGCGGCCTCTCGATGGAAGGCCGCATGACCGTCTGCAACATGACGATCGAGGGCGGCGCCCGCGCCGGCCTCGTCGCCCCCGACGACACGACCTTCGCCTACGTCGAGGGCCGCAAGTTCGCGCCAAAAGGCGCCGACTGGGAGCGCGCGCTCGACGCGTGGCGCGACCTCGTGACAGACGAAGGCGCGGAGTTCGACACCAACGTCACGCTCGACGGCGGCGAGATCGAGCCATGCGTGACATGGGGCACGACACCCGCGCAGAGCGTCAACGTTACCGGCCGCGTCCCCGACCCGGCGTCGGCGGCCAACGCCGGCGCCCGCGAGCTTGCCGAGCGTTCGCTCGTCTACATGGACCTCAAGCCCGGCACCGCCATCCAGGACATCAACCTCGACCGCGTATTCCTCGGCTCATGCACCAACTCACGCATCGAAGACCTGCGCGCGGCGGCCGATGTCGTGCGCGGCAAGAAGGTGGCGAAGACCGTCCATGCGATGGTCGTGCCCGGCTCCGGACTCGTGAAGGCGCAGGCAGAGCAGGAAGGCCTCGACACCATCTTCAAGGACGCCGGGTTCGAGTGGCGCGAAGCCGGCTGCTCCATGTGCCTCGGCATGAATCCGGACATCCTCCTCCCCGGCGAGCGCTGCGCCTCGACCTCGAACCGCAACTTCGAGGGGCGCCAGGGCCGCGGCGGACGCACGCACCTCGTCAGCCCGCAGATGGCCGCCGCTGCCGCCATCGCCGGCCACTTCGTCGACATTCGCAGCTGGAAGTAGGGCAACACGCATGGAGAAGTTCGAGACCGTGAAGGGCCGCGCGATCCCGCTCAATCGCGCCGACGTCGATACCGACCAGATCATCCCGGCGCAGTACCTGAAACGCATCGAGCGCACGGGCTTCGGTGAGTTCGCCTTCGAGCAGTGGCGCAAGGACCCGGATTTCGTCCTCAACAACCACGCATACGACGGCGCGCCGGTGCTCCTCACAGGCCCGAACTTCGGCTGCGGCTCCTCCCGCGAGCACGCGCCCTGGGCGCTCGAGGGCCTGGGCCTGAAGGCGATCATCGCGCCCTCCTTCGCCGACATCTTCCGCAACAACTGCGCGAAGATCGGCCTCCTGACCGTCGTCCTGCCCCAGAAAGACATCGAGCACCTCATCGCCCGCGCGGAGGAGCTCCCCAGCTCCGAGCTCGTCGTCGACCTCGCCACCCAAACCGTCTCGACCGCAGACGGCTCGTTCTCGCGCACATTCGAGATCGACCCCTTCGTACGCCGCTGCCTGCTCGAAGGCCTGGACGACATCGGCCTCACAATGCTCGAGTCGGACAAGGTCGCCGAGTACGAAGCGAAGCGCAGCGAGTTGTTGCCCGCGACCGCCTAACGGCACAACACGGCGGGGCACGGCCCAACCCGGTAGTCGCGCCCCACTGCGGGCGCGGGCCGACGAAGAATCGCTGGCCGTTAGAACCCGCCCACAAGCTCGCACCAGCCAGCCCGAAACCGACGACCCCCGGCAACCCGCTAGTCGCGCCCCACGGCGGGCGCCGGCCTACGAAGACGGCAACGCCTCCGACCACCAAAGCCAGGGCCACTCGGCCTCGTCACCGACCAGTCCCGCGGCGACGGGATTCCGTCGCAGATATGCGAGCGCGAACTCGAAGTCGGCGCTGTCCCGCATCCGGTGGTCGTAGAAGCTCGGCTGCCACAGGAACGCCGAGCCTCCAGCCACTCGCGCTTCGCGAGTCGTAAACGATTTGAACCCGTCGATCCATTCCAGTACTCCGCGTTCGCGCGGCTGAACAATGCTGTGCAGATGGTCTGGCATCAGGCAGGCGGCGATGAGTTCGATGGCGGTTCGATCCCGTTCGGCCAACACGGCACGCCACACCGCTGCGCCGACGCCGCCCCGAAACGGAACCGTGTTAGGCACAGCACGAAGCACGACGTGGAAGACAGTCTCGCGGTTGCGGTATGCGTCGGCCGGAAGCCTGGTCGCTCTCGGGAATGGCCCATCCCAGCCCATGGGCCGATTCTAACGGCCGGCGTGGGTTCGTAGGCCCGCGCCCGCAGTGGGGCGCGACTACCAGGTGCGACTAATCTTCCGCAGGCCCCGAGCCCACGCGCTCCCGGAGCGCCCGCACCATCTCGCGCGTGTCCACCTGCCCCTCTGCTAACGGCAGCACGTCGACGAGGATCGCCAGCCGCGAGCCGCGCGTCTCCGTGTTCGCGGCATCGATCACCGCCTGCACGAGCGGCATCCGCCGGCTGGCGATGGCCGATGTCGCGGCGTAACGGTATTCGTCGTCGTCCCGGCTCGCGCGGAGCAGCGTCGCCATGTGCCTGGCGCACGCCTCCGCGTCAGCGTGCGTGACGAGCAGGTCGATCCACGCAAGCCCGACCCCTTCGCCCGTCTGCGGTAACGAGCCGAGCAACTGCGACGGCAGATCGACCTGCGCGCGCACCGCTTCCGCCAGCACCTCGGGATGAAGCCGCGGCCGCAGGAAGTCGTGGCCGCCGGCGCTGGACAGCGCGATGGAATACAGCAGCAGTCCCTGCCCCATCGCGCCGAGTACCATCGCCGCCGACCGCGCCGGCTCACCGGTCATCGGCGAGGTCGAGTCGACCTCCGAGATGAGCCGGACCGCGTGGTACGCCGCCAGGTCCTCGTTCACCTGGTTCAGCGCCACGATCGCCGCCGCCCGCAGCAGCGCCGGCGCGCCCACCTCCTGCACCGACTTCTCGTACGTCATCACCGCGCGTTCGAACAGCTCCGAGTCGCTGCTCGTGGCGATGTGACGAAGCGCATCGACGACGCCCACGCGCAGATAGCCACCCCGATCGCGCCGGTCCGGGCTGTCATCCAGATAGCGGTAGAGCTCGACGAGGTGGTCGTGAGCTGCTACCTGCGGGCCCTGCTTGAGCACCGCCAGGACCGACGTCAGCAGGTTGACGTCGCGCGTGCCGGGCAAGAGCTCGAGAGCGAACGCCGCCTGTTCCCCGGGCTGGCGCGCGAGCGCGCGCAGCCTGTCGTGGGCGCGGCGCAGCTCCTGGGCCGTCGGCTTCGCGGGCATGCCGCGAGTTTACCGGACGCGCGGACAGTTCCTGTCGCCGGAGTACACTCCCCGCATGGCGGACGGAGCGAACGACGACAAGACCCCAGCGCCGGGCCTCTCCGACCCCGAGCAGACCCTCCTCGCCCTCATCCGCGACGGCCGCATGGACGCCGAGATCGCCGTCCGCCTCGGCCTCCCCACAGGCGAGGTGAAGGCCCGCATCGAGCGGCTCCAGGCAAAGCTTGCCGTGGAGAGCCGCGCTGAGCTGCGCGATTGGCAGCCAGGTCGCGCGCACGAAGGCGCGACCGCCGCACCGGCCGAGCGACGACCACTTGCACGCCGGGGACATCCTCTGGCAATCGCCGGCGGCATCGCGGTCCTGTGCGTCGTCCTCCTTGGCGGCTGGATCGTCACGCGCGGCGCTTCAGGCACAGCCGTTCCGGCACGGCCCCCAACCCTCTCGGCGGATAGCGGCACGCTGGAGGGCTCTCGCGCAACCGCCGCCGCTCAGTTGGCCGCCGTCACGCCAGTGCCGGTAGCACCAAGCCCACCGGGCGCACAGGTGGACGGCCGGCAGGTGTACGACGTGGGGCGGATGTTCGTCGTTGGGAATCACGCCTACGACGCGGTCGCGTCGGTCGATGCTCGTGAAACGCTCACGGTTGTCACCCTGGCCGGCGCGGGCGTGGTGCAAATGGACGGCGGTGCCGGTATCACCTGGAGCAACAGCGCATCGGACTACCAGGCCTCGCTCAGGGCAAGGGTTGGTGGCGTCGATTTGACGCTCTCGATATGGGCGTCCGACCAACACACGCACCTGGTGCCCGGCTCCCGGGACTCCGTCGCCTTCTACAACGACAACGGCGGTGCGCCCGTCCTCATGCTCCAGGCCGCGACCACACTTGATTCGGCGACGCTCTGGCACGTCGACGTCAGCCCGTCGGGCGAGCTGTTCATCGCGACGACGCCAACCCCGCCGACTGCCCTGCTGGACGAGTTCACCGGTGAACTCCTGTCGTTCAACAACCCGGCACTCGGATTCGTTCCCTTCGCCGCCGCACTCGGGACCGCTGACATTGCGTTCACGGCCTGCGACTACGAAGCGCCGCCGTCGCCATGCCACGCCGTCTGGCGCGCCACATCGCCGCTGAAAGCGCCGACCGATGGGTGGGCCACCTGCGACACAGCAGGCATCGGGCGATTCTCGCCCACTGGCTCAACTGAGGAGGTCGTATTCACTCCGAACAGCAGCGACCAGGGCTGCGGCAAACCGCTCGAACGAACACACGTCAACGCTGGCGACGAGATGTTCGACGGCGGCTGGTTCACAATCACCGCCCACGATGGGCCAGATGCGCTGTCGGTCGGAGTGGCATCGGGGCTACTTTGGGTGGGCCACTTCGTAGGCACAGTCGGCTGCCCGTGCTTGCGGGGCAGCTGAGTACCGCGCCACGAAGAACGGTGCCCGGATCACAGCCGTTTCTCCCTTCTCCCGTTCGTCGGGAGAAGGGCCGGGGTTGAGGGCCGCGCCGCCCGGCCACGCTGATGGACACCGTTTCCGGACGCATCTCCGCGCCTAACGGCCCGCTCAGTACCGCGCCACGAAGAACGGTGCCCGGATCACAGCCGTCTCCCTTCTCCCGTTCGTCGGGAGAAGGGCCGGGGTTGAGGGCCGCGACGCCCGGCGTCGCTGGACTCCGCCATTCGCACCCATCTCCGCGGCAGGATCGTTTCGCACTACTGAACCGTCATCGAACCCGCGATCCGCTCCATGTCTTCCGGCGGCAGCGTGTCCGAACTGATAACGATCGCGAAGCCGTCTTGCGCCCACGCGAGCGTGTGCGTTGTGCCCAGGGCCGCGCGATACGCGAGGTGTCCGGCGACGGTCGTCGCGTCATTGGTAACGAGAGGCGGCGGGACCCCGTCGGCGCGCACGTGTTCTTCGATCGTGAACGCGGGGGAGCCGCCGCTGCCGTCGAAGCCGTAGTCCAGGGTCACATCGACGGCGCCGACGGCCGCCTGCTGGAGCCGCGTGCTCGTCAGCGACATTCCCTCAGGCACATAGCCAGCCCGCGGGTAGGCGGGCCAAAGGCGGGCTGCCGAGTCGTGCGGGTTGGGGAGAGTCGGCGAGGTGGGCAAAGTGGCGGCAGGGGTGACGCCGGCCGGCGCCTGGAAGAGGAACTGACCGTCGGAGAACGAGGGCTCCCAGTCGAGCGCGGTCACCTGCGCCACGAAGCGTCCGCTATCGGTCTCGTTTCGGAGGATGAGCATGCGATCGGGATCGACCCACATCCGCCCGAGGCCGGTTGAGTAGCGCACGCCGCCACCGGCGTCATAGTCGCTCTCGTGGCCGTACTCAATGACCACAACCGGACGCCCGAGGATGATGTCCTGTCCGACGACCTCGGCGTGGCCGGCGGAGTTGTCGTAGCCGCGAAGCGTCCGTAACCACGAGTCGAGGTCGGGCGAATCGATTGGCCCGAACTGGATCAGCGGCCCAATGTGCCGCGACTGGTTGGAGCCTGGTGTGAGCGGCGCATGGTAGGGCTCGCCCCCGCTATCGTCGTACATCCACTGCTCGGGACCGTTCGCGATGTACGTCGTGGTTTCGCCGTACTGGAGTAGCCGGAGCGATGGTCTCGAGCTCCCACCGCGCGTGCGAGCCGTCGGAATACCGCCAGCGCACTGCCGTCGCCTGCCGCACCCGTTGTGGCGGCCCCGCCGTCGTGCTGGCAGCAGAGGCGCGCGCATGGTCGTAGACGGTGACTGTAGCCTCGATGTGGAAGGAACCGTCCTGGCGGTCACCGGCCGACCGTGCACCCCCCAGCGGCAGAAACAGGACCAGCGCCACGACGATCGCCGTCCCGCCCGCGAACGCGGCGCCGCCGAACTTGAAAGCAGACAGGGACACGAGGCCACGCGCGGCCCGCCTCAACAGCCTGTTCCGACGCTCCCGCCACTTCCAGTACGCAGCCAGTTCCTCGCGGCTCGAAAGTCCCAGCTTCGTGAGCACCTCGCTCACGTTCCACTTCGCGCCGTCCAGCGTCAGGCCCAGGGCCTCGCCGATCTCGCGGTTGGTCTGCCCGCGAGCGACGAGCTCAAGGACCGTGACCTGCCGCGCCGTCAGCCGCTCGTGGTTCTGCGCCGCATGCTCGAACGCGCCGGGGGTGTCGCGCTCCATTCCGCGACGCTACCAGCGGCCATCAGAAAGGTCACTACCCGATAACGAAGATTACGTCGTCGAATCGATGGCAGCTCATCGCGCCACCCTCCCCTCGGACTTCGCCTCCCGGCATGCCATCGTACCCAAATGCCGTCTGCATCCCACGCCGAGTCATTGCCGCGACTGGAAGGAGCGGCCTGCGCTCGCCCGGATCCACAGCTCGTTGGAGCCGCCACCCGTGCCCGCCAGGCATCGCCGGCGCGCCGGCTCCACGGTTCCACAAACCGCGGTCCACGGTTCCCGCGAACCGCGGTGAAGGTTCGTCGGAACCGCGGTCGAACCGCGGTGAACCGCGGTGGAACCGTGGGGAAAAAGCGCGACCCTCGACCTCCGAACCGCCCACGGCTTTCGCGCCCCGCGAAGAGCGCACTTTTCAAGTCGGAGCCCCACCCTCGCTGCGGTCGCAGCAATCTCCCCCTCTCCCGCGAAGTCGGGAGAGGGGGCCGGGGGGTGAGGGCAGCCCCTACGGCGCCTCCACATCCTCCCGCGCCAGCTCCCGCACGCCTTCCCGGTGCTCCACCGCCAGCCGCGCATACCGTCCGGGGTTGCCCGTCACCCACTCTTCCGAGGGTCCGCCGAGAATCGACCGCTTCACCTGCGCCGGCGTGCCCGCGGCAAGCATCCCGTCGGGAATGACCATCTCCGGCAGCACGACCGATCCTGCCGCAATCAGGCAGCGCGCGCCCACCTTCGCCCCGTCCAGCACCTGCGCGCCGTTCCCGATGAGCGCCTGCTCGCCGATCTCGGCGCCATGGATGATGGCGTTGTGCGCGACCGAAGCCTCGCGCCCGATGAGCGCCGGCAGCCCTGCGCGCCCGTGCACCGCGGCGCCATCCTGGATGTTCGCGCCCGGCCCAATGACGGCGTACGACGTGTCGCCGCGCACGACGGCGTTGTACCAGACGGACGCATTCTCGTGGACAGTGACATCGCCGACGATCGTCGCGGTCGGCGCGATGAACGCGCTCGGATGGATGCGGGGGACCTTGTCGCCGACGGCGAAGATGGGCATGAGGCGATTCCCGATTCACGAATTTCGATGGACACCGCGCCGGGCGAGCCGTCCCCGCCGGCCGGCGTTATCGTAGGGGGCCGAAAACATACGCGCGTGCGCACCGCGCGGGAGGCATGACCATGGAGATCACAGGCAAGTCGGCAGTGGTAACGGGCGCGGCATCGGGTATCGGCAGGGCGAGCGCCATCGCCCTCGCGAAGGCCGGCGCGAAGGTGATCGTCGCCGACATGGACGCCGCCGGCGGCGCCGAGACCGTCGACACCATCGGTGCGGCCGGCGGCATCGCCGTCTTCCGCCACTGCGACGTAACCCAGACCGAGGACATCGCCGGCGCGTTCGCCTGCGCACTCGAACACTTCGGACGCTTCGACATCGCCTACAACAACGCCGGCATCGGCGGCGAGGACCTCTTCGCCGACGAGCCCGGCCCCTGGCAGACGATGATCGACATCAACCTGACCGGCATGATCGATGGCACGCGCATCGCCGTCCGCGAGATGCGGCGCACCGGCCAGGGCGGGGTGGTCATCAACACCGCCTCGATGGGCGGCCTGCTGCCGATGCCAGGCTCGCCCGTCTACGCGGCCACCAAGGCCGGCATCATCAACTTCACGCGCTCCCTTGCCTACCTCGCCCTCGAAGACCGCATCCGCGTCAACGCCATCTGCCCGTCGTTCACCGACACGCCGCTCGTGCGGCGTGGCGGCGAGGAGCGCATGGAGGAGATGGCGAAGCAAGTCGGCGGCATGCTCACCGCCGACGACATCGCCGCCGGCGTCATCGAGCTCGTCGAAGACGACTCCCGCGCAGGCGCGATCATGCGCGTCACCGTCCGCGGCGGCCGCGACTACGCGCGCGACGTCCGCCCCTAGCGAGCGTAGATGAGCTCCCTCTTTTCTTCCCAGGTGGCCGTTCTCCCATTCGGGAGTGGGCCCGTCTCCGTCCATGCTCAAGTCGCCGAGCGTGAACGTCTTGGGCTTCTTCCGCTCGGCGAGCTTCTGCCGGAGGCCCGCCTCGACCAGCGCGCGCAGCGTCGTGTGGTCCTCGGCGGCGGCGCGCTTCGCTTCCGCAAGCAGCGGATCCGCGATCTCGATCGTCGTCTTCATGTGGCTACTCACATTACCATCCGTCAGGCCAGCCTCTCGAGGGCGTGAGGCCATGTCCTCGCAATGACGCCGGCCCGGCGAGGGAGCAATATGCGCACCGTGGCGAAGACGTCGCCCGGGAGGGAGTCGATGGAGACGCTGCAGATAGAGCGCGACCCCGAACTCCCGGGGCTCGTGACGATCACGCTGAACCGTCCCGACAAGCTCAACGCCATCAGCGGCGCGATGCACCGGGACCTCCAGCAGGCCTGCCGGGACCTGCAGGACGACGCCGAGGCACGAGTCGTCATCCTGACCGGTGCCGGGCGGGCGTTCTCCGCCGGCGCCGACCTCGGGCGACGCCCGACGAGCGGCGGCGGATCGCCGCTGCCCGGGCGCTATGCGAGTCGGTCGGTGCTACAGGAGCGGCTGCAATCGAGCGTCGGGAACCGGACCGCGGCCGCGCTTGAGGGACTGGACCAGGTCACCATCGGCGCCGTCAACGGGCTGGCCATCGGTGGGGCCGTCGTCTTCCTGGCGTGTCTCGACATCCGCCTCGCGGCGCAGTCCGCATGGTTCTCGATCCCGGAGGTCGACCTCGACATCCCGCTGACGTGGAACGCGCTCCCACGGCTGATGCGCGAACTCGGCCCGGCGCGCACGAAGGAGCTCGTGATGACCTGCGACCGCTTCAGCGCGGACGACGCATTGCGCTGGGGCTTCCTCAACCACGTCGTCCCGGACGCCGAGCTGTTGCCCCGCGCCCGTGAGCTGGCTTCGAAGCTGCTCGCCAAGGACCCGATGTCGCTCGCGCTCACGAAGTCGGCGACGAACGCGCTCGCATCGGCGATGGTGCCGGCGAACGTCACCTACAGCGACCGCGAGCACCTCATGCTGAGCCGCCTGCTGAGCGCGGAGCGCGAACGCGGCCCCGGAGGCGGTTGAACCTTGCCGGCTCGGGATGGCGCGCCTACGCTCGCTCGCATGCCCGGCGACCCGTACGCAATCGACGCGCGCTTCTACGACGCCATCCACGACGGCCATCGCGAGGACGTCGGCCTGTGGCTGTCGTTTGCCGGCCGGACAGACCGGCCCGTCCTGGAGGTGGGCACCGGCACAGGACGCATCGCCGTGGAGCTGGCGCGGGCGGGCCACACGGTCGTCGCCATCGATGCGTCGGCCGCGATGCTCGAACGCGCGCGCAGGCGCAACGACGAGTTCGGCCTCGACGTGGAGTTCGTCGAGGGACGGCTGACCGACCTCGCGCTGGAGCGGGAGAAGTACGGCCTCGCGATCCTGCCCGCCGACGTCTTCCTCTACTGCGCCGACGGCGAGGAGCAACTGGCCTGGCTGCGCGCGCTGGGGGATGCGCTGCACTTCAACGGGCTGCTTGCGCTCGACGTCCCGGGGCCGGCGCTGTGGCTCGATCCGACGACGAACGGCCAGCCGCTGCTGACATTCAGCGGCCAAACCGAAGATGGCGAGCCCTTCGACGCATGGCAGGTCCACGAAGATGACCTCGCAGCCCAAACGCGCTGGCTCCGTGTGACCTACGAACGCACGGCATCCGATGGCACAGTGCGTCGCTGGCAGAGCGACCACCAGCTGCGCTACGTCTACCGGTTCGAACTGGAGTACCTGCTCGACGCGGCCGGGCTGGCGCAGGTCGACATTTACGGTGACTATGATCTTGGTCCGCTAACGACCGAAAGTGAGCGCATGATCGTGATCGCGCGGAAGGAAGCCGGATGACCGCCAGGATCGTCGTCGACGCCATGGGCGGAGACAACGCCCCCGGCGAGATCGTCGCGGGCGCGCTCATGGCGCTGGGCGGCCTCGGCGTGGAACTGACGCTCGTCGGGCAACTCGACGCCATCCGCGCCGAGCTGCAGGGCACCTCCGAGATTCCCGGCCTTCGCTTCGTCGAGGCACGCGAAGTCATCGAGATGGACGAGCACCCGACGGACGCGATCAAGGCGAAGCCCGACGCCTCCATCAACGTGGGCCTCCGGCTCGTGAAGGCCGGGGAGGCCGACGCCTTCGTCACGGCTGGAAACACCGGCGCGGCCATGGCCGCTGCCCTGCTGACGCTGGGCCGAATTCGTGGAATCGGGCGCCCGGCCCTCGCGACCGTCTTTCCCACCGGCGAAGACCGAGTGACCATGCTGCTCGATGTGGGCGCGAACGCGGACTGCCGGCCGATCCACCTCGTGCAGTTCGCGTACATGGGCGCCGCCTATATGGAGCGGATGTTCCAGATGCCGCGTCCGCGGGTGGGGCTCCTGTCGATCGGCGAAGAGGACTCCAAGGGCAATCAGCTGACGCTGGAAGTCAACGAAGCGCTTCGCAAGAGCCGCCTGAACTTCATCGGCAACGTCGAAGGCAAGGACCTGACGAAGGGCACTTCAGACGTGGCCGTGATGGACGGATTCACGGGCAACGTGGTGATTAAGACCGCCGAGGGCATGGCCGAGCTGATGTTCGGCGAACTGCGTAAAGCCGTCGAGCTCACCCCCTGGAACCGCGCGGCCGGCCTCATCCTGATGTCGGAGCTACGGAAAGTGAAGCGGCGGCTGGATTACACCGAGTACGGCGGCGCCCAGCTCCTTGGCGTCGATGGCGTGACCGTCATCGGGCACGGACGTTCAAACGCGCGCGCCGTCTTCAGCGCCATTCGTGCCGCCCGCGACGCCGTCCAGAACGGCGTCCTCGACACGCTGCGCGAGGTGGCCAAGGAGATCCCCGCCCGCCGCAGCGCAACAGGGGTGGCCGAGAGCGACGACGCCGCCGACGATTGAGGGGCCGGCGTGACCGGGACCTACACGATGCAGCCCGGCGCCTCGTTCGTAGCGCGAGTCGAGGCGATGTTCGGCCGGCCCACGAGAGGCTGGCGCCGAACCACCGGCGGGTACACGCCGGCCGCCCGCTGGGTCGCCACATTCGCCGACGGCACGTCCGCCTTCCTGAAGGCGGGCACGACCGACGCCACGAGCGAGTGGCTTCGGCGCGAACACCGATTCTATTCGCACGTCGGCGGCGCGTATCTCGCCCGTCTGCTCGGCTGGGACGACGATGGGCGCCGGCCGATCCTCGCGCTCGAAGACCTCTCCCGCGCCGCCTGGCCACCGCCATGGAACCGGGAACGCGTCGACGGCGTTCTGCACGCCCTCGCCGAGGTAGCCGCGACGCCCCTGCCGGACGGCACGCCGACGCTCCGCGAGCTCGGGGCAATGGATGGCGGGTGGGAGACCGTGGCGACCGACCCGGCGCCGTTCCTCTCGCTCCGGATGTGCTCCGCAGCGTGGCTCGCGAATGCTCTGCCCGCGCTACTGGATGCCGAGGCCAACGCCCCGATCGACGGCACGGACCTGCTGCACCTCGACATCCGCAGCGACAACGTCTGCTTCGCCGGGGAGCGAACGCTGATCGTCGACTGGAACCTTGCCTGCGTCGCCAATGCGCTCCTCGATGTCGCGTTCTGGCTACCGAGTCTCGAGTTCGAAGGCGGCCCAGCCCCCGAAGACGTCGCGCCGCCTGCAGACGTGTTCGCAGCGCTCATCGCAGGGTTTTTCGCCTCCCGGGCAGGCCTGCCGGACATCCCAGATGCACCGTTTGTGCGGCGGGTGCAGCGAGAACAGCTGTCGACGGCGCTGCCCTGGGTGGTACGTGCCCTGGGGCTGCCGCCACTGGATGGCACGGTTAGGGGTTAGTCGACGGGTTCGCGAAATTGGGCCGGGTTGGCATCGTCGACCTCGCCGATCCGCGACGGTACCGCCCGCCCCTACTACAGTTTCAATCCCAGCAACTCGCGCGACACCACGCCGTCCTTCACCGTCACATTGACCCACGTGATGCGGATCTTCGTGCGCTTGCCGGCGTTGTCGATCCAGACTTCGTCGCCCTTCTCCCAGCGGTAGTCGGAGTCGATCGTGACGTAGTGCTCGCCCTTGCTGCCGCCGAACGGATCAGCTTCGTAGAAGTCCGTCTTCATGCGGCCGCCTCCGGGGAACGGGCGTCGAGCCATTCGACGACGTCGGCGAGGACCTGCAGGCGCTCGGGCTCGTTCAGGATCTCGTGGTAGAGGCCCTCGTAGAGCTTGAGCGTCTTATCGCTCGAATCCGGCCCGGGCATAGAACGTCTCGCTGCCCTGGTAGGGCACGAGCAGGTCATCGGTGCCGTGCATGATCAGCAACGGCATCGTGATCGACTCCATCTCAGCCTGCACGCGCGAGAACGCCTCGGCCGAGGCCTCGCCCGCTTTCGGGTTCGGCGCGCCGCGGTAGACGAGCGGGTCGTTCTCGTAGGCGGCGACGATGGCGGGATCGCGCGAGATGGTGCTGGCCGGGAGCGGGCCTGAACGCGGCTGCTCGCCAGGCTTCGGCGCCCGCCGCGGGCCGAGCATCGCGGCGCCGCTGAACAGCGCGCCGTCGAGCTCCGGCTTGCGCATCACCAGGTACGACACGACCACGCCACCGCCCATGCTGTGGCCGAGGAGGAACACCTTCTTGCCGGGATTGCGCTTTCGGACCCGGGCCAGGAACGCCTCGACGTCGTCGTGGAACTCGGAAAACGACTGCACCGTGACCCGTTCGCCCGAGGAGCGGCCGTGGCCGCGAAGGTCCAGTGCCTCGACGGCATAGCCGTGCTCGTTGAGGTGGGCGGCGACGTCGGCGTAGCGGCCACTGTGCTCGGCATAGCCATGGCAGATGGCGAGCACGGCGCGTACGTCGCCGGCGGGCCGCCACCACTGTTCGAAGATCGTCGCGCCGCCGCTGGACGTGAAGGTATCGGAGCCTGTTGTGCGTTCAGCCGTCGTCATTTTGGGCCTCCCCCGTATCGATGCTGCGAGTCTACCGGAACCGTAGAATGCGGCCATGACCATCGATTGGCTAGACCATGTTGTCGTACCCGTAAAGTCGCTCGAAGAGGCGGCCGGAGCATACGAACGCCTCGGGCTCAAGCTCACGGCCGTCACCCGGCACAAGGGGCTCGGCACCGAAAACCGCGTCTTCATGGTGGGCGACGGCACCAACGACTTCTTCGTCGAACTGCTCGGCATCCATGATCGGGCCGCGAACCTGGCGACGGGCCGCGGCGCGCTGTACCAGGAGGCGATGGACAAAGGGCTGGGCATCGCACGACTGATGCTCGGCTCGAACAACGTCGCGGGGACAGTCGCAGTGCTCAAAGCGAAGGGCATCGCGACCGACGTTGAGGCGGTCTCGCGGGAGGACGGAACGAAGCTCTGCGACGTCGCGCCGCTCGAAGCCGTGCCGACCCTCGGCCTGACTGCCGGCATCGTCCAGTACACGCAGGGCCGCGCCGAAAGCCACGAGCGCCGCGCGAAGGACGGCCGCTTCAACCACGACTTCCCGCTCAAGCGCCTCGACCACCTGGCCGCCATGGCCCCGAAGCTCGACGAAACCGTGAAGGCCTGGGAGTCGTCACTCGGCGTGGCGGTCACCGGCGAAGTTCGGGCACCGGGCATGGTCATCAAGCAGCTCAAGATCGGCGACGCCATCCTGGAGCTTCTCGGGCCAGACAGCCCGGAGAGCCCGATGGCCTCGCGCCCGCCCGGCCTCGCGAGCATGTGCGCCTGGGAAGTCCCCGACCTCGACGCCGCCGTAGCCCTCGCCCGTGAGCGCGGCTTCACCCCCAGCGACCCCCGCACCGGCGTCCTCCCGGGCACCCGCGTTTCCACCATCCCCGGCCCCGAGCTGTCGGGCGTCGGCATGCAGCTGCTCGAATACACCCGGTAGTCGCGCCCCACTGCGGGCGCGGGCGCTCGGCAAAACCAGGACGAGAGCCAGAGCGGCGGGCGAAGGATGGCCGCTTCGCTCACGAGTTCCCGCTCAAGCGCCTCGACCACCTCGCCGCCATGGCTCCGAAGCTTGACGAAACCGTCCGCGCCTGGGAATCCGCACTCGGCGTGAAGGTCACGGGCGAGGTCCGCGCGCCCGGCATGCTCATCAAGCAGCTCAAGATCGGGGACGCCATCCTCGAGCTTCTCGGCCCCGACAGCCCGGAGAGCCCGATGGCCTCGCGCCCGCCGGGCCTCGCCAGCATGTGCGCCTGGGAAGTCCCGAACCTCGACGCCACAATAGCCCTCGCCCGGGAAGGCGGCTCACCCCGAGCGCCAAGCGACCGGCGCCTCCCTCGCCCGCCACCTCCATGTCCGGCTGTGAAGCTCGGCGTTGGCATGCAGCTCTCGGGTGCGTGTACCGACCCTCAAAAACGGATGCGGCCATGACCGAGCCGAGGCCATCAGTCAGGTAGTAGTACGTGTTCGCCCCGGCGACCTGCGGAGATCAGCCCCGCGCCGTAGACGTACTGGCTGCCGTCGTCGAGGATCTGGGGCAGCCCCGCGTTGATGTCCCACGTGAACGTCGTCGTGTTGCCGCCCGTCGTGGCGGAGTTGCGCAGCCGCCCGCGGTACGAACTCTCGCCGGCGGCGAACGCACGGCCGCCTTTCTCTGCGGCTTCGGCTGGAGGCGGCGCGGTGTAGTCGTACGTCGTGCTGTTGACCGTGGCCGAGGTGGCCGCCGCGGGCCGCAGGCCAACGCGACAGAGCGGCCATGCGTTCGGCGCAGCCGTAAGCATCATGCGGTTCTCGTATTCCGAGAACGAGTCGCTGCCGAAGCGGTGGAACTTGCCATGTCGTCCCACGAGCAGTTATCGCCGGGCCGGCTCCGCGTCGTACAGTCATGAGACGTCCACCGTCGTTGTAGCATGAGGTCGTCCCGGACCGTCGGCCATCGGTCCGCTTCGGAAACGATTCGTGGGCGTTCGGCGAGGCCGGCGCCAGGGTAGGTGACGGAGGTCAGTCGGCAGTCGTTGTCGTACGAGTAGCTCTGCGTGCCTGCCAGGTCGGTGCGGTCGCTGCGGTTGCGGACGGCGTCCACGGTGTAGCTCGCCGAGGCTAGGGTCGTAGCACTCTTCAGGTACGAGATGTCCGTGAGGCGGCGGGTGTTGTCGTAGGTGGACGGGGCCAACATGCAACGGCCACGTTTCGGCACTTGGCCCGCATCAGTTGAATACGTCCTCGACGAGTCGACCTAGTGGTGTAACGCCAAATCCGTATGACTCCAAGCCTGCACAGCCTGCCTGCGATTGAACGGACGTATCAACAGACGAGATCCTTGCTGGCAGGCTTGAAACGAAGTTGGCGTGTCGAACTCGAGGCAGCTCGCAGCGGTCGAACCTTCAACCCAACAGGATCTTGCGGGTCTTGTTATGTGCGTTGCACCTGGGCTGAGGTCCCAGTAGTCGGTGTTGCAGGCAACGAACACGAACCGACTCTTCAGTGTCGTTGACCACCGTTACCTCGGGTAGCCTGCAGGTTGCCCACACGGTCGCCGCCGAACCCAGCAGAACAACCGCCGCTGCTAGAACCGCCACCGTGCGGACGGGACCCATCATGGCAGTTTCGGGAAACGGGGCCATCGCACGTCAACCCCGCCAGCAGACATGCAGCCGGACTGCTTCTCTGCGATCCCACAGCCCTGCTGGTGAATCCCAGGGAGGTACGTCGTGGGGCACGGCACTCCGGGAATTTGTTGCAGCGGGTCGGGACAGATGCTTCCCGTCACGCCTTCGTCGTCGATTGGTGAGTTGCGGCCTAATAGCGCCAGCGCCTCATCTAAGGCTATGTCGCCAACCAGACCCGAACCTTCTAAGACCGTGAGCGGCAAAGTTACCGGCAGTGATCCGGCATCCACGATTGGGCCGAATGGCCCCGCGTAGCCCGCGGCGAGGTCCTCCCAGCCGAGGCCCTCGTAGGCGGCGTAGTACATGGAGTACGGGATGACGGCACCCACCTCCGTGTAGGCGATGGCGGCTCCGCGGACTGCCTCCACGGCATCCGACACCACGCCGTGCGCTGCCGCGAGCAGGCTCCCGTTGCTCGGGCCCCCTTGGACTTCACCGCACACTACGTGGGTGCACTGGTTGGCCCCATCGTCGCTGGAGAACGTCGACCCGGTAGGATCCATCATCGTTACTGGGTTCGCGGTGTATGCAGTCCCGCTGGCCGCCCAGCCCGGGCCCGCGCTCAGCGGATCCCGGCTCAAGAACGCGCCCGTGCTAGGGTCGTAGTAGCGCGCCCGCAGGTACTGGAGACCCGTGGCGTCGGTCTGCTGGCCAGCAAACTCCCGATCGTTGGCCTGGCTACCGCTGGAGGACTCGTCGCCCGTAGCCATCGAAGGGTACGAGTTCACGACGCTGCCCGAGGCGTCCGCCGTAGCCATGACCGAGCCGAGGCCGTCGGCCAGGTAGTAGTACGTGTTGGCACCCGCGACCTGGGAGACGAGCCCCGCGCCGTATATGTACTGGCTGCCGTCGTCGAGGACCTCGGGTAAGCCGGCGTTGATGTCCCACGTGAACGTCGTCGTGTTTCCGCCCGTGGTGGCGGAGTTACGCAGGCCGTCGCCGCGATAGGTGTAGTCGTAGGTGGTGCTGTTGACCGTGGCCGAGGTCATGCGGTTCTCGTAGTCCCACGAGAACGAGTCGCTCCCGCGCGCGGTCAGGTTGCCGTTGTCGTCCCAGGTGTAGCTGACGGCAGAGGCGGGGCTCGGCGGCGTTACCGTCGTCAGACGGCCCGCGTCGTCGTAGCTGTAGCTCGTTGTCCCGGAGCCGTCCGTCATGGACGTGCGGTTGCCGAAGGCGTCGTAGGCGTAGTCGGTTGTGCTCGGACCCGGGTAGGTCACCGACGTCAGCCGGTAGTCGTCGTCGTACGAGTAGGACTGCGTACCGGCGAGGTCGGTGCGGTCCGTGCGGTTGCCGACGGCGTCAACGGTGTAGCTGGCCGAGGCCAGCGTCGTCCCGCCCTTCGCGTACGAGATGTCCGTGAGGCGGTTGGCGTTGTCGTAGGTGGACGTGCCCACCACTCCGTTGGGAAGCGTGACCGTCGTCATCCTGTTCGCATCATCGTACCCGTAGCTCGTTTGATTCGAGTTCCAGTCGGTGACGGTCGAGAGACGATTGGCGCTGTCGTAAGCGTAGGTCACCTGGTTCGAGCCGCCCGGGTAGGTGATGGAAGTCCGCCGGCTGGCGTCGTCGTAACCGTAGGAGACCGTGCGCGAGCCCGGGAAGGTGACGCTCGTCAGCCGGTAGAGGCTGTCGTAGCTGTAGCTCGTCGTGCCGGTGGAGTCGACCATCTGCGTCTGGGCGCCGGCGTCGTTGTAGCTGAAGCTCACGTACGACGTGTCGGGGTAGGTAATGTTCGTGAGCTCGTTGCGGTCGTTGTAGGTGTAGGTCGTGGTGTCGCCATTCGCGTCGTTCCGGGAAGTGAGACGGCTGGCGCGCCCGCTAGTCCTTCTTCCGCTTGCTCGGCATCACGCGCCGCGGCTCGCCTTCGGCCTTGGGGAAGTGGGGCGGCCACGGGGCGTCGCCTTCGCCCTGCTTTTCATGCTTCTCGACGAGGTCGAGGAGGGGCTGGAGCGAGTACGAGCGATCGTCGATTGCCGCGCCGGGGTCGCCGATGCGGGCGTAGCGCTCGGGGACGGTCCGGATGGTGAAGTCGGCCAGCTCGACGCCGGGGAGTTCGTCCCATTCCAGCGGAGCGGAGACGCGCGCGTCGGGCGTGGGGCGGATGGAGTACGCGCTGGCGACGGTGCGGTCGCGGGCGTTCTGGTTGTAGTCGATGAAGACGCCGTGGCGCTCTTCCTTCCACCACTTCGTCGTGGCGAGCGCGGGGATGCGGCGTTCGACTTCGCGGCCGAGCGCGAGGGCGCAGCGCCGAACGTCGGTGAAGCCGTGGGTGCGTTCGATGCGGACGTTGATGTGGATGCCGCGCGACCCGGAGGTCTTGGGGAAGCCGCGATAGCCCAGCTCCGTGAGCACCTCGTTGACCGTGACCGCCACCTGCTTGACGTGCTCGAAGGTGGCCTCGGGCGTGGGGTCGAGGTCGACGCGGAGCTCGTCCGGGTGGTCGACGTCGTCGGCACGGACGGGGTGGGGGTTGAGGTCGAGGCAGCCGAGGTTGATGACCCAGATGAGGTCGGCGACGTCGTCGCAGACGACGAAGTTGGCGCTGCGGCCGCTGGGGAAGTGGACGATGGCGGTCTCGATGCCTTCCGGGAGCTTGTCCGGTGCGCGCTTCTGGAAGAAGGGCTCCTTGTCCGCGCCGTTGACGAAGCGCTTGAGGAGCATCGGCCGGCGCATCACGCCGCGCAGCGCGCCGTCGCCCACTGCCAGGTAATAGTTGACGACGTCGAGCTTGGTGTAGCCGGCGACGGGGAAGAACACCTTGTTCGGGTTCGTGATGGTGACGCCGCGGCCACCGGCATCGACTTCGATGGAGGGGTCTGCCATGGGGACAGTGTACGGTTTCGCCTTCCCGGTTTGCGTGGCCGCATTGGCAAAGCCGCCGGTGCGCACCGACAATTGGGCCATGCGCGAGTTCATGGTCATCAACCGAATGCGGCCGGAGACGGGCTCGGAGCGGCTGATCGCGTTCATCGTTCGGTGGCTGATCACCGCGGCGGGCGTGTGGGTGGCCGCGAAGCTGGTCGGGGGCATCCACCTCGATGGGTGGCAGACGACGCTGATCGTCGCCCTGATCCTCGGGGCCTTGAACGCGGTGCTCAAGCCAATGCTCGTGGTGGGCACGTTCCCGCTGCTGATCATGACGCTGGGGCTGTTCCTCCTCATCATCAACACGGGGCTGCTGGCGCTGACGGCGTGGATCTGCGGGAAGTTCGACAGCCTGCACTTCGCGATCGACAGCTTTGGCGCAGCGTTTTGGGGAGCGGTGCTCATCAGCGTCGTGAGCTTCCTGATCACGCGGTTCATCGACCCGAAGCGGATCGCGCGAAGCTTCGGCTAAGGGCGTCATGGCGGCGGTAGTCGTGTAGATTCAGGCGGTGCTGGACTACTCGGATTTTGAACTCCTGTCGGTGGAGTTGTTGCTGATCGCCTCGGTGGTGGCGATCGCGGCGACGCTATCTGCGCATCCCGAACACGGTGGCGCTGGTCATCGCCGGGCTTCGGGATCAGCTTCGTGCACGTCTTCGACGTGAACCTGAGCCGGAACCTGATCCTGCTGGTGTTCCTGCCGCCGCTGCTGTTCGAGGGGTCGATCAACATCAGCCTGTACGAGCTGCGACGGCGGTGGTCACAGGTGGCGGTGCTGGCGTTGCCGGGCACCATCCTGACGGCGGCCGTGATCACCGCCTCGCTGGTGGCGTTCACGGGCCTTTCGTTCAACTACGCGCTGGTGATCGCCGTGATGCTTTCGCCGACGGACCCGGTGAGCGTGCTGGCGACGATGAAACAGCACGGCGTCGCGGGCGGCCTGCGGACGATCATCGAAGGCGAGTCGATCTTCAACGACGCCATCGGCATCGTGCTCTTCGGCATCGCCTACTCGCGGGCGTTCCCCGAGCCCGGCGACTCGACCGGCGCCGCGTACGCGATAACGGAGTTCGTGCGCGAGGTATCGATCGGGGTGCTGGTGGGGCTGGTGTTCGGATACGGCATCCACCGGCTGATGGGCCTGCTCGACGACCACCTGGTCGAGATCACGCTCTCCGTGACGCTGGCATTCGGCTCGTTCCTGGTGGCGGACCGGCTTGGCGGCTCAGGCGTGATGGCGGTGGTGGTCGGCGCGCTGCTCATCGGGAACTACAAGGGTTACCGGGCGATGTCGGCGTCATCGCGCGCAGCCCTGAACGAAGTGTGGGAGGTGGTGGCGTTCCTCCTGAACTCGGCGCTCTTCTTGCTGATCGGCTTGCAGTTCGACATCGGGGACCTGTTCAAGGGCTCGACGGCCATCGCGGCGCTGGTCGCGACGGTGGCGATGCTCGCCGGGCGAGCGCTGGTGGTGTACGGGCTGCTGTGGCCGTTCCGTTGGAGTCCGCGGGGCCATGCGCTGCCGATGAAATGGCAGCACGCGATCGTGTGGGGCGGGTTGCGGGGAAGCATCCCTATCGCGCTGGTCCTGGGACTGACGGGAGCCCGCAGCCAGCTCGACGACGTGAACGTCGTGGCAGTGGTGTTCGCCTGCGTGTTCGTCTCGCTGATTGGGCAGGGGCTGACGTTCCCGCCGTTGCTGCGGCGGTTGCGGTTGGTGTCGGCGTAGTCCGAGCGAACGAGCGAGCGAACGAGCGAACGAGCGAACGAGCGAACGAGGGGTCGAGGGGTCGAGGGGTCGAGGGGTCGAACGAGCGAACGAACGCTCGAGCGAACGAGCGAACGAGCGCACGGGCGCACGGGCGAACGATGGTAGTGGGGGGTGCACAAAAAATTCCGGTAGTTGAAGTAGGCGTTCGAAGCTGGAATTGGCGGGAGGAAGTAGCGGCGAGGTAGCGACGGAAGTAGCCGTGAAGTAGGGGCCGAAGTAGCGAGCGCCCGAGCGCCCGAACGGCGAGCGGGACAGTGGGAGAACCGTGCGGTTTGGCGCTGAGGGCAGGACTCAATGCGAGGAAGGCGCGGCGCGGGCATGGGGCGAGCGTAGCCGAGTGGGCGGGATAGCTCGGAGGCTCGCGTGGCGCAGTGGGCGGGGCGCGGGGGGATTAGACGCGACGCGGCATCGCCTTCGGCCTTGGGGAAGTGGGGCGGCCACGGGGCGTCGCCTTCGCCCTGCTTTTCATGTTTCGCGACGAGGTCGAGGAAGGGCTGGAGCGAGTACGAGCGATCGTCGATTGCCGCGCCGGGGTCGCCGATGCGGGCGTAGCGCTCGGGCACCGTCGCGGAGGGTGAAGTCCGCAAGCTCGACGCCGGGGAGTTCGTCCCATTCCAGCGGAGCGGAAACCCGCGCGTCGGGCGTAGGGCGGATCGAGTACGCGCTGGCGACGGTGCGGTCGCGGGCGTTCTGGTTGTAGTCGATGAAGACGCCGTGGCGCTCTTCCTTCCACCACTTCGTCGTCGCGAGCGCGGGGATGCGGCGTTCGACTTCGCGGCCGAGCGCGAGGGCGCAGCGCCGGACGTCGGTGAAGCCGTGGGTGCGTTCGATGCGGACGTTGATGTGAATACCGCGCGAGCCCTGAGGTCTTGGGGAAGCCGCGATACCCCAGCTCCGTGAGCACCTCGTTGACCGTGACAGCCACCTGCTTGACGTGCTCGAAGGTGGCCTCGGGCGTGGGGTCGAGGTCGACGCGGAGCTCGTCCGGGTGGTCGACGTCGTCGGCACGGACGGGGTGGGGGTTGAGGTCGAGGCAGCCGAGGTTGATGACCCAGATGAGGTCGGCGACGTCGTCGCAGACGACGAAGTTGGCGCTGCGGCCGCTGGGGAAGTGGACGATGGCGGTCTCGATGCCTTCCGGGAGCTTGTCCGGGGCGCGCTTCTGGAAGAAGGGCTCCTTGTCCGCGCCGTTGACGAAGCGCTTGAGGAGCATCGGCCGGCGCATCACGCCGCGCAGCGCGCCGTCGCCCACTGCCAGGTAATAGTTGACGACATCGAGCTTGGTGTAGCCGGCAACCGGGAAGAAGACCTTGTTCGGGTTCGTGATGGTGACGCCGCGGCCACCGGCATCGACTTCGATGGAGGGGTCTGCCATGGGGACAGTGTACGGTTTCGCCTTCCCGGTTTGCGTGGCCGAATTGGCAAAGCCGCGCGGTGGCGCACCGACAATTGGGCCATGCGCGAGTTCATGGTCATCAACCGAATGCGGCCGGAGACAGGCTCGGAGCGGCTGATCGCGTTCATCGTTCGGTGGCTGATCACCGCGGCGGGCGTGTGGGTGGCCGCGAAGCTGGTCGGGGGCATCCACCTCGATGGGTGGCAGACGACGCTGATCGTCGCCCTGATCCTCGGGGCCTTGAACGCGGTGCTCAAGCCAATGCTCGTGGTGGGCACGTTCCCGCTGCTGATCATGACGCTGGGGCTGTTCCTCCTCATCATCAACACGGGGCTGCTGGCGCTGACGGCGTGGATCTGCGGGAAGTTCGACAGCCTGCACTTCGCGATCGACAGCTTTGGCGCAGCGTTTTGGGGAGCGGTGCTCATCAGCGTCGTGAGCTTCCTGATCACGCGGTTCATCGACCCGAAGCGGATCGCGCGAAGCTTCGGCTAAGGGCGTCATGGCGCGGTAGTCGTGTAGATTCAGGCGGTGCTGGACTACTCGGATTTTGAACTCCTGTCGGTGGAGTTGCTGCTGATCGCGTCGGTGGTGGCGATCGCGGCGAAGTATCTGCGCATCCCGAACACGGTTGCGCTGGTGATCGCGGGCTTCGGGATCAGCTTCGTGCACGTCTTCGACGTGAACCTGAGCCGGAACCTGATCCTGCTGGTGTTCCTGCCGCCGCTGCTGTTCGAGGGGTCGATCAACATCAGCCTGTACGAGCTGCGACGGCGGTGGTCACAGGTGGCGGTGCTGGCGTTGCCGGGCACCATCCTGACGGCGGCCGTGATCACCGCCTCGCTGGTGGCGTTCACGGGCCTTTCGTTCAACTACGCGCTGGTGATCGCCGTGATGCTTTCGCCGACGGACCCGGTGAGCGTGCTGGCGACGATGAAACAGCACGGCGTCGCGGGCGGCCTGCGGACGATCATCGAAGGCGAGTCGATCTTCAACGACGCCATCGGCATCGTGCTCTTCGGCATCGCCTACTCGCGGGCGTTCCCCGAGCCCGGCGACTCGACCGGCGCCGCGTACGCGATAACGGAGTTCGTGCGCGAGGTATCGATCGGGGTGCTGGTGGGGCTGGTGTTCGGATATGGCATCCACCGGCTGATGGGCCTGCTCGACGACCACCTGGTCGAGATCACGCTGTCCGTGACGCTGGCATTCGGCTCGTTCCTGGTGGCGGACCGGCTTGGCGGCTCAGGCGTGATGGCGGTGGTGGTCGGCGCGCTGCTCATCGGGAACTACAAGGGTTACCGGGCGATGTCGGCGTCATCGCGCGCAGCCCTGAACGAAGTGTGGGAGGTGGTGGCGTTCCTCCTGAACTCGGCGCTCTTCTTGCTGATCGGCTTGCAGTTCGACATCGGGGACCTGTTCAAGGGCTCGACGGCCATCGCGGCGCTGGTCGCGACGGTGGCGATGCTCGCCGGGCGAGCGCTGGTGGTGTACGGGCTGCTGTGGCCGTTCCGTTGGAGTCCGCGGGGCCATGCGCTGCCGATGAAATGGCAGCACGCGATCGTGTGGGGCGGGTTGCGGGGCAGCATCCCCATCGCGCTCGTCCTGGGACTGACGGGAGCCCGCAGCCAGCTCGACGACGTGAACGTTGTGGCAGTGGTGTTTGCCTGCGTGTTCGTCTCGCTGATCGGGCAGGGGCTGACGTTCCCGCCGTTGTTGCGGAGGCTGCGGTTGGTGTCGGCGTAGTCCGAGCGAACGAGCGAGCGAACGAGCGAACGAGCGAACGAGGGGTCGAGGGGTCGAGGGGTCGAGGGGTCGAGGGGTCGAACGAGCGAACGAACGAACGAGCGAACGAGCGAACGAGCGCACGGGCGCACGGGCGAACGGGCGAACGATGGTAGTGGGGGGTGCACAAAAAATTCCGGTAGTTGAAGTAGGCGTTCGAAGCTGGAATTGGCGGGACGAAGTAGCGGCGAGGTAGCGACGGAAGTAGCCGTGAAGTAGGGGCCGAAGTAGCCGCAGCGCCCGAGCGCGCCGAACGGCGAGCGGGACAGTGGGAGAACCGTGCGGTTTGGCGCTGAGGGCAGGACTCAATGCGAGGAAGGCGCGGCGCGGGCATGGGGGCGAGCGTAGCCGGTGGGCGGGATAGCTCGGAGCGTGGCGCGATGGCGCCCGGCGCAGTGCGGCGTTGGCGACGGGGCTACCTGGTGCCCGGCGTGGGTTGCGTGAGCCGCGCGGCGTTCTTGGCCTGCAGGTCCGCCAGCGAGACGTCCAGGCCGGTGACGGTGGAGTCGTGGACGCTGATGACCGCGGCCTCGCCGGAGTCCTGCGTGAGTCCTCTGATGGCGAAGAACCAGCCGTCAGAGGCGATCTCGGGGCCGTCCGGGACGTGGACCTGGAACTCGACCGTGTAGCGGTCGTCCGGGAGCACCAGCGCGAATTCGCCGCTTGCATTCGTGCGGCCGTACGTGCATTCGCCGTTCAGTGCGCCGCAAGCCCAAACGCGCACGTAGGTCGCGGCGTCCACGCCCTGCACGGTCCCGCGGATCTCGCCGCGATAGCGCGGGAAGTTCTCGGCGCGGTAATCCTCGAAGCTGGCTTCGAAGTCCGCCGGCGTGGCACCAAAGGCGTGCTTGAACGAGGTCTCCCAATCGACGCCCTTGCCAAGCTCGGACCAGAACTGGCGAAGCGGTTGCAGGCTGCCGCCCTGCGTGAGGCGATCGACGGCGAGGAAACCGAGCGTGTAGACGTCGTTGACCTCGGTGTTGTTCGTGGTTGACAGCGTTGTCGCGATGCCGCGGGCATCGGACATGCGCTGGCGGCGTTCGCCTTCGAACGTGCGAAAGCCGAAGGCGTCGAGTGATGTGTACGCCTCTACCTCGGCCGAGCCTTCGACGAGCCACCTGGGCACGCTCGCATCGAATCCCGGGCCTGCGAGCGAATCATCAAGCGCGTGGGCGAGCTCGTGGGTGACGCTCGCCTGCGACGTTGGCCGAACGGCAGCCCTCGCGCTGTAGTACGTGCTGTCCGAGTCATCGCCCCCGGAAGGGCTGAAGAGGAGGTAGACGCTACCGTCAGAGTAGACGCCGCCATGCGCGTCCCAGTACGACGGGTCGCCAGGCCCGTCGTAGGCGTGCGTTTCCGACTGGTACATCGTCGAGAGCGACTCCGGCGTGGTGGCCACATGGATGGTGATCGGCCCGAGCGTGCCCGCGCCGGTCGCTTCGAAGTAGCGCGCGGCGAGGCCGACCTCGCTTCGTATCTCAACCTGCGATGCGGTGTCGAGCGACGGTGAGAAGACGAACTGGAATGTGGCCGGCGGCTCTGCGAGCGCGAGCGGCGGGATGTCGCGGTTTCCGGGCGCCTCAGCGATAGCGTCGCCGACGACAACCGTCGCGTCGGCCGGCGGGAGGTTCACGTAGCGGGAGGTAGTCCCGTCGTTGTTGCCGGCAATGGCGTTGATGATCCACGGCCCGCCGAGAATGGCGGCGACAAGCCACCATGCCGCCGACTTTCGAAATGCCGCCGCCGCCTTCATCTCCCCGTGAAGTTCGACACGAACGGCAGCCGGGAACAGGCCGAAGCGCGCGCGAGCGCCCGACCGGCCACAGCTTCCCCCATTCCCCCGTTCTCCCCTTCGTCTCGCCCAGCCGGCCCCCTATACTCCGCCCCGTGAACGCGACAACCCCGCAGGCCTCCCGGGCGGTGACGCTGACCGTGGTGCCGAACGCGCGCCACCTCGGCGGGCTGGCGACGGCAAGCGGCGAGACGGGGCTGCATCACGTCATACGGTCGGGGACGCTGGCGGGGTTGAACCCGCTGGGGATCGACGCGCTCCAGCAGATGGGCGTGCGCACGATCGTGGACCTGCGGACGTTCGAGGAGCGGACGGCGTCGCCGGAACCGAACCTGGGCGCGCTCGGGTTCGTGCAGCGCTGGCTGCCGCTGGTGGAGCGCGATCCGGCGCCGCTCGGCGTGCACCTGGAGCACGGCTACGCGGGCTACCTCTGGATGTACCAGAACTTCCTGGAGAACGGGCGGAAGGCGCTCGTCGCAGCTCGTGCAGACGGTGTCGGAGGCGGAGGGCGGCGTGCTGTACCACTGTTCGCTGGGGCAGGACCGGACGGCGGTGGCGACGGCGGTGCTGCTCAGCCTGCACGGCGCGACGGACGAGGCGATCATCGCGGACCACGCGCTCTCGGTGACGCTGGAGTCGCTGTCGGCGCGCGGGATCACGGGAGCGGAGGCGGAGCAGCGGGTGTGGGCGCCGCAGGCGGGGATGGCGGCGCTGCTGGAGATGGTGCGGGAGCGCTGGGGCGGGGTGGAGGGGTATTTGGGGGAGGCGGGGGTGTGAGCGGGCCAGCGCCGGGTTGAGACGCGTCATCGTTCCGCGTAACGTGGCTGCACGGATCAAGATCCGACGTACCCTGAGGTCTCCTAGGGAGCGGCGATGGCCATCACTGCCCTTGAATTTCGTCAGCGTCTCGTTGCCGGTGACATGCAGACGCTCGAGGATGAGCTTTTTGCGCCGGGCGCCCTGCACGTCGGAACCGCGGAGATCCTCTACGTGGGCACGAACCTCGCTGCTGCGTACAGCGTCGCCGACTCTGAGGTGACTCTCCACGTTGTGGGGTCGGCGAAGCTCGGATTCGCTATTGCTGAGAAGCGCCTTCAAGGCGGGGGATTCTTGCCTAGATACCGACCGTTCGGCCCGTACTCAGACATCGACATCGCGGTCATCAGCCCTCCGATCTTCAACCAGATTTGGCACGAGCTCGCCCTGCACGTGAATGAGCAGCCGTGGATGCCGACGCGGTTGGGCACGCTCGGGGACTACCTCGTTTATGGTTGGTTGCGACCTGACAAATTCCCCCGGCGTTTGCTCCGGTGCGATCTATGGTGGGACACTTTCCACCGGCTATCCGCAGAGGCCCGGTTCGGCCGGCCGGTGCGGGGTGCGCTGTTTTACTCTGACGCCCATATGAAGATGTACTATGCTCGGGCGGTGCGGGATTGTCGTCGTGCCGAGGGGATACCTTGATGAAAACTGCTGCCACGAACAAGAAGGTCCGCGAGCTGATCGACCTAGTGAAGCGAGGAAGCCTGCTCCCGAAGGCTGAGTTCCAGCGGCGTCTGGTCTGGACCAGAAACGACAAGAACCTTTTTCTCGACTCCATACTTCGCGGCTTTCCGTTTCCAGAAATATTCATCGCCAACGGTGACATCGATTTGGACACGGCCGAGGGAACCCAATTCCTTGTAGATGGTCTCCAGCGCGTCACTACTATCGTCGAGTACTTTGACGGTAGCTCCAACCTGAAGCTAACTACGATCCCGCCATATAAGGAGCTATCTCCGGAGGACAAGCAAGCATTCTTGGACTACGATGTGGCAGTAAGGGACCTTGGAATTGTCACGCGAGAACAAATCGTGGAGGTATTCCGCCGCATCAATGCCACGAACTATTCACTATTGGAGATCGAGGTCAATAACGCTGTATATGCTGGCGAATTGAAGAAATTTGGTGAGCGCGTAGCGGCACTTGACTTTTTCGCGTTGCATCGAATTTTCACATCGCAAGATATGAAGCGTATGGGGGACCTTCGCTACGCTCTGACGATCGTCATAACGATGATGCAAGGCTACTTCAACCGTGATGATGCGCTTGGCGACATGCTCGATCGATATAACGACGACTTTCCGCTGCAGGATGAGATTGAAGGGAGAATTCTGAATGCAGTGAACTTCGTTGAGGAATGCGGTTTTCCAGAGTCGTCGAGGCTCTGGACAAAGGCGAGCGTCTTCACGTGTCTCATTGAGGTTGACCGTGCTTTCCGAGAGGGTGTCAGGCTGCAACCGAGTACGGTGTTGGACACTCTCGACAGATACTTCAAGATCGCGGCTGAGGGGGACCTGAGCGGTTCCGGGGTCCCCAGTGTGTACTCGAAGGCGGCGATACAGGCGTCAAACGATCGGATCAACCGAATGCGACGGGGCGTGATCATCGCCGGTCTCTTGCGCGGCCAACAGGACCGCGAAATTCTGGAACGGCTCGCCACCGAGCGCTTGAATCCAGGACCCCACGGCCCCACTGCCGGGTATCGCGGCCGTTCAGTAGGTTGCCTGAACCGAACCGACCCGCCTCCTTAGCAGCTGTCTTCGAGGACAAACGCGCTTCCCGGCAACCTCGGAGTGGGCGAACAGAGAGCAGCAACGCGTCAGTGTGAGCTAAGGCGCGGTGCTCGCGCGCGAGTTCGCCGCATCCTGTCGCGAGTGCGGGCGGCTGGGGCGGCTCCCCGCCCCTTTTGCCCCGCCACTCCCAACCCCGTACTATCGGGCCACGTGCCGCCAACCCCTGTGCGTGGGGCGGCGAGCCTTCGCCTGGAGCCCGCATTGCAGATCATCGACGGCATCTACCAGCTGCTCACGCCGTTTCCCCAGTTCTCCATCGAAGACGCAAAGGCGCTGCGCGTGCAGCTCCAGGAGCACCCGCGGGTGACGAAGGGTCTGCCGTACGTGCTGCCGTACCTGCTCAAGGGCGGCGGCGACACGGTGCTGGTGGACTGCGGCTGGAACACGGATTCGGCGTACCAGGCGCTCGAAGAGGGCATGAAGGAGCACGGCTCGCACCCGACCGAGGTGTCGAAGCTCGTGATCACGCACGTGCACCCGGACCACTACGGGATGGCCGGCCGGCTGAAGCGGCTCTCGAGCTGCGACGTGGTCGTCCACGAAGAGGACGCGAAGGTCATCACCAGCCGCTACTTTTCGCCGAAGGGCCTGACCGACCAGATGTCGACGTTCATGGAGGCGAACGGCGTGCCCGCGATGGACGCGCCGACGATGTCGCAGGGCTCGATGAACATGATCGACCGGGTGTCGCCGGTGCCGGCGGACACGGAGGTGAAGGGCGGCGAGACGATCCGCGTGGGGCAGTTCAACTTCCAGGTGATCTGGACGCCCGGGCATTCGCCGGGGCACATCTGCCTGTACGAGCCAAACCGCAAGATCCTGCTCACCGGCGACCACGTGTTGCCGACGATCACGCCGAACGTCTCCATCCACGCGCAGACGCACGGCAGCCCGCTGGGCGACTACATGCGCTCGCTGGAGAAGCTGGTCGACCTCGACGTGGAACTGGTGTTGCCGGCGCACGAGTTCGAGATCAAGGACCTCAAGAAGCGTCTGCGGGAGATCGAGCACCACCACGAACTGCGGCTCGACGAGATGGTGAACTGCGTGGATTCGGGCGGGTCGACGGCGTGGGACGTGGCCGGACGCGTGGAGTGGGCGACGGGAAAGCTGGCGGACTTCGAGCCGTTCATGCAGCGCGCGGCGGTGGGCGAGACGATCGCGCACCTGGAGTACCTGTTCGAGCTGGGGCGGCTGGCGAAGGTGATGCGCGGGAAGACGGCGTACTGGCTGCCTGTCTGAGGACTCAGGGGTTAGGACTCAGGACTGAGTGGACTGAGGCTGAGTGGAGCGGTGAGTGCTTAGTGCTGAGTGCTTGGGTGTGACGGCTGGGGGTGTGGGCTGTAGAGGAGCCGTGGCAGTGTGGTGTCATGCGCTCCTGGTGTCCTTTGCCACCGCGAATTCGCCGAATGTGCCTTTCGAGCGGCGGTGCTGCTCTTCGCTGCTTCGAGGCGTCGGGCGGGCCGGCGGGCGACAGGCGAAACAACCGGGGTTACCAGTTCGACGACCACTTCGGCACCAGTTCGAGGACCACTGCCGCGCCACTTCGGGGGCCACTTCAGCACCAGTTCAACCCGCGACCGCAGATTCAAGGAACCAGTTGAAGTGGTGAATTATTTTTTGTCACCCCCCAGGTGGTCGGCGGTCGGCGCCGCTGGGCTGGCTGCGGCGGCTAGCCTTGCTCGTGGGCGCGGCCGGACATGCGCGGTGGGGCGGATGCGCCAGGCGATCATGCCGAATTTCGCGAAGCGCTCCTGGAGGAGTTGCGCCGCCCATTCGGGGCTGTCGGAGAGCTTGTCGCGGAGTTTCAGGGCGAAGGGTCCGAAGTCGGCGGGATTGGGGACTTCTTCCCAGGTGCCCTGGCCGGTGACGCTGGACCAGGCCCACGGGCCGGTGTCGGCGGTGGAGTCGATCTGGAAGGCGACGTTGGGGTTGGCGGCGCCGAGGCGGGTCTTGCGGCCCGGGGTCGTGAGTCCGCAGAGCGCGCCCTCGTGCCAGGTGTAGAAGACGGGCACGAGGTAGAGCTCGCCGTCGTGGGAGAAGGCGATGCGGATGACGCGCTCGCGTTCGAGGCAGGCGTGGATCTGGTCGTCGTCGAAGTCGCGGAAGCCCATGCGCGGAGGGTACGGGCGAACGCCGGCCGGGGCGAGCGAGCGCGCGCACGTCAGGGGGCGGCAACAGCCGCGACGATTTCGACCATGTGCCGGACGAAGAGCAGGTGGCCCTCGCCGGGCACGAAGGTGGCCCGGCAGTTCGGGATCTGCGCGGCGAGTGAGCGGCCCATCGCGGGCGGCACGAGGACGTCCAGCTCTCCCTGCCAGAGGAGTACCTCCGGGCGAATGGCGGCCGGCGAAAACCCCCACGGGCGACCCAACACGACGACATCGCGCGCGGGTCCACTGCTGCCCTGGCGGAACGCCTCGGCGAGGTCGGCCGTGAGCATGCGGCGAACGTCGGGGTCGCGCACGACGGCGGCATCCACGGGCGACATCGCCTTTGCGATGGCGTCGAGGGTGCGCTCGGGGCGTTTGCGCACCTGCCGCGCCATGGACCACATGATCATGCGGGCCAGTGGCGGCAGCTTCGCGCCGAGCTGGAAGCCGACGCGGTTCTGCCAGCGCATGCCGTCGGTGGCGCCCGGCGCGTCGTACGGGCCGACGCCGCTCACGACCAGCGCACGGCGCACCCGGTCTGGGAGTTCGTGGGCACAGGCGAGCGCGTATGGGCCGCCGCCAGAACTGCCGGCCACAGCGAAGCGCTCCACGCCCAGCATGTCGGCGGCCTCGGCGACGTCCCGGGGCCAGTCGAGGAGCCGGCGGTGTGGCTGGAAGTCGGACAGCCCGTACCCGGGGCGATCGAGGGCGATAATGCGCACCCCGGCGTCGCGCGCGGCCTCGTGGGCGAACTCGGCCTCGAGTCGAGAGCCCGGGTGGCCATGGAAGTAGAAGCCGGGAACGCCCGCCGGATCGCCGAATTCGGCGATGCCCAGTCGCCGTCCGTCGCGAAGCGAGAGCGTTTGTTGTCTGACGGGCTCGGTCAAGGCGGTTGCTCCAGCGTTGCCTGGTCGGCACAGGGTAGCAGCAGAAGCTTCGCGACCTCGAATCGCCGCGACGGCGAGCGCGGCGGCAACTTCGGGTAAGGTAGTTACGATAGTTCCAGAAGGAGAATGCATGTGACAGCACCGAACGATTTCAACCAGCGCATCATCGAGGAGTTCCGGGCGAACGGTGGCAAGGTGGGGGCGCCGTTCGCGGGCGCGCCGATGGTCTTGCTCACGACGAAGGGCGCGAAGAGCGGCAAGCTGAGCACGACGCCGCTGGTGCCGCTGGTCGACGGCGATCGCCTGGTGGTGATCGCATCGATGGGCGGGGCGCCGAAGAACCCGGCCTGGTACCACAACATCGTCGCGAACCCGACGGTGACGGTGGAGTACGGCACGGAGAAGTTCGAGGCGGACGCGCGCGTGGCCACCGGCGCGGAGCGGGACGACCTCTACGCGCGGCAGGCAAAGGCGTTCCCGCCGTTCGCCGAATACGAGACGAAGACGACCCGGAAGATCCCGGTCGTGGTGCTCACCCGGAAGTAGCCGCCCACCCCGGACACAACAACGCCGCACCCCTCGTGCGGCGTTGTTGTGTGGAGCAGCCGGCCGCGGCTTAGTTGTCCTTGGCGACTCCGCCCACGAAGCGCTTCGTCTTCGGGGGCTGGCCCCCGCCAAGGAAGCCGCTATCGACGGTGTACGGCCCGTTCGAGGACGAATCGACGAAGGTCTGCCCGAGGACGGACTTGAGCTGGTACTTGCTGTCGGCGCTGGAGGCGTTGCCGCCGCCGGCGATGGTGTGCCACGAAACGTCGTAGCCGCTCGCGGACTGCGCCAGTGCGGTGGCCGCCAGCGCGACCGCGCTGACGGCGGCCGTGCCCGCGATCCACGCAAGGCGGGAGTGGAAGAAACGTCTCCGCATCACTTCTTTATCACCAGGACGTTGAGGCGCATGCCGTCGGTGATGTCGCTCGTTCCGTCGCTGTTATAGGCCACCCACTTATCCGCGGCACCGGTGCAGCCGGTCGGGTTGTAGACGAGGCTAACGGCGGCCTGGGCGTTAAGCGTACCGGGCGTGGGGTCGATGGCGGTGACGAGGACGATGGCGTTCGGATCGCCGTTGAGCAGGGCGTTATCGAGGAGAACGCCGACGTCGTTCGCGGAGCCGGCGCAGGTGGTGTTCGACCCCTGGTTCACGGTGATTTGGAACGCGGTGGGATTGGAGCCACCGACGTGGATTGGCCCGTCGAGGTCGATGGATGTTGGGCCGGTGAACTTGCCGCCGGTGCCCTGGGCGCCGTTGCCGAAGCCCTGCACGCCGATGCCGTTGAGGTAGGTGGACTCGCCCTGGACGCCGGCGCCGCCGCCAGCGTTGGAGCCGTAGACGCCGGGCGAGGTGCTGCTGTCGCCGGTGGTGCGGCGGCCAGCGATGGCGATGCCGGTGCCGGACTGGGTGACATCGAGGGCGGCCTGGCTGCCGCTCGTGGAGCCGGCGGCGTTGAGCGGCACAGCGAAGCCGCCAGCGGCCTTCGCGTAGAAGGCATACGGGACCGCGCTCACGGACTGGCGTGGCGAAAGGACCGTGAAGGTGCCGTTCGTGCCACCGGGCCGGACGGCGATCTCCATCCAGCGGGCGTTTCCGTCGAAGGCGTTGACGACGGTGGCTGCGGCCGTGACGGTCGGGCTGACCGACGGACTCGGACTGGCGGCCGGGCTCGGCGTGACCGTGGCGACGACGGTGCCGAAGTCGAGGTCGACGGTGAAGAGGCCGCCGGAGACGGCGACGTTCGTCTTCGTGATGGTATTGCCGACCTGGGCGCCGCCACTCTCGGCGTCGTAGAGGATGAAGCGGAGGTCGTAGCTGCCGTTGGCGGGGCTACCGCCATCGCTGAGGCGGCCCTGGTAGGTGAAGGACGAGCCGAGCGCGGAGAGCGCCTCGACCTGCGGGGCGGACTGGTGAGGCCCGGAACTGCTGCCGAAGGCGGTGGCGACGGGCACAAGCGCAATCGAAGCGAAGACCGCCGCGAGCGTAAAGATGAGCCGTTTTCGGTGCATGGGGAACCTCCGGGCGCGAAGCGTGCGGGCGCATTATAGATCACCTGCTCAAGCACATGCGTAAATTCTTGGCGTTAACAACTTGTGATTGACCCTTCATGTGCGGAGCCGTACGTTCCGCACGTGGCTATCGCCCGGCGCACTCGAACTCCAGCGGCAAAGGAACCACCATGGCCGACGACGATGCCGCGCGCGAAGTCCTGGATGACGCCCGCGAACTGATCGCGTCGGGCGAATGGGGCAAGTTCACTGCCCTGGTCACCGCACTCCACCCTGCGGACCTTGCCGACCTGGTGCTGCGCCTCGATGAAGAGCAGCGGCACACCGTCCTCGATCACCTGCCGACGGACGTCGTCGGTGAGCTGTTCGAATACGTCGAAGACGACGAGCTGCGCGAGCTCATCCGCAGCGTGGGCGTCGAGGACCTCCCGGCGGTGCTGGAGGAGGTGGACGACGACGTCGCCGCGGACGTCATCCAGCAGCTGGAGCCGGAGGAACAGCTCGAGACACTGGCGGCACTCGACCGCGGCGACGAGGTGGCGGAGCTCCTGCGGTACGGGGACGAATCGGCCGGCGGCATCATGTCGCGCGGCTTCGTGGCCTTGAACGAAGACATCAGCGTGGCGCAGGCGATCGACTACCTGCGCGTGCTGCGGCCGCCGGCGGAGCGGGCCTACTACCTGTACGTCGTGGACCGCGACCACCGGCTGCAGGGAACGGTGAGCATTCGCGACCTGTTGGTGTCGTCGCCGCGGACGACGCTGGGGGAGATCACCCAGCGGGACGTACACGCCGTGAGCACGGACGACCGACCAGGAAGAAGCGGCGCGGACATTGCAGCGCTACAACCTGATGGCGGTACCGGTCATCGACGAGGACGGGCGGCTCGAAGGCGTGATGACGGCGGACGACCTCATCGACGTCCTGCAGGAAGAGGCGACCGAGGACATGTACCGCATGGTCGGCCTCGATGAGGAAGAGACGCTCAATACGCCGCTCGGAAGATCGATCCGTTTCCGCTTGCCGTGGCTGGTGATCAACCTCGCGACGGCATTCGTGGCCACGGCCATCGTCCTCGCGTTCCACGGAACGGTGGAGCGAGCGGCGGTGCTCTTCGCCTTCGTACCGGCGATCGCGAACCAGGCGGGCGTTACCGGAACACAGACCTCGACGATCATGGTGCGAGCGCTGGCGCTGCGGGAGCCGCGCAAGACACTGGCGAAGATCGTTCTGCGAGAAGCGCTCATCGGCATGGCCAATGGCGTGGCCGTCGGCCTGATCCTGGCGGTCGTCGGACTGGTAATAGAGCAGAACCTCACGGTGGCCGGAATTCTTTTCGTTGCGATGGTGGCGGCGAGCACGCTTGCGGCTCCGATCGGCCAACTCGTGCCGCTCGGGCTGAAGTTTTTCCGCGCGGACCCCGCGCTTTCGTCGAGCATCTTCGTGACGATGTTCACCGACGGCATCAGCTACCTATTCAGCCTCGCGATGGCGGCCGTGCTCATCTCTCAGATCCAGTGACGCGTCCGGCGGTGAGGGGTTGGCGGTATTATACGCGTCGGGTTATATTCCGGATGTAGCATGTAACACGGAGGTCTGAGCGATGGATGGAACGTTCGAGCGCGAAGGCGAGTGGGTGGTGCTGCGCTTCGAGCGGCGGCTCGGGCACCCGGTGGAGCGGGTGTGGGCCGCGCTGACGGAGCCGGAACAGCTGGAGAAGTGGCTGGCGTCAACGGTGATCGAGCCGCGCCCGGGCGGGCGGCTGGAACTGACGTTTACGCACTCGGAGGGCCACGACGTGGGCGTGGGTGAGGTGACGGAGATCGAGCCGCCGAAGGTGCTGGAGTACACGTGGTATCCACAGCAGCTCGGGGACTCGCGGGTGCGCTGGTCGTTGACCCCGGAGGGGGACGGCTGTCGGCTGGTGCTAACGCACCGGTTCCCCGCGAGCTACGGCATCGTGGAGACGCTCGGCGGCTGGCACGTGCACCTCGAGGCGCTTGCAGCGCTGCTGGCAGGCGAGCCTTACGACCTGAAGCCGAGGGCGCAGTGGCGGGATGCGCAGCGGTTGTATATCGAACGGTACGGGCTTGAGCCGTTACCGGCGGCCGGCGGGGAGTCATAAGCGACAGGCCAGGTTAGTCGGCGGCGACGCCAACCGGCATGCGGCTGGCGAGGTACTCGGTCGGGGTCTTGCCGGAGAACTCCCGGAATTCGCGGGAGAAGTGGGCCTGGTCGTAGTAGCCGCAGTCGTAGGCGATTTCAGCAAGGCAGGTGGTGAGCCCATCGGCCGGTGGCACCCGGTGCGGGAAGGGCGCCGCGAGCAGGCCGACGGCGCGGTGGAAGCGGAGCACGCGGGCAGCGCGCTTGGGAGTGAGGCCGATGTGCTGGCGGAAGGTGGCGATGAGCTCGCGGTGCGTGAGGTCGAGGTCGGCGGAGAGGCGGGCAAGGTTGACCGCGCCGGCGGAGGCGGTGAGCGCCTGCCATGCGCGAGCTACCACCGGCGACGGTGCGCGCTCGGCGAGGCGTTGAGCGAAGAAGCTCTCGACGATGTCGAAGCGGTCTTCCCAGTCGGGGGTATCCATGACCTGGTCGACGAGGCGGGAGAAGCGGAGGCCGGGAACATCTTCGAGGGGAACGACGCGGTTAGCGACGGAGTCCATGGAGATGTCGAGGAGGAGGTGGGCACCGAGCGGAGTGACGTTGACCTGGATGCCGGACGACGCGCCGGTGTAGGCGGTGACGACGGGTCCGTCGTGGAGGCCGGCGACGAAGGAGCGGTGGTCAGTGTGGAACGACGCCGGGTTGCGGGCGTCGAGGACCCTGAGGACGGGGCCGAGGCTGATGATGAGGACGATGGCGTCGTGGGGGACCTGGAGGCGGCGGAGCTCGGTCGGCGAGAACTCGGAGTAGCCGGTGTAGGCGCTGAGATAGGGCTGGAGCGCGGGGTGCGCCTTGCGCGACGACGATTTCCCAGCTGCCGGAATCGGTTTCACCGCTGGTGAGGACGGCGGGCGCGAGTTCCATGCGGAAAGGCTAGGGGGCAGGACGGTGAGTTCGCAAGAGCAGGACGAGGACTCAGGACTCAGGACTTGGCGCGCGGCCGGCGCGTGGGCCCTCACCCCCAGCCCCTCTCCCATCGCGATGGGCGAGGGGAGTCCGGGTTCACGGGACCTCATGTTTGGGGTGCCTGTGTATTGGAGGGGATGTTGGGTGGGGTGGACGGAGGGGATCGAACCCTCGATCTTCAGGGCCACAACCTGACGCGTTAACCTCTACGCTACGCCCACCACGAATTCGGGACAGTGATCGTAGCAGAGCGGGAGCGTAGGGCGAATCTCGCGGGCCGAGCGATGCTAGACGGCGGCTCCTTCGAGGGCGCGGAGCAGGAACTCCTTATCGCCGAGGAGGGCTTCGTCGGGGGTGTACATGCGGCCGTAGCGTTCGAGGTAGAGGAGCTGCTTGGCGGCGAGGAAGGTCTGGCGCTGCATCTCCTGTTCGAAGTGGCCGGCGGCCATGGCGCGGCGGAAGGCTTTGGCGAGGATGCGGTTCTGCTGCCACTTTTCGCGGAGGCTGCGCTTCGGGGCGGCCTCGCCGTGATTGAGGGCGCGGGCCTGCTCCGGGTTCATGAACACGGCAGCCATGCTGACCTCGCGGAGCGGCTTCGTGAGGATGGGCTCCATGTACATGCGGACCATCTCGAGGACGTCGGCCTGCGTGGCGCCGAAGCCCTCCTCGAGGAGGACGCCCTGCGAGCGGAGCATGTGGTTGGCGACAACCTCCCACGCCTCTTCGCGTCCCAGCGCGGTCTCGACGAGCGCCGTGAAGAGGTCCTGGGTGGCATCGTCGAGGCGGGCCACGACTCCCCAGTCGAGCATCGCAAGGCGGCCGTCGGGCATGAGGAAGAGGTTGCCGGCGTGGATGTCGGCGTGGAAGACGCCGGCGCCGAGGGCGGTGAGGACCCACGCTTGCAGCAGCTCCCGAACGAGCGGCTGAGGGTCGATGTCGTAGTGCTTCACGAGGAGGGCGTCGTCGATGGGGCCGCCTTCGATGAACTCCATGGTGAGGACGCGCTGGCTGCTCAGTGATTCGTAGACGTGCGGGATCACGAGCCGGTCGAGCGAGAAGCGCTCGAAGAGGCCACGGAAGTACTCCATGGTGCGCATTTCGTTGCGGAGGTCGAGCTCTTCGGCGATCTGGTGGCGCAGGCCGACGAGGTAGGCGACGGCGTTGCCCGCCTCGCCGATGCCCTGGCTGGAGAGGAAACGGAAGAACGGCTCCATGAGGTCGAGGTCGGCGGCGACGACGGCGCCGATGCCCGGGCGCAGGACCTTGACGGCGACCGCGGAGCCATCGTGGAGGCGGGCGCGATGGACGACGGCGATGGACGCCGCGGCCATCGGGCGGCGCTCGAACTCGGCGAAGACGTCTTCGAGGGGGCGACCGAGGCCCTGTTCGACAACCCGGCGAACCTCGCGCCAGGGGACGGGCGGGCCCTGGTCGAGGCAGCTGCGAAACTCCTCGGCGATGCCAGCGGGGAGGACGGCGGGGGAGGAGGCGACAGCCTGGCCGAACTTGACGTAGGTGGCGCCGAGGCGCTCGCAGGTGCGGCGGAGGGCGGCGGCGATGGAGGGCTCGGAACGGCGGCGGAGGCCGCGCTGGTAGGCATAGGGGGCCAGCTCGACGGCGAGCGCGCGGGCGACGAGTGCGGCGCGGCGAGCGATGGCGGCACGGGTCGGCCTAGGAAGTTGGATGCCCTGCGGCTCGTTGTAAACGGGTGGCGCGGCCTCGGTGGTGGTCACCCTTCAACTTTCGCAGGTAGCGGGGATTCGTGCACTGAAAGAACCGGTATATGACGGTCACGTTACGTCGTGCAGGAGCGCCTGAGACCGCATTGAATCCTTCATATTCGACGACCTACGATCGAACGGCCGGAAAGGCTCCAAGGAGGTCGCGATGGCCGCGATAGTGACCAGACCTGCCACGAGCGAATCGCTCACAGCGCATGAAATAGAACAGGTGGAGCGTGCGAACGCCACGGGCAAGACGCCCGTCGTCTTCATTCACGGGCTGTGGCTGCTGCCGAGCAGCTGGGACCGCTGGCGGACCGCGTTCGAGGAGGCGGGCTACGCAACGGTGGCGCCGGGCTGGCCGGACGACCCGGAAACGGTCGCCGAGGCGAAGGCGAATCCGGAAGTGTTCGCGCACAAGTCGATCGGACAGGTAGCGGACCACATGGCGGCCGCAGTCGCAGCGCTCGAAAAGAAGCCAGCGGTGGTCGGGCACTCGTTCGGCGGTTTGCTGGCACAGATCCTCGCGGGACGGGGATTGTCGGTGGCGACGGTTGCCGTCGATCCAGCGCCGTTCCGTGGGGTGCTGCCGCTGCCGTTCTCGGCGTTGCGGGCATCGTCGCCGGTGCTGACGAACCCGCTGAACCACAACCGGGCGGTGCCACTGACGTACGAGCAGTTCCGCTACGCATTCGCGAACGCGGTGTCAGAAGAGGAGGCGAAGGAACTGTTCGAGACGTTCGCGGTGCCGGCGCCGGGGCTGCCGCTGTTCCAGGCGGCGACGGCGAACTTCAATCCGTGGACGGAAGCGAAGGTGGACACAAAGAACGCGGAGCGGGGGCCGATGCTGATCATCTCCGGCGAGAAGGACCACACGGTGCCATGGGCGATTGCGAATGCGTCGTACAAGAAGCAGAAGCACAACGCGGCCGTGACGGAGATCGTGGAGATGAAGGGCAGAGGCCACGCGCTGACGATCGACGCCGGGTGGCGCGAGGTGGCAGAGACGGCGCTGACGTTCATCAAGCGGTTCACGTAGAGGGATGGACATCGACGTCGAGAGCCTGCCGATCCGGAACAACGAGGCGGATGGTGCATTCGAGATTGAGCTGGACGGGCATGTAGCGAAACTCGAGTACGTCCGCCGCGGCGACGTCATCTACTACCCGCACACCTTCGTGCCGCGCGAGCTGGAAGGGCACGGGATTGCGGCGAGGCTGGCGAAGTATGCGCTGGACTACGCCCGCGCGAACGGCCTGTCGGTGGTGCCGCGGTGCCCTTACGTGCGCTCGTATCTCGAGCGGCATCCGGAGTACCAGGACCTCGTGGTGGAGCGCTGAGGGACGGCGAGTTTGGCGCCCTGGCGTGGTTCGGGGTGCGTAAGCTGGTTCGAGCGCCCGCGCCCGCGGTGGGGCGCGGCTACCGGGGGACGAAAGAGGCCCGGGAGGTTGGCCGGTCTTTCCGATGGTTGGCGAGTTGGCGCCCTGGCGTGGTGCGTGAGGCGTGAGTTGGTTCGGGCGCCCGCGCCCGCAGTGGGGCGCGACTACCGGGGACGAAAGAGGCCCGGGAGGTTGGCCGGTCTTTCCGATGGTTGGCGAGTTGGCGCCCTGGCGTGGTGCGGTGTGCGTGAGTTGGTTCGGGCGCCCGCGCCCGCAGTGGGGCGCGGCTACCGGGGACGAAAGAGGCCCGCCGGTTGGCGGGCCTTTTGTTGTTCGGGCGCGGGCGGGCTAGTTGAGGCGCTCGAAGATGGTGGCGATGCCCTGGCCGCCGCCGATGCAGAGGCTGACGATGCCGAAGCGGCCGCCGGTGCGCTCGAGCTCGTACATGAGCTTGACCGTGAGGATCGCGCCGGTGGCCCCGATGGGATGGCCGAGGGCGATGGCGCCGCCGTTGGGGTTCGTCTTCTCGGGGTCGAGCGTGAGCTCGCTGGAGCAGGCGCAGGCGACGCTGGCGAAGGCCTCGTTGAGCTCGATGCAGTCGATCTGGTCCATCGTCATCTGGGCGCGGGCGAGGACCTTGCGGACGGCGGGGATGGGGCCGCTGCCCATGATGGCAGGGTCAACGCCGGCTTCCGCGCGGGCAACGATGCGCATGCGCGGAGTAGCGCCGAGCTCCTTCGCCTTGGCGGCACTCATGAGGACGAGGGCGGAAGCGCCGTCGTTGATGCCGCTGGCGTTGCCGGCGGTGACGGAGCCGCCCTCCTTGAAGGCCGGGCGGAGCTTGCCGAGGGCGTCGGCGGTGGTGGCGCGGGGATGCTCGTCGGTATCGAAGACCTTTTCTTCACGGCCGACCTTGACCGTCATCGGGGTGATCTGCTCTTTGAAGTAGCCCTTTTCGATGGCGTTGATGGCGCGGCGCTGGCTCTCGGCGGAGAGCTCGTCCTGGGCGATGCGCGAGACCTCGAACTGGTCGGCGAGGTTCTCGGCGGTGACGCCCATGTGGTAGCCCTTAAAGGGATCGGAGAGGAGATGGATGATGCCGTCTTCGATCGCGTCGTGGCCGAGGCGGTAGCCGGTTCGGGCCTTGCGCAGGTAGAAGGGCATGCGCGTCATGTTCTCGGCGCCGCCGGCGACCACGACATCGGCGTCGCCGCTCTGGATGAGGCGGGAGGCGGTGTTGATGGCCTCGAGCCCGCTGCCGCAGATGCGGTTGACGTTCATGGCGGGCGTGCCGATGGGGAGGCCGGCCTTCACGGTCGAGTGGCGCGAGAGGTAGCCGTCTTCGGCGACCTGGCCAACGATGCCCATGATGACGGAGTCGACGTTCTCGGGCTCGATGCCGGCGCGGGTGACGGCCTCGCGAATGACGTGGGCGCCGAGGTCGGACGCCGGCACGTCGGCGAAAGAGCCCTGGAACTTGCCGATAGCGGTGCGAGTGCCGCTGACGATGACGACGTCTTCCATCTCTGTTGGAATCCTTTTAGTGCTGAGTTCTGAGGGTGAGTTCAGTGCACGAGTAGCGTGATTGTATCCACTGTGTATAGGCCGTGCCAGTCAATGGGAGGCTCTAGAGGTATAGCCCCGGGCTATGCCTCGCCCCAGACCTGGCGTGCCGTATCGACCACGAGGCGGAGCTTGTGCCACTGGTCGTCGTGGGTGAGGAGATTGCCTTCCATCGTGGAGGCGAAGCCGCACTGCGGGCTGAGGGCGAGATTTTCGAGCGGGACGAACTTCGCGGCCTCGGCGATGCGCTGCTGCAGGAGTTCCTGGCGCTCCATCTGTGGGGTCTTGGTGCTGACGAGGCCAAGCACGACGGTCTTGCCGGGAGGGACAAAGCGAAGTGGTTCGAAGGTGCCGGCGCGCTCGCTGTCGTATTCGAGGAGGAAGGCATCGACGTCGAGCTGGCCGAAGAGGTGTTCGGCGATGCGGTCGTAGCCGCCTTCGGCGTACCACTGGCTGCGGTTGTTGCCGCGGCAGAGGTGGATGGCGAGGGTGACGCCGTCGCGGCGGGCGCCTTCGAGGCAGGCGTTGTCGGCGCGGACGGCCTCGGCAAGGGCGGCATCAGGGTCCATGCCCATCTCGTCACGGACGTAATCGCGCCAGCGCGGATCGATGTAGTAGCTGTAGCGCGGGGCGTCGATCTGGATGTAGCGAACGCCGTCGGCGATGAGGCCGGCGATCTCGTTCTTGATGATGGGGACGATGTCCCAGAGCAGCGCCGAGTGGTTGGGGTAAGCGGCTTCGCTGACGCCTTTTTGGAAGGCGATGGCGGGGAACTGGTTCGCGCTGGGGAGGGTGACCTTGATGTCGCCGGGGCTGTTGGCCTTGAGGAACGGAACCTCTTGCGCGGTGAGGCGGCGGACCTGGCGAAGCTTCGCCGTGACCACGCCGGAGACGCGACTGACCTTCGGTGCGTCGGCGCCGCCCTGCCAGTCGCGCGGGAGGGCGGCCTCCTCGTCGAGTCCCTCGACAGAGTCGTTGAAGTCACTCATGAAGGTGCGGCGGCGGAACTCGCCGTCGGTGAAGATGCGGAGACCGACCTCAGCCTGCTTCGCGAGGGCCGCGCGGATGAAGCGGTCCTCCATTTCGCGGAGGGTGGAGCCGGAGACGTCCCCGGCGCGGGCGTCAAGGAGCTGCTGAGGTCGGAGGAGGCTGCCGACGTGGTCGGCGCGGTACCGGGCGGTCATGCGCGCAGTATAGAGCCCGCGGCAGGGTTGGCTTTCCGCCGTGGGAACGGGCAGAGTAGCCGGCACAACTTTCGGGGAGTACTTCGTGGACGACCTATTTTCGATCAAAGGGAAGGTGGCGCTCGTCACCGGGGGATCACGCGGCATCGGGTTGATGATCGCGCGGGGATTCGTGGAGGCGGGGGCCAGAACGTACATCTCCTCGCGCAAGGCGGACGTGTGCGATGCGGTGGCGAAGGAGCTTTCACAGAGCGGGGAGTGCGTTTCGATCCCCGCGGACGTGGGAACGGAGGCGGGCGCGAAGGGGCTGGCGCAGGCGATCGCGGAACGGGAGCCGAAGCTCCACATCCTGGTGAACAACGCGGGCGCGACCTGGGGCGCGCCGATGGCCGAATATCCGGACGATGCCTTCGACAAGGTGATGAACCTCAACGTGAAGGGAATCTTCCACCTGACGCGATTCCTCGTGCCGCAGCTGGCGGCGGCGGGCACGCACGAGGACCCATCGCGGGTGATCAACATCGGATCGGTCGACGGGCTGCAGGTACCGGCGCTGGAGACTTATGCCTACTCGGCGAGCAAGGCGGCGGTGCACCACATGACGCGGGTGCTGGCGCACCAGCTTTCTCGGCAGCACATCACGGTGAACGCGATCGCGCCGGGGCCGTTCGAGAGCAAGATGATGGCGGAGACGCTGCGACGAGCGGGCGACGCGATGGCACGCTCCAACCCGATGGGCCGCATCGGTCAGCCGTCAGACATGGCGGGGACGGCGATTTTCCTGTCGTCGAAGGCGGCGTCGTACATCACGGGGGCGGTGATCCCTGTGGACGGGGGGATTTCGACGCGGCACGGGTGATGCGGAACCGGGAGCCATATCCCCCAGTGGATGGTGGAGGCATGGGCCAAGACTCGCTCGACGAGCTCTACGACGATTTTGAGCGGATTGAGGCGGCATTCGGCGAGGCGCTCGATGAGTCGCTGCAACCGCGCGGGCCGGACTTCCTCTACGAAGTGGTGGAGGGACTGGGACTCGTTTCCGGCTTCTCGGCGCTCGACCTGGGCTGTGGGCGGGGCGAGGAGTCGATCCGGCTGGCGGACCGTTTCGGCGCAGCTGTACTGGGCGTCGATCCGGTCGCGCGACACATCAAGCTGGCGAACGAGGCGCTCGCCGGCGCCCACGGCGTCGCTGACCGGATACGGTTCCAGGTCGCCTCCGCCGAGGCGATCCCCTCAGCAGACGACGCCTTCGACCTCATCTGGTGCCGGGAGTCTCTCTACTTCTTCGCGCTCGACATCGCGCTGGCGGAGTGCCGTCGAGTGTTAAGGCCAGGCGGGCGGATGGTGGTTTACCAGATGTTCGACGGAGAAGCGTTGTCGCGGGAGGAGGCCGGGTTCCTGTGGAAGAGCCAGGGCGTCGTCCCGGAGAACGCGGACCACCGGCGGGTCGAAGAAGCGTTCGCGGCTGCGGGCTTTGCGGTCGAACGGTGGATCGACCTCAAGAGTGAGCCGGGCGAGCGGTCGCAGGAGCTACGCGGGGAGCCCGGGCGGCGGCTGCTGCACGCGGCGCGCATGTTGCGCCAATCCGACCGATACGTCGAGCAGTTCGGGCAGGCGGCTTACGACATCATGCTCGGCGATTGTTACTGGCACATCTACCGCCTAATCGGAAAGCTGAGCGCCCGCATCTACGTGATGCGAGCGCCCTTCGAGCAGAGCCCTCGTGGGGGTTGAGGGCGCTGGTCAGTTGACCGGTGACTGCCGGACGGGGGTCGCTGAGGGGGAGACAACCCCCGTCCGGCGGGTGAAGCTGCGGAACCAGGAGCGTGGGCGGCGCTCCTGGCCCGGGGTTTCGTCGGAGCTGCGCGAGATGGTCAGGCCCGCGAGCTCGGCGGCGTAGTAGGAGCGGAGGGAGCTGTAGCGATTGGCGTCCATCAGTTCGCGGGAGTCGTACAGGTTCATGGCGTCCTCCGTGTCGAAGCCGTGTGGCCTCATGCCCGGAAATGTACGTCGGCCATAAAGGCGGGCTGTATGACGCGGTTCACAGAGGTGGCGGCGACCGCTAGGCTCTGAGCACAAACCACTCCCGGAGCAATGCCAGTGACCTCTCCCCAGGTAGAAATCCCACCGCCTTCGCTTGACGACGTGCTGTACGAGCCGCGCGACGGCTACGCCGTGATCACGCTCAACCGGCCGGTCGTGCTGAACGCGATCAACTGGTCGATCCAGCGGCGGCTGTGGGCGGCGTTGGACAAGGCCGAAGCCGACGACGAGATCAAGGTGGTGATCCTGACGGGCGCCGGGCGGGCGTTCTCGGCGGGCGGCGACATCCAGTCGACGCCGCCGCCGGACAAAGACCCCACGCCGGGCGGCATGCAGATCAACATGCGCATCCACCAGATGGTGAAGCCAGTGATCGCGGCGGTGCGTGGGTACGCAGTCGGGCAGGGTTGCGAGCTGGCGGGGATGTGCGACCTGACGATCGCGTCGGAAGACGCGGTGTTTGGCGAACTGCAGATCCGGCACGGCTTTCTGCCGCCGATGCTGATCACGCCGTTCCTCGTGGGGATGAAGCAGGCGAAGGAAGTGCTCATGCTGGGCGAGCGGATCTCCGCGCAGGAAGCGATGCGGCTCGGGATGGTGAACCGCGTGGTGCCGAACGACGAGCTGATGAGCGCAGCGGAGGAGATGGCGCGCAAACTGATCGCCCTGCCGCAGAAGGCTGTGCGGACGAACAAGGCGCTGGTCAACCGGGTGTACGAACTGGCCGGCTTCACACAGGCGCTCGATTACCGCTCGGACCCCGCGATCGCGGAGCTGAGCGGCCAGGGCGCGGCGGAGCCCGACCCGCACCTCAAGGTGCTGCGCGAGCAGGGCTGGGAGGCGTTCCGGGCTTCGCGCGACGTGCTCTACAGGGCCGAAGAGAAGCAGTAGCGGCGTGGCACGCGTCGTCGACATCCACTGCCACGCGGCGCCGGCGCCGGGCATCGCGGAGCGGGTGCGGGAGCGTGCAGCGGCCGGAGGACGACGCGAGCAGCTTCTTCAGCAGCGCGGAGTCGCTGGCGCACAACCGGAAGCTGGCACGCGAGGAGTACGGACTCGCGCTGACCTCGGTGGAGGAGCGGCTGGCGCGGATGGACCGAATGCGGGTGGACGTGCAGGCGATCTCGCCTTCGCCGCAGCAGTTCTACTGGGCGGAGCCGGCGCTGGGGGCGCGCTTGTCGCGGCTGCAGAACGAACATGTAGCCGGACTCGTGTCGCAGTCCGAGCGGTTCGTGGGGCTTGGATCGGTGCCGTTGCAGGAGCCAGCGGCAGCGGCGAAGGAGCTCGAGTTCGCGATGACGCAGCTCGGATTGCGGGGCGTGCAGATCTCGACGTACGTGGCGGGCACTGAGCTGGGGGATGCGGCCCTGGCGCCGTTCTGGGAAGCGGCCGATGGCGCTGGGCGCGGTGGTGTTCATGCACCCGCTCGGGTTCTCGCACGGGGAGCGGTTCCGCGAGTTCTACCTGAACAACGCGATCGCGCACCCGCTGGAATCGGCGCTGGCAGTGGCGAGCCTGGTGTTCAACGGCGTGTTGCACCGGCACCCGCGGCTGAAACTCGTGGTGGCGCACGGTGGCGGCTATCTGCCGTTCCACCCGTCGCGGCTGGACCATGCGTGGAAGGTGCGGCCGGAGTGCCGGGTGCACATCGACCGGCCGCCGAGCGAGTACATCAAGCAGATGTACGTGGACACGGTGGTGTACACGCCGGAGAGCGTGGCGCAGCTCGTGGGGATGGTGGGCGCCGATCACGTGTTGCTGGGGACGGACTACCCGTTCGACATGGGTGAGGACGACCCTGTGGGACTGGTGGAGCGGACGGCGGGGCTGAGCGACGACGAACGAGCGGCCATTTGCGGCGGGAACGCGGCGCGGCTGCTCGGGATCGAGGGATAGCGATGGCGAACATCTGGCAGGCGACGGTTGGGCGGGACTACCAGGCTGCGCTTGATCTGCTCGAACGGGCGATCCGGGACTGCCCGGACGAGCTATGGGAGACGCCGGTTTGGGAGGTGAAGAAGGAGCATCCGTCGGTGTGGCCGGTGCGGCGGGTCAGCCAGGCCAAGCCGCCAAGCGATGCCGAGCAAGAGAAACTGCTGCCGATCCACGGGCACTTCTGGAACGTCGCGTACCACGCGCTCTTCCATGTGGACTTCTACCTTTCGGGCGGGAAACGGCCGTTCCAGCCGATCGATCCTTTCCGTGAGGACGAGCACCACGCTCACGTGGTGCCGGACCGCGTGTACACGCGGGCGGAGCTGAGCGGATACGTGGCGCACTGCCGGACGAAAGCGCGGGAGACGTTCGCGACGCTTAGCGACACCGCCGCCGCCGAAATCCTGCCACGCACGGGCCAGGCCTTCGCGGAGCTGCTCATCTTCAACGTGCTCCACGCGTGGGAGCATGCAGCACAGCTCAACCTCGTGCTGGCGAACCACGGGGTCGAGCCTGCCGGCGGACTGGCGGCGCAGCAGATGCGGCAGGCGCTGCGGCACGGCGTCCGCGACCGCACGGATGACGAAATCGATCGATGGGCGGAGTCGGCCGGCGGCTACGAGCGACTGCTGCCACGGGTGTTCGCGGGGTTCACGCAGACACTGGCGACGACGAACCGCTGTGCAGTGGCGTTCGATGTAGGGATGCGTTTCGTGGTGACGGTGGAGCCGCCGCGGGTGTACTTCGCGGAAAGCCAGGCGACGGACGTGGACGCGACGCTGACGATGAGCGCGCCGAACTTCTTGCGGCTGGTGATTGGGGAGACGTCTGTTGCCGCCGCGATGGAGGATGGCCGCGCAAGCGTGGAGGGGGATGTGGGGGCGGTGCGGAGGCTGCTGGGGGAGTAGCGGTCAGCGAAGCTGAGCCGCGGAGCGGACGCGGAGGATGACCACGGCGTCATCGATGACCTGGTAGACAAGCAGCCAGTGCTGGGCGATTAGCAAAGACCGGCGTCGACCCGCTGGCTGGCCCATCTCGGGAAAGCGGGCGAGGTTCTGGAGCGCTCCCTCGAAATCATCCACGATGCGGCGAGCAAGCGGGATGCTGCGGTCGACCGCGAACGAAACGATATCGAGAAGATCAGCTTCCGCGTCGGAGCTGATTCGAACTTTCAATCCTGCGATGTGTCAGCTGCGTCGATTCGGGCCCTCAGCGAGGCTACGAAGGCAGCATCGACATCTCGAGCGCCGTGGGCCGCGACGGAGCGTTCGGCTTCATCGCACAACGCGTCGAGACGTTCCCACTCGGCGGCGGTAAGCGGGGTCATCGCGAGCACGGCATCGTTAACAATGTCGTCCGCGCTTTGGGCGCCGCCGCTCTCATGAACCTTCACCGCAACGAGGGCCTCGGCTTCCGGCGAGAGTGAGATCTGCACGTCGCCATGTTACCAAACGAGGGATGGGGGCGGCGGGCTGGTTCCCTGTTTGGGGAGGCGTGTCTACCCTCAGACCGGTGAACTGGCTGAGCCTGCTGCTCATTGCGATCGTTGGCTTTGCAACGTGGCGGGCGTATGTAAACGGGTTCGTGCGGGAGCTGGTTTCGCTGTGCGTGACGATCCTGGCGATTCCGCTGGCGGGCATCTTCTACGACAACCTGTATCGGAAGCTGCATCCGATCATCACGAACCGGGACCTGGCGTACCTGGTGTCGTTCCTGGCGATCCTGGTGGGCGTGGTCATCGCGGGGCAGGTGGCGGCGCACCTGTTGAAGCGGACAGTGGCGATGTTGAACCTCGGCGCGGCGGATCGGGTGGCGGGCGGGGCGTTCGGCTTTCTGAAAGCGGTGGTGCTCTGCCAGGTGGTGCTGATCGCGCTGGTGGCGTTCCCGGAACCGGACCTGCAGGCGTCGATCGACGACTCGGACGTGGCGACGAAGATGCTGGACGCGGCGCCGGCGGTGCTGGCGTTCCTGCCGGCGACGTTCGACCGCACGATCAACGCGTTCCTCGACGGAGTGGACGTGGCAAAGTCCGTAGACCAGCCGGCCGCAACGCCCACCGTGATTCCCTGACGCGCAGCAGTGCTGCGCTCAGCGGCGCTGCGCCCATCGTTGATGCGGGCGGCACCGGGCGGGCACGCACCGCGCTATACTCCAGCCGCGGCGGGCCAACGGCGCATTTGCCCGCTACCGGGGAGTGCCATGGCCGACGAAGAGCAGGACACGCAATTCCTCCGCCTTGCCCAGGGTCTGCGGGAGGCGACGCTCGGGCCACCGGCGCCGATCGGGCAGTCGCGGCGGCAGGCCGTGGGTTTCCGGGGCAAGGCGCGGCTCTACTACTACCCGCCGAAGGACGGCGGCCGCCTCGCGACGCCGCTGGTGCTGTTTCCGTACCTCGGGATCAGCCGGCCGTACATTTTCGACCTGCGTCCCGGTGAGTCGTTCGCGGAGTTCCTGGCCGGCGAGGGAGTGCCCTTCTACCTGTGCGACTGGGGAGCGTTCGGTCCGGAAGACCGTGATATGGGGCTGGACGACGTCATCGCGGACATGATCCCGGCGCTGATCGGGCGGGTGCTGGACCACTCAGGTGCAAGCGCGGTGACGGCGTTCGGGTACTGCATGGGCGTGCCGATGACCGCATCGGCGATCGCCGCCGACCCGTCGCTGCCGGTGAAGAACCTGCTGACGATGGTGGGCCCGATCGACTTCAGCGTGGGCGACTTCCCGATGATGACGGGAAAGGACCACTTCGACGTGGATGCCGTGGTGGAGACGTTCGACATGATGCCGGCGGAGTTCATCCGGTCCGGGTTCAAGATGATGAACCCGACGGGCGACGCGCAGCAGGCGGCGAACCTGATGCAGAACGCGGCGAACCACGACTGGCTCGTGGGTTACAAGGCGATGAACCGCTGGTCGAGCGAATGGATGCCGTTGCCGAAGCAGTTCTTCCGGCAGTGGGTGCGGCACTTCTACCAGGGCAACGAACTCGTATCGGGAGAGTTCCGCGTGAGCGGCGAGCGGGTGAATCTGCGCGACATCACGCAGCCGCTGTTCTGCGTGGCGGCGAGCAACGACGAGATCGTGCCGCCGGGCTCAGCGAAGGCGCTCGTGGACCACGTCGGGAGCACGGACAAGACGTTCCTTGAGCTGCAGGGCGGGCACATCTCGGTGATCGCGGGGCGGAAGGCGCGGACGCAGGCGTGGCCGGCGGTGATCGCGTGGCTCAAGGAGCACGACTAGGGCCGAAGCGGGTATTGTTCGGCTGATTCGATGCCGGAGTGCCGCTATGCCGTACACGAACCTCGGTGACGTGACGCTGTTCTACACCGACGAGGGAGCCGGGCCGCCGGTGCTGCTCGTCCACGGCTACACGTGCGACGGGAGTGACTGGAGCTGGCAGATCCCGGCGCTGGCGCCGAAGCACCGCGTCGTCACCGTTGACCTTCGCGGGCACGGGCATTCGAGCGCGCCGGACGAGGGATATACGACGCCAGACTTCGCAGCCGACCTGGCAGCTCTGGTCAACTGAGCTGGAGCTTGAGCCGGTAATCGCGATGGGGCACTCAATGGGCGGAGCGATCGTCGCGAAGCTGGCGGCGGAGCACCCGGAGATGGTGCGGGCCGTGGTGCTGGTCGACTCGGCGCTGGGCATGGACCCGGCGGGACGTCCGGCAATGGAGCAGATGGCGGCGAGCCTGCAAACGCCGGCGGCGCACGACATCGTCGCGACGTTCTTCGCGAGCAGCTTCTACCCGCCGGCATCGCCTCCGCACCTGGCCGCGCTCCATGGGCGACGCGTGCGGGCGCTGCCGCAGCACGTGCTGGCGAAATCGCTGGCGGGGATGGTGCTGGGCGAGGGGCAGGTGGCGATGCGGCCGGACTCGGAGGCATGCCTGAAACGGCTGCGCGTGCCGACGCTGACGTTCCGTGCGGGCAACCAGGATCCATCGGCGGTGGCGGCGTGGGAACGCGCGCAGAGCAGCCACGCCTATTCGAAGGCGGTGGCGTGGGAGGGCACGGGCCACTTCCTGCACCAGGAGCGGCCGGCGGAGTTCAACGCAATCGTGACAGCGTGGATCGACGGGCTGCCGTAACGGTGGTCGAAGGGCAGGAAACGATGACGGAACACAGCCATGGAATGCCGATGACGCACGGCCGAACGATCGGGTGGTGGGCGCGGTTCTATGACGCGGCTGCGTGGATCGGAACGTTCGGACGGATTTCGAAGACACGGCGGGCGACCATCGACGCGGCCGGGCTGCAGCCGGGCGAGCGCGTGATCGACGTGGGCTGCGGCACGGGATCGCTGGCGCTGCTGGCAGGGGAGCGCGTTCGGCCGGGAGGACGTGTGGTGGGGATCGATGCCTCGCCGCAGATGATCCAGACGGCATCGAAGAAGCGGAAACGCGGGAAGCCGGTGGAGTTTCGCGTGGCGGCGATCGAGCAGTTGCCGTTCGAGCCAGACGAGTTCGACGCGGCGTTCAGCACGCTGATGCTGCACCACCTGCCGGACGACGTGAAGGAAGCCGGGCTGCGGGAGGTCCGCCGCGTGCTGAAGCCGGGTGGCCGGCTGGTGATCGTGGACCTCCTCAACTCACCGCGGGGACTGCTCGGGCACTTCGCAGGGCACCGGTTGCCGGAGAACTACGCCGAGCAGGTGATGGCGCTCTGCCGTGCAGCGGGGTTCGAGACGGTTGAACGGATCGCGTCGAAGGACGAGAACCTGATGTTCGTGCGGGCGGCCTGAGGCAGGCGAGGCAACGTGCGGAGCCGGGGGACTGGCTCTCTGAAGAAATATCGTTCCCGGAGGGAGGCACGGATGAGAATCGGCAGCTACGAGATCGACCCGGTTATCGACGGCGTGATGAAGATTCCCGCCACCGCGGCGTTCCCCAAGACCAGCGAGTCCGACTGGGCTCCGCACCGCGCGCTGCTGGATGAGAACGGCATGCTTGGCATGACATTGGGCGGATTCCTGCTTCGCGGCGAGGGCCGGGTTGTGCTGGTGGACGTCGGCCTGGGGCAGTTTGAGATGGGCGGCCGCAAGCTCGGGGGGCAGATGCTTGATGACCTGGCGGGCCTGGGCGTGCGGCCGGCGGAAGTGACGGACGTGGTATTCAGCCACCTACACCTTGACCACGTGGGGTGGGCGTCGCAGGACGGGAAACCGGTGTTCGCGAACGCCACCTATCGCTGTGATCAGCGGGACTGGGATTACTGGATCACCGGTCCGATCGATGCGATGAAGGGCGTACCCGAAGACTTCATGTTGAAGCAGCAGGAGGCGATGAGGCCGGTCGCCAACCGCATGGAAACCTGGTCGACCGACACGGCGGTGCTTCCGGGCATCAACGTGCGGCATGCTCCCGGGCACACGCCGGGGAGCGCCATCCTGGTGATCTCTGGAGGAACGGAACGAGCCGTGTTGATGGGCGATGCCGTGCACTGCCCGGCAGAGCTGCTCGAGGAGGAGTGGAACGGCCTCGGCGACGTGGACCCGGAGCTGGCCCGCGCGACCCGCAACGCAGCCGCACGCGAATTCGAAGGACCCGGCACGCTGATGTCGGCGGCGCATTTTCCCGGCCTCGCGTTCGGTCGTTTGCTCATGGGAGAAGGGCGTCGGAGGTGGGTGTCGTAGAGGGTAGCTGAGTTCGCGGATGGAGCTGCGAGCAGCCTGGCGATGGGGACGAGACCACGCGCCTTGCTTCCGCGCGGCGTTATGACCGATGGGGGTAGGCCGGGCGTCGCACCCGCTCCCTGCGCTGCGCTGCGGTCGGGGCTCGGATTCTGGTGGCGCGAGCGTGCGGGGGCCTGAGCGAGGGGGCCGTGGAAACGGTCCGGCGATGGGGACGAGACTACGCGCCTTGCTTCCGCGCGGCGTTATGACCGATTGGGGTAGGCCGGGCGTCGCACCCGCTCCCTTCGCTGCGCTGCGGTCGGGGCTCGGATTCTGGTGGCGCGAGCGCGCGGGGGCCTGAGCGAGCGGGCCGTGGAAACGGTCCGGCGATGGGGACGAGATCACGCGCCTTGCTTCCGCGCGGCGTTATGACCGATGGGGGTAGGCCGGGCGTCGTACCCGCTCCCTTCGCTGCGCTGCGGTCGGGGCTCGGATTCTGGTGGCGCGAGCGCGCGGGGGCCTGAGCGAGGGGGCCGTGGAAACGGTCCGGCGATGGGGACGAGATCACGCGCCTTGCTTCCGCGCGGCGTTATGACCGATTGGGGGTAGGCCGGGCGTCGCACCCGCTCCCTTCGCTGCGCTGCGGTCGGGGCTCGGATTCTGGTGGCGCGAGCGCGCGGGGGCCTGAGCGAGGGGGCCGTGGAAACGGTCCGGCGATGGGGACGAGATC
>CAWHVJ010000011.1:0-122180 GCA_963832795.1 uncultured bacterium
GCGCCGGGTTATGCGTAGCGCCGTTGTGTTGGTGCTGGTGGGGGCTTCGTCGCGGGTGGAGCGCTGCGCATAATCCTTGGGGACTCTGATCACGCGGCTCGGCATGGTGCCGGGCCTTGCATGATCGGAGGTCGGCCTGATGGTTGCTCTGTCTGCGCTGGTGTCCGGCTTGGACGCGGAGTTGATGCGTCTGGGCTACAAGGACTCGACGATGATCTGGTATCGGGGTTGCTGGCGCCGCCTGGAGAAGTTCTTCGCTTCCCTTGCTGTGGATGAGTTCTCGCTGGATCTGGCGATGACGTGGGTCGACAAGACCTGCGGCTTTTGCGAGAGGGAGCAGGCGGGCACGCTCAAACGGACCGATGTGTATTTGTTCAGGGTCGCCCAGATGCTCAACGATTACGCGGTCCACGGGGCGGTGCTGCGCCGCTACTCCCGGACTGTCGGCACGCTGGCCGGGGACGGGGCCGACACCGTCGCCCGGTTCCAGGCGTGGCTGCGGGCCGCGGGCCGCGCCGTGTCGACGGTGCGGACGTATGGGACGGTGGCCGGGGAGTTCGTCGGGTTCTTGGATACTCGCGGCGGGACAGCCCGTTGTGACGCCGGGGCGGTAGAGGCGTTCATCGCGACGCTGGCGGGATACCAGTTCAAGACCGTCGAGCAGAAGCTGTGCGCCTTGCGGTCGTTTCTCAGGTTCGCCGCCGGCGACGGACTGGTCGACGCCGCCGTGCTGGACGCGGTCCCGGCGGTGAAGTCCCGCAAGCAGACAAGGATCCCGTCGGTGTGGGACCCGGCCGAGGTGATGAGGATCCTGGACGCGGTCGACCGGGGCAACCCGTGCGGGAAGCGGGACTACGCGATCATTTTGCTGATCACCAGGCTTGGGCTGCGCGGCATCGACGTCAAACGACTGGAGTTCGGCGACTTCGACTGGCCGGGCAACCGGCTGTCCGTCATGCAGGTCAAGACCGGCAACCGGGTGCAGCTGCCGTTGTTGAAGGACATCGGCTGGGCGGTCATCGACTACATCCGCGCCGGTCGTCCGCCCAGCGAATGCCCGCAGGTGTTCATCCGGCACACCGCTCCGATAGGCCCGTTCTCCGACCAGGATCACCTGCACCAGATTCTTCTCAAACACGCCCGGGCAGCACATGTCCCGGTCAGCGAGAAACGCCGCCACGGCATGCATTCGCTCAGGCACACGCTGGCGACCCGGCTGATGGAGGGCGGCACACCGGTCGAGCAGATCGCCGAGATCCTCGGTCACCAATCCGTCGGGTCGGTCGGCGTGTATCTGAAGTCGTCGTTGGGTCTGTTGGCCAAGTGCGCGCTGGACCCGGACGGCCCGGCAACGAAGGCGTCACGATGACTCCCGACATCACGCTGGCCGACGCGATCACGGCGCTCGTCGCGGAGAAGCGTGCCATCGGCTACAAGTACGCCACCGAGGCGCGGGTGCTGGCCCGGTTCGACGCGTTCTGCCGCGGCGAATTCCCCGGACTGGGCGCGGTCACGCAGGTCTCGGTGCAGGCGTGGGTCGCCTCTGCCCGGCGGCGGGGAGTCACACCGGCGACCCTGCAGGGCCTGGCCGCGCCGGTCAGGGAGTTGGCCCGCTGGCTGGGTCGCCGCGGCGTTGATGCTTATGTCCTGCCCGCAGGCGTGCTGGCCAGGCCCACCGGCTATGTCCCGCACATCTACACCGACCAGGAATTGGCGGCCCTGTTCGCCCAAACCGACCGCTGCCGCTACTGCTCGCAGGTCCCGTTCCGGCACCTGGTCATGCCGGTGCTGTTCCGGACCATCTACGGGTGCGGCCTGCGCTGTTCCGAAGCCCGCCTGCTCCGTCCGGGCGATGTCGACATCGACGCCGGCGTCCTGCAGATCCGCGACGCAAAGGGCGGCAAAGACCGGCAGGTGCCCGTCTCCGAGCCGCTGCGGATCAGGCTCGCCGACTATCACGCCCACCTCGCCCGGTGTTCGGACCGGGACTGGTTCTTCCCCGGCAGCGCCCGCCTGCCACTGACGCTGGGGAACATCGAGAAGAACTTCCGCCGATTCCTGTGGCAGGCCCGCATCTCCCACGGTGGGCGGGGCCGCGGCCCCCGCGTCCACGACCTGCGGCACACTTTCGCGGTCAACAATCTCCGCTTCTGGTTCGCCCGGGGCGAGGACGTCGGCGCGTTGCTGCCGGTCTTGCAAACATATCTGGGTCATTCGTCGCTCCGCGACACCGCCTACTACCTGCGGCTGACCGCCCAGTCCTACCCGGACATCACCGCCCGCGTCCAACAGGCCACCGGCGACGTCGTCCCGCCCATCACGGCAGAACCGCGCCATGGCCACTGACTTCGCGGTCTGCCTGCGCCGCTTCCTGACAACCCATCTGGCCGGGCTGCGCGGTTGCTCACCCAACACGGTCGGGTCCTACCGCGACACGTTCAAACTCCTGATCACCTACTTCCGCGACGAGAAATCAACCCCGCCAAGCAAGCTCACCCTCGACCGCGTCGACGCCGCCGCCATCACAGGATTCCTCGACTGGCTCGAGACCAGCCGGCACAACAGCGCGTCGACGCGCAACCAACGACTGGCCGCGATCAGCTCGTTCTGCACCTGGATGCAAACCGAGGATCCAGCCCGGATGGCCTGCTACCAAAACATCCTCGCCATCCCCGCCAAGAAACAGGCCCACCCGACCGTCAATTACCTGACCGTCGAGCAGACCCGCCTGCTGCTCGCCCAACCCGACCGGTCCACCCGCCGGGGCAGACGCGACGCCACCCTGCTCGCCACGCTCTACGACACCGCCTCCAGGGTCCAAGAACTCGCCGACCTCGCCGTCCGCGACATCCGCCTCCAGCGCCCCGCCATGGCCGCCCTGACCGGGAAGGGCCGCAAGACCCGCCACGTCCCCCTGCTGGACAACACGACAGCGATCCTGGCCGCCTACCTGGCCGAACATCACCTGGACAAGCCCGGCCACGACGACCACCCGGTGTTCTTCAACCAGCAAGGGGCCAAACTCAGCCGCGGCGGCATCGCATGGATCATCCGCAAATACCAGGCCACGACAAACGACCCGCAACTCACCGACGCCGCCATCAGCCCACACACCCTGCGCCACAGCAAGGCAATGCACCTCTACGAGGCAGGCGTCCCGCTGCCCTACATCCGCGACTTCCTCGGGCACGCCGAGCTATCCACCACCGAAATCTACGCTCGCGCCTCGACTGAGGCGAAACGCAAAGCCCTCGAATCCGCCTACACCGCCATAATCACCGACGACCTGCCTGAATGGACCCAGGATCAAGGACTGCTCGACTGGCTGGCCAACCTCTGACCCGCCGCCCACAGGTTATGCGCAGCGCCCGACAACCGACCCAGCCCCCACCAGCACCAACACAACGGCGCTACGCATAACCCGGCGCTGCTCATAGTGAGGAGCCCGGCGTTTCCCGGACAGGGGATTTCGGATTTTCTTACGCCGCGCGGTGGTTCTCGAACCATTCGCACTCAACCTCGTTGGGTGTCATATACCCCAAGGCCGAGTGAAGCCGAATCTGATTATACCGTAGCTCAATGTACCGAGTGATGTCAATTCGTGCGTGCTCACGAGTGGGATACGATGTCCGGTTCACCCGCTCATTCTTCAACGTGCCGTTGAACGATTCCGCCCACGCATTATCGTAACAGACGCCGGTACGTCCCACGGACCGCCGCACTCCCAGCGAGCCAGCGAATCCAGCGAACTCGGCGGAAAGGTACTGGCACCCGCGATCGCGAATGAAAAATCGTCTCACCGGCCGTGAAACCAACATTGTTCGCCGCCATCTGCAGTGCCTGGGTGACCAACGACGTGCGCATATGCTCAGCCATCGCATAGCCCACCACTTTCTTGGAGAAACAATCCAAGACCGTCGCCAGATAGAGCCAGCCCTCCCATGTCGGGATATACGTGATATCCCCCACGAGCTTGCGGCCGGGAGCTGTCGCGGTGAAGTCCCTGCGCACCAGGTCGGGCAACGCGCTCGCGTCACCGGCGATGGTCGTGATCGGCCGAAACGGCCTCGGTTGGCACGCGACCAGGCCGAGCTCGCGCATCACCGACCGGATCGTCTCGTCGTCGAAGTAGTGACCCCAGCGCCGCAACTGGGCGTGGATCCGCCGATAGCCAGAGGTGCCGTCGGAGTGTTCGAATGCGAACTTCACCAGCGCCGCCAGTCTCTCCCGGCGAACCGCGGTCGCCGACGGCGCCCGATCCCGCCATTCGTAGAAACCCGCGCGGGACACCTTCGCCCAAACGCACATCTTGTAGATCGGGTAGTTGCCTTCTTCGCCGGCGATGAACGCGTATTTCGCGCTCACCGGAACTTCTTCGCGAAGAAGGCCACCGATTTTCCCAGGAATTCGTTCTCCATCCTGAGTTCCCGGACCTCACGCTCAAGTTCTTTCACGCGAACCCGCTCCGATACCGGCAACTCCGCGATTCGGCCTCGCCGGCGTGCTCCGCCCGGAAGGCCTTCACCCAGGTTCCCAGAGTTTGCTCGACCAATCCCAGCCGGCGTGCGACATCGGCGATCGGGCGGGACTGATCGATCACCTCCCGGACGGCAGCTTCTTTGAATTCCGGGGAATAACTCCCGCGTTTACTGGACATCAATTCTCCGTTCAGGTCGTCCCCAATTCTACTTGGGGGCCCCTGTCCGGAGTAAATGGGGCACCTCATAGGGCAGGGCGTCGGCAAAGTCCGTGGGGCGGTGTGTCGGCGGCATTTCAGCTGGTCAGCAGCAGTGTGAGCGGGTACTTGGTGTCTCGGGCGTGATGCCGGAGGGCCTTGGCGATGTTGGTGGCGCCGGCCAGGCGGTGCAGGTTGATGGCCAGGTTCCGCAGGGTGGCCATCACCTGTGGACCGTTGCCGGTGCGTACTTGGCTCAGGTCTTCACCGAACGTCACGTCCCTCACCCAGTGCAGGCGCACCTCGATGCACCAGTGGCCGCGGAGCCAGGTCGCCAGATGGTCGGGGCGGGCCTGGTCGGCGGTCAGGTCGGTGACGGCGTACACGGTTTCGGTGCGCCATTTACTGCTGTTCCGTTTGCGGATCTTGCGGGTCACCTGGATTGCTTGGGCGGCGTGCGGGAACAGGATCCCGTCGTCGACGGTGACGACTTTCAGGGTGCGTTTCTCGACCCGCCCGTGACCGCGGTCGTGCTTGGTGTGGGTGATGGGAACCTCGGCCCAGGGCAGCCCGGCGAGTTGCTTGCGCAGGGTGGGTTGATTACCCTTCACGGTGAGCAGGTAATGGGCGCCGCGTTGTTCGACAAGGTATTTCGCGTGGTCTTTCTGGCAATGCAGAGCATCGGCCGTGACGAGCACCCCGAGTAGTTCGATGTTGTCCAGAAGTGTTGAGAACATGGGTATCTCGTTCGTCTTCAGGGCGACGTCGAGTTGTCCGAGGACCAATCCGCTGATATGGGTGAACGCGGCGAGCAGGTGCCGGCACCGGCCCCCGGCGGTGGCCGAGCCGCGTAAGGATTTACCGTCCACCGCGATCACCCGCATTTCCTTCGGATTCACCTCGCGCAGCGCGGCCCAGGCGCCGAGGATGAGATCCAGGCCGTTGCCGTCGAGTTTGTTGATGGTGCGCCGGAAGGTGGATTCGGAGGGCACCTCACCGGTGACTCCGAGTTTCGCCAACCCCGCTGGGGTGGCCGCGGCGGCCCATTCGGCGATCGCCACGAACGAGCGGGCACCGGCGATGACCGCGCACGCCGCGATCGCCAGGATCCCCGGCAGTGCGTGCCGCAGTCCCCGGGGTTTGCGGGGATCGGTCACCGTGTTCAGCGCGGCCAGCAACGCCGCCGGCGCCTTCGGTATGTCGGGGAACTCGTCCTCGTCGAACTGGTCAACGAGGGTGTACGTGGGTGATGATGACATCGGGCATGGTCCTTCGTGGTGAGCATGTGGCTTGAAGAACCTTCATGATCATCACCAGGGCCATGCCCACCCAGCAAACCGCCATCACCGGCGTGTCGCGCCGCATCACCGCAGGTCAGGAAATCAAGGCCGGACTTTGCCGGGCCCCTGCCTCATAGGGGGGTTTATGTTCAGCTACGCATAAGCCACCTTGCGGGGTCCCCTTCACCCGGGCGACCATGGTCCCGTCGGGCATCAGCATCGGGGCCTTCAGCCAGCGCTCCACATACAGCAGGACCCATTTCTGGTCCGTGTGGCGCTCAAGTGCCCGCAGCATCAGATCCCACGGCACGGAATCGAAGAAGGCTTTCACATCAAGGTCAACGACCCAATCCTTCCTCCAGCACCGCTCCCGGCATGCCCCAACCGCGTCCAAAGGGGAACGCCCGGGCCGGTACCCATAGGAGTCGTCGTGGAACACTCGCTCCACGTTCGGCTCCAACACCAGCACCACCACCGTTTGGGCGACCCTATCGACCACGTTCGGGATACCGAGGACTCTGGTTCCACCTTTCTTGGGTATCTCCACCGCCCGGACCGGACCGGGGAAATAGCTGCCCGACGACATCCGATTCCACAGCTTGTAGAGGTTATCCTTCAGCCTCTCCTCGAACTGTTCGATCGTCACGCCATCGGCCCCGGCCGCTCCTCTGTTACTCCTTCACCTTCAACCACGCATCCCACACCAGCCGCTTGGGGATGTCGTACGACTTGCCCTGCAACTCCGGATCACTCACGTGATGTCCTCCCTTTCGGTTGATCACATTTGTTCACCTGGACGACCCCGCCCCTTCGCTCCCCAACCCACTGCGATACGCAGGCGGATCACAGCTACTGCGGGCGAGTCCGCCAGCGCGTCCCGCATCGGTACTCTGCTCCTCACGGATTCCGCCGTTTGGAGCCCTCCCTCTCACCCACCCACACCGTCGCCGGCGTGCGCATGCAGTATCGGGACACGCCTTCACACGTTCCACACGAGAGCCTGGACCGGACTCATGCTGCCTATACGCCGGACACCACCTGGGCAGTAAGCGGATATCCCCCAGATTCCTCCCGAGACAGGGACCCAGCCTCGGTTCTGATGCCTTCTAATCAGGTTTCGACGCGTCAACGACAGAGAACCTTCGTTCATCGCTCATCTTCCCGGTCCGCACCTGACGCGATCAGGTCGCGCCTTTTCCCACGACGCTCAAGACGACGGTCACTAACCAACGCCCCTCGTGGTGGTTTGGAGCCTCCTTCCGCAAGGCGACTCCGGAGGGCCAAACAGCCTCCATCTCTCATGCAGCACCGCAGTCCACGAGACCGCCATCGTTCCTCGTCTCGGTTTCCGCGTTCGTGTTCACAAGATCCCTACCTGACGCATCATGTGCGCCTTTTCCTCAACGCTCACCACGACGGTCTTCAGCCAACGCAGCTTGAGGTGGCTTGACGCCTCCCCCCGCAGGGGCGACGCCGAAGGGCCACTAAACCTTCATCATCTGCACAGCACCGCATCCAGGGGGGTCTACCTACATCGACCTCACCTTCCTCGTTCATGGCGCACTCAAGTCAAACGGGACACGAGTGTTGAGTTTATTTAGGTTGATCCTCGGGCTGGTTGATCCAGGCCTGGGTCGGCATCCTCGGCGGATGAGGCCGACGACCGAACCGCGCCGGGTTGGCATGGTAGGCCGCCGTCAGGGTCTGCTGCCGGGCCTCGTCGATCGCGTCGGAAGTCCCGAAATGCACCGATGACGGCGTGTGCCATCCAATCCCCGAATGGCGATGAACGTAATTGTACTGATAGAAGAACTCTACCAGGAATTGCTTGGCGTGGGACAATGAGCTAAAATGATCGGGAAAGTCCGGCAAATACTTCAGCGTACGGTACTGGGCCTCGGAGTACGGATTGTCGTTTGACACGTGCGGCCGGGAATGCGTTCTGGTAACGCCCAGATCGGCCAGAAACAGCCCCACCGTTTTCGACGTCATCGACGTGCCACGATCCGCATGGACCGTGTGCGGCGCCGCCCCGTTACGGGCGATCGCGTCGGCGAGGAAATCCGCCGCCAGTTGTGATTCCTCGATCGTGGACACGAACCAGCCCGGATTGTACCGGGAATAGATGTCGATCAACACGTACAGGTGGTAGTACAGGCCCTTCGTCGGACCGCGGAGTTTCGTGATATCCCAGGACCACACCTGGGACGGGCCGTTCGCGCACAATTCGGGTTTCACCGTCGCCGGATGCGTCGCCTGCCGGCGCCGTTCACGGCTCTGACCTGCAGCTCTGGCGATCCGGTACATCGTCGACATCGAGCACAGGTAACGGCCTTCGTCCAGCTCCCGGGTCCAGATCTGCCCGATCGACAAATCCGCGTACTTCTCGGTGTTGATCAACTCGAGCACCGCGTCCCACTCCGCCGGCGTCAACGCCTGACCATTATTCGGAACAATCCGTCGCGGTTTCGGACCCAGCACCGGACCCAGTAGCTTCCGGTAATGCGTGGCCCGCGGCCGGCCGATCAACGCGCACGCCGATTTTGTGGTCACACCAGCCCCGCGGAGCTCGGTGAATGCCACACTCAACGCTTCGTCGGCAGCGCCGTGTCCGTGCTCCCGGAGATCGCCTCCAAGAGCCCTTGCAGTTTTCCCATGATCTCCACCACCGCCTGCGACTTCGCCAATTCCCCGGTCAGCCGCGCGTTCTCCGTACGCAATCGATCCGTCTCCTGCCCCGAACCGGCCGATTTCCCCGAATGATGATGCGAACTGCGCCTCGCCGGCAGACCTCGAGCGATCGCGTCCCGAGCATCGGTCCATTCCCGGATCTGACGCCCTGGTGGATGGCCTTGCTGCGTTCGTAGGCGCGGGCGACGAGGTCTTCGTAGCGGGCGAGGCGCTTCGCGGGGTCTTCGATGTTGGCGAGCTCGTTGCGGAAGCCAAGCTTGACCTGCCCTTCGAGTCCCATGCCGCCGAACTCACCGGTCGGCCAGGCAACGCTGAAGAACGACTCCTTGAGGTTGCCGCCGGCCATCGCCTGCGCGCCAAGGCCGTAGGCCTTGCGCAGGACGATCGTGACGTGCGGGACGCTGAGGTTCGCGCCGATGACGAAGAGGCGGCTGCAGTGGCGGACGAGCGCCGTCTTCTCGACCTCCGGGCCGACCATCATGCCCGGGGTGTCGCAGAGCACGAGGAGCGGGATGTCGAAGGCGTCGCAGAGCTGCATGAAGCGCGCCGCCTTGTCGGAGCCGTCGCTGTCGATGGCGCCGGCGAGGTGGGCGGGGTTGTTGGCGATGACGCCCATCGGACGGCCCTCGATGCGGATGAAGGCGGTGACCATGCCCAGGCCGAACTGGCGGCGCAGTTCGAGGACAGAGCCCGTGTCTGCGAGCGTGTGGATGACCTCGCGCACGTCGTACATGCGCAGGCGGTTCTCGGGGATGATGCCGCGGAGGAGGCGCTGATCGGCGGCGTCCCAGTCGCGCACGCGGCCCTGGAAGTAGGAGAGGTACTGCTTCGCGGCGGCGACGGCGTCGGCCTCGTCTGCGACGGCGATATCGGCGACGCCGTTGGGGCCCTGGACGTCCATCGGGCCGATCTCCTCGGGGAGGAAGACGCCGAGGCCGCCGCCTTCGACCATCGCCGGGCCGCCCATGCCGATGTTCGCGTTGGCGGTGGCGATGATGACGTCGCAGCAGCCCAGCAGGGCCGCGTTCCCGGCGAAGCAGCGGCCCGAAACGATGCCGATGGTCGGCACGTTGCCGCTCAGGCGGCCCATCGTGGAGAAGGTGGGCGTGTCGAGCGGGCGGCCCGCGAATCCGTCGTTCGCAGACGATGTGGACTGCCCGCCGGTGCGCTGGCCGCCAGTGCCAGCGCGGCCGCCGCCGCCTTCGGCGAAGAGCACGACCGGGATGTGCCACTTCTCCGCGATCTCGAGCATGCGGTCGGTCTTGGGGTGATTGATGGCGCCCTGCGTGCCGGCGAGGACGGTGTAGTCGTAGGAGAGGACAACGGTGCGGGCGGTGTGCTCGTCGAAGAGGTCGCCGTTGACGCTCCCGACGCCGGTGACCATGCCATCGGTCGGGAACTTGTGGATGACCTCCTCCATCGGCAGGCCCGTGCCGGGCGTGAGCACGAGGCCGCCGTGCTCCATGAACGTGCCGGGATCGCAGAGGTCGTCGATGTTCTCGCGGGCCGTGCGCTGGCGGGTCTTGCGACGGCGTGCCACGGCATCGGGCCGGGCGGCGTCGAGAGTGACGGCGTGGCGCTCGTGGATCAGCGCGAGGTCGGGGCGGATGTGGTCGAGGTCGACTGCGGCCGCGGTGCTCTCGCCGGACGCTTCCACTTCGCGCGGCTCGATGAACACGAGCGGATGGCCCTCGAAGACGGCATCGCCGGCCGAGACGGTGAGCCCGCGCACGAGCCCGCTGAGCGTCGCCGCGATGACGTGCTGCATCTTCATCGCTTCCATGACGAGCAGTTGCTGGCCCACGCGGACGAGGTCGCCTTCGGCCACGCCGAGCTCGACGATAGTGCCCTGGAGGGGCGCGACGACGGCGGTCGTGCCTTCGGGGCCATGTGCGGGCGCTGCTGCCACTGGCGCAGGCGCCGCGGCTGGTGCGGCGGCCGGCGCGCCCGCGCCAGTCTTCCCGTAGTCGAGCACGGCCAACGGATCGCGGGCATCGACCTTCACGCCAGCGAGGCCCGGACGACCGGGCGCGGCGGCCGGAGCTGCGGCCGGGGTCACGGCCACGGGGAAACGTTCGGGCCGATTCGAGGCGGCAGCGGCAAGCTCCGCGACGTTGTCCTCGATGAATTTGGTGCTTATGTCGCCTGATCGTCACGGCCGGGTGCGCGAGTATCGCCTCGAGGAACGCCGTGTTCGTGACGGCCCCCTCGATGCGGAACTCGCCGAGGGCTCGCGCCGCCCGTTTTGCGGCATCGGCGAAGCGTGGCGACGGCGAGTGAACGATGACCTTCGCGAGAAGCGAATCAAAATAGGGGCTGGTGGTGTAGCCGGCGTAGCCAAACGTGTCGACGCGGATGCCGGGGCCGCTCGGCACTTCGAACGCCGTGATCGTGCCGCCGCCCGGCCGAACGACGCCGTTCGCGCCGAGGCTCTCCATGTTCACGCGTGACTGGATGGCGAAGCCGCGCGGCTGCGGGATGTCGGCCTGGCGGAGGCTCAGATCGGCCAGCGTCTTGCCGGCCGCTATCTGCAGCTGGGCCTGCACGATGTCGACGCCGGTCACCTCCTCGGTGACGGTGTGCTCGACCTGCAGCCTCGCGTTGGCCTCGATGAAGAAGAACTGGTCGGGGCGGTCTTCGTCGACCAGGAACTCGAAGGTGCCGGCATTGCGGTAGTGCACTTCGCGCGCGAGCCGCAGGGCGGCGGCCGTGATGCCGTGCCGGAGGCCGGAAGACAGGACCGGCGAGGGCGCGATCTCGACGAGCTTCTGGTTGCGGCGCTGGAGCGTGCAGTCGCGCTCGAAGAGGTGGGTGATTTCGCCCGTGCCGTCGCCGAGCACCTGGACCTCGATGTGGCGCGCACGGCGGATGAGCCGCTCGACGTAGACGTCGCCGTTCCCAAACGAGGCCGTCGCCTCGGACTGGCAGCGGGCGTAGGCGGCGTCGAGGTCGTCGAAACGCTCGACGGCGCGGATGCCGCGGCCCCCGCCGCCAGCGACAGCTTTTATCATCACCGCGGCGCCTTCGCCCAACGAAAGGAAGAAGGCTTTGACGTCGTCCAGGGACGTGGCGGACGAAACGCCGGGAATGATGGGCACGCCGGCGTTGACCGCGAGTTCGCGGGCGCGAGCCTTGTCGCCGAAGAGCTCGAGCGTTTTCGGCTCCGGACCGACGAACGTGAGCCCTGCCTCGATGCAGGCCTTTGCGAATGCCGGGTTCTCGCTGAGGAAGCCGTATCCGGGATGGACCGCGTCGCAGTTGGCTTCCTTCGCCGCTTTCACCAGTTGTGCGATGTCGAGATAGGCGGCGGCGCCCTTCCCGGGGAGCTGCACGGCGGCATCGCCGCGGCGGGTGTGGAGCGACGCGGCGTCGTCCTCCGAGAAGACGACGGTGGTGCGGATGCCGAGTTCGGCTGCGGCCCGGCAGATGCGGATGGCGATCTCGCCGCGGTTCGCGACGAGTAGCGAAGCGATGGTCATTCGTGTCCTTCAACGGGGAGCCGATCGACTCCGTAGGGTGTTCCGCAATACTACCGGTGCCCGCGATCGTCCGCGTAGTGGCGACGGGACGGCGATAATGTGGCGACGTTCAGGAGGATGCTGCGATGGAATCCGTGAGATTCGAGACCGATGGTCCGGTGGCGATCGTGACGATCGACAGACCGGAGGTGCGCAACGCCGTCGATCGCCCGACGGCCGAGGCGCTGGCCGATGCGTTTCGCCGCTTCGAGGCGGACGAGGCCCTCTCGGTGGGCATACTGACCGGCGCCAACGGGACATTCTGCGCCGGGCGCGGACCTCAAGGCGATCAGCGATGGGCGCGGCAACCGTGTGCTGCGCCACGGCGACGGCCCGGTGGGGCCGACGCGCATGCTGCTCTCGAAGCCGGTGATCGCGGCCGTGGAGGGGTTCGCGGTTGCGGGCGGACTGGAGCTGGCAGCCTGGTGCGACCTTCGCGTGGCGGCGCGCGACGCGGTGTTCGGCGTGTTCTGCCGCCGCTGGGGCGTGCCGCTCGTGGACGGCGGAACGATACGCCTATCGCGACTGCTGGGGCACTCCCACGCGCTCGACCTGATCCTGACGGGCCGGGGCGTGTCGGGCGACGAGGCGTTGCGGATGGGGCTCGCCAATCGAATCGTGGAGCCGGGCAAGGCGCTGGCAGCGGCGTTGGAACTCGCGCGGCAGCTGGCCGCGTTCCCGCAGCTCTGCCTGCGGGAGGACCGCATGTCGTCGTACGAGCAGTGGTCCATGCCGATCGCAGACGCGCTGCTCAACGAGTACGAGCACGGGATGAAGGTCGTGCAGTCTGGCGAGACGCGCGAAGGCGCGACGCGCTTCCGCGAGGGAGCAGGCCGGCACGGGGCGTTCTGAGGCCGCCTTTACCGGCGAGGAACTTTTTCGGCTCGGGCGGCGTTTAGATATGCGCGTGGCTGGCCGGTCTGGGGCCGCCGCCGCGCACCTCAGCTTCAGAAATCGCCGGCGAGGTCGCGCTTGCCCTGTGCGCTGGCGAGGGCGGCGTGGTTGAGGATGTTCTGCGACATCGAGGCGGTTTCGAGCTTCGAGCGCGCGCCGTAAACCTCGGCCCGGAGTGCGTGGGCAGCCTTTGAGCCCGGCTCGGCGATGACCGCGAACTCGACCAGGTGGCACGCCATCCGCAGGTTGCCTTCACGCTGCAGCGCTCCAGCACGTTCCAGCACTGCGTTGATGCCCCCGGCGAGCGCCACCCACTCCCGCGCCTGCTCGGCGCGCGGCGCGGGCAGCAGGTTGTCGGGCTCACCGTCGTACCAGCCGCCGTAGAGCCGCCAGACGTTGCGAACGATGAACTGCGGGTGGTCGTAGACGGGCGCAGGTACGGCTTGTCGAGCAGACGCGCCGGCATCTCGACTTCGTGGAGGACGCGGTCGAGCGTGGCGCCCGTATTCATCAGCGCCAGCACCTGGGACTCGATGACCTCGAGCAGCTCCGCCGTGTCGAGGAGGGCGGTGCGGATCCGGTCGGCGCCGAAAATGGGCAAGCCGTGGCCCGGACACCATGATCTCGGCACCAGTGCCGGCCATCTCGCGGAGCGCCGTCGCCCACTCCCCGGCATAGCGCTGGACTTTCTGGGGGTTGCCGGCGTTCGGCGCCGCCCAGATAAAGAGGTCTCCCGGGTGGAGGATCTTCCGCTCGGGCACGAACGTCCAGGTGGCGTCGTCGGTCTCGCCAAGGCCGTGATGGAGCTCGAAGGTGAGGCTGCCGCTGCGGAATGAAGCGCGCTTTTCATACGTGACGTCGGGGTAGCGGTAGTTCTCCGGCCAGCGGAAGCGGTCGACCGCGATGGCGAACTGGCGCTTGTTGATCGCGGTGTTCCAGCCGAGCGTCTTCTTGTAGCGGTCGAAGTTGCCGGCGAGGCCGGCATGGCCGTACACGAGCGGCCGTCCCCAGTGGTGCTCATCTGCTTCGCGTTCGAACGGAGCAAGGCCGAAGATGTGATCGACGTGGTGGTGGGAGAAGACGGCGGCACGGAGCGGGGTATCGGGGCGCCAGCGGCGGACGGCCTCGTGAAGCACCGTCGTGTCGTTGACCGCGCCGGTATCGAGCATGACGAGCCCGTCGCCGGTGTCGATCGTGTTGGCGCTCGCGATCCCCTTGTAGAACAGCAGGCCGTCGGCAATCTCGCTTCCCCTCGGGAAAGCGCCCGTGGACCGGATGGGCTTCGGCGGACGTGAGGTCGCCCTGCCAGAGCCGTTCGGATAGTTCTCGGATGTCGACCATGCTGTCCCCCTTGAAAGGTCACGCGATTGTAGCCACTGGAGCGGGAATGGCGTCGCACGTCCGGCGAGCCCGGCGCACCTTCGACGCGATGAACGCCCGGTGGGTAGCAGTGGGATTCGTGGTGCTCTTCCTGAGCGCAGGGTGCTTTGGTGACAGCGGCAGCAGCAGCAACCCCGGCACGGCGCGCGAAGGAGACAGCGCGACAAACGCGCCTCCCACAGCCACGCCCACGCCTCAGCCGAACGTGGAACGCATCCGCGCATCCGGGCGGCTGCGGGTCGGCGTCAAGTTCGACCAGCCGGGGTTTGGCTACAAGGATCCCACGACCGGCGAACTGGACGGATTCGACATTGCCGTGGCGCAGGAGATCGCGAAGGAGTTCGGGCTGAAGTCATCTCAGGTCGAGTTCGTCGAAACGCCCTCGACGGACCGCATTCCGGCGCTGGCGGATGGTCGCGTGGACATTGTCGTGGCGACGATGGCGATCACCCGGGAGCGCGGAGCCTTCATCGACTTTTCGCGACCGTACTACCTCGCCGGGCAATCAATCCTCGTCCGAAAGGACGCGGACGACATCGATGGGATCGACTCGTTGAACGGACGGAAGGTGTGTTCGGTGGAGGGCTCAGGCAGCGCCACGACCGTCGAAGCGATGGCGCCGCATGCGCTTCTCCTCCCGCTGCGGACCTACGCGGACTGCGTCGCGGCGTTGAAATCCAAAGTCGTCGATGCGGTCACCACCGAAGACACGGTGCTCGCGGCTTTCGCGACGGCCGATCACGATTTGAAAATGGTGGGCGGGCAGTTCACTCGCGAGCCATACGCCGTCGCTGTGAAGCAAGGACAGCCCGATGTCGTGCACGTCGTAAACGACGCGATTGCCGGCATGCTCGAGGACGGGACTTGGGACAAGATCTACGAGCGATACCTTGGCGACGCCGCGGGGATGCCGTCTGCATCCCGACGCGCGCCAACGGTTGCCGGCGGACTGAGGCAGGGTCTGAGATGTGGTAAACTTCGTGCGATGCGCTCTGTGAATCTTTGCAGCCGGTGATACATCCCCCGCGGCAATCCCGCGGGGCTGCTATTTAGCGCGCCTTTTCCGATTCTCCCCATTCGTCTTCGTCCATAGCGCGGTACGTGCCATCGTTGAATGGCGCACGCGTGCGTCACCTGTGAATCGAGAAACCCGAAATGCCCTCCGACCGCGTCCAGCTTTACGACACAACCCTCCGCGATGGCAGCCAGATGGAGGGCATTTCCCTCTCCGTCGAAGACAAGGTGCGCATCACGCGCAAGCTCGATGAGCTCGGGCTGGAGTGGATTGAAGGCGGGTTCCCGGGGTCCAACCCGAAGGACGCCGAGTATTTCCGGCGGCTGAAGGCGCTCGAGCTGAGGAACGCGAAGGTGAGTGCCTTCGGCGGCACGAGGAAGCCGAACCTCACCTGCGAGACCGACGCCAACATCCAGAGCCTCGTCGCCGCCGAGACGCCCGGCATAACGCTTGTCGGGAAAGCGAGCATGTACCAGGTGCGCGACATCCTGGAGACCGATGGCGAGGAGAACCTCGCGATGATCGCGGACACCGTGGGCTACTTCAAAGCCATGGGGAAGTCGGTGTTCTTCGATGCCGAGCACTTCTTCGACGGCTTCGCGGACGACCCGGACTACTCGCTCCAGTGCCTGGCGACGGCCGCGCGCGCGGGCGCCGATGCGCTCGTGCTGTGCGACACGAACGGCGGCATGACCACGCGCATGATGCTCGCGGCGATCGAGGCGGCCCAGCAGCGCGTGCGCGGCACTCGCCTGGGGATCCACTGCCACAACGATGCGGGCCTCGCTGTCGCGAACTCGCTGGCAGCCGTGGAAGCGGGCGTTTGGCAGGTGCAGGGCTGCGTCAACGGCTACGGCGAGCGCTGCGGAAACGCGGACATCCTCACGATCCTCGCAAACCTGAAGCTGAAGATGGGCATCGAGGTGGTCGACGACGAACAGCTCGCGCGGCTGACCGAGGTTTCGAACTACGTGAGCGAGCTGGCGAACCTCGTGCCCAACGCTGGTGCACCGTACGTCGGGGCAAGTGCTTTCGCGCACAAGGCCGGCTACCACGTCGCCGGGATCATGAAGGACGAACGGGCCTATCAGCACGTCGAGCCGACCGTGGTGGGCAACATCAGTCGCGTGCTCGTCAGCGAGCTCTCCGGCCAGCGCAACCTGTTGATGAAGCTCCACGAGCGAGGCATCGACTATCCCCTGTCGCAGACCGAGGTGAAGAAGCTCCTGGAAACGGTGAAGGAGAAGGAGAGCCAGGGCTACCAGTACGAGGGCGCCGAGGCGAGCTTCGAATTGCTGGTGCGGCGCGCCCTTCCCGACTACCGGGCGCCGTTCGAGCTGGAGGACTTCGTCATAGTGGAGCGGCGCCGGCAGGCTCACACCGGTGAGCAGATGAACGAGATGCTCGCCGAGGCGATGGTGAAGATCCGCGTGGGCGGCGAGCTGCAGCACACCGCCGCTGAGGGAAATGGCCCCGTGAACGCGCTGGACTCGGCCGTTCGGAAGGCGCTCGGCCAGTGCTACCCGAAGGTGAACGACGTCAAGCTCGTGGACTACAAGGTGCGCATTCTCGACAGCCAGGCGGCGACCGGTGCGAGGACGCGCGTCCTCATTGAATCCACCGACGGGACACGCTACTGGACGACCGTCGGCTCCAGCACCGACATCATCGAGGCGAGCTGGCTGGCGCTGGCGGACGCGTTGGAATACGCGCTGACCGAGCGCTGAGCGCCGGTCAAATCGCGACGAAGTCCGGATCCAGGGAGAAGTAGAGCTCTTCCTCCTGGGCGATGTTCAGGCGGAGCACCGCGTTGAGAGCGTAGAGGAGGCGGCGGAGGTCGACGATGTCCTCGACGTCGGCAGAGTCGGTGGTGAGTTCGCTGAGGAGCCGCTGCAGGGTACTTCCGAGGTGGAAGATCTCCTGGTGTGTCCGACTCATCGCGGCGAGCGGGTCGGCTCCGGGCATGGCCGCGGCGACGGCCGTGTAAACGTCGGACTCGTCGCGCCGCTCGTGTTCGAGGATCTGCTCGAGGGTGTCCGTGAGCGGCGCCAGCGCGCATGTGACGGCGGGACCGGGCCCCTCGCCAAGTTCGTCCGCGCACGAACGCAGCCTGTCGACGAGCGGCCGGATCCGGTCGTGCTCCGAACGGAGGAGCGCCGCCGTCTCGCGTGGCAGCGCAGGCAGCTTGCCGTCGCCGCGCGGGCCGGCAAGCGCCCGCAAGGCGCTCGCTATGGCGAGCGCGTCGATGCCTTCCTGGAGAAACGCGCCCCACACCGGCGGGAGGAACCCGAAAGCCGCAAACCCCATCGCGACGAACGACAGGGACATGCCCAGCACCATGCTCTGCACGGCGATCGCACGGGATCGCCTGGCGATGCGAAGCGCCTCGACGAGGCGGTCGAGCCGGTCAACGACCAGGACGATGTCGGCGGCTTCTGACGAGGACGTCGCGCCCCGTGCGCCCATGGCGATGCCCACGTCGGCGGACGCGAGGGCGGGCGCGTCGTTGATGCCGTCGCCGACCATGACGGTTACGCGACGCGCGTGGGAACGGGCCACGGCGCTGACCTTGTCTGCGGGAGAGAGTTCGGCAAGGACGGTGTCGACGCCGAGCACAACGCCGACGGAGTTGGCGACGGTGGCGCGGTCGCCGGTGAGCATCGTGATCTCGGTGACGCCGAGGTCCTTGAGCATGCGGACAGCGCGAGGCGCGTCGGGGCGAATGGGGTCGTCGAAGATGAGTGCCCCCCGGAGCGCGCCGCCAGAAGCGACGTAGATAACCGAGCCTTCGCCGCGGCCCAGCCGCCGGCGAAGCGCTAACGCGGCGGACCCGGGATTGGCGCCTGCCGCCCAGTCGAACTGACCAACGCGCACCGCGCGCCCGTCGATATCGCCGGCGACCCCTTCCCCGGGAGATTCGGACACGGAGGACGGCAATGGAAGCGTCAGCCCCTGGTGCACGGCAGCTCGCACGATCGCCGCTGCGAACACGTGTGACGAGAACTGGTCCAGCGAGGCGGCCAGGCGCAGCACCTCGGATTCCTCTGAGCCGCCGAGTGCCACGATGCGCTCGAGCTGGGGCGCGCCGGCTGTGATGGTGCCGGTCTTATCGAGATAGACGGCGGTCGCGCGGGCGAGGGTCTCTATCGGGGCGCCACCCTTGACGACGATTCCCCGGCGGGCAGCACGCGACACCCCGGAGATGATCGCGATTGGCGCCGCAAGGAGCAGCGGACAGGGCGTGGCGACGACGAGAACCGCGAGCGCGCGGTCCGGGGACCCCGAGGCAATCCACGATCCGCCGGCAACGAGCAGCGTCGCCGGCACGAACCAGGCGGCGTAGCGGTCGGCGAGGCGTTGCAGCGGAGCTTTCGAGCGGCGCGCCGCCTCGACCATGCGGATGATGCCGGCGTAGGTGCTCTCTGCGGCGGCGGCCGTAGCCCGGAGCTGAAACGGGCTGCCGCCATTGACGACGCCGCTGCGGACCGGCTCGTGTGCGAGCCGTTCGACGGGGCGCGACTCGCCGGTGAGGGCGGACTCGTCCAGCGTGACGATGGCATCGAGGACGATGCCATCGACCGGGACGACGTCCCCGCTGTTGACCACCACCACATCGCCGGGCGCGACGGCATCGATGGGCACGGTCTCGACGGTGCCGTCGACCAGTCGCCGGGCAAAGCGGGGAGCACGCTTGAGGAGTGAGGACAGCTCGCGCTCTGCGCGGTTGGCGGCGTACTCCTCGAGAGCGCGTCCGGTCGCCAGCATCAAGCCGATGACTGCCGCTGTGAGGAACTCCTCGAATGCCAGCGCAGCCGCGATCGCCAGCACGGCGATGACATCGACGCCGGCCGAGCGCCGGATGAGCCCGCGCAACACCTCGACAGCGGCCGGGACGAGCATCACAGCCCCGGTGGCAGCCCAGAGGGCGCCCGCAGCCGTCCCTAACCCGAAGAGCCACAACGCGGCGCCACCAGCGACTCCCGCGAGGCTCGCGAACAACAACAGTGGAGTCGGGCGGAGAACGAAATGTCGCATTCCGCTTCCAGTGTTGTCGGCATCGAAGGGTACGCCAAGGGCTAACCGGCCCGGCGCAGACGGCCGTGCAGACCGAATCAGGTCGGCGCTGTCGCGCGTGGCAGACCTCGCGTTGCGACGGGTGGTAGCCCAGGGCGCGGGTCAGTGGGCGTGAGGGCCAACCACCAGTACCGGCACGGTAGCCGTACGAACGACGGCTTCGGCGACACTGCCCATGAGCGCGTGCTGGATGCCGGTGCGGCTGTGCGTGCCGACGGCGATGAGGGCGGCGTCGATCTTCTTCGCGATCTCGACGATCGTCGCAGCGGCATCATCTCCGATTTCGGCGTGGACGGTCACCGGGGTATCGCCGAGAGCTTCGCCGGCCACCGCCTGGAGGCGCTCCGAGGCGACGACGCGGGCTGCCTCGATAGCCTGGGAGCGGTTTTCCGCGAAGACCGGCATCGGCTCGTGCGAACCCACCACCGTACCCGTTGGGGTGCTGGCCGGAGTGTAGGCATGGGTCGCCATGGGAATTGCGGTGTCGTGCATCTGGCCGGGCTTCAGGACCGTTAGGGCGTGGAGTTCGGCGCCTGACTCGCGCACCCAGTTGGCGATAGCGGCCAGGGCCCGCTCGCCCGCGGGACCGCCGTCGTAGGCAATCAAGACTCGCATGTGATTGTTCTCCCTCTCGTAAACCTTGGAAGCACTGTAGACCCGTCGCAGGGGATTACAACCCGGCCGAATGGCTCCGATTGCGGGTCCGTGCGGGCAGAGCCAGCGGGAGCGAGAGGAGCCGGTGCGATCTGAACGCTTCGTGGGTCGAGTCGCGGCGGACGAATCGGAGCTCGATGCAGGTGCGGCGCCTGGACATCGCGGCAGTGACGTAGGTGCGGTGGAGATGGTGGCCGGCCATGAGCACGGCGTCGCCAATCGCTGTTACGGGGCGCAGGCGCCCCTCCGGCGGCCAGTGTGCGTCCACGTACTGCGGCTCGAGTTCCGCCAGTCCGAGGATTTGGTGGGGTGAGGCAGGAATCAGCTCCAGCCCCGGTGCGTCCTCACCCGCGGCGCAGAGCGGGATCCATGCCGTGAGGATGGGCAGCACGTCAGGGGCGCCCTCGGAGTGCGCTCCGAAGTCAAAGCCGTATGCGCCATCCTGGTGGAAGCTGTGAGGAGCCTGTCCTTCCGGCCGAAGCGTCTCCGGGTACTGGCGCCGCAGCCAGCAGATGTCGATGTCGAGCGCAGGCTCGCCACCGAGGAACGAGGCTGCGAGATCGACAATGCCGTCGGGAAGCGCATCGAGCACGCGTCTCTGCGCTCGCCACGGCGTCGAGTCCGATGGCCGCGGCCGTGGGCTGGCAGCGCGTGCCTGGCGGCAGGTGCGCGGCGACGCCGAACGTGCCGTAGCGAGCGATGAGGGCTTCGAACTCCGCGTACGCCGATTCCACGGCGGCTGCCACGGCCAGCATGGACGCATCGAATCGGACCGCGTTGCGCCACACAGCCGCACCCGGACCCCGCAGGAGATCGAGCGTAGCTGCCTGCCAGCCCGGTGAGCGAGCATCCAGATCGAGACCGCTGAGCGTCGCAGGCATTGGACTGCAGAGACTCAGGGCGTAGCGGGAGCCGCGAACGTCTTGAGGGCGTCTATCACCTCGTCGATGTGCCGGGTGACCTGGATGTCGTGTCGCATCGCCGCTCTGATCACGCCTTCCTTGTCGATGACGTAGGTGACACGCGGCTTGAAGAACGAAATCATGCCCTTTGCGTCGTATTTCGCTGCGACCGCGTGGTCCGGGTCGGCGATGAGCGGGAACTGAAGGTTGTGGCGTTCGCGGAACCCGGTGTGCTTCGCCTCGTCGTCGCCGCTGACCCCGACGATGATGGCGTCATAGGCCGAGATCTGGTCGTAGTTGTCGCGAAAGGCGCACGCCTCGCGCGTGCAACCCGGCGTGAAGTCGGCCGGGTAGAAGTAGAGGACCACGTTCTTCTTGCCCTTGTAGTCGGCAAGGTGGAACTGAGAGCCGTCGTCGAGTGAGGCGGTGAAGTCGGGCGCGGGGGAACCGATCGAGAGCATGGCGTCAGTATAGGCGTCTCACCGGCCGCGTCGGTCGCCCGAGCCCGCATAAGCGTGGAACAATGACCTTCCACTTCAGGTTGAGGAGCCGCCCATGAGCCGCGAACAGAGGATGTACGGACTGTGGTCGAGCCCGGTGTCGGCGAAGAGCCTGTCACTGGGGGTGCGGCTGAACGAGCCGTGCTGGGATACCGATGGCGAGACGCTCGGCTGGGTCGAAGGCCGCTCCGATCGGGGCGTGATCGTCGTGCAGCGGGCAGACGAGCGCGCCACACGCGACCTTACGTCGGACATCTCGGTCCGCGCTTTTGTCGGATACGGCGGTGGCGACTTCACCCTGTCCCACGGCGCTGCGTATTTCGTGGCGCAGGAAGACCAGCGTATCTACCGCCAGGACCTTGCCGGCGGTAAGGCACGCCCGATCACGCCGGCCTTTGGCGCCGCGTCGACGCCGCGCGTTTCACCCGATGGACGGTGGGTGCTCTACGTCCACACGTACGAGGACGTGGATGCGATCGCCGTGGTCGACACGCAGGGCAAGCACTGGCCCGCGCGCCTGGGCGAGGGCCGCGACTTCTACATGCAGCCCACGTGGCACCCGGCTGGAGACCGCGCCGCCTGGGTGGAGTGGGATCATCCGAACATGCCGTGGGACGGCACCGAGCTCAAGGTTGCGAACCTCGCGTTCCCCGAGGGCTCACTCCCGCTCCTGACCTCGGCGAGCATCGTGGCGGGCGGACGGGATACGGCCATCTACCAGCCTCAGTTCACGCGCGACGGATCGTCGCTTCTCTTCGTCTCGGATGAAAGCGGCACCGGGCACGTCTACCGCCGGGAGCTGGCGACGGGCCGGGTGACGCAGGTCACCAGCGGCGAAGGCGACTTCGGAGAGCCGGCCTGGACGCAGGGCAACCGCAACTTCGCGGAGACCCCCTCGGGGGCCGTCGTGAGCGTCCGGAACAGGCTTGGGTTCAAGAACCTCGTCCTCACGCGGCCCGGCGCGGACGCTGTGGACATCGCTCACGCGGACTACACCGGCGTCAGCCACCCGAGCGCGGCGCCGAACGGCGAGAAGGTCGCCGTCGTGGCAAGTGGGGGCACGCAGCCGCCGCGCGTGGTGGTGTTCGACCTCGCCGAAGCAGCCCCAACCCCATCGGTTCGACGGCGTGGGGACAGCGAGGCAGTGCCGCGGGCAGCGTTGTCGGCGCCGCAAGCAGTGAGCTGGAAGTCGTTCGACGGAGAGGAGGCGCACGGCATCTACTACCCGCCAGCGAGCGATCGCTTCGAAGGGACCGGTGCACCGCCGCTGATCGTGCTCGTCCACGGCGGGCCCACGAGCCAGGTCGCGGCAGCGTGGACCCCGCAGGCGCAGTACCTCGCGACGCGCGGCTACGCGGTGCTTTGGCCCAACTACCGCGGAAGCACCGGCTACGGCCGCGAATACATGCTCAAGCTGCGCAACAGCTGGGGCATCTATGACGTGCAGGATTCGAAGTTCGGTGCGCAGTCGCTCGCCGAACGAGGCATGGCCGACCCGGACCGCCTCGTGATCATGGGCGGCAGCGCCGGCGGCTTCACCGTGCTGCAGTCGCTCGTCGAGATCCCGGGGTTCTACAAGGCGGCCATCTGCATGTTCGGCGTTGCGAACCAGTTCTTGCTCGCGAGCGACACGCACAAGTTCGAACAGCGCTACCTGGACACGATGCTCGGGCCGTTGCCGGATGCGGCCGCCATCTATCGCGAACGCTCGCCCATCTTCCACGCCGACAAGATCGTCGACCCCATCGCCGTCTTCCAGGGTGCCATCGACCGCGTGGTCCCGCGCGAGCAGAGCGACACGATCGTAGCGTCGCTCAAGAGCCGGGGCGTCCCGCACGAGTACCACGTCTACGAGGGCGAGGGCCACGGATGGCGCAAGAGCGAGACCATCGAGGCCTTCTACACGGCCGTCGAGCGCTTCCTCAAGCAGTACGTGTTGTTCGCCTAGGCAGGTACCGCCTGCGGCACCGCGAGCGCAGCCACGTCGCGGACGCTCGTCGCCGCATCCAGCGAGAGCAGCGCATCGCCGAGCCGGTCCGCCGCAGCGCCGCCGATGATGGGCGTCGCGAGGCCCGCGAATTTCGCGCGCAGCCGCGACTCCTGGAGATCAAGGTCGCGGTTCGGCTCGCCGGTGTCATCGGAGCCGACCATCTGCGAGCCACCGGCTGTCGTCACCGTGACTTCCACGGCGGTCGAGCGCGCGTCGGCGTCGGTCACGACCTCGGCGCGGTCGCGGAGGGAGACCACCGACCGGTCCGCGGCGGTGGTGTCATTGAACGTTGCGGTGTCGGCGGTGTTCAGCCCGAGAAGCGACATCGCGACTGTCCCTCGAAGGCTGAACTTGAGCTCGAGCCCGGAACGCGGCTCGGGAATGGCACAGATGGCGAGCAAGGACGGGTTCACGCGAATCGTGATGCGCTCGATGTCGTCGACGCGCGTGGAGCGAAGGTTCGACGCGGCGTTGATCGCAGCGTGCGTGAGATAGCAGGAAGCGTGGTACTTGAAGAGCATGTCGGCGATCAGGAACCGGTTGCCGGCCGAGGCGAGCGCGTCGTTGTTGAGCTTGCCGTTGGCGGCAGCCTCGGCGAGCCCCTGGGGCGCATCGACAATGTCGGGCGCGCCCGTGAAACCCCCGGCCGCGAGCTGAGCCGAGAGCAGTCCGCGCGATGCCGCCGACCCGGCGTGGAGGGGCTTCGCCATCGTCCCGAAGCTGGCTTTGAGACCCGCCGCGTTCGTTCCCGCGAGCGCGATTGCGGCACGCCACCGCTCGTCGTCGAGTCCGAGGAGGTGGGCGCAGGCAACGGCCGCGCCGATGGTTCCGATCGTACCCGTCGGGTGCCAGCCGATGCGGTAGTGCTCGTCGCCGATGTACAGCCCAAGGCGGGCGGCCGCTTCGACTCCGGCGACGAACGCCGTAATCAGCGCCTCGCCGTCGACGTTGCGGCCTTCCGCGAGCGCTAACGCCGCTGGAAGGACCGGCGCGGTCGGGTGGCCGTGCATGGCGGTGTGCGTGTCGTCGAAGTCGAGGGCGTGGCCCGCGGCGCCGTTGAGCAGCGCGGCATCGCGGAGTCCCGCGCGGGCCGTGGAACCGAGGATCGAGGCAGCGCCATGCGTCGCTCCATCGAGCACGGTTTCCCGCAGGATGTGGCTCAGCGGCTCTGCGCTGCCCGCCAGGGCGCAGCCAAACCAGTCGAGCAGGCACTGGCGGGCGACACGCCGCGCCTCCGGCGGGATGTCATCGAAGTGGAGCGTGCGCAGACGAGAAATGCTATCGAGAAACGGCGTTGCGGCTGAGGCGGACATGCGGCACCCCTGGGCGAGCGTTGCCCACAGCCTACACCCGCCGAGCAGCCGTCTCGACGTTACAGGTCCGGCAGCGAGAAGGATTCCGCGAGGCTTTCGATGGCGAGGGAGAGCGGCGGCCGCAGGGCTGTGCCGGCAAAGACGTCGGCGAGGGCACGGGCAGCCGCTCCGTCACGGCGGTAGTGGCGTCCGCCGCCGAGCGCGAACAGGCCAGCCGCCAGTTGCGCGCACTCCTGCGTCACGAAGGTCTTGGTGCGGAGCACCCGCGCGGCGTAGTCGGGACCGGCAGCGGGACGCCACTGCGAGGCCGTCTCGTGGAGGTACGCGCGCAGCGACTCGTAGCGCATCGTCGCGTCGGCGAGGCGGAGGCGAAGGCCGGGCGACGAGGGCGCCGGGGTGCCCATCGTGCGGAGCAGGCTGGCGACGCAGCCCAGCGGGACGGCCGCGAAGAGGCAGAACCAGTAGCCCAGCGGTTGAACCACCTCGATGAAGTTCGGGAAGCCGAACATCGACTCCGCCACCGCGTCGGTGTAGCGGACGGTCTGACTCTCGGTGGAGCGCATGCCGAAGCCGTCCCAGTCTCGGAGGATCTCGACGCCCGGAGCGTCTGTCCGAACGAAGAAGAACTCGACGACGCCCGCCCCCGGAAGGTCGTCCTGCGACACCTTCGCGGTCGAAAAGAAGTATCGCGCGTACTTTCCGGAGGAGGCGAGGATCTTTTCGCCGTTGAGGACAAAGGCGCCATCTCCCCGGCGCTGAGAGACCGTCTTCGTGGCCGCGAGCGACCCGCCGGCGCCTTTCTCGGAATTGCAGGCGGCGTAAAGCTCGCCGGCGGCGTAACGCGCGGCAGCCGCCTGCACCTGCTCCGTCCATGCGGTCCGCGATGCTTCGGGGGCGACCGCCGCAGGCGTCGCGAAAACGCCGGCTAAGGCCCAGCGGCATGCTCGCAACGAGCGCCGTCGACGGCGAGGCTCCGGCGATCGTCTCGATCACGTGAACGGCATCGAGCAGCGATGCGTCCTCGCCACCGAGGGCGATGGCGAAGGGAGCGCGAAGGATGCCGGCGTTGTGGAGGACGGCCACATTCTCGGCGGGATAGGACTCGGGGTCCGCGTTTTCGCGCTGCGCGAACGAGGGAAGCAGATCCTGGAGGTCTTTCAGCGACATGCGTACCAATCTGCGGCTTTGCGAACGCCGATCGCAAGTGACCCACCGCACACACCGGGGGATCTTGCGTCTCTGGCCGAGAGTTGTTCGAATAGGGACGCTGGTCGAAGGCGGGACCGGTGCAGCCACAAATTGAGGTTCGTTGGATGCCCAAGGCTCTTCCTGCGCGAGAACTGCGCGAGCGCGCCCCCGATAGCGGCCAAGACCGGTACGCAGCCACGTACAAGGTGTACACGTACGGACGTCTGCGCGGAGCGATCATCCCCGTGCCGGATGCGCCGGAGAACGAACGCTGGAAGGCGCTCGACCTCGACGGCGGCACGACGTTCTGGAAGTACCGCAACCAGGCGCGTGACTACCTGTGTACCCTTCCGCCACGCGGCACGGCTAAGGACGCCAGCACGGGAACGCGTCCAGCACCATAGGCCCTGACCGCCGTCCGCTCCCGTCTCCGCGTAGAATCCTCCGCATAGCTGTGCTGGAGGGATGTTTTGGCGATTGCGGATTTTTCGCTGGCCGGGAAAGTGGCCATCGTTACCGGTGGGAGCCGGGGTATTGGGCGTTCGATAGCGGTTGCACTCGGCGAGGCCGGCGCGGCCGTCTGTGTGGCCGCGCGGAAGCCTGAGGCGCTCGAGGAGAGCGTGGCAGCCGTGCGCGCGACCGGTGCGAAGGGGATCGCGGTCCCGACCAACGTGCGCGAGATCGACGGGCTGCAGCGACTCGTGGATGAGACCAAGAAGCAACTCGGCCGTGTCGACATCCTCGTGAACAACGCGGCGACCAACCCGGTGTTCGGCCCGGTCGCGAACCTGGATGAGCGCGCGTGGGACGCGATCATGAACACGAACGTGAAGTCGGCCTACTTCCTCAGCAAGATGGTGCGCGAGGCGATCAAGGAGCACGGCGAGGGCGGGAGCATCGTCAACGTCAGCTCGACGGGCGGGCTACGCGCGTCGACCGGCCTCGGCGGCTATTCGATTTCGAAAGCGGCCGTGATCATGCTGACGCAGGTGTGCGCCAAGGAATGGGGCGCCGACGGCATCCGCGTGAACTGCATCGCGCCCGGGCTGATCAAGACCGAATTCTCGCGCGCGCTCTGGGAAAACGAAGCGATTCTGAAGAACTCTGTGCAGGGAGGCGCGCTCCACCGCATCGGCGACCCGGATGAGATGGCCGGCGCCGTGGTCTACTTCGCCTCCGCGGCATCGTCGTTCACGACGGGCCAGACGCTCGTGCTCGACGGCGGCGGGCTGGCGTAGGCGGCGCGCCGTGCCCGACATGCTGGTGAAGCTGTACGAGCTTCCCGACTGGCGGGCCGACGGCGAGCGGCTCGATGCGGAGGGCATCCGCTGCCGCCGGGCCGAGCCGTACGAACGGTCGGCAGTGCTGCAGTTCGTGAAAGCCCGCTGGCCGCAGTGGCCGGACGAAGCCCTCGCCGCGTTCACACGCGTTCCGCCGACGATGTTTGTGGCCACGGAGGGCGACCGCGTCGTCGGCTTCGCCGCGTACAACGCGACGCGTCCGAACTACTTCGGGCCGACCGGAGTCGATCCGGAGTACGAGCGGCGCGGAATCGGCCGCGTTCTGTTGCTCCAGTGCCTGGAGGCGCTCGCCCACGAGGGCTACGGGTATGCGATCATCGGAGGAGTGGGGCCGGCGGCGTTCTACGAGAAGGCCTGCGGCGCCACCCTGATTCCGGGCAGCGAGCCGGGGATCTACAGGAGCTTCGCCCGTGTTCAGTCCGATTGAACGCCTTGGAAAGCGGCTTGCTGCGAAGCTGTTTCGCTTCGCCACGCGGATGGTGCGACGGGTGCTGCGGCTGGGCGCGCTGGCGGCGGTGGTGAGCGCCGTGATGATGGTGCTCGACGTCGCCCTGCTCGGCGACAAGGAACGCGACTCAAAGCCCTAGCCGCGGGTTGCCTCGCTAACGAGCGGGCTTCTAGCATCGTTGGATGACACCAACACACGCTGGAACTCTTGCCATCACCCGGGAGTCGCTCGCCATGCTTCGCGAAGCGATCGACGCGCTTCCGCCCGAGGCGCTGACCTGGGTGCCGTTCGAAGGCACCAATTCCCTGGCGGTGCTCGTCCGCCACGGCATAAGCGCAACGCGGTTCTTCCTGAACGCGGGCAGCGGGAGCGTCGGGTCGATCAGTGACTACCGGGCCGGAGAACGAGCGGAGGCGTTCAAGGCGTCGAGCGCCACGGTCGAGGGACTCGTCGCCGAGATGGTGGCGTTCGAAGCCGAGGCGGAAACGATCGTCGCTGCCGGGACTGACGCGCACCTCGTCGCCGCGGTGGCGTGGCCGGACGCGAAACCGCCCAATCCCTCGCGCACCGGCGCCGGGGCGCTCGTCCACGCGGTGGGCCACCTGCGGGAGCACGTCGGGCAGGCGCAAATCCTGCGGGAGTTGTGGCTGCACCGATAATGCAGAGGCCCGGGCTTTCACCCGGGCCAGTACGAAGCGGCTGAATGCGAGCCTAGATGCGCTCGACGACGGTGGCCGTGCCGATGCCGCCGCCGACGCACATCGTAATGAGCCCGTAGCGGCCGCCGGTGCGCTCGAGCTCGTTGATGATCGTGGCGAAGAGGCGAGCGCCGGTGCAGCCCGTCGGGTGGCCGAGGGCGATGGCGCCGCCGTTCACGTTGACCTTGCTCATGTCGGCGTTCATCTCGCGCTTCCACGCGAGGACAACGCTGGCGAACGCCTCGTTGATCTCGACGAGGTCGATGTCGCGAAGCGACAGCCCGGCGCGGCTGAGCGCGAGCGGCGTGGCGGTGATCGGTCCGGTGAGCATCAGCTCGGGGTCCGATCCGACGACGGCCTGCGAAAGAATGCGCGCCCGCGGCGTCCAGCCCATCTCCTTCGCCTTCTCGCGGCGAAGCGAGGAGCACGGCAGCGGAGCCATCGGTGATCTGGCTGGAGTTGCCGGCGTGGTGGACGCCGTTTTCGCGGAACGAAGCCTTCAGCGCGGAGAGCGTCTCGGGCGTCGTACCGGGCCGGATGCCTTCGTCAAAATCGATGATGGCGTCGTCCCAGTTCTCGCTGCCGTCGGCGTTCTTCGTCTTCTTCTTGCCGGGGACGGGAATCATCTCCCTCTTGAAGCGGCCCTCTTTGGCGGCGATGCCGGCCTTGTGCTGGCTCTCGGCGCCGAACTCGTCGGCCTCCTCGCGGGTGATACCCCACTTGTCGGCGATGCGCTCGGCCGACAGGCCCTGCGAGGTGAGGTTGTACTGGTCCGCCATCGACTTCGTGAACGGCGTGCCCATCCCCTGGCCGACGTTCGAGCCGAGCGGGATCTGCGACATGAACTCAGTCCCGCCGGCGACGACCACATTGTGGACGCCCGACGCGATCTGGTTCGCGGCGAAGTGCACAGCCTGCTGGCTGGAGCTGCACTGGCGGTCGAGCGTGATGCCCGGGATGGTGTACGGCCAGCCCGCGGTCAGGACGATGTTGCGCGCGAGGTTGGTCGACTGTGCGCCCACTTCGCTGACGCAGCCGTAGATGACGTCATCGACGACCTCGGGGTCGAAGCTGTTGCGCTTCGCCAGCTCCTTGAGGAGCAGCGAGGATGTCTCGACGGGGTGTTCTTTGCTCAGGACGCCGCCGCGGCGGCCGAGGGGTGTACGGATCGCGTCAACGATGACGACTTCGGACATTGGATTGGGTTTCCTTTACTCGGCGGTATGAAGGGAGTGTAGCAGTGGGAAGGGCGGTGGTCAGTGAAGGCGGCCGATGGCGGCGGTAGGGCGCGCGTGACCCTCGCGTCTGGTGTCAGCGCGGGGGCGATCACTCGGCCGCGAGCACACCGTGGCGTCGTAGCGCCGCCATCACCTGCTGCGCCGGCCCGGCTGTAGGGTCGATCTGTTCGGCGCGCCACCCCGCTCCCCGCGCGCCGAGGACGTTCGGCTCCAGGTCGTCGAAGAAGAGGATCTGCTGGGGCTCCGTCCCCGAAGCCTCCGTGAACGCGTCGTAGATGGCGCGATCGGGCTTGGCGCAGCGGAGGAGGAAGCTCGCGTGCAGGTGTTTTGCCCGGCCGATCGTGGGGTACTCGACGCCGCCGTCGGCGAGACCGGCAAGCCGCTGCCAGTGGGTCCGATTCGTGTTCGAAAGGACGCCGACATCCAGGTTGAGGCCTTCCAGCTGGTCGAAGACAGTGGGAATCCCCGGAAACTCGGGACGGCATGTGGCGGCGTGGATGCGGTGCACATCTTCGATCGAGTAGGAGCCGTCAGCCAGCGCAGCCACCGCGGTTTCGAACTCCTGGGGTTGCAGGTCGCCGCGGTCGTATGCGTGGTTGAGGCGTGAGAGTGCCGGCTGAAACGCGTCGAGTGGCGGGAGCTGCGCCGCGGGGAGGCCACAGGCCTCGTGCGCCTCGCGCCAGGGCACCACGCGGATCAGCACGCCACCGATGTCGAACACCACCAGCCGGACGTCGCTGCCGTCTCTCATCCGCGAAGTCTCACGGAAAGCAGGGCCCCCGCGCCAGCCTGGTCAAACGACCGGCGACGCGCATGCCGCCGAGCCGATATTCTGCGCCGATGAACTTCAACCCCTGGCGCACACGCTAGATGCCGACGAGCCGTGTCGAAGCCTTCAGCGACGGCGTCTTCGCCATCGCCATCACGCTCCTGATCCTCGACATCAAGGTGCCCGACGCGGCCGACGGCCGGCTCGCCCACGAACTCCTCGACTCGTGGCCGTCGTTCGCGAGCTACTTCGTCAGCTTCCTCGTGATCGGCATCATCTGGGTCAACCACCACGCCGTCTTCCGCTACGTCCGCCACGTGGACCGCGTGGTGCTTTTTCTCAATCTCGGCCTGCTGCTGAGCGTGAGCTTCCTGCCCTTTCCCACCTCGCTGCTGGCACGGTACCTGCGCGCCGACGACTCGAACGCGCACGTCGCCGCATTCGTCTACGCGCTCACGATGACGTTCATGAGCATCGTCTGGATGGCCTTCTGGTGGTACGTCACGCACCGCGACGCACTCCACGAAGGCAGCATCCAGCACGACGCCGCGCACGCCGTACAACGCCAGGGGATGTTCGGCGCAGCGGCGTACGCCACGACGCTGGTACTGGCCTGGATCAGCGCGCCCGCGACGCTGGCCGTGTTCGCCGCCCTGGCCATCTTCTGGACGCTGGTCTACCGGCCGGAGTCGCGAGGCGCTTCGGGCGAGCCGCACGCGCACTAGCGTGGCGCCCACGCGGGCATGTATTCGGCGGTCGCGTTGTTCGTAAGGCGCCACCACTCCGATCCGTCGGCCCGGACGGCGTACGCCTCGCCGTGAGGCTCATCGCGATCCGACACGAACGTCACGAACGCGCCGTCGGGTGACCACGACGGCCACCGATTCGAGCCGCCTTTGGTGAGCTCCTTCGTCTTCCCCGAATCAAGGTCGGCCACGACGATGTCTCCCGCTGCGAGCTTCGGCGGAAAGGACAGGTCCGTGGTCGTCGAGAACACGAGCCTGTGCGAGCCGGGCGCGAATTCGGGGACCTGGCCCGGCCCCAGATCGCGCATCTTGTCCTCGACGACCTGGCGGTCGGCCTGGACCGGCGCCGCGTAGACATGCGGGGCGGCACCGGCCACGTATCCCCACCACGCGAGCCAGGCGCCATCGTCAGATAGGACGGGCTGAACCTGTATTCCTGCAAGCTGGATGCTCGTCGTCGCGGTGGTAGGGTTGTTGTTTCGACTCGGTATGCGCGTTTCCGCGGCCCGGAATCCGGTGTTGAGCGCGGGCCAGATGTCGAGAGACGTGCGCACGGTCGGCGAGGTCGATTCGCCGTCGAACACGCTGCAGAGCGAAATCCCGCCTTCGCGAGCCCAGGCCGACGTCTCGCAGCCAAGCTCTTCGTCCTGCCGCTGTGATCCATCGGGTGCGACGATGCTGGCGATGAAGTCCTGTGTGGTGAAGAGCAGCAGGCTGCCGTCTGGTCGCCAGTGAGGGCCTTCGACCACACCTGGAGCTGGCAATAGCGAGACGTTGTCGGCGAGAGAACCGGCGCTGGAACCGTCCGTGTTGGTCACAACCAGCTGGCTAACGGACGATTTCCCAGGCTCCACCGCATCTGACGCGTGCATTTGTACGTAAGCAATCTCAAGCCCGTCCGGAGACCATTGCGGCGAGAATTGCACGTAGTCGTAGTCCGGCTGCGGAGGAGTGGCTTCACTTCTGCTCTCGACGTCGACGTACTGGAGGACGGTGCCCGTCTGGTCGCTTTTCCCACTGATGAAGGCAATCCGCCCGCTCGGATCGCCGCCAGCCCTCGCGGCCCCCGATCCACCATGGAGAAGCGCCGTGGCGATCACAATTCCGGCCCCGGCTACGACGGCCGTCGTTGCTACGACAAGCGCGACGCGCGGTGCCAACAGCCATCGCCGCCGGCGGCCATCAGTCCAGCTGGCCAGCTCTTCCCGGCTGCTCAGCTCGAGCTTGCCGAGCATGTTCGAGACGTGATACTTCACCGTGTTCAACGAAAGGCCGAGATCATCGGCGATCTCGCCGTTCGTGCGGCCATGGCGGATACCATCGAGCACCCGCCATTCGGCAGGCGTCAGGACATCGGGGTGCTTCGGGCGGCCTCCGGCCATGCGGAGCAGACTACGCCGGGATCGCCCGAGTTTCCCCACCCGAGCGCATGAAGAAGGCGCCCCGGTTGAGGCGCCTGTCTTCGAGTGCCGTCAAAAAAGAGCGGCCTACACGTCCTCGTAATCGGCGACGCCGCCGAGGCCACGGCGGGGAGGGGGAGGAGGAGCCGGGAGGCCCGCCGGCGTCACCGCCGCCTGCCGGGAGCTCCGTGCGGCGTGTCCAGCCGCGGCTCGCGCCGCCGACCGGCGCTCCGCCGCGCTGCCCTCCACCGAAACCGCCGCCGCTGTCACGGCCGCCGCCGCGGTTGAAGCCGCCGCCACCACCGCCGCCGCCGCGTCCGCCGAATCCGCCACCACCACCGCTGCGAGGACGATCACCGCCACCGCTGCGCTGTCGGTCACGTCCGCCACCGCCGCCACCGCCGCGGCCGCCGCGATCACCACCGCCGCCGCCGCCGCGGCCGCCGCGGCCACCACGGTCACCGCCTCCGCCTGATGGGGCGGTTGGCGGCTCTTCGCCGAGCAGCACCGCCCGCCGGGAGAGGTTGATGCGGCCGAGGTTGTCGATCTCGGTGACCATGACGGTCACCTCGTCGCCGACGCTGACTTCGTCCTCGACAGTGTCGATGTGGTCCTCGCCAAGCTGCGAGATGTGGACGAGCCCTTCCTTGCCGGGAAGGATTTCGACGAAGGCGCCGAAGTTGAGCAGACGCGTGACTTTGCCGGTGTAAACCTCGCCGACGCGCACTTCCTTCGTGAGCCCCTCGATCATGGCGATCGCCTTGCGCGCGACGGTCTCATTGATGCCGCCGACGAAGACGGTGCCATCCTCTTCGATGTCGATGGTGGCGCCGCCGGCGTCTTCCTGGATCTTGCGGATCATCTTGCCGCCGGGGCCGATGACCGTCCCGATGAGCTCGGGGTTGATCTGGATGCGGTACATCTTCGGCGCGTAGTCGGAGACTTCCTCGCGCGGCGTGGCGATGACTTCGAGCATGCGGTCGAGGATGTAATCGCGGGCGACCTTGGCCTGCGTGAGCGCGGTGGTCAGCAGTTCGTGCGACAGGCCGCCGCTCTTGTTGTCGAGCTGCAGCGCGGTGATGCCATCGCGCGTACCGGCGACCTTGAAGTCCATGTCGCCCATGAAGTCTTCCTGGCCGGCGATGTCGGTGAGCACCTTGTAGTTGCCGTCGTCGCCGCTGATGAGCCCCATGGCGATGCCGGCGACCGGAGCGCTGATGGGCACACCGGCGTCCATGAGCGACAGGGTGCTGCCGCAGACGCTGGCCATGGAGCTCGAGCCGTTCGACATCATCGTTTCGCTGACGACGCGGATGGCGTAGGGGAAGGTGTCGGTGTCCGGGAGGACTGGCTCGAGGGCGCGCTCAGCGAGGGCGCCGTGGCCAATCTCACGCCGGCCCGGGCCGCGCATCGGGCGAACTTCGCCGACCGAGTACGGCGGGAAGTTGTAGTGGTGCATATAGCGCTTCGACTCGTTCGGCGAGAGCGTGTCGAGCTTCTGGGCCATGCTCAGGCCGCCGAGCGTGGCCACGCTGAGGACCTGCGTCTCGCCGCGCTGGAACAGCCCCGTACCGTGCGTGCGCGGAAGCACTCCCACGTGGATGTCGAGGTCGCGGATCTGGGTGACCTCGCGGCCGTCAGCGCGCTTGCCCTCGTCGAGGATCTGCTTGCGCATCGCCTTCTTGATGACCTGGTTGAGCGCTTCGCCCAGCTCATTCGGCTTGTATTCCTCGCCGAAGTGCTCGGCGAGCTCCTGCCGGATCGTCTTGTTGGCGTCGCTGCGCTCGCTGGCGGCGGTGGCGACAAGCTCCGGGATGCGGTCCTTGAGGTAGTCGCCGACCTTGCCGATGACTTCGCTCATATCCGGCGCGGGCACGTAGGCCTTCTTCACCGGCGCGGCCTCGGCAGCAATCTGCTCCTGGAGGGCGATGATGGCGCGGTTCGCTTCCTGCGCGCGCTCGATGGCTTCGAGGACGACGTCTTCCGGAGCCTGCTTGGCGCCGGCTTCGATCATGACGACGGCGTCTTTCGTCCCGGCGACGATGATATCGAGGTCGCCTGCCTCAGCTTCTTCGAACGTTGGATTGACGATGAATTCGCCGTCGACGCGGGCGACGCGAACGCTGCTCACCGGCCCATTGAATGGGATGTCGCTGATCATGAGGGCCGCACTGGCGCCGATGGTGAGCAGCGTGTCCGGCTGATTCTCGCGGTCAGCGGAAAGCGTGGTACCGACGATCTGCACGTCCTGGCGGAAGCCCTTGGGGAAGAGCGGGCGCAGGGGCCTGTCGGTGAGGCGCATGGCGAGGATGCCGTCGTTGCTCGCGCGCCCTTCACGGCGGGGGAAACCGCCGGGAATCTTGCCCACGGCGTAGAGGCGCTCCTCGTAGTCGATCGTGAGCGGGAAGAAGTCGAGCCCCTCACGCGCGTCCGCCATACAGGCGGTGACGAGGACGACGGTGTCGCCGAGGCGGACGGTCACGGCGCCGTTGGCCTGCTTGGCGAGGATGCCGTGCTGAATGGTGAGGGTCTTGCCCCCGATTTCGAGTTCGTAGGTCTTAGGTTCGTTCATGTACTGTTTCTGTTCTCTTACTTCGAGTTCTTGCTTTGCCTGTGTCCGATCTTCGTGCGGACGTACAACGGTTCGAGCGCCTGGCGCGTGGGGGAGATCCACGGGCTGCGGTGGCGCGGGCAAAGTCGAGAGGGAGGCGGTTGCTGCGCTGCGCGGGAAAGTGAAAAAGCCCCCGCGTTACTTGCGGAGGCCGAGCCGGGCGATCAGGTCGCGATAGCGATTCACGTCGCGGTGGTTGAGATAGCGGAGCTGGCGGCGCCGCTGGCCAACGAGCTTCAACAGTCCACGCCGCGTGTGGTAGTCGTGCTTGTTCGCCTTCAGGTGGGTCGTCAGGTACTTGATGCGTTCGGTGAGAATCGCAACCTGCACCTCGGGGGAACCGGTATCCGTCGTGTGGACGGCATAGTCCCGAATCAGTTCTTCTTTACGCTCTGCAGTCAGCAACCTTCTTCTGCGTCTTCCTTTGCCTTACGTGTGAACATGAGGAAAAGTATCACACGTTATGCGTACCGGCAATTTAGGCCCGGTCGAGCCAGCGCTGATCCTCCTCTCGGGGTTGCCCGGGGCCGGGAAGACGACGTTCGCCCATGCCCTCGCGCAGGTGCTCGACTTCGAACACGTCGAGAGCGACGCCATTCGCCGGAGCATGGCGGCGCAGCCGACGTACAGCGGTCCCGAGAGCGCGGCGGTGTTCGCCAGAGCGGAGGCGCTCGCCGCCGCTGCCCTCGCCGCCGGGCGCCACGCGCTCGTCGACGCGACCAACCTGACGCCGAAAGACCGGAAGCGCTTTATCAGGCTGGCCGAGCGAGCCGCTGGCGCCTTCATCGCTATTCGCGTCACCGCTCCCGATGCTGTAATTCGGGAACGGCTCGCATCGCCTCGCGCGGGCTACTCGCAGGCCGACGTCGGCGTGTACGAGATGATGCGCGGCCGCCCGCGGCTGTTCTCTACGCCCGTCGTCGTGGTCGACACGCGTTTCGACCTGGCCCCGAGCGTCGAGCTCGTCCGGCAACTTGTCGCAGAGCAGGGCGCTTAGCGCACAGCGGCGAGCACGCTCGCAAGGTCGCCGTCGATGAGCGCCTGGACGGGAAGCCGCAATCCGGGAAAGACGTGACTTTCGATCACTCCATCGGCGTCGACCGAAAGTGATTCATAGACGCCTTCGTTCAGTTGAAACCAGTCGACCGCCCCATCCAGCACGCGCCAGACGATGTACTCCTGGACGCCGGCGCGGCGATACACGCGCATCTTCTGGTGCAGGTCGTGTGAGACCGAGCTCGCGGCGACTTCGACAACGAGCTCGGGTGCGCCCTCCACGTAATCGTCGTCGGTGATCACCGCGCCACCGGCCTCTTCACGAAGGAGGATAGCGTCCGGCTGGAACTCGTTGTCGGCGTCGAGGGCGACTGTTGCGTTGTCAGCGATCGCGATGCCGCTGTGCCTCGCAACATATGCGACAAGCCAGCCCACAATGTAGCTATGAGGCCGTCCGTGGTGCTTCATGCGTACAGGTGAGGCCACAAACACAACTCCTTCCACCAGTTCCGCCTTCTTGATGTCCGGAGACGCCTCGTAGCGCCGCCTGAATTCCACACGCGTGAGCGAATCGCCCGATTCGAGCGGCGCGACCCGTTCGCCAACCCCAGCGTGAGCAGCAACCATGCCCGGATCGTAGCACGGCGACGACGCCGTAGAATCGCATGACCTCACTCGCGGAGCATCATGATGACGACGGTTATCCACTGCGGAACAATGATCGATGGCAACGGCGGCGAGCCGCTGCGCGGCGCCACGATCGTCATCGATGAGGGCACGATCACGGCCGTCAACGCAGGCGGCGAGCTTCCGCGCGACGCGGACGTAATCGACGCCTCGGGCATGACGGTGATGCCGGGGATGATCGACTGCCACGTCCACTTCATGTCGAACCCGCCGAAGACGATGGAGCAGCGGCTGGCGACGCCGTTCAGCCTCTCGGTCGCGGAAGCGCTGGCGAACGCGAAGAAGACTATCGACCACGGCTTCACGAGCGTGCGCGATGCGGGCGGCACGCCCCGCGGCGTGAAGCTGGCGATCGAGCGGGGGTTGTTCCCGGGCCCGAGAATGCGGATCGCCGTAGGCGCCATCGGCCAGACCGGGGGCCATGGGGATGCGACGCAGGCGAACGGCCTGCGCATTCGCGTCCCGAACGCCGAGCTGCCCGACAACCTCGCGGATGGCCCGGAGGGCGCCCGCAAGACTGCGCGCGAAATGCTTCGCGCCGGCGCCGACCAGATCAAGATCATGACGAGCGGCGGCGTGCTCTCGCCGAACGACGAGCCCGGGGCGACCGGCATGACGCGCGACGAGATCGCCGCCGTGGTCTATGAGGCACACGCCGCCCACAAGACGGTGATGTCGCACGCCCAGGCCACGCAGGGCATCCTCAACGCGGTGCTCGAGGGCGTGGAGTCGATCGAACACGGCATCTACCTCGACGACCAGGTCATCCACGAGATGAAGCAGCGCGGTACGTACCTCGTGGCGACGCTCGTCGCGCCGGTGTGGGTACTGCGGTTGGCGGAACAGAAGCCCGGTTCGATGCCGGAGTACGGCGTGCGGAAGTCGAAAGAAGTGATCGAGGCGCACCAGGCGAGCTTCCGCTATGCGGTGGAACAGGGCGTGAAGATCGCGATGGGCACGGACATGGGAGTTGGGCCGCACGGCCCCAACGCGGAGGAGCTTGAGTTGATGGTGAAGGACGGCATGACGCCGATGCAGGCGATCGTCGCCGTCACGAAGACCGGCGCGGAGTGCGGCCGCTTCGCCAACACAGGGACCATCGAGCCGGGCAACCGCGCCGACATCCTCGCCGTCGACGGGGACCCGCTGAGCGACATCGCCGTCCTGCAGGACGCCGCAAAGCTGATGCTCATCATGAAGGACGGCGCGGCGCACAAGAACGCGCTGGGAAGCGTCGCCAGCATTCAAATGTCGCGGTAAATCTCGCCTCGCGGGCCAATCGCGTCGATGTAGATCACCCTCTCGTCGGCGGCCCGCCGGAAAACGATCCTCCAGGTGCCCACTCGAAGGGCTAGCTGGTCGGTCGGTCCATGGAGCGGCTTAGCATGCACCGATGAAGCGTCGTTCGTGAGCGCCCGCAGGGCGTTTCGCTTCGTTCCTGCGTTCCCCGATCGAGGCGTTCGAGTAACGTGCGGCGCGGCGCGAGAAGACGAGCCGATAGTTCAAAGGCCCAGCTGACGAAACAGCGCTTCGCCGTCCAGCGACTCCCCCCGGTCGTTCTCTGCTCTGCCGAGATCGGCCTCCGCCTGCTCGGCGGGGGTCAAGAGCTCGAAGTCCTGCTCCTGCCACTCGATCTGCGCGAGCAACTCCGCCGCCTCTTCATCGCTCATCTGCTCAATGCGCTCGCGTAGCGTTTCCTTCACCGTCACGTGCCGATCGTATCATCCTCAGCTGCCGCTCAGCACGGAAGTCTGGCCTGCAGTGCCTAAGCCGCCGTGGGCACCCGGTCACCGGGTCTGAATCGCGCGACGAGCGCATCCCAAACGGATGTCCCGTAGCGGTGGATGAGCCAGGCGATGCCGAGGCCGGCGAACGACACGATCGCGCCGGTGAACGCGTCGAAGATGAAGTGGTTCCCCGTCATCACGACGGCAAAGAACATCGCCACCGGCCAGACGAGCCCAAACACTTTGAGCGCCGGGTTCTTCGCCACCCAGAACACCGCCAGACCGATCAGCATCGACCAGCCGAAGTGGAGGCTCGGGACGGCGGCGAACTCGTTGACAAAGGCTTTCGTCTCCTGGGCGTTGTAGCCGACGCGGTCGAAGACGGCCATCGTGTCGATGAAGCCCGCGAAGGGAATGAGCCGCGGCGGCGCGACCGGGAACGCCCAGTAGATGATCACGCCGATTGCCCCGGAGGCGAGGAACGCGTTGCGGACCAGCATGTACGTCGGGCGATGGCGGACGTAGAGCCACACCGCGAACACGATGACGAGCGGCATGTGCCCCCAGAAGTAAATCCAGTTCATCGTCTTGATGAGCCAGTAGTGATCGAGGATCCAGCCCTGCATCGTGAGCTCGTGGTAGATGCCGAGGTTTTGTTCGAGCGAGATGACGTTCATTCCGCGGACCATCGCCTCGCCGGCGCGGCCCACGACCAGGCCACGGATCTCGAAGTAGATGAGGAACGAGACGACAACGACGACGACTTCCATCAGCCCAACGCGTGCGCTTACCCGCCACGCGGTTGTCGCGTGACGTTTGATCGCGGGGGCCGGTGTCGCTGCCATTGGCGAATGGGGGTCCTTTTGCAAGGCCGTGTCGCCTTTGCCCCGGTCCGTCCGGTGGGTAGACTCCACGTTCCATCAAGGTAGCAAACGCGAGCATGGGGGAACAACGACGTGCAATTCTCGGTCTCTAGCGGCGACATCGCGAAGTCGACGGCCGACGCGATCGTGGTCAACCTCTTTGAAGGCGTGACAACGCCCGGCGGGGCGACAGGAGCCGTCGATGCGGCCATGGGCGGCGCGATTTCGGCGCTCATCAAGCAAGGGGACATCCGCGGCAAGACCGGCGAACTGACGCTGATCCACACGCTGGGCAAGATTCCCTCCCCACGCGTGCTCGTAGCAGGGTTGGGGAAGCCGGCCGACTTCGACTTCGAAGCGATCAGGAACGTGGCCGCAAACGTCGCGCGGCTCCTTCGCAAGCCGGGCATCAAATCCGTGGCCACAATCGCCCACGGCGCCGGCATCGGCGGCATGGACCCCGAGGCCTGCGTGCAGGCGCTTGCAGAGGGCACCCTGCTGGGAGCGTATCGCTTCACGCGCCACAAGACGCCGGACAAGGACACCCCCGAAATCGAGTCCGTGACCGTCATCGAGCACGACGGCGGCAAGGTGGCGGCGATGTCCGACCGCCGCAGAGCGCGGCGTCATCCTGGCCGAGGCCACGAACCTCGCCCGCGATCTTTCGAACGAGCCCGCGAATCACCTGACGCCGACGGACCTGGCCTTCCGCGCCGCCGCGATGGCCAAAGAGACGGGCCTCGCTTCGGAGATCCTGGAACGCGCAGATATGGAGCGGAAAGGCATGGGCTCGCTCCTCTCGGTGGCGAACGGCAGCGCACAACCACCGAAGCTCGTCCGGCTTTCGTACACGGGCCGCGGCGGCGAGGGTTTCGACCTCGCGCTGGTCGGCAAAGGCATCACCTTCGACACCGGCGGGATCAGCATCAAGCCAGCGGCGAACATGGAGGCGATGAAAGCGGACATGACCGGCGCCGCGTCGGTGATCGCGGCCATCGGCGCGATAGCAAGGCTCAAGCCGCGGGTGAACGTCGTGGCGATTGCTCCGTGCACCGAGAACATGCCGGGAGGCAACGCCACGAAGCCCGGCGACGTCGTCTCTGCCATGAACGGCCGCACGATCGAGATCATCAACACCGACGCCGAGGGCCGGCTCGTTCTCGCCGACGCCCTTTGCTACGCCGTCGAGCTGGGCGCCAAGAATATCGTCGACGTGGCGACACTCACGGGGGCTGTCACAACTGCACTGGGCGACGTCTGCTACGCGGTCATGACGAACAACGAGCAGTTTGCCGAGAAGTTCGAGGCCGCGGCCCGCACGCGGTGGGTGAGAAGACCTGGCGCCTGCCGATGTTCAAGGAGTACGACGAGTTCATCAAGAGCGACGTGGCCGACCAGAAGAACACCGGAGGGAACCGCGGCGCCGGAACGATCGCAGGCGCGAAATTCCTCGAGCCGTTCGTGGGCGACACGCCATGGGTCCACCTGGACATCGCGGGCGTCGACAACATGCCGTCGGATAGGGGCTGGGTGAGCAAGGGCGCCAGCGGCATGAGCGTCCGCGCCATGGTCGAGCTCGCCATGGAGATGCAGGTCTAACGAACGCCATGTGGCGAATGGTCGCGCTGGTCTTCGGCTGCTGCGCACTCCTCGGAGCCTGCCGGGGCGCGTCGAACAGTGGCCCCAAGCCGACAGCCCAGGATGCCGAAACCCCAACACCAGCAGCCACTGCCGCCGCCACGCTGACCCTGACCCCTGTGCCTTCTCCGACCCCCATCGCCGGCGTTGGAGCCATCGACTACACCGACCCCACGAATTGGCTGTGCCGGCCCGGCAAGGCCAACACGCCCTGCACCGAAGACCTCGACGCGACGGTTCTCGGCGGCGACGGGTCGCGAACCGTCGAGCGATTCGTCGCCGCGACCGATCCCCCGATCGATTGCTTCTACATCTACCCGACGGTCAGCGACGACCCCGGGCTCAACTCGGACATGGTCCCCGGCGCCGGCGAGGAACGCGCCGCCGTGAACCAGGCGGCGCGTTTCGGCTCGCTCTGCCGCGTGTACGCCCCGACCTACCGCCAGGTGACGCTGACTGCGCTGAACACGCGGCCGCTTCACCGATCCGACCGCGACCGCGATTGCCTACGGCGATGTCGTGAATGCGTGGCACGAGTACCTCGCGAACGACAACCACGGGCGGGGCGTGGTGTTGATTAGCCATTCGCAGGGCACGAGGCATGCGAAATCGCTCATTACGAACGAGATCGACAAGGACGCCGCGGAACGAGCGCTCATCGTGTCGGCGATCCTGCTCGGCGGGGACGTACACGTCCCTGCGGGCAAAGATGCCGGCGGCGACTTCCAGGACATCCCTGCCTGCCGGACGCCCGCGCAGACCGGCTGCGTCATCGCGTACTCGAGTTTCGCCGCAACGTCGCCTCCGCCGGTCAACAGTTATTTCGCGCGGGGCGATGTGCTCTGCACAAACCCGGCGGCGCTGGCCGGAGGGGAATCCGTCCTGCGCTCGTACTTCCCGGCGACGGGCGCGCTGGCGGTGGCCGGCGTGACCACGCCGTTCATCGCGTACGACGGCTTCCGGGGCGAGTGCGTGGCGGAGAACGGGTTCTCGTACCTCAGGATCAGTTCGCCCGCGTCTGTGCCATTTCCGACAGCGGCGCTGACTGCAAACGGCCCGCAATGGGGTCTCCACGTCGTGGACTCCAACCTCACACTCGGCGACCAGCTCGCGCTCGTCGCCACCGAGAGCGCTGCTTACCTGAAACGCTGACTACTCCGAGTCGAGCGTGACCGTGGCGACGCCGGAGTGGTACTCCACGTGCATTGGCAAGCCGCTGTGGCGCAGCAATTCGAGCATCCGCGTGTTTTCGCCCAATACCTGGGCACTGAGGCGCTTTAGCCCGACGCTCTTGGCGTGCTCGCTGAGCTTCTTGACGAGGACCATGCCGAGCCCCTGGCCCTGGTAGGCGTCCTGCACCGTGACCGCTATCTCCGCCGAGCCGTTGCCTTCGCCCTCGTAGCGGCCCACGCCGCGAATGAGCGTGTCGTCCTGATCGACGAAGACGAACGCGGCGCGATCGACGAAGTCGACGTTGCAGAGCCGCTCGGCCATCGCCTGCGGGAGTTCGCGCATCGCGGAAAAGAAGCGCATCCGCTGCGAGTTGGCAGAGAGCCGCCGGTGCAGGGCGCGGAGACGGTCGACGTCGTCCGAGCGGATGGGACGGAGGAACAGGTCCTCACCGTTGATGTTGAGGTGTGCGTCGCCGGGGCCTGGAAGTGAGCCCATGGCCCAGTTTGACACGCGGGCGCCGGCCGCCGCATCGGGGCCTGCCCGCGAAACACCGGTCAGAGCTTGCGCGCCAGGTAATCCAAAATGACGTCGAAGCGGTCTTTGCGGTGGCTGGGGCGGCCGGCACGGGACAGCTCGTGGTTCTCGTCGGGAAAGCGAACGAACTCGACGTCGCGCCGGAGTTGCTTCAGCGCGACGAAGAGCAGTTCCGCCTGCACCATGGGGCACCGCAGGTCGTCCTCGGAGTGGAGGATGAGAACCGGCGTGTGCATTTCGTTCACATAGGTCAGCGGCGACTGGCGAAGGACGGCATCAAGGTCGCCCTGGATGAAGGCGTTGGGTCCGAGGTACGTCTCGTTGAAGCTCCCGCCGATGTCGCTCGCGCCCTGCATGGAGTACCAGTCATTGACGGCCCTCTCGCTGATAGCCGCCTTGAAGCGCTTCGTGTGACCGATGATCCACGACGTCATGAAGCCGCCATAGCTCCCGCCCATGACGCCGAGGCGCGACTGGTCGGCCCAGGGCATCCGCTTCAGCGCCGCCTCGAACGCCGTCATCACGTCGTGGTAGTCCGGTTCGCCCATCTGGCCGACGACAGCCTGGCCAAACGCCGAACTTTGCCCGGAGCTGCCGCGCGGGTTGCAGAACACCACTCCATAGCCCGCGCCCGTGTACACCTGGAACTCGTCGAAGAAGGTCTCGCCGTATTGCGTGAACGGCCCCCCGTGGACGTTGAGCAGCACGGGATAGCTACGGCCGTCCTCGAACGGCACGGGCTTCATGATCCAGCAATCGACCTCGATGCCCGGTGCCGTCTCCACCACGAAGTGTTCCGCCGAAGAACGGGCGACCTCATCGACCCAGGACGTGTTGAGGTCGACGAGTACGCGCTCTGAGCCATCGTTGAGGTCGAGGACGGAGAGTTGCGCGGGACGCGTCGGGTTCGACGAGATCATGGCCACGCGGCCGACGGCGGGGGCCACTGACATCGACGTGGCGACCCGGCGGGCCGTCGAGAGCACGCGCGCTGACGCACCTCCGCCCAGCACGATCGGATTGGCAACGCCGCGATCCTCGGCAAGGTGCAGGATTGAACCGCCAGGAAGCCACACCGGCGGCTGGCCCAGTGCTCGAGCCCGAACTTCCGGCTGCCTGCCGGTCGAACGCTGGATCGACCGGTCGGTGGTCGCCGCCGCCGGCGGAGCACACGTAGGGAACGGCGTTCCCAACGCGCTCCGCACGGAACAGGTAGGCAATCTGCTGGCCGTCGGGGGACCAGGACGGCGCCGAGCAACCGCCTGTCGTGTCGGTCAGCCGTCGTGGTTCGCCACCGGCGGCCGGGACGACCCAGATGTCGCTCAGCGTGTCGTAGTCGCGATCGTCGTGGCGGGCGGACACGAACGCGAGGCTCTGGCCGTCCGGCGACCAGGACGGCAGCGAGTCGCTCCAGTCGCCGTCGGTGATCTGCTGCGGGATCGCCGCCGTCGCGGCTGACCACGAAGAGGTGCGCCCGACGGTCGTAGGTGAAGCCCTCGCCGTTGAGCTTGTACTTGAGGCTGGTGACGCGCCGGTACGGCTTTGCCTTCTTCGTATCAGGATCGGGCGGGGTTCCGGTCTTGGCACTGAAGGCGATGCGGCGGCTGTCGGGCGCCCAGGCCGGCGCGCCGGCCCCGAACGGAAGCTTCGTCAGGAGCCTGGACTCGCCGCCCGCAGCCGGCATCACCGCGAGCTGCGGCTTCTCTTCGCCACGCTCGCTGAGAAACGCGAGCCACTGCCCGTCGGGAGACCAGCGCGGTGCCGTGTCGCGCTTCGCTCCGGCCGTGAACTGGCGTGCCGCGCCACCGGCAACGTCGGCCACCCAGATCGCCGACCGGTAGGCGTCCGTCTCGCGGTCCATCGTCGTGACGACGAACGCCACCCGTGCTCCATCGGCTGATATGTCGCAGTCGCCGAGCCATGAGAGCGAGTAGAGGTCATCGGGAGTCATACCGCGCATGTGAGTGTCTCCGGAGGGTGGTGGTGGATTATCGCACTACCAGCGCGCGACGCCCGCCGGTCGAATTCTGAGGATGGCCACCGTCGATCCACGAACTCGGTAGATGAGGATCCAGTTCGGCCCGAGACGCAGCCATCGCCGCCCGCCGCGCGCCTGGCCCACCTCGGGAAACTCGCGGAGCGTTAGCAGGGTCTTTTCGAACGCGTCGACGACGGCCTCTGCGGCGGCGGCGCTGCGGAGCCCGGAGACCGCCTCCAGGAGGTCGGCCTCGGCCTCCGGCGTAACCTCGACATTCAAGCAGGGCGCCGCTGGCGGTCTTCGCGCCTCGCCCGGACCCGGGCGCGCAACTCCGCCATGAACGCGTCGTCGACGACGCGAGTTCGACCAGCGTCAGCCGACGCTTCGGCTTCGTCGCACAGTGCGTCGATCGCCGCCCATTCCTCTTCGGACAGCGCAAGTCGCGAGAGGATCGCCTGGTTCACGATGTCACTCACAGTCAGCGTGCCCGCCGACTGTGCGACGACTTCCTTCACCAGCGCCTCGGCTTCGGGTGAGAGCTCAACCTGCATGTGAGCATTCTAGCATCGTGACCACCTCTCCACGGGTTCGACAAGCCGTTGCGGAGCGCTCAGAATCGCGGCGCTATGACCGACTACCACGACATCGTCACGTTCAAAAAGGACCGCCACGCAATCATCCAGCTGAACCGGCCGGAGAAGATGAACGCACTCGCGCACAACCTCCGCGCCGAGCTCTTCAATGCGCTCAAGGACTTCGAGATGGACCCGGACGTGCGGGTGATCATCATCCGCGGGTCGGGCCGGGCGTTCAGCGCGGGCTACGACCTGTCCGGCATTTCGCAGACGCAGGATGATCGGGATTATGTAGAGAAGCGCAGCGGCCTTCCCGAACGTGGGGCCGATCCATCCCGGACAAGGGCAGTGGCCCCAGCACCTGCTCAGCGGCTACTGGCAGATCTGGGAGCTCACCAAGCCCGTGATTTCGCAGGTTCACGGCTACTGTCTCGCGGGAGGAACCGAGCTCGCGACGATGTGCGACCTTATGTTCGTCGCCGAGGACGCGATCATTGGCTACCCACCAGTGCGAGCGATGACGCCAGTCGACATCATCTACCACCCCTGGCACATGCATCAGAAGAAGGCGCGGGAGCTCCTCTATACCGGCGACAGCGTCACCGGGAAGGAAGCCGTCGAGCTCGGCTGGGCCAACCGCGCTGTGCCGGTGGAGAAGCTCTGCGAAGTGACGGAGGCTTTCGCCGAACGGATCGCGCACGTGGACTCACCAATGCTCCAGATGACGAAGCGCCAGGTGAACCGCGTCTACGAGATCATGGGCATCCGCACTGCCATGGCCGTCGGCGGTGACATCCAGGAGCTCGGACGCGCGCGCCCCGGCGGCGCTGAATTCGGGCGGATCGCGCGGGAGAAGGGCCTCAAAGCGGCACTCGATTGGCGCGACAGCCCCTTCCAGGACTACGCGAGCGCACCGGCCGGGGCGGTCCGGCCGTCCGGAGCCGCATGGTAGAGCCGCCGCGCAAACGGCACTTCGAGGAGTCCCCGCTCTACAAGACGCTCGGCCTGACGCTCGAGGAGGCGCGGCCGGGCTTTGCGAGGGTGTGCCTGCATACGTCGCAGATCACGCTTGGCGGTGTCGGCGGGAGCGTCCACGGCGGCCTACTGGCGGCGATGGTGGACGTGGCGATGCTCGAAGCGATGTTCCCGATGTTCGGCCCGGGTGACCAGCCCGCCGGGACGGCTGACCTCAACATCACGTATCTGCGTCCGGCGCTTGGGGCGCGCATCTATGCCGAGGCCACGGTGCTTCGCAAGGGGCGCCAGTTGGCCGTGACCGAGGTCAGCATCACGGACGAGTCCGGCGAACTCTGTGCGCGGGGCCGGACGATCTACGCGCTTCGAGCGGCGCGAGCTTAGGGGGTCGGCGAACCGGCCGCTTTGGTAGCCGAACCTGCGGGAGACGTCGTCGCCTGCGGACTGCCGCTCGGTAGCGTGGGCAGCCCTTCCGTCGTCCCGGTGGCTTCCGGCGCGGGCGTCGCCTTCCCGTCGAACGAGTCGTTCACGTGCTGGAGCATGGAGTCGGCGAGGCGCACGGCGAACGCCACGTCCTCTGCGCCGGGTATGCTCTCGGACTGCACGACGTTGAGGATCCGCCCGGTGCGGAAGCAGAAGTTCGTGTCCCGGAGGCTGCCGCCTGCTGCCTGCGACGGATCAGTTGAATCAGCGTTGTAGTTGGGACTGAAGAACCCGGTGGAGCCGTCGGCGACTTGTGGGACGTCGAAGGCCGTCGGGATCACGCTGTCGTTGAGCGGGACGCCGCAGTCGTGCTGGGCCTGGGCCTCCTTTGCCGAGGCAACGTCCTTGTAGAGCGTCGAAAACGACGTGACGCCGAGGACCTTCCCAAGCTTGTCCGCCTGGAACGTCGCCACGTAACCGCGGAGGCGGCCCTGGGCGTCGAGCGCCTTCTGATTCCCCTCGGGATCGTCGGCTCCAAAGAGGTTGACCCACGCGGCGTTGTCGAACTCGTGGGTGGGCAGGTCGGCCTCCGTAAGCCCGGCTGGAAGGTCGGCCTGGGTGAGCCGCATCTCGTCGAGGTGGTATTCGTCGTCGGCCTTCTGGTCGGGGTAAGTGCGGCTGCTACCGCAGGCGACAAGCGTGACGGCGGCCGCCACGGCAATGGCAACGGAAAGGGCGAAGGGGCGAAAGCTCATGCGGAAGGCGTCCTGGGCGAGGGCACGATTCTGGGCGTGGTCGCGGAAAGTTCCGCTCATGGTACGGCAAGAGTGCGATTGGAGATGGAAACGCGCCTTTCGGGCGCAGGACGGCTCGTCCGTCGGCCGGTATGCTTCGGCACCAACGAATCCTGGAGGACGACCGCTATGGGCTCTCTCTCAGTCGACGATCAACTCGCAATCCAGCAGCTCTATGCCCGCTACAACCACGCCATCGATGCCGGCAAGGGCGACGTCTGGGCGGGCTGTTTCACGCCGGACGGCACGTTCAAGTCGGCGACGGGCAACTTTGCCGGGACGGAACAGCTGGCGGCGTTCGCGACTGGCTTCGCGAAGCAGCTCAAGGCGCGTCACTGGACCAACAACCTCGTGTTGGAGCCCGCCGAAAGCGGCGCCAGCGGCACCTGCTACCTGATGCTGCTACGCCTCGGCGAACAACCCACCCCGGCCTCGATTCTGGTGACGGCCATCTACCGCGACTCGCTCGTGAAAAGCGGCGGCGAGTGGAAGTTCAGCGCGCGAACCGTCGATGGCGACGCCTGAGGCCGCACGGCTCGCAGCGGAAGACCGCGTCGCGATCGAGCAGCTCTATGCGCGCTACGCACACGCCGCCGATCGCGGCGATGCCGAGGCTTGGGCAGGATGCTTCACGCCCGACGGGGTGTTCAACAGTTTCGGCGTGCGCCATGCCGGCCACACCGCGCTCGTTGCGGTGATCGAGGGCAGCCGCAAGCGGCCGCCCGGCCGGCACTGGGTGAACAACCTCGTCGTCGAGGAGACCGATTTCGGTGCGCGCGGCACGGCATACCTTGCGTGGCTCCACATCACGAAGTCGCCCGTATCGATGCCGACCACCGGCATCTACGAAGACGAACTGGTACGCACCCCGGAAGGCTGGCGGTTTCGGAGCCGGACGTTCGTGGTCGATGCCTGAGGCGGCGTGAAGAGCTTCCTGCTCCTCTGCCTCATCGGCTTCTTCGCCGTGACCCTCGTGATGGCGGTGGTCTTTCGTGATCAACGTGCCAAGAGCGCGCTCGTCTTCATTCGAAACGTGGGCTGGGCCTACGTCGCAGTCGTGATCGGGCTCGCGCTGGTCCACGTCTACCGCGAGGGCTTTTAGTGGTGCGCGTGCTCGTTGCGCCGCAGGAGTTCAAAGGCAGCCTCGGCGCCGACGAAGCGGCCGACGCCATTGCCAACGGCCTGCTCGAGGCGCACCCCGACTGGGAGATCGACCGTCTGCCAATGTCCGATGGCGGCCCGGGCTTGCTTGACGCCATCCGGCGCGCTGTGAAGGCAGACACGACAGCGGCCGTCGTCAGCGATCCGCTGGGCCGCCGCGTGCTGGCTCGATACCTTCGGCTCCGCGAGAGCGGGGACGCGGTCATCGAAGCCGCCCAGGCGAACGGTCTGTGGCACGTGCAACCGCCCGAGCGCGATCCGCTGTACGCCGACACGGCCGGCGTCGGCGAGATCATCGCCGACGCCCTCGCCGTCCACACGAAGCGAATCATCATCGGCGTGGGCGGAAGCGCGACCACCGACGGCGGCGCGGGCATGGCCGCCGCTCTGGGAGCCCGGTTCCTCAACTCGGCCGGTGAGCCGTTGCCGCCCGGCGGCGCACCCCTCGCCGACCTTGCACGCATCGACTGGGCACGGCCGGCCTTCACAAATGGCGTCGAGTTTCTCGTGGCTACGGATGTGACCAACCCGCTCCTCGGGCCAAACGGTGCGGCGCGGATCTACGCCCCGCAAAAGGGCGCGACGGCGGAACAGGTCGACATCCTCGACGCGGCGCTGCACCGGTACGCCGCGGTGCTGCGGAGGTCGCTCGGCGTCGACATCGCGAGCCTGCCCGGCGGCGGCGCTGCCGGCGGCCTGGCGGCGGGGCTCGTCGCATTCCTTGGCGCGCGGATCGAGAGCGGCTTCGAGCTCGTCGCAGAGACCGTCCACCTCGATGATCGCATCGGTCGCGCGGACCTCGTCGTCACGGGCGAGGGCAGCTTCGACAGCCAGTCGCTCCAGGGGAAGGTGACGGGGCGAATCCTCGAGCGGGCCGCGGCCGCCGGGAAACGCGCCGCGGTACTCGCGGGCCGTGTCTCGGACCCGCTCCCGGCCGTCCCTGCCGGTACCATCGTTCGCGCTTTGACGGACTCTGATGCCGTGCCCGGCGATACGATGGAACGAGCCGCGGCCCATCTCAAGCAACTCGCGCGCGGCCTCTGACGCGGGCCCTCAGCTGGCGAGAATGCTGAGCACCAACGTCGTGTCGGAGAGGTCCGGCAGAGCCCAGTCGGCGCCGCCGGCACGGAGTTCCTCGACCGAATAGCGGCCGGTCGCGACGCCAACGGCGCGAGCGCCGGCGCCGTGCGCGGCCTCGACGTCGAGCGGCGTATCACCCAGCACGATGCAGTCGCCCGGATCGGGCTCGATGCCGAGCGCCTCTGCGAGGCTCGTTATCCCGTCCCGCACCAGGTCGGCGCGGATGGCGGAGTCGTCGCCGAACCCGCCGGCCGCGAAGCGCTCCCAAAGGTCGAAATGGCCGAGCTTCGCCTTTGCGCCGTCGCGGATGTTGCCAGTGGCGAGGCCCGGGCGTGGGCCGCCCTCGAGCGCCGCGAGCAGCGCCTCCACACCCGGCAGGATATGCCCCGAACGTTCCCTGAGGGCGGGACCGATCTCGTCAAGGTACGCCTCGCTCGCGGCACGGAAGGCCGCCGAAGTATCGCCGCTCCCGAGCCCGTGACGCTCGATCACCTCCAGGTAGATCGCGCGGTCCGTGCGGCCGTCGAACGAGACGCCAACCGTGACGTCGCTCACACCGAAAACGCGCAGGAACGCGCGCTCCATGGCCACGCGGCCCGCATGGTTCGTCGCGATCAGGGTCGAGTCGATGTCGAAAAGAATCAGCCGCGCCATGCGTCTCAAGTCTAGCGGGACGTCGGGTTCGCGCAGGCTGGACCGCCGACACGGCGACGGTCATTGTTGCTCGCGATGGCGATCGAACTGGTTTCCGCGGCCGGGCGCGCGGTGATCCTGCCGGAATTCGGCGGGCGGCTGCACCAGCTTTACGTGCGGCACGACGGTGATGAGCAGCCGGTGCTGTGGTCGCCGGAAGACCCGGCGGCGTATGCGCAGAAGCCGACACACGGGGGTTGCTTCCCGATGGCCCCGTGGCCCAATCGCATCGCGGGGAGCACCTTCCGGTGGAACGGACAGGAGTACCGCGTTCCGGACGGCGGAAAGCCCAACGCGATCCACGGCCGCGTATTGAATGTGCCATGGACGGTGGTAGCGCGGACGGCGCGCGTCTGCGAAATGACTGCGGCATTCGACGAGGGCTGGCCATGGCAGGGCGCGGCCTGGCAGCGCATCGAAATGACTTCAACGGGCCTCCGGATGAAGCTCGAGGTGCGCACACAGAGAGAACCGTTCCCGGCCGGATGCGGATGGCATCCGTGGTTCCGGCGGACTGCATTCGGCTCGGACGATGTAGCGCTCGAGTTCAGCGCCGAGGAGCGCTACGTCTCCGCCGATGACCTGCCGACCGGCGAGGTCGTCCGGCCCTCCGGCGACTTCGACTTCTCGTCCGGCGGTGCGGTCGGTGGACGGAAGGTCGACGCCTGTTACCGGGCGATATCGGGGCCGATCGAACTCCGCTGGGGCGAGGCAGCGTTGCGCATCGAAATCGCCGCCCCGGAACCGCACGCGATGGTCTACACCCCGGACTTCGCGCTCTGCGTCGAGCCTCAGACCTGCGCCCCGGACGCGTTCAACCTGGCGGCGCGTGGCGTGCCGGGCACCGGTATCGCCGTGGCCGAGCCCGGCAAGGCAGTGGCGATCGAGTCGCGGTGGTCGTGGTCGAACAGCGGGCGTTAGTGGTAGCGAGACTCGTCGAGCGTGACCCACATGAAGTCGCGTTCCTGCGTGCCGAGGAAGCGGCGTGGCGAGTCGCTCATGGTGTCCATGAACTTCTCCGCCTTGAGTGAGCCATCGCTCTGCTGGAAGAACGTCCCGAGCAGGACGTAGGGGCTATTGATGTCGAGCTGCATGGCCGTGTAGGCGCCTTCGGCCCAGAGCCCACGCGCGAGCGACTCGGCGCTGAGCGAGTTGCCGGCCGCGAAAATGAGGTTCCCGTCCTTCGTCAGGCCCACCGCCGACCGCCAGGTGATGAACTCGGAGGAGTTCACGTTCACGTAGCCCCAGGTGTCGTTGCCTTCGGTCGTGCGCTTGCTGACTTCACCGTTCTGGACGAGCAGCACCACGTTCTGCCGGCAGGCGGCCATGTTGTCGTCGCGAACGAGATCGGCGCCCCATTCGCCCATCTTGATCTGGCCATCGTTCATGACGCAGATGGTGGCGAGGCCATTCCGCATCGGGAGGTACTCGACCCCCTCCGAGAACATGCCGAAGTTGCCGTGCGGGCCTTTGAAGCCGCCGTTCCAGGCCGCGAGCAGACTCGAAAGCGCGTCCTGTGGGATGGTCCCCGGTCCTTTCACTCCACGGAACCCACCAGGGTCAGTCGTGCCGGCCGTCATGTGAAGGCGGATGCGGCGCGAATCCATGAGCAGCCCGCCGACCGTGGCGTAGGGGCGGCTCTTGTCCGGGTGGACGAAGGTCTTCGCCATTAGCGTGTCGGTGGCGGTGTTGTGGGGCAGGCCGGCGGTGCTCCAGACGCCTTCGCCGGGATCGAGATTGTCGTGCAGGGCGATGGTCTGCGGGAGCTGGAGCGGCGCGGGGCCGAGCGACTCGGCCGTGAGCTGGGACTCGGTGGGCTTGCCGTTGGCGGAGATGTAGTAGATCACCGTTCGCCCGGCCGCCTGCGGAACGGCAGCGACCTGCACAGTGGTCGCGAAGGGATTCGTTTCGCCGCCGAGCACCCGGAATTTGAGCTTGTCGATGTGGTCCTGGAGGGCGAAGAACCAGCTCTCGACGCGAGCCGTGTTCTCGTCCCCGATGACGCGGCGGCTGTAGTTCGCGAACGTGGGGGAGAGCGTGTCTTTCTGCGTGTACGCGGCGCCCATCCCCAGCAGCAGACAGACAACGATGCCGAGCGCTATCCGCTTCTTCGTCAGCCGCCGCCCGGGCGGCCGCTCGACGGCGAACGGCGCCGCCTCGGCGTCGATCACAAAGCCCGCAGGCAACTCCTCGGCGAGCGGCGCGAGCCCCGGCGGCGAGTCGCCTTCGGCTCCCGCGGCTGCTTCGGCGGGAGTGCGGCCACGGAAATTGAAAGGCTTTCGTAACACTGCGGCGATCGTAGCGTGCGACCGACAGCACGCAATCCGCTGGGAGTGTCCCGGCGATACGAGAATAGGCTCGGCCCCGGGAGCGGCGCATGGACAACTCGGAAGGTGCTCTGGACAATCGAAGGGATGCGAATCCTCGCGATCGACATGGGCACCGGAACGCAGGACATCCTCCTGTTCGATTCGGACGTGCCAATCGAGAACTGCGCCAAGATGGTTCTGCCATCGGCGACGGCGATTGCCGCGCGGCGCGTGAAGCGCGCATCCGCGGCGGGCCGGAGAGTCGTCCTCAGCGGTGTCCTGGCGGGCGGCGGACCGGTCGCCTGGGCAGTGGAGGACGCGCTCCGCGGCGGCAGCGAGGTGTACGCCACGCCGCAGGCTTCGGCGACGTTCGACGACGACCCGGCGCGCGTGGCGGAAATGGGAATCGCCGTCGTGTCGGACGACGAGGCCGGCCGCATCGACGGCGAGCGCATCGTCCTCGGGGACCTCGACCTGGATGCGATCAGGACGGCTTTGGGCGCGTTCGAGGTCGACACCGCGTTTGATGGGCTCGCACTGGGGTGCCTCGACCACGGTGCAGCGCCGCCGGACGTTTCCGACCGCGTCTTCCGGTTCGAGCATTTGCGGCGCGTCGTCGAGGCCCGGAATGACCTGCTCGCATTCGCCACGCGTCCGAACGCGCTACCGGAGTACCTGACCCGGGCACGGGCGATGGTCGCGAGCGCGGGCGAGACCGGTCCGGTCGCCTTCATGGACACGGGACCTGCTGCCGCGCTCGGCGCGTTGCAGGATGAGCGTGTCGCCGCGGCTCGTGAGCGCGTGGTGCTCAACCTCGGGAACATGCACTTGCTCGGCTTTCATTTGCAGGGCCGCCGGATTGCGAGCCTGTTCGAGCACCACACCGGAGAGGTGACGGCCGAACAGATCGCCACGTTCACGACGCGCATGGCCGAGGGCACGCTGACGAACGACGAAATCTTCATGAGCAAGGGCCACGGCGCATACCACCCCAACCGTTCGCTGGTGACAGCGAAGCTGCCGGGAATGGTCGCGGTGACCGGTCCTCAGCGCAGCAGAATCCGGGGCACGGGCCTGCCGGCGTACTTCGCGGCGCCGTTCGGAGACATGATGATCAGTGGCTGCTTCGGACTGCTCCGCGGCTTCGGCGAAGTGTATCCGTGGGCGCGGGACGCGTTAGCCTCCCGGCTCGGCCGCGCAGCCGACGATGACGACGACTGATGCTTCTGGAAATTCGAACCCTGGCCGAGCGGGCGGAGACGAGCCGCGCGATCCTCCTGGAGCTCGTCCGGGCGATGCCGGAGGACTACTGGCACCGGCGCAGCCCCGGGGAAGCGTGGACAGCGCGTCACCATCTCGAACACACGGGCACGATCGACGGCGCGGTCGCCACGGATGTTGCCCGCGTACGCTCTGATGGTGAAGCCTGGATAGGCGGCACTTCCGATCCCGCGGCATTCGCAGCGTCACGAGCCGGTGCCCTGGATGAACTTCGCGACGCGGATGTGGACGAGATCCTGGATGCCATGGAGAGCAGGCGGGCCGAGATGCTGGCCGCCCTGGAACGCGTGGAGCCGAAGCACCTGGACGGGAGACTGCTGGTCCCCGGGGTCGTCGACCGCTGGCTGCGGCCGGTGTCGGTGTCGCTGCGCGAATACCTCGCAAGCTGGGCTCAGCACGACCGCGAGCACGCCGCGGCCATTCGCGCTGCAGTCACCGCCGCGCCCGACATGAGCATCGCCGCCCTGACGATCCGCAAGCGCCGCTGAGCCGCAGCGCTGTTCAGGCGACGCGGTTGCCGCGCCGGTCGCCCACGAGCGGTGGAGCGGTGAGGACCGCGTTCTTGCCGTTGCGCTTCACGCTGAGGAGGAGGTCGTCGGCGCGGCGGATGACGCCCTCCGCGCGCTCTCCCGGGAACCGGGCGGCGCAGCCGATGGACACGGTCGTCGTGGTCGTCTCAGCGACAGTCCGGCGCAGGCGTTCCGCGACAACCGTCGCTTCCTGCACGCCGACGCCGGGCATGGCCACGATGAATTCCTCCCCGCCGTACCGGGCCACGAGGTCGCCCTCGCGCAGACTGCGACTGAGCGCCTTCGCCACGGAGACCAGCACCGCGTCGCCGTGGAGGTGGCCGTACTCATCATTGAGCCGCTTGAAGTCGTCGAGGTCGAGCATCAGGACGGAATAGCCAGCGTCGCCGTCCTCTGAGTACGCCAGCAGCCGGTCGAGGAAGACGCGCCGGTTCGAGATGCCCGTCAGCGGGTCGGTCTCAGCGAGGAGGCGGGCCTGTCGCTCGGCCCGCCGCCACGCCGTGCCGATGGCGTGAGCAAGCAGAGACATCGCGACCGCCAGCGGTAGCACGGTGATCAGCCCGGTGTCGACTCCCCCGTGGATGATGAACCAGCCAACGCCGAGGTTGGCGATGATATACGCGGCCAGCCCCATGTAGATGCGGCCGTGGAAGCGGCGGGTATAGCCCACAAGGGCGTAGAGATAGACGACCCAGAACGGCGACGTGACGCTCGAGATCGCCACCCAGGCGACCGTGATGCACGACACGTCCAGCAGCGGCGTGAGCACCTCGACGAACCGCGAGGGCCTGCCCGGGATGCGGTACGCAAGCACGTACCAGGCGTGGATCACGTGATAGCCGGCGATCCAGCCAACCGCGAGCAGCCGCGCCGGCTCGTCGATTGGGAACAGCCCCGCGACGGCGCCGACGCAGAAAAAGGACGCGATGGCGCACTGGAGCGCCAGGACCTGCCGTTCGATGCGGTCCCGTTCACGCAACTCGTGTGACTGCGTCGTATTGGCCTCCGATAGCATCGCGATCGGGGAACCCCCTATCCATGGTGAAAGTCGGCATCTCTCGCGGGGCGGGGGAGTGGAAATTCGGTTGCCTCTGTCACCAAGAGCGGTCCGACGGCCGGCCCGGAGCGGCTTTCGCCCTTAGACCGGAAGCCCGCGTGAGCCCCGGGCGGACAGCTCGCCAAGCGGGGTGGAGGGCGGCGTGTTGTCGACGTACTCCTCGACGATCGCTCGCCAGGGCCCCTTCGCGTTAAGGCCGGCGAACAACCCGGCCAGCCCAAAGTTGATGCGCGTGAGGAAGACCATGCCCTCGGGCACGTTGCACCAGCGGTTTATCTGCCCGCCGAGGCCCCCGGTCTGGGTGTTGCGACGCACCATCTCCGCGGCGAGCTCCGGCGTGAAGGTAACTTCGTCGCCGAGGATCGGCGCCCAGTACCAGTGCATGTGTTCGTAGATGTCCTCGGTCGAGAAGGGAGCACCGGGACGAAGGATGCCGACAGCCTCAGTCGCCGCACGCCATCCTTCGTGGTCGTTCGCCAGCAGCGCCCGGATGAGCACCTTGAAGGCATCGAGCGTCGCTGTGGAGAACTCCGCGACGCAGCCATAGTCCACGAACGCGACGCCGCCGTCCTCGAGCAGGAGGTAGTTGCCCGGGTGCGGGTCGCCGTTGAATAGCCCGTGGCGGTAGAGACTCCCGAAACAGAAGCGATAGATGATCTCGCCGAGGCGGTCTCGCTCCGCCTGGGGAAGGTTGCGGGCGGTGGCGAACGGGGCTCCCTCGATGAGTTCCTGGACGAGCACCGTGTCGGTCGTGAGTTCGTGGTAGACCCGCGGGACGCGGATGAACGGGTGGTCTTCGAAGTGATCGAAGAAGCGCTGCTGCGATTTGGCTTCCTCGAGATAGTGCAGTTCGGCGCGAATGCCTTCCTTCAGGTCGCTCACGATGGGGCCGACATCGAGTCCGCGGGCGACGAGGCCGGACAGGCCGAGCAGGAATCCCACGTTCGCGAGGTCATGCTCTATCGCTTCGCGCACGCCCGGGTACTGCACCTTGACGGCCACCCGGGCGCCGTCGTGCAGGCGCGCTCGATGGACCTGGCCGATTGACGCCGCCGCGAAGGGTTGGTGTTCGAACTCCTTGAAGACGTGCTTGGGGCCGTGGCCGTAGGCGCGCTGGAAAACCTCCTCAACGAGCCCGTACGACATTGGCGGAGCACTGGACTGCAGCACAGCGAGCTGGGACGCCATCTCGTCCGGGAGCACGCCGCTCATGAGGGAAAGCACCTGGCCGATCTTCATGACCGCGCCCTTCATCTCGCCCATCGTGCGCGTCACGTCTTCGGCGGTGCGCATCACGGCGCGCTCACGCCGCGCGTGGCGGCGCTCGCCCCACGCCAGGTAGGTCGCAGCCCAACGTGCGGCAGCGCTCCCGGCGAGCCGCGCCGGCTTCCACGACCGCGCGATGCGGCCGCCGCGGACCGCGGAAGTTCGAGGGAGCTGCGAGTCGTCAGGCACCCAGAGACTCGGGCGAATCCAGTTCTAACGTCACCGCTTCAGTGTGCCGCGAGCACTGGCTTCGCGCTTCCGGAGCGGGCGACTGCGGTTACCAGCTTGTCACTCGGCCTACGGAGCGCCGCCGGATCTGACGTTAAGCAGATGTAAGAGTTTCCGGTAAATCCGTGTCCCATCTACTGACCCTATCGATCGATAGACGATAATAGGGGCGAGAGGGCGAGGACGAGGAGAGGCTTTCAAATGAGTGGCATTTTCTATGACCCACGGACGCGGAAGCTGCGCCGTGTTGATGGCAAGCCGCCAGCGGAGTGGCAACTCGTGACCCACAACGTCGATGCGGGGCTCCACCAGTGCCGGCGCATCATGCGGGAGTGGCTGCGCGCCGAAGAGATCAGCGGCATCGATTTCACGCCTGGCGAGGCGCTCAGCGCATAGCGGCGGCCGTCAGCCGGCGGCTTCCAGGGCAACCTCGAGCGGAGCAGGCGCGCGGCTCCGCTGGGCCTTTCGCCAGAGCAAGAGCAGCGGGGGCATGAGGATGACGAAGTACGCCACCTCGAACGCGAACGCCACCCGAATCGAGTAGTCGTCGGTGAGAAAGCCGAGGAGAGGCTCGACGAGCATGACCTGCAGCGCGAAGAGCAGTTGCATCACGCTGAGAACGGTCGCGCGCCGTTCGCTCGATGTGCGGTCGTTGATGTAGCCGTCCACCACGGGGCGGGTCAGGCCCTGCATCAGGGCAGGGAGCGCGAAGAACGCGAAGACGCCCACGGCATCGACTGCGGCGAGGCCGGCGTAGGCAACTACGATCGAGAGGCATGCGGTCGCAAGGATGGCGCCCACGCCGATACGCGCGCTGATCCGCACCGCCCAGATCGCAGCGATTACGCCGAGCAGACGGAGTGGAGCCTGCAGCCAGCCGTAAAGGCCGGTATCGACGTTGTGGTGGATCAGGAACGGCTGCACCAGGATCACGGGCGCGAACGTTCCGGCGAGCAGCACCGCGCCAGTCATGAGCATGTAGCGCACCTGCGGGTGCGTCCATGCGAAGGACATGCCATCGCGCAGGCCGGCCCAGTAGTGGCGCTCCTCGCGTACGACCTCGGGCTCATCGAAAAGGAACGCGGTGGCCATGGCGAAGAGCGGGACGACCGCGCTCACCTGGACGACTCCGGCGAGGCCGATGACGGACGCCAGCGTGCCGCCAAGCCCAAGGCTCAGCACGCCCGCCACGAGCATGAACGCGAATCCGCGCCCGGCGATGCGCTGGTACTCGGATTCACGTCCCTCTTGCTTGAGGCTGTCGTAGAGCAGAGCGGAATCAGCCCCCGATTGCATGGACTGGGCGAACGCCCACAACACGTAGTCGAAGAAGAGCATCCAGTAGTTGGACGCCAGGCCGAAGCCGAGGATCGTGAACGTGTACAGCAGGCCGGCGATGGCGAGCACGCGCTTGCGGCCAATGTGGTCGGCGAGCGCCCCTGTCGGGGCCTGCAGGATGGCCACCAGGAGCCAGAACGGGAAGTCCATCGCGAGCAGGTACTTCAGTTCGAAGCCGCGGTCTTCGATCAGGTACTTGATCCAGATCGCGCCCCACAGCACGAACTGCATGAGGAACCCGTAGGCGTAGAACAGCCGAACGTTGCGCCGCAGGCGTGGGGAAAACGCAGTCATGGAACTGGATCAGCGTACCCGGACCGCGCCTCGTAGGGACAACAACAGCGCCTCCATCGGCTGTGGCCGATGGAGGCGCCATAGAGGCACGACAGAAGCGGGATTCGCTAGTTGAAGTCGAACATCACGGCGAAGTCTCCGGCGCCCATCGGGGCCTTCGAGAGGTCGCCAGAGAGCGCGATGATGCCGAGCACAAGCACCATCACGGCGAAGCCGATGGTGACGGAGATGACCACCTGGGTGGAGTCGGCGCCTGTCGCGGACTGCACCGCGTAGATCATCATGACGAAGAGCAGCGCCAGCGGAACGAGCGCGAATACCGGCCAGATGATCGGTACCCACATGAGCACGGAGAGCGAGAGCGGCAACGCCGCATAGCCCATCGTCCGGATGATGGCCTGGAGGTCCGCCTGGACCTTATACATCTGCGCCATGACCACGTAGACGATCAGGGCTGCGACACCGTAGAGCACCGCCATGAAGATCGAGCCGAGGATGAACGTGTTGAGGAACACGTTGTCCGGCTTGCTCACATCGGGCACGACCTGCCACCAGAGCAGCGCTCCGAGCCCGGCAAGAAAGGAACTGACGACAGCAACGATGATGGCCGGGATCAGTTCGTTCTGGTCGTCGCGGACCTCGTCGAACACGGTGGTGTCGAGCCGGGCGAGCCGGAGAACTCGGTTGATGATGGCGTTCGGGTCCATGCTTCCTCCTGCGTCCTTCGGCACGGAAACCGCGTCGACCGAAGATCGCGGGAAATATAGCACAGAAACGCAACAACAACTTAAGTGTGTACGCGCTTTAGTTATTCAATGTGAGAGAACTCTCACAGCGGGCGCTTCGCAGGCATCCCCGCTCGGCGCGGATACTTCGCCGGAGTCGGACCGCGCTTCCGAAACAATGCCACTCTGCCGGTTTCGGAGACTTCCGGGCGCATGGCCTCGATCGCCGCGTAGTCTACCGACAATTCCGTCATCGCTGCGCCTGCATGCGTCAATTCTTCGTCGAGGCCGGAGCCCTTGGGGAGAGCGACGAGTCCGTTGGGCCGGGCGAACGGGGCGGTGTACTCGATCAGTTGCGGAAGGGCCGCGACCGCCCTGGCCGTCACGACCGAGGCGGAATCGCGAAGGGGACCGCGTCCGCGCATCCTCGGCGCGCTCCGCGTGCACCTCGACGCGGTGAAGCCCAAGCTGCGTGGCTATCGCGGAGAGCAGATCGGCCCGCTTTCGCAGCGGTTCAACAAGGTGTACCTGCACGTCAGGCCGCACGCAGGCGATGACGAGGCCGGGAAACCCTCCGCCGCTGCCGACATCGACCAGGATGTCCAGCGAAATGTGGCGCTCGATGATCGCCAGCAACTCCAGCGCCTCAGCGAAGTGCCGGAGCGGCGCGTCGTCCGCCGAGACCGTCGTGACCTGGACGCGGGGGGCGGCGGCCTCGATCAGCGCCCAGTGTTTCTGGAGCTGCGGGAGCCACCTTTCCGGTGGCCCGAGGCCGGGGAAGAGCGCCGGAAGAGCCGCCCAGGTATGCGTTAACGGCATAACGGCGCGCATTCGTGCGAGTAATGGTACATTCTGATCATGACCCAAGACTCGCGTAGTGCGCCGCATGCGCACGTCACCCTCGGAGAAGCCTTCAACGATTACCTCAACTCCCTGAAGCCGGAACAGCGCATCGCCTACGAGACGTACGTGCGGAAATACGTCGAGCACGCGGGCGAGCAGACCCCGCTGGAGAGTCTATCTGGCAGCCGCGTCGAGTCTTACGCCGAGGCGCAGATCAGGGCAGCCGATCCGAACGCGCCCGACCGCGTGGCCGCGCTGAAGCAGTGGTTCCAGTTCCTCAAGAAGAAGAACTACGTCACGCAAAACTATGGCATCCACATCCGCGTCCGCCGCGCGGCAGGCCGCTCCGGTGGTCCACAGGTACGGCTCGAGCAGGCGCCCGTGGAGATGACCGCCGAAGGTCTCGAAGCGCGAAAGCAGGAGCTCGACGACCTGAAGAAGACGCGGCCGCAGATCGTCCAGGCGATCTCGCTGGCGCGTGAAGACAAGGACTTTCGCGAAAACGCTCCGCTACAGGCGGCGCGCGAACAGCTCGGCATGACCGATGGCCGCATCAAGCAACTGGAAGCCGATCTGCGCCGTGCGGTCGTCGTGGAGCACACGCGGGACGACGTCTCCGCCATGGGTTCGACGGTCGCCGTCACGCGCCTCGACACCGGCAAGCAGTTCTCGTTCAAGCTCGTGGGAGCGCGCGAGGCGAACGCGAACGAGCAGAAGATTTCCGTCGATTCGCCGGTCGGGAAAGAGCTGCTCAACCGACGCGTCGGCGAAGAAGTGAACGTGGTTGTGCCCTCAGGAATGGTGCAGTACCGCGTTGACGCGATAAGCCGCGCTTAACCTCCATTCCGGCGCATTGCACAACGCGGCCCGTTCCGTCGTATCACCTTGTGTAGGGAATTCCGTCGAGCCGCGAGAGATCGCGGGATGACCCCCCGATAGGTAGGGGGATCCCCGATGAAGTTTCGATACGCGCGCTGGCGATACTTCCCTCACTTGGGAGGAACAGCGCCATGCTGGTCACGGGTGACATCAAGTGTCTTCACTGCGGGTTCATTAGCGGCCGATGGGTCGGACCGGGCGGGGCGCCTCTGACTGTCGCCGGCTTCAAGCCAGGCCCAACGCCGGGGAAGCAATCGACCGAGCCATCGGCCCTGGTGCGCTGCGGCCGCTGCGAGGGGCCCGTCTTCCTCGACGACGCTGAGCCGGTGATCTCCAGCTACCGCCTTCGGCGCATCCGCCGGCTGCGCGAGCAGATCGCCGCGTTGGACGCTCACCGCGGACGCGCCGCCTAGCGCGGGACGCAACGAGCAGGTCGGCGTGTCCCCCTCCACGACGCGCACTCATTAAACCGATAAACCGCTTGACGGCTTTAGCAATTCTTCCTACGATTCCGTTGTGCCAGTCGCCGTCCAGGTCGGCGCCGCGCTATACAGCACCACCGCCAACAAGAGTCGCTCACCCCGCCTCTTTTCTCCGAAAGCCCCCGGTCCCGGGGGCTTTCGGGCGTCACCCGGAATCACGGCTCGTACAGAAAGCTTGACCCCCGGCGACGAGCGTGGGACGACCAGACGGAGTTCCGGCATACTTGTGATAGAAATCGCAATGTCCTCGGAGGACAGGTATGTCCCTTCTTCGTCTGCGCCTGGCGCCCGTCCTGCTTCTCATGGCGTTGGCGGCCGTGGCACTCGCCCTGGTGGCGTGCGGCGGGTCGAGCTCACCCTCGGGCTCGACGGGTGGCTCGCCGGCCGCCAGCGTTCCCGCCGGAGCGCCGGAAATCGACCAGCAAGACCTGGCATTCAAGCCAACGAAGCTCACCGTGTCGGCGGGCACGACCGTCTACTTCAAGAACAGCGAGTCCGCCCTCCACACCGTCAACATCAACGGTGACAACGCATCCGGCACGATGAGAAATGGCGCCGTCTTCGCGTGGACACCCGACGACCGCCGGTACCTACAAGATCACCTGCGAATTCCACCCCCAGATGAAGGCCACGATCACGGTGGAGTAGTTCCACCCGGGCGGGTGGACTGTATAAGTGCAGATATGGCGTTCAACGACAACGATCCCGCCCTCGCCCGCCGCTACGGGAGCATGCTCACCGTCGCCGCTGCCGCTGGAACGGCGCTGTTTCTTGTCGGGCTTGCCCGCCGCAGCTATTTGGCGCTCGCGATTCCCGTGGCCGCAACCGTCCTCGGTGCGCTCGGCGGCGCGCTTGTGCTCGGGCGGCTCCTGGCGACTACTCCGGACGAGCCACCCGACCCGCTCCCCTGACCGCCGTTAGGGCGTCACCAGCTGCGTCGCGGCCCCAAGCCGCACCAGCACGTCCACTCCCTCCGGTGCCGTCCCGTCGAAGTTCAGCAAGCGGAGATCGAACAGTCCCTTCATCTTTTCGGATGTGTAGGTCTTCCCGGTGAGGTCGTAGATCCCCGGTGGACCGCTGTCCGCGGTGCCTTCGGCGACCTTGATCCACGCCGGGGGCACTCCGTAGTCGACGAGGTGCTCACGCGCCTTCGTGCCCGCGGCCGCCTGCCCGGCGGGGTACTCGATCTCGATCGTCGGCTTCTCATCGCGGAGCTTCGGGTCGGCCAGGAAGCGGTCGATGATTTCGTACACCTGGTCCTGGTTCGGAACGAGGATCAGTTCGCCGTCGTCGGCCACGCCGGGGTAGGTGGCAGGCGCCAGCGAAAACGTCTCGATGTTCTCGAGGTCCAGTTGCTGTGCCAGCAGCGCCAGGCCCGGGATGAGGCCGTTGTCGACGTCGGTCTTGATCGCCGCGTGATACGCATCCCAAAGCTGCGGGAGCTTCGCGATGTACCCTAAATCGACCGAGCGGCTAGCGAGCGTCTTGATTACGAGTTGCTGTCGCTCGATGCGCTTTATGTCGCCATCGACGCGCACACGCGAGTAGCCCAGCGCCTGCTTGCCGTCCATGTGCTGCATGCCGGCCTTCACGGTGTTGTCGGGAAACACATCGAGCACGTCCGTGCCGTAGTCCGAGATGGTCTCCGGCACATTGATGTCGATGCCGCCCACGGCGTCCACGAGTTGGACGAAGCCGACCCAGTCGATCACAACGTAGTGATCGATGCGGATGTTGAAATCGTGCTGCACCGCAGCGACTGCGGCAGCGGCCGGGCCTCCCTCGTAGCCATAGAACCCGCCATACGAGTAAGCGGCGTTGATCTTCGCTTCGGCCCAATCGCCAGGCTTGCTGCCGTACGGCACCTGCGTCCAGAGGTCGCGCGGAATCGCGAGCATCTGCACGCGCCCTTCCTGTTTGTCGACCGTCGCGACGAACATCGTGTCGCTCCGGGACGGCTCGTTCGGCGGATCGTCAGGGCGGCGATCCAGGCCCAGGACGAGGATGTTCATCTGCGACGAAGGCGTCCACGGGGCGTTCGTGTCGGAGGAGATGCCCGGGAGCGACACGTTGACGCCGATGTTCGTGTTGGGCACTTTCACCGGGACGGAGCCAATCGCCGTCTCATTGCCAGGAAAGAGGTCGCCCTGGATGCGCAGGAACACGACGAGAGTCATGTAAACTGCGGCAACCGTCAGGCCAACGATGGCCGCCACGGCGCTTGCGCGTCGGTTCAGGCGTGGGCGAATCAACGGTCTCTCCGAGTTTCGGCCAACGTACGGTCGGCCATATTGGGCGTCAAGGAAAGGCGGCTTTCATGCCCGGGCGCTTGCTCATCAAGAATGGCGTGGTCGCCGCCGGTGCCGCCCCCCACCGCGCCGACATCCTCTGCGACGGCCCCCGCATCGTCGCTGTCGGCCGTGAGCTGCTCGTCGACGGCGCCGAGGAGTTCGACGCGTCGGGCCTCACGCTGGGGCCCGGCTTCATCGATGTCCACGTGCACGGCGGAGGTGGACACTCCTTCTTCACGCACGACCCCGAACGCGTGCGCGCCTACAGCGCCTGGGCTCCCCGGAACGGAGTCACCTCCTTCCTCGTCAGCACCGTCGGTAGCGACGACGCCGACACGCTGGAGACGCTCTGGGCGCTGGCTCCCACGATCGGGGAGGGACCGGGCGCGGAGCCGCTCGGCTTTCATCTCGAAGGTCCCTTCATCAACCCGGTGCGCAAGGGCGCGTTCCCTCCAGAATTCCTTCGTGCCCCGGCGCGCGACGAGTTCGCGCGATACCAGGACGCCGCTGGCGGGATGATCCGCCAGGTGACCCTCGCACCCGAGCTTCCTCTCGCACTGGACCTTGCGGCGGCGATAGCGTCGACCGGGGCACTGCCGGCAATGGGGCACACGGATGCTACGACCGAACAGGCGCGCGCCGGTTTCGACTCGGGCATCCGCCATGTCACGCACCTCTACAACGCAATGCGACCGATGCACCAGCGGGAAGGTGGGCCGGTTGTGGCGGCACTTCTTGAAGATTCCCTTACCTGCGAGCTCATCTGCGATGGCGCCCACGTCGCCCCGGAACTGCTTCAGCTGGCATATCGGACGATCGGCCCGTCCCGAGCCGTCGTGGTGACCGACAACCTTCATCTCGCCGGGACGACGACCCAGGATGGCGACTTCGGCGGCGAGCACATCCGCGTGGCCGGAAGCAAGGCCGTCCGAAATGACGGAACCATCGTTGGCAGCGTCGCGACGATGGACGAACACTTCCGGAACACGCTTCGCTTCCTCGGGATCGACACACCCACCGCCTTTCGCATCTGCGCCACGAATGCCGCGCGTGTAGCCGGTGCCCAGTACCGGAAGGGCGCGATCGAACGCGGCATGGACGCCGATATCGTGGCGCTCGACGGGGAATTCCGGGTGGCGGCGACCATCTGCCGCGGCGAGGTGGTTTACCGCCGCTAGCGCTTCGCGAGCCGCGCCGCGGCGGGTTCGTCGAGCGACGACGACGCACGCCGGGTGCAACTGGAGCCAGCTCGCAGGGCAATCCGGCGAGGGCACGCCGTCAAGTGCGCGAGCGACGATTTCGGCTTTGGACGAACCGTTCGCCAACAACAGCACGCTCGTTGCCGCCAGGATCTCCCGCATCCCGAGCGTCATCCCCAACGCGGGCGTAGCGTCGCCCCAGCACTCGCGTGCGCTCTCCCGTGTCACGGCGTCGAGCGCGACTACGCGCGCAGGCGCGTCGCTCGCAGATCCGGGCTCATTGAAGCCAAGGTGACCGTTCAATCCGATCCCACCACGGCGAGATCGAGCCCACCCGCCGCGTGGAGTTCGGCGACGAGCCGATCGACGTCCGCTTGAAGATTCGCCGCGGTTGGATCGAACTGCCGTACCGGCAGCGTTCCAGGAATGACGTCCCAGTAGCGGGCAAAGTACGAGCGGTTCGAGCACGGGTGCGCGGGATCACCCACGTACTCGTCGAGCGCGAACGGGCGGATCCGCGAGAGGTTTACCGTCCCGTCGGCGACAGCCGTCCGTACGTTACCGTACAGAGAAATGGGCGTATGTCCGGTGGGAAGCGCCACGACGGGCACGTCCGCCGCCTGGAGCACGTCCAGGAACGCCGCGGCCGACGCCTCTCCGAAGCGCTCGGCCGGGACAACCGTGACGCGTGGCGTCACCGCGCCAGCTCAGCCGCCATGCGGCGAAGCTCACGGATCGCCGCCGGCATGCGCGGGCCGTACCACCACAGCAGCTTGCCATCGATAACCCGCGCAGGCGCGACGCTCACCGAACGCATCCGCGTCACCCGCGGTGAACGGATACGGCTCGTCGGGAAGCAGGATCAGCCGGGGACCGAGGTTCGCCAACTCCTCCCGTGAGATCTCCGGATAGCGGCTTCGACCGGCCATGACGTTGTCCATACCAGCGCAGCGAAGGACGTCGCTGCCGTACGTGGCCCCGCCGAGTCCCATGAGCGGCTCTTTCCACACGGCCACGAACGTCGCCAACGCCGGGAACGGGACCGGTTCGTCCACGGCGGAGCGCACATCGGAGATGAGGGACGCGGCCCGATCGCGGCACCCAAACCGCTCGCCGAGATCGGCGATCATGGTCAGTGCCTCTTCGACACTATTCGGGTCTGTGACGACCACCTCGAGACCCGCGGAGCGCAGCGCGTCGACGTCTTCCCGGCGATTCTCTTCTTTGTTGGCGATGACGAGGTCCGGCTTCAAGGCAGCTAATCCGCTCGACCTTCGGATTCTTCGTCCCACCGACGATGGGTACGCTCGCGACGACTTCAGGCGGCTCCGTGCAGAACCGCGTCCGTCCGACAAGCGCAGAAGACAATCCCAAACCAGCAGATGAGTTCGGTCAGGCTCGGGACGAGCGAAACGATCCGTTCGGCCATGAAGCGAGCATACGGGAAGGTCAGTCCGCGGCGGTGCGATCGTATTCGAGCAAGCACCAGTCGCGTTCCTCGCGCATGCGCTGGAACGCGAGGCCGTGCGCGGCCATGGCCCCTGACACGCGCTCGGCGTCCGGCGAGAGGATGCCGCTGAGGACCAGGCGCCCGCCTGGCCGGACAACCTGCCCGAACTGCGGCGCCATGCCGATGTTCGCATCGGTGCTGATGTTGGCGACCACAAGATCGTACGAGCCGCGGTGGTCCGTCGGGAGACGCCCGGCGCTGATCGCCACACGGTCGGCAACCCCATTATCTCGGCAGTTCGCCCGCGCGACGTCGGCAGCAATCGGGTCGATGTCGAACGCGTCCACCGACGCGGCGCCGAGCTTGACCGCGGCAATCGCCAGCACCCCCGAGCCGGTCCCGACGTCGAGCACAGCCATGCCTGGCTTCACCAGTTCGTCGAGGGCGAGGAGGCAGAGGCGTGTCGTCTCGTGGTGGCCGGTGCCGAATGCCTGGCCGGGATCGAGGCGGATCGCCACCTGGCCCGGCTGCACTTCGTGTTCGATCCACGTGGGCACGATGACGGCGCGCCCGCCCGTTTCGACAACGCCGAAGAACTCGCGCCAACTGACAGCCCAGTCCTGCTCGTAGATGGGCTTGGCGGTGAGTTCGACCGAGGGAAACGCCTCCATCGCGCGCCTGAGGTCCTCGGTGAGGACGGCGCCGAGCTCGCTGCTGGGCAGGTACGCCCGGACCAGCACGGGTTCGCCCCCGCGAACGCGGAACCCCATCTCCGGGCCGAGAATATCGATCGGCTCTTCGACAGTGATGCCGCCCGGCGAAACGCCGCGCATCAGGTCGCTGACGGCCTCGACATCGATGACCGGAACCTGCGCGGTGATTTCGAACCAGAGACCCGTCATAGGACGGCGCGTTCAGAACGTCGGCTGATCATCCCGCGACGGCGTCGCGAAGCCGCTCGAAGAAGCCCTTGCCCTTTTTCGGCATCGTCGGCGTGCCCATCGTTTCGGCGAGCTGTTGAAGCAGGGCGCGCTGCTCGTCGGTCAGGTCGTCCGGGATGACGGCCGTGACCCGGACCACCATGTCGCCACGGCCGACGCCGCGCAGGTGGGGGACGCCCTTCCCTCGGAGCACGAAGTCTTCGCCGCTCTGCGTTCCCGCTGGCACTTCGAACTCGGTCTCCCCGTCCAGCGTGGGGATAGTGACCTTCGCGCCGAGCGCCGCCTGGGCGACGTTGACCGGCAGCTCGAGGAGGATGTGGTCCTCAACGCGCTCGAATTGCGCATGTTCGGCGACAGAGAGCACGACGTAGAGGTTGCCGCTTTCACCGCCGCGCATACCGGCCTCGCCTTCGTTCGTCAGGCGAATCTGAGCCCCGTCATCGACGCCGGCCGGGATCTTCACGCTGATGTGGCGAGTGTTCTTCTCCCGTCCGCTGCCGCGGCACTTATTGCACGGATGCGTGATCACGCGGCCCTCGCCCTGGCATTTGCCGCAGGTGGCGACGTTCACGAACTGGCCGAAGATGCTCTGCTGAGCTCGCCGGATCTCGCCGGCGCCGTTGCATTCCGGGCAGGTGGTCAGTTCCGTACCGGGCTCCGCGCCCTTGCCGCCGCACCGGTCGCAGCGCTCCATGCGCTGGAACTCGATGTCTTTGTCGACGCCGAAGACGGCCTCTTCGAAGGTGATGCGCAGGTTGTAGCGCAGGTCGGCGCCGCGCGCCGGGCCGCGCCGGCGTCGCCCTCCGCGCTGTCCTCCGCCGAAGAACGCATCGAAAATGTCGCCGAAACCTTCGAAGTTCTGGAACCCGTCGAAGCCCTGCGGGCCGCTGCTACCCTCCACGCCGGCGTGGCCGAAGCGGTCATATCGTGCCTTCAAGTCCGCGTCCGACAGGACCTCGTAGGCGCGCGTCGCTTCCTTGAACTTTTCCCCCGCGCCGGGATCGGGATTCCGGTCGGGGTGGTATTCCATCGCAAGCTTGCGATAGGCCTTTTTCAACTCCTGGGCGTCCGCGGTCTTCGCTACGCCGAGCACTTCGTAATAGTCGCGTTGTCCGGTGGGCATGGTGATTAGCAGTGTAGCAAACCGAGTGCTAACCCGGCGGCAAGAGCTGACCATGATTGGCTCGCGCGCTGGCGGTGTCTGCCGTAGAATCCTTCACGTGCCCTCCATTCCACCAGATCTCAAGCCGATGTTCGAGCAGTTCGGCGCCGGACCAAAGCTCATTCACGAGGCGATCTCCGGCGTCGGGCCAGCGGAGATCAACCGCCCCGGCCCTGAAGGCTGGTCGGTCCGCGATGTGCTCGTCCACCTCAGCGACACAGAACTGGTCCGCGCGGTGCGCATCCGCCAGATGATCGCCGAGGACGAGCCGGCGTTCTTCGCGTTCGACGAGGGGACCTGGAAGAGAAAGTTGCACTACCTCTGGCGAAGCCCGGAAGCCGCACTCTCGCTCTTCCAGCAGACGCGCTTCAGCACCGGGGAGTTGCTGCGGCAGTGCGACCGTCAATCGTGGGCCCGCACGGCGACGCACCCCGACCGCGGCCTGCTCACGCTCGCGGACATGCTGCGCATCGGCGTCGAACACGTCGACGTTCACGTCCAACAGATCGCGAAGCTCCGCGGAAAGCCGGACCGAGGAGCGGCGACGGCGGAGTGAGCATCCCGACGCGGTCACACAGAGTCTGGACCAGGCGACTGTCAGTCGCCCCTCAGCGCTGATCCGCTCTTGTGGCACGCTGCCCTTATGCGCACCGCCGCCGCTGGCCTCATCACACCCTGTTACGCACCGTCTGCGCCGGTCGCGATCAGCCAGACCAAATCACTACTTCGGACTACCTGGGTGCTAGTTCAGACGCAAGTCCGTCACTACCTCGAAACTAGTTCCACGCTACTTCAGACCGCCGTTTTCAGACTCGATCCACTTGTTCAACTAGCGGATTTTTTTTGGAAACCCCCCGGTAGTGCGGGGCGAAGTGCCGCCCGCTAGAATGCCCGGACCACCGTTTCGTGAGGCAACCGATGTCCGACACAGTCCGCTACGAACTCGACGGCGCCGTCGCCGTGATGACGCTCAACCGTCCCGGAATCTCTGAACGCGATGAACCCGGAGATGCTCGAGACGATGTTCGTGGTCGGCCAGCGCGCGGCGGACGACCCTGCCGTGCGGTGCGTCGTGATCACCGGCGCCGGCCGGGCCTTCTCAGCCGGCGGAGACCTCAAGGGCATGGCGACTCGCACTGCCGCCGGCGAAGCGCCGCTCGCGGCGGCGGATCCGGTGGCCAACCTGCGGCAGCAGGAAGAGATTTCGCGGCTGCTGCAGGAAATGCCGAAGCCGACCATTTGCGCGCTCAACGGCGTCGCCGCGGGCGCAGGAATGAGCGTCGCCCTCTCGGCCGACCTTCGCATCGCAAGCGAGCAGGCGCGGATCGTGCCGGCCTTCGCGAAGGTGGGATTCAGCGGGGACTTCGGTGGAACCTGGCTGCTGCAGCGTCTGGTCGGCCCTGCCAAGGCGAAAGAGCTCTACTTCATGTCCGAGCCCATCAGCATGGAAGAAGCCCAGCGGCTGGGCCTCGTGACGAAGGTCGTGCCGCACGACGCTCTCATGGCCGAGACGATGGACCTGGCGCGCAAGCTCGCGGCCGGCCCGACCCTCGCCTACGGGCGCATCAAGGACAACTTCACGTTCGGCGCCACCAATACCTTCGCCGACACGCTGACGAACGAGGCGAAGAACATGATCGCCAGTGGCGCGACCGAAGATCACCGCAACGCCGCCCGCGCATTCGTTGAGAAGCGAGAACCCGAATTCATGGGCCGATGACCCGTGACAACGGCAGCCCGCGTTCCGGCGCCATTCCGTTAGACTGCCACGAATGACCGGCCAGTCCCCTGTGCGCATGCCGCCCGCCGCACGGTTCCTGCCGCGCTCGGTCTACTACGGCTGGTACATCGCCCTCGCCTGCGCGACGTTGAGCTTCGTAGGCGTCGGCGTCGGCTACTACGGCCTGGCCGTGTTTCTCAAACCGCTCCGCGACGAGCACCACTGGTCGACGACCGCGGTCAGCGGCGCCACCGGGCTCTACTTCAGCGTCTCCGGGCTGACATCCGGCTTCGTGGGTCCGCGCATCGACCGCAGCGGTCCGATGCGCTTCATGGCCATCGGCATCTTCATCTCGGGCGTGGCAGCCGGGCTCATTGGCGTCGTCGATTCGCTGTGGCAGCTCTACCTGGTGTACGTCGTCATGGCGGTTGCCTTCGGGATGTCGAGTGCCGTGGCGACGAACGCCATCATGACCCGCTGGTTCATCCGCCGGCGCGCCAAGGCAATGAGCGTGTCATCGACGGGCGTGTCGCTCGGCGGAGTCATTCTCTCGCCGCTCATCAGCAAGATGATCGATGTCGGCGGCATTCAGCTCGCCGCGCCGGTGATGGGGCTGCTCGTGATCGTCGTGGCGCTGCCCGTGCTCTTCGCCGTGATCTCGTGGGACCCCGCCGAGATGGGCCTCCGCCCTGACGGGCGCGATGCGCCGCCTCCACCCACGGCGGCCAGCCTCCTGACCGACGAGGTACAGCGCAGGCGCTGGACGGTCCGCGAAGCGCGCGGCACCGTGGCGTTCTGGGCGATCATGGGGGCATTCCTGCTCGTCTTGATGGCCCAGACGGGCTACGTCTTCCACCAGATCTCGTTCCTCGAAGACCGTCTCGGCTCGCGGAGCACGGCCGCGTTCGCGCTCAGCCTGACGGCCCTCGGCAGCATCATCGCCCGGCTCATCGTCGGCGCCTTCGCCGATCGGGCGGACAAGCGCAAGCTCACGGTCGGCATCCTGGTCATCCAGGCCACGGCCATCCTCGCCATCATCCACACAGAGAACATCGCGGCCACGTGGGCGCTGACGCTCGTCTTCGGGTTCACCATCGGCAACGTCTACATGATGCAGTCGCTGCTCGTGGGCGAGATCTTCGGGCTCGTCTCGTTTGGCGCCATCTTCGGCGTGGTGAACCTCGTGGGCCAGGTGGGCGCCGGCGCGGGCCCGTTCGGCATCGGCTGGCTCCACGACCAGACCGGCGGCTACGGCGTCCCGCTGACGGTTACCGCCCTGCTGACGTACCTCGCGGCCGTGGTAGTGCTCTTCGCGCGGCCGTCCAAATCGCCATCGATCGCGGTCATGGACGCTGCGGAAACCCCTGGGAGGGGCACGCCGGTGCCATCGCCCGGCGGCGGCAGGTAGTTACCCCTCGATCATCGCGCGCTCGGCCACCCGGCATTCGCCGATGACGGCGTCGAAGAGGGCTTCGATCGCCTCGGCGTTAAGCGGGCCAGCGTTCATCTGCACCATGCGCGCGACGATCTGCGCCTCGCGCTCGGGGACCTCAATCGGCAGCTTGAGCTTCCGTTTGACCATCCCGACCTCGATGGCGCAATGAGCGCGGCGATTGAACAGCTCGAGCAGTTGCTCGTCGACGCGGTCGATCTCAGCCCGCCAGGCATCGATTTCAGCACTCATTCGCTCACCTCGCTGCCCGACGGCCTCAGGCGCCGAGCTTCCCCGAGCGCCGTGCCCACTGGTACATCGCAGCCAGGGCCGCGACAGGACGTTCGGCCGCATACGGGTAGGCGGGGATCCCCCGCTCTTCGAGGTATCGACACGCGTCCTCGACTTCCACATCGCCAACCAGCGACGCCACGATCGGCTTGACGTTTCCCGCCGCCTTGCACTCCTCCATGACTTCGGCAACCAGGCGCGCGAAGACCATCGGCGGCGTAATGATGGTGTGCCAGTACCCGAGGATCAGCGCGTGCACGCGGTCGTCGTTGAGGGCGAGCCGGATGGCCTTGCGATAGGTCTCCGGGGGCTCGCCACCGGTGATGTCGATGGGGTTGCCGGAAGCGCCGAACGGAGGGATGAGCTCCTTGAACGCCGCGTCCAGGTCGGGCGGGACAGACATCAGCTTGAGGCCGTAGTCGGTGCAGGAGTCGGAGAGCAGCACGCCCGAGCCTCCGGCGCCGGTAACGATCAGGACGTTCTCGCCTTTCGGCTGCGGGAGCATGCCGAGGGCGCGCGACCAATCGAGCAGGTCCTCCAGCGTGCGTGCGCGGACCACGCCCGCCTCGCGCAGGGCGGCATCGTAGATGAGATCGGTTCCGGCGAGCGCGCCCGTGTGGGAGGCGGCGGCGCGTGCGCCCTGGGCGGTACGCCCGGCTTTGAGGACGACGACCGGCTTGTCCTTCGAGACGCGCTTGGCGGCGGCCACGAACGAGCGGCCGTCCTTGATGTCCTCGACGTGCATCGCGATCACGCGGGTGTTGGGATCGTTCGCGTAGAACTCGAGCAGGTCGTCTTCGTCCAGGTCGGACTTGTTGCCCAGTCCGACGATCGCCGAGACGCCCATCTTGTGTGAGCGGCTGAAGCCGACGATCGCCATCCCCACGCCGCCGCTCTGGGACGAAAGGGCCACGCTTCCCCGCTCCGTATACGGCGTGCAGAACGTCGCGCAGAGGTTGGACGGTGTGTAGTAGTACCCGTAGATGTTCGGCCCCATGACGCGGATGTTGTAACGCCGCGCCACGGCGATCATGTCATCCTGGAGCTGCTTTTCGCCCACCTCGGCGAAGCCGGACGGGATGAGAATCGCGGTTGCGACGCCCTTCTTGCCGCAAAGTTCGAGCGCGCCGGCGACGAGCGCAGCCGGGATAGCGAACACGGCGACATCGACTTCTGCCTGGATGTCCTCAATCGACTTGTAGGCGGTGAGACCCTGGATCTCGGGGACACGCGGATTCACCGGGTAGATCGCTCCGCTGAACCCGCCGTCGAGGAGGTTACGGACGACGGAATAGCCGATCTTCCCTTCCTCGGCCGATGCGCCGATGACGGCGATCGAGCGCGGATGCATGGTCCGCTGCATCGTCGCGACGATGTCGGCCGCATCCGGCCGGAAGCGCTCCTGCTCGGCCCCGCCGAGGACGATGCGGGCGTCGACTGCGACGGCGCCGTCCGGCCGCGCGAAGACGGGATTGAGGTCGACCTCGGCGATCTCCGGAAAGTCCGTCACCAGCTGCGACACGCGCTCCACCACGGCCGCCAAGGCATCGAAGTCGACCGGCGCTTCCCCACGGGTGCCCGCGAGAATCGGATAGCCGCGGATCTCCTGGAACAGTTCACGCGCCCTGGCGGGGGAAACCGGCGCGAGGGCGAATGTCACGTCGCGCAGCACCTCGGCGTGGATGCCGCCGAGGCCGAAGGCCACCACCTTGCCGAACGTAGGGTCGGTGCTCGCTCCCACGATCACCTCGCGGCCCGGGGCCGCCATCGCCTGGATAAGCACGCCCTCGACGGTGGCGGCGGCATCGAAGGACCGAGCGCTTGCCAGGGCCCCGGAATACGCGGCGCGAACGGCGTTGGCATCCTTCAGCCCGAGGCGCACGCCGCCGGCATCCGATTTGTGCGATATGTCAGCCGAGACGACCTTCAGGGCGACGGGATAGCCAATGCGCTCGGCCGCCGCGACGGCCGACTCCTCGTCCGTCGCCAGCGCGTCTGCCGGAAGGTCGAGGCCGTAGGCCCGGCAGACCTGGACGGCTTCGGCCGCGGTGAGGTTGTCACGGCCGGACGCCTGCACGCGCTGAAGGATGGCGGCGACCGTCGTGGAATCGGTGTTGGACATGCGGATGCGCTCCCCTGGCTTATGGTGTTGACGTAACTGCGCATCCTACAGAACGAGACGGAACGCGCGACGCCGACCACCGTGCTACTATCTGTCTAGACTGTCTAGACAGGTAGATTCAAACGATGGCCGTTCAGGCGAACCGATGGCAATTGCAGGAAGCGAAGAACAGGCTGAGCGAAGTCGTTCGTCGCGCTCAGACTGAGGGCCCGCAAACGATCACCGTCCGGGGCGAGGACGCAGTGGTGGTGATCGATTCGGAGCAATACCGGAAGACTGGCGAGAGCCCCGATCAGCAGCCGACGCAGTCACTCGGAACATTCCTGCGTCGCTCGCCTCTGTGGGGTTCAGAGCTGCCGTTTGCCCGAGACGAAGGCACCGATCGTGATGTCCCCTTGCCGACCGCATGAGGTACCTCATCGATACCAACGTCATCTCCGAGGTTGCGGATCGCCAACCGAATCAACGGGTCGTGCGATGGATGGACTCTCAGCCGCTGCACGACACGTGCCTGAGCGTGCTCACGCTCGGCGAACTCGAGAAAGGCCTGGCAATGCTGGCGGCCGGTCCGCGCAGAGCTCAACTCCGCCAGTGGCTCGAAGTGGATGTCGCGTCGGCCTTCCAGGGACGGATTCTTCCAATAGACGCCAAAGTCGCCCGCGTGTGGGGCGAGACGTCGGGCCTTCTGGAAAGGTCAGGGCGGCGACCGAAAGTCGTCGACGCCCAGATGGCGGCCACCGCAGTGGTTCATCGGCTCACAGTCGTCACACGGAACGTGCGCGACTTCGAGCCTTTCGACGTCGAGGTCCTCAATCCCTGGGACGAATGAGGCCGGCGCAGTTGCGCCGGCCTCGGATTTCTTGCTGGACGACCGCGCTACTTCTCCGGAGTGAACTTCACCGGGAGATGCTTGATTCCACCGATGAACGTCGAGCGCAGCCGCTCCGGTTCGCCGTCGAGCTGGATATCCGGGAAGCGGCGGAACAGCTCTTCGAAAATCACCTTGAGCTCCAGGCGCGCGAAGCCGGCGCCGAGGCAGAAGTGCTCACCAATGCCGAAGGCAAGGTGCTCGTTGGGGCTGCGGGTGATATTGAAGCGGTTCGGTTCCGGGAAGACTGACTCGTCGCGGTTCACCGACGGATACCACATCGTGACGCGCTCGCCCTGCTTCACTGCGTGGCCGTTCACGTCGGCATCCTGGAGGGCGACCCGCGACATATGGGTCACCGGCGAAACCCAGCGCAGGATCTCCTCGACCGCCTGCGGCAGCAGCGACATATCGGCCTGGAGCCGCGCTCGTTCCTGGGGATGTTCGCAGAGCGCCAGCAGGCCACCCGAAATCGCGTTTCGTGTGGTCTCGTTGCCGGCGAGGATGAGCAAGAAGCAGAACCAGAGGATGTCCTCGTCAGTAAGCGCCTCACCCTCGATTTCCGATTCGGTGAGAATGCTGACGAGGTCGGCGCCGCCCGTCTTCGTCCGGCGTTCGCCCAGGAGCTGCGCGAAGAAGCCGAACATCTGCATGGTGCCCATGTTCCCGGTGATCTGGGCCGCCTGTTGCGTGCCGCGCTGATCTTCCGGGACGTCGGTCTGGTATTCAGGGTCGCCGGGGCCGAGCACCTTGTTGGTGAGCTGGAACATCAACGCCCAGTCCTTGCGCTCGAGGCCCATCATTCCGCAGATGACGGCGAGCGGGAGCTGGCTCGCGACTTCGAGCACGAAGTCGACGTGGCCCTTCTTGGCGATGTCATCGAGGATCTGGTTCGTGATCTGGCGGATCTCGGCTTCCATCGCGTTGACGGCACGGGGGGTGAAGCCCTTGTTCACCAGCCGGCGCAGCTTCACGTGCCGCGGCGGGTCCATGGTGATGAGCATCTTCCCGTTACCGGTGGCAGCGGCCAGGTTGTCCTCTTCGCGCACGGGCTCGAACTGGGTGATTCCCCGCTCCGAGCTGAACAGTTCCGGATGCCGCGAGATGTAGAGCACATCCTCGTAGCGGGTAATGTTCCACCAGCCCTTGATGTCTTCGTTGCCTTCATTCCAGTGGAGCCCGCTCATGGCGCGGAGCTTCGCGAAGGCCTCGTGTTGCTGGTAGTGGACGAACAGGTCTTCGTCGCCGAGGTCTACGTAGTTGGGGTCAAGGGTAGCTTCTGCCGTCATCGCATCCTTCCATGTGGCCTATGCTGCCGCGGTTGTCTACCGGTCGGTAGGGATTCTACCGGGAATATGGAGAGCTGTCGTTACGAACCCGGCACCCACGACACCGCCTGTCGTGGGCAGAGCCGGATCGCCCGATCCACCTTGTCTTTCAGCTCCGCGGGCACTTCGTCGATCTTCACGTAGCTCTGGTCTTCGTCCTCGTGGAAATCAAAGACTTCCGGCGCGGCCATCGCACACTTCCCGTGGCCTTCACAAAGGTCGTGGTCGACCTGGGCTTTCATAGCATTCTCCTTACCGATGTCACGCCCGCAGGCGCGGCGACTGACTCCGTCAGGATAGATCGTAGGGCGGCGAATCGCCGCAGGGTCAGACCCGCTCGGGTGTGAAGCGGACCGGCAGGTGCTTGATGCCGTTGATGAAGTTCGAGCGGAGCCGTTCAGGCGGTCCGTCGAGCTCGATGTCCGGGAAGCGCCGGAACAGCTCTTCGAACATCACGCGCAATTCCTTGCGAGCGAAGCCCGCGCCCAGGCAGAAGTGCTCGCCGATACCGAAAGCCAGGTGCTCGTTCGGCTCGCGGCTGATGTCGAACCGGAACGGGTCCTTGAAGATGTCTTCGTCGCGATTGGCGGACGGATACCACATCAGCACGCGGTCGCCCTCTTTGATCTGCTTGCCGCGAAGCTCGACATCCGCCGTGGCGACCCGGGCCATGTGATGAAGGGGCGACACCCAGCGAAGGATTTCCTCGACCGCAGCGTCGATGCCCGACATGTCGCCCACGAGCTTTGCCTTCTCGTCGGGGTTTTCGCAGAGGACCTGGAGTCCGCCGGAGATCGCGTTTCGGGTGGTCTCGTTTCCGGCGACGATGAGCAGGAAGCAGAAGGCCAGCAAATCGGCTTCGCTGAGTTTCTCGCCTTCGAGCTCGGCTTCGAGGAGGATGCTCACGAGATCGTCCTCGCGCGGATGCGCCCGGCGTTCCTCCAGCGTGCGGCGAAAGAAATCGAGCATGCCCATGAAGCCGGTCATCGCGGTTTGGCGCGCAGCCGCGCCGGTGCCGCGCTCAGCTTCAGGAACATCGGTCTGGTATTCGGGATCGCCCGAGCCCAGCACCTTGTTCGTGAGCTGGAACATGAGCGGCCAGTCCTTCTCTTCGAGGCCCATCATTCCGCAGATGACGGCGAGTGGGAGCTGGCTGGCGACCTCAAGAACGAAATCGCAGGAACCTTTCGCGGCGATGCGGTCGAGGATGTCGTTGGTGATCTGGCGGATCTGCGGCTCCATCGCGTTGACCGCGCGGGGCGTGAAGCCCTTGTTGACGAGCCGGCGCATCTTCACGTGCCGCGGCGGGTCCATGGTGATAATGCTGACATTGCCCTGGCCGGCCGCCGCTCCCGGATTCTGCTGCTGCTGTTGTGCGAGCGCCTCGGGACGCAAGCCAGGCCCGGCGATGCCCTTGCTCGAGATGAACAGCTCGGGGTTTCGGGAGATGAAGCGGATGTCCTCGTACTTCGTGATCGCCCAGAAGCCGTTCCAGTTCTCGCCGCCCTCGTTCCAGTGGACGGGATCGTGAAGGCGGAGCTGGCGGAGCAGTTCGTGCGCCTCGTTGTTCATGAAGAGATCGGCGTCGTTGAGGTTGATGCCGGAAAGATCGCTGTGCGTCGCGGTGGCCATAGGGCTGTCCTCGGTTGGGGTTCGAAGTCCGAACGGGATTCGGAACCAGTGTAGTGCCTCCGGCGCGCGGCGTAAATGAACGATCGTTCACTCTACCGAGTCGCCACCAAAGGTCAGCCCATTTCGGCGAAGGCATCGTTTGCTAGAATCGCACAGCAAATCTCGCAGCCCGGAGGCACCCCGTGGAAGTACCACTGCTCATCAACGACTTTTTGCGCCGGGCGGCGAAGCTCTACCCGAACAAGACGGCCATCGTTGATGGCCCGAACCGCTTCACCTACCGGCAGTTCCAGGAGCGCGCGAACCAGCTCGGCCACGCGCTGCTTTCGCTCGGAATCGAAAAAGGCGACCGCGTCTGCATTCTCAGCCCGAACTCGCACTTCTTCATGGAGAGCTACTACGGCGTGACGCAGATCGGCGCGATCCTGGTGCCGCTCAACTATCGCCTCGTCGCCTCGGACCACGAGTACATCATCAACCACGCCGGCGTGAAGGCGGTGCTCGTCGACTACGACTACACGAAGGTCGTGGATGAGATTCGCCCGAACCTGAAAACGGTCCGCAACTGGATCGTCGCCCAGGACGAGGGAACCGCGCCGGCTGGCTGGACCGACTGGGAGCAGCTCATCTCGAGCCAGCCGAAAACCGCCACGCCGTTCGTCGAGCAGGACGAGAACGACGTCACATCGATCAACTACACGTCCGGAACCACGGCGCGGCCGAAGGGCGTGATGCTCACGCACCGCAACTGCTACATCAACGCGTACAACTTCATCGCCCACCTCCGCATCCAGCACGAAGACATCGAGCTCTGGACCTTGCCGATGTTCCACGCGAACGGCTGGGGCGGTCCGTTCGCGCTGACGGCGATGGGCGCGACGCACGTCGTCCTGCGCGCCGTCGTCGGCGAGGACATTTATCGGCTGCTGCAGGATGAGAAGATCACGTTCGCCTGCATGGCTCCGGCCGTGTTGAGCACCATTCTCAATTTCGCGGACAAGAGCAAGTACAACATCACCACGCGGCCCCGCTTCACCGTGGCAGGTGCGCCGCCGCCCGCTGCGTTCATCGAACGGCTCGAGAAGGAGCTGGGCTGGGAATTCATCCAGATCTACGGACTCACGGAGACAGCGCCGATCCTCACCGTTTCAACGTCCGACTACCAGAACCCGGACGGCCAGGATTACCAGCGCCGCTCCCGCGCGGGCGTCGAAGCGATCGGCGTCGACATCCAGGTACTCGATGACGACGGCAATCCGGTGCCAATGGATAACACCACGATCGGCGAGGTGTGCGCCCGCTCGAACGTCGTGCTCAAGGGCTACTGGGAGCAGCCGGAAGAGACTGCGAGGGCGATCTACGGCGGCTACTTCCACAGCGGCGACCTTGGCGTCTGGGACGAGTTCGGGAACGTCAACATCGTCGACCGCAAGAAGGACGTGATCATCTCCGGCGGCGAGAACATCTCATCGCCAGAAGTCGAAGCGGCGTTGTACCTGCACCCCGCGGTCCTGGAGTGCGCGGTCATTGGCGTGCCAAGCGAGAAGTGGGGCGAAACCCCGAAGGCCCTGATCGTGCTTCGCCAGGGCATGACGGCGACCGAGCAAGAGATCATCGACTTCAGCCGCGAACATCTCGCCCACTTCCGCTGCCCTACCTCCGTCGACTTCGTGGAAACTCTGCCGCGCACCGTCACCGGCAAGCTGCAGAAGTTCATCATCCGGGAGCAGTACTGGAAGGGCGCCGAGCGGCGCGTCAACTAACGCAGCCCAGATCTCGGAGGAAGCAGGAAGGCCGGCGCCCTGACGGGCGCCGGCCTTCTTTCACATCCCCGGACTGCTCCGGAAACGCTAAGCGAGCTTGAAGCGGGCGGTAGCGCTATTGAGCGCTTCGGCCAGCTCCTTCATCTGGTTGGCCGTCGCCGCCAGTTCTTCCGATTGCGCGCTCAGCTCCTCGGTCGAGGCAGAGACCTCTTCCGCGGAAGCAGACGTCTCTTCGCTGGTGGCAGACACCTGGATGATGGCTTCGGTGACGCGCGTCGTGCCGCGTGCCATCTCCGCCGCACCCGTCGCCGACTCGCCCGCCGACGCCGCGATCGCTTCCGCCGAGGCGACGATGCGCTGGGCACCACCCGACAGACCCTGCACGTCCCGTGCGATGGTCTGCATCTGCACGGCCGACTGCTGCACCGAAGCGATGATGGACTCCAGCGCCTCGCCGGCACGGGTCGTGATCTCACGCCCCTGCTCAACGTCCTTGACGCCCGCGCCCATCGCTTCCACCGCCTGCTCCGTGCCCTGCTGCACCTTCGCGATAAGCGCCGCGATCTCCTTCGTCGATTCGCTTGAGCGCTCCGCCAGCTGGCGGACGTTGTCGGCGACGACGGCGAAGCCGCGGCCCTGTTCGCCGGCACGCGCAGCCTCGATGGCCGCGTTCAGGGCGAGGAGGTTCGTCTGGCTGGCGATCTCGTCGATCACCTTGACGATGTCGCCGATCTGGGCACCGTAGGAGCCGAGCTCGTCCACGGTGCGCGATGCGCGGTCCACCGCGGAGGCGATCGACGCCATCGAGGCAACTGCCTGGCCCACCGCCTGCTGGCCGGCGAGGGCCGCCGCGCGGCTCTCCTCGGCCGCCTTCGCCACTTCGTTGCTGGCGTTCGCGACAACGACGATCTGGTCGTTCATGCGGACGGCTTCTGCGCGCGACTCGCCGGCGCTGCCGCTGTTGCTGTCGGCCGCGGCCGCGAGCTGCTGGCTGCCGGCGGCAACCTGCTCGATCTCCCGGGCGGAGTCCTGGCTGAGACCGCTCAGGCTCACCGCCGAGCGCGTCACTTCGTTGATCGCCGTGGCGATCTGGCCGGTCGCCGAGGCCATCTGGTCCGACGACTCGCGCAGCTGTTCGCTCGCCTGGAGGATGGTGGTGGCGTTGCTGCGCACGCCGGAGACGATGCCAGAAAGGCCGTTGCGCATGCTGTTGTAGCTGCCGATCGTGCTGATCAGCTTGTCCAGCATGCGGTTGATGCCCGCGGCCATCTGGCCCAGTTCGTCCTTGCCGTACTTGTCGACCTTCGGCGTCACCGGCTGGGCGTCGACCGTGAGGTCACCCTGCTCCACCGCCTTGATGCCCGTCTCCAGGAACACCAGGCACTTCGTCTCGATCGATTCCATCCGCGACTTCACGACTTCGACGTCTTTCTTCAGACGGCGCGAGATGTAGAAGCCGATGCCCATGGCCATCACGGCGCCAATGCCGGCGAGCACGAGCGACTGTGTACGTGAGCTCGACACGTTTGCGTTGAGCTGGTCGAAGATCGCGCTGGCCCGGGCAACTTTCTCGTCCTGAGCAGCGGTGACTGCTGTGGTGATCTTCGCCGAGATGGCAGCAGCAGCCTCGTGCCCGTTCACGCCGTTGCTGTTGACATCGATGGCAGCGGCAGCGTCCTTGCTCTTGAGGGTGGTGAACACGTCCTCGCGGGATTGTTGCAGCGCCGTCAGGTCGTTTTGGATTGCGGTGGCCCCGTCGATGAGGGCGGGAACGGTGAGCATCGCCTTGTACTCGGCCATCGCCTTGATGCCTGCGGCGAGCAAGCTCTGGCTGCTCTCGATGTTCTTGTCGCGAGTCGTGGCGTCCGTCGCCAGCAAGGCACTCTTGGCGTCGATGCTGCTTGTATCGATGGCGTCGTTCGCATCTGCGATTTTCGCGATTGCGAGAAGCTGTTCCTGGTAGAGCTGCGTTGCGTCGTTCTGCGCCGCGGAAAGCGCATTGAGCGTGACGAAGATCGCCACGCCCAAAAGCACGATCACGGCGGCGAAGCCCGCGAGCAGCTTCACCTGGATCTTGAGATTGTTGAACCACGCCATCACTTCACCATCCCGCAAGGGCCGCCTCGGCACTGCCGGGCTTGTGGCCCGTTCTCAGTTTCGACGGTGGCTAACGGACGCCCGATTAGGGCCGTCCCTATAGTGGGCCCGCGAAAGAGTGGAGTACCGGTTACCGTGCGCTATGGCCCGGTCGGTTTGGGTTCCGGCAGACGAACCTGCCCGTCTGCCGATTCCCCGGTGGATCGACGCTCGGTGCCGGGCGGCTCGCTCCCGGCGAGCGTCCGCTGGGCGTCGTGGACGACTCTCCCGAGGTCCAGGCCGGTCTCCTGGCGAACAACGCGAAGGAGCATCGGCGGCACCCGGCCGACGGCCGACGTGACCGCATCGAGCGCCGCCTCAAGCCGTCGTTCGCGAGCAAGCGCGTCGTGCGGATGAGTCAGATCTCGGAGGATGACCTCTTCCGATCTGGAGCCGATAAGGGGCTCAGCGAGGCCTCGAACCCATATGCGAGTGCGGTGCCCCGGGCCGCGGCCCTCGCGGATAGGCTCTATCGCGGAAACCTCATCAGAGCGAACCCAGATGCCGTGTCCGAGCGGGACGAGTTCGTTTGGTTGGATGCGCATGTCGAATAAATCGTACGCCGTCCGAATGCGTCTCGGGGCGTCAGTCTTCGGGGCGGTAGAGGCGGATGTCCCTCGGCTCGGTGAGCCAGGGGTGGAGTTTGCGCCACGGGCGGCCCGCCAGGAGCCCGCCGTCAACAACCATGGCCTGCCCGGTCACCCAGCGCGACTCGTCGCTCGCCAGGAAGAGCACCATCTGGGCGATGTCGTCGGGCTCGCCCGAGCGCGCAAGCGGCTGGTTGTCTTCGTTCGATGACCGGAGCCGATCAAGCGCGCTCGCGACCCGTTCGGGGTCGTTCGTGGACAGTGGCCGTCCGGCGGCCAGCGGGGTCGCTATGTATCCCGGGCACACGGCGTTGGCGCGGACGTCGAACTCAGCCAGTTCGAGCGCGGCCGCTTTCGTCATCATGACAACTCCGGCCTTGGCGACGCTGTAGAGCTGGTTGCCGATGCCCGCTTCAAACGCGCAGACGCTGGCCGTGCTGATGATGCTACCCGCGCGCTGCGCCTTCATCGCCGGCGAGGCGTGCTTGATCCCGAGGAAGACGCTCTTGAGGAGAACGTCCATGGTCAGGTCGTAGTCCTCGACCGACGTCTGATCGAGCGGGCCAGACGCGCCGCCAAAGCCGGCGTTGTTGTAGAGAATGTCGAGCCGGCCCCAGCGCTCGACGGCCGACCCGATCGCCCGCGCCACATCGGCTTCGCGGGCGACGTTGCACGTCACAGCAGCCGCGGAAGGACCAAGCTCCTCGGCAAGCGCCGCAGCCACGTCCTTCTGCAGGTCCGCGATGAGGACGCGGCAGCCCTCGGCGACGAACCGCCGTGCAGTCGCCGCACCGATGCCGCTAGCGCCGCCCGTGATGACTGCCGTCTTGCCGTCCAACCTGCCCATATCTGCCTCCTCTGGCATCGATGCCTCGGGGATTCTACCCGGACGGGCAACGTCACCGGACGTTGCTCTGGTGGCGATCTACATCGATGGGCTACCGTGGCGCCACCAAGCGCGAGGTGAGCGAAGTGGCAGATAGGGTCAAAGGGAAGGTGGCGATCGTCATCGGGGGCGGGCAGACACCCGGCGAGACAATCGGCAACGGGCGGGCGACGGCGCGTGTGTTGGGGCGCGAGGGCGCTCAGGTACTCGTCGTGGACCGCGATCTGAAGTCCGCGGAAGAGACGGTGGAGTTGATCAAGGACGATGGCGGTGACGCCTCGGCCGCTGCTGCCGACATCGTCGAGGAGGAGCAGGTGCGCGCCCTGGTGGCGCTTGCGCGCGAGCGCTACGGGCGGATCGACATCCTTCACAACAACGTCGGCGCGAGCCTCGCGCTCGGGGACGCCGTCGCTACCGACCTCACAGTCGAGGCGTTCGACCGGATCGTGGCGGTGAACCTGCGCGGGATGTGGTTGGCGTGCAAGTACGTGATCCCCGTCATGCGCGAGCAGGAGGGCGGCTCGATCGTGAACATCTCTTCGATGGCCGTGCTATCGCCCTATCCCTACCTTGGCTACAAGACGACCAAGGCGGCGGTGATCAGCCTCACCGAGAACGTCGCGTTCGCGAACGCGCGCTACGGAATCCGGGCGAACGTCATCCTGCCCGGGCTGATGAACACGCCGATGGCGATCGAGCCGCGTGTGGCGCTTGGCGTGCCGCGCGAACAGGTGATCGCAGACCGAGACCGGCAGGTGCCGCTACGGCGGCGGATGGGCACCGGATGGGACGTGGCACACGCCGCGCTGTTCCTGCACTCGGACGAGGCCGGGTTCATCACGGGCGTCTCCCTCCCCGTCGATGGGGGGAGTTCGGTGAGCTGACGAATCGGCTATCCTTCGGCGCATGACCAGCACCGCAGCATCCTCGCTTGAAGTCGCCGAGCAGTTGTTTGCCGCCATCATGGCCGGCGACGTCGAGGCGGTCCGTTCCGTTTACGCGCCGGACGTGCGCGTCTGGCACAACTTCGACGGCATCGAACAGACAGCCGACGAGAACCTGAGAGTGCTGACGTGGCTGGTACGAAAGGTGAAGAACCTCCGCTACGAGGAGGTGCGGCGGTACGCAACGCCCGAGGGTTTCGCGCAACAGCATGTCCTGCGCGGCACCGCGCCAAACGGGGCGGAACTGGAAGTCCCGGCTGCAATGTTCTGCACGGTGGCCGACGGAAAGATCACGCGCCTGGAGGAGTACCTGGACACCGCGCAAACGGCGGTGCTCCAGGCGTGACCGGCAGCCCTGGCGCCCGTTTGCGGGAACTCATGGACGCGGGGCTCGTGCTCGCGCCGTTCGCATTCGACGGCGTCCAGGCGAAGCTAGCCGAAGCGGCAGGCTTCGAGGCCGTCTACATGACCGGCTTCGGGACCGCCGCCTCTTATGGCCTGCCCGACATGGGGCTCATCGGCCAGAGCGAGATGTCAGCGAACGCCGCCCGCGTCGCCGCGGCCGTGAAAGTGCCCGTCATCGCCGACGCGGACACCGGCTACGGCAACGAACAGTCAGTGGCCCGCACGGTGCAACTGTACGAGCGCGCAGGCGTGGCAGCGCTCCACATCGAGGACCAGGTGTGGCCAAAACGCTGCGGCTTCATGGAAGGAAAGCAGGTCATCCCGTGCGACGAGATGGTCCTAAAAGTGAAAGCGGCGCTTGCGGCACGAAGCGACCCGGCTCTCGTCGTCATCGCTCGGACCGACGCATATGCGCCGAACGGATGGGACGACGCCGTGGCGCGCGCGCGTGCATATCGGGACGCCGGCGCGGACCTGGTGTTCGTCGACGGACTGCGAACCCGCGGCGACATCGAGCGCGCGGCCGCCGACCTTGCGGGAACGCCGCAGCTCCTCAACACCAGCCTGCTGAGCCCGGACGAAGCGGCAGCGATGGGCTTTCGCCTCTACATCCACCTCGGGGTCATGCTCCGGCACTTTGCGGACTTCTGGGGGTCGCTCAACGAACTTCGGAACGCCGGCACAATCGCCCTGCATCCCGACGACGCCACCATCGGACCGATCACCGAACTGTTGTCGTCCGGGTGGTAAGAACGCTCCAGTTCCCCGTTCCCCCCGATCCTGATACGTTCACACAACGTCATGAGTGAACTGGGGACCCTGCTTGTCCGGGCGCGCGAAGCACGCGGCCTGACACTCGAAGACGCCGAACGCGACACTCGCATCTCCCGCCGGTACCTGCAGGCACTCGAAGCGGAGCAGTTCGAGCAGATCCCGGCGCCGGTGTACGCGCGCGGCTTTCTGCGATCGTACTCGCAGTACCTCGGGCTCGACCCCCAGGAAATGCTGGCGATGTTTCCTCGTGACGACGAGCAGGCCGGCGCCCAGCAGGTTGCCCAGATCGGCGGGACACGCGCGACCCGGCAACAGCCGCACAGCGCAGTTGGCGCCTCCCGGCCCACCTGGCGCGCTCCGCAGCCGGGCGCCGGAGGGCAGCCCTCACGTGCTACGCGTGACGCTGCTCCCGAGACCGAGATGCCGCTCGAACCGGTGATCGGCGTCGACATCGGCGTCGGCGCACCCGCGAGGCGCATCAAGACGGATCCTGCCGCACAGACGCGGACCCTCACGATCGCCATTGTCGCGATCGGCGCGGTGGTGGCCGTCGTGCTGCTGGCGTTGATGATTTCGAACCTGGGCGGTGGGTCGAACTCGCCAGGCCCCGAAGCGGCGCCCACGGGCTCCACGCTCTCGGCAGGCGAGACGGTTGCGCCGACGTTGGCGCCGAGCGGCATCCAGACAACCCCGGGCGTCGTGCCGCCGCTGTCGGGGCTCACGGCCGAAAAAGCCCGTTCTGCGATCTCGGAAGCGGGCTTCAAGTCTTCGGAAACCCATGGGAATAACGCCGCCGCCAAAGGGACGGTGTTCGATCAGAGCCCGGCCGCCGGGACAAACCTCCCGGTGGGCGGAACGGTGACGATCGCCATCAGTGACGGGCCCTGATGGCCGTCCCGCGAACCTACCATCTCGTGACCCTCGGTTGTCCCAAGAATGACGTCGATAGCGAACACCTGGAACGTCTGCTCACCGGCGGCGAGTTGCTGCCTGTCCTGCAGCCCGGTGACGCCGACGCCATCATCGTCAACACCTGCGGCTTCATCGAGCAGAGCCAGGAACAGTCGATGGAGGCTGTACGCGCTCTTGCGGCAGGCAAGCGAGACGGGCAGACGCTGATCGTCGCCGGGTGCATGACGCAGCTCTACGGCCGCGAGGTGCGCGAACAAACGCCGGGAGTCGACCACATCTTCGGCGTGGGCCAGTGGCAGGACGTGGCGCGGCTGCTGAGCGTCGACGTCGATGCCGTGTTCGATATCCCGGAGAGCAACGCGAGAGTCTCCGGGCCAAGCGCCTACCTCAAAATCTCGGACGGTTGCGACGCGCCCTGCACCTTCTGCGTCATCCCGAAAATCAAGGGAGGGCTGCGTTCCGCCCCAGCCGGGCTGCTCGTGAGGGAGGCGCAGCGCCTCGTCGCCGCGGGCGCTAAGGAACTCGTTCTCGTCGGACAGGACACGACAGCCTGGGGCGAGGACCTCGGCATGCGGGTGGCCAGCGGGCTCCCCGGACTGCTGCGAATGCTGTCTGAGGCGGTCGGTCCGGACGTCTGGCTGCGTCTTATGTACGCATATCCCAGCCGTGTCTCGAGCGAGTTGATCGAGGCGATGGCGGGCATCGAGAACGTCGTCCACTACCTCGACGTACCGCTGCAGCATGGCTCGGAGGCGACGCTCCGGCGGATGAAGCGGCCACACAACGTCGAGCGGGTGCGCGGCTTCGTCGCTGAGTTGCGTGCCGCCATGCCCGATATCGTGCTGAGGACGTCGTTCATCGCAGGCTTCCCCGGGGAGACGCAGGCGGAGTTCCAGGAACTGCTGGACTTCGCCAGGGAGATTCGGTTCGACCACGCCGGCTGCTTCACGTATTCGCGGCAGCAGTGGACCGGCGCCTTCGACATGGAGGAGCAGGTTCCCGACGAAGTGAAGCACGAACGGCGCGACCGGTTCATGCGGCAGCAGCGCAAGATCGCGAGCAAGCTTGCGAAGCGGTTCGTGGGAAGGACTCTGCCGATGCTCGTAGAGGGGACGGGCGAGGATGAGGACGGAGACCCCGTGGCTGCGGGACGGACGTACCGCGAGGCTCCGGAAGTCGACGGGCTCGTGTTTGCGCGCGGAGTCGCCAGCCCCGGCGAGCGAGTCGAAATCCGGATCACTGATTCGGCCGACTACGACCTGTTCGGCGAGCTCGTTTAGGCGTCCGCAGCGGCTACTTCGTAGGTGTGCAGGCAACGCGTCCGAAACAACTCCGCGCTACACTTGGCCCATGACTGAATCGGCCAGCTACGTCATCTCGGCCTGCCGGGAACACGACGTGAAATTCGTGCGTCTCTGGTTCACGGACATCGTGGGAGCACTGAAGTCGTTCGCGATCACAGTGGAGGAGCTGGAGAAGGCCCTCGAAGAGGGCATGGGCTTCGATGGCTCGAGCATCGAGGGCTTCGCCCGCATCGATGAGTCTGACATGATCGCCAAGCCGGACCCGACGACGTTCCAGCTGGTGCCGTGGCGTCCCAAGGAGTCGGGCGTCGCGCGCATGTTCTGCGATATCTACCGCCCCGACGGACGTGAGTTCGAGGGCGACCCTCGGTTCGTTCTTCGCCAGCAGCTCAAACGCGCGGCGGACCTCGGGTATACCTTCTACGTGAGCCCTGAGCTCGAGTACTTCTACTTCAAGGATTCGCACGGGACAGAGCCGCTCGACCTTGGCGGCTACTTCGACCAAACGGCCGACGCAGCGCATGACCTGCGGCGCGAGACAGTGCTCACCCTGGAAGCGATGGGTATCGAGGTGGAGTACAGCCACCACGAGGTGGCGCCGAGCCAGCACGAAATCGCGTTGCGCTACACCGACGCGCTCACCATGGCGGATTCCGCGATGACCTACCGCCTGGTGGTCAAAGAGATCGCGCTCGCGAACGGCGTCTATGCGACGTTCATGCCAAAGCCCGTGGCCGACGTGAACGGCAGCGGCATGCACGTCCACCAATCGCTGTTCAAAGGCGAGCGGAACGCATTTTTCGACCCGGAAGACACCTACCACCTCAGCGCCATCGCGAAGTCGTACATCGCCGGCCTGCTCTACCACTCCCGGGCGATCACGCTGGTGACGAACCAGTGGGTGAACAGCTACAAGCGGCTCCTTCCTGGATTCGAAGCGCCCGTCTACAAGAGTTGGGCTCGCCGGAACCGGAGCGACCTCATCCGCATCCCCGAATACAAGCCAGGCAACGAAACCCACACGCGCATCGAATACCGATCGCCGGACTCGGCCTGCAATCCCTATCTCGTGTTCGCGGTGATGCTTGCCGCCGGCCTCGACGGCGTCGAGAAGGAACTGCCGCTGCCGGCGCCGGTCGAAGAGAACGTCTTCGAGATGACCGACGCGGAGCGCGCGGCCCGCGACATCCAGATGCTCCCCGGGAGCCTGATCGAGGCGATCGAAGCGTCTGAGGCGACGCCCTTCTTGCGTTCCGCGCTGGGCGACCACGTCTTCGAGAGCCTGGTTCAGAACAAGCGCATCGAGTGGGACCGCTATCGCCGCCACATCACGGACTTCGAGCTGGCGGAATACCTGCCAATCCTCTAGACGAAGCCGCGCAGCTCGATCACTTTCGCGACGCGCTCCACGCTGATGTCCATCGCCGCCTGTCGCGGTCGGGTCCCGTCGCGGGCGGCGCGACCCATGACGTCGTGGAACGCGGCGACCATACGCCCTTCGAGCTCGGTGTTGACCCGTTCCAGCGACCATCGGAACTGCTGGATGTTCTGGGTCCACTCGAAGTAGGAAACCGTGACACCGCCGGCGTTCATGAGCACGTCGGGGAGGCAGGTAATGCCGCGCGCCGCGAAGATTGCATCTCCCCCGGGGGTCACGGGGTGGTTCGCCGCTTCGACGACGAGACGCGCTTTCACGGAGGCGGCGTTCTGGGCGGTGAGCACCTCGCCGAGAGCGGCGGGGACCAGGTAATCGCAATCCAGCAGCAGAAGGTCGTCGTTCGTGATGGCATTTCCGCCGTGGAACCCAGCCACGCTGCCGGCAACCTGGAACCACCGGTCCAGTTCAGCGATATCGAGACCGTCGGGGTTGTAGATGCCGCCCTTCACGTCACTCGTACCGATGATCTTGAACCCCAGCTCGCTGGCGATGCGGCATGTCCAGGACCCCACGTTGCCGTATCCCTGGACCACGACGCGCACTTCATGGGGATCAACCCCTTCGAGCTTGGCGTGTTCCCGCATACCGATAGCCACGCCCCGCCCCGTGGCCTGGTCCCGCCCGTAACTCCCGCCGAGTTCGACTGGCTTCCCGGTCACGATGCCGGGCGTATAGCCGAACCGTTGGCCATAGGCATCCATCATCCAGGCCATCGTCTGGGCGTTCGTGCCCATATCCGGGGCCGGGATGTCGCGCGCGACGCCGAGCACCATGCCAATGTGTTGGGTGTAGGTACGCGTGAGGCGGTTCAGCTCGGTGTTGCTCATGCGCGTGGGGTCGCACATCACCCCACCCTTGGCGCCCCCGAATGGAAGGTCCATGAGCGCGCACTTGTAGGTCATCAGCATCGCCAGCGCGCGCACTTCATCGAGGTCGGCCTTCGGATGGAATCGCACGCCGCCCTTGTATGGGCCGCGGGCGCCGTTGTGCTGTACCCGGTAGCCCTCAAAGATCTGCAGCTTCCGGTTGTCCATTCGCACCGGAAGCTGCGCTCGCACCTCGCGCCACGAGGTGCTCAGCAAACCGACCACCTCTTCGGTGAGGGCGAGCCGCGAGGCCGACTCCTTCATCGAGGCCAGCACGGACTCCGACGGTGAAAGCGCCTCCGGTTCGGTTGCAGACTCCCTCGTTCCAGCTTCTGTGGTCATCCGGGTCCTCCGTTCGTGCAAACAGTAGAGCGCACTGTGATCGTGGACAATGAGGTGATCCTCTCTTTCGTGGCGTCGCCCGGTACGGCAGACTGGCGCTCATGTCCCTGATATTCATCACGCGGCCACTGCCCGGAAACGCCGCGGCGGTGCTCACCGCGGCGGGGCACAACGTCGAGGTCTTCCCCGGCCCGCAGCCGCCTTCACGGGAGGAGCTGCTGCGCGGCCTCGCCAACGCCGACGGCGCGTTGACGATGGTGACGGACCGCATCGATGCCGAGATCCTGCGGCAGTCGCCACGGCTGCGCATCCTCGCGAACATGGCCGTTGGCTACGACAACGTCGATCCCGCCGTCGCCGCCGAGGCCGGCGTCTGGCTGACGAACACGCCCGGCGTTCTCGCCGAGACCACGGCCGACCTCGCATTCGCACTCCTCCTTGCAGCCGCCCGCAAGGTCGTCGAGAGCGACCGCGACACGCGCGACGGTGGCTGGACGACGTGGTCCCCCACGGGGTTTCTCGGCGCCGACCTGCACGGCGGCGTTCTCGGGATCGTCGGCATGGGGGAGATTGGCCAGGCTGTCGCACGCCGCGCAAGCGGGTTCGACATGCGCGTGCTCTACCACAACCGCTCGCGGAATCCCGACTTCGAAGCCCGGCACGGCGTCGAATACGCAACGCTTGACGAGTTGCTCGCACGCTCCGACTTCGTCTCGATCCATGCACCGCTCACAGCGGAGACGCGCCACCTGATGGGCGCCGCGCAGTTCGCCCGGATGAAATCTACTGCCATCTTCGTCAATACCGCGCGCGGCGGACTCGTGGACCAGGATGCCCTCGTGGGCGCCCTCCGCAGCGGAGGGATCGCCGGCGCAGCGCTCGATGTCACGGACCCCGAGCCGCTGCCGCTTTCGCATCCGCTCTTTGCGTTTCCGAACGTCGTCATCACTCCACACATCGGCAGCGCGAGCCTCGCCACGCGCTCGCGCATGGCGCGCATCGCCGTCGAAAACATCCTTGCCGTGCTGGGCGGCGGCCGTCCACCGAACGCCGTCAACAACCCGGCGCGTCCGCGCTAGGCGCGGCGGCGCCAGCCTACAGGTTCGACACCGCAGGTCGCCCGGACGACAATCGACAAGACCATAACGAGCGATCCTCGTACCTTTGCTACTTGCCCGCACCAACGCGGGCTCCCGGAGATCTCGGTGGCGAAGTCAACCAAACCTGCCGGTAACCTCTGGCTCGCAGAAGAGCTGTGGAAGCTGAACGCGATCGAATTCGGCGATTTCACGCTCGGCCGGACTGCCGTGCACTCCCCTATGTACATCAATCTGCGGCGGCTGATCAGCAACCCGAAGGCCCTCGCCCGCTGCGCACGCATCATCCGCGAAGAACTCGAAGCGTTGATGTCGATGCGCAATCCCCATGTCCAGCCGTTCACGCTCGTGGCCGGTGTCCCCTTCGGCGGACTGCACGTCGCGACGGCGTTTTCGCTCAACGTCTCGACTCCCATGATCTACATCCACCCGCCGTCGACTCAGAAGGCGGACGTCATCGAGGGCATTTTCGTCCGCGGCCAGAGCTGTCTCATCATTGATGACCTGATCACTGGTGGCGGGAGCATCCTGCAAACGGCGGCGACGCTTTCGGAAGCGGGCCTCGTAGTGCGTGATGCCGTCACCCTCATCGACCGCCAGGAAGGCGGCCGCACCGCACTGAAGAGCGCGGGCATCAACCTTGTGAGCATCCTGACGCTCGAACAGATCGCGAACTACCTGATGTCGGCCGGGTACATCCCGGAGGATAGCTACCGGCGAACGATGTCCTACATCGAGTCGCGCTCCAACAGCTAGACACGTGGGTGCTCCGGTGCTGGTCCGTGCCGCCACGGAGGCGGACTGCGCGGCCATAAACGACATCTACAACTTCTACGTCCGCACTTCGCCGGCCACCTTCGACACCGTCGAAATGACGCCGGAATGGCGCCAAGCGTGGTTCGAGAGCCATGTCGCCGCGGACATGCCCGTCCTGGTCGCTGAGGACCAGGGCACCGTGGCTGGCTGGTGTTGTCTCTCCGCCTGGAGCCCGAAGGGCGCCTATGCGACCACCGTAGACGAATCGATCTACATCGCCGACGACTACCGTCGCCGCGGCGTGGGCCGGGCGCTGCTCACCGCCATCGTGGAAGAAGCACGCGCCCGACACTTGCACGTGCTGATGGCTGGCGTGGTGATGTGCCAGGAGGCGAGCCTTGGGCTGCACCGCGCGCTCGGCTTCGAGCAGTCGGCATTGAATCGTCACATGGGATACAAGCTCGGCGCATGGCACGACGTCGCGTATCTACAGCGCCACCTCTGGCGGGAAGCCCGCTAGCTCAGAGGGCCAGTACGCGCACGTGCTTTTCCGCGAGGCTCAAGGCGGTAGGCCCGCCGATGAGTACAGCCTTGGCCCAGCATTCAGCGATCCACGCTGTCTCGTGCCAGACGGACACCTGGGAATACGGTGAGTCCGCAGGCATGCCCGTGCGCGGATCGATGAGATGGTGAGCGGTCCCGCCGCCTTCGGTCGTCCAACGGCGTTTGCGAGTCGTGGAGGTCGCGAGCGCGCCGCGCATGGCGCCCTGCCACGGCTGTTCCGTCCCATCCACGGAGTCGATGCCGATGAACCAGCCATCGACTCCTTCTTCTTCGCCGGCGCAGCGCAGGTCGCCCCCCGCGTTGACGAGCAGGTTCGGACATTCGCCAACGAACGCCTCCATCGCCAGGTCGACCGTCCAGCCCTTCACGATTCCGCCCAGGTCGAGCTGCCCCTGGTGGAGGCGAACGCTATTGCCGTCGATACCGAGCGCGCGGCGCGGATCCGGCACCGCCTGGGACCTCGGCATGCCGCCGCGCACGTCGTCGAACGTCGCCGAGTAGCCCGCGTCCTGGAGCGCCGGGAGAATCATCGGGTTGAACAGCCCGCCCGTGAACTCGTAAGCGTCAAACGCCATGCGAACCACCCGCGCCAGCATTTCGTCGTCGATCGTCTCGCCGAGGTTGAGGCGGCTGAGGAGGCTGGATTCGCGAAATCGTGAGAACCGTTGCTCCTGCCGCTCGAACAGGAGCCGGGCGTTCAGGAAGGCTCCGACCGGCGTCGACGGTCCATCGACGATGACGTCGATGTCGGTGTTCATGGCGCGGAAGCTGTCCTGGTACTGCATCAGTCCTTCACGTGCAGCCGGAGCGTAAAAGCCGACCCCTGACCAGGCGTCGACTCCAGCGTCAGTCGACCGTCGTTCGCCTCGGCGATCCACTTTGCAATTGCCAGCCCAAGGCCCGAGCCTCCGACCGCGCGCGTGCGCGCTTCGTCGATCCGGAAGAAGCGGTCGAATACGCGCTTCTGGTCTTCGGGCGAGATGCCGGGCCCGGTGTCACGCACGGTCAATTCAGCGCGACGTCCACTTCGTGCAACGTTGAGCCAGACCGAGCCGCCCGGCGGCGTGTACTTCAGGGCGTTGTCGAGAAGGATGACCATGAGCTGACGAATACGCTGTGGGTCCGCCTCAACGTTCACCGGAGTGGTGCTGGTCTCGAGCGCAACGCCCCGGAGTTCCGCGAGCGCGCCCATATCTCGTCCCACCTCGTCGGCGAGTGCGCCAATGTCGAACGTCGACTTCGTCAGTGCCGCGCGGCCCTCGTCGGCCCGCGCGAGTGTGAGCAGGTCTTCGACCAGGTGGGCCATGTGGTCTGCTTCCGCGCCGACGGCTTCGACCTGGTCATACGACGACTCGATCGAGTCCTCGGGATGGCGCAGAAGGAGTTCGTTGTTGGCCTTGATGACCGCGACAGGCGTACGCAGCTCATGCGAAGCGTCGGACACGAACCGCCTTTGTGTGTCGAGCGACTTCCGGATGGGCACAAGGGCGCGCCCGGCCAGCCACCAGCCGCCAGCGCTCGAGATGACGACACCAGCCACCCCGCCGAATGCCAGCACGAGGGCCAGCGTACGAAGCTGACTGTCGCGGGCATCCAGTGAACGGCCGACGAACAGATATGCCGGACCGACCTGCGCGTAGAGGGGCTCGGTCAGGATACGGTAGTGGTGTCCCGCGGCGGAGACGTCCTCCGTTCCGCCGGCGGTGCCGGCTTCCGCTGCCTGCTCGGCGAGATTGAGGCCCTCGAGATTCACCTGCCGAGGATTCGCGATCACCTTGCCCTGCGCGTCCGTCGTGATGTAGAACACGTCGGTTTCGAGTGCCGTGGCCAGCGCCTCGTCGTCTCCACGAAGGACACGCGGATTGTTGTGGTCGCCGGGCGGAGGAAACTGCTGGCCTCCGGTGCGAGCGATGTCCGTCGTCGTCACGAGGTTCGTTGCTGCCTTCTGAAGCGACGACGTGATCTCATCGTCCATGGACTTGCGAACCGTGATGTAGGCGGCAGCGCCGATGACAATGATGGTCGCGGCGAGTGCGCCCGCGTACCAGAGCGCGAGAATCCAGCGGGCGCGACGGAACATCAGTTGGCCCGGATCGCGTAGCCCACGCCGCGGACCGTCCTGATGAGCTTGTCATCGAACTCTTTGTCGATCTTTGTGCGCAGGTAATGGATGTAGATATCCACAATGTTCGACTCGGTGAGCATGTCGTAGCTCCACACGCGGTCGAGGAGCTGGGATCGCGGCATCACCTGGCCGGGATGTCGCATCATCACTTCGAGAAGCGCAAACTCCTTGGCCGTGAGTTCGATGTGCTTCCCGCCGCGGATCGCCTCGCGGGTCAGCAGATCGAGTTCCAGGTCGCCGACACGCAGCACCGTCTGCTCCGGGCTGCCGTTGTTGGCCCTGCGCGTGAGTGCGCGCACGCGGGCGAGGAGTTCGGCGAGGGCGAACGGCTTCACCAAATAGTCGTCCGCACCCGCATCGAGACCCTGGACGCGGTCCGAGATCGAGTCGCGGGCCGTGAGCATGAGGATCGGCGTGCGGTTGCCCTTGCCCCGAAGGCGTCGCGTGATGTCGTAGCCGTTCATTGAAGGCAGCATGACGTCGAGCAGCATGAGGTCATACTCCTCCGTCTGGGCCTGGAGAAGCGCGTCGCCGCCATCGTCGAACCAGTCCACGACATGGCCCTCTTCTTCCAGGACCCGCTTCACTGCGCTGGCGAGGCGACGTTCGTCTTCCACAAGGAGCAAGTGCATGCAGTGATCTCAGCACATTCGGATTGGGGAAACATTAGAGCATTCACATGCCCCACCAACTCGTGGCACATCACCGCTCGTCAACATCGGAGACAGCAAATCGCAGGAGGATGAGCGATGGCACGGAAGAACAAACACAACGGTATGCGCGCCTGGATCCTGTCGGCGTCGGTCGCCGGCGTTGTTGGCGGAACGGTGTACTTCGCAGGGGCAGCCACGGCGTCCACACCGTCCGTAAGCGCCGCGGACACGGGTACTACATCGGCCGTGACGAGCGCGACAACCACCGCGCCGGCGGCGAGCGTCTCGACGAAGTCGACCAGTAGCACATCGAATTCGAAGACCACGACCACCACCACCCGCGCCCGGACGAGCCGCTCGTCATGACGCGGCAGTGGCTGTTCGTCGGGTTGGCGGGGCTGCTCACGTCGCTCCTGCTCTCCCTCGGGCTGGCGGGCGGAGCCGGAGCACAACTGCCCTGGTACCTGTCGCGGGCCTCCGGACTGGTGGCGTTCGCGCTGCTCACCGGGTCCATGATCATGGGCCTCCTCATCACCACGAAGGCAGCCGATCCGGTCGCCTCTCGCGCCCGCATCTTCGACGCCCACCAGTTCATGAGCGTCGCTGCCATCGGCTTCATCGGACTGCACGGCGGTGCGCTCCTTTTCGACGGGTTCTTCCACTTCACTCCGCTCAGCCTGCTCCTCCCCTTCGCGGCACCCTACATGCCGCTTTGGACCGGGCTGGGCGTTATCGGCGCATGGCTGACGGTCGCGGTCACCGCGAGCTTCTGGATGAGGGCACGGATTGGGCAGCGCCGCTGGCGGACGCTCCACTTCGCCACGTTTGGCGCCTACGTCCTGGCCTTTCTGCATGGCTTCGCCAGCGGGACCGACACGCAGCTTCCCATCGTGTTCTGGATGTACGTCCTTTCGGCGGCCGCCATCGGCGCGCTCCTCGCCTACCGCATCTCCACGGCCGGGGCGAAGCGCCCGGTACCAGCTGTGTCCGCGGCGCGGCGCTCCCCCGCCCGCCGCTAGTCCCGCTTACCCGCGACCGCGCCGCCCTCCCTCCGACGGCGCGGTCGCGGAGGCGGAATACGCCCTTCTTAGATGTGACTCGCTACCTCAGGTGCCATGCTGCCGAGCCCAGGCCAGCAGTCCATCGGCATCCATCGTGTTTACCACGCGCTCCAGTGGCACCCCCATCTCACTAGCTCGCGTGGCGCCGTTCGGCAACCAGTCCATCTGGCCGGGCGCGTGCGAGTCCGTATCGATGGAGAAGCAGCAACCACTCTCGATCGCCAGCTTGATCAGGCGTCGCGGAGGGTCGAGGCGCTCCGGACGACAGTTGATCTCCACTGCCTTGTCGAACCGCGCGCACGCCGCGAAAACGATCTCGGCATTGAACTCCGATTCCGGGCGGTTCTTTCCTCCAGCCATCCTCCCGGTGCAGTGGCCGAGGATGTCGAGATGCGGGTTCGCGATCGCGGCCACCATCCGCGGCGTCATCTCACGCGACGGCATCCGCAGCTTGCTGTGAATGCTCCCAACGACGATGTCGAGTTGCGATAACAGGTCGGGCTGCTGGTCGAGCGAACCGTCCTCGAGGATGTCGCATTCGATGCCCGTCAGTATGCGAAACGGCGAGAGCTCGTCATTCAGCGCACGCACGACTTCGAGCTGCTGTCGCAGCCGTTCTGCGGTCAGGCCGCGGGCAACAGTGAGCCGCGGCGAGTGGTCGGTGAGCACCATGTACTCGTGTCCGAGTTCCCGCGCCGTCTCGGCCATCTCGCGAATTGGGCTCCCGCCGTCCGACCAGTCAGAGTGGACGTGGCAGTCACCGCGAAGCGCGGCAAGGACGGCTTGCACCGCATCCGGCAGCGGCTCCGCCTCAACTTCACCTTCGAGCCGGGCAAGGTAGCCCGGGACCTGCCCTGACAGAGCTTCCTGGATAACGGTCGCGGTGACCTCGCCGATGCCCGGCAATTCGCGAAGCCGGCCGGAGGCAGCCCGCTTCGTCAGCTCATCGCCGGGCAGTGCGGCTATCGTGGCGGCGGCGTTGCGGAACGCTTTCACCCGGTACGTCGGCTCGTTCGCCCGCTCAAGCAGGAACGCGATGCGGTTGAGCGCCCTCAGCGGATCCATGCCGGAAGGATACGCTCCCGGCATCCCACGAGCCGCTCCGTTTTGTCGTGTTGCCGCCGATGCGCCACAATCGCCGCATGACCGTTGACGCCACGACTTCTCACGCGACCCCACCGTCCGAGCGCGACGGCGAAGCGCTGAGCAAGTATCTCCTGAGCTTTCGCTGGCCAATGCGTAACGAGGTCGTCCACCACATCCTCGTGGGCGGCGGCCTGCCGCTCTGGCGCCAGGTGCTGCGGTTCGTTCCGAATCCGAAGGAACGTGGCAAGGCGCTCGAACTCGGCAGTCCGCCGTTCCACATCACGCTCCTCCTCCAGCGCTTCCGGAATTACGACCTTTCGCTCACCGGGTTCGCCGCGGATGGGCGCCCCGAGATCCGCCAGGCGCTCGAGAGTCCCGAATACGGCGAGCGCTACGAGTTCGCCTGCACCTGCTTCGATGCAGAGCGCGACCGTTTCCCATACGACGACAACACGTTCGACCTCGTGACGTGGTGCGAGGTTATCGAACACCTCACGGAAAACCCGGTGCACACGCTGGCGGAAATCCACCGCGTGCTGAAGCCAGGCGGCGCGCTGGTGATCTCGACGCCCAACGCCTCCCGCTCGGACAGCATCGTGAACTTCCTGGTTGGCGGGAATATCTACGACCCCTACCACCTCGGAGCGCCGCTAAAGGGCTCCCGCCACAGCCGCGAATGGACGTTCGCGGAGCTGAGCGACCTGCTGCAAGGCTGCGGCTATGCCATCGACCGGGCCGCGGACATCGACATCTACCCGCCGCTTTCTCGAAATCGGCGCGCGTTTCGTTGGCTCATGAACAACGTCGCGTCGCGCTTCACGAAGGGCCACTATCGATACCACCTGTTCTTCCGCGCTCGGAAGACCAGCGAGCCGTTTCACTGGTACTTCCCGGAGAATCTCTTCGATTCCGGTCATCTCGCGTTCTACATGGCGCCCAACAGCGATCACGTCGTCGTCGGGCTGAACGACGCCATCCACGTCGCTATGGGGTGGGCGGCGGCGGCGCCCGCTGCCGAGGGCCGGCTCGCACGGCGCTGTGATGACGTCGGCGATGTCTACCTTGTGAGTGACAAGCCCATGAGCCGGATCGTCGTCACGCTGGCAAACGGCAAGGGCGAGGCACAGGCCTGGCACGACACGCCGGAGCTCGTAATGCTCGGCGGAACGTCCTTCGAAGCCCCGGCCGGGAAGTGGACCGACGTCACGTTTGGCCTCAACCAGGACTACCGGCCGGGCACACCGCTCCACGTGCGCCTCGATGTCCCCGGTGGCGTGGACCTGGCCGAAGTGCACGTCGAGTAGCCCGGCAGATGCCGAGGAGCGACATCGCGGTGGTCCCGCTTGAAGCAGACGCTGCTCCTGAAGCCAGCCGCCTGCTCACCCGGGCGTTCTTTGACGACCCCCTCAACGTCTGGTTGTTTCCGGACGAGCGGCACCGGGCGTCCGTCCTCCCGATCGTCTTCGAGGCGGTCGTACGAGGCAGCGCCGGCTGGGGGGCAGCCTGGACCACGTCCGGCGAGATCCTCGGCGCGGCGTCGTGGATGCCGCCCGGCATCCTCGAAATGACGGCCGAGGAGAGCGTTGAGACCGGATTCGATGCCGCGCTTGGCGCGATGGGCGCAGAAGGCACCGCGAAGGCGGGACTGGCGTTCCCTTTCCTCGGCGCCCTGCGAGCGCGGGACATGCCGGAGGACCACTGGTACCTGGGTCTGCTCGGCGTCGAACCGAACCAGCAGGGCACGGGCATCGGCAGCCGCCTGATCGCAGTCGGGCTGGCGCTCGCCGACCAGGCAAAGACGCCCGCCTACCTCGAAACGATCAAGGAACGCAACGTGGAGTTCTATAAAGCCCATGGGTTCCGCGTCATGGACTCAGGCGACTTGCCGGGCGGCGGTCCGCGATATTGGACGCTGCGCCGCGACGCTCGCGGATGAGTTCCGCTAGCGGCGTCGCGCTGCCGCGGTGAGCGCCGCCAGGCGCATTACGAGGATGTCGAAGCCGACCTCCTCATCCACCTCGCCCTGCTTGAAGGTCCTCTCGAAGTGCACGATGGCCTCGTACGATTCCTTGAGGTTCGCGTGACCAAGGGCACGGGCGCGTCGAATGGCGTTGTCGCGGAGGTTCGGCCAGCGACCGGCCGCACCCATGGCCTTGCCAATCTCCTCCGGCGAGGCGTTCTCATCGAGCAGATCGAGGATGGTGGCGGACCGGCGATAACCGGTGAGCAAGAGCGCGAGCATTCCCTGCAGATTCGAGCCGTCGCGTTTGAGCCGTACGATTGCCTCGAGCGCCTTGCCGAGGTCGCCATCCATCACCGCGTCGACGAACTCGAACTCGGTTGAGACGCGTTCCCCGGCGCACACGCGGTTCACCTCGACGACGGTGATCTCCTCGCCCGGGGCGTACAGTGCCAGCTTGTCGAGCTCGTTCGCCACAGAAAGCATGTCGCCCTGGATGAGCTTCGCGATGAGATCGGCGGGATCGCTCTCCTGGGGTAGTACCTCGCCCGGCAAAAGCCGTTCGGCGGGCTTCCCCGGGCGGAAGTGGACGCCGCGGCGCGAGGCTTCCGTGCGGATGGCGTCGAGGAGGTCCCGCCCCTTCAATTCGCCGTGTTCTTCGAGCTTCGCGCCCTTTATCTGACCGAGGCGCTTGACCATGGGGTTGCCGGAGCTAACGTGCCGCGGCACGACCCCCTGGAGGAAGTTCTGCCCGAGGAACACGAGGATGGTGGACTCGGGCAGCCCGGAATCCAACGCTGCGAACAACGGCTCGAATGGCTGCAGGCTTCTCGGCTGGCCCCGGTCGGGCCTCGACTCGAAACGCTCGAGGAAATGCTCGACCACTACGAGACGGTGCGGCGCAAGGAACGGCATCGACATCGCGGCTGCGATGATGTCGTTGGGTTTCGCGTCGCGGCCTTCGATGGCGTTCAGGTTGCTGTCAAGCATGCCGGAGCCGCCATCCGCGAGCTCGCGCAGCTCCGCCATGCGCCGTTTGAGGGCGAGCTCATTCGCACCGAAGAGGACGAGGATCACGGGCCGAGCGTACAGGGGTCAGGTGGGAGGAGGAAAGCGAAGCGGTCGGTGGAGGGCTTATTCGGCGAGGAAGCAGGACTGGATGATGCGGGCCGTTTCGGCTGAGCCCTGGAGGTCGCCGCAAGCTTCCGGCGGTGCTTCGCCGCGGATGAAGCGGAAGAACCCTTCGGTCGTCGTTTTCAGGTAGACATCGAAGTGGTCGGCCGCGTGACGGCGCGGGTGAATATGGCCGTCGTGGATATCGAACGTCCACGTGTTGCAGTCCTCGCAATCGGCGATCTCGAGCGTCATGCTCAGAGCGAGCCCGTCAGCGCGCTCAGGATGGAACGAGAACGTGGGCACGACACGCACCGCGAAGTCCGTGCTCATGGGTTTCTCGGGGCCCACCAGGTCGGGGTTGACGCTGCCGAAGTGGGCCTTACCCCAGTCCAACAATGAAAGAAGGATGGGGCGGACGCTCCATCCTTCTTCGGTAAGAGTGTACTCAACGCGAGGGGGAAGTTCTTTGTAGTAGTTGCGGGTTACCAGGCCGTCGGCTTCGAGCCGCTTCAGGCGGTCGGAGAGGACGTTCGGCGACATGCCCGAGCAGTTCTCGAGGATGTCGTTGTAGCGGTGGAGGCCCGCCATGAGATCACGAAGGATAAGAAGGGTCCAGCGGTCGCCGAGGATGTCCAGCGTTTGGGCGATGACACAGGGGTGGTTGTAGGACTTCCGCGAAGCTTCGGCGAGTTCGGCGCGCTGGGCCATACGGTCTTTCTACCCCCCAAAAGCGCCAGCGTAAAGAATATTTCGGCTGGCTAGCCCTAGAGCTATTGACTTGATAGTAGCGGGTGCTATTATCCGGGAAACCACGGCGCTATCAAAGCGATAGCGCAAGGAATCACTAACGACAAGCGTAGCTGACCCGCAGAGAGCGAGTCAACCGAAAGGCAGGCGTCAAAATGGCTTCGGCCAAGATCCACTCCACCACTCCCACGGCGGACCACTTCCACCGCTGGCTCATCGATGAGCCCAACGGACCTATCAGCCGCGGCGTCTGCAAGGTTTGCGGAGCCTCCAAGGACTTCAAGAACTGGCTGAGCGACGGCGACTTCATCACCAACGAAGAGCACCGCAGCGCAGCCTGACGATCGATCGCCGCTCACGCGACGAAACACCAGGTGGCCGGCCAAAATTGGCCGGCCACTTTCTTTCTCCAGTGGACTGGGGCTCTCTAGATGATGCCGTCCGCGACGTACGATCGGAACTCGTCCTCCGAGAGGCCGAGAATGCCGCGGAACACTTCTTCATTGTGCTCACCGAGCAGTGGAGAGCGACTTTGGACGGCGCCCGGGAGTGCCGTCGAGGCGCGGCACGATTCCCGGTTGCAGCACGTGACCGAACTCCACTGAGTCGACCGTCAGCACTTGTTCCCGAGCCGCGACGTGCGGGTCATGCACGACATCGCTCACCGCGTACACCTTCGTTGCCGGCACACCCGCGCGGTCGAGAACGGACTGGCACTCGTCGATGGTGCGCGTGGCGACCCACGCGGCGAGAACCGCGTGGATCGCCTCGTGATTCTTGAGCAAATTGGGACGTGGGGTGAAGCGCTCATCCGTGATGAGCTCCGGCTGTCCGATGGCGTGGCAGAGCTTCTCGAACGCGATCTGCGTGGTCGCGTTGATGACGAGGTGGTGGCCGTCGGCAGTCTCGAACTGCTCCGCGGGAACGACGCCGGGGAAGTAGTTACCGGCGCGTTCGCGGTCCTTTCCGCTGAGCCCATAGCCAGCCGCGTGCGCCCCACTCATCCGCCATGCGGCTTCGTAGAGCGCGACGTCGACATCCTGGCCACGCCCGGTGTGGTCGCGGGCGCGCAGCGCGGCCAGCGCGCCGAACGCCGCGAAGATGCCCGCGCCATAGTCGGCCACGAAATACCCCGGCCGCACTGGCGGGCGATCCGCGTAGCCGGTCAGACCGGTCATCCCGGAGAACGCGAGCGCGACGCGATCGAAGCCGGCGCGGTCCTTGTAGGGGCCGGTCTGGCCATACCCGCTGATGCGGACCACAACGAGGCCGGGGTTGGTTTCGCGCAGCGACTCAGGGCCGAGGCCCCATTTTTCCAGCGTGCCCGGCCGGAAGTTTTCGACGAGGACGTCGGCCGCATCGCACAACTGGCGAAACAGGGCCTTGCCTTCCGGCCGAAGTACATCCAGCGTCACGGCCTTCTGGCCGCGATTATCCTGCGTGAACGAGACGTTGCCCCGGTTGGATTCGCCCTTGCCCGGTCGCTCGACCTTGATCACTTCGGCGCCGAATTCGCCCAGGAGTGTGGCGCAGAACGGCGCCGCAAGGATCTGGCCGGCATTGATGACGCGGATGCCGGCGAGGGCCGCCGGAGCTGGTTCTGTCATGGTGAGTGCGGATAATACCGGCCATGGCAACAGCCCGCGAATCGCGCATGGCCACCTTCTACGAGCGCGTGTACGAGTTCGTAGCGCAGGTGCCCGCCGGCAGCGTCGTGACCTACGGCCAGGTGGCGCTCGAACTCGGCTCGCCCTCCGCGGCGCGCGCCGTCGGGTATGCGTTGTATTTCATGCCTCCCGCGTTGGACGTCCCGTGGTGGCGCGTCGTCAACGCGACAGGCGCAATTAGCTACCGTGGTCGAGGTGAAGCGGCGGATCAGCAGCGTCAGCGACTGCAAGACGAGGGATTGGCGTTCGATGCCGAGGGCCGGATCGATCTCAAGAAGCACAGGTGGTGGGCGGAGGACCCACGCGGCACGTAAGTCAAGGTCAGCCGGATTCTGCGCGCGCGGTCCCGTAACGGACGACAGATGGAGCCGACTCCTCGCCGTACTCCAGTTCGAACATCGCGCGGGCGACGAACTCCGCGAGTTCCAACGAAGGATCGAGCAGTTCAAGCTGAAGCGTCGCTGCATCGTCGGTCTTGGTAGAGGCATTTACCGTTCCCGGGAGAGAGTCCCGAAAGAGCACGGTTTCGACATGCACCACATCGCCAGGCCCGGTGAATTCGAACCTGGCACCACCACTTCCAATTGAGTCAACGGCGATCCGTGTGATTGCGCCAGCGAGCGCGCCGCCGTCGGCGGTTGCGACGGTTGCTGGCGCCGGCGCGATGCTGAGTCCCCGCCACGCCTGGTTTCCATGGGTCAACGCAAACAGGACGCAGACACCCAGCAGAACCGCAAACGCGAAAGTCCAGCCAGAAAACACCAGGAAGAACGTGGCACCGGGAAGGCCTTCGGACCGTGCCCTGAGTAACCCGACTGGAACCGCTGCGAGATAGATCGCCGCAAGAAAGACGATCCACCAGAGGGGACTTCGAGCGGATCTGCGGCCAAGTCCCGGCCGCCCTTTCTTCGTGACGGCGAAGCTGCGGGGCCATTCCAAAGAGGACTGCCCACGCCGCCGGACGCCGAATCCGAGGACGAGAGGCGGAACACGGGGCGCGCGATGAAGTCAGTCGTCGAGTTGTAACCACGAACTCCCCGCTGGTTCGGGCGACTCGTGGTTCCGGTTCCTGCCTTCGCCGCATAGCGATCGCGGCGATAATCCAGCCTTGCGCCCGTGACCGTACGCAGGTCGCGCCCACTCCCGACGCCGTCGTCGAGCACGATGGTCGTGTGAGGGTACGGACACTTGCATCGGCCACGATGCGACGGGGCCAGCACCGCGAAGGACTCATCCAACGTTGCGACGGAGATACCGTCCGGCCGTCTGGCGGCGGCATCGGCGTGGCAAGGTCGTGATGCCAGACGTTGAAGAGAAAGAACAGTCCCGCAAGGTAGGTCTGCACGTGCGCCGCGGCAAGAGGCACGGCCATCCACCAGATGGACCAGTCGAGAGCATATGCGAAGAGCCACGCGAGATAGAGGAGACCGGCGAGGATGACCCCAAAGCCGAGGGCGTGGAGGCACCGCTCACTCCAGAGCACACGGCTAAGGACGTTCACGGCCAGAGGATACTGCAGATGCCGCGGACCGGCCCCAAGCCCCGCCCGGCGCGGCCCCCAAAGAAGGCTGGCGATGCCGGTCGGAGGCTACCCGAAGATCACCCCGGGATTAAGCCGGCCAGCCGGGTCCAGGGCCGACTTGATGGAACGCATCGTGGCGATGTCTTCGCTGGTGCGAGTGAGGTGCAGCCAGCGCGTCTTGGCAATGCCGATGCCGTGCTCGGCGCTGATGCTGCCGCCCAGCGATGCGACGAGGCGCAGAACAGCGTCGGTCGCGCGGTCATCGTCCGGCGCCAGCCCGAGCACGTTCACGTGCAGGTTTCCGTCGGCAACGTGACCGAAGATGATCGGGCGTGCCTCGGGCGCGGCGCGCTCCAGAGCCAGCTCGATCTGCGCGGCGAACTCGCCCAGCCGGTCCAGTGGAAGCGCCACATCGAGCTTATGCGGGATGCCCTCGGCGTTAATCGCCTCCGTATGGCGCTCCCGATACGACCATAGCCTGTCGCGCTGTGCGCGGTCGCCGGTAATTACGGCGTCGAGGCTCGGCGCGTCCGCCAGTGCCAGGGCGAGCGACTCCAGCGGACTTTCGGCAGCCGCGCATTCGACCAGCAAGTACGCTGGATGAGGCTTTCCGAAGGGCAACGGCAGCCCGGCGTGGCGACACACGATCTCGACACCGGCCTGGAAGAACAGCTCGACCGCGTCCAGCGATGGCAGCGCGCGGATGTATGGAAGCACGGCCAGTGCACCGGGAACGCCGTCGACCGCCAAGAGCGCCGTGGCGCGCGCTGCGAACTGGCTCACGAGTCGCAGCCGCGCTGCGGTTATCACCGCGAGCGTGCCTTCGGAGCCGGCGAGCAGTCCCGGCAGGTCGTAGCCCGTGTTGTCCTTCTTCAGTCCTGGCATCCGGGCAACGACGGCGCCGTCTGCACGCACCGCCTCGATACCCACCAGTTGCTGACGCATGCCGCCGTACCGCAGGACGCGCATTCCGCCCGCGTTGGTGGCGATCATCCCGCCGATCGTCGCGCTGTCGCGAGAGGCAATGTCCACACCGAAGTTGAGGCCGGCTTCGCGGGCGTGCTGCTGCACCGCCGCGAGCGTCACGCCGGCCCCGGCAGTGACCTCGCCGGCCGTTACATCCACCGGCGAGAGCTCTGTCAGCCTGCTGAGGCTAACGACGACTTCGCCGCCGCGCGGCACGCCGCCTCCAACGAGCCCGGTGTTGCCACCCTGGGGCACGATGGCCGCCTCCTGGGAGGCGCAGGCTAAGACCACGGCCGCCACCTCGGCGGTTGACGCGGGCCGTACCACGAGCCGCGCCGCGCCGTGATACCGCCGCGTCCAATCGGTTTCGTAGGTGGCTTTGAGGTCTGAGTCGGTGAGGACATGCTCGCGGCCAACGACGGACGCAAGCGCATCCACCAGCGGATCACGCATGTGCGCGATTGTCGCGGGGTGTTCCCGGCATGTCGAACGCTGGCGTGGTTAGGTAGCGCCGAGGGCAGCCGCGATGATGCAGACTTCGATGGTGAGCAGGATGCGATAGGCGGACCAGAACATCAGCGCCTCAGTGGCCGCAGCAGCATTTGGGGCCACCGTAATGCCCCACTTTCAGCGTGGCCGTTTCGCGAAGGCTGGTTCTGGTTACAAGCTCGTTCGGAACCGCTGTTGGCGAGGCTGCTCCGCTCGCTGCGGGCCACGCCCAAAACGCCTGGGGCCTACTCCAACCGCGTCAGCGGACGCATCGTGAACAACGCGATAAGGCCCACGGCGGCGCAGATGGTGCCGCCGGCAACGACCGTGACGTGCGGGCCGAATGCGTTCGAGACGGCGCCGGCCTGGGCGTAACCGACCGCCGATGAGACCGTGAAGACGAGTCCCCACATGCTCATCACGCGGCCCATCATGTTGCGCTCGACGTTCTCCTGGAGGAGCGCGACCCCGAAGTTGATGAAGATCGCCGGGCCAACCGAGCCGGCCACGAGGAGCACCACGAGCGCAACGACCACTGAGGTGGTGGCGCCGTAGAGTGCCATCAGACCGCCGCCGACGATGACGGCGAAACAGAGAAGCGCCCCACGCCGCCGTGGCCGCATGAAGCTCATTGCGATTGAGCCCAGCAGGATGCCGCCCCCGAACGCTCCCCAAAGAAACCCCACGAACTTGTCACTCTCGTGGAAGACGTCCTTCACCATCGCGACGACGGTCACCGAGAAGGGGCCCATGATCAGCACGCCCGGGGCTGCGCCGAGCACGAGGACGCCGACCAACGCCGGCGACTGGCGGATGTAGCGCAGGCCGTCGGCGAGGTCGTGGAAGACGTGCCGCCCCGTCGGGACGGGCGTGTCGGTGGCAATGCGTGAGAAGAAGATCGCGCCGAGTGAGAGCATGGTCACTTCGAGCGCGAACGCCCACGTCAGGCTGGCTGAATCCGCGATGACACCGCCGACTGACGGGCCAACGAATTGCAGCGACGCCATGAAGGCCATGGTGCCGAAGATCACACCGTTCTGGAGCTGCGACGACCGGAGGATTTGCGGCATCATGCTTTGCCGCGCCGGATTGGTGAATGCCCCCGCGCTCCCCACCACAGCCGAGAGGATGAAGACCGGCCAGATGAAGCGCACGTCGGAGCCTGAGAGGAAGACGTACGTCAGTGAGACGCAGGCGGCCACACCGTAAGTGCGGACCAGGATCCGCCTGCGTTCCACGCGGTCCGCGATGACGCCACCGATGAGCGCGAAGAGCGCCGCGGGAAGCTGTTGGCAGATGAGCGCCGCGGCAATGGCCAACTCCCGGTGATCGACACTCACCCGGTCCTTGATGAACAGCGGCACGGTCGTCGTCTGGACGCCCACACCGAGCCCCGCCACGACCGATGCCAGCCACCAGACGCGGTAGCCAGCGGTGGAGAACGGGTTTCGCAGGCCGCCCTGGTCAGGCGGGCCTTCTGTTCCCGGGATCACCGCAACATCCACCACTGCTATGGGCTCAGCGCTGAAGGCCTGTTCAGTCATGGCGGGCGAGTGTACACGGTTGCGGGCCATGCGCTGCACCTACCATGGCGGGCCGCCGGACGAGCATCTTGCGCGAAACTGCATCGCTTCTTCACAACTTTGGCGTTGCCGCACCCATAATGTCGCCCTAACCGGTCATCGTGCCGGGGTTCCCTCACCTGCTTCCCCGGCGTCAACAACGGGGAAGCAGGTTCACTCTGCAGCGTACCCACGGGAGCCGGCCCCGGGGTCGCGACGTTGGAGCAGGATGAAACCAGGCGTTCTCGTCGTCGAAGACGACCCGAAGACCGCGGAGCTCATCCGCCTGTACCTGGATAGGGACGGCTATCCAGTCACCGTCGCGCGCAACGGGCGCGAGGGTTTGGAGCTCGCTCGCCGTCATCCCGTGTCCCTCGTACTCCTCGACGTCATGATGCCCGAGATGGATGGATTCGACGTCTGCCGGCTGCTTCGGAACGAATCGGACATCGGCATCATTCTCGTGACGGCGCGGACGGACGAGATGGGAACGCTGCTCGCCCTCGACCTCGGCGCCGACGACTACGTGACGAAGCCGTTCCGCCCACGCGAACTCGTCGCGCGTGTACGCGCCGTGCTGCGGCGGAAGGCTCCGCCGGAAGCGTCTTCGGTGACGGAGATGCGCTTCGGGCCTCTCGTCATCGACGGGCGCCGCCATGAGGTGCGCGTCCAGGGCCGCAACACGAACGTGACCCGCAAGGAGTTCCAGCTCCTGCAGACCCTGGCTGCCGAGCCGGGAAAGGCGTTCACGCGCTTGGAACTGCTCGAGACCGCCTTTGGGTTCAACTACGAGGGCCTCGAGCGCACGATCGACGCCCACATTCGCAATCTCCGAAAGAAGATCGAGCCAGGACCTGATCGGCCGATCTACATTGAGACGGTCTACGGACTGGGCTACCGTTTCGCCGGACCGACTGATGCTCCATAGCCTTCGTTTCCGCATTTTCCTGGCGATGGTGGCCATCCCCGTAACAGCGCTGATCGCTGTGGGCATCGCGATGCACTACTCAGCCGCGTCCACCAACGACAGCGTCAAGTTCCGTATCGTGCGAGCGCCGGCATCGCGGGGAACGGGGCTGCGGACCGACCCGTCCCAGTCGCCCGAGCCGATCCAGGAAGTGCCGGTCTCGGTGGGGCAGGACGCTGAGCCGGTGCTTTTCGCTTCGAACACTGGGGAGGGATACGTCATCCGGGCGGCGCCGGGCTTCGTAGCGGCATATGACCAGGACCAGCGGCAGGACATTTCCACGCTCAACCAGCGCCTCATCGTGGCCGTAGGCGTCGTCAGCCTCATCGCAGCGGTGGCGGCTTTTGCCATTTCGCGTCGCGTCGTCGGGCCGGTGGAGTCGCTGACGGCCGCGGCAAAGCGGCTGGAAGCCGGGGACCTCGAGCAACGGGTGCCGATCCGGTCCTCAGACGAGGTGGGCACGCTCGGCCACGCGTTCAATGCAATGGCGGAGACGCTCGAACGAAACGAGGCCCTGCGCAAGACGATGACGTCTGACATCGCGCATGAACTCCGCACTCCCCTCAACAACGTCTCGGGGTATCTCGACGCAATCGCTGACGGCGTGGTGGCGCCGGACCAGGCCGTGATCGCGTCGTTGCAGGAAGAGGCGGGGTTGCTGACGCGCCTGGTGGACGACCTGGAGCAGCTTTCGCTGGCCGACGCCGGCCGGCAGCAGCTCGTGATGGAGGAAGTCGCGTTGGAACGCGTGTTGAACCAGGCAGCCGCGCTGGTCGCGGCGCGGGCGACGGCCAAGGGCGTCAACTTGGAGACACGCAGCGACGCGGCGTTGCCGGTAGTGGCGGGCGACCGCGGGCGGCTCGGCCAGGTGATTCGCAATTTGCTGGAGAACGCGATCATCCACACACCGGCCGGCGGGTCGATTCATGCGAACCTGCACGTCGATGGCGACGACGTGGTGCTCGTCGTGGCTGACACAGGTCCCGGCGTTCCGCAGGAGCACTTGCCGTTCATCTTCGAGCGCTTCTACCGCGCCGATAAGTCCCGGGCGCGTTCGACGGGAGGCGCCGGACTCGGACTCGCCATCGTCAAACAACTCGTTGAAGCTCACGGCGGATCGGTGACAGCCGCGAATGGCAACGACGGTGGGGCGGTGTTCGAGGTGCGCTTGCCTGCGACCGTCACCGCGCGCCGAACCAGCACGGGCACCATCGCGGGAACCGCATTACTGGCCCGATAAGGACGCTACTCCGGCAGACACAGTAAAGCCGCGGGCCAGGATGTGGAGCGGACACGACCCTGGGCGCGCGCGGCTCCGGGAGTATCGCAAAGGCCGGGCAGGAAACACAAGCCCCGATCCCGGCTTTGTTACGGCGCTGATCCACCGGCGCCGTTAGGGGGTGCCGCGGCACCCACCCTCGTACTGCTCGCGGATGGCGGCAGCTCACATTCGGATCTAATTGTGAAGGCTTTTTCGTTTTTTAGTCACGGTGTTTTCTCATGGAATCGGTATTAGTTTCACAGTTGTGTGACGGACGTGTGAAATCGATCCGTACCGATCATTTACAGGATAACCCTGTATTGACTTTGAGGTATTCCGGTCGCACGTTACGCGCGGGCAAACGCCCAATGAGGAGGGACCACGAATGAGGGAGAAAACGTGGTGGAAGTTGGTTTGTCTCGCTGCACTGGTAGGAGTACTGGCATTCGCCGCTGCCTGTGGCGACGACGACAGCAGTTCGGGAACGCCGACCAGCGGAAGTAGCGGAACTGTCACTGCGCAAAAAGGCGGAGAGATCACGATCCAGTACGTCGAACAAGAATCGTTCGATCCCCACTGGTCGCAGTTCGCGCAGGACATCGGCCTGGAGCGGATGGCTTGGCGCGGCCTCTACCGCCTGGACGAAAACCTCAAGCCCCAGCCGGAGATGGCGGCGGCGGCGCCGCAGGTCTCGTCCGACGGCAAGACGTACACCATCAAGTTGAAGTCCGGGCTGAAGTGGTCCGACGGAGCGCCGCTCACGGCGAACGACTTCGTGGCCGGGATCACGCGGACGTGCGACCCGGATAACGCCGGCAACTACAAGGACACGATCTCGAACATCGTGGGGTGCGACGCCTACTACGCGGCAAACGGTAAGAGCGACGCAGAGAAGACGTCGCTGCGGCAGGCGCTCGGCGTGAAAGCGCCAGACGACACTACCGTCGTCTTCAGCCTCCAGAACGCACAGCCGACGTTCCCGCTCATTCTCTCGCTGTGGATGACATACCCGGTGCCCGCGCACATCGTGAAGACCCCCGGCGAGCAGTGGCCGACGGTCGACAAGCTGGCCTACAACGGCCCCTACAAGATCCAGAGCTACACGCCGAAGGATTCGCTTGTCCTCGTGCGGAACGACAACTACGCCGGGACACCGGCGAACATCGACAAGGTCACGATGAAGTACATCGACAAGCTCGACGTCGCGGAGAACGCGTACCGCGCGGACCAGCTGCAAATCGCCCGGGCGAACCTCGTCAACCTGGAAACCATTAAGGCCGACCCGACGCTGGGCAAGGAGTTCTTCCAGATCGGCGGCGTGACGACGAGGGCCGTCCACATGAACCTGCAGCACAAGCCGCTCGACGACTACAAGGTTCGCCTGGCGTTGTCGCAGGCGATCGACCGCGACACGCTGAACAAGGTGGCGTTCAAGGGCGCGTACATCCCGAGCACGACGTGGATGCCCCCGTCGGTGGTTGGCGGCGGCATCAAGGAGGACACCTTCAAGGCCGACGTCGGCTATAACCCTGACCAGGCGAAGAAGAACCTCGCTGACGCCGGCTTCGCGGATGGGAAGGGCTTCCCCACGCTCGTCATCGTCATCAATGACACGCCCGACCGGACGACGACGGCACAGTTCCTGAAGGAGCAGTTCAAGAAGATCCTGAACATCGACATCGACATCCAGGTGGTGGACAGCAAGACGCGGTCTGCGCGGTTCACGTCGATGGACTACGACCTGTTCCTTGGTGGGTGGACGCAGGACTACCCGGACCCGGAGAACTGGGTGAATGGGCTGTTCAACACCGGCGGGAGCAACAACCACTACGGCATCTCGTATCAGCCGCTGGACGACCTGCTGAAGAAGGCCGCCTTCAACACCAACGACGAGGAACGGCGAAGCCAGTACCGGGACATCAACAAGATGTTGAGCGATAACCCGATGCTGGCCGGCGCCATGTTGTACCAGGAGAGCTTCAACTACCTGGTGAAGCCGAAGCTCAAAGGCCCCGAAGAGTTCGCCAACCCGCAGGACGCGTACCTCGCCGGGGACTGGAACATCGAAGCCTGGTCGCTCACGAAGTAAGCCACCGGCGCCCGTGGGCCGGCCGTTGCGCCGGCCGGCCCACGGAATGTCGCTAAGGCAAGGAGCCCACCGTGACCAGCTACGTCCTTCGCCGCGTCCTGGTGCTCGTTCCAATGTTGTGGGCGATCGCCACACTGACGTTCTTCCTGATGCACGCCGTGCCCGGCGGACCGTTCGACCAGGAGAAGACGCTTTCGCCAGCAGTGAAGCAAGCATTGGAGCGGAAGTACAACCTCGACGGGTCGATCTCCGAGCAGTACGTCTCATTCCTGCAGAACCTCGCCCACGGCGACCTGGGAACGTCGTTCCGGCAGGACCGCCCGGTGACCGACGTCATCAAGGACGGATTCCCGACGACCTTCGAACTGGGAATCTGCGCGTTCCTGTTCAGCCTCGTCGTGGGTCTCTCACTCGGCGTGCTGTCGGCGGTCAAGCAGAACGGGCCGCTGGACTATGTCGCCGTATTCGTGGCGACGCTTGGGGCAGCGGTGCCGAACTTCGTGGTGGCCGTATTCCTCGTGCTGGTGTTCGGGCTGCGATTCGGGTGGTTCAACGTTATCGGCTGGGAGTTCGGGAACCCACGTTCGATGGTGCTGCCGACGGTGGCGCTCGGGCTCTTCCCGGCGGCGTTCATCGCGCGGATCACGCGGGCATCGATGCTGGAGGTGCTGCGGCAGGACTACATCCGGACGGCGAGGGCGAAGGGGCTCGTCGAGTACCGGGTGGTGGTGAGGCACGCCGTGCGGAACGCGATGGTACCGGTGCTGACGGTGCTCGGGCCAATCCTCGCGGGGCTGATCACGGGATCGTTCATCATCGAGCAGTACTTCGCGATACCGGGCATCGGGCGGGCGTTCGTGGACGGGGTTCAGAACCGCGATTACGGGCTGATCATGGGGACGACGCTCCTGTACGCCTTCGCCATCGCGGTGCTCAACCTCGCCGTGGACATCGCGTACGGGATCGTGAACCCACGGATCAGCTACCAGTGAGCGCGGCCGAGCACGCGGGCACGCTGGCGAGCGCCGAGTTCGAGTTCCATGGGAAGGAGCGCGGGCTCTGGGGCCAGGCGTTCGACCGGCTGCGGCGGAACCGGCTGGCGGTGGTGGCGGGCGTGATGCTGGGGCTGCTGGTGCTGATGGCGATCCTGACTGCGACGGTGCCGGCGATCGAGCGGTTCACGCCAACCGAGCAGCAGTACACGGACCTGCTGACGAACCCGGACTCCACGCACTTCTTCGGGACCGACAACCTGGGGCGGGACAACTGGGCGCGGTCGTGGGAGGGACTGCGGCTGTCGCTGAAGATCGGGCTGGGGACGCAGCTCGTCGTGCTGCTGATCGGGTTGAGCGTGGGCGCGGGCGCAGCGCTGGGCGGGACGTGGAGCGACAACATCCTGATGCGGTTCACGGACCTTATGTATGCGTTCCCGGATTTGCTGGCGATCATCATCATGCGGGCGGTGCTGTCGGAGCGGGGGTGGCCGGTCATCGGCGGGGGCGACCCGCAGATCCCCGGACTGCCGGGGCCGATCCTGCAGGTCATCCTCGCGATCGGTTGCGTGGCCTGGGTGACTCTGGCGCGGCTGGTGCGCGGGCAGATGCTCGCCCTGCGCGAAGCGGAGTACGTGATTGCCGCGCGATCGCTGGGGGCATCGCCGCGTCGGATCGTCTTCAGCCACATGCTGCCGAACACGCTGGGGCCGATCATCGTGGCCGTGACGTTCGGCATCCCGTCCGCGATCTTCGCCGAGGCGGTACTGTCCTTCATCGGCTTCAGCCTTCCGCCGCCCACGGCGAGCCTCGGGACGCTGGTGTCCGAAGGCCAGCAGTTCGTGCGGGTGAACGTGTGGCTGATCCTCGTGCCGTCGGCGTTCGTCGCGACGCTGATGTTGTGCTTCACGTTCCTGGGCGACGGCCTGCGCGATGCGCTCGACCCACGGACGCGACGCTAGAGGCCGGGGGGTCGACGGGCTCTGAGGCGATGGGCGGCGGTAGTCGAGATCACATCGGCTCCCTTGGACGGTCGCCGTACTGACAAGAGACGGTGAGCTGCGCGATGCGCTCGACCCACGGACGCGGCGCTAAACGACGACCTGTTCCTTGTATTCGCCGTAGACCTTGCGCCACATGGTGCAGATTTCGCCGGCGGTCGCGCCGGCGTTCACGGCGTCGAGGATGAAGGGCATGGTGTTCGTGCGTCGCTTCGGCGCTGGCGGTTTCGAGGGCGCTCATGGCGGCGGCCCAGGCGGAGGCGTCGCGGTCGGCGCGGTGCTTCTTGAGCCGCGCCAGGTGGCGGCGCTCGCCCTCGGGATCGAACTGGAGGAGCGGGATCTCGGAGGGCTCGTTCTGCACGTATTCGTTCACGCCGACGACGATGCGGTCGCGCGTATCGACCTCGCGCTGGAAGCGGGCGGAGGCGTCGGCGATCTCCTTCTGGAAGAAGCCGGTCTCGATCGCAGGGATGACGCCGCCGAGCGCTTCGATCTGCTCGAAGTAGCGGAGGACCTGCGTCTCCATGTCGGTGGTGAGGCGTTCGACGAAGTAGGAGCCGCCGAGGGGGTCGACGGTATTGACGACGCCACTCTCGTGGAGGATGACCTGCTGGGTGCGGACGGCGAGGCGGGCGGCCTTGTCGCTGGGGAGCGCCATCGCTTCGTCCATGGCATCGGTATGGAGGGACTGGGTGCCACCCATGACGGCGGCGAGCGCCTGGATGGCGACGCGGACGAGGTTCACCTCGGGCTGCTGCTCGGTGAGCGAGACGCCGGCGGTCTGGGTGTGGAAGCGCATGAGCCACGATCGTTCGCTCTTCGCGCCGAAGCGTTCGCGCATCTGGCGCGCCCAGATGCGGCGGGCGGCGCGGAACTTCGCGACCTCTTCGAAGAAGTCGTTGTGGCTGTTGAAGAAGAAGCTGATGCGGCCGGCAAAGGAATCGATGTCGAGGCCGCGGGCGAGCCCCCACTTCACGTACTCGATGCCGTCGGCGAGGGTGAAGGCGAGCTCCTGGGCGGCCGTCGAGCCGGCCTCGCGGATGTGGTAGCCGCTGACGCTGACGGGGTTCCAGAGCGGCATCTCCTTCGAGGCGAACTCGATCGTGTCGGTCACGAGGCGCATGGAGTGCTCGGGCGAGTAGATGTACTCGTTCTGGGCGATGTACTCCTTGAGGATGTCGTTCTGGAGGGTGCCGGCAAGCTTCGCGCGCGGGACCCCGCGCTTTTCGGCGGCGGCGATGAAGAGCGCCCAGATGACGGGCGCGGGGCTGTTGATGGTCATGGACGTGGTGATGCGGTCGAGGGGGAGGTCGCGCAGCAGGATGTCCATGTCGCTGAGGGAGTCGACGGCGACGCCGCAGCTGCCGAACTCGCCCTCGGCCCAGGGGTCGTCATGGTCGTAGCCCATGAGCGTGGGCATGTCGAAGGCGACGGAAAGGCCGTTGTTGCCGGCGGCGAGCAGGTCCTTGTAGCGCTGGTTGGTCTCTTCGACGGAGCCGAAGCCGCTGAACATGCGGATCGTCCAGGGCTTGCCGCGGTAGCCGGTGCGGTGGACGCCGCGCGTGAACGGGATAGGAGCCGGGGAGGTTGATGTCGCGCTCGTAATCGATGTCCGCGACGTCGGTGGCGTCGTAGAGGCGCTCGATGGGCGCGCCGGAGACGGTCATGAACGGGCCTGCCAGCTCCCTGGCCTCCTGGACAACTGCTTCGTCGTACGCCTTCCGTAGCTCTCGTGCGCGTTCCAGTTCGCTGCCCATACCGGCCTCCTGCGTGAGCCTCCAGTGTAGCGGGTTGGACGTCAGCGCCCACCAGATGGGGCGCTTGATCGACGAGAGGCGCTCGCGCGGTCACCACATGACGTCGGTTAAGCGGGTTGTGTCAGTTTCCTGCAGACAGGCCAGCGCAGCATAGGAACCGAGGTGATCTTCTTGGGGTCAAGCGCCCCAGAAGCATTGAATCGTTCCGGCCCTGTTGTACAGCGGACGGGATGATCGAGGCTCGCGCCTCGGGTCGGGAAAGAGAAACCTCAGTGGGACTGCTCACCTGGATCTTCGTAGGCCTCGTGGCCGGGTTCATCGCTGAACTTGTGCTCGGCGGCGGGAGTTTCGGCCTCCGCGGCGTGGTCATCGCTATCCTCCTGGGCGTGGCCGGCGCCCTCGTTGGGGGCTTTGTCAGCGTGGCGCTTGGCTACGGTGACGTCACCGGCTTCAACGTACGGAGCCTTGTTATCGCCACCCTGGGGGCGCTCGCCCTCATCGTCGTCTTTCGGGCAGTCACATCTCGCGCCAGCCACGGGCTTATCTGACCTGTTCGCGGCGGTCGTCGATGAACTCGGCGTAGGAAGGGTTGGAACGAAATGAACAACGGAAGCATCGCCCTCAGCCTCCTGCTCATGGCAGTTGGCGCCATCCTCGCATGGGCGGTCGAAACATCAGTGGCGGGCATCGACATCAAGGTCGTCGGTGCCATCCTCATGGTCGTCGGCGTGATCGGTCTGTCGCTGTCGCTCCTTTTCTGGGCGAGTTTCGCGCCGTTCCCGCGGCGTGATGACCGCGAGCGCCACGACCTGGTCGAGCGCTGCTCGTCGGTGCCGCCGACGGGGCGCGGAAGGCAGCTCGCGGATGGCGAACCCCGGGCCTGACGACGTGGATTGGGCCAGGCGGCACGAGCAGATGGGACCGCTCGACCATGTCATATGACCCATTCCAACGACGAGGATGGTCGCATTAGGAACAGGAGGATCCCCACGGGTTGGAACGAAATGAAGATCGGACGCAATGGAAGCCAGACGGATAACGAACGCTCAGCGTTGACGACACCGAATTCTCGGCCATCGCCCACGAATGCCCGCCGCCGGTTGTACCCGGCGGGTGTCGTGCTCGTGCTGGCCGTCGCCCTGCTCGCCTTCGGCCTCTTCGGCCAGACGCCCGATGACGCGGGTGCGGCCGCCGTGCCACCGCAGTGCAACGGTGTTCAGAATGTTGGCGGACAGGGCATCGCCTGCACCGTCACCGTCGACAACTATGTCACAGGCGCGGGTGTTGCCACGGCGCCTTCCACGGTGACCATGACGACGTGCCTGGACGCTGCCGGGCCTATCCGTGCCGGCGCGACAACTGGTTGCACCACCACGACAACGACGTCCGCACAACCAGTCACGCTCATCCAGCAATGCAACGGCTCCGGTAACGGTGGCGGCGGCGTCGTGATCTGCACGGTGACGGTCACGAATCACTTCAGCACCAGCCCAACCGGAGGCATCACCGCCGCTACCGTGTACCAGTGCATTCCCGTCCCTCCCGGTGGGATCTGCACACCGGTGAATACCGCCAGTTCGGTCGCGGCCGCGACGGTTGGCCAATGCAACGATTCAGGGGCTGGCGGAACGAGCGCCGGGTTCAACTGCACAGTGTTCGGGGCGTCCGGGAATACCACGACGCTGCCAGTGCACGTCGAACAGTGCAACGGTTCGGGCAACGGCGGTGGCGCGTTCGTCAAGTGCCAGGCCACGGTTACGAACCAGATTGCCGCGCCCGCGACGTTGACAGCGACACCGACCTCGGCAGGAACTGCGACGCCGACAAGGTCTGCGACACCGACAGGGTCTGCGACGCCGACAGGGTCTGCGACACCGACAGGGTCTGCAACACCGACAGGTTCGGCGACGGTCACCGCGACAACGACGGCATCCGCCACGGCGTCGGCGACCGCGTCCCCGACGGCAACGCCAACGTCGATCCCGGTGGAGGTGATCGTCCCGATCGTCCCCCCAGGGAGTGACCTGCCGGAGATCGTGCCGGTCCTTGTTCCGCCGGGGGTGGTGCCGGTCGCGCCCCCGAACGCCATCGTCGTGCCCCCCGTCGTCGTCCCGCCGGGAGTTGTGCGGGTAGTTCTCCCGCCGGTAGTTGTCCCGCCGGGGATTGTGGAGGTACTCGTGCCGGTGGTCGCCCCTCCCGGCGTCGTCCCCGTGATTGTCCCGCGGGTAGTGGGGACACCGGGCCCGCCCGCCGCCGGGAACGCCGGATTCACCGGGCGTGACGGAACGTCCCAGCCGGAGCCCTGGATGGTGGGTCTTGCGGCGATGCTGACTACGGCGGGGCTGGTAATGGCGCTGGCTGAGCGAAGGCGCCTGTCGCGTCGGCGCATTCGATAAGAGAGCCCGGCGCGTGACCTAGCAGCCACGCGTCGCGCCCGAGACGCCAATTCACGTCGTAGCGCGACGAGTCGCGCACAACAGAGGACGCCAGGTGGCGTCGGAGGAAGACATGGAAACCTGGATGATTATCGCGATCGGTGTGGCCGCGGTGGCGGCGATTCTCGTGATCGCCGGCGTGTTCATCGCCGCGAGGCAGCGGCGGAACGCCCGGCAGACGACGCAGCTTCAGGAAGGCTTTGGCCCCGAATACGCCAAGGCCGTAGAAGACCAGGGCCGTTCGGGTGCCGAGCAAGACCTGCTGAAGCGCCAGGAACGGGCGAACCTGTTCCCGGTGCGCACGCTCTCGGCGATCGAAGTGGACCGCTACACCCGGAGCTGGACGTCAACGCAGGCGCATTTCGTCGACGAGCCGGGAGAAGCACTCACCGCCGCCGATCACCTCGTCGGGGAGGTGGTCGTCGCTCGTGGATACCCGGCTGCTGAGTTCGAGCAAGGCGCGAGCGCGCTCTCGGTGGACCATCCGCGCGCCGTGCAGGCGTACCGGGCGGCTCACGATGTCGTCCTCAAGAACCAGAGGAACCCCGTTCCGACGGACGACCTTCGCGCGGCAATGATGCAGTACCACGAGGTATTCAGCGAGCTGGTGGACGGCGCCGTTGCTGCCGAGTTCGTCGCAACGAACTGACTGCTCATCACGAGATGTTGGCCGGTGCCATGGTCGAAGGGAAGCTCACGCGCATGTTCACCAGGCACCGGTCGACGGTTGTAGTGGCGGCGGCCCCAGGGGCCGCCATCATTGCTCGCCACCCTTCTGACAGCTGCAGTCGTCATACGCGACTCGACGACGAGCGCCTCGTGGCGCCCGACGTCACACCCCCGTGGAGGTACGGAGGGGAACGTGGAGCAGGCCCGGCCGCGGGAGCGGAACAGCTCCCTTCCACCGAAGAGCCTGCGCCTGTGCGACATGCGGCCGAGGGATGGGTCGCCGGCCCGTCTGAAGCGCAGGCCGATTTCGACCGGCCCACGTGGCGCTCGCTACGACCCACGGACAGAACAGACGCAACGGGGCTCGCATCGTTAGGCCGGGTCCTGGGGGTCGGTGTGGCGTTCAGTCTTGTCGTGGGTATGGCCCTGCTGGGTTGGCACGTGACACGCCAAACTAGCGCAGTTGCTGCTCAACCCCCGGTCCAATCGACGCCCGCCCCTGCCTCCGACAGCACATTTCAGATGGGGAACGTGTCGGTCGGTGTCCCGGCGGTCGACTCCGCGCTGGGGGCGTTTCTCACGGCCAACGCCGGCGCGGCCGTCTCACAGCTTGTCGTTCAGCACATCACATGCGGGACCATCCCCTCCCGAAATGGTCCGGTGCTGCCGTGCCTGGAAGATGAAACGCCTGGCGCTGTACACGACGTCGTCCTCGCGACGTGTCCCTCCAGATGGGTGCCTGTGGAAGCGGCGAGAGCGGAGATAGCGGCGTTGCTGACCGACACGCCCGGTGTCTTCGCCGTCACCACGGCTGCTTCGACCTACACAGCGGTCCTCTCGTGGAACGATGCTCCGAATCGTTCGCTGGTTCTCACAATCAACGCTCTCGGAGTCGCGTCTTACGGCTCCGCCTGCGGCCCTCCCGCTGTTCCGAGTCTCGGTCGTGCGGTGGCGTTCGCGGCTGTGCCCGGACGCTAACCGGTATACGGCCCGCTTGGGCATCGCTGGTGAGCTTAGAAACCGTGATTGCGCCGGGCAACCGCGCACGATCACACCAGGAACCGGGCCGTCGCGGCCCAGGAAAGGAATTCGCAATGGGGCTTCTCTTACTTATCCTGCTGCTTCTCTTGCTTCTCGGGGGAGGCGCGTTCGTCCTCACAAGCAACCTCATCCTTGTGGTGGTCGTGGTCGTGCTTGTACTGGCGGTTTCAGGTGTCTTGGGCCGGGGCCGGTGGCGCTGACGGCGCCTGCGAGAACGCCCTTCGAGGACAAGTTCATCACAGATGGAGAGTGAACAATGAAACGAACGTATGGCCTCGGCGAGGCACGCAGCATCGCCGAGGGCCTGGCTGTCGACTTCGCGCGGGTTGGGTTCGATCTGGAGCAATTCCGCTCGGGACTGGATGTGGAGGCGGAACATGGGAACGCGGACCCTTCCACCAACGTCACCGATGACGACCCCTTGACGACGGGCAAGATCGCCCTCGCACACTTGAACGAATTTCCCGACTACTACACACGGCTCGGGGCGATGGAGGCCGAGGCGAAGTCCGCCCGGGTCGCCGGCGAGGAATCGTCGGAGCCCGACGTTCAGGCGAAGAGCGGCACCGTCAAGAAGTTCGTGATTGGCCTGGCGCTCGTCGGTTATCGCGGCCGCCGTCGCCGTGTGTCTTCGCGCAGCTCGAGCAAGGAAGAGGTGAACCAACGTTGCCACGGCTGACTAACTGGTTCCACCGGACCAACCACCAGGCGTGGCTGGCGAGCCACCCCGACAGCGTGGAGTCCTACCTCCCCGCCGGGCTTGCGAGCAACGCCGCCGACCCGAAGCGTGCGCGCGAACAGGTGGACCATGAGATGGGGACGATGCCGGCCGCACGGGCGGCAGACAGTGAAGGTGAGCTCGTGGCTTCGAGCAAAGGATAAGAGGCCCGGCGCTCCCAGCCTGGGCGGTCGCCGTACCCGGCGGGCTTCCCAAACAAGCCCGCCCTCAAGTGTCACCAGGAAAGGCGTGCACCGTGAGACACAGCTCGGCGTTCAAGAGGAACTTCATCCAGGGTCCCCGCCGTCAGGAACTGATAGCGCGGCGGGACCTTCACTTCACAGACGGCGAATCCGCGATCGTCACCGGGCTGGACAGGCCGTTCCCTCATGTCTCCCGGAAAGACGGCGCCTTGAGTCGCGAGTACACCTGGGACATGGTGGACGCGATGGTCTCGCTCGGAATCGCGTTCCCCGTCTGATTTGCTGGCTGCGGGTGCCGGCGGCGACGCAGGCACCCGGCCGGCCATAGCTACGGGTGCGACGCGGCGGCCTTACGCGGCCGGGCGGAGGCGCGCCGGCGAGCTCCTCGCGCGGATTTAGTAGTGCCGGAGAGCCCGGAGGCGGTCGAACTGCCCACGAATGACCCCGTAGCACTCGCAGGCGGCCGCCTCGAGCCCGGGGCGGTCGATGACGGTCATGTCCCCTCGGTGGTAGTTGATCAACCCGGCCTTATGGAGACCAGCCGCTGAGGCGGCTACGCTGGGCCGGCTGACGCCCAGCATGTGTGACAGGAACTCCTGGGTGATTCGGAAATCGTTTCCGCCGGCCTGGTCGTGGATCATCAGCAGCCAACGCGCGAGCCGTTCATCGACGATATGCGCCCGGTTGCACGCCGCCGACTGGGCGAGGAACGCGAACATCACACCGCCATACACACGGAGCACGGCGGAGAAAGCCGGAAGGCGATCAATCGCGCCGAGCAACGCTGCGGTTCGCATTCGGAACGCCGTCCCGGGAAGTTGCGACACCAGGGCGAGGTTCGATTCCTCGAGTCCCAGGAGGATTGGCGTACCGGTCATCCCTTCGCGACCGACGGTCGCGAACTCGATCATCATCCCGTTTTCGAGCACAGTCAGAAGCGAGATGATCCCGCTGGTCGGGAAGTAGACGTAGTCCGCCGGGTCTCCGGCCTCCTGCAACGTTTCCCGCATACGGAGTGAATACGGTTCGAGCAGCGGCGCCAGCTGTTCGAACTCGATCGGGTCAACAG